>NZ_JBICKS010000040.1:0-1109176 GCF_043104415.1 Delftia sp. WSY_16 | reverse complement strand
TCGAGCAAGGGCGGTGCCGCAGGCGCGGGCATGAAGAACGGCCCGGGCGACGCCAACGCCATCCGCTTCGAGGACAAGGCCGGGCAAGAACAGCTGTGGCTGCATGCGCAAAAGGACCAGCTCACCGAAGTCGAGAACGACGAGGACAAATGGGTGGGCAACGACCGGCGCAAGACCATCGACCGGGACGAGACCAGCGTCATCCACCGCGACCGCACCGAGACCGTGGACCGCGACGAGACCATCACCGTGCACAACAACCGCACGGAGCGGGTGGACCACGACGAGAAGATCAGCATCGGGGACAACCGCAACGAGGATGTCGGCATCGACGAGAACATCTCCATCGGCAAGAACCGCAGCAAGACCGTTGGGGTGACTGAGACCGACTCCATTGGCAGCCAATGGAAGATCAGTGTCGGAAAAATAAAGACCGAAACCATCGGCCTGATGAATATGTACAACGTGGGCATAGGCAAGATGGAAAACATCGGCGTGGCTCGCATGACCAACATCGGCATGGCCTACAACCTCAATGTGGGCATGATGATGGTGACCACAGTGGGCATGAGCCAGAGCGCCACCATCGGCCAGAGCAAGGACACCAAGGTCGGCGGCAAGTACACGCTCACCGTTGGTGGTGGTGGGAGCGGCGGTGGCGGTGCAACGCCAGGCATGGCGATGAACATCGTGGGCTCCTCTGATTCCGGCGGCGCGGCGCAAGGCAGCGAGTCCAGCATCGCAATGCAGCCCGACAGCATCACGCTCAAGGTCGGTAAGAGCGTGCTGGAAATGAAAAGCGATGGCACGGTCAACCTCAACGGCAAGCTGATCACGCTCGACGGAAGCGAGCACGTGCAGGTCAGCTCCGAGCGGATTGACCTGAACTGAGTGCCGTCATGCAACTGCAGCAGGTGGATAACTACACGCCCTTCGAATGGTTCGCCTTCGAAAAAATGGGCCCGGGCAAGCGCATGTATGACGTGCTCATCGTCAAGGCAGCCTGCCAACTCGTGCAAGACAAGCGAGGCCTGTGCCTGGCGCCGGCTCCCCAAGGTGAGGTACCGCCCATTCACATGGCGGACCAGCCCCGTGAGTTCAGCCGCGATGCATACGCATCCTTGCAAAAAACGGGCGACGTGCTGCTGCACAAGATCGCCACCGACTTCCTGATCAGCGGAGCGGCACGACCCGCATCAGCTGGGGCCAGTAGCTGGGCAGCAGAAGTCACCATCAAGAGCCATGGCGCAACCCGCAAGCAAACCATGTTTCTGCATGGCGAGCGGCATTGGCAGTGGAGCCTGCTCAAGGGCTGGCATCTTAGTGCTCCCAAGCCTTGCGAACACGTGGAGCTGCGCTATGAGTTGGCCTACGGCGGCAGCTACCAGCAGGGAGATGGCTGGATCAGGCATGACCTCAACCCCGTAGGCCGAGGCCACCTTCCAGTGCACCGCATGGACAAGGAGGTGCACTATCCCGCCGCCCGGATAGAGCTCGCTGCCAATCCCCTGTCCGCTGTAGACAAATCCATTGCCATACCCGCATTGGGACCTATCGCCCGTACCTGGGGCAGCCGCAAACGTCATGCAGGAACCTATGACGAGAAGTGGAAAGAGGACCTGCGGCGCAACCAGACGGCGGACTACCCCGCCGACTTCAATCCCCGCTTCTTGCAGGCCGCCCATCCCGATTGGATCTTCGAGCCTTATTGGACAGGTCAGGAATCCATCCAGGTGCTGGGCCTGACCGCAGACAAGCCCCTGTACTGCGACCTTCCCGGCTGGAGCATCACCGCCAGCGGGCAAGGTTCGCAAGGTGCCTTTGCGCTCCAGCCCATGAATCTGGACACCGTCGAGCTGGATTTGGATGCGAGGCGCCTTTACATGACATGGCGCCTGACCATGAACCAGGCCATGCAGACGCAGCAGGTGCGGATTGACATGGCCGTTCAGGACACCGTCACGGCCAAAACGGCCCCGCGCAAATGAAAGGGCATCCATGGCTGACAAGCACATAGCCAATCGCGAGTCCCAATGGGTGGCCATCAACAGCGAGCCCGACTGGTGCGAGGTAGGAGATGACGTCATCCCCTTTGACATCAGCCGCACGCTCGACCACGAACTTGCCCTCTACGCCAAGACAGTCTTTGCCAGAGGGGTGCCGGTACTGATGCTGGACAGCATCGTCCAAGGCGTGGAGGGCGATGCTGGCAGCGGTGTGAGCTCCAGTGTTTCCGAAGGCGCGGGACATGTCTGGGTGAAGGAAGGCAGCCCCACTGTGTTTGCAGAAGGGCGTCCCGTCTCGCGGCATCTGGACCGGGTGTTCATGAACTGCAAGCGGTGAGGGCTTGGCATGGCTGATGAAACCGGTAAAAGTGATGTACTGAATCCCTATGGACTCAACCCGAACTCGGGCAAGCCTATGCCCTGGGCCAGAGAGTCCCTGGCGGTCAGCCTTGTGCCCAATGTGACCCAGGCCAGGCTGTACACCTGCTGGGCGCCCGGGCATGAGCCTGACTGGGCCAAACCCAGGCAGCCCGAGATGAGGGCGTGGGATCCTGCAGAGGACGAGCGGCGACGCACAGCGGCCAACAATTTGGGCATCCTGTTTTTAGGGCCTGTGTTTGGCGCACCTGCTGCGCTGGCCAGGATGGCTGGTGCGCCCGAGCCTGTTGTGGAGAGCATGGGGCAGGTGGGGTTGGATTTGGCGGGCGTTGCTGGTGTGCCTGCTGCACGTGGCGGGGTGATTAGGACGAGGCCTTTTCCAAATGTGCCGTCGGTGTCAACGAAAGGAGTTCCCCGCCCGCGCTATGAATTTGGCGTTGTTATAAAAAAACAAGCAACACAATTAGATTGGAATGCGGTAGTTCCAAAAAAGGGAAAATACAAAGGGGAGAAAAGAGAGGACCATGTCCGACGTCACAACAAAAATGATTTAACAAAAGAAAAGCATGGCGTATTTAATGAGGATGGTGTTAAATTGGCAGACGAAGCATGGCAGTTGGCTGATAAGTCTGGGCTTAAGCCTGATGCAAATGGGCAATTGTCCGTTCCAATGGGAAGAGTTGTTGGTCACGAAGGTGGTTCCTTAGGAACAGGGGCGCCGTTAAACAGTATTAGAATATCGGTTCGACCAGGAACAAATGAATTAATAACGGCATATCCGGAGTGAATTATGAAAATATTCGAAACCATTGAATGTCCAAATTGCAGGCAAGATAAATTAATTATCTCGAAAAATACAGATACGGGAAAACTTTATTTGTATTGTAGTGAATGCTTTGCTGCGTGGAATTCAATTGAAGAAGTTGCTGAAAAAAATCGCATGTTTATTGATCTAGATGGGAATTCAGAAGACCCTAGCTATGAAGAAATATTGGCTAATGGATGGGATTTATTTGTGTCTAGAATAATTGAGGTTTAATTTTCTGAAAATAGCCATTAAGGTTAATATGTTTATTCCGATTAAAAATCCAATTATCATTGACTATGACATGGTTTTTGGTTGTTGGTTAAATAGTATTTGATAAATATTATTGCTTTCTATCTTCTCTAGTTCATAATCCAATGAAAACGGCAATCTTATGAATGGAAGAATCTCTGACTTACCAAAAGCTCTCACCGAGCAGCTTGGTACCCAGAGTCGCCTGGAATGGCTGCTCCTCCTGCCTGATTTGGAAAATGTTCCTTCAGATGTTATTTTTCAACACCTGAGCGAAAGTATTTATCATTTCAGTTCTGCAGAAAATGGATTGACACTTGCCGTGCAATGTCTGAATCCAACGGCTACTGAAGAGAGTTTGAAATGGGGGCTGCAGAGTTTTACTTTGGATGCATATTCCTGGCAGGGCCCTTGGTTTCAAAACACCAAGCCTAGAGACATTGAACCAGAGAGCTTGATGCAGTTGTTGAGTCCTTCTCCCGACGAAGTGATGCATATGCACCCCATGCTGTGCTTCCCCATCGAAGGAAAGGGAGGGCAGACATGGGGTGTAGTGGCCACCTTCGATCAACAAAACAGGCTGAGTACTTTCAGCCTGGTGCATTCTGGAGAATGGCGGGAAGCGGCGCCTATTCCGCAACCTGAGCAAGCCAGTGCAGTGCCTGTTGAAACGCCTACACGCAGATCATTGACTTGCCGCTCTGGAGCAAGAACACCCGAATCCGGCATCTGGGAGGGGCGACTGCCTTCTGACCATCCCCGAGCCCACATACTGGCAGATGCGCCGCACAGGTTTGTCTACAAACGCGCAGGTGATGCGATGGGGATATTAGGTCTTGCACCGTTTGATGAAGCAACGGTGGTTTGGACTTGGCTACGAGCCTAGTGCTACTCACAATCGACAGGGAGCAGGACAGGATGATATTGAGATGCCTCGCTTGAAATATCCTGAAATGAGGATGGAGCTGCTAGGATATCTGAGGAAATTCAAGGATTTGAATTATCAAATGAAAGTCTGGGTGAATCATGATTTCCCTGCAGACGTTCAATACGACCATCTTGATTGGGCCATACATTTTATTTTTGACGATACGGATCTTGGCAGTGATGCTCGTATGGCGATCGGTGAAATTCTTCTCGATGGGCAGGAGGCAGCACTGATGGGGCAATTGGTGGATGCCATCAATGCCGTCTTTGAGGCGTACGGCACGGACATGCCGGACAGCTTCTACATGCAAGTTGGCGAATGGACGAGGGTGGTGGCCTGTGCCGAAAGGGCGTTCGATTGTCTGGAGGAGAGCAACGCCGCTGGCTGCCCCGAGCCGCTGGATTGACACTGGCATGCCTGCCAGCCGACTAGCCGGGGCAAGGCCATGGCTGATCGTGATGTCCAGTCGATGGTGAAGAGTACCGTAGCGTTGCCAGGTTCGTGGAACAACAAGATGTTTTCCACTGGTAGCCCGCCCCCAAACCTGCCGGACAATCCATGGAAACCAAGGCACCGTTCCATGACAACTTCAATCCCCCTTCCCGAACCCGAATTGAGAGCCTTCGCCGCAGCGGCGGCCGAGCAGCAGCGATGCACGGACTGCGCTGTGCTGTGGAGGTCGGGCTGGGAGTCCTTGTCGGGGGCGGACAAGACTTCGCATCTGCAGCAGGTTGGTGCGCTGGGCACGCCGGAGACACGGGAATTGCTTGATGAATACCACCCACAGGGCACGAACCAGTGGTCGCCGGATGCTCCCATCGCCCTGGGCTGGCACCCGTACAACCGCTGCACGCTCTGGCGCTGCCACCATTGCAATGCCGCCTTTCTGCGCTACACGGAGTACGGCGGCTACTACCAGGACGATCGCATCCGCCCGCTGCTGGCGCATCTGATCGTCACGCCCGAGCAGGGCCGCGTCTGAGCGGCGCTGCTCGGCCGGCTCAGGTCCAGTCGAAGGTGAACAGCGCCGTGCGGCTTTCCGGCTCGTAGAACAGCAGGATGCTGTCCGCGCCCGTGGCGCACCAGTTGTAGCCGGCCACGTTGGCCACGTGGAAGAAGGGCTTGCCGTCGCGCGTGATGCGGATGCCGTCGTCTTCAAGTTCATCGCCCATGCCGGCGTTCTCCGCCTTGTCCAGCTGAAAGGCCGGGGGAATGGGCGGGTGGCTGGTCCAGTTGCCGTACCAGATGCCGCCGCCCAGGCTGTCCAGGTAGTCCTGCTCCACGGGCTCGCCCTTGCCGTAGCGCGAGTAGCTGGCCAGGCGGCCGTGCTCGGCGTAGTAGGCACTGGCCTTGGCGTGGCTGGCCAGCATTTCGTCGGTGTGCTCGCAGGCGTAGGCGTCTTTGGTGAACTGGCCGCCATGCTGCGGCGCGCGCTGGAAGAAGCCTTCGTTGCCCAGGAAGCGGTAGCGGTTGTCGGGCGTCAGTTCCAGCGCAAACCAGTTGGGGGCGGTGAAGGCGTTGTGGTGGGCTTCGGTCTCATCGCCTATGCAGCCCTCGAAGGGCTCGACGGGGCACAGCATGTGGACCACGGTGCCGGCCAGTTCGGGCCGCACCAGGCCCAGGTCGATGGAGATCAGCGGCAGCAGGTGCTCGGCCAGCCAGGGCTGGTCGGCCACAAAGATGTCGGCGGCGGCGGGAAAGGGGGTGAGGCCCGGCTTCAGTTCGCGGACTTCGGTTTGCTGGGTCAAGAGGGACTCCTGGGTGAGGGGATGGTGGTGCCGGGGGTGATCTCGAAGATGTCCTGGTCCGATGCGGCTGCGCTCTCGTGATAGATGTCGTACAGGTACTGGGCCAGTTCGGCGTGGGTCACGTCGGCGGGGATGGCCAGCAGGGCAGGGGCACGCTTGCCGTCCTCGCCCACGTTGAAGCAGCGCCAGTGGGCGTCTGCCCGTTCGATGGCGATGATGCGGCCAAAGACATTGAAGCGGTATTTTTCCAAGCGGGTGTCTCCTGGTGAGCGGGCATCGTAACGGGAGCCGGTGGCATATCCGTGTTCTCCCCATGTCCGTGGTGGCGGTTTGTCCATATATTTCAAACCTAAACTATTCAGGCCTAAAGTGATTGGGCACTGTTGCTGAACCTGGGGCGCCTGCCGCCCGTCGAGAAAAGGGTTTGCGGTATGAAGATCGTCTGTATCGGTGGAGGTCCCGCCGGCCTGTACTTCGGCCTGCTGATGAAGCTGCAGGACCCCGCCAACGAGGTCACGGTGGTGGAGCGCAACCGGCCCTACGACACCTTTGGCTGGGGCGTGGTGTTCTCGGACGCCACCATGGACAACCTGCGCGAGGCCGATCCGGTGTCGGCCCGCACGATTGGTGACGCCTTCAACCACTGGGACGATATCGACATCCACTTCAAGGGACGGAGCCTGCGCAGCAGCGGCCATGGCTTCATCGGCATAGGCCGCAAGAAGCTGCTCAACATCCTGCAGGCGCGCTGCGAGGACGTGGGCGTGAAGCTGGTGTTCGAGAACTTCGTGCAGGACGACCAGGCGATGGCGCGCGAGTACGACGCCGACCTGGTCATCGCCTCGGACGGCATCAACAGCCAGGTGCGCACGCGCTATGCCGATACCTTTCGGCCCGATATCGACCAGCGCCGCTGCCGCTTCGTGTGGCTGGGCACGACCAAGGTGTTCGATGCCTTCACCTTCGCCTTCGTGCAGACCGAGCACGGCTGGTTCCAGGCCCATGCCTACCGCTATGAAGACGGCATGTCCACCTTCATCGTGGAGACGCCCGAGGAGACCTGGCAGGCCGCCGGCATAGAGCAGATGAGCCAGCAAGAGGGCATTGCCTATTGCGAAAAACTGTTCGCCCCCTGGCTGGACGGCCATGCCCTGGTCAGCAATGCCACGCACCTGCGCGGCTCGGCCATCTGGATCCGCTTTCCGCGCGTGATCTGCAATACCTGGGTGCACTGGAATGCGCTGGACACGCCGCGCGGCCCGCGCAGCGTGCCCGTGGTGCTGATGGGCGATGCGGCGCACACAGCGCATTTCTCGATTGGCTCGGGCACCAAGCTGGCGCTGGAGGATGCGATCGAGCTGGCACGCAGCCTGCGGTCTGCGGGGGGCATCGAGGCCGGCCTGCGCCACTACGAGGAGGTGCGCAGCGTGGAGGTGCTCAAGATCCAGAACGCGGCGCGCAATTCCACGGAATGGTTCGAGAACGTGGAGCGCTATGCGGGCCTGGAGCCGGAGCAGTTCGCCTATTCGCTGCTGACGCGCTCGCAGCGCATCTCGCACGAGAACCTGCGCCTGCGCGATGCCGCCTGGCTGCAGGGCTTCGAGCGCTGGATTGCCGAGCATGCGGGCGAGACCGTGCCCGAAGGCCGCCGCCCGCCCATGCCCATGCTCACGCCCTACCAGGCGCGCGGCCTGCGGCTGAAGAACCGCATCGTGGTCTCGCCCATGGCCATGTATTCCTGCACCGACGGCGTGCCTGGCGACTTCCACCTGGTGCACCTGGGCGCGCGCGCCATGGGCGGCGCGGGCCTGGTGATGGTGGAGATGACCTGCACCTCGCCCGACGCGCGCATCACGCCCGGCTGCCCCGGGCTGTGGAACGACGAGCAGGCGCAGGCCTTTGGGCGCATCGTTGATTTTGTGCACGCGCAGGGCGGGGCGCACATTGGTATGCAACTGGGGCATGCGGGCCGCAAGGGTTCCACCCAACTGGGCTGGCAGCAGATCGACCATCCGCTGGAGCAGGGCAACTGGCCGCTGCTGTCGGCGTCGGCACTGCCGTACTTGGAGGGGCTCTCGCAAGTGCCCCGCGCCATGACCCGCGCCGACATGGACCGCGTGCGCGAGGACTTCGTGGCCGCCACGCGGCGCGCCGCGGCAGCGGGATTCGACTGGCTGGAGCTGCACTGCGCCCACGGCTATCTGCTGTCCAGCTTCATCTCGCCGCTGACCAACCGGCGCGACGACGAATACGGCGGCAGCCTGGACAACCGCCTGCGCTTTCCGCTGGAGGTGTTCAAGTCGGTGCGTGCAGCCTGGCCGCAGGACCGGCCCATGTCGGTGCGCATCTCGGCCCATGACTGGGTGGAGGGCGGCATCACGCCCGACGATGCGGTGGAGATCGCACGCCGCTTCAAGGCGGCGGGCGCCGACATGATCGACTGCTCCTCGGGCCAGGTCAGCCCCGACCAGAAGCCGGTGTACGGCCGCATGTACCAGACGCCGTTTGCCGACCGCGTGCGCAACGAGGCCGGCATACCGACCATTGCCGTGGGCGCCATCTTCGAGGCCGACCATGCCAACGCCATCATCGCCTCGGGCCGGGCCGACCTGTGCGCGCTGGCGCGTCCGCACCTGGCCGATGCCGCCTGGACGCTGCGCGAGGCCGCACGCCTGGGCGCCCACGATGTGGACTGGCCGCCGCAGTACCAGCCCGGCAAGCGCCAGTTGGAAACCAACTTCGAACGCGCCGCCGCCATGGCGCAGTTGGACGCGAAATGAAACTACACCCCCTGAGTCGCTTCGCGCCTTCCCCCTCTCTCGCTTCGCGGGAGGGGGACGACACCGTCGGTGCGGGGCGGCCCTTCCTCGGCGTCCCTCGCTGTGTGGCGCGCCGGTTTCATAGGTTGCGGGTGGCTCGCATCGCCACGGGTGATTGAAATGACCATATCTTTGAATCTTCTTGAAGGGCGCCATGCCCTGGTGACGGGCGGGGCGCGCGGCATAGGCCTGGCCTGCGCGCGGGCGCTGCTGGCGCGCGGCGCGCGGGTCACGCTGCTGGGACGCGATGGTGCAGCGCTGGAGGCTGCCGTGCGCGAGCTGGGCGGCACGGCACCGGCAGCACAGATGGTGCAGTCCGTGCAGGCGGATATTGCCGACGAGGCCTCGGTGCGCCAGGCCTTCGCGCAGGCCGAGGCGGCCTTCGGCCCCGTGCAGGTGCTGGTCAACAACGCAGGCCAGGCCAGCAGCCAGAAGTTCGAGCGCACCGATGCCGCACTGTGGCAGGCGATGCTGGCCGTCAATCTCACAGGCACCTTCCACTGCATGCAGGCCGCGCTGCCGGGCATGCTGGCTGCGCGCTGGGGCCGCATCATCAATGTGGCCAGCACGGCGGGGCTGATCGGCTATGCCTATGTCAGCGCCTATTGCGCGGCCAAGCATGGCGTGATCGGCCTCACGCGCTCGCTGGCGCTGGAGACCGCAGGCAAGGGCGTGACGGTGAACGCCGTCTGCCCCGGCTACACCGAGACCGACATCGTGCGCGGCGCCGTGGCCAACATCGTGGACAAGACCGGCATGACGGCGGATGAGGCCCGCGCCAGGCTGGCCGAACGCAACCCGCAGGGCCGCCTGGTCCAGCCCGAGGAAGTGGCCGAGACCGTGGCCTGGCTGGCCCTGCCGGCGTCCGCCTCGGTCAACGGCCAGTCCATTGCCGTCGATGGCGGCGAGGTGATGACCGGCTGAACCCGGTCCACCCCCGTTTTCTGAATTCTTGATGGAGACACCATGAGCACCCAGCCCGAAGAACACAGCATGAAGCACCACAAGCGCCCCCTGGCCGGCTACGAGGCCAGGACCTTTGTGTGGCAGGTATCGGCCGACGGCAAGATCGGCACCATCACCCTGAACCGGCCCGAGCGCAAGAACCCGCTGACCTTCGGCTCCTATGCCGAGCTGCGAGACCTGTTCCGCGCCCTGGTCTATGCCACCGACATCAAGGCCGTGGTGGTCACGGGCGCGGGCGGCAATTTCTGCTCGGGCGGCGATGTGCACGAGATCATCGGCCCGCTCACCAAGATGAGCATGCCCGAGCTGCTGGACTTCACGCGCATGACGGGCGACCTGATCAAGGCCATGCGCGCCTGCCCGCAGCCCATCGTGGCGGCCGTGGACGGCATCTGCGCGGGCGCGGGCGCCATGGTCGCGCTGGCGGCCGACATGCGCCTGGGCACGCCCGCGGCGCGCACGGCGTTTCTCTTCACCCGCGTAGGCCTGGCCGGTGCCGACATGGGCGCCTGCACGCTGCTGCCGCGCATGATCGGCCAGGGCCGCGCCTCCGAGCTGCTGTACACGGGCCGCGCCATGACGGCCGAGGAGGGCGCTGCCTGGGGCTTCTTCAATGCATTGCACAGCCCCGAGCAGATCGGCGAAGCCGCCCACGCGCTGGCCGCCCAGCTGGCCGCCGGCCCCACCTTTGCCCATGGCGTGACCAAGAAGCTGCTGCACCAGGAATGGAACATGGGCGTGGACGAGGCCATCGAGGCCGAAGCCGAGGCTCAGGCCATCTGCATGCAGACGCGCGACTTCCACCGCGCCTACGAGGCCTTCGTGGCCAAGCAAAAGCCCGTCTTTGAAGGAAACTGAAATGCGTGATTCCTCCTGGCTGGACTGGCCTTTCTTCGACGACGCCCATCGCACGCTGGCGCATGAGGCCGATGCCTGGTGCGCCCAATCCCTGGGCGATGTGGACCACCACGATGCCGATGCAGCCTGCCGCCAACTGGTGAAGGCCCTGGGCCAGGCCGGCTGGCTGCGCTATGCCGTGCCGTCCGGCCCCGGCGGCGCCTGGGGCGGGGCCTTGCCCGAGGTGGACTCGCGTGCGGTCTGCATCCTGCGCGAGACCCTGGCCCGCCATGAAGGCCTGGCCGACTTCGCCTTTGCCATGCAGGGCCTGGGCAGCGGTGCGATATCGCTCATGGGGTCGGAAGCGCTGCGCCAGCGCTACCTGCCGCGCGTGGCGCGTGGCGAGGCCATTGCGGCCTTTGCGCTGTCCGAGCCCGATGCCGGCTCCGACGTGGCCGCCATGGCCTGCGAGGCGCGGCTCGAAGGCGACCACTATGTGCTCAATGGCGCCAAGACCTGGATCTCCAACGGCGGCATTGCCGACTTCTACTGCGTGTTCGCCCGCACGGGCGAGGCGCCGGGGGCGCGCGGCATCAGCGCCTTCGTGGTCGATGCGGACACGCCGGGTTTCTCCATTGGCGAGCGCATCGAACTGATCGCGCCGCACCCGCTGGCCACCATCCGTTTCGACAACTGCCGCATACCCGTGTCGCAGCGGCTGGGCGAGCCGGGGCAGGGCTTCAAGCTGGCCATGATGACGCTGGACATCTTCCGCGCCTCGGTGGCCGCCGCCGCACTGGGCTTTGCGCGCCGCGCGCTGGACGAAGGCCTGGCACGCGCCAAGTCACGCCGCATGTTCGGCCAGACCCTGGGCGACCTGCAGCTGACCCAGGCCGCGCTGGGTGACATGGACACGGCCATCGACGCATCGGCCCTGCTGACCTACCGGGCCGCCTGGATGCGCGATGTGAAGAAGACGCGCACCACGCGCGAGGCGGCCATGGCCAAGATGACGGCCACTGAATCGGCCCAGGCCGTGATCGACCGTGCGCTGCAGATGTTCGGCGGGGCGGGCGTGGTCTCGGGCATGCCGGTGGAGACGCTGTACCGCGAGATCCGCGCGCTGCGCATCTACGAGGGCGCGACCGAGGTGCAGAAACTCATCATCGCGCGCGAGCTGCTCAAGGCCTGAGCGGCAGGCTGCCCATTCAACGCAAAGCCAGGGAACATCGCATGCAAGCCTCCGCCCACATCGATACTTTCGCCCGGGACCATCTGCCGCCGCCCGACCAATGGCCCGAGTTCCTGCTCGACGGGCCGGACGTGGCCTATCCCGAACGCCTGAACTGCGCGGCCGAACTGGTCGATGCCATGGTGGCGCGCGGCCAGGGCGGGCGCGTTGCCCTGCGCTGGAGGCAGGGCGCGGACCAGGCCGCCATGACCTATGCCGAACTGCAGGCGCTGACCAACCGCATCGCCCATGTGCTGGTGGAAGACCTGCAGCTGGTGCCCGGCAACCGGCTGCTGCTGCGCGGCCCCAACAACGCCATGATGGCCGCTTCCTGGCTGGCCGCCATCAAGGCCGGGCTGGTGACGGTGCCCACCATGCCGCTGCTGCGTGCCAAGGAGCTGCAGCAGATCATCGCCAAGGCCCGGGTGCAGGCCGTGCTGTGCGATGTGCGCCTCAAGGACGAGGTGCAGCTGTGCCTGCAGCCCGGCCATGAACACCATTGCCCGGACCTCTCGCGCGTGCTGTATTTCAACGACGGCGCAGCCGATGCGTTGGACGCCCTGGCCGCAGCCAAGCCCGACACCTTCGCCTGCTGCGATACATCGGCGGACGATGTCTGCCTGATCGCCTTCACCAGCGGCACCACGGGCGCGCCCAAGGGCTGCATGCATTTCCACCGCGACGTGCTGGCCATGTGCGACCTGTTCCCGCGCCATGTGATCCGGCCGGGCCCGGACGACATCTTCTGCGGCACGCCGCCGCTGGCCTTCACCTTTGGCCTGGGCGGGCTGCTGTGCTTTCCGCTGCGCGTGGGCGCCAGCACCGTGCTGGCCGAAAAGCTCACGCCCGAAGGGCTGCTGCAGCTGGTGCAGGATTTCCGCGCCACCATCGTCTTCACCGCACCCACCTTCTACCGGCAGATGGCGGCGCAGGCAGCGCGCTTCGACCTGTCGTCACTCAGGAAAAGCGTCTCGGCCGGCGAGGCCCTGCCGGACGCCACGCGCCAGCTGTGGAAGCAGGCCACGGGCATCGAGATGATCGACGGCATCGGCGGCACCGAACTGATCCACGTCTTTGTCTCCAGCCCGCCCGAGGAGGTGCGCGCGGGCGCCATCGGCAAGGTCGTGCCCGGCTATGTGGCCCAGGTGGTGGATGACGACATGCAGCCCGTGCCCGACGGCACGCCCGGCCGCCTGGCCATCAAGGGGCCGACCGGCTGCCGGTATCTTGCCGACGAGCGCCAGAAGCGCTTTGTGCAAAACGGCTGGAACCTGCCCGGCGACACCTTTGTGCGCGACGCCGACGGCTATCTGTTCTACCAGGCGCGCAATGACGACATGATCATCTCGGCCGGCTACAACATCGCCGGCCCCGAGGTGGAGGACGCACTGCTGCGCCACGAGGCCGTGGCCGAATGCGGCGTGATCGGCGCACCCGACGACGAGCGCGGCCAGGTGGTCAAGGCCTTTGTGGTGCTCAAGCCCGGCTTTGCGGCCGGCGACGACATGGCGGCCACGCTGCAGGCCTTCGTCAAGGCCAGCATTGCGCCCTACAAGTACCCGCGCGCCATTGTCTTCGTGCCGGCCCTGCCGCGCACCGAGACCGGCAAGCTGCAGCGCTTCGTGCTGCGCAAGATGCCGTGAGCGCGCGCCATGGCCTCCGCCTTCGTCAGCCAGGTGCAGGTGCTGTTTCGCCATTGCGATCCGGCCGGCATCGTCTTTTACCCGCGCTATTTCGAAATGGTCAACGACTTGGTCGAGGAATGGTTCGACAGGGGAATGGGCCTGCCATTCCACACCCTGCATGTACAGCGCCAGGTGGGCACGCCCACGGTGTCGGTGCAATGCGATTTCACGGCGCCCAGCCGCTGGCACGACACGCTGCGCCAGGTATTGGAGGTGCGCCGCATCGGCGGGGCGTCGTTCCAGTTCGATGTGCGTTTCGAGGGGCCGGACGGCCAGCGCCGGCTGTCTGCGCGCATGACCATCGTCACCATGGATTTGCGCAGCATGAAGGCCACGCCACTGCCGGCCGATCTGCGCGAGCGCCTGCAGGCCTATCTGGTGCCGCAGGACGGTTTTACGGATTCAACGAGAACAGGATGAAGCAATGAAGACTCTGCAACCCCCGGACTGGCTGGCGCCCCGAGGCTATGCCAATGGCATCCTCACCGAAATGACGGTCGGCTCCCGGCTGGTGTTCGTCGGCGGGCAGATTGGCTGGAACGGCCAGCAGCAATTCGAGACGGACGACTTTGCCGGACAGGTGCGGCAGGCGCTGGCCAATATCGTCGCCATCCTCGCCGAAGGCGGCGCCAGGCCCGAGCACATCGTGCGCATGACCTGGTATGTGACCGACAAGCAGGAATACGTGGCGGCCTATCCGGCCATTGGAAAGCACTACCGCGAACTGATCGGGCGGCATTTCCCCGCCATGACGGCGGTGGAGGTGGCGGATCTGGTGGAAGACCGGGCCAAGGTGGAGATCGAGGTCACGGCGGTGGTGCCTGCATGACGCACCTCTGAGCATGTGCCCGCGCATGTGCGCCGCCGTGCGGGCGGGCCCATGCGCGGCAGGGACTCACTTGATTTCGAACAGGGTGCGGTCCTTGCCCAGGATCCAGTTCGGCGGCTTGCCGCGGCCGGTCCAGGTCTTGCCGGACTCGGGGTCCTGGTACTTGGCGGGGGCGCTCTTCTTGCCATCGGGCTTCCAGGGGAAGACCTGCTGTGCCGTGAAGCCAAACTCCCGGACCAGTTCCTGCACCGATGCCAGAGCCGCTTTGGACTCCAGCTTGCGGGCCTCGTCGATTTGCTGGTCGAGCAGTTTTTTCTGGGCAATCAGCTCTTGGTATGTAGTCATCTTGATAGAAGAATTTCTAAGTGCGGCTATTTGTCGAAAACTGCGCAGCAAGAACAACGACCCGGAACTCTTTACGCAATGGTCAAGGTTGGTGCATGTGCAGTGGGGGATGAAGATATCACCGTAAGTATAAATACTGATGATGTGAGCGTTCTATGGGGTGTAGACAGCTTCTTCTCATGCCTGGGCATATTCCGAGGCGATCCGCATTATATCCAGCAGCATCTTGATAACCTCCACTTTACAAAAGCTGTTGCGTCTTTGTTACATTTGCAGAGCATTGTGGTTGGCGCTTCCTCCTCTGGAGAGGGCGTGCTGGCATGCTTTTCCTGGGCAGCCGCGACGAGGTGATCGTACAAGTTCCCATTTCAGAACCGGTTGCGGGTGTTGATTTTGTTTCATCAATCGATTTTATTTATCGATTTATAAAATAAATTACATGTGATTCGATTCTGCTATTTAATCTTGCGATTAACACGCGTTGTTTCATTTGTCTTGTCGATTGGCTGGATAGATTTTTTGTATTGCGAGGATTGAATTCCTGGCCGTGGTTTGAAATATCTTCCGCCGATATCGCGTAAATTCATGAGCCGTTGATTGCCAGGCCATTGCAGTCCCGGGAATGCCTTTGGGGCTGATTCTTCAGGCGCAGTTTCGCGGCCCGGCCATGCCCGCCAGGCAGCGGGCGCGTACCGAACGCTTGATTGGCGTGCCACCAACAGCCTGTTAGCATCGCCGCACTACAACGATCCACACCCTGGCAGACATGGCAAGAAGGCAGACCAGCGCCCACGACGGCAACGAGACCCGCGAGACCCTTCTCAAGCTGGCCGCCCGCACCTTCGGTGAGCAGGGCTACTCTGCCACCACCATGCGCAACATTGCCGAGCAGTCCGGGATCGAGGCCGCCAGCATCTACTACCACTTCGCCTCCAAGGAGGAGCTGGTGGACGAGGTCATGGAGCAGGGCGGCAACCGCATCATCAGCCAGCAGCAGGAGCGCCTTGCCGCGCTGGGCGCCGACGCCACGGCCGAGCAGCGTTTCCGCGCAGCCGTGCTGGGCCAGATGGCGGGCCTGATCAAGCATGGGGACTTCGCCCTGGCCCACGGCCGCCTGCTGGGCCAACTGCCCGACAAGGTGCGCGAACGCCAGATCAAGCGCCGCGAGCGCCACCAGAAATTCTGGAGCGGCCTGCTCGAAGACCTGCGCGCCGAAGGCCGCCTGCGGGCCGATGCCGACATCCACCTGGCGCGCATCATGATCCTGGGCAGCATCAACTCCATACAGTCCTGGTTCAACCCCCGCAAGGGCTCGCTGGAGAAGGTGGCGGACCAGATCTGCGACATGTTCTTCCGGGGCGTGGGGCCCGCAGATCAATAGGCACAATGCGGGAAATCGCCAGTCGGCTGTCACATGCCTGTGCCATATTGCCGCGCTGTCTCCGGGGCCCGTGCTGAAAATGCCGGCGGATAGTTAACGATATTGAATTGTCAATAGTAAGATCGCCGTCTTATGCGTCTGCTTGTTTTGCGCCTGCTATTGCTGGCCGTGTTCTTCAACACGGCCATTGGCATGCCCCTGCACGGCGCAACGCATATCCGGCAGGCGGCGGCAGCGCCCGGCCAGGCGTTTGCCGGCCTGAACGGCTGCGAGGACAAGGCGCCGGCCGGTGAAAAGGCGGAAGCCGCGGAAGCCGTCTGCGTCTGGTGCATGGGCCATGCACCGCATGCGGCGGCCTGGCTGCCGCACTTCGGCCTGCCGCTGGCCGTGGCCGCGCCGCCTGAGAGGGTGCCGCCGCGCACCGTGGGCGGCGCCATCCCCTCGCAGAACCGCTGGGCCTTTGCATCGCGCGACCCGCCGCGCTGAATCCGCAAGCACTTTTCTCCTTCTCTGCCGCCGGCACCGTTGGTGCTGGCGGCATGTCCGTGTTTGCGCGCGCCGGCTTCTGATGCCGGCGGCATGCGCCCGTGCCCGTTTTCATCATGACTGCCTTCTCCATCCTCGCGAAGCCGCTCCCCGGCCTTCGCCCGCTGCCGCTTGCCCTGAGCGCTGCCGCTTTCTTCTCCACGCCCGTGCTGGCCCAGGGCCAGGAACAAACTGCGGCATCCGTGCCGTCAGCGCCGTCGCCCCAGGAGCAGACCCTGCTGCCTGCCGTGGAAGTCGTGGGCCGCACGGCCTCGGGCGCCTATCACACCGATGAGGCGGCAGGCGCCAAGACCGACCTGCCGCTGCGCGAGCTGCCGCAGTCGGTGCGCGTGATCACGCGCCAGGCCATGGACGACCTGGGAGCCACCAAGCTCGACGATGTGCTGGACTATGTGGGCGGCGTCTCGCGCCAGAACAACTTTGGCGGCCTGTGGGACAACATCGTCATTCGCGGCCTGCCCGGCGATCAGAACGTGGGCATGGCCACCTTGTTCAACGGCTTTTCCTCGGGGCGCGGCTTCAACGCGCCGCGTGATCTGGCCGGCGTGGAGCGCATCGAGTTCCTCAAGGGCACGGCCGCTGCGCTCTACGGCAGCAGCGAGCCGGGCGGCACGCTGAACGTCGTCTCCAAGCGTCCGCTGTGGACGCCTTCGCATTCCGTGGAAGCCTATGCGGGCAGCTACGGGCTGCGGCGCGGCGCGCTCGACAGCACGGGGCCGATTGGCGAGAACTTTGCCTACCGGCTCAACATCGCCGTGGAGGACCGCGACAGCTTCCGCGACTTCGTGGGCGCCAGCCGC
The DNA here is from genome assembly GCF_043104415.1 of Delftia sp. WSY_16. Lineage (NCBI taxonomy): Bacteria > Pseudomonadati > Pseudomonadota > Betaproteobacteria > Burkholderiales > Comamonadaceae > Delftia > Delftia sp. WSY_16. The sequence continues at coordinate 1,091,620 of NZ_JBICKS010000040.1, read as the reverse complement.
CAGGTGATTGCGCCGGCCTTCACCTGGAAGCTGGGACGCGATACGGTGCTGGAGTACTCGGGCGAGCTGCTGCGCCACAAGACGCCGCTGGACCGTGGCGTGGTGGCCGTGGGCGACCGCCTGGGCGCCATCTCGCGCAGCCGCTTCCTGGGCGACCCGCGCGATGGCGATGTGACGGTGGAAAACCGCACGCACCAGTTCATCCTCTCGCATGAGTGGAGCGCGCAGTGGCGCAGCCGCCTGGGCCTGTCCTACCGCGAGACCTCGATCAACGGCTTTTCCACCGAACCCCATGCGCTGCTGGCCAATGGCGACCTGACGCGCCAGCGGCGTTTCCGCGACTACCAGTCCGACGACATCGCCGTGCAGGCCGAGCTGCAGGGCACGGTGAAAACGGGCACCGTCGAACACGAGCTGCTGCTGGGCCTGGAGAGCTTTCGCTTCGACATGGATACGGTGATGCTGCGCGCCAACCCCACGGCGGCCAATCCCTATGCCATCAATATCTACAACCCCGTCTACGGCGGCACGCAGCCCGTGCCCACGGCCAATACCGATACCTTCGAGCGCCAGCGCAACACGGCCTTCTACCTGCAGGACGCCATCAAGCTCTCTCCCCAGTGGCGCGTGGTGGCCGGCCTGCGCATGGACCGCTATGACCAGTCGCTGCACAACCGCCGCACGGGCGCGACCACGCAGCAGGACCCGACCTCGACCTCTCCGCGCCTGGGCCTGAGCTGGCTGCCGCTGCCGCAATGGACCTTCTATGCCAACGTGGGCCGCTCGTTCCGGCCCAACGTGGGCGTCGATGTGGCCGGCGCGGGCTTCAGTCCCGAATCCGGCCGCTCCATGGAGCTGGGCGCCAAGTGGGAAAGCGCCGACCGGCGCATGGGCGCCACGGCCGCGCTGTTCGACATCCGCAAGCGCAACGTGCTGACGGCCGACCCGGGCAACGCCGGCTACTCGGTCTCGGCCGGCGAGATCCGCAGCCGGGGGCTGGAGTTCGACTTTGCCGGCCAGGTCACGCAGCGTTGGCGCCTGAATGCGAGCCTGGTGCTCAACGACGTGGAGATCTCGCGCGACAACACGCTGGAAGTGGGCGGGCGCCTGCTCAACGTGCCCAAGGTCAACGGCAGCGTGCTGGCGGTCTACGAAAACGCCTTCTCCAACGGCCAGCGCTACGGCATTGGCGGCGGCGTCACCCGCGTGGGCAAGCGCCTGGGCCAGGCCCGCACGCAGGCCGAGGCCGACGCTGGCAAGGCGGCCTTCGATCTGCCCGGCTACACCACCGCCAAGCTGGTGGCCTACTGGCGCATCAGCCCCACGCTGCGCCTGACGCTGGACGTGGACAACCTCTTTGACAAGACCTACTACACCAGCTCGTACAGCCGGCTGTGGGTGACGCCGGGCACCGCCCGCACCGTCACCGTAGGCCTTCAAGCCAAGTTCTGAGCCCCGCCATGCATCCATCCCTTCCTGTTTCTTCCAACCCCACTTCTGCCTCCACGCCCGTGCTCCAAGCGCTGGGCGCCGTGGTGGACTATGGCGAGCGCACCATCCTCCAGGGCCTGGACCTGGCCGTGCATGCCGGCGAGATCTATGCGCTGCTGGGCGCCAACGGCGCGGGCAAGACCACCACGCTGAGCCTGTTCCTGGGCTTTGTGCGGCCGCGCAGCGGCCAGGTGCGCGTGCAGGGCGTGGACCCGGTGACGGCTGCCGCGCAGGCGCGCGGCCTGATCGCCTATATCCCCGAGAACGTGGCGCTGTACGAGCACCTGAGCGCGCGCGAGAACGTGGCCTATCTGCTGGACCTGGCGGGCCAGCCCGCCAGCAGGGATGCCATCGGCCAGGCCTTGTCCGCTGCAGGGCTGGATGCGGCCGCGCATGACCGGCGCGTCTCGGGCTTTTCCAAGGGCATGCGGCAGAAGGTGGCCATTGCGCTGGCGCTGGCACGCAAGGTGCCGGCACTGCTGCTGGACGAACCCACTTCGGGCCTGGACCCGCAGGCCACGGCCGAATTCAGCCGGCTGATCACGCAGCTGCGCGGCCAGGGCGTGGCCATTCTCATGGTCACGCACGACCTGCTGGGGGCGGCCGATGTGGCCGACCGCATGGGCTTCATCGCGGGCGGCAGGCTGGTGGAGGAGGTGGCGGCCCGTGGGGTAGAGCGCTTTGACGTGCGGGCACTGCACCGCCACTACGCGGGTACAGGTACGGGTGCGAGTGCGAGTGCGAGTGCAGACGCAAACGCAAACGCACACGCAGACGCAGACGCAGACGCAGACGCAGACGCAGGCGTGCAGGGGGCCGCGGCATGAGCACGGCCTGGACCATTGCACGCGAGGAATGGCGCCTGCTGCTGCGCGACCGCGTGGCCGTGCTGGGCATGGTGCTGTGGCTGCTGCTCGGTGCTACTGCCGCCTTCACCGCCTGGGACCAGCGCAGCGCGGCCCAGGCCCAGCGCGAACGCCACCAGTCGCAGGTGGACCATGAGTTCGAGGCCCAGCCCGACCGCCATCCGCACCGCATGGTGCACTACGGCCATTTCGTGTTCCGCCCGCTCAATCCGCTGGCGGCCTTCGATGCGGGCATAGACGCCTACACCGGCCACACGCTGTTTCTCGAAGGCCACCGCCAGAACAGCGCCAACTTCGGCGATGTGCGCCAGTCGTCGCTGCTGCTGCGCTTCGGCCAGCTCACGCCGGCCTTTGTGCTGCAGGTGCTGGCACCGCTGCTGCTGATCTTCGTGGGCCATGCCTGCATCGCGCGAGAGCGCGAGGCCGGCACCTTGCGCGTGCTGCTGGCCCAGGGCGTGGGCATGCGGCAGTTCGTGGCCGGCAAGCTGCTGGCGCTGACGGGCGTGGCGGCCCTGGTGCTGCTGCCCGCCTTGCTGGCCCTGGCCTGGATGGCGGTGGCCACGCCCGTGCCCATCAGCCTGGTGGCCGCGCTGGCGGCTGGCCATGTGCTGTGGCTGCTGCTGTGGGCCGTGGGCATCACCGCGGTCTCGGCCCTCATGCGGCGCGGGCGCGATGCCTTGCTGGCCCTGCTGGCCGCCTGGGCCATTGGCGTGGTGCTGGTGCCCCGGCTGGCGCCGGAGCTGGTGGGCGCGGCCCTGGCATTGCCCACGCGCTTCGAGACCGACATCGCCACGGCGCGCGAGCTGGCGGCGATGGGCGACAGCCACAATCCCGACGATCCCTACTTCGCCGCCTTTCGCGCCAAAGTGCTTGCACAGTACGGCGTGTCGCGTGTGGAGGATCTGCCCGTCAACTACAAGGGACTGGTCGGCATGGAGGGCGAGCGGCTGACCAGCGAGCTCTTCAGGCGTCATGCCGAGGCCAGCTTCGATCTGCAGGCCCGGCAACTGCGCAGCGCCGACGGCTTTGCCCTGGTCAGCCCCTTGATTGCGCTGCGCCGCCTGTCCATGGCCGTGGCCGGCACCGACCTGCAAGGCTATCGGCGCTTTCTGGAGCAGGCCGAGCAGCATCGCTACCGCATGGTGCAGGCGCTCAACCAGCTGCAGGTGGACAAGCTCAGCTACGCGGGTGACCGTTCCAGCCGAGACAACCGCATCAGCCACGAGCACTGGCGCGGCGTCTCCGACTTCCATCACGAGCCCGATCCGCCGCTGGCGGCCTTGCGCCGCGCGGCACCCGCAGCCTGCGTGCTGCTGGGATGGCTGGCGGCGCTGGCGGCCGCCTTGCTGGTGGCCACGCAACGTCTGGGGAGGGTGGTGCGATGAGCTGGCTACGACATGAATGGCGTCTTCTGACGCGCTCGCGCCTGGCGCTGTGCGCCCTGGCCCTGCTGCTGTTGCTGTCCACGCTGGCAGTGCTGTCGGGCCTGCGCGAGATCTCGTCGCAGCGCCAGACCCTGGACCGTCTGGCCCAAATGCAGCAGCAGGAAATGGCGGCCCAGGCAGGTCGGCATGCACAGTCCGGCGATGCGGGCTCGGTGGCCTACTACGGCTTTCACAGCACCTGGGATGCACCGTCGTCCACGGCCTTCCTCGCCCTGGGCCTGCGCGATGCCGCGCCCTATGTGCTGCGCGTGCGTGCCCTGGCGCTGCAGGCGCAGCTGCATGAAGGCGAGAGCTTCAACCCCGAACTGGCGCTGGCGGGACGCTTCGACTTCGCCTTTGTGCTGGTCTACCTGGCGCCGCTGTTCCTGATTGCACTGCTCTACGACCTGGTCTCGGGCGAGCGCGAATCGGGATGCCTGGGCACGCTTCAGGCCATGCCCGGCAGCGGGCGCCGGCTGTGGCTGCGCCGTGCGGGCCTGCGTTCGGTGCTGTTGCTGGCATGCCTGGCGCTGCCGGCCCTGGCAGGGGCATTGGCCAGCGGTGCGCAGGCGGGCGCCATCGCCTCAGTGCTGCTGAGCGCCACGGCCTATGTGGCCTTCTGGAGCGGGCTGTGCCTGGTGGTCGCCACGCTGGGCGGCAGTTCGGTGGCCAACGCCATGGCCCTCATGGGCTGCTGGGCCGTGCTGACCCTGGTGCTGCCCACGCTGGCCAATGCCGCGCTGTCGCGCGCCGTGCCCGTGAGCCAGGGCGTGGAGCTGATGCTGGCCCAGCGCCAGACCGTGCATGGTGCCTGGGACCTGCCGCGCGAGCAGACCATGGAGCGCTTCTTCCGCAACCACCCCGAATGGCGCAACACCGCGCCGCTGCCTGCGGGCTTTCACTGGAAGTGGTACTACGCCTTCCAGCAGCTCGGTGATGAAAGCGTCGCCCCCCAGTTCGCCGCCTATCGGGAAGGCCTGCAGGCGCGCCAGGCCTGGACCGGGCGCCTGGGCTGGCTGCTGCCCGGCGTGGGCGTGCAGGCCGCATTGCACCGCCAGGCCGGCACCGACCTGCTGGCGCAGCTGGCCTACCAGGACGACATTGCCGCCTTCCATGCGCGGCTGCGGACTTTCTTCTATCCCTATCTGTTCGAGGACCGTCCATTCGGCGCGAAGGACTTTGCAGCGCAGCCGGTCTTCACGGCCAGTCCGCGCCATGCGCCGCAGACCTGGGGCCAGGTGGCGATGCTCTGGGCGGTGGCTGCGCTGGCCTTGCTGGCCGGGGGCGTTGCCGCAGGCCGCGTGCGGCCGGGCAGGCGCTGAGGCAGCGGACCGGGGAAAAAGAAACAGCCATGGCGCAGGGAAGGCCTGCGCCATGGCTGTCGGCTTGCCGATGCCTGGGCCTGAGGCCCGGGGCCCGCCGCTACTGCACGTTCTGGTGGCAGTCGCTGCAGATGCCGTACATCGTCATCTCATGGCGCTCCACCACAAAGCCTTCGGGCACGATGCGCTGCATGTCGCCAAGGCAACCGGGCACGTTAAACACGCGGTTGCAGCTCATGCAGCGGAAATGGTGGTGATGGGCGCGGCCGCTGAGTTCGTAGCGCGTGGCCTCGCCGGGCAGGTCCACGGCCTGCACCTCACCGGCTTCCATCAATTGCTTGATGTTGCGGTACACCGTGGCCAGACCGATGGCCGGCACCTCGCGCTGCGCTGCGCCCAGGATTTCAGCGGGGAGCAGGGGGCGCCCGGCCTCTTCCATGACCGTGCGTATCGAACTGCGCTGGCGGGTCGAGCGTTCCATTGGCCTGAACAAGCGCTCCACGATGGGCTGAGTGTGTCTAGTCATGGTAGTTCCGTTATTTACTATAACAATCTCGAAGCGATTAATCAGTGTTCACGAACGCTCACAGCCGAAATGGAACTGTGCCTGCCTGTAGCTCCTGCAAGCATGGGGATGCAATCCCTGCAACGGTTCTTTTCTTCAAAGAGAAAAAATCACATCGGACGGACAACAGGTACTCCATTCTTGCGGTTTTGCGCGAGTATATGTCGTGAGCATTCGATGGACCTTGTGCGAAGGTTAAATACCATAGCCGTCCACAATGCTGTAATGGGATGTAATTGATCTATTGTCTGAAGAATGCTTGAAACAAGGGTTGTGCGGGACTTCGCGCAGGTCCTGAATCCGACGGTAACTGCTGGAGACGCGATGCAATGGATTGCATGGGCAGTGTATTACCGATTCAAGCAGATTGCCTCAATGCACCTCGTTTGTCCATCATCCATTCCCTGGAAGAAAGGTGCGGCCATCCCGTAATGGTTCATGTCACCACATGTCGATTCAGTATCCGCGCACCATTTGCCGAGCAGTCGCTTCGTCGTGAATTGCGTGGTCAGAAAACATCAGCCAGCTCCTTGGCCACGATGCGGGAATGAACAGCGAAAGCGCAAGCATCGTTTCCAGGGGAATTATTGGGGCAGGAATGCCACTTTCAAAACTCCCCTGATAAAGCCGCCGCAGGCGACCGGAAGATCCGAGCGGGCCGCCATTGCCGCGACGGCTTTGGCGGGGCTCTGCTTCAAGTCCGTTGGATGGACACACCGCCATCGACCACCATGGCCGTTCCCGTGACGAAGCTGGATGCATCCGACGCCAGGAACAGCGCTGCCGCTGCAATCTCCGCCGGTGTAGCCAGGCGCTTGAGGGCGTGCAGGTTTTCGACAAAGGCGCGTGCCTCGGGCGTGGGGGTGCTGGCGCGGCCCATGGGCGTGTCGGTGCCGCCGGGCAGCAGGGCGTTGGCCCGCAGGCCGCGGGGGCCGTATTCAGCCGCGATGACCTGGGTGAGGCCGACGAGGCCGGCCTTGCTGGCGGCATAGGCGCCCATGCCGGGCAGGCCCGCCGTGTAGCCCACGAACGTGGAGGTGAAGATCAGCGAGCCGCCGCCGCGTGCCAGCAGGGCCGGTATCTGGTGCTTGGCGCCCAGAAAGGCGCTGGTGAGATTGGTGGCGATGGCCTCCTGCCAGGCCTGCAGCGACAGGTCGGGCAGGGCGCAGGGATCGCCCGTCATGCCGGCATTGTTGAAGGCGATGTCCAGGCCGCCAAAGCGCGCCGTGGCGGTTTCTACCAGGGCCCGGGCCAGCGGCTCGTCCCGCACGTCGCCGGCCAGCGCGATGGCCTGGCCGCCGTCCTGCTCTATCTCCGCCACCAGGGCCTGCAGTTCCGGCTGGCGGCGGGCCGTGAGCACCAGCCTGGCGCCGTGGCGTGCGAACAGCCTGGCGGCTTCGCGGCCTATGCCTGAGCTGGCGCCCGTGATGAGGGCGACTTTTCCGTGGAGTTGCTGTGACGATGGCTGCATCTGGCACCTTTTCTTTCCGTGAATGAGGGAAAGCGGTTTGTAGTGCGGCGCAGGCGCGGGCGCATCCCGTTTCTTGCACCGGTGCGGCGCCAATGCGGGCCGCACTCAGTCTTTGCCCAGGTCCAGGTGTGCGAACAGGTCGGCCAGCGTGGGCGTGGAGCGTGCGGGCCAGATGGCGCTGAGGTCCAGGCTGGGCAGGGACCGGCCATCGCGCACTTCGCAAAATCGCACGCCGCGAAAGTCCATGGAGCGTATCCAGCTGGGCAGCAGTGCCACGCCGCAGCCGCCGGCCACGCAGGCCAGCACGGTGAGGGTCCGGTTGGCCTCCTGCGCCACATGGGCTTCGTGGCCTGCCTTGCGCAGCGCGTCGAGGATGCCGGCGTGCAGCACGGGCAGCTGGGCCTGCGGGTACATGACCAGCCCGGCCTCGGCGATCTGCGCCAGGCTGACCTGGCCGTCCTCGCCGATCTGGAATTCGTCGGGCACGGCGGCCACCAGGCGCTCGCGCAGCAGCTGGCGCTCGCGCATGCGCCCGCCCACGGCCACGGGTGTGTGCATGAGGCCGATGTCGATGGCGCCGGTCTGCAGGGCCTCGGCCTGCTCGGCATTGCTCATCTCGCGCAGGATGACGCGCACGCCGGGCGCCTGCTGCCGCAGCGCGCGCAGGGCGCGGGGCAGGGTGCCGAACAGCGCCGAAGACACCAGGCCCACGGTGAGCTGGCCTGCACTGCCCCTGGCGATCTCGCGCGCGCGGCTGGCGGCGGCATCTATGCGGGCCACGCTGGTGCGCACGTCATCCAGCATGGCCAGGGCGGCCGGCGTGGGCAGGGCGCCCTGGCGCGAGCGCTGGAACAGCTGCACGCCCAGGTCTTTCTCCATGCGGGCCAGGGTCTGGCTCAGCGCGGGCTGGGCAATGCCCAGCCAGTCGGCTGCGCGGCTGACGCTGCCCTGGTCCACCACCGCCAGAAAGTAGCGCAGATGCCGGGTTTCCATATCGATCCAGTATGAATAAATCCATTTTGAAGAATGGAAATATATATCCCCCGTTCCTAGAATCCGGCCGCATACCCCCTGCGCCGCATCCTGTGCCGCGCCACCCGCAAGGAGTTTTTCCCCGTGTCTGCCCTGCCCAGGTTCGCCATTGCGTCCAGCGTCGATACCCATGCCCATGTCTTCGAGCGCGGCCTGCCCATGCCCGATGTGCGCCGCTACGCGCCCGACGCAGATGCGTCCCTGGCCACGTATCTGCAGCACCTGGACACGCACGGCCTGGCCTATGGCGTGCTCGTGCAGCCCAGCTTCCTGGGCACGGACAACCGCTACATGCTCCAGGCCCTGCGCGCCCGGCCGCAGCGCCTGCGCGGCGTGGCCGTGGTCGATGACAACACGGGCGAGGACCACCTGCAGGCCCTGGCCGATGCCGGCGTGGTGGGCATGCGCCTGAACCTGATCGGCCTGCCTTTGCCTGATCTGAATGCGCCCGGTTGGCGCCGCGTGCTGGAGCAGGCCAACACCCTGGGCTGGCATGTGGAGCTGCACCTGCAGGCCGGGCGCTTGCCTGACCTGCTGCCCACCCTGCTGGCGGCCGGCTGCCGCGTGGTGGTCGACCACTTCGGGCGTCCTGACCCGGCCCTGGGCGTGCGCGACCCTGGCTTTGGCTATCTGCTGCAGCAGGCCGGCAGCGGCCGTGTGTGGGTCAAGCTGTCCGCGCCCTACCGCATCTGGCCCGCCGCCGACTGCGCCGCCTCGGGGCGGCAGGCCACCGCGCAGTTGCTGCAGGCCTTTGCGGCCGAGCGATTGCTCTGGGGCAGCGACTGGCCGCACACCCAGCACGCGGGTCAGGCCAGCTATCCGGCGGCCGTGCGCTGGATGCACGACTGGCTGGACCCGCTGGACGATGCCGCCTCGCTGCAGGCCGTGCTGGGCCGCAGCGCCGTCGAGCTGTTCCGATTTCCGAGCCCGATTCAAACCCAAGGAGACACACCATGAAATCCCTGTCCAGACGCACCGCCGGCCTGTGGGCGGCCGCAGGCCTGATCTCGGCTGTTGCCGGCATGGCCGCGCCAGCCGCTGCGGCTGCAGCGGCCAACTACCCCGAGCGCCCCGTCACCCTGGTCGTGACCTATCCGCCGGGCGGCACGGTCGATGTGGTGGCGCGCCTGATCGGCCCCCGTCTGTCTGCCGAGCTGGGCCAGCCCGTGGTGATCGAGAACCGGGGCGGGGCAGGCGGCATGATCGGCGGCGCCCAGGTGGCCAAGGCCCAGCCCGACGGCTACACCCTGATGCTCGATGCCTCCAACCACGCGCAGAATCCCGCCATCCACGCGCGCATGCAGTTCGATACGCTCAAGGCCTTCGCGCCGGTCTCGCTGCTGCTGCGCGTGCCCAATGTGCTGGTGGTGGCGCCATCGTCCCCCATCAAGAGCGTGCAGGACCTGATCCAGGCCGGCCGCTCCGAGGCGGGCGGGCATCTGTACTTTGCGTCGGCAGGCCCGGGCTCGGCCCAGCACCTGGCGGGCGAGCTGTTCAACCTGCTGGCCAGGACGCAGCTGCACCATGTGGCCTACAAGGGCGGCGGCCCGGCCATGATGGACGTGATGTCGGGCCAGGTGCCGCTGATGTTTGCCAGCATGGGCTCGGCCTGGCAGCACGTGAAGACCGGCAAGCTGCGCGCGGTGGCCGTGGGCGGGCTGGAGCGCTCCAAGGCCGCCCCCGAGCTGCCGACCATTGCCGAGTCGGGCGTGCCCGGCTACGAGACCTACGAGTGGAACGCCATCTTTGCGCCGGCCGGCACGCCGCCCGCCATCGTGAACCGGCTGTCCACGGTGCTGGCCAAGGTGCTGCGCGAGCCTGCCATCGTGGAGCGGCTCGCTGGCATAGGTGCCGAGCCCATAGGCTCCACGCCGGCCGAGCTGGAGACATTCCGCCGCGCCGAGATCGCCAAATGGCAGAAGGTGGTGAAGGACTCGCGGCTCAAGCTGGACTGAGCGCGTGCAGGCCAGAAAGCGGACCATTGCGGTCTGCTGTACACCGCAGGCAGCCCTGGCGCGTTGAGCAGGAACGGGCGCTGGCTTGAACGGGTTCTTACACCTTTTCAGGCGCAATGGCCCATGCGGCCCCAGGCGCTTGGTAGAAACGGGGCCTTTCCTGTTTCACCCCTTCAAAAGAACATGGCCATGCTCACCTTGCGATCCACCTTGCGCGCCGCGGCCGCCCTTGCGCTGGCCTGCTCGGCCCTTGCGGCCCAGGCGCAGACCTATATCAGCGGCTCGGTCTCGGGCCAGCTGGCTCCGGGTGTCTACGGCACCGTGGACATTGGCAATGCCCCGCCTCCGCCGCTGCTGTACCAGCGGCCCGTCATCATCGCGCCGGCGCCCATGGCCCCGCCGCCGGTCTACATGTGGGTGCCGCCCGGCCATGCCAAGCACTGGGGCAAGCACTGCGCACGCTACGGTGCCTGCGGTCGCCCGGTGTACTTCCTGCGCAATCCGCCGCCGCACTGGCGCGCCGGGCCGCCGCGCCACGATCCTCGCTGGCGCGAGGAGCGCCGCCACCGCGAATGGGAGCACCGCCGCGATGACCGCCGCTGGGACCGCCACGACCGCCACGATCGGCATGACCGCCACGACGACCACCGCGGCCGCGGGCATGGCCATGATCGCGGCCGGGGCCATGACCGCGATTGAGCGTCACTGCGCCCCAATAAGTTGTATCAAGCAGTTGCGGCGCCCCGGCGTCGCAGCCTGCGGCCCAGGCTTGGCGTTGAGCTATGCCGGTTTGCTATAGCTGCTAGCGGGCTTGCCCAGTAGTGCCTGGCCCGCGCCATGCTCACAATAGCTGTCATACCCATACTGATAGAGACAGCCATGCAAACGGCCATTCCCTGCCTGCTGATGCGGGGCGGTACTTCCAAGGGCCCTTTCTTCCGGGCCAGCGATCTTCCCTCCGACCTGCCCACGCGCGACCGCGTGCTGCTCGCGGCCATGGGCTCGCCCGACAGGCGCCAGATCGACGGCGTGGGTGGCGCGCATCCGCTGACCAGCAAGGTCGGCATCGTCAGCCTCTCCGACAAGGAGGGCATAGACCTCGAATTCCTCTTCGCCCAGCTGCAGCCCGACAAGGACACGGTGGACACCACGCCCAACTGCGGCAACATGCTGGCCGGTGTGGTTCCCTTTGCGCTGGAGACCGGCATGGTGCAGCCGCGTGGCGAGACCAGCACCTTCCGCGTGCTGACACTCAACACCGGCATGGCGGCCGACATCACCGTGCAGACGCCCGGCGGCCAGGTCGAGTACGAAGGCTCGGCCCGCATCGACGGCGCGCCCGGCAGCTCGGCACCCATCGAAATCAGTTTCCTGGACACGGCCGGCTCGGTCTGCTCTGGCCTGCTGCCCACGGGCAAGCCCCGGGACACGGTCACGGTGACAGGCGAGGGGTTCGAGCCCTTCACGCTCGACGTCACCTGCATAGACAACGGCATGCCGCTGGTGATCTTCAAGGCGTCCGATGTGGGCGCCACCGGGCAGGAGACCGTGGCCGAGCTCAACGCCGACACCGACCTCAAGCGCCGCATCGAGGCGCTGCGCCTGCAGATCTCGCAGACCATGGGCCTGGGCGATGTCTCGGCCAAGAACTACCCCAAGATGACGCTGATCGCGCCGCCCCAGCATGGCGGCGCGCTGACCACGCGCAGCTTCATCCCCCATGTCTGCCATGACGCCATCGGCGTGCTGGCGGCCGTCACCGTGGGCACGGCGGTGAAGATGCCGGGCACCGTGTGCGAGGGCGTGGCACAGCTGCAGCAGGGCACGGGTCCGCTCACCGTCTCGGTGGAGCATCCCACGGGCGAGTTCAGCGTCACGCTGGACAGCGACCCGGCCCATCCCGACGTAGTGACCAAGGCGGCTCTGCTGCGCACGGCGCGCCTGCTGATGCGTGGCGAGGTCATGGTGCCGCGCTCGGTCTGGGACGGCCGCAGGCAGGACTGAAGAAACAGCGCAGGGGCTTGCCGGCCCCTGCGGTGCAAGGGGCGGGCCGCGCGCGCAGATGCGGTATCCGCCAGGCTGAGAGACAGTGGAAGAGACAAGTCATGACATCCGTCCAGAAGGACGCCGCAGCAACCGGCGTCAATGTGCAGACCCTGCTCAACGAGCACCCGTTTTCGGGATTCCAGTGGGTGATCTTTGCGCTGTGTTTCCTGATCGTTCTGCTCGATGGCTTTGATACGGCGGCCATCGGCTATATCGCGCCCTCGCTGATCACCGAATGGGGCGTGAGCAAGCCCGCGCTGGCGCCCGTGCTCAGCGCTGCGCTGTTCGGCCTGGCCGCAGGCGCGATCTTCTCGGGCCCGCTGGCCGACCGCCTGGGCCGCAAGACCGTGCTCGTGGGCTCGGTCGCGGTGTTTGCCGTGGCCTGCCTGGGTTCCGGCTTTTCCCCCGACATCTGGACCCTGGCCGTGCTGCGCTTCGTCACCGGCCTGGGCCTGGGCGCCGCCATGCCCAATGCCGTCACGCTGATGAGCGAGTACTGCCCTGATTCGCGCCGTGCCACGCTGACCAACGCCATGTTTTGCGGATTTCCGCTGGGCGCGGCCTTCGGCGGCTTTCTGGCGGCCTGGATGATTCCGCATTTCGGCTGGCGCAGCGTGCTCATCCTGGGCGGTGCCGCGCCGCTGCTGCTGCTGGTGGCCCTGGTCGTGCTGCTGCCTGAATCCGTGCGCCACATGGTGGCCAACAACTACCCGGCCGATCGCATCCGCAAGGTGCTGGCGCGCATTGCCGGTGATGCCGTGCAGGGCGTGCAGCGTTTCGTGCTGACCGAGGCCAGGCCCGAGGCCCAGGCCGGCAGCGGCATGGGGGTGGTGCTGTCGCGCCAGTACCGCGTGGGCTCGGTGATGCTGTGGATCGCCTACTTCATGGGCCTGGTCATCTTCTACGCGCTGATGAACTGGATGCCCGTGCTGTTCAAGGAAGCGGGCCTGGACCCCAAGACCGGCACCCTGGTGGCGGCGCTGTTCCCGCTGGGCGGCGTGGGCGCCGTGCTGTTCGGCTGGCTCATGGACCGCTTCAATGCCAACCGCATCATCGCCATCGGCTATGCGCTGACGGCGGCCTCCATCTGGTGGATAGGCCAGACGGCCGGCCACCTGGGCTGGCTGGTGGTGGCCGTCTTCCTGGCCGGCACCATCATGAACACCGCCCAGTCGTCCATGCCGGCGCTGGCCGCCGCCTTCTATCCGACACGCGGCCGCGCCACGGGCGTGGCCTGGATGCTGGGCATCGGGCGCTTCGGCGGCATCGCGGGCTCTTTCCTGGTGGCCGAGCTGTCGGCGCGCCACATGGCCTTCAGCGAGATCTTTGCCGTGGTGGCCATTCCTGGCGTGATCGCCATGGCCGCCCTCATCATCAAGCAGTACAGCAGTCCCGAGCCGCAGGGCGGCGCGGTGCCTGCCGCACCCCTTCATTGACACATTTCCACCTCATAAAGACGCAGGAGACCCTCCGATGATCATCGACGTACACGGCCACTACACCACCGCGCCCGCGGCCCTGGGCGCCTGGCGCGACCTGCAGATCGCGGGACTCAAGGACCCGTCCAAGGCCCCGCGGGCCAGCGAGCTGAAGATCAGCGACGACGAGATCCGCGAGACCATCGAGACCAACCAGCTCAAGCTGATGAAGCAGCGCGGCTCCGATCTCACCATCTTCAGCCCGCGCGCCAGCTTCATGGCGCACCACATCGGCGACTTCGAGACATCGAGCACCTGGGCCGCCATCTGCAACGAGCTGTGCTACCGCGTCAGCCAGCTGTTCCCCGATCACTTCATCCCGGCCGCCATGCTGCCGCAGTCGCCCGGGGTGGACCCCAAGACCTGCATTCCCGAGCTGGTCAAGTGCGTGGAGCAGTACGGCAACGTGGGCATCAACCTGAACCCCGATCCGTCAGGCGGCCACTGGACCTCGCCCCCGCTGTCGGACCGCTCCTGGTATCCCATCTACGAAAAGATGGTGGAGTACGACATCCCGGCCATGGTCCACGTCTCCACCAGCTGCAACGCGTGCTTCCACACCACGGGCGCCCACTACCTGAATGCCGACACCACGGCCTTCATGCAGTGCCTGACCAGCGACCTGTTCAAGGACTTCCCCACGCTCAAGTTCCTGATCCCCCATGGCGGCGGTGCCGTGCCCTACCACTGGGGCCGTTTCCGCGGCCTGGCGCAGGAACTCAAGAAGCCGCTGCTGGACGAGCACCTGCTCAACAACATCTTCTTCGACACCTGCGTCTACCACCAGCCGGGCATCGATCTGCTGACCAAGGTGATCCCGGTCAAGAACATCCTGTTCGCCAGCGAGATGATCGGCGCCGTGCGCGGCATCGATCCGACCACGGGCCACTACTACGACGACACCAAGCGCTACATCGAGGCCACGGCCAACCTCACCGAAGAGGAGCGCTACCAGGTCTACGAAGGCAACGCGCGCCGCGTGTTCCCGCGCCTGGACGCCGCCCTCAAGCAAAAGGGCCTGTAAGCAGGCCGCCACCACAGATCAAGGAGAACACCATGTACGAACTCGGTGTGGTTTACCGCAACATCCAGCGCGCCGACCGCGCGGCCGCCGACGGCCTGGCCGCCCTGGGCTCGGCCACCGTCCACGAGGCCATGGGCCGCGTGGGCCTGCTCAAGCCCTATATGCGTCCCATCTATGCGGGCCAGCAGGTCTCGGGCACGGCCGTCACCGTGCTGCTGCAGCCCGGTGACAACTGGATGATGCATGTGGCGGCCGAGCAGATCCAGCCCGGCGACATCGTGGTCGCGGCCGTGACCTCGGAATGCACGGACGGCTACTTCGGCGACCTGCTGGCCACGAGCTTTCAGGCGCGTGGCGCGCGGGCGCTGATCATCGACGCCGGCGTGCGCGACGTGAAGACGCTGCAGGAAATGAACTTCCCCGTGTGGAGCCGCGCCATCTCCTCCAAGGGCACGATCAAGGCCACGCTGGGCTCGGTCAACATCCCCGTGGTCTGCGCAGGCATGTGGGTCACGCCCGGCGACGTGATCGTGGCCGATGATGACGGCGTGGTCTGCGTGCCCGCCGCCAAGGCCGCCGAAACCCTGGCTGCCGCGCAAAAGCGCGAGAGCTTCGAGGGCGAGAAGCGCGCCAAGCTGGCTTCCGGCGTGCTGGGCCTGGACATGTACAAGATGCGCGAGCCGCTCGAAAAGGCCGGCCTTCGTTACATCGATTGAAGGAGGGAATATGAGCGCTTTTGAAAAGACCCCCGGCTGGCTGGACTGGTACGCCGGCCCCTCCAAGCCCAAGTTCCAGGTGCCCGCAGGCGCTGTCGATGCCCACTGCCACGTCTTCGGCCCTGGCGATGAATTCCCGTTCGCGCCCGAGCGCAAGTACACGCCCTGCGATGCCAGCAAGCAGCAGCTGTTCGCGCTGCGCGACCACCTGGGCTTTGCGCGCAACGTCATCGTGCAGGCCACCTGCCACGGCGCCGACAACCGCGCCATGGTCGATGCCTGCAAGGCCGCCGACGGCAAGGCGCGCGGCGTGGCCACGGTGCGCCGCAGCGTGACCGACGAGGAACTGCAGGAACTGCACGCCGCCGGCGTGCGCGGCGTGCGCTTCAACTTCGTCAAGCGCCTGGTGGACTTCACGCCCAAGGACGAGCTGATGGAGATCGCGGGCCGCATCGCCAAGCTCGGCTGGCATGTGGTCATCTACTTCGAGGCCGTGGACCTGCCCGAGCTGTGGGATTTCTTCACCAGCCTGCCCACCACCGTGGTCGTGGACCACATGGGCCGCCCCGACGTGAGCAAGCCCGTGGACGGGCCCGAGTTCGAGCTGTTTCTCAAGTTCATGCGCGAGCACCAGAACGTCTGGAGCAAGGTCAGCTGCCCAGAGCGCCTGTCCGTCACCGGCCCCAAGGCGCTGGACGGCGAGCAAAATGCCTACCGTGACGTGGTGCCCTTCGCCCGCCGCGTGGTCGAGGAATTCCCCGACCGCGTGCTGTGGGGAACCGACTGGCCCCACCCCAATCTGAAGGACCACATGCCCGACGACGGCCTGCTGGTCGATTTCATCCCGCACATTGCACCGACTGCCGAGCTGCAGAAGAAGCTGCTGGTCGACAACCCCATGCGTCTGTACTGGCCCGAAGAAGCCTGATGGCGACCATGTCCGGCCTGGGTGCCGGACATATTCAAGGAGATATCCATGGCATTGGACAAACCCTATCTGGACGTGCCCGGCACCATCATTTTCGATGCCGAGCAGTCCCGCAAAGGCTACTGGCTCAACCAGTTCTGCATGTCGCTGATGAAGGCCGAGAACCGCGAGCGCTTCAAGGCCGACGAGCGTGCCTACCTGGACGAATGGGCCATGAGCGAGGAGCAGAAGCAGGCCGTCCTGGCCCGCGATCTGAACTGGTGCATGCGCACGGGCGGCAACATCTACTTCCTGGCCAAGATCGGCGCCACGGATGGCAAGAGCTTCCAGCAAATGGCCGGCTCCATGACCGGCATGTCGGAAGAGGAATACCGCAACATGATGGTGAGCGGAGGCCGTTCGGCCGAAGGCAACCGCCGCGTGGGCGAGGAGGGCGATGCCCAGGCCCACCGCCAGCCGCAGGGCAAGGCCGGCAGCGTGGACAAGAACAACAAGGAAGGCAACTGACATGGCGCGCATCACCGCATCCGTCTACACCTCGCATGTGCCCGCCATCGGCGCGGCCATGGACCTGGGCAAGGTGGGCGACCCCTATTGGCAGCCGCTGTTCAAGGGCTTCGAGCACTCGCGCCAATGGCTCAAGGACAACAGGCCCGACGTGATCTTCCTGGTCTACAACGACCACGCGACCGCGTTCAGCCTGGACTTCATCCCGACGTTTGCCATCGGCACGGCCGCCGAATACCAGCCCGCCGACGAAGGCTGGGGCCCGCGCCCCGTGCCCAAGGTCGTCGGCCATCCGGAGCTGGCCAGCCACATTGCGCAGTCGGTGATCCAGCAGGACTTCGACCTGACCATCGTCAACAAGATGGACGTGGACCACGGCCTGACCGTGCCGCTGTCGCTGATGTGCGGCGAGCAGGACGCGCGCACGGGCGCCTGGCCCTGCCCGGTGATTCCGTTTGCCGTCAACGTGGTGCAGTACCCCGTGCCGTCGGGCCAGCGCTGCTTCAACCTGGGCCGGGCCATCCGCCGGGCCGTGGAAAGCTTCGACGAAGACCTGAACGTGCAGATCTGGGGCACGGGCGGCATGAGCCACCAGCTGCAGGGCGCGCGTGCGGGCCTGATCAACAAGGAGTGGGACAACCGCTTCCTGGACCTGCTGATCGAGAACCCTGCCGGCCTGGCCAAGATGCCGCATATCGACTACGTGCGCGAGGCCGGCTCCGAAGGCATCGAGCTCGTGATGTGGCTGATCGCGCGCGGCGCCATGGCCGATGTGGACGGCCCCGCGCCGCTGCCCAAGGTCAACCACCGCTTCTACCATGTGCCCGCGTCCAATACGGCCGTGGGACATCTCATCCTGGAGAACGGCTGAGGCCCCCACGTTCATCACTGCGTGTATTCACTGCCCCCCGAGGGGGCCTTCGCCTCCTTGAGGCGGCTCTACGGAGACTCATATGAGCAACAAGACCATCAAAGTCGCCCTGGCGGGCGCCGGTGCCTTCGGCATCAAGCATCTGGACGGCATCAAGAACATCGACGGCGTGGAAGTCGTCTCCCTGGTGGGCCGCGAGCTGGCCAAGACCCAGGAAGTGGCCGACAAGTACGGCATCCAGCATGTGACCACCGAGCTGGCCGACAGCCTGGCCCTGCCCGAGGTGGATGCCGTCATCCTGTGCACGCCCACGCAGATGCACGCCGCCCAGGCCATCGAATGCCTGAAGGCCGGCAAGCATGTGCAGGTGGAGATCCCGCTGGCCGACAGCCTCAAGGACGCGCAGGCCGTGGCCGATCTGCAAAAGCAGACCGGCCTGGTGGCCATGTGCGGCCACACGCGCCGCTTCAACCCCAGCCACCAGTGGGTGCACAAGAAGATCGCGGCCGGCGAGTTCAACATCCAGCAGATGGATGTGCAGACCTATTTCTTCCGCCGCACCAACATGAACGCGCTGGGCCAGGCCCGCAGCTGGACCGACCACCTGCTGTGGCACCACGCTGCCCACACCGTGGACCTGTTCGCCTACCAGGCCGGCAGCCCCATCGTGAAGGCCAACGCCGTGCAAGGTCCCATCCATCCGGAACTGGGCATTGCCATGGACATGAGCATCCAGCTCAAGGCCGCCAATGGCGCCATCTGCACGCTGAGCCTGTCGTTCAACAACGACGGCCCGCTGGGCACCTTCTTCCGCTACATCGGCGACACCGGCACCTACATCGCGCGCTATGACGACCTGGTCAACGGCAAGGAAGAGAAGATCGACGTTTCCAAGGTCGACGTGTCCATGAACGGCATCGAGCTGCAGGACCGCGAGTTCTTCGCCGCCATCCGCGAAGGCCGCGAGCCCAATTCCAGCGTGGCCCAGGTGCTGCCCTGCTATCAGGTCCTGCACGATCTGGAAAAACAGCTCACCCCCTGAGCCGCTTCGCGTCTTCCCCCTGAAAGGGGGACGACACCCTCGGTGCGGGGCGGCCCTTCCTCGGTGTCTCTGAGTTGGGCCGCGCCAGTTTTACGCGTATTTGATCGTAGGAGAGCGATGCCACTTGGGCGTGGCACGACGATCATGTTTCCACCCGGAGTACCGCAATGACCGATTCCTCCTCCAGCAGCCGGGAAGACGTGCCCGAGGCGTCCAATCGCCTCGGGATCGACGGCATAGAGTTCATCGAGTACACGACCAGCCAGCCCCAGGCCCTGGGCCAGGTGCTGGAGGGGCTGGGTTTTCGCCCCGTGGCGCGGCACCGCTCGCGCGAGGTGACGCTGTACCGGCAGGGGGGCATGAACCTGGTGGTCAATGCGGGCGCCGCCGATGCGCTGGCCCATGCCGCGTCCGACGGGCAGCCCGTCATCTCGGCCGTGGCGCTGCGCGTGCAGGATGCCCTGCAGGCGCATACGCGCTGCATCGAGCTGGGAGCCTGGGCGGCGCCCAGCCAGGCCCAGGCGATGGAGCTGCACATTCCGGCCATCCACGGCCCGGGTGGCAGCCGCTTCTACTTTGTCGATCGATGGCAGGAGTTCTCCATCTATGACATCGACTTCAAGCCCGTTGCCGGGGCCGATCCCCATCCGCCGGCGCTGGCCGGCCTGGGCTATTTCGGCGTGGTCCAGTACATAGGGCGTGGCCGCAGCGCCGACTGGATCACCTACTTCGAGCGCATGTTCGACTTCCACCTGCTGCCCGACGCGCAGCGCTTCGGCATCCTGCCCAAGGGCAAGCTCATGCGCAGCCCCTGCAAGCGCTTCCTGTGGCAGCTCATCGAGCCCGATCCGGGCCTGGAGTGGGACGACATGCCCGAGCGCCTGCAGCGCATCGGCCTGGGCACCACCGACGTGCCTGCTGCCGTGCAGGCCTTGCGCCAGCGCGGCGTGGAGTTCGTGGAATCGAGCCGCCTGCACCCCGATGACCGCGGCGCGCTCACGCGCAACGCCATGGGCACCGTGGTGTTCGAGCTGGTGCACCGCGACGCCTAGCGCAAAGCCTGGCGCGCCGCCGTCCGATTCAACCGCCGATACACACAACGATCCTGGAGGGCAACATGGGCTTGCTGGACAGCTATGGCATGGACACCATCACTCTGAATGGCTCGCTGGAGGCCAAGCTCGACGCCATCCGGCGCGCGGGCTTCACCCAGGTCATGCTCAGCGCGCGCGACCTGGCCGGCCACCCGGGCGGCGTCAAGGCGGCTGCGGCGGCGGTGCGCGCCAGCGGCCTGCGGCCCACGGGCTTTCAGGTGCTGCGCGACTTCGAGGGCCTGTCCGACCATCTGCACCACTACAAGGTGGACATCGCCAAATCCATGCTGGAGATGTGCGCCGAGATCGGCAGCCCCGTGCTGCTGGCCTGCTCGTCCACCTCGCGCCATGCCACGGGCGATCTCGACGTGATTGCGCGCGACCTGCGCAAGCTGGCCATGCTCGGCATTCCGCTGGGCGTGAAGATCGCCTACGAGGGCCTGTCCTGGGGCCGCAACGTCAACGAATTCACCACCAGCTGGGACGTGGTCTGCCGCGCCGACATGTCCAACCTGGGCATCGGCCTGGACTCCTTCCACATCCTGGCCGCCAAGACGCCGCTGGATGCGCTGGAGCTGATCGACCGCGACAAGATCTTCCTGGTGCAGCTGTCCGACTTCATGTGGCATGACGCGCCCACCTTCGAAGAGCGCATGGCCACGGCGCGCACCTTCCGCGTGTTTCCGGGCGAGGGCGTGCACAGCGAGCGCCTGGCCGACCTGGTGCTGCGCCTGGACCGCCTGGGCTACCGTGGCGACTACAGCTTCGAGGTCTTCAACGACGACTACCAGCAACTGCCGCTGGACACCGTGGCCGAGCGCGCGCGCCGCAGCGCGCAGTGGCTCAACGACGACGTGCTGCACCGGCCCGTGCCGCTGCCGGCCTGGGCGCGCACGGGCGTGCGGGGCGCTGCGGTTTGACGGCAAAATCGTTGTGCGAATGCACTGCAAGGGAGCGCCGGCCGCTCCCTTTCTTCTTTTCCCTGTGAGCCACCATGACCAACCTGTCCACACGAAACCTGGGTCCCTTCTCCGTCAGCGCCGTCGGCCTGGGCTGCATGAACCTCAGCCACGCCTATGGCCATCCGCCGTCGCCCGAGCAGGGCAAGGCCGTGCTGCATGCGGCGCTGGACGCCGGTGTCACGCTGTTCGACACGGCGGCGCTGTATGGCTTCGGCGCCAATGAATCCCTGGTCGGCCCCGTGCTCAAGTCCCACCGCAACCACATCACCCTGGCCAGCAAATGCGGCATGGCCGGCGTGCGCGGCGACGACGGCGTGGTGCGCCGCGTGATCGATGGCCACCCCAGGACCCTGCGCCGCAATTGCGAAGACAGCCTGCAGCGCCTGGGCACCGATGTCATCGACCTCTACTACCTGCACCGTTGGGACCGCCGCGTGCCCATCGAGGAATCGGTGGGCGAGATGTCGCGCCTGGTGGAAGAGGGCAAGGTGCGCGCCCTGGGCCTGTCCGAGATCGGCGCCGACGCGCTGCGCCGCGCCCATGCCACCTTCCCCATCGCCGCGCTGCAAAGCGAGTATTCGCTGTGGTCGCGCAATGCCGAGCTGGGCACGCTGCAGGCCTGCAAGGAACTGGGCATTGCCTACGTGGCCTTCAGCCCGCTGGGCCGCGCCTTCCTCACCGGCAAGCTCCAGGAGGTCGAGGGACTGGTCAAGGGCGATATCCGCGCCGCCATGCCGCGCTTTGCGCCCGAGGCCTATGCGAAGAACCTGCAGCTGCTCGCGCCCATGCAGTCCATTGCCGAGCGCGCCGACTGCACGCTGGCCGAGCTGGCCATCGCCTGGGTGCTGCATCAGGGCGAGCATGTGATTGCCCTGCCGGGCACCACCAGCGTGGACCACCTGCACGAAGACCTGCGCGGCGGCGCCGTGCGCCTGGACGCTGCCCTGCTGGCCGAACTGGACGACCTCTTCAAGCCCGAGCGCATCCAGGGCGATCGCTATGCCGTGGCCTCGCAGCGCGAGGTGGATACGGAAAAGTACGCGTTCGAGACCGTCTGAACACGCCGCAGGCCGCTCATGGCATGGATGCGGCCAGGTCGAATGGCGCCGTGGGCGTGCCCTGGTGGAAGCGCATCTGCCAGCCCCGCGCCGTGCGCAGCCAGACCGAGGAGCGCAGCGTATGCCGGCCGGCCGTTCCATCCTCGGCCACGCTGGCCGAGCGGTAGGTCAGCAGCGCGCTGTCCGGTCCCAGGCACGCCAGCGCAAAGCCGCCTGACACCAGCCGGGCAGGGGCCTGTGCTGGCAAGGCGGCCACCAGGCCGTCCACGGTGGCGGCCCGGTCGTGCATGCCGCCCGATCGGCCGAATTCCAGGAAGTCTTCATGCAGCAGCGCCTGCAGCTGGCCTGCGTCCGATCGCACCTGCGGATCGTGCAGCCGCACTTCCAGTGCCTGCAGATGCTGCAGCAGATGGTCGTCGCCGCCATGCATGTCCAGGCCAGGAAGTTGCGCCATGGCCGTGTTGTTCACCATCAGATCAGATCCCGCATGGCCTGCGCCGTCTCGCGCAGCATGGGCAGCACGCGCGCCACGGCGTCCTTGCCGGTTTCGCGGCCCATGGGCATGGTGATGTTGAGGGCGCCGGCCAGCGCGCCGTGGCGGTCGCGCAGCGGCACGGCAATGCCGCGCGAGTCCAGGTTCAGCTGCTGCTCGCACAGGGCCCAGTCCTGGGTGCGGATCAAGGCCAGCTCGCGGCGCATTTCGGCGGGGCAGGTGATGGTGTGCGAGGTGAAGACCGTCAGCGCGCGGTTGTCCAGCCAGTGCTCCAGCTCGGCGTCGCTGCGCATGGACAGCATCAGCATGCCGGCCGCCGTGACCTGGGCCGGCACGCGCGCGCCCAGCACATAGCCGGTGTTCATGTTGCGGTTGGGTCCGTTGCGCGCGATGTAGACCACCTCGTCGTCGTCCAGCACCGCCAGGTAGGCGGTTTCATGGGTGCCGGCGGCCACGCGCTGCAGGAACGGCTGGACGATGCGCGGCAGCCGCGCCGACTCCAGGTACGACTGCCCCAGCCGCAGCACGCGCGGCGTGAGCCAGAACAGCTTGCCGTCCCCCGCCACGTAGCCCATGTGCTGCAGCGTCAGCAGGTAGCGCCGCGCGGCGGTGCGCGTCATGCCCGTGCGCTGGCCGGCCTCGGCGGCCGTCATGCGCGGGTGGGCGTCGTCAAAGGCTTCGATGATCGATACGCCGCGTTCCAGTCCGGCAATCCAGTCGCGCTGGGCGAGGGTGGAAGGTGTTGTCATGACGGTTTTGATTTTTCCGTATTAACCCTGGGTGCGTGCGATTATCGAACAGCGCGGTGCGATCAGCGCACATGCCTTTCGAAATTGGCTTGGGCGCATCCATAGGCGGGAACTACATTTTTTACATCCCGCCGGCCTGGCCGCAAGCATCGGGCAGGGGCCTTTTCTACATGGAGGAGACAACACATGAGCGCAACCCCGATACACACACAGCCCACCGGGCACCAGCCGCGCAAGGCCGCCACCAGCGGCTGGATAGGCTCGGCCCTGGAGTACTACGACTTCTTCATCTACGCCACGGCGGCTGCGCTGATCTTTCCGCAGATCTTCTTTCCGCAGGGTGATCCGGCGATTGCCATCATCGCCTCGCTGGCCACCTATGGCGTGGGCTATGTGGCGCGGCCCATCGGCGCCTTCGTGCTGGGCCACCTGGGCGACACGCACGGGCGCAAGCAGGTGCTGGTGTGGTGCATGTTCCTGATGGGCTTTTCCACCATCGCCGTGGGCCTGCTGCCCACCTATGACCAGGTCGGCCTGTGGGCGCCCGCGCTGCTGGTGCTGATGCGGCTGATACAGGGCTTCGCGGTGGCCGGCGAGATCTCGGGCGCCAGCTCCATGATCCTGGAGCATGCCCCGTTCGGGCGGCGCGGCTTCTTCGCCAGCTTCACGCTGCAGGGCGTGCAGGCCGGCCAGATCCTGGCAGCGGCTGTGTTCCTGCCGCTGGCGCACTACATGCCTCCCGAGCAGTTCAACAGCTGGGGCTGGCGCATTCCCTTCATCCTGAGCTTCGTCGTCATCATCGCGGGCTGGATCATCCGCCGCGAGGTCAACGAGACCCCGGCCTTCACCGCCGCAGGCCGCAGCGAGGCGCGTCCGCGTTCGCCCGTGGTCGAGGCCTTCCGCCACCATTCGCCCGACATGCTGCGCGTGGTCTGCATGGCGCTGATGAACGTGATCCCGGTGGTGGCCACCATCTTCGGCGCGGCCTATGCGGTGCAGCCCGCCTACGGCATCGGCTTCGCCAAGGACATGTACCTGTGGATTCCCGTGGTGGGCAACATCGTCGCGGTGCTGGTGATCCCCATGGTGGGCAACCTGTCCGACCGCATCGGCCGGCGCCCGCCCATCATCTTCGGCGCGCTGCTGTCGGGCCTGCTGGCCATCGGCTACCTCTACGCCATCAGCGAACGCAACATGCCGCTGGCCTTCGCCATGTCCATCCTGATGTGGGGCGTGGTCTACCAGGGCTACAACGCGGTGTTCCCCAGCTTCTACCCCGAGCTGTTCCCCACCCGCACCCGCGTCTCGGCCATGGCCATCTCGCAGAACCTGGGCACGGCCATCACCGCCATGCTGCCCGCGCTGTTCACGGCCGTGGCGCCTCCGGGTGCGCACAACATCTGGCTGACCGTGGGCCTGATCGCCTTCGGCATCACCGTGGTGGCCGCCCTGGCCGCGTGGAGCGCCCGCGAGACCTACCGCGTGCGCATGGAAGACCTGGGCGAGGCCGGTGCGCAGCCCGTGGCAGCTGCCGAGTACGACCGCCTGCGCAACCAGGCCCTGGCCCAGTCCGGCCGCTGAATCCTGCAACCCAAGGCATCCGAAGGCCCCAGGAAATGATTTCCGGAAAAACCAAACTCATCGCGCACATCGGCGACCCGACCGAGACCTTCAAGTCGCCCATGATCTACAACCCATGGTTCGACGGCCGGGGCATAGACGCCTGCGTCGTGCCCATGGGCGTGAAGGCGGCGCATTTCGCCAGCGACTTTGCCGCCATCATGCGTTTCACCAACCTGCGCGGCGCGCTGATCACCATGCCGCACAAGGTGTCCGTGGTGGACCTGGTGCACGAGGTCACGCCCGCCGTGCACATTGCAGGCGCCTGCAATGCCGTGCTGCGGCGCGAGGACGGCACGCTGCTGGGCGACCAGTTCGACGGCGCGGGCTTTGTGCGCGGCGTGCTGCGCAAGGGGCGGCAGTTGCAGGGCGCGCGGGTGCTGATTTCCGGGGCGGGTGGCGTGGGCTCGGCGATTGCCGCCTCGCTTGCGGCAGCCGGCGTGGGCGAGCTGATGCTGTTCGACACGCGGGACGAGAGCGCGCAGGCCCTGGCCGGTCGGCTCGCTGCCTACTACCCGAGGATGAAGGTGGGCACGGGCTCCAGGGACCCGCAGGGCTTTGACGTGGTCGTCAACGCCACGCCGCTGGGCATGAAGGACGATGACCCGCTGCCGTTCGATGTGCAGCGCATCGCGCCCACCACCTTTGTGGGCGAGGTGGTGATGAAGTCCGAGTTCACGCCGCTGCTGCGCGCCGTGCGCGACAAGGGCTGCGACTTCCAGGTAGGCACGGACATGCTGTTCGAGATGATTCCCGCCTACCTCGAATTCTTCGGCTTCGGCAGCGCCACGCCCGACCAGCTGCGCGCCACCGCCCACATCTCCTACTGATCCAGCCGACAGACAACCGGCCCTGGATGCGTCCGGGGCAGGGCGCAGCCACGCCCGAAAAAGCATTTTTCACAGAGAAGGAGACAAGACCATGCAACAGCAAATGCACCAGACACCGCGAGTGCCGCAGCGCGGGGCCCTTCGCATCCTGGCCCTGGCCACCGTGCTGGGCGCCTGGGGCGCGGGCGCCCAGGCCCAGTCCTCGGTCACCATCTACGGCAGCGTGGACCAGTACATCAACCACATGCGCAGCAGCTCGGGCGCATCCATGACCACGCTGGAGGACGGTGCCCTGCTGCGCAGCCGCCTGGGCTTTCGCGGTCAGGAAGACCTGGGTGGCGGCCTGTACGCGAAGTTCCAGCTGGAGATGGGCATCAACGCCGACAACGGCACGCAGGCCGACAGCACGCGCGGCTTCGACCGCCAAAGCTGGGTGGGCCTGGGCGGCGGCTGGGGCGAGGTGCGGCTGGGCCGGCAGAACACCGTGATCTTCGGGCGCGGCGACTACATCGACTTCACCTCGCGCACCTTGGGATCGATGGTCAACAACTTTGGCGTGCCCTCGCGCTTCGACAACGACATCTCCTACACCTCGCCGCGCATGGCCGGCTTCCTGTTCGAGGCCCACTACACCATGGCCGAGACCGGTGCTCCAGCGCGCCAGGCCATCTACCAGCTGGGCCTGGACTACCTGAACGGTCCCTACCGCGTCGGCTATGCCGGGCTGTATGCGCGTGCGCCGCAGAGCGCGGCCTATACCGACGCGGTCCGCTACGACAACCTCTACGCCAACTACGACTACGGCAAGGGCAAGGTCCAGCTGGCCTTTGTGCGGTCCAACAACAGCACGGCGGGCTCGGCGGGCAACAACACGGGCACGGTGCTGGGCAATGTGGGCGGGCTGGTGGCGGGCACGAATGCCGATGTGCGCCGCTTCTACCGCGTCTGGCAGCTGTCGGCCGACTACCGCGTGACGCCGCAGCTGCGCGTGGGCGCACTGTGGGGCCGCATACAGGATGGCTCGGACAGCGGGCGCGGCGCATCGGGCGGGGCCATCGCGGCCTACTACGACCTGTCCAGGCGCACCATGCTCTACGCGGTGGCCGAGCAGTTGAAGAACGACCGCAATGCGGGCTTTAGGCTGGCGGCCTCGGGCGGCATGAAGCCCAACTTCACATCGGCCGACGACGTCAACGGCCGCACCATCAAGGGCGTGCAGCTGGGCGTGCTGCACCGCTTCTGAGGGGGCATGCCATGGCACAGCTGCACCCGCTTCGCATTGCCGTGGCCGGCGCCGGCGCGATCGGCCAGGCCCATATCGCCGCCATCGGGGCCCAGGCGGATTGCCACCTGTCCGCCATCGTGGACCCGGCGCCCGCAGCCCGGGAGCTTGCCCAAAGGGCCGGGGTGCCGCTGTGGCGCGACCTGGGCGAGCTGATCGCCCATGACCGGCCCGACGCCGTGGTGCTGGCCACGCCCAACCGCCTGCATGCCCCGCAGGCGGCCCAGTGCATGCATGCGCGCCTGCCCGTGCTGCTGGAAAAACCCGTGACCGCCACCGTGGCCGAGGCCCAGCGGCTGGCCGCGCTGGCCGATCGCTGCGGCGCCCGGCTGCTGGTGGGCCACCACCGCGCCCACAGCCCGATCATGGCGCGGGCCGCAGCCCTCATCGCCCAGGGGCGGCTGGGCCGCCTGGTGGCCGTGACCGGTGCGGCCCTGTTCTACAAGCCGGACGCCTATTTCGAGGAAGGCTCCTGGCGTCGCGAGGCCGGGGGCGGCCCCATCCTGCTCAACATGATCCACGAGGTCCACAACCTGCGCATGCTGTGCGGCGACATCGTGGCCGTGCAGGCCTTCGCCTCGCATGCCACGCGCGGTTTTGCCGTGGAAGACACGGTGGCCATCAACCTGCGCTTTGCCAGCGGTGCGCTGGGCAGCTTTGTGCTTTCGGACACGGCCGCCAGCGCGCGCAGCTGGGAGCAGACCTCGCAGGAGAACAAGGCCTATGCCAGCTATGAGGACGAAGACTGCTACCTGGTGGCGGGCACCTTCGGCTCGCTGGCCATACCGAGCATGCGGCTCAAGACCTATGCATCGGCCGGCCAGCGCTCCTGGAATGAGCCCTTCGACCTGGATGTGGCCGCCGTGGAGCGCTCGGACCCGCTGGTGCGCCAGATGGCCCACTTCGCCCAGGTGGCGCGCGGGCAGGCTGAGCCGCTGGTCAGCGTGCACGACGGCCTGCGCAACCTGCAGATCACCGAGGCCATTGCAGAGGCTGCCCGCATGGGCGCCGCCATCGACACCACGGCGTGACCCGGACATCACCGGCGCGCCATCCTCCATCCATGACATCAAGCCACGGAGCCTCCATGAAAAAGATCCTGATGCTGCACGGCATCAACCACAACATGTTCGGCCAGCGCGACCCCGCCCAATACGGCACGGTCACGCTGGCCGAGATCGACGCCTCGCTGCGCAGCCTGGGCAGCCAGCTGGGCTGCGAGGTGGACAGCTTCCAGACCAATTGCGAAGGCGCCATGTGCGAGCGCATCCACCAGGGCTTTCGGGACGGCGTCGATGGCGTGCTCATCAACGCCGGTGCCTGGACGCACTACAGCTACGGCATCCGCGACGCGCTGGCCATGCTCACCGTGCCCGTGGTGGAGATCCACATGAGCAACATCCATGCGCGCGAGCCCTTCCGCCACCACTCGGTGTTTGCCGACATCGTCCGGGGCCAGATCTGCGGCTTCGGCGCGGACAGCTACCTGCTGGGCCTGCGGGCCGCGCTGTCCGCCGTCGCATAGGATGCCTGGCGCGCAACTGGCCATGTATCTCCCTTGGAACTGCCTCGCTCGACGCGCGGCATGCCGTGACCAGGCTTCATTGAGATGAACTTCGCTGATCCCGGCCCGCGCCGCTCCGTTTCCTTTCTCCTGCTGCTGCCGCTGCTGCTGGCCGCGCAGCCGGTCGCCACCGATGGCTATCTGCCGGCGTTGCCCGAGATCGCGCGCGACCTGGGCTCGGCCAGCAGCAGCCTGACCGTGTTCATGCTGGCCTTCGGTGTCGCCCAGCTGGTGTGCGGACCGCTGGCCGACCGCTTCGGGCGCCGGCCCGTTCTGCTGACGGGTTTGGCCTGCTACACGGCAGCGGCGGCAGGCTGTGCGCTGGCGGGCAGCGCGGACGCACTGGTGGCCTGGCGCGCCGTGCAGGGCGCGGCCATGGCGGCCATCCTGGTGTGCGCACGGGCTGCGGTGCGCGACCTGTATCCGGCCCATGAAGGTCCGCGCATCATGGCCCGCGGCCTGATGGGCCTGGGGCTGGTGGCCCTGGTGGCGCCGATTGCCGGTGCATGGGCAGTCCAGGCCGCCGGCTGGCGCTGGGTGCTGGGGGCGATGGGCGTCTACTCGCTGGCTTTGCTGGCACTGTGCTGGCGCATGTTCAGCGAGTCGCGGCAAGCGCCGGCGGAGTCTGCCCCGGTCCTCGCATCCGTACCCGTATCCGTATCCGCTGGCGGTGTGCGCCAGGTGTTCGCCGACCCCAGCTTTTGCGCCTGGACGGCGCTGGCCGCAACCACCTACGGCGGCATCTTCTGCTTTTTGCTACTGTCGCCGATGGTGTACGTCGACCTGTTCGGCCTGTCGCCCGTGCTCTACGGCTGGATTCCAGCAGGCGGCTCGCTGGTCTACATCCTCGGCATCACATGGTGCCGGCGCCTGCTGTCGCGCCACGGGCCGGTGCGCACGGTGCAGCTGGGCGCTTCGCTCAGTCTGCTGGGGCCGTGCATCCAGATAGCCGGCTGCGTGCTGGCGCCGAACTCGCCCTTTCCATTGTTGCTAGGGCACGCGGTATACGCGTTGGGCCATGGCCTGCACCAGCCTTGCGGCCAGGCGGGCGCGGTGGGTGGCCTGCCGCCGCAGCTGGCCGGGCGGGCCGTGTCGTGTTCGGGCTTCGCGATCATGTGCGTGGCCTTCTGCGCCGGCCAGCTGGCGGCGCAATTTGTCGATCCGACCATGCGCCACGGTGCCTGGCCGATGGTGCTGCCCATGGCGCTGGCAGGCGTTGTGCTGGTCCTCATCGCCTTTGTCTGGCTGCCGCGGCTGTACCGGGTGCAGTCAGCGCAAAGGGTTCAGCCCCGGTCATGACACCGCTCATGCATCCGCGCGGTATTCCCCTCGATGCTTCATGAATCGGTGGTAGGACATGCGCAGGTGCAGCTGCATCACCTGGCGTGCCAGCTCCCCATCCCTGGCACGTATGGCGATCACCAGGTCGCAGTGGTGGTGCAGGCTTTGCACCAGCTCTTCGGGCGTGTAGATGTAGAACGACCGCTTGATGATCGGCATGTCGATCATCGTCGCCAGCATGGTCTTGAGGCGCGGCGAGCCCGATGCCTCGATCAGCGCGTGGTGAAAATCCCGGTTGGCTGACTGCACCTCGCCAATGCCGTCGTGGCCAGCGGCAATGCCGGCCTCCATGCGCTGGTTGCTGGCCTCCAGCTCATCGGCCAGCCCCTCGCCGCCGCGCGTGGCCGCGAGGAACGAGGCGTACGGCTCCAGCAGCATGCGCAGCTGGAAGGTCTCCTCCACATCCCAATCGCTCCACTCCGACACGCGGAT
The DNA here is from genome assembly GCF_043104415.1 of Delftia sp. WSY_16. NCBI lineage: Bacteria > Pseudomonadati > Pseudomonadota > Betaproteobacteria > Burkholderiales > Comamonadaceae > Delftia > Delftia sp. WSY_16. The sequence goes on along the minus strand of NZ_JBICKS010000040.1, from coordinate 1,061,457 downwards.
ACCCTGGCCCGCGCCATCGGTGGCCAGGCCATCTTCCACCAGGCGGTGCAGCGCATTGCGCACCGGTGTGCGGCTCAGTCCCAGGTCGCGGGCAATGGGCTCCTCCTTGAGCTGTTCGCCGGGTCGGTAGTGGCCGCCGATGAGCCGCTGCCGCAGAACCTCGTACGCCTTGTCTTTCACGTTTTGCACTGTGTTTGCACCAAGTGGATGGGAGTGGTGCGCCGATTCTAGGTGACGGCGGAGGGACCCGTTTCGCTTCGCTTCATTCCGAAAAATACAAAACAAGTACAAATATTCGAAGTTCTACGGGAAATCTCTAGGAAGAAAAAGGAGATGCACTCCGTAGACTGCGATGAATGTTTTAAATTTGTATTTTTATGAAGTTCGCAATACTGGGTGGTGGAATGGTCGGCGCCTGCTACATGCAGGCCTTTTTGGAGCAGGGGCACAGCCTGGTGGGCCTGTGCGAGCTGCAGCCCAACGCTGCGGTGGCCGACGCCGTGCAGGCCGCTGGCGCGCAGGTGCATGCCGCGCCCGGCGCCTGGCTGGCCGAGGCCGACGTGGTGGTGAGCGCCGTGTTCGGCACCGTGGCGCGCAGCCTGTTCGAGGCCTGCCTGCCCCATCTGCGCGATGGCGTGGTCTATGTGGACATGACCACGGCCGACCCGCAGGAGATGCGCGAATGCGGCGAGCTGGCCCGGCGCGTCGCCCAGGGCAGGGCGGTGCACTTCGTGGACGTGGCCATCACCGGCGCGGTCAACCTGGGCGGCAGCAAGACGCCGCTGCTCGTGGCCGGTGGCAAGGCCGGTTTTGTACAGGAATTGTTCTTGCCCCTTGGCGGCTCCGTTCGCGTGGTGGGCGGGCAGCCGGGCGATGCCGCCGCGCTCAAGCTCCTGCGCAGCATCTACACCAAGGGGACCGAGGCGCTGGCCGTGGAGTGCCTGGTGACGGCCCAGCAGATGGGCCTGCGCGAGCAGCTGCATGCCGTGCTGCAGGACATCGACGAGACACCGCTGCGCACGCTGATGGAGTCCATGGTGCGCACGCACATCCCGCATTCCGCGCGCCGCCGCAACGAGGTGGCCGAGGCCCGGCAGCAGATGGCCCGCAACGGCCTGGCGCCCATCGCCTTGACCGCCGTCGAGGCGCTGTTCGCCGACACGGCCCGGGCGCATGCGGTGCAGCCCTTCACCGGCACCTCCACCGACGAGGCCATCGATTGGCTGGGCAGCCATGTGCTCGCCAGCCGCCCCTGATCAACGTATCCCTGCGCCCACCGACACCACCAAAGGAGACATCCGCAATGACGACCCCGACCCGACGCCGCCTGGCCCTCGCCGGCCTGCTGGCACTGACCGCTGCCGCCATGGCTCCGGCCCATGCCCAGGGCACCTATCCGCAGCGACCCATCAGGTTCATCGTGCCCTTTCCGGCCGGTGGCGGCACCGACAACCTCACGCGGCTGGTCGGCACCAAGCTCACCGAGGCCCATGGGTGGGCCATCGTGGTGGAGAACAAGCCCGGTGCCGGTGGCAACCTGGCTCTGGACCAGGTGGCCAAGGCCCCCGCCGACGGCCTGACCCTGGTGATGGCGCAGACCGACAACGTGGTGCTCAACCCGCTGCTGTACTCCAAGCTCACCTACAACCCCGACAAGGACCTGCGCGCCGTGGCCCTGGTCGCAGCCGGCCCGGCCGTGCTCGTGGTGAATGCCGATTCCCCGTACAAGTCCCTGGACGACATCATCCAGGCGGCGAAGAAGGAACCCGGGCGCCTGAGCTTTGCCACGCCGGGCACCGGCACCATTTCGCACCTCATCAGCGAGGCCTGGCAGAAAAGCTCGAATGTGAAGTTCACCCACGTGCCGTTTCGCGGCATGGCGCAGGCCATGCCCGACCTGCTGGGCGGGCGCATCGACATGTACATGGGCTCCATCCCCACGCTGCTGTCGCACATCCAGTCGGGCAAAGTGCGCGCCATCGGCGTGACCACCGCGAGCCGCTCCAAGCTGCTGCCCGACGTGCCGACCTACACCGAATCCGGCATCAAGGGCGTGGAGCTGGCCAGCGTGTGGGGCGTGATGGCCCCGGCCGGCACCTCCGACGCCATCGTCAGGCAGCTCAACGAAGCCATCAACAAGGTGGTGAACGCACCCGACACGGCCAGGAAGATCGCCGACTCCGGCGCCGAACTCATCACCGGCACACCGCAGGACATGGCCAGGCTCTACGCCAGCGACCGCGCACGCCTGGCACCCATCGTCAAGAGCTCTGGCACCACGCTCGATTGAGCGGCACGGCTTTCATTCCATCCACTCTGAGCACCACACCATGATCGGTCTTCAAATTCTGAAGCGGCAACGCGCTGTCAGCCTCGATATTGCCAGGCGCTATCTCGACGTGCCTGTTGCCAACGTCAGCGACTGCATGGCCCGCATGACGGCTGGCGGCGCGCGGCTGCGCCCCATGCACGGCGGCGGGCGCATGGCCGGCCCCGCGTTGACCATCAAGACCCGCCCGGGCGACAACCTCATGCTCCACAAGGCACTTCAACTGGCCAGCCCAGGTGACGTGATCGTGGTGGATGCCGGTGGCGACCTCACCAACGCACTCATCGGAGAAATCATGGTGGGAGACGCCATGCGTCGCCAGCTGGGCGGCATCGTGATCAACGGCGCGATCCGCGACGCGGCATGGATTCGTGCTGGCAGCTTCCCGGTATTCGCCGCGGGCGTCACGCACCGCGGACCCTACAAGGACGGCCCGGGCGAAATCAATGTGCCTATCGCCATTGATGGCATGGTGATCGAGCCCGGTGACCTCATGATTGGCGATGACGATGGCTTGCTGTGCGTACCGCATGCGCAGGCGCAGGCCCTGCTGGATGCAGCACTCGGGAAGCAGGTCGTTGAGGCCAGGATGGTGGCCGACATCGCTGCCGGTACCTACAGCGCGCCATGGATCGACGAGACGCTCAAGCGTCTGGGCTGCCCGATTCAGCCGTAGCGCCGGTGCGGCATCATCCATACAGCACCCATTCATCACCCATCGCCCGTCCGCCTCAGACCTCGGCCAGCGCCTTCAGATGGCTTTCCAGGCCACCGGTGCCGCTGGCCGCGTTCACATGGTCGAAGTAGCCGTACCAGCCGCTGGCCTTGATGCCCGCCAGCAGGGCATCGCGCGCGGCGGTATCGGGAAAGCGCCAGATGCCCAGGAAGCGGTGCGGGCTGGCCTGGTCCAGGCCGCGCTCGGTCTCGGCCAGGGCCAGCACCTGCACGCCCATGGCAGCCAGGCCGCCCATGGCGCTGGCAACCGCGTCCAGAAACTGCTGGCGCTGCGCGGCGGGCAGGGCCAGCCAGGCGGGGTTGGGGGAATAGAGCTCGACCAGATAGTGGGACATGGTGTTTCCTGGGGTTGAGGCGCTGTGCGCCGGGTGTGATGCTGGCATATTGTATGGTAGCTAATTATATGCTGGCACCATGGCAGACATCCTGTGCCGTCGATGGCTGTGCTCTGGCGCTGCCTTCCATCAGGGGTTTGCGCATATCCATATGCGGCAGGCTTGTTTGCGATAGCCGGGCTGGCCTTTAGGCTGGCGCGCTTTGACCACGCCATGTCCAGCCCCGTCGCAACTGTCCATTCCGATTCCCGTCCCGGCGCCTTTGCCATTTCATCCCAACCCGCCACGGCGTTGCACCTTGCCACGCCCGCCACGCTGGCGGCCGTGCTGGAGCAACTGTCCCCGGCCCAGGCCCGATGGGCGCGCGCCGCAGGCTTTGATGCGCAGCCGGGCCGCATCCTGCTGTTGCCCGGCATGCAGAGCGAAGGGCAGGGCGATGGCACTGCCCTCGCTGGCGTGCTGGTCGGCGTGGACCCGGACCAGCTGCTGTGGCAGCTGGCCGGCCTGCCGGCTGCGCTGCCGCCCGGCACCTATGCGCTCGCCGATGCGGATGAGGCTCAGAGGCCGCATCTGCTGCTGGGCTGGGCACTGGGCGCGCTGCCATCGACCCGCCAGGCGCGGCAGTCGGATGCGGCAACCGCTCCATCACTCGCTCTATCACTCGCTCGGTTGGTGGCAAGCCCCGATGAGCAGGCCGCCGTCGCGCCAATGGCCGCCGCCATTGGCGAGGTGCGGCGGCTGGTCAACCTGCCTGCCAACCAGCTGGGTCCCGAACAGCTGGCCCAGGCCGTGGCCGACCTGGCCGCGCGCCATGGCGCGCGCTACCGGCAATGGGTGGGCGACGAGCTGCCCGCCGCAGGCTTTGCCCTGGTGCACGCCGTGGGTCGGGCGGCGTCCCGGGCGGCCCAGGCGCCGCGCGTGGCCGAGCTGACCTGGGGCGATGCCGCGCTGCCCCATGTGGTGCTCATCGGCAAGGGCGTGTGCTTTGACTCCGGCGGGCTGGACCTCAAGCCCGCCGCAGGCATGCGCTGGATGAAGAAGGACATGGGCGGCGCCGCACACGCCCTGGCCCTGGCCGATCTGCTGATGCAGGCGGGCCTGCCCATCCACCTGAAGCTGCTGGTGCCTGCGGTGGAGAACGCCGTGGGTGCCGGTGCGCTGCGGCCCGGCGACATCATCGAGGCCGGTGACGGCCGGCGCGTGGAGATCGAGAACACCGATGCCGAAGGCCGGCTCCTGCTGGCCGATGCGCTGCACCACGCCATTCGCAGCGCGCCCACGCCGCCCGCGCTGCTGATCGACCTGGCCACGCTCACGGGCGCTGCGCGCACGGCGCTGGGGCCGGACCTGCCTGCGCTGTTCAGCAACCATGACGGCTGGGCCGATGCGCTGCTGGCCCAGGGCCGCGCGCAGGCCGACCCGCTGTGGCGCCTGCCCCTGTGGGCGCCGTACCGCCGCATGCTCCGTTCCGACCAGGCCGACCTGCTCAACGCCGCCAGCACGCCGCAGGGCGGCGCCATCACGGCTGCGCTGTTCCTGGAGAGCTTTGTGCCGCCCGAGCTGCCCTGGCTGCACCTGGACCTGTTCGCCTGGAATCTGGAGGAGCGCCCCGGCCGGCCCAGGGGCGGCGAAGCCCAGGGCCTGCGCGCGCTGTACGCCCTGCTGTCGCAGCGCTTTGCATCTGCGCGCAGCGCATTTGCATAGGCGCAATCGGGCTTTGCGGCGGGCTGGTGGCTCCACACAATCGGCCGTCTGGTGCAGCCGGCGCGGCACCCGCCGCCGCCTTTCTGCGATCTTGTTCCGGCTGCCAGGACACTTCATGACCCAAAGACGCTTCCTGCCTCGCCTTTCCCTGCTGCGCACCCACTTGCGCACCCTGCGAACTTCCGCACTGCTCCCCGCCCTGGCCGCAGCCTTGCTGTGCGCACCGCCCGCCCAGGCCGAAACCCTGCGCTGGGCGCGCTCCACCGACGCATCCACGCTGGACCCGCACGCGCTGAACAACGGCCCCAACCACAACCTGCTGCACCAGATCTACGAGCCGCTGATCATCCGCACGGCCGATGGCAAGCTGCTGCCCACCCTGGCCACGTCCTGGGCGCTGACTGCCGACCCCTCGGTCTGGGAGTTCAAGCTGCGCAAGGGCGTGAAGTTTCATGACGGCAGCCTGTTCACGGCCGACGACGTGCTGTTCTCGCTGCGCCGCGCGCGCTCGGCCACCTCGGACATGCGCTCGCTGCTGACCTCGATCACCGACGTGACCAAGGTCGATGCCTTCACCGTGCACATCAGGACCAACGGGCCCAACCCGCTGCTGCCGGCCAGCCTCATCAACATCCAGATCCTGAGCGCCGCCTGGGCCAAGGCCCATGGTGCCGAGCAGCCGCAGAACGCGCTGGCCAAGGAAGAGAACTACGCCACGCGCAACGCCAACGGCACGGGGCCCTACGTCATCGCCTCGCGCGAGCAGGACACGCGCACCGTGCTGCGGCAGTTTCCCGGCTACTGGGGCAAGGGGCTGTTCCCGCTGGAGATCGACGAACTGGTCTACCTGCCCATCAAGTCCCAGGCCACGCGCGTGGCGGCGCTGCTGTCGGGCGAGGTGGACTTCGTGCAGGACCTGCCCATCCAGGACATTGCGCGCCTGAGCGCCGACCCGCGCTTTCGCATCAACCAGGCCGCCGAGAACCGCACCATCTTCCTGGGCCTGAACGTGGGCGCCGCCCCGCTGTCGCATTCCGATGTGAAGGACAAGAACCCGCTGGCTGACCTGCGCGTGCGCCAGGCCTTCCAGCTGGCCATAGACCGGCAGGCCATACAGCGCGCCGTGATGCGCGGCCTGTCCGTGCCCACCAACATCATTGCGCCGCCCTTTGTGCATGGCTACGAGAAATCCTTTGGCGCCGTGGGCAAGGCCGACTTGGCCCAGGCCAGGAAGCTGCTGGCCGAGGCCGGCTATCCCAACGGCTTCGGCATCACCCTGCATTGCACGAACGACCGCTACCTGAACGACGAGGCCATCTGCCAGGCCATCGCCGGCTTTTTGGGCCGCATCGGCGTGAAGACGGCCGTGTCGTCCCGGCCGCTGGCCATCCAGACGGCGGCCATCAACAACCAGGAGACGGATTTCTACCTCTACGGCTGGGGCGTGCCCACCTATGACTCGGCCTACGTCTTCGACTACCTGGTGCACACGCGCGGCAAGAATGGCCGGGGCAACACCAATGCCACGCGCTACAGCAATGCCGAGCTGGACAGCCAGATCGTCTCCCTGGCCTCCGAGGGCGATGCGCGCAAGCGCGATGCCACCATCCACTCCATCTGGAGCACGGTGCAAAAGGAGCTGATCTACCTGCCGCTGCACGACCAGATCCAGACCTATGCCATGGTGCGCAAGTTCGACATCCCGGTGAATCCGTCGAACACGCCGTACTTCAAGCTGTTCAAGCAGCCCGGTGCGCGCCAGGCTGCGGTGGCCGGCGCGCAGTAGGCTCAGTGTGTCGCAGCCGGCTGCGGCCGGTTGACCTCCACCGTGACGTGGACCAGTTCCTCGTGCACGCCCAGCAGCTGGCGCACGGCATCGGGGTCCACGCCTGCGGGCGCGTCCAGCGCCACGATGCAGGCGTAGCGCGCCTTGCCCACGCGCCAGACATGCAGGTCGGAGATCTGCGCGGCAAACGGCGCCTGGGCGATGGCCTCACGCACCTCGCTGACCACGGGGGCGTGCATCTCGGCGTCCAGCAGCACGCGGCTGCTGTCGCGCAGCAGGCCCATGGCCCATGCCGCCACCAGCACGGCGCCGGCCAGGCCCATGGCCGGGTCCAGCCATCCCAGGCCCCAGGCCATGCCGCCGAACAGGGCGGCGATGGCCATCACCGAGGTGGCGGCATCGGCCAGCACATGCAGGTAGGCCGAGCGCAGGTTGAGATCGCCGTGGTCGTCATGGTCACCGTGGTCGCCGTGATGGCGGTCGCCCGCGTGGCCGCCGTGCGCATGCCTGCCGTGCCCGTGGTGATGTCCGTGGTCGTGACCGTGGTGATGCCCGTGCCCGCCCTTCAGCAGCCAGGCGCAGACAAGGTTGACCAGCAGGCCCAGTGCGGCCACGCCCAGTGCCTGCTCGTAATGGATGGGCGAGGGCGAGAACAGGCGCTGCACCGACTGCCAGGCCATGCCGCCCGCCACCAGCAGCAGCAAGATGGCGCTGGTGTAGCCGGCCAGCACCTCGATCTTCCAGGTGCCGAAGGCAAAGCGCGTATCGCCCGCCAATCTGCGCGCGGCCGCATAGGCGCCAGCTGAGAGCCCCAGCGCCAGCGCGTGCGATCCCATGTGCCAGCCATCGGCCAGCAGCGCCATGGAGTTGAATCCGTACCCGCCTGCGATCTCTCCGACCATCATGGCCGCCGTCAGCCCCGCAGCCAGCATGGCACGGCGCTCGCCCAGCGGGTTGCCTTCGTCGAAACGGTGTGAATGCTGCCTGGGGCTGGCGCCGCCAGCGGTCGAGAGGGATGGAATGCTGCGCATGCAGATACTGTACCCCAGTATATGCAGGCGCCTAGAATGGCCTTCATGGCACATACGATTCAGAACAAGAAGCGCTTGCTCACGCGCATCCGCCGCATCCAGGGCCAGGCCCAGGCGCTGGAGCGCGCGCTCGAGGCCGAGCACGACTGCGCGGCCATCCTCCAGCAACTGGCAGCCGTGCGCGGCGCCGTCAACGGCATGATCTTCGAGGTGCTCGAGGGCCATGTGCGCACCCATCTGGCCGATGGCACGGCCGGCGGCCAGGCCCGTGATGACGACGTGGACCTTGTGCTGTCGGTGATGCGCTCGTACATGAAGTGATTGATGAAGTGATGGCCGGCCCTGCGGATTGGCGCTCTCGGCGCGGTTTCCTGCTCTCATTTTTTGCAAACAGTGACCCCTGAAAACCGCCCATCTCGGACACGGCGCCCCATTCGCAGCGGACAATCGTCAGGCCAGGAATATGACGGGATTTCGACAGTTCCCGCCGCCTGCTGGCCAGCCAAGGACTACCGCGCATGACAGAAGACCCCCGCCGAGATTCCCCCGCAGATGCCGCCCCCGCCGCCGCCCAGGCGCCGCAGACGGCCCCGCAGCTGCGCATCGGCACCGTCGCCAAGCTCAATCTCGCCGACTTCCAGAACGCCGTGCCCGCGCTGCTGGAGCTGGCCATCGTCAACGAGGGCGAGCTGCCGCTGCAGGCGCTGAGCCTGCATCTGGCCTCGGAGCCTGCCTTCATCAAGCCGCGCACCTGGCGCCTGGAGTCGGTGGCCGCGCACAGCACCTATGCGCTGACCGACCTGGATGTGGCGCTGGACGGCGCCTTGCTCTCGCGCCTGACCGAGGCCGAGCCTGCCGTGCTGCGGCTGGAGCTGCGCAGCGGCCAGCCGGCAGAGACGGTGCTGGCCCGGCATGAACACCCGCTGGAACTGCTGGCGCGCAACCAGTGGGGCGGCCTGGGGCATTTGCCCGAGATGGTGGCGGCCTTCGTGCAACCCAACGATCCGGCCGTGGACCGCGTCCTCAAGGGCGCGGCGCAGGCGCTGGAGGCGGCGGGCAAGTCCGGCGCCATCAACGGCTATGAACAGGGGCCGCAGCGGGCCTGGGAACTGGCCTCGGCCATCTGGACTTCCGTGCTCCAGAAGAAACTCAACTACGCGCTGCCGCCGGCCAGCTTCGAGCATGCGGGCCAGAAGATACGCGGCGCGACCCAGGTGCTGGATGCGGGCCTGGCCACCTGCCTGGACCTGACGCTGCTGTTCGCCTCCTGCCTGGAGCAGGCGCACCTGAACCCGCTGCTGGTCTTCACGCGCGGCCATGCCTTCGTGGGCCTGTGGCTGGGCAGGCAGGAATTCTCGACCGCCGTGGTCGATGACATCACGGCCGTGCGCAAGCGGCTCAAGCTGCAGGAGCTGGTGGTCTTCGAGACCACGCTGGCCGCGCAAGGCCAGGCCGTGGCCTTCAGCCAGGCCATTGCCCAGGGCGCGCGCCAGCTGGCCGAAGAGCATGAGGACCAGTTCGAGCTGCTGGTGGACGTTCGGCGCGCGCGCATGCAGCGCATCCGCCCGCTGGCGCTGGCCCAGCCGCAGGACGCCGCGCCCGAGGCCGGCGAAGGACAGGCCGAGCCACGGCTCACCGTGGAGCCGCCGCCCGAACTCCTGGCGCAGGCGCAGACACGCGAAGTGCCCACCTCCCAGCTCGATCCCAAGGACAGGCTGGCGCGCTGGCAGCGCCGGCTGCTGGACCTGTCGCTGCGCAATGCGCTGCTCAACTTCAAGCCTGGCAAGAAATCGCTGCTGCTGCAGGTGGCCGCGCCCGCGCTGGAGGACACGCTGGCCCGGGGCCAGGTGCTCAAGCTGCTGCCCAGCCCCGAGCTCATGCAGGGCAAGGACCCGCGCAGCCAGCCATTGCACGAGGCGCGCAGCCTGGAAGATCTGCGCGGCGCGCACGCCGAAGAGGCGCTGCAGCGGCGCGAGGTCTTCATCGACCTGGAGCCGCTGGAGCTGGACAGCCGCTTTGTGGAGCTGTTTCGCGGCGCGCGCAACGCGCTGCAGGAAGGCGGCGCCAACACCTTGTTCGTGGCCCTGGGCTTTCTGGTCTGGAGCCGGCCCGACAAGCCCGATGTGCGCGTGCGCGCGCCGCTGATCCTGCTGCCCGTCACGCTGGAGCGCAAGAGCGCGCGCTCGGGCTTCACGCTGCAGGCGCATGAGGACGAGCCGCGCTTCAACCCCACGCTGGTCGAGATGCTGCGCCAGGACTTCCAGCTGGAGCTGGGCGTGCCCGCAGGCGACCTGCCGCGCGACGAGGCCGGGCTGGACATCACCGGCATCTGGGCCCGCGTGCGCGAGGCGATCAAGGACGTGCGCGGCTGGGAGGTCAGCGAGGACGTGGTGCTGTCCATGTTCTCCTTCGCCAAGTACCTGATGTGGAAGGACCTGGCCGAGCGCGCCGAGCAGCTGCGCAGCTCGCCCGTGGTCGCCCACCTGATCGACACGCCGCGCGAGCCCTATCGCTCGGAGATCGCCTTTCCCGACACGCGGCGGCTGGACCAGGAGTTCGCGCCGCAGCAGGTCTTCAGCCCGCTGCCGGCCGATTCATCGCAGCTGTCGGCCGTGATGGCCGCTGCGCGCGGCAAGGACTTCGTGCTCATCGGCCCGCCGGGCACGGGCAAGAGCCAGACCATTGCCAACCTGATCGCGCAATGCCTGGCCGAGGACAAGCGCGTGCTCTTCGTGGCCGAGAAAATCGCCGCGCTGGACGTGGTCTACCGCCGCCTGCGCGAAGTGGGCCTGGGCGAGTTCTGCCTGGAGCTGCACTCCAACAAGAGCCGCAAGCTCGACGTGCTGGGCCAGTTGCAGAAATCCTGGGACTCGCATGGCCAGGTGGATGCCGAGGCCTGGGCCGCCAAGGCCAGCCAGCTCGGCCGCCTGCGCGAGCAGCTGTCGGCCTATGTGGAGCGCCTGCACCGGCGCCACGCCAACGGCTGGACCATCTACCGCGCCATTGGCGCCGTGGCCGGTGGCCAGGCGCTGCCGCGCCTGGGATTTCACTGGCCCACGCCCCAGGCCCATGACGAAGCGGGCCTGGCCCTTTTGCGCGAGACTGCGGGCCGCCTGCAGGCCAATGCCCAGGCCGTGGGCGCGCAGCATCTGAAGGACGGGCCGCTGGCCACGGTGCAGGCCAGCGACTGGTCCGTGCGCTGGCAGCAGCAGATGGTGGATGCCGCCCAGGCCCTGCACGATGCAGGCCAGGGCTTTGCCGAGGCGGCGCAGCAGCTGGGCCGGCTGCTGCGCATCGAGTGGCCGGCGCTGGGGCGCCAGGCGCGCTCGGCGCTGGGCGTGATCGCGCGCGCGCTGCCTGCGGCCGCAGGCCGCAACCTGGCTTTCTGCGTGCTGCCTGACGGCGCGCGCATTGGCGAATCCCTGCAATCGGGCCTGCAGCTGCTGGCGCAGCACGGTGATCTGTCCGCACAGATGCTGGCGCCCTGGCCGGCCGAGCTGCAGGCGCGCCTGGCCCAGGCGCTGGAACTGCTGGCGCAGCGTCGGCGCCTGCAGGCCGGGCTGGGCACGCCCTGGCCCGTGGCCCTGGGCGACGAGCTGGAACGCGGCCTGCAGTGCATCGACGAGATCGCGGCGCTGCGCCAGGGCCTGTCCGTCAAGTACGGCGCGGGCGTGGGCCAGCTCAATGTCTCGCAGCTGCAGCGCGAATGGGCCAGGGCCGGCAAGTCCTTGTGGCCGCTGTCCTGGCTGGGCCGGCGCAAGGTGCGCGCGGCGCTGGAGGCCACCATCGAAGGCGCGGGCGAGCCGCGCGTGGCCGATGACCTGGCCGCCCTGGTGCGCATCCGGGGCCTGCGCGAGGAACTGGACCAGATCCAGCCCGGCGCCGCAGCCGACGGCCTGTGGGCCGGACACCGCACGCGCACCGACCATGCGCGCAGCGCCTTGAAGGCCAATGCGGCCCTGCTGGCCGCGCGCGCGCAGAAATCCTTCTCGCTCGACGGCCTGGAGGCCGTGGCCGAAGGCCATGGCGGCGAGCGCTGGGCTGCCGAAGTGCAGCGCCTGCAGGCCCTGTACCAGATCGACCGCCAGCTCGATGGCTACCTGCCGCTGGCCGATGCCAGCCACGGCCTGTGGCGCGGCCTGGAAACCGATGCCCAGGCCTTGCAGGACGCGCTGGCCTTCGAGCGCGAGCGCCTGCAACTGACGCGGCGGGGCGGCCTGATGGCATCGCACGCCGCCGTGGCCCAGGGCCGTTGTGGCGCGGCGCTGCAGCAGGCCCATGCGCAGCTGGCGGCCCGCAGCGCCATCGAGGAACAGCTGCTGGCGCTGGACGATCTGCGCTTGCGCTGCCCCGGCGTCTGGGACGGCCTGGACACGCGCCCGCAAGCCGTGGAGCATGCGCTGCGCCTGCAGGGATCGCTGCAGGCAGGGCTGACCGGGCTGGGCTGGCAGGAGGCCGAGCTGGCCCAGGCACGCCAGGCCCTGCACCAGGTGCTGGCCTTGCGCAGCGCCGAGCTGGGCGAGGGCGCCGCGGTCGGCATGGCCTGCCAGCAGTTGCTGGACAGCCTGGCCGGCCTGCACGCGGCCATAGACCCCTTCAGCGCGGCGGCAGCCCATGGCGAGCCGCAGCAGCGTGCCCTGGCCCAGCGCACGGCCGAGCAGCTGGCGGCCACGGCGGGCGGCGTGCTGGCCGGGCAGGGCGGCCTGCATGCCTGGTGCGCCTGGCGCAATGCCCAGGCCGCGGCCCGCGCGGGCGGGCTGGGTGCGCTGGCCGACGCCATCGAGTCCGGCAGCCTGGAACCGGCCCAGGCGCCCCAGGCCTTCGAGGTCAACTACGCGCGCTGGTGGCTGGCGCTGGCCGTGGACGAGGACGAGGTGCTCAAGCGCTTCGTCTCTGCCGAGCATGAGCGGCGCATTGCCGACTTCCGCGCGCTGGACGATGAATTCACCTCGGTCACGCGCCAGTGGATACGTGCGCGGCTGTGCGCGGGCCTGCCGTCGGCCGACAGCATCCAGCGCAACAGCGAGTGGGGCATCCTGCGGCGCGAGATCACCAAGAAGCGCCAGCACCTGCCGCTGCGCCAACTGCTGGAGCAGATCCCCTCGGCCGTGCTGCGCCTGACGCCCTGCCTGCTGATGAGCCCGCTGTCCATTGCCCAGTACCTGAGCGCCGAGACCAGCAACTTCGACATCGTCATCTTCGACGAGGCCTCGCAGATTCCCGTCTGGGACGCCATCGGCGCCATGGCGCGTGCCAGGCAGGTGGTCATGGTGGGCGACCCCAAGCAGCTGCCGCCCACCAGCTTCTTCGGCCGCGCCGACACCTCCGACACCTTCGACGAGGACACGCAGGGCGTGGAAGGGGACATGGAAAGCATCCTGGACGAATGCCTGGGCGCCAGCCTGCCCACGCGCAACCTGTCGTGGCACTACCGCTCGCGCCATGAAAGCCTGATCGCCTTCAGCAACCACCGCTACTACGGCGGCGGGCTGGTGACCTTTCCCTCGCCCGTCACCGATGACCGCGCCGTCAGCTTCCACGCCGTGCAGGGCCGCTATGAAAAAGGTGGCGCCCGCATCAACCAGCCCGAGGCCAAGGCCCTGGTGGCCGACCTGGTGGCGCGGCTGAAGTCGCCGGGGTTTGCGCAGTCGGGTGCCACCATCGGCGTGGTCACCTTCAACTCCGAGCAGCAAAGCCTGATCGAGGATTTGCTGGACGAAGAGCGGCGCAAGGACCCGGGGCTGGAGCCGTTTTTCTCCGAAGCGCTGCTGGAGCCCGTCTTCGTCAAGAACCTGGAAAGCGTGCAGGGCGACGAGCGGGACATCATGTACTTTTCCATCACCTACGGGCCCGATATCTCGGGCGCGGTGTCCATGAACTTCGGCCCGCTCAACCGCGACGGCGGCGAGCGGCGGCTGAACGTGGCGGTGACGCGCGCGCGGCAGGAGCTGCGCATCTTCTCCAGCCTGCGCGGCGAGCAGATGGACCTGTCGCGCACCCAGGCGGCGGGCGTGCGCGATCTCAAGCACTTCCTGGAATTTGCCGAGCGCGGCCCGCGCGCGCTGGCCGAGTCGCACCATGGCAGCCAGGGCGATTTCGACAGCCCCTTCGAGGCCAGCGTGGCCCAGGCGCTGGAGCGCAAGGGCTGGCGCGTGCACACGCAGATCGGCGCATCCTCGTTCCGCGTGGACCTGGGCGTGGTGCACCCGGACCTTGCGGGCAGCTACCTGGCGGGCGTGGAGTGCGACGGCGCCACCTACCACCGCTCGGCCACGGCGCGCGACCGCGACAAGCTGCGCGAGCAGGTGCTGCGCGGCCTGGGCTGGCAGATTCTGCGCATCTGGTCCACGGACTGGTGGGTCAACCCGGGCGGCACGCTGGAGCGCATCCACGCGGCGCTGACCGCGCTGCTGGAGCAGGACCGGCGCAAGCGTGCGGCCGAGGTTGTAGAGGTTGCCGAGGTGCCGCAGGCGGCTGCAGTCGCCAAGGCAGAGCCAGCGCCAGAGACGCCTGAGTCGTCCGAGTCCTCCGAGCCCTCCGCGTCCTCTGAGTGGCCAGAGGCATCCGTGGAGGATGGCGAGGCGCAGAAGGTCTGAAAGTCGGCCGTGCGCATGAAATGGGCACTTGCTGAAGCCAGAGACACCAAGGAAGGGCCGCCCCCGCACCGAGGGTGTCGTCCCCCTCCCCCGCAAAGCGGGTAGAGAGGGGGAAGGCGCGAAGCGCCTCAGGGGGTGTCAGTACTTGTCCGGAACGTACATGTGCTGGGGAACCGGGTTGCGCGTGTACTCCGGGTTGCGCGTGCGCTCGGGCAGCACGATGGCCGGGTGCTCTATCTCCTCGTAGGGCAGCTGCGTCAGCAGGTGGGAGATGCAGTTGAGCCGGGCCTTCTTCTTGTCCACGGCCTGCACCAGCCACCAGGGCGCCTCGGCGATGTGGGTGCGCTCCAGCATGGCTTCCTTGGCCTTGGTGTAGTCCTCCCAGCGGCGGCGGCTCTCGAAGTCCATGGGACTGAGCTTCCACTGCTTGAGCGGGTCGTGCACGCGGCCCAGAAAGCGCAGGTGCTGCTCCTCGTCGGTGATGGAGAACCAGTACTTCACCAGCGTGATGCCCGAGCGCACCAGCATCTTCTCGAACTCGGGCACGGAGCGGAAGAATTCCTCGTACTCCTCGTCGGAGCAAAAGCCCATCACACGCTCCACGCCGGCGCGGTTGTACCAGCTGCGGTCGAAGAGAACGATCTCGCCGCCCGCAGGCAGGTGGGAGACATAGCGCTGGAAATACCATTGCGTGCGCTCGCGGTCGTTGGGCGCGGGCAGGGCGGCCACGCGGCACACGCGCGGGTTCAGGCGCTGGGTGATGCGCTTGATCACGCCGCCCTTGCCGGCCGCATCGCGGCCCTCGAAGAGGATGACCACCTTTTTCCTGTGGTGCTGCACCCAGTCCTGCAGCTTGACCAGCTCGCCCTGCAGGCGCAGCAGCTCGCGGAAGTAGGTCTGGCGGCTCACGGTGTCGGCACCGTCCAGATCGTCGCCACCGCTGCCCAGGCGGGCGTCGTCTATCTCCATCTCCAGTTCTTCGTCGTAGCTGTCGAGCAGATCGCGTTCGATGCGCTGCATCAGCGAATCATGGTGGTCGGGCAGAAGTTCGTCGTACATGGTGGGGAATCCGGGCGTCCAGGAGTTGGCGCCTGGGATGGTGGCGTGGATGTGTGACGCGGCTGTGACGGTGCGGCTGGGTGAATACCCTGGCACCGCTCGCCTTCCCGCCGCCTACAGCCACCCCGCCTTGCGGAACTTGTAGTAAAGCAGGCCGCAAACACCCAGCACGAACAGCAGTGCGGCCGGATAGCCGTATTGCCACTTCAGTTCGGGCATGTTCTCGAAGTTCATGCCCCAGACGCCGAAGAAGGCCGTGCAGATGGCGAAGATACTGGCCCAGGCTGCCAGCCGCTTGGTGACTTCGTTTTCCTCGATGGACACCATGGACAGGTTCACCTGGATGGCCGTGCCCACGGTGTCGCGCATGGTGTCGATCTGGGCGTTGATGCGGCCCAGGTGATCCATCACATCGCGGAAGTAGTCCCTGGAGCCCACGCAGATCTGGGGGACGCGCCCGCCGTTGAGCTTGCCCACGGCTTCCAGCAGGGGGGCCACGGCGTGCTTGAGGTCCATGGCGCGGCCCTTGAGTTCATACAGCTGCTTGATGTTGTCGCGCGCCGCGCCCTTGGTGAAGATCTGCTGCTCGATCTGCTCCAGCTCCACCTCCAGCGCGTCGATGATGGGAAAGTAGCGGTCCACCACCGCATCCATCAGCGCATACAGCACAAAGCCCGAGCCATGGCGCAGCAGCTCGGGCTCGCTTTCGCAGCGCTCGCGCACGCCCAGGAAACCGCGCTTGCTGCGGTTGCGCACCGACAGCACGTAGTTGGAGCCCACGAAGACATCGACCTCGCCGTGGTTGAAGTGGCCGGGCCGCTCGGGCTCGGGCTCCAGCAGGTGCATCACGGCAAACAGCGAGCTGCCGTACTCCTCCAGCTTGGGCCGCTGGTGGCCGTGCAGCGCATCCTCCACGGCCAGGGCGTGCAGGCCGAACTCCTGGCGCATCTCCTCCAGCTCGGCCGGCATGGCGTCCGCCAGCGCCACCCAGACGAAGCAGCCGGGCCGCTCTATGTAGTTGCTGATGTCGGCGACAGGAATGTCCGCCAGCTTGGCCCCGTTTTCGTAGGCAACGCAGTTGATCAGCATGGGAGTTCCCTCGGTAATTCTGGTGCTGGTGATCCTGCCATAACGGGGGAGGGGGAAAAGCCAGTGCCCAAGCTGCCACCGAAACAGCCAGCAGCCCAGGTTTGCGCACCTGGTAACAATACGTGTATAACCTGTCACAACCTGCTGGGCGCCGCCCGGCGCTTGCGAGCCAAGGACTCAGATGATCTTTCGCCAGTGGGGAATCGCGTTGGGTGCGTTGGGCCTGTCGGCCTTGAGCGGTGTATCTGCAGCCGGTGTGCTGGACAAGATCCAGGCCGGTGGCGCGCTGGTGATTGCGCACCGGGAATCGTCGGTTCCCTTCTCCTACATCGACACCCGCAGCGGCAAGCCCGTCGGTTATGCGCTGGATCTGTGCCTTCGCCTGGCCGAGGCGGTGCGCAAGCAGACAGGCAGGGGGGACATGAAGGTGGAGTTCCTGATGGTCACGCCCGCCAATCGCATGGCCGTGATCGAGCAGGGCAAGGCCGACATGGAGTGCGGCTCGACCACGAACAACGCGCAGCGGCGCCAGACCGTGGCGTTCACGGTTCCCCATTTCATCACCGGCGCCCGGATGCTCGTGAAGGCCGACAGCACCATCAACGCGATGGAGGATCTCAAGGGCAAAAAGCTGGTTTCCACCAAGGGCACCAGCCCGATGGCCCTGGTGACGCAGGCCAACAGGCAGCGCCTGATGGGCATCACCATTGTGGAGGCCCCCGATCACGCGAGGGCCCTGGAGATGGTGGAGAACGGCGAAGCCGACGCGTTCGTGATGGATGACGTGCTTCTCAACGGGCTGGCCGCTGCACGGCCTGATCCACGTGCCTTGAAGGTGGTGGGCAAGTTCCTGTCCACCGAACCCCTGGCGATCATGCTGCCGAAGGCCGATACCGCGTTCAAGAAACTGGTCGATGAAGAGATGAAGCGGATCATCACCAGCCGCGAAATCCACCCCATCTACGAGAAGTGGTTCCTGCAGCCGATTCCACCCAGCTCCACGAATCTGAACCTGCCGATCAGCTACCTGCTGCGCGACTTCTGGAAGTACCCCACGGCGGACATTCTGCTGTAGGCCCGTTCAGACGCGGCGCCGGATTTGTCGAGCCGCCAGCGCTTGCCCGCTTGCCCGGTTCGAGGGGCGGCTGCGGCGCCGGGCAGATTCAGCCGAACACCGGGCGCATGAAGCTGCGCTCGTAGCTCAGGATGCAGCGCGTGTCCTCCGCGTAGCGGAAGGCGGCCTGGCACTCGGGGTCCTGCATGGACTTGATGCGGTACTCCTCGTACAGCGCCATGCTGGGGAAGCTGAACATGGCCAGCGCCACATTGTTGGCGCCTTCGGACGGCAGGAAGTAGCCGTGGTGCTTGCCGCCGAATTTCTCGACCAGAGGAATCCAGGTCTTGCCGTACTCCTCGAATTCCTTGGCCTTGAACGGGTCGATGATGTAGCGCAGGTAGCAGGTGATCATGTCTGAAAAGAGAAGGGAAGCGAAGCCTAGAGTTTGAACGATGCCGTCAGGCGGGAGAGCTTCTCCGACTCCTGCTGCAGCACCTGCGTGGCGGCCGAGGACTGCTCCACCAGTGCGGCGTTTTGCTGGGTCACGCGGTCCATGTCGGTCACGGCATGGCCCACCTGCTCGATGCCGCTGCTTTGCTCGCGGCTGGCCGAGGCGATCTCGGTCACGATGCCCGTGATGTTGCGCACCGTGGTGACCACCTCGCGCATGGTCTGGCCGGCCTGGTCTACCAGGGTGGCGCCGGCGTCCACGCTTTCCACCGAGGTCTGGATCAGCGTCTTGATCTCGCGCGCGGCCGAGGCGCTGCGCTGTGCCAGCGTGCGCACCTCGCCCGCCACCACGGCAAAGCCGCGCCCGTGCTCGCCCGCGCGCGCCGCTTCCACGGCCGCATTCAGCGCGAGGATATTGGTCTGGAAGGCAATGCCGTCGATCACGCCGATGATGTCCACCACGCGGCGCGAGGAGCTGTTGATCTCGCCCATGGTGGCCACCACCTGGTCCACCACGGAGCCGCCGCGCTCGGCCACGGAACAGGCGCCCGAGGCGATCTGGCTGGCGTGCTGGGCGTTCTCGGCGTTCTGGTGCACGGTGGCCGTGAGCTGCTCCATGGAGGCGGCGGTTTCTTCCAGCGAACTGGCCTGGCGCTCCGTGCGCTGCGACAGGTCCACGCTGCCCGTGGCGATCTCGCCGGCCGAGCGGTGGATGACGCCGGCCGTGTCATGGATGCGTGTCACCAGCTGGCGCAGCTGCTCGCTCATGCGCTGCACGGCGGCGATCACGCTGCCTTCGGGGGCCTGGGCTGCGCCCGCCAGCCCCGACTGCGACAGGTCGCCCGAGGCGATGCGGTTGGCAATCTCGGCCGCCACCGCCGGCTCGCCGCCAATGGCATTGAGCACGCTGCGCGTGGCCAGCCACGCAATCAGGGACAGCAGTGCGCCCAGCACGGCCAGCGCCGCCACCGACTTGGTGATGGTGGCGACAAAGGCCTGCTGGATGTCGTCCACATAGTCGCCAGCGATCAGGTCCCAGTTCCAGGCCGTGGAGCGCCTGGCATAGGCCAGCTTCTCGCTGGGCTCCTTGGCGCCGGGGCGGGGCCACCAGTACGTGAGGTAGCCGCTGCCCTGGGCCGACGCGCCCACGGCGGCAATGTTGCGGTACAGGTAGTTGCCCTTGGCATCCTGGAAGCCGCCCATGTTCTTGCCGTTGATGCCCGGGCTTGCGGGATTGTTCAGCACCACGGAATCCGTGGTGATGCTGGTGATGTAGCCTGCGCCGCCTGCATAGCGCAACTGGCCCACGCGGGCAATGGCGGTGGCCTTGGCTTCTTCCTCTGTCAGCTTGCCGGCCTTGGCCTCGGCGGCAATCGCCGCAATCAGGCTGTCGCCCGCATCGACGAAGTCGCGCAGCGCCTGCTGCCGGGCCTCGTAGGCCTTGTCGCGTGCCTGGTAGGCGTTGAAGAGGGTGAGCGCAAGCAGCGCGAGAAGGCAGAAAACCAGCGGTGCCAGCAGTTTCTGGCGAAGGGACAGGGCGGGCATGGTCGGGGAGTGCAGCAGAAGGCCAGGAACGCCACAATGCTACAGAAACTTACGGCATGGTTGCATGTAATTACAAATAAAGCTGCGGTCCGCAGCACTGCAAAGGCGGGCGAAAATCGCGCCATGCAAGAAACCCCGCCTCCCGCCGCCCAGCCCCGCAATCCGCTGCACGGCGTCACGCTCGAAGCCATCGTCCTTGCCCTGGAGGCCCGCTACGGCTGGGCCGGGCTTGCGCGGCAGGTTCCGGTGCGCTGCTTTGCGCTGGACCCCAGCGTCAGCTCCAGCCTGAAGTTCCTGCGCAAGACGCCCTGGGCGCGCGAGAAGGTGGAGGCGCTCTATCTGGAGATGCTGCGCAAGGACAGGCACAGGCCTGCTTCCCAAGACTGAAGGCGCAGCCGGTGGCCACCGGGCAGCCTGTCCGGTGCGCTGGCGCAGGTTCTGCCGATCATCGGCTCCCGCTGCATGCCTGCATGCCTGCATCCCTGCCGCCGTGATTGCCGCCGCCCTGGACAAGCTCGGCATCACGCAGGCTCCGCGCCCAGCGCCTGGGCCAGGAACTCGGCCGTGACGCGCACCCGGGCCGTGCGCTGCAGGTCGGGGTGCATGACCTGCCAGACCTCGTAGTCGTCCGAGCGCTGGCGCTGCGGCCAGATGCGCAGCAGGCCTTCGCGCTCGCCCATGCTCACGGGCATTTCGCCCAGGCCTATGCCGGCCGCCACGGCCTTGCGCACCAGCAGGCTGGAGTTGGCGGCCATGGCGATCCTGGCCTGTCGCGCGGGCACGTCCACCATGGTGGGAACGGGCCGCTGCTCCAGGAAGGGACCGTAGACCACGAGGTGGTGGCCGCGCAGTTCGTCCTCGGCCACGGGCTCGCCAAAGCGCGCCACATAGGCGGCACTCGCAAACAGTCCTACCGGCCATGCCGCCACGCGGCGCACCACCAGCTCTGGCGCCTCGGGGCGGACGTTGCGAAACGCGATGTCGGCCTGGCGGCGGCCCAGGTTGAGCATCTGGGTGGACACCTCCAGGTCCACGCGGATGCCGGGCCAGCGCTGCTGCAGGCGCTCGATGGCGGGCAGCAGGAATTCGGTGGCAATCGAGTCGGTGCTGGTCACGCGCACCAGGCCGGCCGGGCTGTCGTCCAGGCCTTCGATGCGCGTGCGCAGGTCCAGCGCCGCGCCCTCCATGCGTCGCGCCGCGCCCAGTGCGGCCTCGCCGGCGGCGGTCAGCAGGTAGCCGTCCCTGGCGCGCAGGAAGAGCTTGCTGCCCAGCTCGGCCTCCAGCGCGTTCAGGCGGCGGCCCACGGTGGCCTGGTCCACGCCCAGGATGCGTGCGGCCGCGCGCAGGGAAGGGGCGCGTGTCAGGGCGAGAAAGATGCGGGTGTCATCCCAGTTCATGGCGGTTGGCGTGATGCAGATTTGCAGCACTGTAGAGCGAAATCGCTGCGTTCGAGCGGCTGGCGGCAGTCGTAAGCTCGGGGCACTCGTTTCTTCAACCTGTTTTTGGACACTCTTTCGCCATGAATGACGACGCCCGCATGCAAGCCATTGTTTTCGACGATTTCGGCGGCCCCGAAGTGCTCGTGGCCCGCGACGTGGCCCGGCCCGAAGTCCGGCCCCATGACCTTCTGGTGCGCAATGCCTCCATCGGCGTGAACCGTGCCGATGTCTCGCACCGCAAGGGCGCCTATGGCCGCGCCCACTTTGGCGAATCCGACCTCATGGGCCTGGAGATCGCCGGCACGGTGGTGCAAGTGGGCGCCGAGGTGCAGGGCTTCGCCGTGGGCGACCGCGTCATGGGCATCGTGGGCGGCGGCGCCTATGCCGAGCTGTCGCGCATCGACCACCGCATGGCCATGCATGTGCCCGAGGGCCTTTCGCTGACGGATGCCGGCGCGGTGGCCGAAGTCTTCGTGACGGCGCATGAGGCGCTGTTCCACCTGGCCCAACTGCAGCCTGGCGAAGCCGTGCTCATCCACGCGGCCGGCAGCGGCGTGGGCTCGGCGGCGGTGCAGCTGGCGCATGCGGCCGGGGCGCGCGTGTTCGCCACGGCCAGCGGCGACAAGCGGGCGGCTGTCATGGGCCTTGGCGCCGACGTGTTCATCGACTACCGCAGCGAAGACTTCCAGGCCGTGGTGGCCGAGCAGACCGGCGGCCAAGGTGTGGATGTGGTGGTGGACTTCATCGGTGCCCCGTATCTGGAGCGCAACCTGCGCTCGATGGCCATGGGCGGGCGCATGGTCTGCGTGGGCCTGCTGGGCGGCGCGCTGGCGGCGGCCGTGCCCATGGACGTGCTGCTGTACAGGCACCTGAGGATCTTCGGCACGGTGATGAAGTCGCGCCCGCCCGAAGTCAAGCAGGCCATGGTCCGGCGCTTTGCCCAGCGCTGGCTGCCCGCGCTGGCGGCCGGCACCATCCGCCCCGTGATCGACAGCACCTGGCCGCTGGCCGAGGCCGCGCAGGCGCACCGGCGCATGGAGTCGGGCCAGAGCGTGGGCAAGCTGCTGCTGATTCCCGGGCAGGGCGGTCAATAGGGCACTCAATAGGGCGCTCAATAGGGCGTTCAATAGGGCGGCCAGGCCCCATCCCCCGCGTCCACGGTCGCGAACATGGTGCGCACGGTGTGCGTGAAATGCGGCCGCGTGATGTCGCTCCAGGCCGTGGCGCGCACCTGCAGCCAGGCCGGGCAGCCCAGCACGCCGGGGTTTTGCAGGTCATAGCAGGCCAGGGACAGCGGGCCGCCGTCGTGGTTCAGGTAGCGGCGTGAATGGATGTTGCCCTGCACGGCGGCCAGGCCCGGCATGTGTTCTTCGTCGTACCAGCGAAAGATCTCGGGCGCCCAGCCTTCGGCCGGGTCCATCTCCACCGTGTAGTGGGCATGGCGCTGCTGCCCGTGCGAGGCGCCGGGCCGGTCGAAGGCCAGCGTCAGCCTGGACGCCGCAAGGTTTGATGCGGCCGGCAGCATGGCCTGCGCCGCCGCCTGCACGGCAAGCACTGCAGGCCGCGAGACGCCGATGCGGCCCGGCAGCTCCACATAGACGTAGATGCGCCCCGTGCTGGCCGACCAGGCGAATCGCTGGACGGTCAGGCGCACGCCCAGGCCTGCCGCCTGGGTGAGGGCGTCGCCAAACGCAGGACCGTAGGCGCTTCTTGCGAGTGCCTTGGCGCTTGCCAGGCAGGGCGCTGCCATCGTCCATTGCAGCAGCAGGCAGTCGGCAGGTATGCGGGAATCAGCCATGCCTTCAGTGCCCGATATGGAATGCGGTGAGAAAGCGCGAGACCATGTTGTAGGCCGCGATGGTGGCCACCAGGTCCACCTGCTCCTGCGCGCTGAAGCGGGCCTGCACCTGGGCGAACAGCGCGTCGGCGACGGTGATGTCGCGCGTCATGGCATCGGTCAGGCGGATGGCAAGGTGCTCTTGCTCGGTCCACGGCGCATCCGCGGCGCAGCGGATGCTGCGGGTCGCCTCGATGGCCGCATCGCTCTTGCCCGCCTTGTGGGCATGGGGCACATGGGCATTGAATTCATAGGGCGCGCCGTTGAGCACGGCCACGCGCAGGATGACCAGCTCGCGCAGCCCTGCATCCAGGCTGCTGCGATTGCGCACGGCCGACAGCATCTGCTCCCATCCGTGGGCGATGGGCGGGCTGTTGAGCAGCACCTGGTACAGCTCGGAAATGCGGCCGCGTTCGGCCAGGATGCGCGATTCCACAGCCGCCAGTTCGGGGCAGGCTCCGGGGAGTACGGGTTGGATTCTCATGGGGGCTCGCTTCAGTCGGGGGTGATGCCGTTGGCGCGTACCACGCGGCTCCATTTGAGGGTGTCGGCCTGCAGCGCCCTGGCCAGCTCGGCCGGCGTGCTGCCCACGACTTCGGTGCCAGCGGCTTCCAGGCGGCTTTTGACCGAGGGCGTGTTCAGCGCCCGCTGCACGGCCTGGCTCATTTTTTCGGTCTCGGCCGCTGGCGTGCCCTTGGGGGCGAACAGGGCGTACCAGTTGTCCGAATCCACGCCGGTGATGCCGATCTCGGCAAAGGTCCTGACCTCGGGAAAGCGCGGGTGGCGCCGGCTGGCGGCAATGGCAACGGGCTTGAGCTTGCCGGCGGAGATCTGTCCGATCAGCCCGGGAATGTCGCCAAAGAAACCATCGACATGGCCCGCCACCACATCCGTGATGGCGGGCGCGGCGCCCTTGTAGGGAATGTGTGCGAGCTGGATGCCCGCATGCTCTTTGAGCAATTCCATGGCCAGGTGCGGCACGCTGCCCGTGCCGGACGAGGCCATGGTCAGCGGTGTACGGGCCTGGCGTGCGGCTGCCACGAACTGCGCGCCGTTGCCGTAGGGCGCCTTGGCGTTGACCACCAGCATCTCCACGTTGCTGACCACCAGCGACACCGGTGCGAGGTCGGTGGCCGGCTTGTAGCCGAGCTTGGGGTACAGCGCCGGGTTGATGGCCACGGCGCCCACGCTGGTCAGCCACAGCGTGCGCGTGTCCGGCTGTGCGCGCGATACGTATTCGGCCGCAATGGCGCCGTTGGCACCGGCCTTGTTCTCGACCACGACGATGCTGCCCAGCTCCTTGCCCAACTGCTCGGCCAGCGTGCGCGCCACGAAGTCCACCGGGCCGCCCGGCGGAAAGGCCACGACGATGCGCGTCATCTGCGGCTGCGCGGGCGCAAGCGCGGGCCATGCGGCGCAAACCAGGGCAGCAAGGGGCGCCAGGGCCGCCAGCGCCATGGACAGGCAGCGCCTGCGGCGGGTGGAAGGGATGCTTGTCATGGATGTCTCCTTTTATGGGTATCTGTGGGCAGGGCGACCGGCGATGAGCCACAGGCGACAGGCGCCTTGTGCGGTCCTCAGAACCGGTACAGCCGCTGCGGGTTGTCCACCAGCAGGGCCTGCCGCAGCGCTGGCGTGGGCGCGATGTCGGCCAGCGCATCGACCAGCAGGCCGTCGTCGGGCACATGCGTGTGGTTGGGGTGGGGCCAGTCCGTGCCCCACAGGCATTGCGTGGGAAAGCGCTCCACCAGCAGGCGCGCCAGCGGCTTGCCCTGGGCATAGGGCGGCTGGCTGTCGATGCGGTCCACGCCGCTGACCTTGACGTGGAACTGCGGCTGGTCGGCCAGCAGCTGCATCAGCGCCTGGAAATCTGCATGCCCTGCGCCCAGGCGCGCATCCACGCGCCCCATGTGGTCGATCACCACGGGCACGGCACTGGCCTGCAACTGCCGGCCCACCGTATGCACCAGGCTGCTTTCGAAATGCACCTGCAGATGCAGGCCGGCCGCGGCCAGGCGCGGGGTCAGTGCCAGAACGTCTTCAATGCAGGCGCTGGCCAGGTGCCGCATGAAGTTGAAGCGCACGCCCCGGAACCCCGCACCCGCCAGCCGCGCCAGCTCGCCATCGGACACATCGGCGGCCACCAGCGCCACGCCCAGGTAGTTGCCGCCACCGGCGGCAATCGCGTCCTGCACCGCACTGTTGTCCAGGCCGTGGCAGGCGGACTGCACGATCACGCAGCGCGACACGCCCAGGTGGCGGTGCAGTGCAAACAGCGTGTGCTTGCCCGCGTCCGCCGGGGTGAAGCTGCGCCCGGCCGCATAGGGAAACTGGGTGCCGGGACCGAACACATGCACATGGGTATCGCAGGCGCACGCAGGCAGCTGCAGCGCGGGCTTGGAGGGGGACAGGGCGTAGGTGAGTTCAGGCATGGGGCTTTGCAACAAGGCAGCGGCTTGTGGCGATTGTGGGCGGGCTTGCCGCGAATGAGGCATAGACTTGGCTGATACCTGCTATCAGCCAAAAGCATGCTGAAAGCCCTTGCCAAGGAGAACCATGGACCTGACGCGCCTGAGCTATTTCGCTGCGGTGGCCGAGGCCGGCAGCTTCAGCCGCGCCGCCGCCGCCCTGCATTTGTCGCAACCGGCCCTCAGCCGACAGGTGCTGTTGCTGGAGGGGGAGCTGGGACAGCGGCTGCTTGAGCGCACCGGGCGCGGCGTGGTGCTGACCGAGCCGGGCCAGGCGCTGCTGCAGCATGCGGCCGGCATCTTTGCGCTGGCCGCGCAGGCCGAATCGGACATGCAGGACCGGCTGCGCAGCCCGCGCGGGCGCATCAGCATCGGCCTGCCGCCCTGGGTGGCGCGCTCCATCGCCGCAGACCTGGTGCAGGGCTTTTTGCAGCAGTACCCCGACGTCACCATCTCCATCGAGGAGAACCTGAGCATCAGCCTGCGCGAATGGCTGATCGCCGGGCGCGTGGATATGGCCCTGCTGTTCGATCCCCCGCACTCGCCGCAGATCACCACGGAGACCCTGCTGCGCGAGCCACTGGTGCTGGTCAGCAGGCATGCGCTGCCCGCCAAGGTCCGCATGGCGGCGCTGTCCCAGCGCAAGCTCGTCATGGCGCGCGGCCCCAACGCGCTGCGCAAGCTGCTGGAGAGCTACACCGTGCCGCGCGGCGTGCCGCTGCACATGCTGGCCGAGGTCGATTCCGTGCACACCGTGCTCTCGCTGGTGGCCCGGGGCATGGGCGACTCCGTGCTGCCGCTGAGCGCCATCCAGGGCACGGCCTCGCCTTCGCAGCTGTCGATCGCGCAGATCATCTCGCCCGTCGTGCGCAACCGCCTGGTGCTGGCCATTCCGCGCGCACGCCCGTCCACCCGCGTCACGCGCTTTGCAGAGCAGCTGATCAAGCGGGTGGTGAGCGAGCGGCTGGGCTTGCCGGGTTGATCCGACAGCTGTTGAACGGCCAGTGCGAAGCCCTGGCCCGCACTCAGCCCAGCTTGTGCCGCGTCCTGAGCAATCCCAGGCCCAGCGCGATGAAGGTGCCGCCCACGATGCGGTTGAACAGCCTGGCGTGCGCCAGCACGTGGCCCTTGATCATGGAGATCAGCAGCACATAGCAGGCGTGCGAGATCAGGGCGCACACCGCGAACGTGGTGGTCAGCACCAGGTACTGCGTGAGCAGCGGCTCGCCCGGGATGACGAATTGCGGGAACAGCGCGGAGAAGAACAGGATGGCCTTGGG
Source organism: Delftia sp. WSY_16 (assembly GCF_043104415.1). NCBI lineage: Bacteria > Pseudomonadati > Pseudomonadota > Betaproteobacteria > Burkholderiales > Comamonadaceae > Delftia > Delftia sp. WSY_16. The sequence goes on along the minus strand of NZ_JBICKS010000040.1, from coordinate 1,034,717 downwards.
ATTGGTCAGCGACACGCCCAGGCCCTGCGCCACCAGCTGCCAGTTCCCGCGTTCACGCCGGTGGGCAGGCGCCAGGCCGGCGTCGCTGCCCAGCAGCGCGTCCTTGCTGCGCCAGCGCTTGACGCCCAGCCAGATCAGGTACATGGCGCCTGCCACCTTCATGACCAGAAATGCGTGGGCCGACATGCTGAGAATGGTGCCCATGCCGATCATGGCCAGCCCGGAGACCACGAAGATGCCCACCGAGCTGCCCAGCGAACTCAGGGCCGTTCGCCTGGCGCCCACGTCCACCGAGTTGGAGATGGCCAGCAGCACAGCCGGGCCGGGAGTGAAGCACATCAGCAGCGAGACGCCGCAGAAAACAAGCCAGTGGGCGATGGTCATGGTCGGTGCGAGGAGGCCGTGGGAAGACAGCCGGTATTCTCGTTCAATAACGCCCCCTGCGTGGCCCCGGGGTTGCCGGCCGCCCCGGCCCGTGCAAACAGATGCATGGCCCAGCCCGCGCAGGCCGCCGCGCAGGCCCAGACCAGCCCCCAGCCCTGGGCCGACAGCAAGTGCGGAATGGCCAGCGGCACCAGGAAGCACACCGCGAACACCGAGGTATTGGCCATGCCCAGCGCCGTGCCCGCGCGGGCCGCGCCGGCCAGCCCGGCCAGCTGCGTGTAGGCAACGCCGTGCCAGGCGGACACGCAGATACCGCACACGCCCAGCATCACCATCAGCACCAGGCCCATGGCGGGCGACACTGCCGATGCGCCCGGATGGCTGCTCCAGCTCAGGGCCGCCATGCCCGCGAACAACGCCAGGGTGAGCTGGCAGCAGGCGCGCAGAAAGGCCGGGCGGTTCTGGCGCCTGTCAGTCCAGCGGCCGCTGCAGATGCGCAGGGCCATGGAGGCGAGCTGCACGACCGACATGACGGCCGCCGCCACGCCCAGCCCCAGGTGGGCATGGTCATGCAGAAACACCGTTCCGAACGAGAGCACGGCGAACTGCGGGGCGCACAGGATGCCGATGCCGGCGGCCATGCGCCAGGCTTGCCGATCGCGCAGGGGCCCTGGCGCGGATGGCCCGGCCCGGCCTGGCGCAGCGGCCTTGCCTGAGGCCGGTGCATGCGGTGGCTCCTGAATCCACAGCGCTGCAAACACCGCCGCCGCCAGGCACAGCGCCGCCAGCACGCCATAGACGGCGGCAAAGCCTGCATGCGTGGCCAGGCCGGTCAGCAAGGGGGCGCCAATGGCGCCGCCCAAGGGCACGGCGGTCTGGCGGATGCTCATGGCCAGGCCGCGCTCGCCTTCGGCAAACCAGCCCATGACGGCCCGGCCACTGGCACCGTTGACGCTGCCGCCCAGCAGGCCCACCAGCACCAGCCCGCCGGCCAGCAGGCCGAACGAAGGGATATGGTCCGGCGATGGCGAGGCCCAGAGCGCCATCGCCGCCAGGGCCAAGGCCGTGCCGCACAGGCCCAGCAGCAGCACTGGCCGGTCGCCCCAGCGGTCCGTCAGCAGGCCCCAGGGCAGTTCGCTGAGCGCAATGCCCAGGCCCATCAGCCCCAGCGCCAGGCCCAGCGTCTGCGTGTCCAGCGGGTAGCCCGAACGCATGAGGATGGCCGTCATGGGGATGCCGCTGAAAGCCACGGAAAACGCGGCGTTGGCGATGACGCCAGCGGCCAGCACCTTCCATCGGTGGCGGGGCGGGTGGGGGGAAGCCAAGGGGCTGGGATTGGCGCTGCGGCCGGCGGAAGAAGAGGTCATGGCCGGCAGTATGGTCAGTCCCAACCATCCTGAAAATCACATAATTTCGTATCTACAATCCAGTTTTTCAGCACGATGAAGGCTTGGCAATGACACGTGTGCTCTATGACCTGGATGTGCTGCGCACGTTTTGCACCGGCGTCGAACTGGGCAGTTTTGCCCGCGCCGCGGACAAGCTCGGCCGCTCCACCTCGGCCGTCAGCGCCCAGCTCAAGAAGCTGGAATCCCAATGCGGCACGCCCTTGCTGCGCAAGTCCGGCCGGGGGCTGGTGCTGACGGAGGCCGGAGAAACCCTGCGCGGCTACGCGCTGCGCCTGCTCGAACTCAACGACCGCGCCGTGGCGGCCGTGCGCGGCAGCGAACTGCGCGGCCTGGTGCGCCTGGGCCTGCAGGAAGACCTGGGCGAAAGCGTGCTGCCCCATGTGCTGGGGCAGTTCGCGCGCGCCCATCCCCATGTGCGCATCGAAGCCAGCGTGGCCCGCAGCGATGAACTGCGCGAGCGCATCGCCCTCGGGCAATTCGACCTGGCCCTGCTATGGGATGCGGGCGTGAACCACGCGTGCGTGCATGGGGAGCACATCATGCGGCTGCCGCTCCAGTGGATTGGCCCGGCATCCATGGACGCGGCCGACGCCGGCTGGGCACGCTGGCGCAGTGGTGCAGCGCAGGACGACGACGTGCTGCCCCTGGCCATGCTCGATGCGCCTTGCCCCTTGCGGGACATCGTGACGGCTGCGCTGGACAAGAAGGGCATGGCCTGGCGCCATGCCTTCAACAGTGCCAGCCTGTCCGCCGTCTGGGCCGCCACGGCTGCAGGCCTGGGCCTGTCCGTGCGCACGCCGTTCGGCCTGCCCGCGCACGTCAAGCCGCTGGATGCGCAGGCCCTGGGCCTGCCGGCCCTGCCGTCCATGGATCTGATCCTGGGCCGTGCCACGCTCGATGCGCCAGCGCCCGTGGACCGGCTGGCCAGCATCCTGGTCGATGCGGTGCGTGAGCATATGCGCGCGCAGAAACTCGATATATAGGGCTACTTCTTCGCAACCAGGCCACTGAAGTATTCATTGAGGTCGCGGAAATCCTTCACGGTCCAGGCATGGGGCGGCACCTTCACCCCGTTTTCCCGCAAGGTCCTGGGAATCAGGTCGCCATTGGGGCGAAGAATGACGGACGAGACGATCACGCCCGGATAGTCATGGAGCCTTTTTCTGAACGCGGCGGTCGCCAGGTCGGGGGTGGGTGGATTGCTCTTGTTGGCCAGCGGGCCCGTACCCTTGGCGTCTGCCCCGTGGCACATGGCGCATCTGGACAGGTAGAGCTGCTTTCCATTGCTGTTGTCTGCAAGGCAGGGCAATGCCTGAATGCACAGCGATATTCCCAAGGATACGGCGACGATTGTTTTCATTGACTCGCGGATATTTTTTGGTATGAATCTGATCCGCCGCGATCATATGGTCCTGCACGGCCGCCCACGAAAAAGCCCTGCAACGCAGGGCTTGTCAAAGAAGCAGGGCGCGCGCCCGGCTTACTTCTTGGCGTACTCGAATTTGGGCAGCGCCTTCAGCGCGTCCTTGGTGGCGCCGGGCAGCGTGATCTTGTTGTTTTCCACGCGGAACTGGTTCACCGGAATGGCCACGTCATGCTTGCCCATGCCCAGGAAGCCGCCGGCGCCGACGATGGCGTAGGAGACCGCCTTGTCGGGTGCGACGATCACGTCGTCGATCTTGCCCACGGCCTTGCCTTCCTCGTTGTAGACGCTCTTGCCCAGCACGGACTTCTTCAGGCTCCAGCCCGTGGCCACGGCCTGGACTTCGGTGGCCGCCACGCCCAAGGTGGTGGTGCCCGCCACGGGCTGTGCCCAGCTGGTCGAGGCCGTGGCTGCGATCAGCGCGGTTGCGATCAAACCCATCTTCAGCGTCTTGAGACCTGTCATAGAGAACTCCTGGAAAACAAAATTTGAAGCCCTCATTAGGAGCGCAGCCCGGCAGCGGCGAGATCGGAAAACCAAGCAAAGCCATGTCAGCCGATCCAGCGCCACGGTGAGGAGACTGCCTACAGTCGTCCCGCCAATTGCCTGCGCCTGCGCCCGGCATGCCATGGCCAAGGCCCTTCATTTCCCCTGTGCGTATCGATTGCGCTCTTCGACGAATTTCCTGATTTCCGATGCCTCCATGGGCCTGCTGAAATAGTAGCCCTGTATCTCATCGAACCCCAGCGAAACCAGCAGATCGAAGACTTCGGCGCTGTCAACGCCTTCTGCCACGAGGCGGTAGCCAAGGTCCGAGGCCATGGTCATGATGGATTTGAGCACGGCCAGCGCCCGTTCATTGGTATCTACGTCGCAGACCATGGAGCGGTCTATCTTCAATATCTCGGCAGGCAGATTCTTGAGTGACGCAAGATTGGAGTAGGCGGCACCAAAATCATCCAGTGCGACCTGGATTCCGAGTTTTCTGATGTGCTGAAGCGCCTGGACCGTGCCATGGCCTGTCAGCACATCGCTTTCGGTGCACTCGATCACGATATTTTCCAGGGCAACGCCATATTGACTGCACATGGCGTTGAGGTAGTCCGGAAAATCGACCTCGTCCAGATTGCGCGGCGAGACATTGATGGAGACCTGGAGGTCGAGACTTTCCGCTTTCCAGGCCGCAACCTGCGCCAGCGCCGTTTTGATCACGAACCGCGTCAGGCCATGGATCAACGGCGTGGCTTCCACCAGGGGGATGAATTCGCTGGGCGGGATTTCCCCCATTTCCGGGTGCTTCCAGCGGATGAGCGCCTCCAGCCCCTTGCAGCTGAAACTGCGGTTGTCGAATTTGGGCTGGTACACCAGCCGCAGCTGCCCCTTGTCCAGCGCATGCCCAAAGTCCCGCAATAGCCGATAGGATCTTCGCTGGCGGCTGTCCTCGTTCTCCTCATAGCGGTGAAGTGACCGATGGTTGTGGCCAGCCTGCTGCACGGACACCATGGCCTTGCGAATGACATCATCGACCTCGGCCTGGGCCAGGCGGAACCGCACCACGCCTGCCCGGGGCTGAAGTTCGAACCGGAGATCGGCACTGGTGATGGGCTTTTGCAGGTGTTTCAGCAATTGCCTGACCAGGGCCTCTTCATCTTCTTGCCTGCCCGCGCTGATGATCCAGGCAAACCTGGCCAGGCCCACGTGGTACACGGTTGCGTGCGGCCCCGTCATGTCCGTGACGGCCTTCGCAATGTCACGCAGGAGCTGCTCGACATAGTTCAAGCCCAGCGCATTGCTCATTTCCAGCAGGCTGCAATGGTTGATCGCTTCCATCAATACCAGGCTGCGTGCCTCCTGCGGGGCCACAATGCAAAGGCTGTTCAGGTCGGACTGGAGCTGCGAGCGATTGTGCAAGCCCGTGACCTCGTCTACTTTTCCAATGCTGTGATGGTATTGGATCTGAGCCTGCACTATCGCAGCCATGGCGGCCAGTTGCCGGCCTTGCTCTTCAGAGAAGGTTCTGGGTCGGGTATCGATGATGCACAGGCTGCCGATGGCATGGCCGGATTTCATGATCAGGGGAACGCCGGCATAGAACCTGATGTTCGGTGGGCCGGTTACCAGCGCATTGCCTGAGAACCTGCGGTCAAGGTGCGTGTCAGGAATCACCATGATTCCTTCGTTTCTGATGGTGTGGTCGCAGAAGGCGTCCGTGCGCAGGCTGCCGTCCATGTCCACACCTACGGGCGCCTTGAACCATTGCCTGTGCTCGTCCAGAACCGTGATGATGGCAATCGGCACCATGAACATCTGGCTGGTCAGCTGGGTGATGCGCTGAAATTCCCGTCTGGCGGTCATGTCCAGGATTTCAGCGGTCTGAAGTCCGAGCAGTTGCTCTTTCTCGGATTCGGTAGTCCAACGGGTGAGCATCGATTTCCTGCCTCAGTGAACCCACATCATGAAAATCCCGCTCCGCTTTGGCCCAAGGAATTACTGAACATCCAGCAGCGGCAACAGCTCCTGCAATTTGGCCAGCGCACCAGGGCCTTCAAGCTTGGAAATCGTGCCCAGATGTTCTGTATCTTCCACAATCACATAGGCCATGGACCACTTGGCGAAACGCCTTTGATCAATGCGCGTTTGCGGGAACATCGGCGTGAAGTTGATATGTCTTTCGTCGCGCGAGATGGACTCCACCAGCAAACCCAATTGCCGTGCCGGCCCTTCGACATACTGAAAGAAACGTTCCCCGTCGAAAACCAGCATGCCCGTTATCCCGGCCGACCCGTTGAACGAGCGTGCGGTCTTGATGATGCCCGCGATGCAGGTGGTGTCGGCCCCTGGTGCCAACTGACTGTGATAGAGGAAGCACTCCAGAGAACTCTCCTGCATAACCTCGCGCCTTTCTGTGTTGTAGGCCGGCGATGGTATGGCCTGCGCGGGACGGTCCACGTAGGTGTGCAACCCGTTGTTGCATATGTAACCATCCCGGCCTCCAGCGCCTGCTGCATCTGGCGCTGGTCAGCCTTGGTCTGCAGATGGGCTGGCCCATCTGCATGGGTATCTGCATGGGTGCATGGCAGCGGCGATGGCAGCCCGCTGGCTGCGGGCGCTCATGGCGAATCAGCCTTTGCGCAAATCTCCCGTACGCACCCGCGCAGCCAGCGGTGCGCAGCATCGGCATGCAGCCTGGGATGCCAGAGCAATGAAACCGTGATCTGCGGCATGGAGACCGGAAGGGGGAAGCTGTGCATTTGCGCGCGCAGGTTGCCGGTGTGTCGTTCGGGAACGCTGGCGATCAGGTCGCTGGCGCGGGCCAGGGCCAGCGCGCTGGAAAAGCCGCCGACGGTCGCAACGATCTGCCGCTGCAGGCCGAGCGCATTCAAGGCTTCATCAATGGGCCCCTTTTCCTGCCCCCGCCGGGACACCAGGATATGCCTGCCGCTCGCATAGCGCGCGGGTGTGATCTCGCCCTGGCTCAGCGGATGGCCCTGGCGCACGACGCCGATGAAACGGTCTCGGAACAGCGCCTGCGCGCGCACCTCCGGACCTATCGTGCTTGCGACAACGCCGGTTTCCAGGTCGACCGTCCCGTCGCGAAGCGGGCCGCTGTCCTTGTTGGTCTTTTGCACGAAGCAAAGCCGTACGCCGGGCGCTTGCTGGCCCACGCGGGCAATGAGGTCCGGTCCGAAATTCTCCACGAAGCCTTCGCTGGTGCGCAGCGTGAACGTGCGCACCATTTGTCCGAGGTCGGGCTGCCCGGCAGGGCGCAGAACAGCTTCCGTGTCCTGCACCAGCTGGCTGACCCGCTCGCGCAGCTCAAGCGCTCGCGGTGTGGGAACGAGACCCCGCCCGGCCCTGACCAGCAGCGGATCGCCGGTGGTCTCACGCAGCCGCGCCAGCGCCCGGCTCATTGCCGACGGGCTCAGCCGCAACCGCTGGGCCGCGCGCGCAACGTTTCCCTCCGCAAGGAGCACATCCAGGGTGACAAGCAGGTTGAGATCGGGCTTCGGCATGGATTGACCGTAGCACAGCGGGTAGTGACATGGCGTCAAACGCATGAATAAAGTGAGAGCAGTGCGCCTTCCGCCATGCCAGGCACGGCACTAGGCTCCTGAGAACTTGAATATGGGAGTCGCCAAAGATGAAGTCCACGTCGAAACCGATCGGTGCCGGAGCAGGTGGGGTAGGTGGGGCAGGGGCCGGCGGTGCGCAACAGGGGCCGCCGGTCCGGTGGGTGCTGGCCAGCCTTTCGCTGTCCATGCTGCTGTCCTCGCTGGGCACCAGCATCGCCAACGTGGGATTGCCCACCTTCGCGCAGGCGTTCAACGCGTCCTTCCAGCAGGTCCAGTGGATCGTCCTGGCCTATCTGCTGGCCATCACCGCCCTGACCGTCAGCGCCGGCCGGCTGGGCGATGTCCTGGGCCGCCGACGGCTGCTGCTGGCCGGCATCGTCCTGTTCACGCTGGCCTCGGTCCTTTGCGGCCTGGCTCCCAATCTCTGGCTGCTGATTGCCGCCCGGGCGGTGCAGGGCCTGGGCGCGGCCATCATGATGGCCCTCTCCATGGCGCTGGTCGCCGAGACGGTTCCGAAGGCGAGGACCGGTAGCGCGATGGGCCTGCTCGGAACGATGTCCGCGATGGGCACCACCCTCGGTCCAGCACTCGGCGGATATCTGATCGCCGGACCCGGCTGGCGGGCCATCTTCCTCATCAACCTGCCGCTGGGCGTCCTGACATTCCTTCTCGCGCATCGATACCTGCCCGTGCATCGCCAAGGGGCGCAGGCGGATCGGGCGCGCTTCGACCACCTGGGCACCTTGCTGCTCGCTCTGACGCTTGTGGCCTATGCACTCGCCATGACGCTGGGGCGCGCAAGCTTCGGTTCGCTCAACGGGGCTTTGCTGTCGGCCGCGGCCTTCGGCGTCGTGCTCTTCGCGAGGGCCCAGGCGGCAGCCGCATCGCCATTGATCCGATTGGAGCGGTTCCGCGATCCGGGCTTCAGCGCGAGCCTGGCCATGAATGCGCTCGTCTCGACGGTGATGATGGCGACGCTGGTGGTCGGGCCGTTCTATCTGTCTCGCGGGCTCGGGCTTGACGAAACCACGGTCGGGCTCGTGATGTCGGTGGGCCCGTTCATCGCCATCCTGAGCGGTGTCCCGGCCGGCCGTGTCGTCGATCGCCTGGGCGCTGCCCCCATGGTCATCGCCGGACTCATCGCCATGGCGGCGGGCGCATTCGCCCTGTCCGTGCTTGCGGCGATGTTCGGTGTTGCGGGCTACGTTGCCGCCATCGCCGTCCTGACCCCTGGCTACCAGCTGTTCCAGGCCGCCAACAACACGGCCGTCATGGCCGATGTCGCTGCGGACCAGCGTGGCGTGATGTCGGGCATGCTCGGGCTGTCGCGCAACCTCGGGCTCGTCACCGGGGCATCCGTGATGGGGATGGTGTTCGCGTTCGCGTCAGGGACGGCCGACATCGCCGCGGCGCATCCCGGGGCCATTGCCCACGCGATGCGGATCACGTTCGCAGTCGCGGCAGTGCTGGTCGTGGCTGCGCTCGCGATTGCGATTGCGGCTGCGATTGCGGCTGCGGCTGCGGCTGCGGCCGCAAGCCGCGCTCCCGCGACCGGCGCGGCTACACCACGGCAGCGCTGAACGACTCCGGCAGCCGTGCAAGCAGATGGGACAGCCGTTGAAGACCGGCGTGCAGGCGTCCACGGTCCTTGATGCTGCCCAGAGAGATGCGGATGGCATTCACGGATTCGCTGCCGGTGGCGAATGCCTGCGCGGGCGTGACGGCGATGCCCTCGCTGTCGGCGGCACGTGCCAGCTGGGCGCAAGTCCAGTACCCCGGCAGCTCCAGCCATACATGCAGGCCGTCCCCGGCGCCGCTGTACCGCCCCGCCAGGATGTCCCTGGCCATCCGGTGGCGCAGGCGCGCCTCCTTGCGCACGCCGTCCATCAATTGCCCGGCCGAACCATCGAGGATCCACTGCGTGGCCAGCGCGGCCGTCACGGGGGTGGCCATCAGCGCAAAGGACCTGAGCGCCACCAGGAAGCGCTGGCGTTCATGCGGGTCGCGCATGAGCACGAAGGCCACGCGCAGGCCGGGCGTCAGGCATTTGGACAGGGTCGAGATGTAGTACACCTGCTGCGGGGCGAATGCGGCAATGGGCGGCGGCGGGGCGTCGGCCAGCAGCCAGTAGGGGTCGTCCTCGACGATGCGCACCTGGCAGCGCCTGGCCACGCTGGCCAGCTGCTTGCGCCGGCCTTCCGACATGGTGATGGCGGTCGGGTTCTGCAGTGTCGGATTGAGGTAGACCAGCGCCGGCCTGTGCTCGCGGCAGGCCTGCTCCAGCATCTCCGGCACCATCCCCTGCCTGTCCGCCTGCACCGCCAGGATGCGCCGGCCGAACTGGGCCGCTGCGGCACGCAGGCCGGGATAGCTGGCGGGCTCCGCCAGGATCACGTCGCCCGGCGCGGTCAGCGCAAGAATCAGGGCGGCGATCGCCGCCTGCGCCCCGGGGCAGACAACGATCTGCCGGTCATCCAGACTCCCAAACATCGGCTCCAGCCATTGGGCTGCGGCCTTGCGGTCGGAGTCGCTGCCCCCGCCCAGGTGGTAGGTCATCAGCAGCTGGGCATCGGCCCTCATCAATACCTGTGACAAGCCCTGTTTGAGCATGTCGTCGAAGTCCACGCCCTCGGGCGGCGGCGGGGTGTTCATGCTCAGGTCGAGCACCGAGCTCCATTCGACCTTCGGCGCCGCGACATAGGTGCCTCGCGCGCCGCGTCCCTCCAGCAGGTGGCGCCGCCGGGCCTCGTCGTAGGCGCGGGTGATGGTCGTCAGGTCCACATCCAGCTGCGCTGCCAGCAGGCGCTGCGGAGGCAGGCGGTCACCCGGTTTCAGCGATCCGTCCGCCACCGCTGCCTGCAAGGCATCCGCAATCTGCAGAAAACGGGGGCCGCGCTGCACGGCCAGGCGCGGCAGCCAGCTTGGCAAAGAGTCATCTTGCATGGTTTTCAGCAGCGATGTTTGGGTTCATGTATGGAAATTGCTTTTGGGTAGTATGCGCCACAAGGTGTGGCAGCACCGTGCTTGCATGGCCGTCGCTGACGCTCTGCCTCTCATGTCCGGGAGGGGGCTCCCCACCGTGGACAGTGCCAAGTCATTGGCTGGAAGTTCTCAAAATGATCGATTGGATCCCCGTAGTCTTCGTCACGTTCAAGGCGCTCGTGTTCGGCACGGCCATGTTCTTCGCCATCAAGTGGCATTACGACCAAGGCAAGAAGAAGGGGGCGGATAGGCGCGAGCTGCTCATTGCGGGCGGCAAGATCGCTGCCGTCTTCACGCTGCTGCTGCTGTGCGTGCTGGCCTTCACCTTCGGCCTTGCCAGGATGCTCGGCATGGATCTGAGCCTTCCCTGAGGGCAGGCACTGGCGGGCCTCAGTGCACGGGCCGGTTCAGCCGCCTGCTCGCCCTGGATATCGCGTAGTTCACAAGGCAGTAGAGCACCGCCACCACCAGGTACACGGGCACCAGCGCGTGGTAGTTGGCAATGAGCACCTTGGCGTTCTGCATGAGCTCGCCGTAGGTGACGATGTAGCCGAAGGTGGTGTCCTTGACCACGATGACCAGTTGCGCGACCAGCGCCGGCACGATGAAGCGCACCGCCTGGGGGAAGACGACGAGCCGGAAGACCTGTACCTCGGTCAGTCCCAGGCTTCGCGCGGCATCGGTCTGGCCGCGGGGCACGGCAAGCACGCCCGCGCGGTAGACCTCGGCCACCACGGCGGCGGTGCTCAGGCCTATGGGCAGGGTCAGCATCCAGTAGGTGCTCAGCTTGATGCCGGCGGCGGGCAGCACCAGAAAGCAGACATAGATCAGCAGCAGCGTGGGCGTGCCGCGCAGGAATTCGATGACGGCGACGCTGGGCCAGCGCACGAGCCGGGGCCGCGCCAGGCGCCCCGCCAGCAGCACCAGCCCCAGGGCCAGCGCAATCACGGCGGCCATGGCCGACGATGCCAGCGTGCCGAGCAGGCCCTTGGCCAGAAAGGCCCAGGTGGTGGGCCAGGCGAAGAATTCCCAGAACCGGGCCTCGAGCTGGCCTGCCGAATGAAAGCGCAGCGCGATGCCCGCGGCCAGCGCCAGCAGCAGGGCCGCCGCGATCAGGCTGGCCACCTGCGTGACCCGCCGGGCCTGCGGGCTGGGTGCGCCAAACAGAATGTCTTCCAGAGAACGGCTCATCGCAGTATCCGCAGCTTCTTTTCCAGGATGGCGCCCGCCCAGGCGATCAGCAATCCGGTGGCCACGTACATCGCGGCGGCCACGGCGAAGGCGGCCATGCCGGCAGCGGAGTCGTTGGCGATCTTGGACACGAGCGAGGTGAGTTCCCGGCCCGCCAGCGGCACCTGGGATGCCAGCGAGGTGGACAGCATCAGCGCAATGAGCAGCGACGTCATCGGCTGCACCACCGAGCGCAGCGCCTGCGGCAGCACCACGGCCGAGATGATCTGCATGGGCCGCATGCCCAGGCTGAGCGCGGCCTCGATCTGGCTGCCGGCAATGGTGTTGATGCCCGCGCGCAGATAGTCCGCCGTGAACGCGGAACACACCAGCGCCAGGGCCAGGACCACGCTGGGCTCATAGTCGATCACGACGTTGAGATCGGGCAGCGCGAACACGATGAAGATCAGCAGCGCCACGCTGGGGATGTTGCGGAAGATCTCGACGTAGGCGGTCAGCACGAAGCGCAGCGGCGGCAGCGGAAGCAACCTGAGCACCGTGACGACCACGCCCAGCAGGAAGCCGGGCAGGAACGAGAACGCGGTGAGCTTCCAGGTCAGCAAGAGGGCCTGCCAGAAGGCAGGCCCGTGGTCGGCGAGGAGTCTGGAGACGTCACCCATCGCTCAGGGCAGGGCGGGCGGCGTGGGAACGGCCGTGCTGCCGGTGCGCTGGCCGATGGAGATGGTCCACAGCTTGGCCCAGGTGCCGTCGGCTTCGATTTTCTTCAGGAAGGCGTTGATGAAGGCCACGCCGTCCGAGCCCTTGGGCAGGCCGATGCCATAGGAATCCTGCGTGCCGAAGGGCGCGCCCGCCAGCCGCGCGTCGCCGGTGCCCAGGCTCAGGGTGTTGAGCAGCAGGGTGTAGTCGGTCACATAGGCGTCCACGCGGCCCTGGCGCAGGGAGTCCAGCGCTTCCTGGTGCGTCTGGAACTCCTGCACGACCGCCTTGGGCGCGTGCTGCGCCAGGATGGCAGGCCCCGTGGAGCCGGCCTGCGTGGCGACCTTCTTGCCGCCCAGATCGCTGTACGACTGCACGGTCTTGTTGCTTGCCTTGACCAGCACCCCGGCCTGCGAGGTGTAGTAGGGGCCGGCAAACGAGATCTTCTCGGCACGGGCAGGGGTGATGGAGTAGGTGGCAATCACCATGTCCGCCTGGTTGTTGATCAGCACCTGCTCGCGCGTGGACGAGGTGACCTGCGCGAACTGGTACTTGGAGGCATCGCCCAGGATGTAGCGCGTGAGCAGTTGGGCCAGGCCTGCGTCGAAGCCGCGGATCTTGCCGTCCTTCTCGTTGAGCAGGGAAAACAGATTGGAGGTCTGGGTGCTGCCCAGGCGCAGCGTGCCGGCCTGCTTGATCTTGCTGGCCCAGGTGCTCGATGCGATGGTCGCGGCGTCGGCGACGGGGCCTTGCGCAATCAGGGCGTCGAACGCCGCTGTGTTCAGGGGCGCGCCCTGCGCAAAGAGCGAACCGCTGCCCACGATCGCCAGTGCCACCACGGTGGATTTCAGAATGGATTGGATCGGCATGGGGTCTTCCTGCTGGGTCTGTGATGTAAATCTGGGGATGGCTGCCAGGGGCAAGGGCCGATTATGGCGACTCGCGGCCCTTGCCGCCGCACAAGGGCTCAGGCCCCGGCCACGCGCTGTCCCGGCGCAATGGTGGGGGGCGCTGCGTTGAGCGTCTCGATCGCAAAGCCGGCAGCGGCCTTGTAGCGGGCCATGAAGCCCTCGCGCTCCTCGCGTGGCAGCACCTCGTCGATGTCGTCGAAGACGCCGCCGCAGCGCTCGTCCACCAGCCCCAGCAGGCCGAAGGGGCCGGCCCCCCGGTTGCGCAGCACCAGCGCCGAGAGGTCCTTGCACAGCCTGTCGTCATAGGCGCGCAGCGCCTGCGGGCCCACGCCGTGGGCAAGGAACTGCGCACCCAGCACGCGCGCGTCCACGATGGCCTGGCTGGCGCCATTGGAGCCCACGGGGTACATCACGTGCGCCGCATCGCCCAGCAAGGCCACGCGGCCGTCCACCCAGGTGGGCACGGGGTCGCGGTCGATCATGGGGTACTCGAAGACATCCGTGGCGCCGCGCAGCATGGCTGGCACGTCCAGCCAGCCGTAGTCCCAGCCGTCGAAGTGGTGGATGAATTCCTCCAGCGCCACGCGCCGGTTCCAGTCGCCCTGCCGCCAGCCGCCCTGGTTGTCCACCGTGATCTCGGCGATCCAGTTGATGGTGGCCAGGCCCGTGACGGGGTCCGGCGGCGTGATGGGGTACAGCACCACGCGATGGCGCAGCGAGCCCACGCCCACGAAGGACGCGCCGGTGCGCACAGGCACCCCGGGCGTGGTGCCGCGCCACATGATGGCGCCGCCCCACTGTATGGGCGGCTGCGCGGGGTGCATCTGCGCGCGCACGGCCGAGTGCAGGCCATCGGCCGCCACCAGCAGCGAGCCCTGCACCTCCAGCCGCTGGCCATCGCGGGTGTCGATGAGGGCGGTCACGCCCTCGGCATCCTGCCGGTAGCCCACCACGCGCCGGCCCAGCTGCACGGCGTCGTCGCCCAGGCGCTGCCTGACGGCGTTGAACAGCATCATCTGCAGCTGCCCCCGGTGCACCGCGTACTGCGGCCAGCAGTAGCCGGCCTGCAGCCCGCGCGGCTCGGCATACACCTCGTTGCCGTTGCGCCCGACCAGCGCCCATTCCCGGGCCTGCAGGCCGATGGTGTCCAGCACATCGTTGCCGAAGCCCAGGTCATGCAGTTCCCGCACGGCGTTCGGCTGCAGGTTGATGCCCACGCCCAGCGGCTGCAGCTGCGCCACCGACTCGAACACGATGCAGGGCACGCCGATCTGGTGCAGCGTGAGGGCAGTGGCCATGCCACCGATGCCGCCGCCGGCAATGAGCACGGGGCGGGATGGATTGTGGTGTGAAGCAGCAGCAGACATGCCGGGATTGTCCATGCAATGGCTGCGGGCGGATGTCCCATCTGCGGCGCGTGCATGACGCAAACAATGTATGATGACCATCATGCGAAACACAAATTCCAGCGCCCGAGCTTCCGCCAAGGAGGCCACGCATGAGCGCATCGTCTCCGTGGCGGCGCGTGCCATCCGCCGCAGCGGCTATGGCGGCACCGGGGTGGCGGACATCATGAAGGAGGCGGGCCTGACGCATGGCGCCTTCTACGCCCATTTCGCCTCGCGCGATGCCATGCTGGCCGAAGCGGCGGGCAAGGCCTGCGCGGAGTCCTGTGCCGCCGTCGCCGACGTGGTGGCCAAGGCGCCGCCCGGCATGGCGCTGCAGGCCATGCTGGCCGCCTATCTTTCCAAGGAACATGTCCAGCGCGCCGAGTTGGGCTGCCCCCTGGCGGCCCTGGGCTCCGAGACCTCGCGCCAGGCGCCGGAGGTGCGCCGCGTGGCCACGGGCCACATCAAGGAAATGGTCGATCTCATCGCCCGCCAATCACCGGACTGGGGACAGCCCGGTGCCCACGAGCGCGCGCTCGTCACCTTGTCCACCATGGTCGGCAGCCTGCTGCTGGCACGGGCGGTGGACGATCCGGCCCTGTCCGACAACCTGCGCGAGGCAGCACTCAAGCACCTGGCGCCGGCCAACCAGTGATGGCGCATGCCCAGTGCCTGTGCCAGGATTTTTTTTGCCGTTACATATGATGATCATCATATAAAGGAAGACCATGAAGGCATTCATTCTGGAAAGCTATGGAGCGAACCGCGCCTTGCAGCTGGCAGAGGTGCCCGAGCCGCAGCTGCGTGACGACGAAGTCCTGGTCCAGGTCCATGCCGCAGGCGTGAACCAGCTGGACTCCAAGATCAAGGATGGGCAATTCAAGCTCATCCTGCCCTATCGCCTGCCCCTGATCCTGGGCCACGACGTGGCCGGCGTGGTGGTCAAGGCCGGCCCGCGCGTGCGGCAGTTCAAGCCCGGTGACGAGGTCTATGCACGCACGGACGATTTCCGGATCGGCACGTTCGCGGAGTTCGTGCCGGTCAAGGAGTCGTCGCTGGCGCCAAAACCCAAGGGGCTCACGATGGAAGAGGCCGCCTCCATCCCCCTGGTGGGCCTGACGGCCTGGCAGGCACTGGTGGAGACAGCGAAGCTGACGAAGGGGCAAAGGGTCTTCATCCAGGCCGGCTCCGGGGGCGTGGGCACGTTCGCCATCCAGCTGGCCAGGCACCTGGGCGCCACCGTTGCCACCACCACAAGCGCTGCCAACTTCGAACTGGTCAGGGGCCTGGGCGCGGATGTCGTCATCGACTACCGCACGCAGGACTTCGAGGACGTCCTGCACGACTACGACGTGGTGCTCAACAGCCAGGACGGCAAGGCGCTTGGCAAATCCCTGCGCGTGCTCAAGGGCGGCGCGAAGCTGGTCTCCATCTCCGGCCCGCCCGATCCCGCGTTTGGCAGAAACATCGCGGCGCCCGCATTCGTGCGGCTGGTGATGCGGCTGCTCAGCTCCGGCATCAGGCGCCGGGCGCGAAGCCGTGGCATCGACTACTCCTTTGTCTTCATGAAGGCCGACGGCGGCCAGCTGCGCGAGATCACCCGCCTCATCGAGGCGGGCGCCATCCGCCCGGTCGTGGACAAGGTCTTCGCATTCGAATCCACCAACGAGGCCCTTGCCTATGCCGAAGCCGGCCACGCAAAGGGCAAGGTCGTCATCAAGATCCGTTGAATCTGTTTCCCCCCACCCCTGGAGTGCTCCATGAAAATTGAAAACGCTGTTGTCCTCGTCACCGGTGCCAATCGCGGCATCGGCCTGGCCTTCGCACGCGAGCTGCTTGCCCGTGGCGCCCGCAAGGTCTACGCCGGCGCGCGCGACCCCGCCACCGTCACCCAGCCCGGCGTGCATGCCCTGCAGCTGGACGTGAACCGCCCGCAGGACGTGGCCGCCGCCGCAGCGCAGGCGTCGGACGTCACGCTGGTGATCAACAACGCCGGCATCGCGCAGCCCGGCGGATTTCTCGCGCCCGACAGCGAAGAGGTCGCCAGGCGCATCTTCGAGACCAACTTCTTCGCCGTGCTGCGCATGAGCCAGGCCTTTGCGCCGGTTCTCAAGGCCAACGGCGGCGGGGCCTTGCTCAATGTGCTGTCGGTGGCCTCCTGGGTCAATGGCGGCGAACTGGCCGCCTACTCGGCCAGCAAGTCGGCCGCCTGGTCGCTTACCAACGCCCTGCGCAGCGAGCTTGCAGGGCAGAAGACACAGGTGCTGGGCCTGCACATGGCCTATGTCGATACCGACCTCACGCGCGGGCTTGACGCACCGAAGTCCAGCCCCGAGGACATCGTCAGCCGCGCGCTGGACGGACTGGAGGCCGGGCTCGATGAAGTGCTGGCCGACGAGCTCACCCAGCAGGTCAAGCGCGGCATGACGGCGGCCCGGCCAAGCTATCTGCCGCAGGGCGCCTGAGCCTGGATGACCGCCGCAGCCCGTGGCCGGACCATCAACACAGGCCGGGCCATGAAGTGCGCGCCATGGCAGATCCGCAGCCCATGGTCTGGGCCTCGGTGCCGGCGTAGTCGGCCAGCGTGTCGGCGCTGTCGCGGATGCTTTGCAGGGCGCGGGCCACCACGTCCAGGTGGCGATGGCCCTTGGGGGTCTCCAGCCATGCCAGGGCCAACTGGGCGATGGCGGAGATTTCTGCACAGCCTTGCTGCACGAGATGGTCCACCTGGGTGAGGGCGTTGGACAGCTGCCGGGTGCTGTGGCTGTCCGTGGTGGGGGAGGGCTGGGCGGGGTTCATGCCATGTCCCTCCGCAGTTGGCCGGGCACAAAGGCCTGGCATGAGGGAGGGGCTGCGCCAAAAGACGGCGCGCAGGCGAGAGAAACGGCGTTCATTGTTCCGTGCTCCATTGCGGGTCGAATCCACAGGCCATCGCATCTGCGTTGACTGATGGATTCGGTGTACCAAGCCTCGCTTTCGGAGAGGCTGTGCCGCTATAAGACGGATGTTTTGAAGCATCAGCCCCGGGACAGGGGGCCGGGGCGGATGATAGCGCGGGAGGGGAGGGGAACGCCCCTTTTTTTGGGGGGTGAGGCTTGCGAAACGTCCAGTCAAGCGCGGCACGAACGCACAGTCAAGCCGCCAGGGCTGCGCGCCCGCAAGATGGCCGGCAGTGCGCATCCACCCGTGCCACACGCTTGCATCAACATGGCTTTCAGCGCTTGATACACAAGTGCTGAAAGCATTTTTCATGGCCGATCGCGGCTGGGTGGAACACCGCTCCACCCACCCACCCCATCGCCATGAAAACCCTTGCCCTTCGAATTGCCATGCTGCTGCTGACGGTGGCGGCTTCAGTGTCTGCTGGTGCAGTCACGGTATTCGACAACTTGGCAGCCGCCAATGACCCGTGGCTCATCCAGCACAACTCCAGCTACCACACCAAACTGTGGGTGGCCAACCGCATCCCGATTGGCAGCCAGTCGCTGCGCATCACGCAGGTGAAGATGAATCTCACCCAGATCGACCAGTTCGAGCTGCAAGTGTGCGCAACCGACGCCAGCGCCGCCACGCCGTTCGTGGACATGACGGCCTGTGCCCCCTTCACCGCCGATGCGGCCACGCCGGGCTTGCGCGTGTTCACGGGCGACCGCATCGTGGCGGCGGGCGACTTTGCCTGGGTGGTGGTGCGCAGCATCGGCCAGACCATGATCCGCCGCCAGATCACCACGGCCACCAACGACGGGCTGACCTGGTATTCAGGCGCGAGCCACAACCCGGCCTGGGTGGCCGAGCCGCAGACCTCCATCGGCATGACGGTCGAGGCCGGCTCCGTGCAGCTCGATGGCGTGTGCGGCAGTGCCAGCAGCACCACGCCTCGCCGTTATCCGCCAGACGCCTTGCTGTGCAGCGTGGGCACGACCAGCGGCGTGATGGGTGAAACCTACTCCTTCTCCTGGGTGTGCCAGAGCAGCTACGGCGGCAACCCTTCGCCGCAATGCTCCGTGCCTCGCGCCTACCTCGTTACCTCCCAGGCCACGGGCGGCGGCAGCATCGAGGCGGGGCGCGATGTAGCGGCGGGGGAGCAGGCCAGCTTCACGCTCACCACGCCACCGGGCTATACGGTGCAGGTCAGCGGCTGCGGCGGATCGCTTGCGGGCAACACCTACACCACTGCGACCATTACCGGCAATTGCACCATCAGCGCCACCTTCGCCCCGCCGCCCACCAATGGCGCGTGTGGCAGCACTGCGCCTTCGCTCACCTTGCCAACCCTCTTGTGCAGCGCCGGTTCGGCCACCAACCAGTCTGCCGCGTCCGATGCCTTCCGCTGGAATTGCGCGGGCATCAGCGGCGGCACCACGGCCGCTTGCCTGGCACCGCGCCAGTACATGGTGACAGTCAACACGGATGCGGGCATTGCCAGCGCACAGTGCACCCCGAACCCCGTGACCCATGGCTCCAGCGCCACCTGCACGGCCACGGCGCACGACCCTGTCGCCCGCCCCTTCAGCGGCTGGGGCGGCGCCTGCAGCGGCACGGGGGCTTGCCAGCCCGTGGTGCTCGGGGCCACCACCGTCTCTGCCAACACGACGCTCATCACCTACGCCATCACTACCACTGCCACCCCGGGCGGGAGCATGTCTTGCACGCCCAACCCCGTGCCCCACGGCCAGGCCGCTGGCTGCACTGCCACGCCGCAAACGGGCTTTCAGTTCACCGGCTGGACGGGCGATTGCGCGGGCACGGGTGCATGCCAGTTCACCAACGTGACCAGCGCGCACAGCGTGGGAGCCACCTTCGCGCCGATTACCTACGCCATCGCCACCCCTGCCGTCACCGGCGGCAGCGTGAACTGCACGGCCAACCCCGTGTCCCATGGGCAAGACACCATCTGCGTCGCCTCGCCCGCGATGGGCTACCACTTCACCCATTGGTCGGGCGATTGCGCGGGCACTGCCAGCGCGTGCATTCTCTACAACGTGACCAGCCCGCGCAGCGTGGGTGCCACATTTGTACTCAACACCTATTCCATCGGCATCGTCCCCGCCCCGGCCAACGGCACAGTCACCTGCACGCCCAACCCCGTCACCCACGGCCAGGATGCAAGCTGCACCGCCACGCCCGATGCGGGCTACCACTTCACCAGTTGGTCGGGCGATTGCACGGGCACGGGTGCATGCCAGTTCACCAGCGTGACCGCGTCGCGCACCGTCTCGGCCACCTTCACGCCCAACACCCACTCCATCGCCACCCCCGCCGCCGTCAACGGCACGGTCACCTGCACGCCCAACCCCGTCACCCACGGCCAGGACGCAAGCTGCACCGCCACGCCCAATGCGGGCTATCACTTCACCAGTTGGTCGGGCGATTGCACGGGCACGGGGGCATGCCAGCTCACCAACGTGACCAGCCCGCGCAGCGTGGGTGCCACCTTCGCGCTCAACACCTATTCCATCGGCATCGTCCCCGCCCCGGCCAACGGCAAGGTCACCTGCACGCCCAACCCCGTCACCCACGGCCAGGACGCAAGCTGCACCGCCACGCCCGATGCGGGCTATCACTTCACCAGTTGGTCGGGCGATTGCACGGGCACGGGGGCATGCCAGCTCACCAACGTGACCAGCCCGCGCAGCGTGGGTGCCACCTTCGCGCTCAACACATACCCCATCAGCATCACCCCCGCGACCACCAACGGCACAGTCACCTGCACGCCCAACCCCGTCACCCACGGCCAGGACGCAAGCTGCACCGCCACGCCCGATGCGGGCTATCACTTCACCAGTTGGTCAGGCGATTGCACGGGCACGGGGGCATGCCAGCTCACCAACGTGACCAGCCCGCGCAGCGTGGGTGCCACTTTCGCGCTGAACCCATACCCCATCAGCATCACCCCCGTCACCACCAACGGCACGGTCACCTGCACGCCCAACCCCGTCACCCACGGCCAGGACGCAAGCTGCACCGCCACGCCTGGTACGGGCTATCACTTCACCAGTTGGTCGGGCGATTGCGCGGGCACGGGAGCATGCCAGCTCACCAACGTGACCAGCCCGCGCAGCGTTTCGGCCACGTTCACCCACGACCCGGTCGATGCCACCTGCGGCTCAGCGGCCAACGGCGCTGTGGCCTTCAGGCCCAGCGCGAATCTGTGCGCCACGGGCACGCCAGGGACCGTGCTATCCGCTGGCGGCCAACACAAATGGCAGTGCAGCGGTGAATATGGCGGCGCAGCGCAGCAGTGCAGCGCACCGTGGCAGGGTGCGGGCGGCAACGGCAATCTGGGGGCGGTGGAGGTGGATGGAGCGAACGGCTGGGAGATCAGCAGCGCCGCCTTTGCCTCCACCTTGCCCGCGCCCTTGCCGTCCCATGTGCGTGCGGTGCACGCGCCGCTGGGCCTGGTGCTGGGGCGTGTCGCTGGCAATGCAGATGCACAGGTGACCGTGCACTTCACCACACCAGTGCCGCAGGGGGCCGTTTATTACAAATACGGCCCCAGCCCCGACGGGCTGGGCTGCACCGGCCCTGCCTGCGCGCAGCCGCACTGGTATGCGCTGCCCGGCGCGCAGTTTGCGCCCGACGGCCTGAGCGTGACCTTCACCCTGGCCGATGGCGGCGTGGGTGACAGCGATTCCGTGCCCAACCAGATCACCGACCCCGGCCTGCCCGTGCTGCTGGCCCCGCAGGCCATACCCGCGCTCGGCCCCTGGGCGCTGGCGTTGCTTTCGCTGCTGGCAGCGGGTCTGGTGGCGGTGCGTTGCCGAGCGTCGAGCAGTGGTTGCGCACCGCCGATCAGAAAGTGAAGCCTTGGCTTGCAGCGGCAGCAACCCCGCACTGTGGACTGCTGCCCCTTGGTTGACGCTCAGATAGACGGTCGGCAACCACCGTTTTGGTAGGCTTTGAATTTGATGGATAGACAACCAGATACAGGCATGAATTTGAAATTTAAGCGGCTCACTGAAGTTGATCCGGCTCACATTGTTTCGCTGAACAACAATCCAGATGTGCTGCGACAAATGCCGCTTGGAAGTGCGAATTTCGACCTGGCGAAAGCAAATGAATGGGCTCGGCAAAAGGATGCCCAGTGGCAGCAATACGGCTATGGGCCATGGGCGTTTGAAATTGACCGGCAATTTGCCGGCTGGGGCGGTTTGCAGTACGAGGAAGGTGATGCCGACCTCGCTTTGGTGCTTCACCCCAAATTCTGGGGAAGTGGCAAAGCCATCTATCAAGAGATAGTGAAACGTGCATTCACTGGCTTGGGGCTGAGCTCCATCACGATTTTGCTGCCACCTTCAAGAACCAGAATAAAAGGGATTCTCAAGCTGGGATTTCGGCCAGATGGCGCACTGGATATCGAGGGGGCTCGCTTTTTGCGCTATCGCCTGCATGCACCCGGCAAACCCGCTTGACCAGATCTTTGGGCAGCGCGTCTTGATCCCGCGCGCTCATACCTTGGCGAGGAAGGCCGCTGCATCACCCGCTTCACACTTCCAGTCTGCGAAGACCCCAACCAGATTGCACTCCACGCAGCGGCAAGCGATGTAGTACCAGCGCACGTCGTGTGTGCCTTCGTACACGGAGACGCCGGACATCAGTTCGAACGTCTCGTTCTCGCACACGCACTCGTGTGCCTCAGGGGCGGCCTCTTCAACATGTTCCGCGCTGTCGCCCATCAGGTGTTCCTGCCCGCAGTCGGTGCAGGTGCGGATGGCCACGCCGGCTTCTTCATCCGTCTGCAGCGCAAAAGTCCGGCACCCGCAATCGCATTTGGACGAGGCAAACCGGACGGCCTCATGGCGATTCGCAATGCTGTAGCTGCGCAGCTCGGCTTGGGTGTCGCCGGACGTTGTCCCGTACCAGAACTCGCCCTTCTTCGTCAGTGCCATTGATACTGTTCCCTTCTTCAAGTTGGGCTTCCCGGCAGACCTGACGCCAAGCTTTCCCGATCGTCTGGATTTTGCCTGAAGGCACGGTGAATCTTCGTCAAGGGGCCGGGCAGCTCTCAGCCTCAAGCAGCCGCACCGAATGCCGGCTCTACAGCGATGGCAGATCCAGACCGGGCGCACCGCAATCCGTGCGGGGATGTGCGTGTCAGCGTTCCCTGCGCAGCTGTCTGGCACTGGCCAACAGGAATGCGCGCGTGCCCGGCGCGCCCAGCCCATCGAGTGCGCCACCATCTTGCGCGCCCATGGCCAGCCAGGCTTGCATTGCGGCCTGCGCCACCTCCAGATGAAACTCTTTCAGCAGCAGGCGGACAAGCGGTGCCCCCGCCGCAGGGTCTGCGATCTGCCCCAGCGCCATGGCCGCTGCCTGGCGGCGGCGCGCGTTGGGGCTGCTCAGTTGATCGATCAGTGCAGGCACAACCGCCTGGTCGCCCAGACTGCCCAGACGGCCCAAGGCTTCCAATATCTCTTCGGTGGCGAGGTCGGCCTGCAGCGCCCGTATCAGGTCGGGAATCGCCTCGCGCGTGGCTGCCTTCGCCAGCGTTTCGGTGATCAGCCGGGCATCAGCCGGCGATTCGGCTTGCAGCAATGCCGCAGCCAGCGCCGCGCTGGCCTCGGCGCTGGGCGTGGCTGACAGCGACAGCATGGCGGCGTCCCGCAACGGGTTGCGGCGGACCATCAGAGGCGCCAGCAAACCGGCCCCCTGGGGGTCGCGGAACTCGGCAAGCGCCATCACGTAGCGGTGTCGCACGCTGTCGCCGGCTGCCTGGGCTGCAGCGATCAGCGCAGGCAATACGTCAGCCCCTTGCGCTGCCAGCGCTTTGCAGACGTGGTGGACGTATTCGTTGCGGATGCCGGGCATCAGCCCCAGGAGCAGGGCCTGCACCTGGGGGCCGCGAAGATTCTGGCAGGCGTACGCCACGGCGCTGGCATTCCAGTGGTGGGGGTCATCCGCCAATGCCTTCGCGAAGCCTTCGAAACCCTCTGCTGAGCCCATCAAGGCCAGCGCTTCGGCCACGCCCACGGCGTCGCCGCCGCACAGCTGGGGCAGCATGGCGCGCAGATGCTGGGCCGCTTCCTGGGGCGCGGTGCGCGCCAGCTGCAGCGCTGCGGCTCGCCGTACCTGCAGCGACGCCGTGCGCAACCCTGCACGGGGCCACTGCGACTCGCCAGGCCCTTGCAGCTGGGCCAACACCTCGGCCAGCTCGTCGGCATCGCGCGGTGTCCTTGCCTGCTCCAGCGCGGCCATCAGTTCAGGCACGGCTTCCTGCGCCTTCAGCGGGCCCAGCGCCGGTGCTGCAACGGTCACTCCGGCACGCAGCAGTGGCGCGATCGCACGCGCGTCGCCCAACTCGCCAAGAACCTTGACCAGTGCCGTCCTCAGCTCCCGCGGCATCCCGCGGCGCGGGTGTTCAAACGTCTCGATCAGCGGGACCACTGCCGCCGTATCGCCCAGGCGCCCCAGTGCGCTGATACAGGTCCCGCGGACTCTGGCGTCCGTATCGTGGAGTCCTTCCATCAGCAGGTCCAGGCAGGCGTGTGTGGATTTCTGGACCACCGCGCTGCACAGCGTGTTGATCACCTCGCCAAAGTCTTTCTTTTGGTCGGTCTCCTCACGCCGCAGCGTGCGGATGGCCTCCAGCAGGTCGGCGATCCAGTGTTCGTCGGCGTGGCTGTGAA
Organism: Delftia sp. WSY_16; assembly: GCF_043104415.1. NCBI lineage: Bacteria > Pseudomonadati > Pseudomonadota > Betaproteobacteria > Burkholderiales > Comamonadaceae > Delftia > Delftia sp. WSY_16. The sequence goes on along the minus strand of NZ_JBICKS010000040.1, from coordinate 1,010,634 downwards.
TGGATGTCGCCGCATACTCGCGCACCGCTGCGCTGCGGTGGCCCAAGGCCTTGAACAAAGGCGCCCGGGCCTGTGGCGAGGAGATACGGCCCAGGTACATGCAGCCCGAGCAGGCTTCGTCAACGCTCTTGGACTTGGCCATGCGCAGGTACAGGGGCAGTGCCTCATTGGAGGGACGGATCAACAAGGCCTGCCTGGCCGCGTCAGCCACCTTTGCGTCTTCGTCCAGCGTCGCGCTCACCAGGAGCGCGGGAGCGCGGTCCGCCAGCTCCAGCAGTGCATTTCGGGCCAGGGGCAGCTGATTTGCCGGCGCGGACCTCATGAATGTCGTGATGGCCTCGAAAGCCACTGCGGGGGCAGCGCAGGACAGCGCTTGCAGCGCCAAGAACACATCGACGTTTTTTGTGGAGCTCTGCAGCTGGTCTGCGAGTGCCTGGCTTGGGTTGTCGTTCATAAGTACTGGAAGGGCCGGTCCGGATTGCCCTGGTTCTGCTTGTCCGAGAAGACCACCAGCACAGGCTCGTCTGGCGCGCCCTGCATCATAGGTGCCGCCCCAGCGCCGCCACTGGACAAGTCGTCCACCGGTCGACCGGCCGGGCAGGCCTTGGCATCCGGCCGCTTTTGGCCGACCCCATCCGCCCGGTCACCTTGTCCCACCATCCACCCACGCCATCCCCGCCCCCCGGTTCACATGCCGCTGCCTGCCCACGACAAACTCCGAATCCAGCGTGGCCAGTGCGACGGAGATCCATGCGCCTTCTTCGTAATGCTGGCTGTGCCATGACAGCGATGAGCCGCATTGCTGGCAAAAGCAGCGCGTGATGCCGGGCGATGAGGCAAAGGAGCGCAATTGCTCCTGGCCCCGGGTGAAGACAAGGTCCTTTGCCGGCACGCTGCCGTAGGTGGCGAATGCGGCACCGTGGGCCTTCTGGCAGATGCGGCAGTGGCAGTGCGAGACGGCCTGGGGCGTGGAGCGCAGTGCATAGGCGATGGCGCCGCACAGGCAGCTGCCGGTCAGGGCAAGAGGGGGGCTATCCGGGGCGTTGCTCATGGTCGGGCGGGCACGAAAAAAGGCGCATGCCATTGTGCATGCGCCCCAATGCCGCGACAGGGATGCGCGGCAACCCCAGGAGTCATCCGTTTCGTCAGTCGCCGATGACCTGCAGCCCGCTGCCGTCCCCATGCGCCTGCAGGCACATTCTTCCGAGGTCGTTGAGAAAACGCAGCACCGGCATCTCGCCCACGCAGGCGGGGATGGCGGCCATGATGTCGTTGTGCAGTTCCAGCAGCTGGTCCGAGGCCACGAACATGGCGGCGGATTCGCCGTAGTAGTGCCGCCAGAAGTCCTGCAGCAGGCCGTGGCGGGCCTTGCCGACGACCAGGGGATAGCCGTTTTCCCAGACCTGTGCGTCCATGGAAAGGCTGGCCAGGCCAGGGTCAACGGGCCGCGCGCTGGCGGGGATCAACAGTACACGTCGCATGTCCATGCTCATTTGCGGTTTCCAGGTGCGCCAGTGGACTCGGGCAACCCGGTCCGGGAGGAGGGTGAGAGGTCCTTGCCGCAGGCGGCAGGAACCGGTTCCCACTTTATTGACGTGTGCACAACAAGAAAATTACAGCTGATTACATACGGCGAGCGATGCGCCGTGTGCCTGCCGTTCTCCGTTGCAGTTCGCCGTTCAGGCGCTGCGCGCCCCGCCCTCGATCTCGAACGCAAAGTCCCCGAAGCGCAGGCTGCCGCGCCGTCGCTCCACCAGGGCCGGCAAGGCCGCGCATTCGGGCAGGGCGCTGAGGATCTGGTGCTTGGCTCGGAAGATCTGGATGTTCACGTACGACGAATCCACGCCCAGCATGCGCGAGAGCGCGTCGAGCTCTATCCAGCCCTGGCTTGCGGGGGCCAGGCCCTTGTGGGCGTCCTGCTGGCGCACGCGGGCCAGGGTGACCAGGGTGTAGTGGTGTATGCGTTCACCCAGCGCGATGGGCTTGCCGTCGCTCATGACGGTCAGGCTGGCGTGCTCCTCGTTCTGGCTGACGTGGAAGCGAAAGGACACGTCCGGCGGCTTGGGCGCATGCGGGTCGAAGCTGCTTTCCCGCGTGGATTCCAGGTCGTCGCATTGCACGAATTCCCAGCTGCCTGCGGAGGTGTGGACCATGGCGCCGTCCACCAGGGGCTCGGTGCCGTCGCCGGACTCCAGCAGCCAGCGGCCGTCTTCGAAGAAGACGTTGGCTTCGGGCTCCTGGGCGTCGGGCAGCAGGGTGCCGCGCGGGTTCAGGGCCAGGGGGGCGTCCTGGGGCAGGCCCGGGCCGGGGCTCAGGCAGGTGACGGGCGGTCCCAGGTCTTGCACGGTCCAGGCCGCTTCTGCGCCTTCGCCCATGCTGAGCCTGGCGCCCACGGTCAGTACGGTCCAGCGGCCGGCGACCAGGCGCACGCCGTTGAGCATGGTGCCGTTGCGGCTCTGGTCCACGATTTCCCAGGTCTGCCGGTTCCAGCGGAACAGGGCGTGGACCTGGGAGACGTCGGGCGCCTTCATGACGGTCTGGCAGACCGAGGGGTGGCGGCCGAAGGTATGCAGGGGCCGCAGCACGACGATGCTGCCGTCGAGTTGGTTACGAAAGAGGGCCATCGCCTCGAATTCTCCTTGGGGCTTGTGTGAACAGGGGGTGGGCTGGGGGCGCATTGGCCCGGAGCCGGCAGCCTGTTGCCAAGCCGAGAGAGTACATGCCCGCTGCGCGTTTCAGTTTGTCAAACGTACAGCGCCTGCGGATTGAACTCGGATTCCTGCAGCGGCCGGCTGCGCCAGCCCAGGGCCACGGGCACGTCGCGCAGCCGTGGATTGCCCAGTTCCGGCCAGATATGGCACAGGCCCGGAACCACGACCTTGACGGTGTACAGAGGGATGTCGGGGCGCGAGTGGTCGTAGACGATGGTTTCCAGGCCCAGGCCCCGTGCGATGTCCACGCAGTGCGCAATGGCCCGGGCAATGTCCGCCTGCTGCGCAGGCTGTTGCGGCGGCGCATCGGTGCCGTCCAGCGGATGCAGAAAGGCCTGCACCTGCTGCGGCACGGCAAAGCCCTTGCCCGCCGCGATCAGCTGGCTGATTTCGGTGAGGGCGCGTTCGCAGGCCAGGGCGCGGTCCAGGCTGCAGCCAAAGCCCACGGCCCAATGGCCGGTATCCGCGTGGCGGCCCACGCAGACCACGACCGGTATGCCGAAGTCATGGGTGATGTCCAGCAGCCAGTACGACCATTGCGGGCCGCAGCTGCGCGCCAGGCGCTGGCGCGTGGCTGCGGCGATGCCGTCCAGCGCGATGGCGGGCCTGCGGATCTGGCCGTACCACCAGATGGCGGCGGCGTCGCGCTCCACCAGTTCCATGAAGCCTTGGAGGATGGCTTCTTCCCGCGTGTTGCCGGCCGCGCAGCCGTTGGAGGTCCAGCCCACGTGGTGCTGGCTTTGCGCGGGCGCATGGGCCAGGCAAAAGCCCAGCGGCAGGTAGCGGCGCGCATCGGCGGTCAGGGACCAGGCGGGCGCCCACCACAGGGGGTCGCCCTGGCCGGCGCCGGGGGCCACGGCATGCGGCGGCCTGTCGGCGGCAAAGCGGGCGGTCTGCCGGTCGCTGAAGCGGGCCAGCGCTGTGGGAGGAATGCAGGGCGCATCCAGCTCGGCGGCGGGGGCGACGACCACGGCTTCATCGCCCTGGTGGAAGGCGGCGTAGCGCTCCACGGCTTCGCACATGGCGCTGGCGCGGGCCTGCATGGCCGACAGGCCCTTGCCCAGGCACAGCTGTGTCGGGGGGGCTGCCAGGAAGCCGCTGCCAGGCGCGGGCGTTCTGAAGATTTCGCTGCGGTAGACGGTGAGCGCTTCGTCGGTCTCGGCCGTCAGCGGCGTGACCCGGGCAATCACGCCGGTCAGCGGGCTGACTTGCCGGGACAGGCGCTGCACCGTGGTCTCGGCCGGCACGCTGCGCCAGCCGCCGTCGGCGCGCGCGGCATGCGTGCCGGGAACTGGCGCAATGGGTTCGCGTTGGCGCAGTGCCATCAGCCCCGGTGTGCCGCAGTGCGGGCATTGCGGGCGGGCGGCCACGGGGTGGGCCTGGGAGGGCTCCAGCGTCCACACGGTTTGCGCTGCATCGGTGTGCGCCAGCAGGCGCTGCACCGTGGGCAGCAGGGCCTGCAGCCGCGTGGCGATGAGGTCGGCGCCGGCGCGCACGGGCGGGCAGCGGCCGCTGTCGTGCGGCGGGCCGCCTTGCGCGGCGCGTGCGGGATGGTTGCGTTGCCAGCGGTGCGCCAGGCAATGCCAGCAGGCCGATGCGGTGCCGGCATGGGGCGTGAACAAGGGCCCGGCCATGGCCTGCTCGCCCGCGGGCCGGACCAGCAGCCAGGGCCGGCCTGCGGCACGCTGGCCGGCGTCGATGGCGCCCAGGCGCGGGTCCAGGTAGTCGTCGCAGAAAACGATGGTGAGCGGGGCGGGGGCGGGGGCTGGTGCCTGCGTGGCCACGGCCGCAGCCCAGTGGCAGGCGGCTGTGCTGTCCAGCGCTGCAGTCAGCAGGACGATGTCGATCTGCTCCGATGCCTGCAGGCGCACGGGCGGGGCCGAGAAATCCGGTTGCAGATAACCGTGGCCGTTCAAGTCGCTGTGCAGCACCGGCTGGACCAGGCCCTGGCGCAGCAGGGCGCCCAGGGCGTGCAGCATCTGCGCAAGCGGCGCATCGGGCGCTGTGGCGCAGTGCTGCATGAGGCTGGTGCCGGCCTGCAGCGGGGCGTTGAGCGCCAGCACGGCGGCGGAGCCCAGGGCCAGGGTGTCGCGTTCGCTGGCCAGCAAAAGGCGGTCGCCCTGCTGCACGGGGGGCAGGAATTTTTCGTGCCAGCGGAAGGCGTCGGCAAACAGGTCCGGGGCCGCAGGCTCAGGCAAGGGACGGGGCTCCCAGTTCAAGGCGGACGACGGCATACGGGTGCTGGCCGGTGGTGGCGTGGAAGGCGGTCTCGAACAGCTGGTGCTGCTGCGAGAACCGGGCATACAGGTGCTCCTGCAGGCTGATGCGGATGGCGGGGTGGATGCGCTCCATCTGGGCGCCGTCCGCAAAGCCGGAGACGACGGGCAGCCGCATGCCGCCCACCTGCATGGGCAGCCGTGCAAGGGCCGGGTGCACATGGTCGAGCACCACGGTGCACGGCGGGCTGCCGGGCGCGGCAAAACGCTGGGCCAGCTGCTGCAGCATGGCCTCCAGCGGCGCCTGGGGAAGGTAGGGGCAGACGCCTTCGAGCAGCACCAGAACGGGCTGGCTGCCGGGCAGGGCGGCGGCGTCCAGCCAGGAGGTGTCGAGGATGGAGCAGGCAAGGCGGGTTTCGTCGCCGTCCATGTATTGATCGCGCAGCGCAATGGCGTCGGGCAGGTCCACGTTCAGCCAGCGTGCGGTGCCGGCCAGGGCCGCCAGGCGGCTGCGCCGCGTGCACAGGCCCGCGCCCAGCGCAATGCACAGGCCGGACGGATGCGCGCTCAGGAATTGCGTGGTGAGCCGGTCGAACAGCTGCGTGCGCAGCACCACGCTGCGCACAAAGGCGGGGTCGGCGGCGTGCGCCTCGCTGGCCTGGGGCAGCGCCGCCGCGATGCGGCACGCCTCGGGATCGGCAAAGTGCGGCAGGTCGTGCAGCTCCGGGGGAGCTGCCGCACCTGCAGCGCGGGCACGTGCCGCCAGCGTCAGCAGCAAGGTGGCCGTGGCCCCTTGCAGCTGCGCCGGTGCCGTATCAGCAGGTGAAGGGATAGGCGTCACCGGTGTTGTTGTAGGAGGTGAGGGCGATGGCCCACAGGTCCTGCTCGGCGGGTGCCACCGGGTAGTTCAGCACGATGCCGTTCTTGATGGCCGTGCCGTCTGCGCGCTGCAGGTTCCACTCGCCGCGCGCGGCGTCCCAGGTGAAGGCCTGTTCGGTCTCGAAGCGGACCTGGAAGTTGAACGGGTTGTTGTAGCCCAGCCATTGGCTCAGCACGGGGGCCTTGTCCTTGCCGTCGTCGCGCGTCAGCTCCGCGTGGAACTCGGGCGACTGCCAGGCCAGGGCGATGGCGCGCAGCACCACGCCGCCGAAGGCCAGCAGCGAGTCGGGGCCGCCGCCGGGGATGCCCAGGCCCGTGGGCAGGGCAGCCCTGAGCATGCCGTTGTTCGGTTCCTCGAACGAGGTGCTCACGCCCATGAAGTTGGGGAACAGCTGGTAGTAGGCGGCCAGGGCCTCGGAGGCATGGGTCTGGGGCGCCTGGGGCAGGACGATGACGAATTCATCGTCGGGACCGATCCAGCCGGCCGTGAGCACGGGCTTCCATTCGGCGCGCTGGGTGGGGTCGTCGCTCAGGCGCAGCGACACATCGACCTGGGGCCACTGGGTCGGCAGGTTGAAGTCGCGGTGCAGCATGGGCTGGATGTCGCGCTGCCCCAGCAGGTCACGGCGGTAGGCGTCATCCTGCCAGGAGCGGGCGATGGCCCGCAGGTAGGCAAGGCGGAATGCGAGCAACGGTTCAGTATTCTGCAGCTGGGTGGTCATGTGACTTCATCCTCGGTTCAAGAAAAATGCGCCTGGCCGGGCAGGGGCCCGGACAGGTGCACGGACAGTTCAGGCCGCAGCGCGGCCAGCTCACTCAGGCGCGCGGCCACGTCCGGCCCGGCGGGTGCCAGGGCCTGCGACAGGGCCAGTGCCTCGGTTTCGGTGCGGTACTTGCCGGCAGTGCGCGCAGTCCCGGCCGCCTGGGCCAGGCTGTCCTGCACGGCCGCGTGGTCGGCGCCCATGGCCAGCAGGAAGCGGGCCTTCTTCAGGTGCAGCTCGCTGCTGTGCAGCCGTTCGTCCAGCACGTCGGCCAGGCGCAGGCATTCGTCGATCTTGTCCAGGGCCTCGGTCCAGCGCCCGCTGGCCGCCAGCATTTCGGCGACGAAGGAGCGGTAGTAGGTCTGGCAGTAGCGGCAGCCCATGTCCCAGAGCACCTGCGCCGTTGCGCTGGCGCGCGCTATGCCTTCGCTGTCTTCGCTTGCCGTGCCCTCGCCCAGGGCCCAGCAGCGGATGATGTCCGCATAGCCCGAGAACGCTGGCAGGCCGTAGCGGGCCGTGATGTCCAGCAGCTCGCCCGTGGTGGCCAGCGCGCTGGCCCGGTCGCCGCGCGCCTGGTGGACCAGGCCCTGGTAGAGCAGGGCCATGCTCAGCGAGGGAATGTGCGAGACCTCGTGCGCCAGGCGCACGGCGTCGGCCGCATCGGCCAGCGCGGCCTGCCCGAAGCCTGCGAACCAGCGCACCAGGGCGCGCCCGCAGGTGGCCCAGACACGGGTGTCGAAGCCGAACTCGGCCGCATGGTGGGCATGGGCCACGGGGTCGTAGCGGGTGATGGCGTCGGTCAGCGCTTCTTCGGCCTGCTCGAATCGGCCGTCGGAGTAGTGGGCCAGTCCCAGGTAGGTCTGGGCGGCCACCAGCACGCCCGTGTCCTGCTGGCGCACGGCCTGCTCCAGCAGCCGGTGGCTGAGCTGGCGCACTTCCTCGCGGTTGCTGGCCACGTGGTGGTAGGTGATCAGCATCCACAGGTGCTGCACCTGCTTGTAGTCGGCCACGGCGTTGGCGCCGGGGCCGGCCAGCAGCTCCTGCGACAGCGCGATGCGTTCCACCACCTGGGCATGGGCCCAGCCGTGCTTGTTCATCAGCGCCTGGGTCACGTAGCTGTTGACGTCCAGCCGCGCCTCGCGCTGGGCCACGCCCTGGAGCTGTTGCAGCCAGTCGTCGATGTGGCGCGCGTAGGCAATGGTTTCATCGTTGAGCGAGCGCAGCTGGGTGATGCGCAACTGCCGCACGGCCAGGGCCACGGCCTGGGCGTGGTCGCCGGCGTCCGCCCAGTGCTGGGCCACGCCTGCGGGTTCCGCCGCAACGCGCTGCGGCTGGTGCTGCATCAGGGCCAGGGCCACGTCGCGGTGCAGCAGCCGGCGCTGCGATACCAGCATGCATTCGTAGGCCGTGTCCCTGATCAGCGCGTGGCGGAACATGTAGGCGCCCGGGCCCGCGCGTTCGTCGGCAATCACCAGGCCGGCCTGGCCCAGGGCGGCCAGTTCCTGCCCGACTTCGCCCTGCGGGCGTTCCAGGCAGGCGCACAGCAGGTCGAAGTCGAAGTGCCGGCCCATGGTGGCTGCCAGCTGCAGCAGGGGCTTGAGCGGGCCGATGCGGTCAAAGCGGCTGACCAGCGAGTCGCGCAGCGTGAGCGGAATGGCGGCCGGCAGCTCGGCATGGCGAAAGTCCCAGACGCCGTCTTCCTCCACCAGGTGGGCATCCAGCAGCATGCGCGCCATTTCCTGGATGAACAGCGGCACGCCGTCCGTGCGTTCCACCACGTGGCGGATCACGGCAGGGCTGAGCCGGCGCGGTGCCAGCGTCTGGCGGGCCAGTTCGGTGGCCTGGGCGTCTTCCAGGCGCCGCACGTCCACGCAGTCGGCCTGCAGGCCCTCGGGCGGTTGCCACTGCGGACGTGCCGTGAGCACCAGCAGCACGCGCCGCCCGGGCAGGCGCGCGACCAGTTGCTCCAGCAGTTCGATGCTGGTGGGGTCGGCCCAGTGCACGTCCTCGACGACCAGCAGCAGGGGCTCGGCTTCGGACATGTGCAGCAGCCATTGCGCGGTGGACTGCAGCAGCAGCGCCCTTTGCATGACGGCCGAGATGCGGCTGGGCTCGCAGTCGCCCAGGGGCAGCGAGAGCCAGGCGCACAGAATGGGCAGGGCGGCCTCGGCATCGCAGCCTGCGGCGCGCAGGGCTTCGCGCATCTGTTCGCGGTGGTCCTGCGGGGGATCTGCCGCCTCCAGCCGCTGCCGTATCAGGCCCAGGAAAGGGGTCAGCGCGGTGTTGCGGTGCTCGGGCTGGCATTGCAGCACCACGGTGTTCGCGCCCTGTGTCCTGGCGTGGACGAGCAGCATGTCGGCCAGGCAGGATTTGCCGATGCCCGGCTCGCCGCGAATCCACAGCGCATTGCCCCCGGCTTCGCGGGCCCGCGCCCATGCGTCGTTCAGGCGCTGCAGTTCGGGTTCGCGGCCTATGCACTGCAAGGCTGCATCGGACACAGGTCCCTGCAGTAGCTCGGCTGGCTGCTCCAGCTCCAGGCGATAGGTCTGCATGCCCGTGGGCTGGCCGGGCAGGCGCAGGCTGCCGGCTTTCTCGAAGCGCGCATGGCGCGACAGCAGGCGATGGCTGCTTTCGCTGGCCAGCAGGGTGCCCGCATCGGCGATGGCCTCCAGCCGCATGGCCACGTTGACGGCATGGCCCGAGGGCGCTTCGCCGCCGACCACCACGGCCATGCCGGTGTGCAGGCCCATGCGGATTCCCAGGTGCAGTCCGTGGACCTGCTCGATGGCGGCCGCGCGGCTGCGGCTGAGCGTCAGCAGCTCCTGCGCCGTCATGCCGGCCTGGCGGGCATCGGTGTCGCTGGTGTGCGGGTAGCCGAAGAGCACCAGCATGCGGTCGCCCAGCGTGCCCGCCAGCATGCCGCCGCGCCGGGTGGCAACGTCGGAGAACAGCGTGAGTTCCTCGCGCTGCAGCAGTTCGATGTCCTCGATGTTCAGCCCCTGCGAGGGCTGGCCTGCGGTGCGTGCCGCGCTGTCCATGCCGTGGATGTCGCTGCCCGGCCACAGGGAGACGCTGCAGCACAGCACGGTGAGCTGGCGCACTTCGGAGAACACGCGTGTGGTGGCCACGGTGCGTGTCAGGTCCGCCTGCTGCACCTGGGCGGCGGCGGGCAACTGGCCCACCAGATCGTCCAGCCGCACGCGCATGAGGTCCCTGAGCAGGGCCGCCGCCGAGTCGCTGCGCTCCGCGGGCCGCTTCTTGAGCGCCTTGCGCAGCAAGGTGGCGATGGGGTGGGTGGAGATGGCCGGCGGCAGCTGCACTTCCTGCGGGCTGAGCTGGCGGTGCACGATCTCGGCCACCGAGGCGCCCTGCACGGCGGGCGTGCCCGTCAGGCATTCGAGGAACATCAGCCCCCAGGCATACAGGTCGGTGCGGGCGCTGGGCGGCTCGCCGCGCAGCTGCTCGGGGGCGCTGTAGGCCGGCGTGCCCAGGCACTCGTCGCCCATGGTGAGCTGCGAGACCTGCGGGCCGGCAAACTGCGGAATGACGGTGCCGATGCCGAAGTCCAGCACCATGGCGTGCCGCACGGCGCCCGTGGAGGTGACCATCACGTTGTCGGGCTTGAGGTCGCGGTGCACGATGCCGGCGGCATGCGCGCAGTCCAGCGCATCGAGCACCTCGGCCATGAGGCGGCCGGCCTCGGCGGCAGTCAGCACGCCCTGGCGGCGGATCAGGCTCTTGAGGGTCTCGCCGGGCACATATTCGAAGACGCCGTAGACGCAGTCGCCTTGCTCGCCCTTGTCCAGCAACTGGACGATGTGCGGATGGTGCAGGGACGCGCACAGCATGGTCTCGCGGTGGAAGCGCTCCACCTGGCGGCCGCCTTCCTGCAGCCTGACGACCTTGATGGCCACCGATGCACCCGTGCGCCGGTGTCGCGCACGGTAGACGGTGCCGTAGCCACCCGATCCCAAGGTTTCCAGCAGTTCGTAATCGGGTATTTCCAGGGGGGCTGGCGCCACCGGGGTCACCGCAGCTTGCGTGGGGTTGGTGATGGCATCGTGCATTTCAGCCTCGGTTGGGTATCCTCCTGGAGGGTATCCAGTCGTCCATTTGTCATACGGCAGACCGTGCTTTTGATACCGTTCGTTACTATAGCGTACGTCCGAATGCAATTGACTGTTTTTGCCTACGTGCTTGCCCATGGTTGCCGTCGCCGCGGCGTCCGGCGCTCAGTCCAGTTGCAGCAGTGCGCTGACGGCGGTCTGCAGCATGTCCACCAGTTCCGGGTCCATGTAGCGGTACTCGTCAGGAATATCGAGCACATGCAGGCGCTTTTGCGCCAGCAGCCGGCCGTAATCGGCCTTGAGGCGGGACTGGTGCCTTTCCTCCATCACGAGAATCACGTCGGCCCAGGCCACATCGTCGGCCGACACGCGGTGGCGGGCGCCCGCACTGGTGCCGCCCGAACGCACCTGCAAGGCAGGGTGCCTGCGCCAGACCTGCTCTGCTGTGGGACTGCGCCACTGGTTGCGGCTGCAGACGAAGAGGACCTTGAGGCGGTTGTCATTGCGGGGCATGGCTGACAAGGGGGATGGATGGTTGAGAGGACTGGCGCGCAGTGTAGGGCGCGGCGATTTGCAGGCGGCCCGCCATCGCCTATGATGCGCGACACCTGTGAATAATCCCAGGTACTCGCAACCCACGGAAAGGTCCATGCACCATGAACGGTCACTGTCTTTGCGGCGCTGTCAGCTTTGTCTCTCCCCAGGCCCGGGAAATCGGGGCCTGCCACTGTGGATACTGCCGGCGCTGGGGCGGCGGCCCCATGCTGGCGGTGCATTGCGGGCCCGATGTGAAGTTCGAGGGCGGCGAGCACATCGGCACCTATGCCTCCTCCGAATGGGCCGAGCGCGCCTTCTGCAGGCAATGCGGCACGCACCTGTACTACCGGCTGCACGCCACGGGCGAGTACTTCGTGCCGGCCGGCGCCTTCGAGTCGCAGGACTTCGAGCTGGCCACGCAGATCTACATCGACAGAAAGCCCGGCTACTACGACTTCGCCAACCAGACGCCGACCATGACCGAGGCCGAGGTCATCGCCCAGTACGCGCCCCCGCAGGAATGAGGCACAGCCCCATGCCCCTGCACGATGACGCCAGCGGCCTGGCAATGGAGCCTGCCGCACGGCCCGGCGATCCGCTCGATCGCATCGACACACCCAGCCTGGCGCTGGACCTGACGGCCTTCGATGCCAACCTGCGCACCATGCAGGGCTGGGCCGACCGCCATGGCGTGGCGCTGCGCCCGCATGCCAAGGCGCACAAGTGCCCCCAGATCGCGCTGCGCCAGCTGGCGCTGGGCGCACGTGGCATCTGCTGCCAGAAGGTGAGCGAAGCGCTGCCCTTTGTGGCGGCCGGCGTGCGCGACATCCTGATCAGCAACGAGGTCGTGGGGCCGGCCAAGCACGCGCTGCTGGCCCGGCTGGCGCGCAGTGCGCGCATGGCCGTGTGCGTGGACAACGCGGCCAACCTGGTGCAGCTGTCCGAGGCCATGTCGCAGGCGGGCGTGGAGATCGACGTGCTGGTCGAGGTGGACGTGGGTCAGGGCCGCTGCGGCGTCACGGGCCCCGAGGCCGTGCTGGCCCTGGCGCGGCAGGCGCACAACCTGCCGGGCGTGAATTTCGCGGGCCTGCAGGCCTACCACGGAGCGGCGCAGCACCGGCGCAGCCGCGAAGAGCGTGCGCAGGCCTGCCAGGAGGCTGCGAGCCGGGCGGCGGCCTGCGCGCAGCTGCTGCGCGACAACGGCCTGGCGTGCCACACCATCACGGGCGGCGGCACGGGCAGCGTGGAGTTCGATGCGGCCAGCGGCGTCTACACCGAGCTGCAGCCGGGCTCCTATGCCTTCATGGATGGTGACTACGGCGCCAACGAATGGGGCGGGGCGCTGGCCTTTCGCCGCAGCCTGTTCCTGCTGTCCACGGTGATGAGCACGCCCGCGCCGGACCGCGTCATCCTCGATGCGGGCCTGAAATCCACCTCGGCCGAATGCGGCCCGCCTGCCGTCTACGGCACGCCGGGCCTGCGCTGCGTGGCCATCAATGACGAGCACAGCGTGGTATGCGTGGAGCCTGGCGCCCAGGCGCCCGCCCTGGGCAGCGTGCTGCAGCTGCTGCCCTCGCACGTGGACCCGACATTCAACCTGCACGACGAGCTGGTGGTGCTGCAGGGCGGCACAGTGCACGCGCTGTGGCCGATTGCGGCGCGCGGGCTGTCGCGCTGAAGACGGCATGAAAGAAGCCGCCGGCCTTGCGGCGCGGCGGCTTTTTTGCGTCTGCGCCTGCTGTGGCCTGTGGCTTACAGCTCGATCTTGGCGCGGCGGATCACGTCGCCGAAGCGCTTGTTCTCTTCGACGATGAAGGCCTTGAACTCTTCGGGCGTGGGAAAGTAGTTCTCGTAGCCGAAGGTCTGGAACTTGGGCTGGATGTCGGGCTCGCGCAGGACTTTCATGGTGTCCTGGCGGATCTTCTCGACCACGGCCGGCGGCGTGGACTTGGAGACGGCAAAGGCATTCCAGCCGGTGACCACGGCATCGGCCGGGCCGCCGGACTCGGCCACGGTGGGCACGTCTTCATAGCCCTTGAGGCGGTGGGGCGCCAGCACGGCCAGAAAGCGCAGCTTGCCCGAGCGCATCAGCGGGCCGGCCGTGCCCGAGGAGCCCAGCGCAAAGGCCAGCTCGCCCGTGGCCACGCTGGTGTACAGCTGGCTGGTTTCCTTGTAGATGACGTGTTCCATCTTGGTGCCCGTCAGCGACTCCAGCAGGGCCGAGCCCAGGTGCACCGGGTTGCCCACGGACCACGAGCCGTAGTTGAGCTTGCCGGGGCGCGCCTTGGCGTCGGCAATCAGGTCGGCCACGGTCTTGTAGGGGCTGTTGACCGGCACGCAGACGAAGAAGAAGGTGCGAAACAGCGGCAGGACGACTTCGAAGTCCTTGTCGATGCTGTAGGGCAGCTTCTTGAACAGGTGGGGATAGGCGGCCAGGTGGACGTTGTCCAGCTGGATGATGTCCGTGCCGTCGGTGGCGCCGCGCTTGAAGGCCTCGATGGCGATGAAGCCGTTGCCCCCCGGGCGGTTTTCCACGATGACGGGCTGGTTCCACAGGCGCGCCAGCTTGTCGGCCACCAGGCGCGAGGTGCCGTCCGGCCCGCCGCCCACGGGGAAGGGGTTGATGATGCGCACCTGCTTGGTGGGCCAGTTGGCGGCGGCACCCGACTGGGCACGCGCGGGTGCCAGGGCGCCCATGGCCAGGGCGCCAAGGGCGAGGCCCGCCTGGCGGCGATTGATGCGGAAGGCGCTGTCTTTCATGGTTTGTCTCCGAGTCGCTGTTGGGCTTGCTGGGTGGCTTGGTCCTATGCCGGCAAGGCACAGGCTGCTCTTGTTTTTACGCTCTCTTGCGGGAGCGGCTGGATCATCCAGTCGCCGCATTGTGTCAGTTCGTTGCAAAGCACCTAGCCGTGGCTGGCGCTAGCAGCTATAGCAAAATGGCATAAGTGAGGAGGCGAGAGAACATGAATTTGCAGCAGATAGAGACGTTCGTGCATGTGGCCGAGACCGGCAGCTTCAGCAAGGCGGCCGTGCTGCTGGAGACGGCCCAGCCCGCACTGAGCCGCCAGGTGCGGGCGCTGGAGACCGAGCTGCGCGAAACCCTGCTGATCCGCACCGGCCGCGGCGTGACCCTGACCGACGCGGGCCGCCGCCTGCTGGAGCACGGCCACGCCATCATGCAGCGCGTGGCGCTGGCCAAGGAGGATCTGGGCAGCCAGCGCGACGAGCCCGTGGGCCGCATCGTGGTGGGCCTGCCGCCCAGCCTGGCGCGGCGCCTGACGCTGCCACTGATCGATCTGTTCAGCAAGGACATGCCCAAGGCCCGGCTGGCCGTGGTCGAGGGCTTTTCCATGAACATCGCCGAATGGCTGACCTCGGGCCGCATGGACCTGGGCCTGGTCTATACGCCCGAGCCGCATCCGCACATCGAGGTCACGCCCGTGCTGGAAGAGCGCCTGTGCCTGATCGGCCCGGCGCGCACGCTGGGCGGGCGCAGCAGCGTGCGCTTTGACGAGCTGTCGCAGTTTCCGTTGATCATGCCGCAGCACGGCCAGATCTTCCGCAAGCTGATGGAGGCCCAGGCCACGCTGTCCCAGGTCAAGCTCAACGTGGTCTGGGAAGTGTCCAGCGTGCCGGCCATCCTGGACCTGGTGCGCGGCGGCTACGGCTACGCCGCGTTGACCGACAGCGCCATGCGCAGCCACCTGACCGATGCCGAGCTGGTGGGCATTCCCATCGAGTCGCCCCATGTGGTGAGCACGCTGTGCCTGGCGCAGTCGGCCAAGAAAAAGGCCACGCCGCTGATCCGCAAGACTTCTCTGGCCCTGCGCGAACTGAGCCAGCAGGTGTGCGCGCCGCTCTGAGCGGTTGCAGCGACGGCGGCAGTTCAGCCAGGCCTCAGAGCAACGGCCGCAGCTCCCGCGCCGCCTCCTGCAGCAGCGGCAGCAGCTCGGCCACCATGTCGGCCGGCGCCATGCGCTGGGGCGAGGTCACGATGTTGAGCGCGGCCACCGTGCGCCCCTCCATGTTGCGCAGCGGCACGGCCAGGGCCTGCACGGCCAGCTCATGCTCTTCCAGGGCCAGGCAGAAGTCCTGTCGGCGCACTTCGTCCAGCACGCCTTCGAGCGCTGCGCTGTCGGTGACCGTGTGGGCGGTCAGGCGCCGCAGATCGTGCGAGGCCAGCCATTGCCTGAGCTCGGCCGCAGGCAGGGCGGCCAGCAGCACGCGGCCGGTGGAGGTGGCGTGGGCGGGCAGGCGGCTGCCCAGGTGCAGGCCGTGGGCCATGAGGCGCTGGCCGCGCTCGTGCAGGGCGCTGCGCGCCACGATGACCACCTCGTGGCCATCGCGCACCACGCAGGAAAACGACAGCTGGGTCTGCGCCGCCAGCCGGTAGAGCACGGGCTGGACGATGCGCGGCAGCCGCGCCGAGGCCAGGTAGCTGCCCGACAGCCGCAGCACCTTGGGCGCCAGCCAGAAATGGCTGCCGTCCGTCTCCAGGTAACCCAGGTGCGTCAAGGTCAGCAGATGGCGGCGCGCGGCCGTGCGCGTGATGCCAGAGCGCTCGGCCGCCATGGTGGCGTTCAGGCGCTGGCGCTCGGTGTCGAAGCTCTCCAGCACGGCCAGGCCCTTGGCCAGGCCGGCGATGAAGTCATCCGGGTCGATGGGAAAGGGCTGGTTCATGGGCGGGGAGGGCGGGCATGCAGGTAGTGCGCGATTGTCGCGCAGTTTGCGCGATCACCGCGCAACGCGTGCTGCAGCCCCTCGTCTTTGCGCTGCCTCAAAACTAATCTTGGGCGCAGGCCATGGCATGAACCGGCCATGACATCGAACAACGCAACGGAGACAGATCAATGCGTACCCAAGTCGCCATCATCGGCGCAGGCCCTGCCGGCCTGCTTCTCGGCCAGCTGCTGTACCGCGCAGGCATAGACAACGTCATCATCGAGCAGCGCAGCGCCGACTACGTGCTGGGCCGCATCCGTGCCGGCGTGCTGGAACAGGTCACCGTGGACCTGCTGGAGCAGGCCGGCGCCGATGCCCGCATGCGCGCCGAAGGCCTGCCGCACGACGGCATCGAGCTGCTGTTCGGCGGCCAGCGCCACCGCATCGACCTGCACGGCCTGACCGGCGGCAAGCGCGTCATGGTCTACGGCCAGACCGAGGTCACGCGCGACCTGATGGAAGTGCGCGCCGCCGAGGGCCTGACCACCGTCTACGAGGCCAGCAACGTGCAGCCCGTGGGCTTCGATGGCGACAGCCCCGTCGTGCGCTACGAAAAGGACGGCCAGGTCCATGAGCTGCAATGCGACTTCATCGCCGGCTGCGACGGCTTTCACGGCATCTGCCGCGCCAGCGTGCCCCAGGACAAGGTGCGCACCTTCGAGAAGGTCTACCCCTTCGGCTGGCTGGGCCTGCTGTCGGACACGCCGCCCGTCTCGCACGAACTGATCTACGCCCAGACCGAGCGCGGCTTCGCACTGTGCAGCCAGCGCAGCGCCACGCGCAGCCGCTACTACCTGCAGGTGCCGCTGACCGAGAAAGTGGAGGACTGGAGCGACGAAGCCTTCTGGAACGAACTGCGCCTGCGCCTGGACCCCGAGGCCCGCGAGCGCCTGGTGACCGGCCCTTCGCTGGAAAAGAGCATTGCCCCGCTGCGCAGCTTCGTGACCGAGCCCATGCGCTTCGGCCGCCTGTTCCTGGCCGGCGACGCGGCCCACATCGTGCCGCCCACGGGCGCCAAGGGCCTGAACCTGGCCGCCTCGGACGTGGGCTACCTGTCCAGCGCCTTCGCTCAGTACTACCGCGACAAGGCGCCCGAAGGCATCGACGGCTACTCCGAGCAATGCCTGCGCCGCGTCTGGAAGGCCGAGCGCTTTTCGTGGTGGATGACCTCGCTCATGCACCGCTTCCCCGACGCGGGCGGCTTCGACACCAAGGTGCAGGAGGCGGAGCTGGACTACATCGTCAACTCCCGGGCAGGCTCGACCTCGCTGGCGGAGAACTATGTGGGGTTGCCGCTGGTGTGAGGGCCGGCGTGAGGCCCCGGGCGCCGCCGAGGCTGCGCCCGCATTGATGCGCGCCTGTCGCCACAGCATTGCGCAAATTTGCAGGCCGCCTCGCCCGGACGGGCACGGGCGAGGAGTAAGCTTGGCAGGTTATGGCGCACATCACGTTTCCCCCTCCCTATATCGCTCCCCAGAATGCAGCGCAGTCGCTGCGCGACGCAGGCTATGCGGTGCTGCGCCCCGATGAATTCGCGGCCTGGGCGGGCGTGTCCTTGACCGAGCTGCATGCGCTCGATGCCGACTGGGCCCAGCTGCCGCCCGATGCCTTTCTCAAGGACGGGGGCCGCTACCGGCGTCGCCGCCATTCCTGCTTCATCGCCGGGCAGGACGGGCTGCAGCAGGTGGAGCACCGCGCGCACTGGCAGCCGGTGGAGTACAACGCGCTGCATGGCGGCATGCTGCGCATGTTCGAGCCCATGCGCGATGCCACGGCGCAAAGCGCCACCTGGAGCCGCCTGCTGCTGGCGCTGGCCGGCCTGTCCGACCAGGTGTTCTGCGCCCAGGGCGATGATGTGCAGCACGAGCGCTGGTTCATCGAGTCCCACCAGTTCCGCATCGACACCACGGACGGCATTGGCCGGCCCACCCCCGAAGGCGCGCACCGCGACGGCGTGGACCTGGTGGCCGTGATCCTGGTCGGGCGCGAGGGCGTGAAGGGCGGCGAGACGCGCATCTTCGAGGCCACGGGCCCCAGCGGCCAGCGCTTCACGCTGACCGAGCCCTGGTCGGTGATGCTGCTGGACGATGCCCGCATGATCCACGAGACCACGCCCATACAGCCCGAGCAGCCGGGCGGTGTGCGCGATACCCTGGTGCTGACCTATCGCCGCCAGGGTTTCCAGGGCTCGGAGCTGACGCGTCGCCGCAAGGATTGATGCAGCTCAAGACGCTGGCGCATGATGGGCGCACACTTTGGTTCATCGACCCGGCCGCCCCCGATTGTTGACGGCGGCCAAGCACAAAGGAGAAAACGCATGTTCAAGCACATCCTGGTTCCCGTGGACGGCTCCAACAGCTCGATGCTGGCGGTCCACAAGGGCGTGGAGCTGGCCAAGGTCTTTGGCAGCACGCTGACGGCGGTCTACGTGGTGGACCCCTATCCGTTCACGGGCGTGGGCGCCGACTTCGCCTACGGCCAGTCGCAGTACCTGAGCGCGGCCACGGCCGAGGCCAACACCACGCTGGACGCCGTCAAGAAGATCACCGACGAGGCCGGCATCACCGCCACCACCGTGGTGGGCGAAGGCCATGCGGTGCACGAAGGCATCGTGCGCGTGCTCGAGAGCACGGGCGCCGACCTGATCATCATGGGCTCGCAAGGCCGCCGTGGCCTGGAAAAGCTGATGCTGGGCAGCGTGACCCAGCGCGTGCTGGGCGCCGTGCGCGTGCCGGTGCTGGTGGTGCGCGAGTAATCACCGGACCGCTCGGCCCTTCGCCGGGTGAAACGTCAACGGCTCCCTCGGGAGCCGTTTTTATTGGTGCGCTGCAGGGGGAGAGGGCGATCAGCGATTGAGCAGCCGTGCCAGCCAGCCCTTTTTCTTGCGCTGCAGTTCCAGTTCCTGCAGCACTTCGTTCTTGAGCCTTTCCTTCTCGGCGGCAGGACTGGACTCGCGCGCCATGCGCAGATAGGCCTTGGCCGAGTCCACGTAGCCGGTGTCTTCGTTGCGGATGTGGTTGAACAGCCAGCGCGAGAGCATGCCGTGCAGCTCGGCGGCCACGTCCTCGCCGGCATCGAAGCGGGTCTGCATCTCGATCACGCGGCGGGTGAACAGCTCGTGCACCTTCTTGTGCGGGCCGGCGAACATGTAGCCGGCGCTCTCGATCAGGCTTTCCTCGAACACGAAGTGCGAGACGGTGTAGTCGATCATCTCGCCGATGACATCGCCCAGGGCCTCGCGGTCGGGCGACGAACGCAGCTCGTAGAGCTTGTTGATGTAGTCGACGATGCGGCGGTGCTGCCTGTCGATCTCTGCAATTCCGGTGTCCAGCTCGGGGACCCAGACCAGCAATGCCATGGCGTTCTCCAGGAATTCGATGATTTCCGGAGAAGTATTCACGGGACTGTCACATCGCCCCTTGATGCAGATCAGTCTGATCTGCATCAAGGAGACGCGGCGTCACTCGATCTTGGCGCCCGAGGACTCGACGATCTGCTTGGACTGCTTGAAGTCGGCCTGGAACATCTTGTCGAAGTCGGCCACGGTCATGGACTGGGGCTCGGCGCCCTGGGTCTGGATGGCGTCGCGCACTTCGGGCATGGCCAGCAGCTTGTTCACTTCGGCGTTGACCTTGGTCACGATGGCTGTGGGCGTGCCCTTGGGCATGAACAGGCCGTACCAGGTGCTCACGTCAAAGCCCTTGAGGCCCGATTCGGCCAGCGTGGGCGTGTCGGGCAGCGAGGACGAGCGCTTGGCCGAGGTCACGGCGATGGCGCGCAGCTTGCCGGCCTTGATCTGGCCGATGGCCGAGGGCACGGAGGACACCAGCAGATCCACGTTGCCGGCCAGCGCATCCATCAGGGCCGGATTGGAGCCCTTGTAGGGCACGTGCACCAGCTGGATGCCCGCCGCTTTCTCCAGCAGCACGCCCGAGAGGTGGATGCTGGTGCCATTGCCCGGCGAGCCGTAGGTCACCTTGCCCGGGTGCTGCTTGGCAGCGGCCACGATGTCGGCCAGGGTCTTGTAGGGCGAGTTCACGCTGGTGGCGATCACGATGGGCGTGTAGGCCACGTGGGCCACGGGCACCAGGTCCTTGACCGGGTTCCAGGGCAGGTTCTTGTAGAGGTAGGGGCCCAGGACCACGTTGTCCTTCTGGCCCATGACCATGTCGTAGCCCGTGGGCGCTGCCTTGGCGGCCTCGGTGATGCCGATGGTGCCGCCTGCGCCCGCGCGGTTGTCGGGCACCACGGTCCACTTGCTGACTTCGGTGAGCTTGTTGGACACCACGCGCGCGAGGATGTCGGTGCCGCCGCCGGGCGGGAAGGGCACGATCATGCGCACGGGCTTGTTCGGATAGTCGGCCGCCGTGCCTTGGGCGGCTGCGGAAAAGCTCAGGCCCATGGCGGCGGCCACGGCGGTGCAGGTGATCAGTTGGCGGAACATGAAAGAAGAAACTCCAGGGTCTGATGGGGCGGTGCAACCTTCTCGCAGCGGACCGGCAGCGCCGGGCCGCCCATGCGGTGGGTTGTCGATGATCGGGGAGGGTGGTTCCGCCATCTTGCATTGGGAAACCCGCTATTTGGGCGGATTTCCGCAATCTGTGCCACAGGGGCTTCCACCAAGGAGCAGCTTGTGCCTGCTCCAGAGGGAAGCGGGCTATTTTATGCCGCCTTGGTGCCTGGCCGCAGGCCAGGCGCTCAGCCCTGCGCCAACTGCCTGTCCAGCACGCGCACCGTCTCGTACAGCACCCGGGTGCCGTCCAGCAGCTGGGACGGCTCTATCCATTCCTCGGGCGCGTGGCTGCGGCCGTGGAGGCAGGGGATGAAGATCATGCCCATGGGGCCGGTGGGCGCCATGTAGACGGCGTCATGGCCGGCGCCGCTGGGCATGCGCATGTGGGCGTAGCCCAGGTTGTCGCAGGCCTGCTCCACGCCCTGCATGACGGGTGCTGCGCAGTCCGTGGGCTGGGAGCGGCTCACGTCGGCCATCTCGGCACGCACGCGCAGGGCGGCCAGGCCGGGCAGGACTTCGGCCAGCAGTTCCTCGGGGAAGCTCTCCAGCACGCCGGCGTGGTCGCTGCGCACTTCCATCATCATCTCGACCAGGCCGGGCACGGCATTGGAGGCATTGGGCGTGAGCGAGAGCCGGCCCACGGTGGCCACCACATAGTGGGGCCGGCCATTGAGCGCAGCGGCCTTGCGGTTGGCCGCATCGATGATGCGCGCCGCGCCCACCAGCGCGTCCTGCCGGATGTCCATGGGCGTGGTGCCTGCGTGGTCGGCCTGGCCGTGCACGGTGAAGCCCACGCGGCGTATGCCCACGATGTTCGTCACCACGCCAATGGGCAGGCCGTGCTGCTCCAGCACCGGGCCCTGCTCTATGTGCAGTTCCACAAAGGCGGCCGTGCCGCCGGCGCTGCGCAGCGGGCGGTCCAGCGCCTCGGGCCGCGCGCCGATGCGCCGCATGCCTTCGGCCAGGGTTTCGCCTTGCGGGTTGCGGGCGGCCAGCATGGTGGCGTCCAGCTTGCCCGACAGCGCGCGGCTGCCTATGCAGGAGATGCCGTAGTCGCTGGGCTCCTCGGACAGGAAGTCGATCACCTCGAACGGGTGCTGCAGGGCGATGCCGTTTTCATGCAGGCAGTGCGCCACCTCGATGCCGGCCAGCACGCCGATGATGCCGTCGAAGCGCCCGCCCATCATCACGGTGTCGCAGTGCGAGCCGGTGGAGATGGGGGCGCGTTCTGCGCCGCCCGCAGCGGCCTGGGCAGCCGGCAGGCGGCCGACCAGATTGCCGCCTTCATCCAGATGCACCTGCATGCCCGCGGCCGCGAACTCGGCGCGCAGCCAGGCGCGGGCCTGGTCGAACTCGGGCGAGAAGGCGCGGCGGGTCCAGGGCCGGTCGGGCAGGGTGAAGGTGGACAGGGTCTGGACACGGCGCCAAAGGCGCTCGGCATTGATGGGGGGCAGGGCGGTCATGGGTCTCGGTGAGTTCTGCGGCAGGCGCGCGAGCCGCGCAGGCAGGCTGGGCGAAGCGGGGATTGTCGCGCGCAAAGGCGGTGCTCATGCAGACGTGCGCAGGCTCCTGAGCAACCGCTCCAGCGTGTCGAAGCTCACGGGCTTGACCAGGTGGTGGTCCATGCCGGCCTCGCGCGATCGTCTCAGGTCATCCTCCTGCCCCCAGCCCGTGAGGGCGATCAGCAGGACCTGGTCGCGGCCCTGACGGGCGCGGATGCGGCGCGCAACTTCCAGGCCGTCCATGCCGGGCAGGCCGATGTCCAGCAGCACGACGTCGGGCCTGAAGGCGTCGTGCATGGCCAGCGCGCCGGGGCCGTCGCGGGCGATCTCGACCTCGGCTCCCAGCAGCCCTAGCAGCATGGACAGGGTGTCGGCCGCGTCCGCGTTGTCATCGACCACCAGGATGCGGCCGAAGGCTGGCGCGTCCCCGGACTGCGCGCCTGCGGCCGGTCCGGGCAGGGAGGGCACATCGGCGGGTGCATGGGCGGATGCATCGGCAGGTGCATGGGCCGGCAAGGGCAGGCGCAGCCGCAATTCGCTGCCCTGGCCCGGACCTTCGCTGAGCGCCTGCACGCTGCCGCCGTGCATCTCCACCAGGCTGCGCACCAGGGTCAGGCCGATGCCCAGGCCCCCCTGGCCCCGGCGGCCGCCGCGGTCCACCTGCATGAACATGTCGAAGATCCTGTCCAGCAGCGCGGCGGGGATGCCTATGCCGTCGTCACGCACGGAGATCACGGCCTGCGCACCCTCTGCCCAGGCCGCCAGCACGACGTGGCCGCCGGGATCGGTGTACTTGGCGGCATTGTTGAGAAGGTTGGTGACCATTTGCGCCAGCCGCACGGGGTCGGCCGGCAGCAGCAGGGTCTCGGCGGGCAGCTCCAGCCGAAGCTGGTGGCCGCCGGATTCCATGACCGCATGGCTGGCCGCCGCCACGCCTTGCAGCACGTTGTTCAGGTCCACCACCTCCTTGCGCAGCTGGACCTTGCCCGTGGTGATGCGCGAGACCTCCAGCAGGTCGTCCACCATGCGCACCATGTGGTTGACCTGGCGCTCCAGCATCTCCTGGCTGCGGCGCGCGCTGTCGTCGCCATGGACGGTGCGCTTGAGGATTTGCAGGCCGTGGCTGATGGGTGCCAGCGGATTGCGCAGCTCGTGGGCCAGGGTTGCCAGGAACTCGTCCTTGCGCCGGTCGGCCTCCCTGAGGTGCTGCTCGGCGCGCTTGAGTTCGGTGATGTCCTGGATGACGGAGCAGGTGCCCACGAGCTGCCCGCCGTCATCGCGCAGCGGAGCGGCGCTGACGCGCATCCACCATTCGCGGCCCTCGTCGTCGGTGTGCAGCATCTCCAGCCCCGGCATGACCACCTCGCCGCGCAGCGCGCGCCTGCCGGGCCAGTTCTCGGGCGGTATGGGCCGGCCCTTGTCGTCCCAGCCGCGCCAGCGCTGCACGCGGTCGGCAAGGGTGGACGGGATGGCGCGCGGGACGAATCGGTCCATGAGCGCATTGCTGAGCACCATGGTGCCGCCCATGTCGGACACGCCCACGCCCGCCGGCATCTGGTCGATGATGGCGCGCAGCCTTTTCTCGTTGGCGCGCAGGGCGGCATGGGCCTGCTCGCGCACGCGCTCGAGCTGCAGCAGCGAGGCGACGCGCGCCAGCAGCTCGCGCGCCGAAAAGGGCTTGACCAGGTAGTCGTCCGCGCCTGCGCGCAGGCCTTCGACCTGGGCCTCCTGGCCTGCACGCGCGGACAGCATGATGACGGGGATGGAGCGCGTGGCCTCGTCGCTGCGCAGCGCATGCAGCAACTCGAAGCCGTCGAGCACGGGCATCATCACGTCGGCAATCACGAGATCGGGCCGCTGGCGCCGGATGCAGTCCAGCGCGGCCCGGCCGTCGCCGGCCACCTCCACCTCGTACAGCGGACGCAGCAACTGGCCGATGTAGCCGCGCATGTCGGCGTTGTCGTCGGCGCAGACGATGCGCGGCCGGGGGCCTTGCGGTTCGGCCCCAGCCGGCACGCCGTGCGGGGCGTGCGGGGCGTGCGTGGGCGATTCGCCCGGCACCCACTGCCGCGTCTCGTCCACGAGCTGGCGTGCGGCCGGGGCGCCCGCGCCGTGCCCCGGCGGCGGCGGGGTTGACGGTGCCGCGATGGGGTTCACCTGTTCGGCCGGCAGGTGCGCGCTGCCCTTGGGCAGCCGCACGGTGAAGCGGCTGCCCTCGCCCTCCGTGCTGGTGACCGTGATGGTGCCGCCATGCAGCCGCACCAGTTCCTGCACCAGGGCCAGGCCGATGCCCGTGCCCTCGTGCGTGCGGGCGGGCTTGCCCGGAATGCGGTGAAAGCGCTGGAAAAGATGGGGCAGGTGCTGGGGTGCGATCCCCGAGCCGGTGTCGCTGACGGACAGCTCCACCGCAGGGCCCGCGTCGTGCAGCGCCACGGCGATCTCGCCCTGCAAGGTGAACTTGAAGGCGTTGGACAGCAGGTTGAGCACGATCTTTTCGTACATGTCCTGGTCCACGTAGACCGGCCCTTGCAGTGGCGGGCAGTCCACGCGCAGCCGCAGGCCCGCCTGCTCCATGGCCGAGCGGAACACGCTGGCCAGCTCGGCCGTGGCGCGGGCCAGGTCCGTGGGCTCGTAGCTGGCCTGCATGCGTCCGGCCTCGATGCGCGCGAAGTCCAGCAGGGCGTTGACCAGCTTTTGCAGGCGCAGCGCGTTGCGGTGGACCATCTGCGCCTGATCGGGCGGCAGGTGGCCGCCGTGCTCGCGCAGGGCGTCGTCCAGCGGCCCCAGGATCAGCGTCAGCGGCGTGCGCAGCTCGTGGCTGACGTTGGAGAAGAACACGGTCTTGGCACGGTCCACCTCGGCCAGGGCCCGGGCGCGCCGCGCTTCCTGCTCATAGGCCACGGCGTGCGCGACAACGCCGCCCGTGTGGCTTGCCACCATATCGAGGAAGGCGCAGTACTCCGCATCCAGCGGGCGGCGCGGGCTGACGCCCAGCACCAGCACGCCCGAGGCCTGGCCGTCGCCCGACCAGCGAACGGGCACGATGCGCGCCAGGCGCGAGGGTTCGGGCCAGGGGCCGCCAGGCAGGGTCAGGCCCAACTGCGCCAGGTCCACGTTGGCCGGCTGGCCCGATTGCACGGCCTGGGCCAGCGGCCAGGGCGCGGGGTCGGCCGCCAGGTCGGTGTCCATGCCGGTGGAGCACAGCAGCTGGAAGGCCGGGGGAGCGGTGTCTGCGCTGCCTGCATCCGGGGCGGCCTGGCATTCGTAGATGATGGCGAAGGGCACGTCGTAGGGGTTTTCATCCAGCACGGCGCAGACCTTTTCGCCCGCGTCCTTGGCACTGCGCATGTCCAGCGTGCGGATGCCCAGGCGGTGCAGCGTCTCCAGGCGCCGCCGGCTGACGATTTTCTCGGTGGTGTCGGTGCAGGGACAGAACACGCCCTGCACGGTGATGCCGTCATCGGCCAGGATGGGGCCGTAGGTGAAGGTGACGAAGACCTCTTCCTGCGGCAGCTCGCGGTCGAAGAAGTAGCGCGCATCGGTGGACCAGGTGGCCTGGCCCGTGCGCAGCACGCCCTCCAGCATGGGGCCGATGTCGTCCCAGATCTCGCTCCAGCATTGCGCGCCGGCCTGTCCCAGCGCCTTGGGGTGCTTGCTGGTACCCAGGAAGGGAATGTAGGCGTCGTTGTAGATCAGCCGGAAGTCATCGCCCCACCAGATGATGATGGGAAAGCGCGAGCCCAGCATCAGGCTGGCGGCGTTGCGCAGGCTTTGCGGCCAGCTCTGCGGCGAGCCCAGGGGCGTGGCCGCCCAGTCGTGGGCGCGCACGCGTGCCGCCATTTCGCCGCGCTGCGGCAGGAATCCAAAACCGTCTTCTGAATTCACGGGTTCTCCCACGGGATTGCCGACTTCGCGGGCCGGCCTGTGTCGTTGATCCAGGCGCCGGGGCCGCGGGGGCGGCGCAGCTATCGCGAGGCGGATTGCGCTGCAGGTGCGGCGCCTCGCCTGCGGTCGCCCTTGCGGGCAGCGCAATGCACTGCTTTCCGGCCCCGGCCGCAGCCCGATTGCCTGCCGCCGCCGCTGTCCTTGTCCACGGTGGCCCACAGGCGCCTTTCGGCCTCTTCATGGCCTGCGCCGCGCGATTCGTGGCTGTGCACTATGTGCCGGGCCTGGCGTTTTCGCTCATGGGTATCGGTGGATTTGTCTCCTCGGGGCATGTCACTCTCCCTTGCGGGTCTGTTCCTGCTCGGGCGCGGGCGGCAATTCTATGGGGGGCGCCGTGGTGGGCGGATCTATCGGCTCGGGTCCGCGCGGGCGGCCGGGCTGGCGGTTGGGATCGTCGGGTGCCACGGGGTCGTTGGGCGTGGTCGGCACCTGGGGAATATTGGGTGCGTGGGGCAGGGGGTGGTTCATGGCTGCTGCTGTCCTGAGGGGAAAGGTTGATACAAGTGCGCAAGCGGGCTCAGCGTGGCGCGGTGGTGGCGGGTGCGGTGGCCGGATCGGCCTGCGGCGGCGTCATGGACGGCGCGGCAGGTGCGGCAGGTGCGGCCGGCGAGGCAGAGGAGGTGGGTTCTGTCGCTGGCGTTCCGGTGGCGCTGGGCGCATCCAGCCGCCCCCTGGGTGCCATGAAGTTGAACATCAGCACCAGGATCAGTGCGACGGCGGCCGTGAGGGCGGCGATGCGCAGCGGCCAGCGGCCATCGCGGATGTGGTTGTTCTCGCTGCGCTGGCGTTCGAGGGGGGCGTGCACTCTGCGGGGAGGGGTGTCCATGGCGGTCTCCTTCAATCCATGAGCCTTCACCTTAGGCCGGACGGCGGCCTGCAACTGTCGGACAAGGCAGGACCTGGGGGAGCGACAAGCCGCTGCACGGCAGTGGGGCTTGGCAGGACACACCGCCACGGGCAGCGGCGCCAAGGGCCATCGCAAGGCCGCGGCCGCGACGGCAGGTGCCGTGTCAGCCGTGGCGCCTGCGCCGGTCGGCCGGCGCTATGCGCAGCAGCTGGCGGTACTTGGTGACGGTGCGGCGGGCCACGACCAGGCCCTGGGCGCCCAGCTGGCGTGCGATATCGACGTCGGACAGGGGCCGGGCATCGGATTCGGCCGCGATGATGTCGCCGATCAGCTCGCGGATGGCCGTGGCCGAGCAGGCGCTGCCGCTGGCACTGAGCATGGGGCGCGAGAAGAAGTGCTTGAGCTCGAACACGCCCGTGGGCGTGGCCATGTACTTGTTGTTGGTCACGCGCGAGACGGTGGATTCGTGCACACCCACTTCCTCGGCAATTTCGCGCAGCACCAGCGGCTTCATGGCCATGGCGCCGAACTCCAGGAACAGCTCCTGCTTTCGCACGATGGCCCGGGCCACGTCCAGGATGGTGGAAAAGCGCTGCTCCACATTGCGCACGGTCCAGCGCGCGTCCTGCAGATGGTCGGCCAGCTGGGCCTGGCCCGTGCAGCGGTGGCGCTGGAACAGCTGCTCGTAGACGCTGTTCAGTCGCACGCGCGGCACGACGGCGGGGTTCAGTTGCACATTCCAGCCGCTCGGTCCCCTGCGCACGATCACGTCGGGAACGATGTAGTCCACGCGCGTGGAGCCGAAGCTCCAGCCAGGCCTGGGGTTGAGGCGCCGTATGGCATTCATGGCCTGCACGATCTGGGCCGCCGGCACCTGCAGCGCCTTGGCCAGCCGCGGCACGTCGCGCGCGGCCAGCGCGTCCATGTGGTGCTGCAGCAGGGTCTGCGACAGCTGGCGCAGCGTGGCGTCGGCCATCTGCGGGCATTGCAGCAACAGGCATTCGCCCACGCTGCGCGCGGCCACGCCCGCCGGATCCAGCGATTGCACCAGTCGCAGGGCGATGAGCATTTCCTGCGCATCGGGCGCCGGGCTGAGCGCCAGCAGGCCGGCCAGCTCCTGCAGGTCCGTGCGCAGATAGCCGTCGTCGTCCAGCGATTCCACGATGGCGCGCGCCATGCACAGGTCGCGCGGCGTCATGGCCGTCACGTTGAGCTGGCCGTGCAGGTGCATGGCCAGCGTGGTTTCGCAGGCAGCCGTGTCCATGGCGGAGCCTTCCGCGTCAACGGCCTGGCGCGCGCCCAGGTGCATGTCGGCCACCCACAGGTCGCGGTCATCTGCGGGCTCGGCATCTTCCAGGAATGGGTTGTCCTCCATCTTGCTGCGCACCATCGCGGCAAAGTCCAGCGAGGACATCTGCAGCATGCGCACCGCGTGCTGCAAGCGCGGGGAAAGCGTCTGGGACTGGCGTATGTCCGCCTTGAGGTGCATGGAACCCATCTCGTCTCCTTGTTGCGATGGCCACAAGGACGCAACGTTCATGCCCCGATCAGCGTGGCGAATCGTCTGGATACACTTTGGGCACGAAACCTGCTGCGTACTTGCTGCGCAGAAGGCACAGGGGCCCGGGGTTCGGCCGTCGCTGCGGGTATCGGCTTTGCAACAGCAGGGCCGCTCAAGGCGCCTGCGGTAAAAATTTCCGCTTGGGCGCAAGGTTTTCTGCAAACTTTGCCATGTACCAATCCACCGGTTTTCACACGGTCCCGCCGCCGGGAACCCTCAATGCAGTCCCGCAAGGCGGGGCGCGCGGCGCCGCACGCGGGCCATCCATGTCCATGCGCCTGAGACGGGTCCTGTTGCTTCTGGCCTTGCTGGTGCTTGTGCTGGCTGCCTCGTCCTGGCTGCTGTTGCGCGCCTATCAATCCGGGCACGCGGCGCAGGAGCAGGCCGTTCGCATCGCCAGCATGGCCGCGGCCCGCCTGCTGGACAGGCAGGAGCCACGCGCTGCCAATGCCGAGCAGGCGCTGGCTGCCGTCCAACCGCTGCTGGAGGCGGGATGGTCCGGCTTTCTGGTGGACAGCGCGGGCCGTGCGGTGCCGGCCGGCACGGCTGCGGCAATGGGTCAGCCTGCCTTGCCCGCTGATTTCAGCGAGCGCCTGGCTTCCAGCCTGGCGCACGGCTGGCTGGATGTGCCCGATGCGCAGGGCGGCACCCTGCGCGTTTTCTTCAGCAGGACGGCCCAGGGCTGGACCTGGGTGAGCTGGGTTCCCTGTTCCGCGCTGGATCCGGCGTGTTCCCCGCTCCTGAGGGGCGTGATCTGGGCGGCGATCGTGTTGTTTGCGCTGGCCGGCCTGGGCCTGGCGGGGCTGGCCCTGCGTGGCAGGGCGGACCCGATGAGGCCGGCCCGGCGCAGCCAGGCCGGCGGCGCACCGGGGGAGCGGGACAACGAAGCCGGCGAGGCCCATATCCAGAATGAGCGCCTGCAGGTGGTCGGCCGGCTGGCAGGCCGCTTCTCCCATGAGTTCAACAACCAGCTCGGCGTTCTGAGCAACAGCGCCTATCTGATTGAGCGTCGTTCGGAGGACCCGAACCTGCGCCTGCCTGCACAGGCCATGCTGCGTTCGGTGGACACGGCCAGTCGGTTGACACAGCAGCTGCTGCGCTTCGGGCCGCGCCACAGCACGCATGCGCTGGTGGTGGATCTGTACCGCTGGTTGCCGGGCGTGCGGGGCACGCTGGCCGTGGTGCTGGGAAAGCGCGTGGCGCTGGAGGTGGCTGAGCCCGCCGAGGCCAGCCCGCCGGGCCAGCCGGCCGCGCGCCTGGGCGTATATGTGGACCCTGACGAGCTGGAGCTGGCGCTGATCAGCATTTTCCTGTCCGTGCGCGAGGCCTTGCCCGATGGCGCACGCGTGCGCATGGCGGCACATCCCGTGGGCGGACATCTTGCGGCATCGGCCGCCAAGGGCGAGCAGGTGGAGATCCGCATCGAGGCCGTGGCCCACTGGCAGGGCGCCGGGCCGGGGCCGGAGGGGGTGGGTCCGGGCGAAGCGGGCGTAGCGGGCGTAGTGGCCGCAGCCAGCGCCGAGGCGCCGCAGCGGCCGCAGGAATCCCGCCCCGGCGTGCGGTTGAGCGACGCCGATGCAGATGCCTCCTGCGGCCTGGCCCTGGCGCGCCGGCTATGCCTGGCTGGCGGTGGCGTGGCGTGGGCCGAGGGCGGCATCGGGGGAGGCGACGGCGATGGAGACAGCGGCGGCCTGGCCGTCTCTCTGGTGCTGCCGCGCGTGCCCATGGCGGCGCAGGATTGTCTTGCGCAAAGCCTGGACTGAGCTGGCATTCGCGGTCCTGGAAACAGGACTGCGCGCCGGGGCGCGCAGTCAGCAAGCAGGAAAGTCGAAAAAGAGAGGAGGGCCGAGCCCGGTCAGCGTGCGAGGCGCGCGATCAGCAGCCCCGCCGCCAGCGCCGTGGCAATGGAGCGCAGCGGTTTCTTGCACACGGCGCTGCCCTGGCGGGAGAGGTCGGTGCTGCCAGCGGTACTTCTGGTCTGGAAGGGATCTTTGCTCATGGAGGCTCCTTTCCTGCAAGTCAATGGCCCGTGGCCGGGCCGGCTCAGTGGCGCATGCGCGGTTTGCACAGGTTGAAGATGGCCAGCAGCGCAACGGCGCTGGCCATGGAAATGAAGATGGACATGGATGTGGCCGGCACCTGCGCCTGTGCATCCATGGCCGAGGGCGCCAGCAGCGGCGCCAGCAGCCAGCCGCCCAGCAAGGCGCCGATGGCGCCTATTGCCACGTTGAGCAAAATGCCTTGCTGGGCCTGGGTGTTCGTGACCATGCTGGTGATCCAGCCGATCAGCCCGCCCACCATCAGCCAGATGAGGAAATCCATGGCATCGCCTTTGACAAAAGTTGCAGTTGAATATCAATGGCAATCGGCGTGCCTGCCCGTCGCAAGCGACTCAGCGCTCCGGTTGCAGGGTGCCGTTGCCCCGGGCCGGCGCAGGGCGGATTTGTGCACGCTCGGCTTCGCGGCCTGAAGGTGTCTGGGCGTCCAGGCCCCGGTCGGGCGACTCGCTGACCTGGGGCAGATCGGCGGCGTGTTCTATCAATTCCTCGATGATGAAGCGGCCGTAGAGCTGGGCGCGCTCGGCGCCGGCGGCCTTGAGGGCATCGGCGGCGTTGCGTGCGGCCTCGTCGCTGTCCACCCGTACCACCAGCCAGTGGTAGCCGCGCTCGGCCAGGGCCTGGTGGGCCTTGACCAGATTGAGTTCCTGGCCCACGGCGGCCACGGGGCTGGCCTGTCGCAGGTCTTGGTCGATCTGGGCCAGCATTTCCCGGTCGGTGTAGCGCCGTACGTCCTGCTCGGGCAGGTTCAGCGCCTGCAGCGCCGCCATGCCGTCATCGGCCTGCGCAGCCGTGGGAAAAGAGACCACCATGTGGCCCACGGGCTTGAAGACACCGTAGGCGCGGGCAGGAGAGGAGTCCATGGGCTTGTCCTTGGTTGCTCAAAGGTGCTTGCAGGGTGGCAAGCAGCGTGCCCGCAAGGCAACGGCAGCAGGTGCTGTGCGCGTCTGCGCACGTGTCAGCCGGGTTCGGGGTCCGTCCTGTCCTTTTTGCCGCCCGCATAGTCCTTGAGCCGGTTGTACAGCGTCTTGAGGCTGATGCCGAGCACGGCGGCCGTGCGTTCCTTCTGGTACTTGCACTGCTTGAGCGTGGCCTGGATCAGCAGCCGCTCGGCCTGCGCCATGGTCATGCCGATGGGCAGCTGTATGGTGGCCGGCTCCATATCGGGCAGGTCGTAGGCGTCGCCTGCCGCGCCGTGGTCGGCGAACGGATGCACGGCGACAGGCGCGGCCTGCGCAGTGGGCGGCAATTGCGGGGCGTTGGCGGCCAGCTGTGCAGGCACGGATGTGTGCACGGATGCGTGCAATGACACCGGCATGGGGGCGGGCTGGGCAATGGCCACCGGTGGGCGGGGCAGCCATTCGGTGCCTACCTGCGGGCCGGGCTCCATGACGTAGGCACGCTGCACGGCATTGCGCAGCTCGCGCACATTGCCGGGCCAGCTGTGCTGCGCCAACTGCCTCAGGGCCGACGCCGTGAACTGCTTGGTCTGCCCCTCTCGCTGAGAGATGGCCTGCAGCAAGTGCTGGGCCAGCAGCGGGACGTCGGACAGGCGCTCGCGCAGCGGCGGCAGCTCGATGGGAAAGACGTTCAGCCGGTACAGCAGGTCCTCGCGCAGCCTGCCGCTGGCCACGGCCTCGAAGGGGCAGCGGTTGGTGGCGGCGATCACGCGCACATCGGTCTGCAGCGTCTGGGTGGAGCCCACGCGCATGAAGCGGCCGGTCTCCAGCACGCGCAGCAGCTTGACCTGCAGCTCCATGGGCATTTCCGTGATCTCGTCCAGGAACAGCGTGCCCGTGGCCGCGCGCTCGAAAAAGCCCTGGTGCTGGCGGTCGGCACCCGTGAAGCTGCCCTTTTCGTGGCCGAAGATCTCGCTTTCGATGAGATGCGGCGAAATGGCGCCGCAGTTCACGGCAAGAAACGGGCGGCTGCGCCGTTGGCTCAAGTCGTGCAGGGTCTGTGCCACGACCTCCTTGCCGGTGCCGCTCTCTCCCGTGAGAAACACCGTGACCGAGGTGCCTGCCACGCGCTCCATCTGCTGGTACAGGCGCTGCATGGGAGGCGATTGGCCCAGGAGCCGGCCAAAGCGGCCTTCCTGCGCGCAGTAGCTGCCAGCGGGTGCGCAATGGTCTTGTGCCGTGATCTGATCGGAGGCCGGGCCTGCGCCGTTGCGGCTGTCCGCGCCCGACAGGCCCGGCGTGGGGATGAGAAAGCGCGAAAGAATGTCCTCGAGCCGGCCTATGCCCACGGGCTTGACCAGATAGTCCATGGCGCCTCGGCGCAGGGCTTCGATGGAGGAGTCCAGGCTGGCATGGCCGGTCACCAGCACGATCTGCGAGTCCTGCGGCACTTGCCGGTCGCCGAACAGGTCCATGCCGTTGCCATCGGGCAGCTGCAGGTCCAGAAGAACCAGGCTGGGCGGCTGCATGGCCATCTGGCGGCGCGCATCGCGCAGGGTGTGGGCCACGGCGACCGAAAAGCGGTCCACGCCCACCAGTTCGCGCATGGTGGCTGCCGAGTCCGCGTCGTCATCGACGATCAGCACGTGGTTCATTCCATGGCCTCCAGAGCTGCTGGCCGCAGCCTGTTTTGACAAAAATTCATGATCCGGCAGTTTAGGGGCTGGGATGTATGCATCTGTGTCAGTCCACAGGCACAGTGCTTGCCGGGTGGTCCGGTCCCCGCCGCCGTCGCCGCAAAGAGAGGATCAAGCGGATCAGGCGGGCCGGCGGCTGGCGCCCTGGCCACGGCGGGGCGGGGTCCTGCGGGGCCGGGGCTGGGGCTCCAGCAGGCCCAGGAACAGGCATTCCTTGGCGCTCAGCCCGCGCGTGCGCCGTGCGGGTGCAGCGGTCACGGCGGGCGGGCATTGTCCGGGCTGCTCGCACAGGGCCAGTACCTGGGGATGGATGTAGAACTTGCGGCAAACCGTACAGGTATTGCCCAGGCGCCGCGCCACCTCGGCGATGAGGTCCGTGAAGGTGAGCGCGCCCGGATGGCGGCTGCCCGCCGGTGACGCTGCGGCGGCCATGGCCAGCTCCAGCGCGTACACGCTGGCATGCCAGGTACGGAAGTCCTTGGCACTGAAGTCCGGTCCGTCTGCCTCGTCTGCCCCGGCCTTGCTGCAGAACCTGCGGATGTAGTCGTTCACGTGCTCGGAGCGCACATGGTGAACATCCCCCTCGTCGTCCACGAACTGGAAAAGCCGCTGTCCCGGCAGGTCCTGGCAGCGCTTGACGATGCGGGCCACGGCCCGGTCGGACACGCGGGCCTGCTGGGCGACGCCGCTCTTGCCCTTGAAGCTCAGCGTCAGCTCGCCGGCGCGCACCTGGGCGTGGCGGTTCCTGAGCGTGGTCAGGCCGAAGGATCCATTGGCTTCTGAATACTCGTCATTGCCAACGCGCAGCGCCGTGCAGTCCAGCAGCCAGACGATGGTGGCCACCACGGTTTCGAGCTGCGGCCGCCCCGGCCTGAGGTCCCGCGCCACGGCACGCCGAATGGCGGGCAGATGCCGGCCGAACTCGCGCATGCGGTCGAACTTGACCTGCTTGCGCTGCTCCTGCCACTGCGGGTGATAGCGGTATTGCTTGCGCCCGCGGGCATCGCGGCCCGTGGCCTGCAGGTGGCCCCGGGCGTCAGGGCAGATCCATACATCCACATAGGCCGGTGGAATGGCCAATTTGCGGATGCGCTCCAGCGCCTGGGCGTCGCGCACGGGCCTGCCGTCCTGGTCCACATAGGAAAAGCCTTTGCCACGCCGTAGGCGGCGCCAGCCGGGCATGCGGTCGTTGACATGGATGAGGTCTGCAGTCAGTGCAACCCCTGCGGCGGCGGCGGCGGAGGTGCGATGGGGGGATCGGAATAGGGCGAAGGCGCCGGAGCCGGCGGAGGATCACCCACGGGTGGCACCAGCGGCTCGGTCGGCGGCGGATTGACCGGCGGAGCG
Source organism: Delftia sp. WSY_16 (assembly GCF_043104415.1). Classification (NCBI taxonomy): domain Bacteria; kingdom Pseudomonadati; phylum Pseudomonadota; class Betaproteobacteria; order Burkholderiales; family Comamonadaceae; genus Delftia; species Delftia sp. WSY_16. The sequence continues at coordinate 976,373 of NZ_JBICKS010000040.1, read as the reverse complement.
ACGGGAGGTGTGGCAGGCGGTGTGGGTGGTGCAGCGATCATGGAACGGTTTCTCCTGTGATGGTGGCGGGCCGCAGCGGCCATGCAGCCGCTGCAGCAATCGCCATGCCCGGACCCTTGCACGGGGCCGAAGCGTTGACATTTGGTAGCAATGATTCGCAAAAACCGGTGGCCGGCGGCCTCAGGCCAGCGTCCTCAGCGTGGGCTCGCGGTCCCAGAAGCGTTTCTTGGCGCCTTCGACAAAGGGCTTGGGCGTGTCGATGGGAAACACGCCCTCGTCCGGCGTGATGCCCGCAGTCTGCAGGATGTGCCCGGTGGCCTTGCAGGCCGCAATGGCCTTGAGGTGGCCGAAGGCATCGCGGAACCAGTCCTGGGCGGCCGCCTCCCGGGCCAGGGCTTCGCCGCGCTGGGGCGTGAGGATGGACACCACGGCGTCGAACTGCGCCGAGGGCGATCCGGCCAGCTGGCCGTCTGCGGGCAGGTGGCTGCCGTCGTCCAGCGTGGCGCCGCCGATCTTGGGCGCAATGATCTTCACGCTGGCCTTTTGCGCCACCAGGGCCTTGTGGAAGGCGGCAATGTGTCGGGCGCTGGAGCCTTCATCCACCAGGATGGCCACGCAGCGGCCCTGCAGTGTGGGTTTCATGCGGTCGATGATGCGCGTGGCCGGGCTGGGCGGCAGCTTTTGCGGGGGCACGGCTGGCTTGGCGGCAGGCGGCAGCTGGGGCAGGCCCAGGCCGTCGGCCACGCGCTTTGCCAGGTCGGCGTCTATCACCTGCAGGTGGCCCACCACGGCCAGCCGCACATGCGGCGTCTGCACCTTGGACAGCTCGAACACCAGGGCGCTGGCGATGTGGGCCTGCTCCACCGCGCTCTGGCTGGCGTAGAACATGCGCGCCTGGCTGTAGTGGTCGGCAAAGCTTTCGGGGCGGATGCGGCCCTTGGCGCCGTCCCCGTCATCCTGGGCAAAGTGCCTGAAGCCGCGCGCCGCCGAGGCGCGCGGACTGTCGGCCTGCAGGCTGGAGGGCTCGTAGGCCACGCGGCCCTTGGGCACCTGGGTCTGCATATGGCCGTCGCGCTGGTCGTGGGCAAACGGGCATTTGGGCGCGTTGATGGGCAACTGCGCGAAGTTGGGCCCGCCCAGGCGCGACAGCTGGGTGTCCAGGTAGGAGAAAAGGCGGCCCTGCAGCAGCGGATCGTTGCTGAAGTCGATGCCCGGGGGCAGGTTGGCCGGGCAGAAGGCGACCTGCTCGGTCTCGGCAAAGAAGTTGTCGGGCCAGCGGTCCAGCACGAAGCGGCCGATCTTGCGCAGCGGTATTTCCTCTTCCGGAATGATCTTGGTGGGGTCGAGATGGTCATAGGGCAGGGCGTCTGCCTGTTCCTGCGAAAACAGCTGCACGCACAGCTCCCAGGCCGGATAGTCGCCCGCCTCGATGGCCTCGAACAGGTCGCGGCGGTGGTAGTCGTTGTCTGCGGCCTGCAGCTTCAGGGCCTCGTCCCAGACCGTGGACTGGATGCCCAGCTCGGGCCGCCAGTGGAATTTCACGAAGGTGCTTTTGCCTTGCGCATTGACCAGCCGGAAACTGTGCACGCCAAAGCCCTCGATCATGCGCAGGCTGCGCGCGATGGTGCGGTCGCTCATGATCCACATGACCATGTGCATGGACTCGGGCATGAGGGAGATGAAGTCCCAGAACGTGTCGTGCGCCGTGGCAGCCTGTGGAAAGCCCCGGTCCGGCTCCATCTTCACGGCATGGACCAGGTCGGGAAACTTCATGGCGTCCTGTATGAAGAACACCGGAATGTTGTTGCCGACCAGATCCCAGTTGCCCTCTTCGGTATAGAACTTGATGGCGAAGCCGCGCACATCCCGCGGGGTGTCCACCGAGCCTGCGCCGCCGGCCACGGTGGAAAAGCGCACGAAGACCGGCACCTGCTTGCCGGTTTCGGTCAGCACCTTGGCGGTGGTGTACTGCTCTAGTGAATCGGTCAGCTGGAAATAACCGTGGACACCTGTGCCGCGTGCATGGACGATCCGCTCCGGAATGCGCTCATGGTCGAAATGCGTGATTTTCTCGCGCAATATGAAATCTTCCAGCAGCGTGGGTCCCTTTGGCCCTTGCTTCAATGAATTCTGGTTGTCCGCAACCGGTATGCCCTGCTGCGTCGTCAATACAGGATGAGAGGCTTCGGCCTGCTGCTGGAGTTCTCCGCCGTGGCCAACGGGGCATTGGGATGGGGATTTCTTTTCAGCTGGGGCTTTCTTGGCCATGATGCACTCCTTGGGAATGAACGCCATGTTCTTTTGACGCGGATATTTCAAGCGGAGCAACGGTATGTTTTTCAGTTGCCGCAATGGGAAAATAAAAAAAGGGCCCGGAGGACCCTTTTTTCAGGTCATGCAACCTGCGGCTCAACGCTGCTGGTGGCTGTCCTGCTTTTGCTGCTGACCCGGCTGGTTGCGCTGGGGGTTGCTCTGCTGTTGCTGATGGTTGGGATTATTGGGATTGCTTTGCTGCTGCTGCCCCGGATTGTTTTGTTGCTGCTGCTGGTTCTGCTTGTTCTTGTCGTTTTGCTGGTTGCTGGCCGTGTTGCCTTGAGGGTTATTGGTCTGTTGCGTCATTTCCATACTCCTTAAGTAAACAGCGATGCCGTCATCACTGCAATTTCATTGTGCTGCCTGAAAAATCCACGGCGTGTAGGAAATTCGGAAGATTACTTTTGGTAAATCATTGGAATTTGCTATGAATATCATGGAATCCATTTTTGCGGCAAAAATGCATGTATTTTTTATCATGAAATGCCATTTGTAGATTATGCAAAACGGCAATGGTCCGTTTCATTTGGATGTTGAACGTTTTGCAGGCGCCTTGGACGCTGGCTTTCGGGGCTTGGGTGTTGTCCGGGTCGCGGGCGCTTTTGCAGCTTTTGCAGCTTTTGCCGCCGCCCCGGTATTTTTTTCCTTGGCCGCGGAGGCGGAGGCCCCGCTGCCTGCCTTGCCCAGGCTGCTCCTGAGCAGGGCGGTCAGATCCAGCACGGCTGCGTTGGCGGGTGCGGCGGGCGCGTCCTGCTGCCTTTGCACACTTTGCACGTCGCCCGCATGGGCCTTGGCCTGCACCAGCTGGTGGATTTCCTCGCTGAAGGAGTTGCGGAACTGGTCGGCGTCCCAGGCCTGGCTCATGTCCTTGATCAGTGCCAGGGCCATGGTCATTTCGGCGGCCTTGATGCCTGCGGCCCTTGCGTCCAGCGGCGGCAGGTCCAGCTGCTCGAAGGAACGGATCTCGCCGCCCCAGCGCAGCAGGTTCAGCACCAGCGCCCGGCCGCAGGGGATCAGGATGGCCAGGTGCTGCTTGGCCTGTATGACGACCTTGGCCACGCCCACCTTGTTGCTCTTGCGCAGCGCCTCGCGCAGCAGTGCGTAGACCTTCCCGCCCCGGTGCAGGGGGGCGGTGTAGTAGGGCCGCTCCAGGTAGATGAAGGGGATATCGTCGGCATCGACAAAGGCCTCGATCTCTATGGTCTGCGTGGTCTTGGGAAAGGCGGCGGCAATCTCTTCGGCGCTCAGCACCACGTAGCGGCCTTCTTCGAATTCCACGCCCTTGACGATGTCGGCCGAGGCCACCTCCTTGCCCGTGACCTTGTTGATGCGCTTGTAGCCCACGGGCTGCATGTTGCGCTTGTCCAGCCAGTCGAAATCGATGTCCGTGCTGGCCGTGGCCGCATACAGGCCTATCGGGATGTGGACCAGGCCAAAGCTGATGGCCCCCTTCCACAGGCTGCGCGAGGAGACGGCCGGGGCCGTGCGGGGAGATGTGGCTTTCCTGGTCATCGTTGTGCTTTCCTCGTTGGCGGCGCTTCGCGGGCCGGTGCCTCGAAGCCCAGCGCCTTCATGGCGCGGCCCAGGCTGGTGGCCGCCGTGCCGTAGTGCTCCCACGGCGAGTTGCCCAGGCGCAGGCGCTGGTCCACCGAGCGAATGGTCCAGTGCGCGCCGCCCGTGAGCCTGTCGAGCTCGTTCCAGCCCACGGGCACGGAGATGCCCATGCCGGGCCGCGCACGCGCTGTCCACGCGCAGGCCGTGGTGGCGCCAAAGCCGTTGCGCAGGTAGTCCACGAAGATTTTTCCCACGCGGTTGCGTGGCCCGCTCTTGGCCACGAAGCGCTGGGGCACGGTGCTGGCCAGGTGCTGGACCACGGCCTGGGAGAAGGCCTTGACCGTGTCCCAGTCCAGCAGCCGCTTGATCGGCACGACCACATGCAGGCCCTTGCCGCCGCTGGTCTTGAGGAAGGCCGGCAGCTCCAGCTCCTGCAGCAACACATGCAGCAAGGTGGCCGCTTCCTGCACCTGCGTCCAGGGCACGCCCTCGCCGGGGTCCAGGTCGAAGGTCATGCGGTCGGGCCGGTCGATGCGGTCCCGGCGGGCATTCCAGGTGTGCCATTCGATGGTGTTCATCTGCGCGGCCGCCACCAGGCCTTCACGCCGCGCCACCTCCATCAGCGGCGCATGGCCGGGATCGAGTTCGGGCGCCAGGGCGGCAATGCCCTGCAGCGGCGTCTGGTCCATGTGTTTCTGGAAGAACAGCTCGCCCTCGATGCCCTCCGGCGCGCGCACCATGGCCACGGGCCGGGCCTTGAGGTGGGTGATCATGAAGGGGGCCACCGTGGCGTAGTAGCGCGCCAGCTCCATCTTGGTGATGCCGGTGGAGGGGTCGATGACACGCTCGGCATGGGTGATGGCGATCGTGGCGGGCAGGCGCGCCGCCTTGGCCATGCGGGGCGGGGCGGCTTTGTGGCGGGTTGCGGTGCGGGGTGAAGATGCGGTCGATGGCACGTGCTGTGGCTCCTCTTTTGCGATGCGGCGCGCAGGCTTGTCCGTGCGCAGGCCCTGGAATACGGCGTGGCGGATGCGGCCGTCCGCGGTCCATTGCGCGAACGAGACTTCGGCCAGCAGAGTGGGGCGCACCCAGTGCACCTGGCTGCCAAGGCCCCGGGTGTCTGCCAGCGGGGATGAGCCGGTGGCCAGGCCGTCCAGGCGCTGGCGCAGGTCGGCCAGGGTGCGTGCGTTGAAACCCGTGCCGACCTTGCCGGCCGCGTGCAGCTGCCCGTCCTCGCCATGCACGGCGAGGACCAGGGCCCCCAGGCCGGTGCGCGACCCCTGGGGATCGGTATAGCCGGCGATCACGAACTCCTGGCGGTGGCCGCACTTGAGCTTGATCCAGTCCATGCTGCGCCGCGAGACGTAGGCGCTGCCGCGCCGCTTGCCGATCACGCCCTCCAGGCCCAGCCGGCAGGCGGCAGCCATCAGGTCGGCGGGCGGGGCGTCAAAGGCCTGGCTGAACCGAACGCGGTCCGACGGCGCCTTGTGCAGCAGCTCCTGCAACCGCTGGCGGCGCTGTTCCACGGGCTGCTGGCGCAGGTCCTGGCCGTCGTGCCACAGCAGGTCGAAGGCGAAGAAGACCAGCAGGTCGGTGTGCTCGCCGTCGAAGGCGTTCTGCAGGGCCTGGAAGTCGGGGCGTTCGTCGCTGTCCAGCATCAGCACCTCGCCGTCGATCCAGCCTGTTTGCAAGGGCAAGGCCGCCAAGGCGCGGGCCAGGGCAGGCATTCTGGCGGTCCAGTCCTTGCCGTTGCGCGTGACAAGCCGCACGGTACCGCTGTCGATGCGGGCCAGCAGGCGGTAGCCGTCGAACTTGCTCTCGAAGATCCATTGCCCGGCCTCCGTGGGCGGGCGGTCCACCAAGGTCGCCAGCTGGGGGACGATCTCCTGCGGCATGGTCGCGGTGCCGGCGTGCTGCTTTCGTGCTGCCGCTGGCGCTGTTGCTGTTGCTGTTGTTGTTTCTGTCGTTGCCGCTGCTGCAGGTTCCAGGGGAAGGCCGGCCACGCTGTCGGGCATGTCCTCGACCACGCTGAATTCGCCGGCGGCGCGTTCCAGCCCGTCATGCTCCTTGATCAGCAGCCACGCGGGTTTTTTGGCATCGTCCTTGCCGCGCATGCGCACCAGGGTCCAGCGGCCCTGCAGCTTGTGGCCGCGCAGCTCGAACTTGAGCTTGCCCTTGCGAAGGCCCTCGGCGGCGTCGCCTTGTGGCCACCAGGTGCCCCGGTCCCAGATGATGACCTTGCCCGCGCCGTACTGGCCCGGCGGAATCTGGCCTTCGAAGCGGTTGTAGGCCATGGGGTGGTCTTCCACCTGCACGGCCATGCGCTTGTCGGCCGGGTCGTAGCTGGGGCCCTTGGGCACGGCCCAGCTTTTCATGCTGCCGTCCAGCTCCAGCCGGAAGTCGTAGTGCAGATGGCTGGCCCAGTGCTTTTGAATGACGAATTGCAGGACACCCGTGCCGGGCTGCCCTGCAATCGTGTCGCTGGAAGGTTCTGCCGAGGGCTCTGGCGTGCGCGTGAAGTCGCGCTTTTGCCGGTAGGCCGCCAGCGAAGCGGCAGCCTTGTCCTGCCCGCCGGCCGCAGCAGCCCGCCGCGGCTGCTGCGTGACCGGGTGGCTGCGGCGCGGTGCGGGCATGCGGCGCTCCTTCAGAACATCAGTGCAATCAAAATGATGATGGGAATGGGCACGCCCAGAAGAAAAAGCAGTATGGATCGCATGAATGGCCTCCGTTCAATGAATGGTTGGATGGTGTTGACTGCGATGCAAAATCAAATGGCATCGCGTTGGCGGCCACCCCAGGTGGCGCACAGGCTGCCCACAAAGGCTCCCAGCATCAGGGAAACAAACAGCCAGAGCATGGAATGGGCGGTGGCCTTTCGCGTTTCTTCAGCGGCCTGCTTGGCCTTTTGCTTGGCCTCTTCTGCCTTTTGCTCGGCCTGCTTTATCTGCATCTGTACGGAATCAAAGGTGCTTCGCACTTTCTTTTGCGCTTCTTCCACCGGAATATCGGAATTGCGCGCAATCAGCTGGGCCAGATATTGCTCATCGGCCGCAGAAAGCTGGCCGGTGCGCAGCGACTGGGCAAAGATCACGCCGGCCTCCCGCGTGGCGCTGGCCATGTCGGCAGGCGTTGTGCTGCCGGAGGTTGCCGCGGAATTGCGGAACAGGCTGCCGGTCCAGTAGGCCAGGCCCTGGGGCGAGGCATCGGCGCCCGAGGCACCGGCCATGGCTGCGGCACCGCCAGCAGCCGCACCGCCGGCGGCGCCGATCGCGCCGCCCACCACGCTGGAGGCGCTGGTGGCCACGGTCTGCGCCGCCTTGAAGGCGCCGGACACCGCACCACCGGCCGCAGCGCCCATCAGGGCCACCATGGCCAGCGTGGCCAGCGCCCAGGACAGAAAGCCGTGGGCCGTGTCGCGGAAGTAGACCTCGTCCGTATGCACGCCTTGCCAGCGGGTGCGCAGCCGCCCGGCCAGGTACCCGCCCACGCCGGCGGAGGCCAGCTGGGTGAAGGCGATCCAGGCCACGGCCGTCCACCCCAGGGCGCCGGCATCCATGCCTTGGCCGGTCCATACCGAGACAGACGACAGGCCCAGGCCCGTGCCCAGAATGAACAGCAGCAGCGACAGCGAGGCCGCCGCCATGGCGCCCGCGAATATCGCCGCCCATGAAACACCGCTGACGGATGTATTGGCCGCAGGGACCACTGGCGCTGCCAGGGGATCGGAATAGGCAATGGACATGGCTGGATTTCCTGGAGTTGAGTGCCCCATTCTTGCCAGCCGAAATAAATGCCACTGTAGGAGGATTGGAAAAGCAGGACTGGCAAACTCAGACGAAAAACGTCATCCTTTGCCAGATGACGGTTTTCAAGGCAATGCGCGGCCTGGATATGGAAAATGATTCCTGCAACCGGTAAAACTTGCGGAATATTTTCCAGGGCGAATGGCTGGATTGTTTCCGGCAGCACGGCGATATGTTTCTGTCTGCTGCCGGTGTTTTCATTGCTGCATCGGGCCTGCCAGACCCGTACGTTCAGGGCTGGCGCACGTCGGCCACGACCTGCTCGCCAAAATCCGCGCGCTGCAGCCAGCCCAGCACCAGGGTGGCGGCCTGCTCGGGCGTGGACAGCTTGCCGCCCTCCTTGAGCTGGGCGAAGTTGCCTGCGTCGGGAAAGGCTGCGGCATCGGCGCTGCGCAGCTGCACCTGCATGTCGGTGTCGATGACGCCGGGCGCCAGCGAGCAGATGCGCGCGCCGTGGGGCTTGAGCGCCTCGTCCAGCGCCACGCTGCGGCTGAAATGGTCCATGCCGGCCTTGGCCGCGCAGTAAGAGGCCTGCGAGGCAATGGCGCGCCGCCCCAGGCCGGAAGAGATGTTGAGCACCTTGCGCGGCACGGCCGTCCAGCCTTCGGTGGCGGCCAGGAAGGCGGCCGTCAGCAGCATGGGCGCCTCCAGTCCCACGCGCATGGCCTGGGCGATGTCGGCGGGCCGCAGCTGCGACAGCGGCGCGATCTGCGGAATCACGCCCGCGTTGTTGATCAGGGTGACGCTGGCGTAGCGCGTGGCGTCCAGCCCGGCGAGCCATTCGCCCAGCCTGCGGGCCGCTGCCTCGGGCTCGCCCAGGTCCACGCTCCACTGCTGCAGCGGGGCGCCTGCCGTGGCGGCGGCCCGGTTCAGGTCTTCGCTGGTGGAGCGCGACAGCGTGACCAGCTCATGGCCGGCATCGAGCAGTTGCCGGGCCATGGCCAGGCCCATGCCGCGCGAAGCGCCCGTGAGAATCGTCAGGGAAAGGAGAGGCGATGCATTGTTCATGCGGGCGATGGTATCGCTTGTGCCCGTGCTGCCGGTGCTGCCTGCGCGGTCATTGCCCGGGCGGCGACGGGGTCCGAGGGCAGCAGCAGCTCGGCGCTGCGCGCCTGCCGCGTATGCTCCAGCGCCTGCACGATGCGTTCGCAGGCGCGCTCGGCCGCATCGCGCAGGCTGGCGCCCTGCAGCCAGTGGCCGGTGAGCGCGGCGCTGAACAAGTCGCCCGTTCCCTTGGGCACCGCATCCACGCGCGCGTGGGTGATCACATGCACGTCCTCGCGCGTGACCAGCGCCACGCGCATGCGCAGTGCATGCTCGCCGCCCAGCTCGGGCGCCGCGCTGGTCACGGCCACCCACTGCGTGCGGCCGGTCAGCAGGCTGCGCGCGGCCTGGACCACATCGTCCATGCCGTGCACAGGGCGCGCGGTCAGCCGTTCCAGCTCGAAATGGTTGGGTGTCAGCCCGTCGGCCAGGGGCAGCAGGTGGCGCTGGTAGGCCTCGACCATGGCGGGGTCCACATAGATGCCGCTGTCGTGGTCGCCGATCACCGGGTCCACCACCACGCGCAGGCCGGGGCGCTGCTGCAGCAGGCCCGCCACCCAGTCCGCCAGCAGCCCGGCCTGTTCCGGCCCGCCCAGGTAGCCGGCCAGCACGGCCTGCAGTTGCCTGAGCGCGCCGCGCGCGCCCAGGTCCTGCAGATAGCCCGCAAACCACTCGGCGGCAATTGCTCCGCCGTGGATGCTGGGATAGTGCGGCGTATTGCTGAACACCACCGTGGGCACGGCTGCCGCCGCCAGTCCCAGGGCCTGCAGCGTGGGCATGGCCACGTTGTTGCCAACGCGGCCGTAGACGACCTGGGACTGCACGGACACCACGTCGATGGCCAGGGGTTGCAGCATGTCTTGGGGGGCGGGGGCGTTCATGGGCGTGGGGGAGCAATGAGAGGCAGGGACGTGTTTTATAACGCCTGCGCCCAGGCCGCAGACCCCACAATCGGCCGCGCAGGACCAGACCACTGTGCGATCTGCGCGTGAAAAGAAAAAAGCCCGCCAAAGGGCGGGCCCGTGGAGCGACAGGCGCCTGTGCGTTGTCAGGCGCCCAGGTAGGCGCGGCGCACGGCGTCGTTGGTCAGCAGGTTGGCGCCGGTGTCCTCCAGCACCACCTTGCCGGTCTCCAGCACATAGCCGCGGTCGGCGATCTGCAGGGCGCGGTTGGCGTTCTGCTCGACCAGGAAGACCGTGACGCCAGCGGCGCGGATGGTCTGGATGATCTCGAAGATCTGCGCAATGATCAGCGGCGCCAGGCCCAGCGTGGGCTCGTCCAGCAGCAGCAGGCGGGGCTTGCTCATCAGCGCGCGGCCGATGGCCAGCATCTGCTGCTCGCCGCCCGACATGGTGCCGGCGCGCTGGTGGGCGCGCTCGCGCAGGCGCGGGAAGAGGCCGAACACATGTTCGATGCCGGCCTCGATCTGCGGCTTGTCCAGGAAGAATCCGCCCATCTTCAGGTTGTCGGTGACCGTGAGGTCCGAGAAGATGCGCCGCCCTTCTGGCGAGACCGCAATGCCCTTGCGCATGATGTGGTGCGAAGGAAGCTGGGTGATGTCCTCGCCCTCGAACGAGATGCGGCCCGAGCTGGCGCGCGGGTTGCCGCACACCGTCATCAGCAGCGAGGTCTTGCCGGCGCCGTTGGAGCCGATCAGCGAGACGATCTCGCCCTGGTTGACGTGCAGGCTGACGCTGTCGACCGCGCAGATGGCGCCGTAGTGGGTGGAGATGTTCTCCAGTTGCAGCATGGCAGGCATCAGGCTTCTCCCAGATAGGCCTTGATGACCCGTTCATCGTTGCGAATGGCATCCGGCAGGCCCATGGCGATGGGCTTGCCATACTCCATGACCAGGATGCGCTCGGACACGCCCATGACCAGGCCCATGTCGTGCTCGATCAGCAGCACGGCAATGCCGTACTGGCGGCGCAGCTGGTCGATCAGGCCCTGCAGGTCCTTCTTCTCCTGCGGGTTCAGGCCGGCGGCGGGTTCGTCAAGCATGAGCACGCGCGGCTTGGTGATCATGCAGCGCGCGATCTCCAGGCGGCGCTGGTGGCCGTAGGCCAGGTTGCCGGCCTCGCGGTTGACGAACTCGCGCAGGCCCATCACGTCCAGCCAGTGCAGGGCGCTCTCGATCTTTTCCTCTTCGCTGCGGCGGTAGCCCGCCGTGTTGAACAGGCCCGACAGCAGGTTGACGCCGGAGCGGCGGTGCTGTGCCACCAGCAGGTTTTCCAGCACCGTCATGGACTTGAACAGGCGCACGTTCTGGAAGGTGCGCACCACGCCGTGGTTGGCCACGTGGTGGCTGCTGCGCCCCTCGATGGCGCTGCCGTCCAGCGCGATGGAGCCGCTGCTGGGCTGGTAGAAACCGCTGATGCAGTTGAACACCGTGGTCTTGCCGGCGCCGTTGGGGCCGATGATGGCAAACACTTCCTGCGGACGCACGTTGAAGCCCACGTGGTCCACGGCCAGCAGGCCGCCGAAGCGCATGCACAGGTCTTTGACTTCTAGCAAATACTCGCTCATTGCCGGCCCTTGCTGCTATCTGTTGTCCCAAAAATCATGGTGTCGGCATGCCTCATGAGCGCACCTCCACATGGCGACGGCGCATGGGCAGCAGGCCCTGCGGGCGCCAGACCATCATCAGCACCATCACCAGGCCGAAGATCAGCATGCGGTACTCGGAGAACTCGCGCGCCAGCTCGGGCAGCACCGTCAGCAAGATGGCCGCGATGATCACGCCCAGCTGCGAGCCCATGCCGCCCAGCACCACGATGGACAGGATCAGCGCCGACTCGATGAAGGTGAAGGACTCGGGGTTGACGATGCCTTGGCGCGCCGCGAAGAAGGCGCCGCCGAAGCCGGCGAACATGGCGCCCAGCGTGAAGGCCGACAGCTTGATCTTCATGGGGTTCAGGCCCAGCGAGCGGCAGGCGATCTCGTCCTCGCGCAGTGCCTCCCAGGCGCGGCCTATGGGCATGCGCACCAGGCGGTTGGAGATCCACAGCGTGACCACGGCCAGCAGCAGTGCCATCAGGTACAGGAAGATCACCATGTGCAGCGAGCTGAACTCCAGCCCCAGGAACTGGTGGAACGTCGTGCCGCCCTCGGTGGAGGGGGTGCGCGTCATCTCCAGGCCCAGCACCGTCGGCTTGGGGATGCTGGAGATGCCGTCCGGCCCGCCCGTGATGCTGGTCAGGTTGACCAGCAGCAGGCGGATGATCTCGCCAAAGCCCAGGGTCACGATGGCCAGGTAGTCACCGCGCAGCCGCAGCACCGGAAAGCCCAGCACGAAACCGAACATCGCGGCAGCGGCACCGGCCAGCGGCAGCGCTTCCCAGAAGGACCAGCCGGCCCAGTGGAAGAGCAGCGCATAGGTGTAGGCGCCCACGGCGTAGAAGCCCACGAAGCCCAGGTCCAGCAGGCCGGCAAAGCCCACGACGATGTTCAGGCCCAGGCCCAGCATCACGTAGATCATGGCCAGCGTGGCGATGTCCACCGCGTTGCGGCCCGCAAAGAAGGGCCAGGACACGGCGATCAGCAGGGCCGCCAGCATCAGGCCGTTGCGGTGGCTGGGGCGCGCCTGCGGCAGCGAGGGTAGCGAGACCTTGGGCATCTTCGCCGCGATCAGCGGGCGCAGCAGCTGCACCAGGAAGACCAGGGCGCAGGCCCAGGCCACCACCGTCCAGTCGGGGTTGATGATGGTGCGGGTGCCGGCGCGTTCCAGGTGCAGGCCGAAGATGGGCGTGACGACCACGGCCGTCATTACCGTGGCGATCAGGGCGTCGCGCAGGTTCAAAGTGGGTTTGGTTTTCATCAGACCTTCTCCACTTCAGGTTTGCCCAGCAGGCCCGTGGGGCGGAACAGCAGGATCAGCACCAGCAGGCCGAAGGCCACGATGTCCTTGTACTCGGACGAGATGTAGGCTGCCGCAAAGGTTTCGGCCACGCCCAGCAGCACGCCGCCAAGCATGGCGCCGGGGATGGAGCCGATGCCGCCCAGCACCGCGGCCGTGAAGGCCTTGATGCCGGCCAGAAAGCCGATGAACGGGTTGAGCTTGCCCACGGCCAGCGCGATCAGCACCCCGCCCACGGCCGCCAGCATGGCGCCCAGCACGAAGGTGAACGAGATCACGCGGTTGGTGTCGATGCCCAGCAGGCTGGCCATGTGCATGTCCTGGGCGCAGGCGCGCGAGGCGCGGCCCATGCGCGAGTGGCGGATGTACAGCGTCAGCAGCACCATGAGCACGATGGCCACCACGATGATCAGGATGCGCGAGTAGGGCACATAGATCTCGAAGCCGCCTTCGGCACCGAAGCGCAGCGCGCCCGGCAGCAGCGAGGGCACGGCCATGTCGCGCGCACCCTGGCCCAGGGCCACCCAGTTCTGCAAGAAGATGGACATGCCGATGGCCGAGATCAGGGCCACCAGGCGGGGACTGCGGCGCAGCGGCTTGTAGGCCACCTGCTCCACCACCAGGCCATAGACGCCGGTGACGAAGACCGAGACCACCAGCATCAGGCCGATGATGGCCCACACCGGCAGGCCGCTTTGCGTGCCTATGGCCGACAGCGTGACCAGGCCGATGTAGGCCCCGATCATGTAGATGTCGCCGTGGGCGAAGTTGATCATCCCGATGATGCCGTAGACCATCGTGTAGCCGATGGCGATCAGGGCATAGATGGCGCCCAGGGACAGTCCGTTGAACAGCTGCTGTATCAGCTGAGGTAAGAGTTCTGACATGGTGTAATGCCGCCCCAAAACAGGAAAAGGCCTAAAAGGCCAGGATGCAGACGACCGGGACACGCCGAATGCGTGCCCCGGTCAGTCAGACGGAGGGGGATTACTTGGCAGCGACCGACTTGCTGCCGTCCTTGTGCCATTCGAACACCTGGAAGTCGAAGGACTTCAGGTCGCCCTGCTTGTTCCAGCCCACCGAGCCCAGAACGGTCTCGAAGTTGGACTTGTGCAGGTGGTCAGCCACCTTGGCGGGGCTGTCGCCCACGGCCTTGATGCTGTCCAGCAGCACTTGCGTGGCGGCAAATGCGGTCAGCTGGAAGGCACCCGAAGGATTGCGCTTCTTGTCCTTGAAGGCCTTGACCACGGCGGCGTTCTTGGGGTTGGCCGAGAAGTCTGCGGGCAGGGTCACCAGCATGCCTTCGACGGCGTTGCCGGCGATGGCGTTGACTTCGGGGTTGCCCACGCCTTCGGGGCCCATCATGCGGACCTTCAGGCCCTGCTCGGAAGCCTGGCGCAGCAGCAGGCCCATTTCGGGGTGGTAGCCGCCGTAGTAGATGAAGTCCACGCCGGCGCTCTTGAGCTTGGTGATGACGGCGGAGTAGTCGCTGTCGCCGGCGTTGATGCCTTCGAACAGGGCCACTTCCACGCCGGCCTTCTTCAGGTCGTCGCGCACGGAGGATGCAATGCCCTGGCCATACGACTGCTTGTCGTGCAGCACGGCAACCTTCTTGGGCTTGGCCTTTTCCAGGATGAACTTGGCGGCGGCCGGGCCCTGCTGGTCATCGCGGCCGATGGTGCGGAAGATGAAGTGGTAGTTCTTGCCGTCGGTCAGGGCGGGGGACGTCGCCGAGGGGGTCACCACGACCACGCCTTCGTTGTTGTAGATCGGGGCTGCGGCAATCGATGCGCCCGAGCAGACGGGGCCGATCACGTAGCCGATCTTGGCGTTGACCACGCGGTTGGCGGCCACGGGACCCTGCTTGGGTTCGCAGGCGTCATCGACGGACACCAGCTCGATCTTCTTGCCGTTGACGCCGCCGGCCGCATTGGCCATTTCCACGGCGGTGTTCACGCCTTCCTTGACCATGTCGCCGTACTGCGTCAGCGGGCCGGTGGTGGGAACCACCATGGCGATCTTGATTTGCGCATGCGCTGTGGAGAACAGGGCGGCGCCAGCCAAACCCAGGGCGGCGACGACGGTGTGCATGCGGAACGGAATGCTCATGAGTACTTCCTTCAACTTTGGGTAAAGCGTTCTGAAAAACGCGGTGGCTCCTGTAGGGGCTAGCCGCGCAAAGAAGCACAGGTTAATCGCCTGGTTACCAATGGCAACAGGGTATCCCGGGGCTGGCGCGGCAACAGGCTTTTCGCTAAGGCTCCCATCGCGGCCTGCGCCGTCGGGCGGGGGCTGTTTTGGCCGAAGAAAACGGCTGATGCCGACGATGCACCCTGACGGTGCTTCATGAAGTCAATATGACCAACTGCAAGAAGGGGAAACACGTACGCTGAATGTTGCATTGCAGCAACGTACGCGGTGGCGATGATTTGCGTGTTCCTGCGATGGATCAGAACGGCGCGGCGGATTCGAAACGCAGCGTCTCGCCAGACAGGGGATGCGCCAGCTCCAGCAGCTGCGCATGCAGCAGCAGGCGCGGCGACAGCGCCTGCACGGCGGCATCGGCATAGAGCGCATCGCCCAGGATGGGATGGCCCAGCGCGGCCATGTGCACGCGCAGCTGGTGGGTGCGTCCCGTCACGGGCTGCAGCTGCACCCGCGTGGTGATTGCATCCCGGACTTCGGTGGCTTGCGCGCCTGGCAGGGCGCGCCACAGGGTCTGGCTGGGCTTGCCCTGCACGGCATCGATGATGCGCAGCGGGCGCCGCTCCCAGTCGGCTGCAATCGGCAGGTCGATGCTCTGCCATGCGCCGGCTTGCCGCGCGGCGGGGCTGCCTGCCACCACGGCCACATAGCGCTTGTGCACGCGGCGCTGCGCAAAGGCCTCGCTCAGCAGGCGCTGGCTGGCCAGGCTGCGCGCCATGATCACCAGGCCCGAGGTGGCCTGGTCCAGCCGGTGCACGACCAGCGCATCGGGCCAGCGCTGCAGGGCGCGGGCGCTCAGGCAGTCCTGCTTGTCTGGGCCGCGCCCGGGCACGCACAGCAGGCCGCTGGGCTTGTCCAGCACCAGCAGTTCGGCATCCTCGTGCAGGCAGATGACGCCTGCGCCGTCACCTGCACTGGCGCCGCCATCGCGTTGCTCAGGGTTCAAGCCGTTCCCCGCTCATTCAGCAGCCTGTGCACCGTGGCGCACAGCTCTTCCACGTCGTTGGGCTTGTGGACCAGGGCCCTGGCGCCTGCAGCCAATGCGGCCTGCTCGATCTCGGTGGTGATGTAGCCCGAGGCCAGCGCGATGGGCAGCTGCGGCTGGATGGACAGGGCCTCGTGCACCAGGTCGATGCCGCTGTAGCCGGGCATGTTGTAGTCGGTGACCAGCAGGTCGCAGTCCTGGGGCGCGGCGCGCAGCGCCTCGATGGCCTCGTGCGGATCGGTGAAGCCGCTGACCTGGTAGCCGCGCCGGCGCAGCAGGCGCTGCACCAGAAAGACCAGGGCCTGGTCATCGTCCACGTACATCACATGCTGCTGCGCGGCCTGCGGGTCGGGCAGCAGGGCGAACTGCGGGCCGGTCGGGGTTTCCGCGGCCGCCAGGGGCTCGGGTGCGCTGGGCAGCGCCTGGGCGGCGAGGGGCTCGGCCGGTGCAGAGTCGGCCGGCGTCAGGGGGTCGGCCGGAGGAAAGTACAGCGTGAAGCGGCTGCCCTGGCCGGGGATGCTGTACACGTCCACGGCGCCGCCGTGGTTGCGCATGACACCGTGCACCACGGGCAGGCCCAGGCCCGTTCCCTGGCCCACGGGCTTGGTGGTGAAGAAGGGCTCGAAGATGCGCTGCAGCGTGCGTGCGTCCATGCCGGGGCCGTTGTCCTGCACCGACAGCGCCACATAGCTGACGGGCGGCAGGCCCAGGCGCTCGCACAGGCGCTGGTCCGGGCGCACCAGGTCGGCATCCATCTGGATCAGGCCGCGCCGCTCGCCCAGGGCGTGCATGGCATTGGTGCACAGGTTGAACAGGGCCTGCTCCACCTGCATGGCGTCGGCCAGCATGGGCGGCATCTGCGGCGGCACGTGCACCTGCAGCTCCACGGCGGGCGGCAGGGTCACGCGCAGCAGCCGCGCCGTGTCGCCCATGACCTCGCGCGCCTGCACGGGCTTGCGCTGCGGCGGTTCATTGCGGCTGAACGTCAGGATCTGGCGCACCAGGTCGCGCGCGCGGCGGCCGGCCTTTTCGATCTCCTGCAGGCTTTCGATGGCTGCGGCATTGCCGCCGCAGTCGGCCTTGGCCAGCTCCACATTGCCCAGGATGGCGCCCACGATGTTGTTGAAGTCGTGGGCAATGCCGCCTGCCATGGTGCCCAGGGCCTGCATCTTGTGCGATTCGCGCAGCTGGTCTTCCAGCTCGTTGCGCTGTGCCTCGGCCTTCTTGCGGCTGGTGAGGTCGCGCGCGAACACGGTGGTGGTCTCGCCGCCGCTGTGGTGCTCGAAGGAGACGCTGACCTCGACCGGGATTTCGCGGCCGCTGGCCGTGCGTGCCGTCATCTCGCCCAGCACGGCCTGCGTGGTCAGTGGCGCAAAGGACAGGGCCTGGGCCGCATCGGGCAGGAAACGCTCCAGCGGACTGCCCAGCGCGTCGTGCGGCGGACACAGAAACAGGGCGGCAGCCGTGGGATTGAAGACGGTGATGCGCTGCTCGTGGTCCAGGCAGATGATGGCGTCCAGGGCCGAGTTGATGACCGATTCGAGCCGCCGCTCGCTCAGGAACAGCTGGTGGTTGCGCTGCTGCAGCGCCAGGCGCTCGGCCAGCAGCGGACCCTGGTCGACCACGGCGCACAGGTACTGCGCAATGGGCGGGCCGCTTTGCTGCGGAATGGCGATGCAGGCCACATGCAGGTCGGCGCGCAGCTGGTGCTGCTCGGTGATGTCGAAGCAGACCTCGTGGGCCTCGGTGCGGCCCAGCTCGCGTGCCGCAACGAAGGTCTCGCGCACGCGCTCGGCGTCGTCAGGGTGCACGAAGGGCGCGAAATTGACCAGCAGCCGGTCATGCTCGGTGGGCTGGAAGGCGCTGTGCGCCATGGCGTTGGCCTGCACCACCATGTCGTGCTCGTCCACCACCAGCAGGGGCAGGGGAATGCTGGCAAACAGGGCTTCGAAGCGCTCGGAGGCGCTTTCGGCCACGGCCTGGCTGTAGTCCAGCACGCGGTTCTGGATCTCCAGCTCGCGCTGGTAGTTGCGCAGCTCGGCGACCAGGGCCTGCAGCGGATCGTCTTCGGGCTGGAAGGAGGGGAAACGTTCGACGGGGGGCAGGTCGGCGCCGGGCGCCAGCAAGGCATGCAGGGGCAGGTGCTCGTCGTCGCGAGGCTGGTCGGAAGGGTCTTGGCTGCTCATCGCGTGCTGGCGCTGGGGAAAGCGGCATCTGCCGCACAAATCCTGGTCGCCCGCGCCTGGCGTCCGGCAGATGGACCGGGGCCCGGCGCGGGCAGGGCCGCAGTGTACGCGCGCCGGCCGGGGCGCCACAAGCGCCCCTTTGGGTGGCAGGTGCTTCAGCTCAGGTAAGCGTCGACCGGGATGCAGCTGCAGTAGAGGTTGCGGTCGCCGTAGACGTTGTCCACCCGGCCCACGGGACACCAGTACTTGGACTGGCGCAGGGCAGCCACGGGGTAGGCGGCGGCCTCGCGGCTGTACGGGTGGGTCCATTCCGAAGCCAGCAGGGTCTCGGCCGTGTGCGGCGCGTTCTTGAGCGGGTTGTCGTCCTGGGGCAGGCGGCCCTGCTCGATGGCGCGGATTTCCTCGCGGATGGCGATCATGGCGTCCACGAAGCGGTCCAGCTCGTACAGGCTTTCGCTTTCGGTGGGCTCCACCATCAGCGTGTTGGGCACGGGGAAGGACAGCGTGGGCGCATGGAAGCCGTAGTCGATCAGGCGCTTGGCCACGTCCTCGGCCATGACGCCCGTGCTTTCCTTGAACGGGCGCAGGTCCAGGATGCACTCGTGCGCCACATGGCCGTGCTCGCCCGCGTACAGCGTGGGGTAGTGGTCGCGCAGCCGGGCGCTGATGTAGTTGGCGCTGAGGATGGCGGTCTCGGTGGCCAGGGTCAGGCCCTGGGCGCCCATCATGCGGATGTACATCCAGCTGATGGGCAGCACGGCCGCATTGCCCAGCGGCGCGGCACTGATCGCGCCCGTGCCGCCCGCAAGGCCCGTGGTGGCATGGCCGGGCAGGAAGGGCACGAGATCCTCGACCACGCAGACGGGGCCCACGCCCGGGCCGCCGCCGCCGTGCGGGATGCAGAAGGTCTTGTGCAGGTTCAGGTGGCTGACATCGCCGCCGAAGCTGCCCGGCGCGGCCAGGCCCACCAGGGCGTTCATGTTGGCGCCGTCCACGTAGACGCGGCCGCCGTGGTCATGCACCAGCTTGCACAGCTCCTTGACCTGGGTCTCGAACACGCCGTGCGTGCTGGGGTAGGTGATCATGATGCAGGCCAGGTTGGCACTGTGCTGCTCACACTTGGCCGCCAGGTCCGCCATGTCGACGTTGCCGTTGGCGTCGCAGGCGGTGACCACCACCTGCATGCCCACCATCTGCGCGCTGGCGGGGTTGGTGCCGTGGGCGCTGCTGGGAATCAGGCAGACGTTGCGGTGCGACTGGCGCCGGCTCGCATGCCAGCCCTTGATGGCCAGCAGGCCCGCGTACTCGCCCTGGCTGCCGGCATTGGGCTGCAGGCTGATGCCGGCGTAGCCCGTGGCCTGGCACAGCCAGTCGCGCAGCTGCTTGTCCAGTTCCGCATAGCCCTGCTGCTGGTCGGCCGGGGCAAAGGGGTGCACCTGGGCGAATTCGGGCCAGGTGATGGGAATCATCTCGCTGGTGGCGTTGAGCTTCATGGTGCAGGAGCCCAGCGGGATCATGCTGCGGTCCAGCGCCAGGTCCTTGTCCGACAGCTGGCGGATGTAGCGCAGCATGGCGGTCTCGGAGCGGTGGGTGTTGAACACCGGGTGCGTGAGGAAGGCGCTGCTGCGGCGCAGGCCGTCGGGAATCAGCGGCTCCGCGCCCTTTTCGAAGGCGGTGAAGCTGGGCAGGGCCTGGCCGTCCCGGGCGAAGATCTTCCACAGCAGCTCGACATCGGCGCGCGTGGTGGTCTCGTCCAGCGAGATGCACAGGTATTCCTTGAAGTACACGCGCAGGTTGGCGCCCAGGGACACGGCACGCTCCACGATGGCCTGGGTGGCCGCGCCCGTGTGCAGGCTCAGCGTGTCGAAGCTGGGCACCTCGCGCAGCGGCGCGCCCAGCTCGGCCAGGCCGCGCGCCAGGATGGCCGTGTACGAGGCCACGCGGCGGGCGATGCGCTCCAGGCCCTCGGGGCCGTGATAGACGGCGTACATGCTGGCCACCACGGCGGGCAGCACCTGGGCCGTGCAAATGTTGGAGGTGGCCTTTTCGCGGCGGATGTGCTGCTCGCGCGTCTGCAGTGCCAGGCGGTAGGCGGGCTTGCCGTGCACGTCCACGCTCACGCCGACCAGGCGGCCGGGCAGGGAGCGCTTGAACTCGTCGCGGCAGGCCATGAAGGCGGCGTGCGGGCCGCCGGCGCCCATGGGCATGCCAAAGCGCTGGGTGGTGCCCACCACGATGTCGGCACCCCATTCGCCGGGCGGCGTGATCAGGGTCAGCGCCAGCAGGTCGGTGGCCACGATGAAGGCGGCCTGCTTTGCATGGGCCTTGTCCACGTCGGCGCGCAGATCGTCGATGCGGCCGCTGGTGGCAGGGTACTGGGCCAGCACGGCGAAGTAGTCGCCCTCCATCAGCTGGTTCCATTCCTCCAGCGAGTTGGCCAGCAGCACCTCGATGCCCAGCGGCGCAGCGCGCGTCTGGATGACTTCGATGGTCTGGGGGTGGGCATCGCCGGCCACCACGAAACGGTTGCTCTTGCTTTTGACGGAGCGCTTGGCCAGCGTCATGGCCTCGGCGGCCGCCGTGGCCTCGTCCAGCATGGAGGCGTTGGCAATCGGCATGGCCGTCAGGTCGCAGACCATGGTCTGGAAGTTGACCAGGGCCTCCATGCGGCCTTGCGAGATCTCGGCCTGGTAGGGCGTGTAGGCCGTGTACCAGGCGGGGTTCTCCAGAATGTTGCGCAGGATGACGCCGGGCGTGTGCGTGCCGTAGTAGCCCTGGCCGATGAAGCTTTTGAGCAGCTGGTTGCGGCCTGCCAGCGCCTTGAGTTCGGCCAGCGCCTGGGCCTCGGTGGCCGCTGGCGGCAGCGCCATGGGCTGGTGGCGCCGGATGGAGGGCGGGACGATGGCGTCGATCAGCGCATCGCGCGATGCCGCGCCGATGGCGCTGAGCATGTGGGCCTCGTCTTCGGGCGCGATGCCGATATGGCGGGCCACGAATTCGGTGGCGTTCTCGAGGGCGGCAAGGGGCTGGGTGGAGGACATCAGCATGGAGGGACCTGTCTCAAAAGCTGAAAAGCGCCAGGGCGGGCCCTGGCGCCCGTCCTGGCCGGAAAGTGGCGTCAGTTGCTCTGGGCAAAGGCCGTGTAGGCGGCTTCGTCGAGCAGCGCGGCCAGCTGGCCTGCGTCGCTGAGCTTGACCTTGAAGAACCAGCCTTCGCCCAGCGGGTCGCTGTTGGCCAGGGAGGGGTCGTCGCGCAGGGCCTCGTTGACTTCGACGATCTCGCCGCTGACGGGCATGTAGACATCGGCGGCGGCCTTGACGGACTCGACCACGCCGGCCACATCGCCCTGGTTGAAGCTGGTGCCCACGGCGGGCAGGTCGACGAACACCACGTCGCCCAGCGCGTCCTGCGCGTGGAGGGTGATGCCGACGATGGCCGCGTCAGGGTTGGCGGCGTTGATCCACTCGTGGTCCTTGGAATACTGGATGCTCATGGCTTGCTCCGATAGAAACTGAAAAGAAACCTGTGAAAGGCGGTTTGAGAAAGGTCAGTGCGCACTGTAGCGGCATGCGATGGCAGGAAAAACGAATCCGCCGAACTCGATCCACGCCAAGCGCGCAGGCTGTCCTCAACCGCGGTGATAGCGGGGCGCCACGAAGGGCGTGGCCTGCACCTGCATGGGCACGGCCTTGCCGCGCACCATGGCCTGCAGCGTGGTGCCGATGGCGGCGCTGCCCGGCTCCACATAGGCCAGTGCCACGGGCTGGTTCAGCGTGGGCGACAGCAGGCCGCTGGTGACCTGGCCGACCTTGCGGCCGCCGGCATCCAGCAGTTCCGTGCCTTCGCGCACGGGCACGCGCTCCAGGGCCACCAGGCCCACGCGCTTGCGCGTGAGCAGCTCGGGCGATTGCAGCTGGGCCAGCACGGTGGCCGCGCCGGGAAAGCCGCCTTCGCGCTCGCCACCTGCGCGGCGGACCTTCTGCACGGCCCAGTTCAGGGCGGCCTCGGCCGGGGTGGTGGTCGTGTCCAGATCGTTGCCGTACAGGCACAGGCCGGCTTCCAGGCGCAGCGAATTGCGCGCGCCCAGGCCCACGGGCCTGACTTCGGGCTGGGCCAGCAGGGCACGGGCAAAGGCCTCGGCGTGGCTGGCGGGCAAGGAGATCTCGAAGCCGTCCTCGCCGGTATAGCCGCTGCGCGTGATGTACAGCTCGGCCCCCTCCCAGTCGAAGTGGCCGCCTGTCATGAACACCAGGCCGGCCGTGTCGGGCAGCAGGCGCTCCATGGCGGCTGCGGCCTGCGGGCCCTGCAGCGCCAGCAGGCCCCGGTCGAACTGGGGCTCGATTTCACAGCGCTGGCCGATGCGGGCCTGGATGTGCGCCAGGTCTTCGTGCTTGCAGGCGCCGTTGACGATCAGGAACAGGTCGTCCTCGCGGCGCACGAACATCAGGTCGTCCAGAATGCCGCCCGCCTCATTGAGCAGCAGGCCGTAGCGCTGGCGGTGTTCGCCCAGGCCCAGCACGTCCATGGGCATCAGCGACTCCAGCGCGGCCCCGGCGTCGGCACCGCGCAGGCTGATCTGGCCCATGTGCGAGACATCGAACAGGCCTGCCGCCTCGCGGGTGTGCAGGTGCTCGGCCATCAGCCCCTGCGGGTATTGCACGGGCATGGAGTAGCCGGCAAACGGCACCATGCGCGCGCCCAGTTCCTGGTGCAGGTCGAACAGCGGGGTCCTGAGCAGATCGGTGGTGGAGGCAGCGGACAAGGAGGGCTCTCTTTCAGGCAAGGAACAAGGCATAACGCCATCCCGGTCCTCCGGGATGTGCTGCCCTGCTGTCCGCTTTACCTGAGAGATTCACCCGCACCTTCCATGCGTGGGGCTTGCTCCTTCGGTGGATGGGGCACACCGCCGTGCCCTGCATCTCTCTCCAGCTAGGAACGCCTGCGGCCGTGGCGGCAGGCGGTGCCAGTCCTTTTGCCTGAGCGTTCGGGGCGAACCCTGCGCCTTCGGCGGTGCCGCTGCCTGCGACCGTTGCGGCCGGGCGGGCACTCTCTCCTGACCGGCGCATTCTAGCTGCGGCCAGCGTCCGCGCGGCTTCGGGATTTCCGCGGGCCGGCTGCAACTCCATGCGCTTGCCTGCATGGATGCATTTGCAAATTGCATAACTGTCTAAAAAATCTCCTACATTGAGGTGCATCGATATATGAAATCTCGTGAGCGAGAAGGAAGAAGCGCACATGCAGCAGACGCTGGGAGACACATTGGCCTGGCCGGCACGTTACCTGCCGAACAAGGAAGCCCTGGTCGCGTGGGAGGGCGGCGAGCGCCGCGCCTGGACCTACGCCCAGCTCGATGCCGAAGTCAACCGCCACGCCCACGGCCTGGCCGAGCTGGGCATAGGCCATGGCGACGTGGTCGCGGCCTTTCTCTACAACACGCCGGCCTTTGTTTTCACCATGCTGGCGGCCGCGCGCCTGGGCGCCATCTTCAACCCCATCAACTACCGGCTGGCGGCGCAGGAGCTGGCCTTCATCCTCAAGGACGGCGCAGCGCGCGCCCTGGTCTTCGAGCACGAGGGCGGCGAGGTGGCCGCACGCGCCCAGGCCCTGCTCAAGGCCGAAGGCGGCGGCACTGGCGCAGGCATCGAGCACTGGATCTTTGCCGACGATGCCCCGGCCGACCCGCTGCCGGTCTGGGCCACGCAGCGCCTGTCCGCCCTGGCCAGGGGCCGCAGCAGCGCGCCGCCCCAGGCCCATGTGCGCGAGAGCGACCCCTGCATCCTCATGTACACCAGCGGCACCACGGGCCGGCCCAAGGGCGTGCTGCATACGCACCGCAGCAAGCTGGCGCACAACGCCCTCATGCACCAGACCATGCAGTTCACGCGCGACGACGTGGGCCTGGCCATGGCGCCGCTCAACCACACGGCCGAGCTGCACACCAGCTTTCTGCCGCGCCTGCAGGCCGGC
Organism: Delftia sp. WSY_16; assembly: GCF_043104415.1. NCBI lineage: Bacteria > Pseudomonadati > Pseudomonadota > Betaproteobacteria > Burkholderiales > Comamonadaceae > Delftia > Delftia sp. WSY_16. The sequence goes on along the minus strand of NZ_JBICKS010000040.1, from coordinate 952,460 downwards.
GCCACCCAGGTGCTGCTGCGCCGCTTCGACGTGGCCGAGGCCTGGCGCCTGATCCGCGAAGAGCGCGTGAGCTTCTTCTTCGCGGCGCCCACCATGATCACCATGCTGCTGGCCGACCCCATCGCCTCGCCTGAGCAGGCGCCCGCGCTGAGGCTGGTGGAGTACGGCGGCGCCTCCATGGCGCCGCACCTGATCCGCGAATGGACGCGCAAGGTCGGCAGCGATCTGGTCCAGGTCTACGGCACCACCGAAATGGGGCCCTGCATGTCCGTCCTGCTGCCGCGAGAGCAACTCTCGCACGCGGGCTCGGCCGGGCTGCCCTCCATGGGCCATGACCTCATCGTGGCCCGCTTGCGCGAAGACAACGCCCCCACCGACCCGGCCGAGGCCTGCCTGCCCGGCGAGGTGGGCGAAATCCTCGTGCGCGGCCCCTGCATGATGGCCGGCTACCTCAACCGCCCCGACGCCAACACCCGCGCCCTGGCGCACGGCTGGTACCACACGGGCGACCTGGGCCACATCGACGACGACGGCTATCTCTGGATCCGCGACCGCATCGACTACATGATCAATTCGGGTGCCGAGAACGTCTATCCGCGTGAGGTGGAAGACGCGCTGGTCGAACACGCCGATGTGCTCGAGGTCGCCGTCATCGGCGAGGCCGACGAGCGCTGGGGCCAGATCGTCGCCGCCCACGTGGTTGCCAAGCCGGGCGCCACACCCACGGCCGAGGCGCTGGACGCCTTCCTGGTCCACGGCGACCGCCTGGCTGCCTACAAGCGCCCGCGCCGCTACCACTTCCGCGAGGCCCTGCCCAAGACGGCCAGCGGGAAGATACAGAAGCAGTTGCTGAGGGTGGTGGTGGCAGCCTGAGGCTGCGGCCTGCACTTACTTCTGTGTTTGCCCCTGCGCAGTACAGCACTGCGCCATCGAGTTGCGCAGCCACCGATGCATGGCATCCCCCTGCTTGCGCACATGCCAGGCCTGCTGGTAGGCGAACCGGGGCAGCTCCAGCGGAGGAGTGAAGCGGCGCAGCGTTTTGTGGCGGCGCAGGTCGCCAATGGCGCGGCTGCCCACGGTCAGCACGAGGTCGGTGCCTGCCAGCACCTCCAGCGCCGCGCTCCAGTGGGGCAGGGCCAGCACCACGCGGCGGCTCAGGCCTTGGGCGGCCAGCGCCCGTTCGATCTCCTCGCTGGCGTCGGGCCGCATGGCCAGCATGACGTGCGGGCGCTGCAGCCAGTCCTGCAGTGACAGCCCGCCGCGTGCCGGCAGCACGGCCTGGTCGGCCACGCTCACGAACTGTTCCTGGAACAGATCCTGCACCTCGATGCCCTCGGGCAGGTCGGGTACGTCGGGGAAGGGCCCCAGGGCCAGGTCCAGTTCGCCATCGGCCAGCTGGGCCAGCATCACCTCGCGCGTGGACTGGCTGATGGCCAGGTCCAGCCCGGGTGCGTGCTGGCGCAGATGCCGCATCAGCGGCGGGAGCACGATGCGCGATGCGTAGTCCGACAGCGCCAGCCGCAGCCGTCCGCGTGCGTGGGCCGGGTCGAACTCCGCCTGTGCCAGCAAGCCGTTGAGGCTGCCCAGCGCATCCGCCAGCGGTTGCACCAGGCCTTGTGCGCGTGCCGTCAGCGCCATGCGGCCGCCGCGCCGCACCAGCAACGGGTCGCCCAGATGTTCGCGCAGCTGCGCCAGCGAATGGCTCATGGCCGGCTGGCTCTTGTGCAGACGCAGGGCCGCACGCGTCACATGTTTTTCGGCCAGCAGGGCGTGCAGGGCCAGCAGCAGGTTGAGGTCGATCCGGCGCAGTTCATCCATGCCATGAATATAGACCGTGCACACAAACAATTTCCATCAACATGCTGGATGCGAGAGCATGCAGGCATCGATTGACAGAAGAAGAAAGGTCTTGCCGCATGACAGGTAAAAGCACATTCACCGCCCTTGCTCCCGTGGCCCTGGCGCTGCTGGCGGGGGCCATCCTGCCATTCCAGGCCGCCAGCAATGCCCTGGTGGGCCGTCTGCTGGGCCACCCGCTGTGGGGCGCGCTGGTCTCGCTGGCCGTGAGCGTCATGGTCGTGGTGCCTGCACTGTGGGTGCTGCGCGCGCCCGCTCCGGCCATGGCCCAGGCGGCAGCGGGGCCATGGTGGCTATGGATAGGCGGCGTGCTGGGTGCCATCTATGTGGCCAGTGCGGCGGCCGTTACACCCAAGCTGGGCGCAGGCGGCTTCCTGGTTTGCGTGGTGGCGGGGCAGATCGTGGTCTCGGTGCTGGTGGACCACTTCGGCCTGATGGGCCTGGGCGCACGGCCGGTCAATGCGACGCGCCTGGCCGGCGTGGCCTTGATCCTGGGTGGCGTGCTGCTGGTGGTGCAGGGCGGGACGGCCCGTGCAGCGGCGGCCCCATGAGCGCCACGAGCACGCACTGCTTCAGGGGCAAAGGCCCCGGCCTTGCCCGCGTCAGGCGGGCATGCCCGGCGGCACGGCGGCCGGCCTTGCCGCTGGCGGACATTCCTGGCAGGCATCTGCCGTGCCGGGCGGGAGCCGGCCCAGCCGGATGACAAAGCAGGCCCCGCCTCCGGCAGCCGGCTGGAAGAACGCGTCGCCTGCGTGCAGCCTGGCGATGCGCCTGACCACGGACAGGCCCAGGCCATGCCCGTTGACATGCCGGGTGGCGCTTGCGCGTTCATAGGGCTCGAAAACCTGTCCTGCCGCTTCGGGCGCAAGGCCCGGTCCCTGGTCGCTGACGGAAATCAGCAGGTCACCGGACGCATCGCAGCGGGCGGCCAGGGTGATGTCGCCCGCCTTGGCATATTTGATGGCGTTGCCGACAAGGTTGGAGATGGCGATGCGCACCAGGACAGGGTCGCATTGCCATTGCTGCGGGCCGTGTTCCAGATCCAGTTTCAGGCGATGCCGCCGGGACCAGCCGACGAGCTCTGCAGACTCCTCCAGGAGTTCATCCAATGGCGTCTGCTCCAGTTGCAGCCGGAACGCGCCCGCGTCCAGCCGGTCGTTGATCAGGCAGGTGTCCACCAGGGTCATCAGCCGGCGCGAGGCCCTGCGTATCTGGGACGCCTGCTCGATGAGGGAGTCCGCGTCCGTCGTCGGGAACGTCTGCAGCTCGGTCGCGGCGCCGTCCACGATGGTGAGCGGGGTGCGGAACTCGTGGTTGATCATGTTGAAGAACTGGCGCTGTTCCAGCCGCATCTCCCGCTCGCTGTGCAAGGCCGTCTGCAGGGCCTGCTGGGCCGTTTGCAGCTGTGCGGTGCGCTGCAGGACCTTGGACTCCAGCTCGCGCTCGGCCGCCTGGGCGCGTGACAGGGCCTGCATCCGCTCACTGCGCAGGGCGCGCTCCGCCACCCGCGTGCGGTTGGTCACCGCCATTCCCAGCAGGATGGCCTCGGAAACACGCCCGGCAAACCACAGCATCTGGGCCGATGGCAGCGCGACATCGGGCAGCAGGCCCTGGGTTCTCAGCAGGTTCAGGATGCCCAGGGCGGATGGCACGGCAAACGCCAGCGCGCCCGGCAGGTATTGCCACTGCCTTCGAACCACCAGCAGGTACAGCACGAAGACCGCACCGAACGATGTGGACACCAGGGCCGTGAACACCACGGCACGCGAGATCTGCGCATAGCCACCCAACAGTGCCATGCCCAGTGCGATGGCATTCAGCCAGGCCACCACGCTGAAGAGGTGCGCAGCCCAGATCCAATGGCGGCGGAACTCGAACAATTGGCTGAAAAACACCGTCGCCACCACACAGAAGCTGCAGTAGGCGATGGACAGCGCATGCTGGGGCTGGTCGGCGCCGGGCAGCCACAGGCCTTCGGGCCGGTAACGGAAAGCAGCGTAGGCAAAACCGGCTGCCAGGAGCGCGGCGCAAAGAATGTAGAGCCTTTCCCTGAGCCAGCACCACAGGATCAGGCTCATCAGCGTGATGGCCAGGGCCGAGCCCATGTACGCGTAAAGCAGCATGGCGGCCGGCGCCATGCTCCTGCCGGGAAAGACCGCGATGCCCTGGGCTGCCTGGGGGTTGGGCAGCCAGCGGGTGAGCAGTGCCAGAAGCGCTGCGGCTGCCAGGGCTTGCGCCAGCCATCGCATTGCAGAATCCGTTGGCCAGTGCCTCCGGCGGCCTTCGGTGGGATTGTCTTGGGTGTGGATCAAGGGGCCGATTGGTTGATGTGGCGAGCGCCCATGCATGCCCGACGTCAGGGTCAGTGCATGGGCGTGCACGTTTGCGGGAGGCATTGTGCACCGGCCGCCGTTGCGGGAAAGCGCTGCCGGGTGTCTGCGGATGCCTGCCGGGTGCCCCAATGCAACAGGCCGCCCCACTGCGGATAAGCGGGGCGGCCTGTAACGGGTTCCTGAGGGGATCACGCATCCGGGCGCTGGCGGTAGTCGGCGGGGCTGGGTGAATGGTTTTGCTGCGCCGGTAAGCGTGCTCCCATGCAGACAAGTGTGCGCGTTTGGCCTCAGAAAATGCTGCTTTATTTCTTCAAAACAGGCGTTGCTACAGAAAATTATTCTGCACCTGCCTGTTTTGCAGTAGATTGCCGGCCATGGACATCCTCGACAGAAAGATTCTTTCCGCCCTGCAGGCCAACGCGCGCGCCAGCCTGCAGGAAATCGGCGCGGCCGTGGGCCTGAGCGCCTCGCCCTGCTGGGCACGCATCAAGAAGCTGGAAGAGGCGGGGGTGATCGAGGGCTATACCGTGCGCCTGAACCCGCTGGCGCTGGGCCTGGGCGATACGGTGCTGGTGCAGGTCACGCTGGACAGCCATTCGGACAACACGCTGGAGAAATTCGGCGAGATGCTGGCGACCATTCCCGAGGTGGTGGAGGCGCACTTGGTCTCGGGCGAGTACGACTACCTGCTGCGCGTCGTCGTCAAGGACACGCGCGACTACGAGCGCCTGCTGCGCGAGAAGCTCTACAAGATCAAGGGCATTCGCCACAGCCAGTCCAGCTTTGTGCTGCGCACGCTGAAGAAGGCGGACCTGCCGCTGGGGGTCTGAAGTCCATGCCCTCTGGCCAGGCGCCGCCGCCCGCTCCCTACCGCGAACACTCCCCGCCGCCCGCCCTGCAGCCGCACTTCCAGTGCCTGTGGAGCAGCATCGTGGCCCCGGACTATGCCGGCGGTTTTCTCGTGGTGCCCGATGGCTGCGTGGACATCGTCTGCAAAGGCGGGCGGCTGCTGGCCGTGGGGCCTGACAGGGTGGCTGCGCGGCCCGCGCTCGTGCCGGGGTCCGAGGTATGGGGGGCGCGCTTCGGCCCCGGTGCGGCCAGCGCCTGGCTGGGCCTGCCCATGGACGAGATCGTGGGGCAGGCGGTGGAACTGGGCGATCTGCTGGGGCCGCGCGCGCGGGAGTGGTTGCATCGCATCAACGATGCGCAGCCGGGCGCAGGGCAGGCCGTGTTCATCCATGGACTGGTGCAAATGGGCCGCGACGCCCCGGAGCCCGACCGGCAGGCCATGGAGCTGTTCAATGTGGCGGCTGCAGACGGGCGGGACGAATCCGGTGTGCTGGCCGCGATGCGCGCGCAGCTGGACATGTCCGAGCGCAGCCTGCGCCGCCTGTGCCACGCGCAGTTTGGCTACGGCCCCAAGACGCTGGAGCGCGTGCTGCGCTTTCAGCGCCTGCTGGCCCTGGCACGGTCTGACCGGCAGGCAGGTCTTGCGGCCCTGGCGGCGGAGGCCGGCTATGCGGACCAGGCGCATCTGTCGCGCGAGGTGAGGGCGCTGTGCGGCATCACGCCCCGCGCTGCCCTGCAGCAACTGCTGGATTGAGCGGCCCGGCTGGCCGTTTTGTTCAAGATGCCCTGCCCCTGCGTGGCCGATGATGGCGGCCTACCGACATTCAATGGAGCATCACATGGGCATCAGGGGCAACAACCACCAGATCGACAACATCGAATTCAACGTGGCCGACATCGCACGCAGCAAGGCGTTCTACGGCGAGGCCTTCGGCTGGACCTTCACAGACTACGGGCCGAGCTACACCGAGTTCAGCGACGGCCGGCTGACGGGCGGCTTCACCACGGGCGAGGAGGTGCGGCCCGGCGGCCCGCTGGTCATCCTCTACGCCGACGATCTGGCCGAGGCGCAGCGCCGCGTGCAGGCGGCCGGTGCCGTGATCAGCCGCGCGGTGTTCGCGTTCCCGGGTGGCCGCAGGTTCCACTTCACCGATCCGGACGGCTACGAGCTGGCCGTGTGGTCGGCCGATGCCTGAAAGACGACAGCCCGCATCTGCGGGCTGTTTTCATGGGGACTGGGAGGGCGTCAGTCGACGTTGGAGCCCAGCTGCATGTCCTTGTACTTCACGATGTGCGTGCCCTTGACCAGGCGGTAGCCGCCCCAGATCAGCAGGAACAACGGCAGGCCGATATAGGTGGCGACCACGCCGGTCCAGTCGATGCGGTCGGCCATGAAGGCCTCGTAGTTCTGGCCCAGCGTGATCACCATGCACAGCACGAAGGCGAAGATGGGGCCGAACGGGAACCACGATGCACGGTAGGGCAGCCGGTTCAGGTCCAGGCCCTGGGCCTCGTAGCCCTTGCGGAAGCGGTAGTGGCTGATGGCGATGCCCAGCCAGGCGATGAAGCCCGTCATGCCCGACAGATTCAGCAGCCAGATGTAGACCAGCTGGGGGCTGAAGATGTTGGTCAGAAAGCACAGAGCAGCCACGACCGTGGTGGCCAGCAGGGCCATCGTGGGCACGCCGCGCTTGTTGACGTACGAGAACATGCGCGGCGCCATGCGCTGGCAGGCCAGCGTGTAGAGCATGCGCGTGGAGGCGTACATGCCCGAGTTGCCGGCCGACAGCACCGAGGTCAGCACCACGGCGTTCATCACGGCGGCGGCCGACAGCAGGCCCGCGCGCTCGAAGACCAGGGTGAAGGGGCTCACGCTGATGTCGCCCAGGTCGTTCTTGAGCAGTTGCGGATCGGTGTAGGGGATCAGCAGGCTGATGACCAGGATGGCCAGGACGTAGAACAGCAAAATGCGCCAGAACACCTGGCGCACGGCGCGGGGCACGTTCTTGGCGGGGTTCTCGGATTCGCCAGCGGCAATGCCGATCAGCTCCGTGCCCTGGAAGGAAAAGCCCACGATCATGGCCACGCCGATCAGCGCCGAGAAACCGCCTGCAAAGGGCGCATCGCCCTGGCTCCACAGGGCAAAGTTGCCCCAGATGCCTTCAGGCGCGCCGCCCCGCACGATGCCCAGGATCATGAGCACGCCCACGCCGATGAAGAGGATGACGGTGGTCACCTTGATGGCGGCGAACCAGTACTCGGCCTCGCCGAAGCCTTTGACCGAGATGGCGTTGAGGCCGAACATGATGGCCAGGAACAGGGCGCTCCACAGCATGCCGTTGCCGTCGGGGAACCAGTAGGCCATGACCAGCTGGGCGGCCACCAGGTCCACGGCAATGGTGACGGCCCAGTTGTACCAGTAGTTCCAGCCCAGCGCGAAGCCGAAGCCTTCGTCCACGTAGCGCGCGCCGTAGGTGGCGAACGAGCCCGAGACGGGCAGGTTCGCGGCCATTTCGCCGAGGCTGGTCATGAGGAAGTAGACCATCAGGCCCACGATCATGTAGGCCAGCAGGGCGCCGCCGGGGCCGGCCTGCGAGATGGTGGCGCCCGAGGCAACGAAGAGGCCGGTGCCGATGGAGCCGCCGATGGCGATCATGGACAGATGCCGCGCCTTGAGTTCGCGCCTGAGTGCGGTGGGAGCGGCGTTCTTGGAGTTGTCTGCTGCCATGGATGTGTCGATGGTTGGATCAGATCCCGCGTGGCCGCTGGCCGGCGCGGGGGCAGGAATGCAAAACAGGTGAAAACAAAAGAGCCGCGCTGTCGCGGCCCCATCAAGGTGCATGCACCACGAAAAGGCGTGATTGTCCGAGAACGCAGCCATCGTGGAAAGGCAGCAGTTTAATCTCCCTTCACCCGCATAAGCCGATCTGAATCAGCACCCACTGTGTGTGCGGCGCCACGCCAGCTCGGCTGGCCGCTGCCGCCTCACCACTGTGTCTGCGCCAGCAGCAGTTGTGCCAGTGCCTTGATGCGCGGCGAAGCCTGGCGCGTGCGCGGGTAGACCAGGGACAGCTCGCGGGTGCGGCCTTCGTGCTGGGGCAGCAGCCGCACCAGCCTGCCCGCCTGCAGGTGCTCGCGCACCGCGAACTCCATGACCTGGGCCACGCCCAGGCCGCCCAGCGAGCCTTCCACCAGCGGATCGCCGCTGTCGAAGGTCACGGTCTGCGGCGCCGGCCAGTCCAGCATCTCGCCGTTGCCCGCCAGGAACTGCCAGGGCACGCGCCGGCCCAGGTAGTGGTTGTAGACGGCCATGCAGCTGTGCTGTGCCAGCTCCTGCAGCGTCTGCGGCGTGCCGCGCGCCGCCAGGTAGGCGGGCGAGGCCACGGTCACCCAGCGCAGCGGCGGCAGGGCGCGGGCGATCATGCGGCTGTCTGCCAGCGGGCCGATGCGCACGGCCGCGTCAAAGCCTTCTTCCACCATGTCCACCATGCGGTCGGTGAAGCTGGTGTCGATCTGCAATTGCGGATGCTCGCGCAGCAACTGCCCCAGCAGCGGCACCAGCACGATGCGGCCCAGCATGGACGGCGCCGTCATGCGCAGCACGCCGCTGGGCGCGCAGCGCCGGTCGCTGACCAGCTGGCGCGCCTCCTCCAGCCCGGCGATCAGCGGGGCGCAGCGGTCCACCAGCGCGCAGCCGTCTGGCGTGAGCGACACGCTGCGCGTATTGCGGTGCAGCAGCCGCGTGCCCAGGTCTTTCTCCAGCTGCGCCACGGCGCGCGATATGCGGGACTGGCTGGTGCCCAGCAGGCTTGCCGCCTGGGTGAAGCTGCGGCTTTCGGCCACCTTGATGAGCAATTGAACGGCGTTGAGGTCCATGGCGATGGCAAGTTTGATTGATTCGATTTTGCATAAGAAAAATGAATATCTGATGTTTATCTTCAGAAATGCATTAATTAGGATCGCTCCCATGCTTGTGAACGACTCCCCCGCTGGCGCCCTGCGCCACCCGCGCGCCGCGCTGGCGCTGCTGTCCCTGTCCCAGTTGCTGATTGCGCTGGATGCCACCATCGTCTTCGTCGCGCTCGACGCCATGGGCCAGCAGCTGCAGATGGATGCGCACCACCTGCAATGGGTGGTCAGTGCCTACAGCGTGGCCTTTGGCGGCTGCCTGCTGCTGGGCGGGCGCTGTGCGGACCTGCTGGGCAAGCGGCGCATGTATGTGGCGGGGATGGCGCTGTTCGGCCTGGCCTCGCTGGTCGGCGGCTTCGCCTCCCAGCCCTGGCAACTGGTGCTGGGCCGCGCAGGGCAGGGCGTGGCAGGGGCGTTGCTGTTTCCGGCCACGCTGTCGCTGATCAATACCTTGTATGCGGCAGGGCCCGAGCGCAACCGCGCCCTGGCCGTGTGGAGCATGGCGTCGGCCGGCGGGCTGGCGGCCGGCGCGCTGCTGGGCGGCGTGCTCACGCAGACGCTGGGCTGGAACTGGGTGCTGTGGGTGCTGGTGCCCGTGGCCTGGCCGTGTGCCATGGCGGCGCTGCGCTTTCTGCCGCCCTCGGCCCGTACCGGGCCAGGGCTTTGATCTGGCCGGTTGCCTGAGCGTGACCGTGGGCAGCAGCCTGCTGGTGACGGCCCTGGTGCAAGGCCCTGAATGGGGTTTTGCCAGCGCCGCCACGCTGGGGACGCTGGCCGTGGCCATGGCGGCGCTGGTCCTGTTCTGGCGCATCGAGGCGCGCATCGCCTCGCCGCTGATGCCGCTGTCCCTGCTGCGCGTGCCCAGCCTGCGCTCGGCCATGCTGCTGACCATGATCTTCATGAGCAGCTTTGGCGTGCAGTACTACTTTCTGGCGCTGTACTTCCAGCAGATCTACGGCTGGAGCCCGCTGCAGGCCGGCCTGGCCTTCCTGCTGCCCACGGCGGTCTGCACGCTGGGCATCCGCTGGGCCGAACACTGGCTGCACCGCTCCACGCCGCGCGCCGTGCTGATGGGGGGCTGGGCCGCAGGCACCATCGGCCTGGCCTATATGGCCTGGGCACTGCCGCTGGGCGGCAGCTATGTCTGGCTGGTGCCGGGCTTTGTGGTGCTCAGCCTGGGCCAGGGCGCCAGCTGGACCGCCATGTGGGTGGTGGCCGGCCAGGGCGTGGCGGCTGCGCAGCAGGGCGTGGCCTCGGGCATTGCGGCCACGGCCCAGCAGGTGGGCGCGGCGCTGGGGCTGGCCCTGCTGGTGATGGTGGCCACGGCGCCGCTGGCCGGTATCACGGCGCCCGATGCGCTGCGCGAGGCCACGGCCCGGGGGCTGCAGCAGGCCGAATGGGGTGCCGCGCTGATCGCGCTGCTGGGGTGGGTGGTGTCGGCGGCCATGCGCCGCGCACCGGCAATCCAGTCCGTGCCGGGCGCGGAGCAGCCTGCCTGCTCGCCTTGAGGTCACTGGCCCGCAGTTACCATCTGCGGCTGCTTTGCACACCCCTCACCACCAACCCACATGGCAGAAACGAGCATCTCCAGCGACTGGGTCCGGCATTCGCAGCTGGGCGCAGGCCTGGAGCGCATCGAGGCCTACTTCGGCGGGCACGGCTATGCGCCCCACAGGCACGACACCTACGCGCTGGGCCTGACGCTGTCCGGCGTGCAGAGCTTTGCCTACCGCCGCAGCCAGCGGCACAGCCTGCCCGGTGGCGCCATGGTGCTGCACCCTGACGAATTGCATGACGGCCACGCGGGCACCGACGCGGGCTTTCGCTACCGCATGGTCTATGTGGAGCCGGCCCTGATCCAGCAGGTGCTGGGCGGCAGGCCCTTGCCTTTCGTCGAGGGAGGACTTTCGGCTGATCCCCGGCTCAAGGCTGCGCTGCTGCCCTTGCTGCAATGCCTGGACGAGGACCTTGAGCCGCTGGCACGCGACGATGCCCTCTACGACCTGGCGCTGGCCCTGGAGGCCGTGGCCGGTCGGCGCAAGCTCAGGCGTCTGCCGGACCTGGTGGCCGTGGAGCGTGCCCGCGCCTGCATCCATGATTCGCTGGAGCAGGGCGTAACCCTGGAGGCGCTGTCCCAGGCCAGCGGCCTGGACCGCTGGCGGCTGTGCCGGGATTTCCGCGCGCTCTACGGCACCAGCCCCTACCGCTACCTGAGCATGCGCCGGCTGGACACCGTGCGGCGCCTGCTGCTGGCGGGGCAGGGCGTGGCCGATGCTGCACTGCAGGCCGGCTTCTTCGACCAGAGCCACATGGCGCGCCAGTTCGCCATGGCCTATGGCGTGCCGCCCGCACGCTGGCTCAGGCGCCTGGGCGCGGCCTGAGCTGCACGATCGTGCAAGACCGCAGGGAAGGCGCTTCCTAGCATAGAGGCTTCACACGCTTTCATAAGGTCTGCCCATGACGTTCCCCGTTGAAAACCGCCCCTGCGAGGCCATCAACTTCCCCGACAAATTCAGCCGCTTCACCGGCCAGTGGAGCCCCCGCGTCGTCGCCGAGATGAACGACTACCAGTTCAAGATCGTGCGCGTGCAGGGCGAGTTCATCTGGCACTCGCATGCCGAAACGGATGAAGCCTTCCTGGTGCTGGACGGCGAGCTGCGCATCGACTTCCGTGATGGCCATGTGCTGCTGCGCCAGGGCGAGCTCTACGTAGTCCCCAAAGGCACGGAGCACAGGCCCAGCGCCGAGCGGGAAGCCCGCCTCATGCTGATCGAGCCGCGCGGCGTGCTGAACACCGGGGAGGAAGGCGGCGAGAGGACGGCGTTGAACGACGTGTGGGTTTAGCCAGCCCGTAGCCATCCCATGAACAAAGGGCGCCGCAGCGCCCCTTGTTTCCTGGAGTGCGGGGCGTTCAGCCCAGCAGCAGCGCGTCGTCTGCCAGCTTTTCGCCGCGCACTTTCTCGAACATTTGCAGCAGGTCGGGCACGTCCATGCGGGCGCGTTCCTCGCCGCTGACGTCGAGCACCACCTGGCCCTGGTGCAGCATCACCGTGCGCTCGCCCACGTCCAGCGCCTGGCGCATGCTGTGGGTGACCATCATGGTGGTGAGCTTGGCCTCGGAGACGATGCGCGCCGTCAGCTGCAGCACGAAGTCGGCCGTGCGCGGGTCGAGCGCGGCGGTGTGCTCGTCCAGCAGCAGGATGCGCGAAGGCTGCAGCGCCGCCATCAGCAGGCTCACGGCCTGGCGCTGGCCGCCAGAGAGCAGGCCGATGCGGTCGGTCAGGCGGTTTTCCAGGCCCAGGCCCAGGATGGACAGGCGTTCGCGGAAGTTGTCGCGCATCTCGGCCTTGACGGCGCGGCTCAGGCGGCGGAAGGTGCCGCGGCGCTGGGCCAGGGCCATGTTTTCCTCGATGGTCAGGTCCTCGCAGGTGCCCGCCATGGGGTCCTGGAAGACGCGGGCCACGCGTTCGGAACGTGCCCACACGGGCAGGCGCGTCATGTCCTGGCCGGCGATCTCGATGCGGCCCTTGTCCACGGACAGGTCGCCCGAGACGGCGTTCAGGAAGGTGGACTTGCCGGCGCCGTTGGAGCCGATGACGGTGACGAACTGGCCGTCGGGAATGTCCAGCGACATGCCGCGCAGCGCCCGCGTTTCGATGGGCGTGCCGGGGTTGAAGGTGATTTCGAGTTGTTGTGCGCTCAGCATGAGTGCAATCTCCGGTATTTCTTCGTTCAGTCGCTCAAGGCGTGGTGCTTGAACTGACGCGGTCCAAACTCAGGGACGCCGAGCAAGGGCCGCCCCGCAGCGATGGCGTCGTTCCCCTCCCTCGCGCAGCGAGTAGAGAGGGGGAAGCGGCATAGCCGCTCAGGGGGTGTCATTTCCTTTGCGCAAATTTGCGCTTCAGTTGGGGGATCACCAGGGCGACGGTCACCAGCAGCGCGGTGACAAGGTTCAGATCCTGGGCCTTGAGGCCGATGAAATCGCTGTTGAGGGCCGCTGCGATGAAGAAGCGGTACACGATGGCGCCCACCACCACGGCCAGCGTGGCCCAGACGATGCGGCGCGAAGGCAGGATGGACTCGCCCACGATCACGGCAGCCAGGCCGATGACGATGGTGCCGATGCCCATGGAAATGTCCGAGCCGCCCTGGGTCTGCACGAACAGCGCGCCGGCCAGGCCGACCAGGCCGTTGGAGATCGCCATGCCCAGCAGGATCATGGCGCCGGTGTTCACGCCCTGCGAGCGTGCCATGCGGGCGTTGGAGCCCGTGGCGCGGATGGCCAGGCCCCGCTCGGTGGCGAAGAACCAGTCCAGGCCCAGCTTGGCCAGCACGACGATGACGAACAGGATCACCGGGCGCATCACATAGTCGGCCACGCTGTCGGGCTGCAGCAGGGTGAACAGCGTGGTCTCGTTGATCAGCGGCACGTTGGGGCCGCCCATGATGCGCAGGTTGACCGAGTACAGCCCGATCATCATCAGGATGGAGGCCAGCAGGTCCATGATCTTCAGGCGCACATTGAGCCAGCCCGTGATCAGGCCCGCGACGGCGCCAGCGGCCGTGCCGGCCAGCGTGGCCAGCCAGGGATTGGTGCCTGTGGAAATCAGGATGGCGCAGACGGCGCCGCCCAGCGGAAAGCTGCCGTCCACCGTGAGGTCGGGAAAGCGCAGCAGTCTGAACGAGATGAAGACGCCCAGCGCCACCAGGCTGAAGATCAGGCCGATCTCGACGGCACCGAGCAATGAAAAGAGGGACATAGGAAGAGCGACAGGCGCGTGGGAACGGAAAACGACTTAAAAAAAGGGCAGGGCCATGTTGCCATGGCGCCTGCCACCGTGGGCGCACTGCCCGGGTTGGTCCCGGGCAGGCAAACCCCGGGTATTACTTGATCACCTGGGCGGCCGACTTGACCAGTGCGTCGGACAGCTTGACGCCCTGCTTCTCGGCGGCGCCCGGATTCACGAACAGCTCCATCTTGGTGCTGACTTCGGTCTTGAGGTCGCCGGGCTTCTCGCCCTTGAGGATGCGCACCACCATGCGGCCGGTCTGCTCGCCCAGATCGCGGTAGTTGATGCCCAGGGCAGCCACGGCGCCGCGCTTGACGGAGTCGGTGTCCGAGGCCACCAGCGGGATCTTGGCGTCCTGGCCGACCTTGACCAGCGACTCGTAGGCCGAGACCACGTTGTTGTCGGTGTTGGTATAGATCACATCGACCTTGCCGACCAGGCTGCGCGCAGCGCTGCTGACGTCCACGGAGCGGGGAGCGGCGGCTTCCACCAGGGTCATGCCCAGCTTGGGCAGCAGGGTCTTGAGTTCCTTGACGACCACGGCGGAGTTGGCCTCGCCGGGGTTGTAGACCATGCCCACGCGCTTGGCGTTGGGCACGACCTGCTTGACCAGCTCCATCTGCTTGTCCAGGGCCAGCAGGTCGGACACGCCGGTCACGTTGTTCTTGGAAGGCTCCCAGCTGGGCACCAGCTTGGCGGCCACGGGGTCGGTCACGGCGGAGAACACCACGGGCACGGTCTTGGTGGCGGCGACCACGGCCTGGGCCGAGGGCGTGGCGATGGCGACGATGGCATCAGGCTTGTCGCCGACGAACTTGCGAGCGATCTGCGCGGCCGTGCCGGTGTTGCCCTGGGCACTCTGGTACTGCCACTTGAGGTTCTTGCCGGCTTCGTAGCCTGCTTCCTTGAGCGCGGCCTGCACGCCGTCGCGCACGGCGTCGAGTGCAGGATGCTCGACGATGGCGGTCACTGCGACCGACTTCTCGTCAGCGGCGTGGGCGCCGCCCGCAATGGCGGAAATTGCCAGGGCCAGCGCGCCCAGGGGCGCCCAAGACAAGTGCTTCATACGTGTATCTCCAACGTGCTTGTGGTTGTTCCTGTTTGCTCAGCAGAAGGCCGCACAGGACGGTCGCGGCGCTTCGCGGCAAAGTCTACTGCAGCCGCCCTGTACGCCTTGGCGTTTGGACGACCCGGTTTTCACCTATAGGTTTGTATCTAAAAATTGGCATGAAATCTGCGGGGAATGCCCTAGGTGCAACTTTTTCATGCGTCTTGGACAGGTTTGGCGATGCAGGTTTGCGTCTTCAAGGGCCTGTTTTTGGCTTTGCCGTGCATTTTTATTGCGTGCGATGGCATTTCGGATGGCCTTCTATGCTTTCTGCACCGATGTTGCTTTGACGAGGCTCAAAGAAAAAGCCTGCACAAGCAGGCTTGGGCAGGCTTCAGAGAAGGGCCGGTGTGGCGCGCGGATCACATGCCCGCGTAGTTCGGCCCTCCGCCGCCTTCGGGCGTGACCCAGACGATGTTCTGCGTGGGGTCCTTGATGTCGCAGGTCTTGCAGTGCACGCAGTTCTGGGCGTTGATCTGCAGGCGCTTGCCGCCCTGGGCCGTGTCGTCCACGAACTCGTAGACGCCGGCCGGGCAGTAGCGCTGCTCGGGGCCTGCGTACTTGGCCAGGTTGATGGCCACGGGCACCGAGGCGTCCTTGAGCGTCAGGTGGGCGGGCTGGTCTTCGGCGTGGTTGGTGTTGCTGATGAAGACGCTGGACAGTCGGTCGAAGGTCAGCTTGCCATCGGGCTTGGGGTAGTCGATGGGCTTGCACTCGGCCGCAGGCTTCAGGTAGGCGTGGTCGGGCTTGTCGCGGTGCAGCGTCCAGGGGATGTTGCCCTTGAGCACGAACTGCTCGATGCCGTTCATCAGCGTGGCCGTGGTCAGGCCCTTCTTGAACCAGGCCTTGAAGTTGCGCGACTTGTTCAGCTCTTCGTACAGCCAGCTGTTCTCGAAGGCCTCTACATAGGCGCCCAGCTCGTCGCCCTGGCGGCCCGCGGCGATGGCGTCATAGGCGGCCTCGGCGGCCAGCATGCCGGTCTTGATGGCGGCATGGCTGCCCTTGATGCGGCTGACGTTCAGGAAACCTGCGTCGCAGCCCACGAGCGCGCCGCCCGGGAACACGAACTTGGGCAGGGACAGCAGGCCGCCGGCCGTGATGGCGCGCGCGCCGTAGCCCAGGCGCTTGGCCGGCTTGATGCCCTTGGACTCGTCGCCTTCCAGGTAGTAGCGGATGTTGGGATGGGTCTTCCAGCGCTGGAATTCCTCGAAGGGGCTCAGGTAGGGGTTGGCATAGTCCAGGCCCGTGATGAAGCCCAGCGTGACCTTGTTGTCGTCCAGGTGGTAGAGGAAGGCGCCGCCGTAGGTCTTGCTGTCCATGGGCCAGCCGGCCGTGTGCATCACGAAGCCGGGCTTGTGGCGTGCCGGGTCGATTTCCCACAGCTCCTTGATGCCCAGGCCGTAGCTTTGCGGGTCCTTGCCGGCGTCCAGCTGGTACTTGGCGATGATCTGCTTGCCCAGGTGGCCGCGTGAGCCTTCGGCAAAGATCGTGTACTTGGCGTGCAGCTCCATGCCCAGCTGGAACTCGCCCGTGGGCTCGCCGTCCTTGCCGATGCCCATGTTGCCGGTGGCCACGCCCTTGACCGATCCGTCCTCGTTGTAGAGCACCTCGGCGGCAGCAAAGCCCGGGAAGATTTCAACGCCCAGTGCCTCGGCCTGCTCGCCCAGCCACTTGACCACGTAGCCCAGGCGAACGATGTAGTTGCCATGGTTCTGGAAGCAGGCCGGCAGCAGGAAGTTGGGCGTGCGCAGGGCGGATTTCTCGCCCAGGAAGACCATGGCGTCATCGGTGACGGGCTGGGTCAGGGGCGCGCCCTTTTCCTTCCAGTCAGGGATCAGCTCGGTCAGCGCACGCGGGTCCATGATGGCGCCCGACAGGATGTGGGCACCGGGCTCCGACCCCTTTTCCAGCACGACGACGGAGACATCCTGGCCTTTTTCGGCCGCCAGCTGCTTGAGGCGGATGGCCGTGGCCAGCCCGCCGGGGCCGCCGCCGACCACCACCACGTCGTATTCCATGGCTTCGCGCGGCCCGTACTGGGCCAGGATTTCTTCGTTCGTCATCGGGGTGTCTCGCTTGGATATTGAAAAACAGGATGGTCGGCAGACCGAACGTTTGTTCGGTTGCAGCGCAAAAGCCGCAATGCGGTGGATTCTATGACGTGCTTGGACCCTGCCGTTGCTGATAGGTGACAGCGCGGGAATCCGCCCTGCTGCACAGTGACCGGGGGCTGCGGGGCATGGTGCCTTGCGGTGGCGCTACAACAAGGAGACTGCAGGCATGCGCATAGAGATTCCAGAATATAAAAAATGGGTTCACGAGATGCGATTCAAAGTGCGCTGGGGCGACATGGACGCCATGGGCCATGTCAACAACGCCATGTACTTCCGCTATCTGGAGACTGCACGCATCGACTGGATGGTTGAAGCGGGCATGGCGCCTACGCCGGGCGGGCAGGGGCCGGTCATCGTCAATGCTTTTTGCAACTTCCACCAGCAGCTGGCCTATCCCGACGAAGTACTGCTCAAGATGTACGTCAGCGACCCCGGCCGCACCACCTTCGAGACCTGGGGAACCATGGAACGCGTCTCCGAACCCGGCGTGATCTGCGCGGCCGGTGGCGGCACCGTCATCTGGGTGGACTTTCCCAGGCAGAAGGCCGTCGAGCTGCCGGGCTGGGTGCGGGAGATGGTGGGCGGCACGGCTGGCCCAGGTTGACTCAGGCTCGCCCGCTGTACCAGCCGACGTGTAGCCAGCAATGGCTGGCGGGGCTGGCCCGGTCCGGACGAACAAGCCCTTTGATGCAGGGTGCGCTGGGGTTTTTGTTCTGCCGCATTGCAGATCCATCGCAGCCCTGGGTAGCCCGGCGTGGCGGCCGGGCGCGACTTACGCAGCGGCCAACCGCTCCTTTGCCAGCCGCGTGCCTTCTGCCAGCGCTTGCAGCTTGCGCCACGCCACGTCGCGGCCCATGGGTGCGAGGCCGCAGTTCGTGCAGGGGAACAGCCGCTCCTTCGGCACGAACTCCAGCGCCTGGCCGATGGTGTCGGCCACCTCTTCGGGGGTCTCTACCACGTCGCTGGCCACGTCGATCACGCCGACCATCACGTCCTTGCCGGCCAGCAGCCTCATCAGGTCGGGCGGCACGTGGGAGTGGATGCACTCCAGGCTCACCTGGTCGATGCGGCTCTTGGCCAGCGCGGGGAACACCGTCTCGTACTGGCGCCATTCATCGCCCAGGGTGCTTTTCCAGTCCGTATTGGCCTTGATCCCGTAGCCGTAGCAGATATGCACGGCCGTCGTGCAGGTCAGGCCCTGCGCCGCACGTTCCAGCGCCTGCACGCCCCAGTCGGCGGCGTCCTTCATGTAGACGTTGAAGGCGGGCTCGTCGAACTGGATGATGTCCACGCCGTCGGCCTGCAGCGCCAGGGCCTCCTGGTTGAGCAGCTCGGCGAAGGCGAAGGCCATCTTCACCCTGTCGCCATAGAAGCGGTCCGCCACGGTGTCGACGATGGTCATGGGGCCGGGCAGCGTGAACTTCAGCTTCTTCCTGGTGTGCGCGCGTGCCAGTTGCGCCTCGAAGGCATGCACGCGTCCCTTCAGGCGCAGGGCCGACACCACCTGCGGCACCATCGCGTCGTAGCGGTTGTCGCGGATGCCCATCTTCACCTTGTTCTCGAAGTCGATGCCCTCGACCTGCTCCAGGAAGCCGTGCACGAAGTGCTGGCGCGACTGCTCGCCGTCGCACACGATGTCCAGGCCTGCGTCTTCCTGGGCCTTGATCCACAGCAGGGTTGCATCGGCCTTGGCCTGGCGAAGCGCATCGCCTTCGGCCTTCCACTGGGGCCAGAGCTTGTTGGTTTCAGCCAGCCAGGCGGGCTTGGGCAGGCTGCCGGCGATCGAGGTTTCGAACATCTGGGAATTCCTTCAAATCAAACAGGGGTATGGCGGGCGTGCTCCGGGACGGTTTTCCCGGCCCGCCACGGATTGGGTGCCATGGCAGGCATGGCGGCGGGTGGCTACAGGGCGAAATCGGCAGCCCATTGCTCAAGCACATTCTTGTACGGCTTGATGAAGTGCTGCTCTGCAAACTTGCCCTGCTTGACAGCCAACTGGCTGCGCTCTTCCCGGTCATAGACAATCTGCGTCGACGAGTAATCGTGATTCTTCAGGCTGGGTTGATAGAGCATCCCGGCTGCAGAATTCGCGTTGTAGATTTCGGGGCGATAAATCTTCTGGAAGGTCTCCATGGTGCTGATCGTGCCGATCAGCTCGATATTCGTATAGTCGTTCAGCAGGTCGCCGTGAAAGTAGAAGGCCAGTGGCGCAACGCCATTTGGAGGCATGAAGAAGCGAACCTGCATTCCCATCTTCTCGAAATACCGGTCGGTCGAGGAGAACTCGCTCTGCCGATACTCGATGCCCAGTATGGGGTGCCGGTTTCCGGTGCGCTGGTAGGTCTTGCTGGTGGACACGCTGATACAGATGACGGGCGGCTTGTCGAAGTGCTGCCTGTAGGTGCCTGAGCTGGAAAATTGCCTGAACAGCTTCCCATGCAAGTCGCCAAAATCATCGGGGGTGCCGAATTCAGATCGGTTGGCGTTGTACTCCGCAAGCACAACGCTGAAATCGTAGTCGCGCACGTAGGAGGAGAAATTGTTCCCTGCGATGCCGTCTATGCGCTTGTGGTTCTTCTTGTCGAGGATGCTGGTCTTCAATATCTCGATCAACGGAAACGCACCAAGGCCGTTTCTGGCGCCAATTCCCATTTCGACCGAGATGATCTCGAGCTCCACCGAGTAGCGATCTCCCGTGGGATTGTCCCAGTGGGCCAGGTCGTTGAAGCGGTTGTCAATCATCCTCAGCGTGTTGCGCAGGTTCTGCTGCCGGCAATCGCCACGGGCCAGATTGGCAAAGTTGGTGGTAATGCGCGTGCTGTCCGATGGTTGATAGTCTTCATCGAAACGAATGCGCTTGAGATGGAAGCTGAGTTCTTGGTTCATTGTGATCTGCGACCTGATTCATGCCCTTGCCGAAAACTGCGGGCAAGCAATAGGTGCGGATGTTATGGACGGCAATCGATGAAGTAAAGTGGTCTTATCTCATGAAACCATGAGCCTGGTTCATCAAAAGCCGGCAGGCCAGAGCGCATCCCGCTCAGCGCGGTGTAGCCAGTCGGTATCCGGGCCAGTTCCGACCGCGCCGCGGTCTTCAGGCTGACTGGCGCAGCACCAGCTTGGGCCTGGCCAACAACTGCTGGCGGGGCTGGCCCGGATGGGCCATGCGTGCCAGCAGCAAGGTGGCAGCCTGTTTGCCAAGCTCGGCGGGGCGCACGTCCACCGTGCTCAGGGGGGGATGGGAATGCGCGGCATCGAACACGTTGTCGAAGCCCATGAGCGCGAAGTCTTTGCCTGCGCGCAGTCCGTTTTCGTCCAGGGCAGACAGTGCGCCAAAGGCCACCAGATCGTTGTAGCAGATGGCCGCCTTGATGGCTGGCTGCGCGGCCAGCAGGCTGCGCATGGCGTCATGCCCTCCCGTGCGCGTGGGGCTGGCGGAGAAAACCAGGTCTTCATCGAAAGCCAGGCCCGCATCGGCAAAGGCGGCCCTGCAGCCGCTCAGGCGCTGCTCCAGCATCAGGCCGTCCAGCCCTCCCAGAAAACCGATGCGGCGATGCCCGGCCGCCAGCAGGTGGCGCGTGGCCGCCATCACGCCGTGGGCGTTGTCGGCGCCTGCGAAGTCGTAGCTTCCCTCGCCCAGCGTGCGGATCATGACCACCAGGGGAATGCCCCATGACTGCAGGTCCTGCGCCAGCGAGGCCGGCGTGTCCAGCGCCGGGCACAGCGCAATGCCGGCCGCGTTGTGCTCGCGCATGGTGGTCAGCACTTTTTGCTGGCGCTCCAGGCTTTCGCTGGTGTGGGCCATGAGCGTGATGAAGCCGGCATCGGCCAGCCTGCGCTCCAGCCCCGCCAGCACCTCGGCAAAGAAGGGGTTCATCAGGTCGTTGATCACGACACCGACCATGTTGGACGACTGGCGCCGCAGCTCTCCGGCGCGGCGGTTGTAGACGTAGCCGAGCTGCGCTGCCGCTGCACGCACGCGCTCCGATGTCTCGGCCGGAATCAGGGGGCTGCCCTTGAGCACCAGCGACACCGTTGATTTGGAGACCTGGGCCGCAGCCGCCACGTCAAGGATGGTCACGGCGCGCACGGAAGGGGGCTTGTTCATCATGGTTCGGTGTTTTCCCTGGGTCGGCGCGATTGTGCTTGATCTTCTTTTGGAACGTTCCAATAATCAATTAGAACGTTCCAATAGAAATCATCAATACAGGGAGGGGGACCATGAGCGAGGTCGGTTGGGGATTGATAGGGGCCAGCACCATTGCTGCCGATCACATGATCGGTGCCATCCGCGCGCAGCGCGGGCACACGGTGGCGGCGGTCGCCAGCCGCAGTGCAAAGCGCGCGGCGCAGTTTGCTGCCGAGCAGGGCATTGCCCGCGCCTACGACTCGGTGCCCGCCATGCTGGCCGACCCGTCAGTCCAGGTGGTCTACGTCAGCTCCGACAACGAATTGCGCCACGCCCAGGTCCTTGCTGCGGCAGCGGCCGGCAAGCATGTCCTGTGCGAGAAGCCATTGGCGCTGACCGTGCAGCAGGCGCTGGACATGGTGAGGGCATGCCGGGCCGCAGGCGTGGTGCTGGGCACCAATCACCACCTGCGCAACGCGGCAACGCACCGCAGGATGCGCGAGCTGGTGCGCGATGGCGCCGTGGGCCAGCCGCTGTTTGCGCGCGTCTTCCACGCCATCGAACTGCCGCCCTCTGTGCAGGGCTGGCGGCTGGAGCGGCCCGAGGCCGGTGGCGTGATCCTCGACATCGGCGTGCATGACGTGGATGCGCTGCGCTTCATCCTGGGGGCTGAGCCGGTGGAGGCGGTGGCGCTGGAGCAGCAAGGACCGCTGTCCCGCAACGGCGTGGCGGACGGCGTGATGGCCGTGCTGCGGCTGGACAACGGCGTGCTGGCGCAACTGCATGCGGCATTCACCGTGGCGCATGCGGGAACCGGCATCGAGATCCATGGCACCTCGGGCTCGCTCATCGGGCGCGATGTGATGACGCAGCGGCCGGGCGGCGAGGTGCTGCTGCGCAATGGGGCCGGCGAGCAGTCCATTGCCGTGGAGCACCACGGTCTCTACGCGCATGGGGTGGCCACGTTCTGCGCCGCCCTGCGCGGCGAAGGCCTGCCTGCCGCCACCGGCGAGGACGGCGTGCGCTCGCTGGCGGCGGCGGTGGCCATGGCCCAGGCCTGCCGCACGGGCCGGGCCGTGCCCATAGCCAATCCCCTTGCACGGGAACGGGGGGCGGCCGCATGAGCAAGCACATCACCGCCGCACAGGCTGCAGCCTTGCTGCGCGACGGCGACATCGTCAGCGTGAGCTCGTCCAGCGGGCTGGGCTGCCCCGACAAGGTGCTGGCCGCCATTGGCGAGCGCTTCGAACGCGAGGGTGCTCCGCGCAACCTGACCACGCTGCACCCGATTGCGGCCGGCGATATGTACGGCATCAAGGGAATGGACCATCTGGCCCGGCCCGGGCTGCTGTCGCGTGTCCTGGCCGGCTCATATCCCAGCGGCCCGTCCTCGCTGCCCATGCCTGCGATCTGGCGCATGGTGGTGGACAACCAGATCCAGGCCTACAACATCCCCAGCGGCATCCTGTTCGACATGCACCGCGAGGCGGCTGCGCGGCGCCCGGGCGTGCTGACCCAGGCGGGCATGGGCACCTTTGTCGATCCCGCACAGCAGGGCTGCGCGATGAACGAGCCGGCCAGCCGCCATCCGGTAGTGCGCCTGCAGCATTTCGACGGGCGCGACTGGCTGTTCTTTCCCGCTGTGGCGCCCGACGTGACCGTCCTGCGCGCCACCACGGCCGATGAGCGCGGCAACCTGGGCTATGAGCACGAAGGCGCGCTGCTGGGCGCGCTGGAGCAGGCGATGGCCGCACGCAACAACGGTGGCATCGTCATCGCCCAGGTCAAGCGCATCGTCAGGGCCGGCCACCTGAGGCCGCACGATGTCCGCGTCCCCTGCCATCTGGTGGACCATGTGGTGGTCGATGCCGATCAGTGGCAGACCACACAGACGGTGTACGACCCGGCCATCAGCGGGGAGGTTGCGCAACCGCTGTCCGGCTTCGAGCCCCAGGCCTGGGGGCCCGAGAAGGTGATTGCGCGCCGCGCCGCCATGGAGCTGGCGCACGGGCATGCCGCCAACCTGGGCTTTGGCATTGCGGCCAATGTGCCGCGCATCCTGCTCGAGGAGGGCCTGCATGGCGAGGTGACCTGGGTGATAGAGCAGGGCGCCGTCGGCGGCATGCCGCTGCTGGGCTTTGCCTTTGGCTGCGCGGCCAATGCCGATGCCATCGTGGCCTCGCCCCAGCAGTTCACCTATTTCCAGGGCGGGGGCTTCGATGTGACGCTGCTGTCCTTCCTGCAGGTGGATGGCGATGGCAGCGTCAATGTCTCGCGGCTGGGGGCCAGGCCCTATCTGACGGCCGGCTGCGGCGGCTTTGTGGATATCACGGCCCATGCGCGGCGCATCGTCTTCTGCGGACTTTTCACGGCCGGCGCCAGGCTGCGCGTGGGCGACGGGCGGCTGGACATCCTCGAGGAGGGCGGCACGCGCAAGTTCGTCGGCACGGCCGAGCACATCAGCTTCAGCGGCCTGGTCGGGCGCCAGCGCGGGCAGCGGGTGCGC
Organism: Delftia sp. WSY_16; assembly: GCF_043104415.1. Taxonomy (NCBI): domain Bacteria; kingdom Pseudomonadati; phylum Pseudomonadota; class Betaproteobacteria; order Burkholderiales; family Comamonadaceae; genus Delftia; species Delftia sp. WSY_16. Next base: position 928,865 of record NZ_JBICKS010000040.1, on the reverse strand, counting down.
TATGTGACCGAGCGCTGCGTCATCGACCTCGAAGACCAGGGACTGGTCGTGCGCGAGATCGCGCCCGGCGTGGACCTGCAGCGCGATGTGCTGGAGCAGGCCGGCATGGCGCTGCAGGTGGCGCCCGACCTGCGGCGAATGGATGAGCGCCTGTTCCACGATGCGCCCTTTGGCCTGGCCCTGCAGGCCCGGGAGGTCCGCCGTGGCTGAGACCCTGGTTCAACTGGTGCGCCAGGGCCCCGTGGCCCAGGTCACGATAGACCGGCCCGCACGGCTGAACGCGCTGACCCCCTGCATGCTCGACGCACTGGAGCACATGGCGCGCGAGATCGAGGCCGATGGCGCCATCCGTGCCGTGGTGCTGACCGGCCGTGGCGACAGGGCCTTTTGCGCGGGCGCCGACATCCATGCCTGGGCCGCGCTGCAGCCGCTGGACATGTGGCGGCAGTGGGTGCGCCGTGGCCACCAGGTGTTCGACCGCTGGGCGCGGCTGCGCCAGCCCGTGATTGCGGCGCTCAACGGCCATGCGTTCGGCGGCGGGCTGGAGCTGGCCATCACCAGCGATGTGCGCATCGCCGTCGATACGGCCCAGTTCGCGCTGCCAGAGGCATCGATCGCCACCTGTCCCGGCTGGTCCGGCTCGCAGCGGCTGGTGCGGCTGATCGGCCCCGGCCACGCGAAGTACCTGGCCCTGGGCGGCGTGCGGCTGTCCGCCGATCAGGCGCTGGCCTGCGGGCTGGTGCATGAACGGGTGCCGGCCAGCGAACTGGGCCTGCGCGCTGCTGCGTTGGCCCACGACATGGCAGGCCAGGCGCCCGTGGCACTGCAGCTGACCAAGCAACTGATCAATGCCGCCGCCGGCGAAGACGCACCCGCCGCACTGGAAGCCATGGCCGCAGCCCTGGCCGCGAGCACGGCCGATGCAGCCGAAGGCCTGCTCAGCTTCAAGGAAAAGCGCGTGCCGCGCTACCTGGGCCGCTGAATCTGCGCCGACCTGCCGACCTGCTGATTCGCCGTCCCGCCCTTGCCCCCTGAACCCCCCAAGGAGACCGCCACCATGACTGCCGCGAACCCGCCTCCAGCCCATGCACCTGCAGTGAATGCAGGGGCCATGGCCGGCCTCATCCACAGGCCCCCGTTCCATGGCCGGCTGCTCATCGATGGCGCCTGGACCGATGCGGCCGACGGCGCGACGCTGGAACGCCGCTCCCCGGCCCACGGCACCGTGGCCAGCATCCATGCGCGGGCCGGGCGGGCCGATGCCGCGCGTGCCATTGCCGCAGCACGCCGCGCTGCGGACCACGGGCCCTGGCCCCGCATGAGGGGGGCGCAGCGCGCCAGCGTGCTGCGTGCCGTGGCCGAATGCCTGCTGGACCGCAGGCAGGAATTGGCGCGTATGGAGACGCTGGAGACCGGCAAGCCGCTGGCCCAGTCGCTGGACGAGGTGGGCGCGGCAGCCGACCTGTGGCACTACGCCGCCGCACTGGCGCGCAACCTGCATGGCGACAGCTATGACACGCTGGGCGAGCAGACGCTGGGTGTGGTGCTGCGCGAGCCGCTGGGCGTGGTCGGCATCGTCACGCCCTGGAACTTTCCCCTGCTCATCGTCAGCCAGAAGCTGCCCTTTGCGCTGGCCGCCGGCTGCACGGCCGTGGTCAAGCCGGCCGAGGAAACATCGGCCACCACGCTGATGCTGGGCGAGATCCTCATGAACGCCGGCCTGCCGCCCGGTGCCGTCAACATCCTGCCAGGCGGCGGTGGCGCTGTCGGCGAGGTCCTGGCCGCGCACCCGGACATCGACATGCTGTCCTTCACGGGCTCCACGGAAACAGGCCGGAAGGTGGCCGCAGCATCGGCGCAGACGCTCAAGAAGCTGTCTCTGGAGCTGGGCGGCAAGAACCCCCAGATCGTCTTTGCCGACTGCGACTTCGAGGCGGCCGTCGATGCCACAGTGCTGGGCATGCACTTCAATGCCGGCCAGTGCTGCAACAGCGGCAGCCGCGTGCTGGTGCAGGCGGCCATCGCCGAGCGCTTCGTGGCCGCCGTGGCCGAGCGCGCTCGGCAGGTGCGCGTGGGCGATCCGCTGGACCAGGGCGTGCAGGTGGGCGCCATCACCACGCAGCGCCAGCTGGACGCCATCCTCACCCACATCGAGGCCGCGCGCCAGGCCGGCGCCCGCGTGGTGCTGGGCGGCGGCCGCATGGCGCGCCCGGGCCTGTATGTGGAGCCCACGGTGCTGGCCGGCGTGACGCCGGACATGGCCATTGCCAGGCAGGAGGTCTTCGGGCCCGTGCTCGCGGTGCTGGTCTTCGAGGACCTGGACGATGCCATCGACCTGGCCAACGCCACGCTCTACGGCCTGTCGGCCGCCGTCTGGAGCCGTGACTTCAGCACCTGCCTGGCGGCGGCGCGGCGCATCAAGGCCGGCACGGTCTGGGTCAATACCTTCCTCGAAGGCCATGCCGAGCTGCCTTTCGGCGGCTACCGCCGAAGCGGCCTGGGCCGAGAGCTGGGCCGCCGTGCCGCCGAGGACTACACCCAGGCCAAGACCCTGCACATGCACCTGGGTGCGCGCAGCCACTGGTATCTGCCCATCCACGAAGGAGACACGGCATGAAGCGGCCACTGACTGCCATGGCGTTGGCCATGGCCTTTGCCACACCGCCGGCCGCCATGGCCGGGCAGAGCGTCGAGGTCCTGCACTGGTGGACCGCTGGCGGCGAGGCCGCCGCGCTGAACCTGCTCAAGAGCGGGCTGGAAAAGCAGGGCGTGCGCTGGAACGACATGCCCGTGGCCGGTGGCGGCGGCGAGGCGGCCATGACGGCGGTGCGCGCCCGCGTGACCTCGGGCAACCCGCCCACGGCGGTGCAGATGCTGGGCTTCGACATCCTGGACTGGGGCGGCCAGGGCGTGGTCGCCGACCTGGATGCCCTGGCCGCGCGCGAGGGCTGGGACAAGAGCGTGCCGCAGGAGGTGCAGAAATTCTCGCGCTACCAGGGCCGCTGGATCGCGGCGCCGGTCAACATCCATTCGACCAACTGGCTGTGGGCCAACCGGCAGGTGCTGGCCCAGGCGGGCGTGACGGCCGAGCCAGCGAGCTTTGACGAGTTCATCGCGGCGGCGCGCAAGGTGCGCCAGGCCGGCTTCATCGCCATCGCCCATGGCGGCCAGCCCTGGCAGGAGGCCATCGTGTTCGACAGCGTGGCCCTGTCCACGGGCGGCGCCGACTACTACCGCAAGGCCTTCATCGAGCGCGATCCGGCCACCATCCGGTCGGCGACCACGCGCAAGGTATTCCAGCGCATGGCGCAGATCCGCAGCCTGGTGGACAAGGATTTTTCAGGGCGCGACTGGAACGTGGCCTCGGGCATGGTCATCGCCGGCAAGGCGGGCTTCCAGATCATGGGCGACTGGGCCAAGGGCGAGTTCCTCAACGCCGGCAAGCAGCCCGGCAAGGACTTTGCCTGCTACCGCTTCCCGGGCACCCAGGGCATGGTGGCCTTCAGTTCCGACCAGTTCGTGATGTTCAGGCTGTCCGACGCGGGCAAGGCGGCCGCTCAGCGCAAGCTGGCGGCCGCCATCATGGAGCCGGCCTTTCAGTCGGCGTTCAATGTCGTCAAGGGTGCGGCGCCTGCGCGCCTGGACGTGGCGGATACGGCCTTCGACGAATGCGGCAAAAAGGCCATCCGCGACGTGGCCGAGGCCGATGGCCGGCGCAGCATGCTGGGCTCCATTGCGCTGGGCCATGCGACGGCCGCATCGGCCAAGAACGCCATCTATGACGTGGTCACGCGCCACTTCAACGGCCAGATCGACGATGCCAGGGCCGTGGCCGAGCTGGCCTCGGCCCTGGCCGACTGATGGAGCACCCTGCCATGAAGGCCGGCTGGCTCCCCAGGCTGCTGCTCAGCCCCAGCGTGCTGCTCACGCTGGTGTGCGTGTACGGATGCATTCTGTTCACGGTCTATCTGTCGTTCACGGCATCGACCCTGCTGCCGCGCCATGAATGGGCCGGCACCGCTGCCTACACGCGGCTGCTGGGGCTGGAGAACTGGAAGATCTCGGCGAACAACCTCGCGGTGTTCGCCAGCCTCTACATCGCCATTGCCATGGCGCTGGGCCTGGTACTGGCCATCCTGATCGACCAGAAGATCCGCGCCGAGGCCGTGCTGCGCTCCATCTTCCTGTACCCCATGGCCCTGTCCTTCATCGTCACGGGAACGGCGTGGAAATGGCTGCTCGACCCCGGCGTGGGCCTGGAAAAATCCATGCACCTGCTGGGCTGGCAGGGTTTTGCGTTCGGCTGGATCAAGGACGGCGACATGGCCATCTACTGCGTGGTCATCGCCGCCGTGTGGCAGACCAGCGGCTTTGCCATGGCCCTGTTCCTGGCGGGCCTGCGCGGGGTGGACTCCGAGCAGATCCATGCGGCGCGGCTCGATGGCGCGCGCACCTGGCAGGTCTACTGGCGCATCATCCTGCCGCAATTGGGGCCGGTTTTCGTATCGGCCTTCGTGATCCTGGCGCACATGGCCATCAAGTCCTATGACCTGGTGATTGCGCTGACCAATGGCGGGCCCGGCCGCTCGACCTGGCTGCCCTCGGTGTTCATGTACCAGTACTCGTTCACCCGCAACGAGATGGCCGTGGGCGCGGCCAGCTCGGTGCTGATGCTGCTGGCCGTGGGCGCCATCGTCCTGCCCTATCTCTGGGGCGCCATGCGCAGCGCAGGAGGTCGCCATGACTGAGCTGCGCACACCCTGGTCCGTGACACGGCGGCTTCAGCCCTGGCGCGTGCTGCTGTATGCGGCGCTGGTCCTGCTGGCGGCGGTCTTCCTGCTGCCGGTCTATGTGATGCTGGCCAATTCGTTCAAGCCGCTCGACGAGATCCGCAGCGGCCACCTGCTGGCGCTGCCCGGCCAGTGGACGCTGGCGCCCTGGCGCAGCGCCTGGAGCACGGCGCAGATCGGCGTGCAGGCCACGGGGCTGCGGCCGTTCTTCCTCAATTCCTTCCTGGTGGCCGTGCCATCCGTGCTGCTGTCCACGGCCCTGGGCGCGCTCAACGGCTGCATCCTGACCCAGTTCCGTTTCCGGGGGGCGGACCTGCTGTTCGGCGCCATCTTGCTGTCGGTCTTCATTCCATTCCAGATCGTGCTGATCCCCATGGCCAAGATGCTGGGGGCGCTGGGCCTGGCGGGCAGCCTCAAGGGCCTGGTCTTCGTCAACACGGTGTACGGCATAGGCTTCACCACGCTGTTCTTTCGCAACTACTACGCGGCCTTCCCGGCCGAGCTGGTGCGCTCGGCGCGCATGGATGGCGCGGGGTTCTTCGGGCTGCTGTGGCGCGTGCTGCTGCCCAACAGCCTGCCCATCGTCGTGGTGGCCGCGATATGGCAGTTCACCAGCATCTGGAACGAGTTCCTGTTCGGCGCCTCGTTCAGCGATTTCAGCTCCTACCCGCTGACCGTGGCGCTGAACAACCTGGTCAACAGCAGCACCGGCGTCAAGGAATACAACGTCCACTTCGCGGGGGCGTTCATCGCGGCCTTGCCGACGCTGGCCGTGTACCTGGTGTCGGGCCGGTTCTTCGTGCGCGGGCTGATGGCCGGCGCCGTCAAAGGCTGATGCCCAGCATCTTGCAGTGAGGCATTCCATGGCATTCCTTGATCTCGACCGCATCCACAAGCGCTTCGGCGCGGCCAGCATCCTGCAGGACATCAGCATTGCCGTGCAGGAGGGCGAATTCCTGGTCCTCGTCGGCCCGTCGGGCTGTGGCAAGAGCACGCTGATGAACATCATCGCGGGCCTGGAGCCGCCCAGCGGCGGCCGTCTGGCGCTGGGCGGCCGCGACATCACCCACGCGGCGCCGGCCGAGCGCGACATCTCCATGGTGTTCCAGTCGTATGCGCTGTACCCCAACATGACCGTGGCGGGCAACATCGGCTTTCCGCTGGAGATGCGCAAGGTGGACAAGTCGCGGCGCCTTGAGCGGGTGCAGGAGGTGTCCAGGCTGCTGCAGATAGAGCACCTGCTGGGGCGCAAGCCGCGCCAGCTGTCGGGCGGCCAGCGCCAGCGCGTGGCCATAGGGCGGGCGCTGGCGCGCGAGCCGCAGCTCTACCTGTTCGACGAGCCGCTGTCCAACCTCGATGCCCAGCTGCGCGTGGACATGCGCGCCGAGATCAAGAAGCTGCATCAGCGCCTGGGCGCCACCATCATCTATGTCACGCACGACCAGATCGAGGCCATGACCCTGGCCACGCGCATCGCCGTCATGAAGGGCGGGGTGCTGCAGCAGCTGGGCACGCCGCAGCAGGTCTACAACCGGCCGGCCAACACCTTTGTGGCGGGCTTCATGGGGTCGCCGCGCATGAACCTGCTGCCTGCGCGCGTGGGTGAGGGGGCGGGTGAGGGGCAGGGCGGTCCCTTCCTCGATATCGGCGGCCAGTCCCTGCCCCTGCCGCAGCCGCTGGCCACCGCGCTGCAGGGCCATGCGGGCAGCGAAGTCATTGCCGGCATACGTGCCGAGGCCGTGGGCCTGGCGCCCGAAGGCGTGCCGGCCGCCCCTGGCCAGGGCCTGGCCGAGGCCCGCGTCGAGCTGCTGGAGCCCACCGGATCGGACACGCTGGCCCTGCTGAAGCTCGGTGGCCATGCGTTCACCGCGCGGCTGCCGCCCGATGCGCCGTTGCGCGCCGGGGACAGGGCACGCCTGCTGATCGACCTGTCTCGGCTGGTCTGCTTCGATGCCGCCACCCAGGCGCTGATCGCATGACCGCCATGGCGCACAACGGGCTGGACTGCGATGTGCTCATCATCGGCTCGGGCGTGGGCGGCTCGGCCGTGGCCCTGCAACTGGCGGACAGCGGTGCGAGCGTATGGGTGCTGGAGCGCGGCCCGGTGCTGCCGCGCGAGGCACAGAACTGGGACATCGAGGCCGTCTTCGCCGAAAGACGCTACCAGACCGACGAGGTCTGGTACGCCAGCGGGCGGGCGTTTCGGCCCGGCATGTTCTATTTCGTGGGCGGGCACACCAAGTTCTACGGCACGGCCATGCTGCGCTTTCGGCAGCGCGATTTCGAGGCGGTGGAGCATGAGGAGGGCATCTCGCCCGCCTGGCCGCTGCGCTATGCCGATCTCGAACCCTGGTATGCCCTGGCCGAGCAGCTGTTCGGCGTGCGCGGCCAGGGCGGCGCCGACCCCACGGAGCCGCCGCGCAGCACGGCCTATGCCTATCCCCCGGTGCCGCACGAGCCGCTGCTTTCGCGCATCGAGCAGCGCTTGCGTGCCCAGGGCCTGCGGCCGTTTCCCATGCCCTGCGCCATCGACCTGGGACCGGGCGGACACTGCCGGCGCTGCGCCAATTGCGACGCCGTGCCCTGCATGGTGGGGGCCAAGGGCGATGCCGAAACCTGCCTGCTGCGGCCTGCGCTGGCGCACCGCAATGTGCGGCTGCATACCGGCGTGCGCGTTCAGCGCCTGCTCACCGATGCGGGCGGGCGGCGCGTCGTCGCGGCGGAGGTGGTGGACCGCGGCGTGGCGCGCCGCATCACGGCGGGGCTGTTCGTGCTCAGTGCCGGCGCCATCAACTCGGCGGCCCTGCTGCTGCGCTCGGCCAATGCGCGGCATCCGCGCGGCCTGGCCAATGGCAGCGACGTGGTGGGCCGCCACTACATGACGCACAACACCACGGCCCTGATGGCATGGCACCCGTTCAGGCGCAACCGCACGCGCTTTCCCAAGACGCTGGCGCTGCACGACTTCTATTTCGGCGACGGCGCGGGCGGCCCGCCGCTGGGCAGCCTGCAACTGCTGGGAAAGATCCGCGAGCCCATGCTGCGTGCCGCCCTGCCGGGCACCCCGAGGTGGCTGCGCAGCGCGCTGGCCGAGCGCAGTGTGGACTGGTACGCGCAAAGCGAGGACCTGCCCCACCCCAGCAGCCGCGTCACGCTGCGCGCAGACGGAGCCATCGACCTGCACTGGCACCGCACCAACCTGCGCGCCCACCAGCGTTGGGTGGCGCGCTGCGCCCAGATACTGCGCGGCACCGGCTACCCGCTGGTGCTGTCGCGCGGCTTCGGCACCGAGGTGGTGTCGCACCAGTGCGGAACGGTGCGCCTTGGGAGTGATCCGGCCACCTCGGCGCTGGACCCGCAGTGCAAGGCCTGGGAGCTGGACAACCTGTATGTGGTCGATGCGGGATTCTTCCCGTCCTCGGCCGCCGTCAACCCCGCGCTGACCGTGGCTGCCCAGGCCCTGCGCGTGGGCAGTCACCTGCGTCACCACCTTCAGGAGCTGCTGCCATGAATCCGCAATCGACGGCACGGCGCCCCGTGGCCCTGGTCACCGGCGGCAGCCAGGGCATAGGCGCCGCCATTGCGCTGCAACTGGCGCACGACGGCTTTGACGTGGCCATCACCACGCTGCAGGACGATGGTGCCAGTGACGGCGCCAGCGTCGCGCAGATCCAGGCCTGCGGCGCGCGTGCGCTGCGTGTGCGCGGCGACCTGGCCGACGTGCACGACCACGCTCGTGTACTCGATGCGGTCTGCGCCTGGGGCGGTGTGCCGTCCTGCCTGGTCAACAACGCAGGCATGGGCTCGCCGCGCCGCGGCGATCTGCTGGACATCCGCGCCGAGGACTTCGACCGGGTGATGGCCACCAACCTGCGCGGCAGCTTCTTTTTCACGCAGGCCGTGGCGCAGCGCATGCTGGCTGCGCCTTCGGGCGCTGCGCGGTCCATCGTCACCGTGTCCTCGGTCAGCGGCGAGATGGCGTCGGTGGAGCGCGGCGAGTACTGCCTGTCCAAGGCCGGCCTGGGCATGCTGACGCGCCTGTTCGCGCTGCGCCTGGCGGCGCACGGCATTGGCGTGTTCGAGCTGCGCCCCGGCATCGTCCGCACGGCCATGACGGCGGGTGCTGCCGATCGGTACGACGGGCTGATCGCTGCGGGCCTTGTGCCCATGGGCCGCTGGGGCCGGCCCGAGGACGTGGCGCAGGCCGCCAGCGCGCTGGCCAGCGGCAGGCTGGCGTTTGCGACGGGGTCGGTGCTGCATGTGGATGGCGCGCTCTCCATCGCGCGGCTGTGAGGACGATGACCATGGACAGCTATGACTACATCATCACGGGCGCGGGCTCGGCCGGCTGCGTGCTGGCCAACCGGCTGAGCGCCGACCCCTCGGTGCGCGTGCTGCTGCTGGAGGCCGGGGGCTGGGACTCGCATCTTCTGTACCACTGGCCTGCGGGCTTTGCGCGCATGACCCGGGGCCGGGGCTCCTGGGGATGGCAGACCGTGCCGCAGCGGCATCTGAACCAGCGCGTGCTGCGCTACACGCAGGCCAAGGTCATCGGTGGCGGCTCGACCATCAACGCCCAGCTGTACACGCGCGGCGCGCCGGCAGACTATGACGACTGGGAGCGCCTGGGCGGCGCCACGGGCTGGTCCTGGCGCGACGTGCTGCCGTACTTCAAGCGTTCGGAGAACAACCAGCGCTTTGCCAACGAGTACCACGGCTACGGCGGCCCGCTGGGCGTGTCCTGCCCCGTCAGCCCGCTGCCCATCTGCGAGGCCTTCTTCCAGGCCGGCCAGGAAATGGGCATGCCCTTCAACCCCGACTTCAACGGCGCCGCGCAGCAGGGCCTGGGCTACTACCAGCTCACGCAGTGGAATGCGCGCCGTGCGTCGGCGGCCACGGGCTTCATCGATCCGGTGCGCATGCGCCGCCCCAATCTGACCATCCAGCTGCAGACCCAGGCGCTGCGCGTGCTGGTGCAGGGCCGGCGCGCGGTTGGCGTGGAGGCGGTCTCGGGCACCAGCCGCACGCCTTTCAGCGTGCACGCCAGCCGCGAAGTCATCGTCTGCTCGGGCGCCATAGGCTCGCCCAGGCTGCTGATGCACTCCGGCATAGGCCCTGCCGACCATCTGCGCAGCGTGGGGCTGGCGCCTGTGCATGACCTCCCTGGTGTCGGCTCCAACCTGCAGGACCACCTGGACCTGTTCGTGATCGCCGAATGCACGGGCGACCACACCTACGACAAATACCAGCGCCCCTGGCACGCGGCCTGGGCGGGCCTGCAGTACCTGCTGCTCAAGAAAGGGCCGGCCGCCTCCAGCCTCTTCGAGACCGGGGGCTTCTGGTATGCCGACCCCGATGCGCTCGCGCGCTCGCCCGACATCCAGTTCCATCTGGGGCTGGGCTCGGGCATAGAAGCCGGAATGACCGGGCTGGAGAACGCGGGCGTGACGCTGAACACGGCCTACCTGCGCCCCCGCTCGCGTGGCACGGTCCGGCTCGCGGATGCAGACCCGGCGTCGGCGCCATTGATCGATCCCAACTACTGGGCCGACCCCCATGACCGGGCCATGTCCATCAAGGGCCTGCGCCTTGCGCGCAAGCTGCTGTGCCAGCCAGCGCTGCGGCGCTACGTGCACGGCGAGGTATTGCCGGGCGGACATCGGGACAGCGATGCCGAACTGTCTGACTACGCCTGCGCCCATGCCAAGACCGACCACCATCCCGTGGGCACCTGCCGCATGGGCCCCGAGCACGATCCGGACAGCGTGGTGACGCCGCAACTGCAGCTCATCGGCATGGAGGGGCTGCGCGTGGCCGATGCGTCCGTGATGCCCTTCATCCCCTCGTGCAACACCAACGCTCCCACCATCATGGTGGCCGAGAAGGCTGCCGACCACATCCTCGGCCGACTGGCGTGAGGCAGGAGACCCCCATGCAGATCCTCCTTCCCCGAAGCGACGGCCGTCTCGTGCCACTGGCCATGAAGGCCAGTCCCATCGCTCCCGCGGGCCCGGCCCCTGCCTTCAACCGCAGCGTCTATGCAGCGGCCCATGTGGTGATCGACCCGTTGGCAACCACGCATCCCTGGGATGGCCCGCCTGCCATCGATTGGGAGGCGACGCTGGCCTTCCGCGAGCATCTGTACCGCCTGGGCTTCAAGGTCGCCGAAGCCATGGACACGGCCCAGCGCGGCATGGGCCTGGACTGGCCATCGGCACGCGAACTCATCCAGCGCAGCGCGCGCCATGCGCGGGCAGTGGGCGGCCAGCTGGCCTGCGGCGCGGGCACCGACCAGCTGGCGGCGCAACCCGGGGTCACGCTGGCACAGGTCGAGGGGGCCTACCGCGAGCAGATGGATGTGGTGCAGGCCGAAGGCTGCCCCGTGGTCCTCATGGCCAGCCGCGCCCTGGTCCAGGCCGCGCGCGGCCCGCAGGACTATCTGCAACTCTATGACCGGCTGCTGGACGCTGCCGACCAGCCCGTGGTGCTGCACTGGCTGGGCGAGATGTTCGACCCTGCGCTGCGCGGCTACTGGGGCAGTACGGACCTGGTGCAGGCCCTTGATACCGTCGCCGCGCTGATCGCAGCGAAGGCGCCCAAGGTCGAAGGCATCAAGGTATCGCTGCTCGATGCGCAATGGGAGAGGGCGCTGCGCCGCAGGCTGCCTGCGGGCGTGAAGATGTACACGGGTGACGATTTCCACTACGCCGAACTCATGGCCGGCGATGGGACGGCAGCCGGTGAGGGCGGCCACTCCCACGGCCTGCTGGGCATCTTCGACCCCATCGCCCCGGTGGCGGCCGTGGCGCTGGCCGAACTGGCCCAGGGCCGCAGCGGGCGCTTCCGGGAACTGCTGGATCCCACGGTGGCGCTGTCGCGCGAGATTTTTTGCGCGCCCACGCGGCACTACAAGGCAGGCATCGTGTTCCTGGCCTGGCTCAATGGCCACCAGAAGCACTTCTCCATGGCCGGCGCAATGCAGTCTGCACGCGGGGCCGTGCACTTTGCCAAGGTGTTCGAGCTGGCCGATGCCTGCGGTGCGCTGGCGGACCCGGAACGGGCCAGCGCGCGCATGAAAAGCTATCTGTCGGTGGCCTGTGGCGTCGAGGCTTGAAGCAGGATTGCCCGGATCTTGCCCCGTCTTCCCCAGGCCGGCAGCTCATACCGCACTCACTCCACGCTCACACCAGGCTCACACCAGGCTCTGGGATTCATCGCATCCTGGGTGCAGCATCGGCTGCAGCCCGAGCATCAGATCAAGGTTCTGCACCGCCGCGCCGGCGGCGCCCTTGCCCAGGTTGTCGAACACGGCGGTCAGCAGCACCTGCTGCTCCTGCGGCTGTCCGAACACCGCGAGCCGCATCCGGTTGCTGCCATTGAGCGCGCGCGGATCGAGCCGCTGCGCATCGGCGTCCTCCTCCAGGGGTTGCAGCTCGATGCAGGGCTGGCCCTGGTACCTCGCGTGCAGGGCAGTGTGCAGGCTGCGGGCGGTCACACCAGCGGGCAGCAGCCGCAGATGCAGGGCGATGGTCAGCACGATGCCTTGCCGGTAGTGGCCATAGGCCGGCACGAACACCGGCGCATGGGCCAGGCCGGCATGCTGCTGGATCTCGGGCACGTGCTTGTGGTGCAGTCCCAGGCCATAGACCTGCAGGGGCACGGCAGTGGCGGCGGCAGCGCCCTCATGGTCCAGCAGCCCTGCGCGGCCCCGTCCCGAGTAGCCCGATACCGCGTGAATGGCCAGCGGGTAGTCGGGGGGCAGCAGGCCCGCGTCGATCAAGGGCCTGAGCAGTGCCAGCGCACCTGTCGGATAGCAGCCGGGATTGCTGACGCGCCGGGCATGGGCGATGCGTTCAGCCTGGCCTGCCTCCAGTTCCGGCAGGCCATAGACCCAGCCCGGAGCGGTGCGATGCGCAGAACTCGCATCGATCACGCGCACGCCGGGCCGGCGCACCAGCGCCACGGCCTCGCGCGCAGCCTCGTCCGGCAGGCACAGCAAGGCGATGTCGCAGTCGTTGAGCGCCTCGGCCCGGTGCGCCGTGCTTTTGCGCTGGTCGGCCGGCAGCTGCAGCAGGCGCAGGTCGGTCCGATCCGCCAGCCATTCGCGCACCTGCAGGCCGGTGGTGCCTTGGTCGCCATCGATGAAAACAAGAGAGGTCATGGGTTGCTCCGATTGGGTGTGGAGCGCATGGTGCAGCGCCTGCCGCATGCAGGCCAGTTGAATCTGACAAACTACGGATTCATGATTCCTGAATTGCTGGCAACCTGGGACACCGCACCATGCGCGAAATCAATCTGGACCGTCTGCGCACCCTGCTGACGGTGGCCGACCTGGGCTCGTTCGCCGCCGCCGCCAAGGTGCTGCACCTGGCGCCGCCCACGGTGACGCTGCATGTGGCGCAGCTCGAAGAGCGTCTGGGAACTCGTCTATTGCACCGCGCACCGGTCGGCGTCACCGCCACATCGGCGGGCAGCCTGCTGATAGACAAGGCGCGCCAGCTCCTGGCCGAGGCCGATGATCTCCTGCAGACCGTGCAGCGCCAGATCGCCACGCGCGGGGGCCGCGTGCGCCTGGGCGCCTCCACCGGCGCACTCGCGCACCTCTTGCCCCAGGCGCTGGAAACCCTGGCCGCCCGGCATCCCGAGATCGATGTGCAAGTGGCGGTGATGACCAGCGAGGAAGCCCTGGCGCGCCTGGCTGCCGGCAGCCTGGACATCGGCATCGTTGCCTTGCCGCAGCCCGTGCTGCGCGGGCTGCAGGTGCAGGCCTGGCGCCAGGACCCCGTGCTGGCCTTCATCCCGGCCGCCTGGAAGCCTCCGCGGCACATCACGCCCGCCTGGCTTGCAGCCCGTCCGCTGATCGCCAACGACCGTGGCACCCGGCTGTCGCGCCAGACTGCTGAATGGTTTGCCGCAGGCGGCGCCCGGCCGCAGGCACGGATCGAGCTGAACTACAACGACGCAATGAAGAGCCTGGTGGCGGCGGGCTACGGCGCCGCGCTGCTGCCCCATGAGGCCGGCGCACCGCAGCCTGACGCCCGCATCACCACGCGGCCCCTGCGGCCGGCACTGTCAAGGGCGTTGGGCATCGCGCATCGCAAAAGGCCGGATGACGACGCGACGACGGTGACGATTGAGGTTTTGATGGGGATGCGGGGGCGTTGACTTTGCTGATTGATGCCTGATTGACAGCAGGAATCAATAGAGCCGATGAGCGGACTGGAATAAACCTCGGCTTCATCCCAGTCCGTTTCGGTGCCTTGTTGATGCGATGGCACCATCACCGGCTTGACACTACGCTGGAATGAAAACGCCTATCGCGTCAACATTTGTGCCGGAACGACCAAAGAATCCACCCGCTGCTTCAGCAGGAATGGGGCCGAAGGGTTTCCCTCCGTCGCCTCCGTAGGGGCCGTAGGACTTCTTGTTGGTGGTAATGGTCAGGGAATCAATTCGACTTCCGCTTCGCCCTTGTATCGTAACGATGTGCTCGTTGCTGCCAAACTCGATCACAGTTTCTTCGCCGCCCCCGCCACCATGGCGTGCACCAGTGAGCTGTGTTCCGTCTGTCAGAAGCCATGTGGTTTGGATGGCATCGACTCTGGCTCCGTGCCTGATCGAAATCCTCACAATTCGAACCACTTGGGTCAGATCATCGGAAAATTCATCTCCACCCTGACCGCCGACTTGTTGACTTTTCTTGTAAGGCATATAGATCTCCGTTGTCAATCGCCCTTGGTTTTTTGGCTTCTACGGGGCGATGTTCATAGAAGCATAAGGCTCGAAAGCCAGAAGCTGGATTCAATGATTGGCCGAATGGCGACAATGGTTGTAGTGCGCTTCCAATGCAAATGAGGTGCGGTCGACAAGAGCACGCTCTGACGTTCATTGACCAAACGATCCCTCAGAAATGCGCGAAGTCAACACGATTTGATTTCTGGATATCAATAGCGGTACATCCGGTTTTTCGTCCTGTCATTGCGATCGCCATGGCAATATTTGCCACTGCCATCATCAGAGGTCTTCAGGCCATTCATTGCTGGCGTTTCATTCTGTCACATTGAATAAGCGGCGTCCATCGGAAGTTGGCAATTCAATCATTGGATTGAGAATGGCTTCTTCTTTTCAATGGTGGTGGTGCATTCTGATTGCATCAAATAGCTGCTGTACACACATTGCTGCCATTGCTCTCATTGCTCTCATTGCACCCATTGCAGCAATTGATGGCGGTGTGCGGTGGCAGTCTTGATAAAGCCGACAAGTTCGGACCACAGATGAGCAACCGCAAAGAGGCAAGTCCGCCATCGCGGCTCATGCACAGGCGCTGCCGACCCGAACCGGGCCTTCACCAGGTGCACCAAAGCAGGCCGCAGTGTCCAGGCTCCAGGCTCCCCGACATGATGGAAGTGCCGGGTTTCTTCAGACAGCCAGCGAGTCGGCAGGGGGCTTCGACCTGATATCAGGGACCTGCAGTTTTGCCACTTGACCTTCAACTCAACTTGAAGCTTAAGCTCCTTATCCTCTCATCACACAAGATGCTGCAAGGATCGATATGCAAACCATTTTGGGCGCCAATGGTCAGATCGCTGTGGAGCTGGCGCGCGAGCTCCACCGCAACTACACCCAGAACCTGCGCCTGGTCAGCCGCAAGCCGCGCAAGGTGAACGATACGGACGAGCTGGTGTCCGCCGACCTGATGAATTCCGCGCAAACCCTGGAGGCCGTGCGTGGCAGCGAGGTCGTGTACTTCACCGCTGGCCTGCCACCAGACACCGAGTTATGGGAGGGGCAATTTCCTGCCATGCTGCGCAACGCGCTCGATGCCACGCGGGCAGCGGGGGCCAAGTTTGTCTACTTCGACAACACCTACATGTACCCGCAAACCGCGCAGCGGCAGACCGAGGAAACCGCCTTTGCCCCGGTGGGCCGCAAGGGGCGCGTGCGCGCCTTGATGGCCGAGATGGTGCTGGCCGAGATGCAGCGCGGCGATATCCCCGTCGCCATTGCCCGCGCGCCAGAGTTCTACGGCCCCGGCAAAACCCAAAGCATCACCAACACCCTGGTGATCGGCCCGCTCAAGGCGGGCCAGAAGGCCAAAGTGCCGGTGCGTGACGACAAGCTGCGCACCCTGATCTGGACGCCCGATGCAAGCCGCGCCATGGCAGCCATTGGCAATGCGCAAGATGCGTATGGCCAGACCTGGCATCTGCCTTGCTGGGACGAGCGGCTGACCTATCAGGCCTTTGTGAACCTGGCGGCTGCAACCTTTGAGGTTGAGCCGCGCTACAAGGTACTGAGCCACCTGGCCATGGTGGTTGCTGGCTGGGTCTCCAAGCCCGTGCGCGAACTGCGTGAACTGCTGCCACGCTACGCGCACGACAATGTGTTTGATTCGTCCAAGTTCAAGCGCCGCTTTCCCGACTTTGCTGTCACCAGCTACGCACAGGGCCTCAAGCACATCGCGCAGGAGTCATCATGAGCACGCCACGTATCTTGCATGTCGTCACCAATGTCGCTCATTACGACGACCCTGCGCACGCCACAGGGCTGTGGCTGTCGGAGCTGACCCATGCCTGGGATGTGTTTGCTGCGCAAGGGTATCTGCAGCAACTGGTGAGCCCGCTGGGTGGCGCCGTACCGCTGGAGCCGCGCGCACTCCAATGGCCGCACTTCGATGCTTCGGCCAAAGCCTGGCTCGATGATCCCGCGCGCATGGCCCTGCTGGCGAACACTGCGGCACCTGCCGATATCGATGCGAACGATTTCGATGCCATCTACTTCACCGGAGGGCATGCGGTGATGTGGGATTTTCCCGATAGTGCGGGGCTGCAGCGCATCACACGCAGCATCTGGGAGCGAAGTGGCATCGTTGCATCGGTTTGCCACGGCTACTGCGGCCTGCTCAATACGCAGCTCAGCGACGGCTCTTTGCTGGTCGCGGGCAAACGGGTCACGGGTTTTTCATGGACGGAAGAAATCCTGGCCGGAGTGGCCCGGTCCATGCCCTACAACGCCGAGCAGGAAATGAAGATGCGCGGTGCGCGCTATCAAAAAGCCTTGCTGCCTTTTATGTCGTATGTGGTGGCCGATGGCCGCCTCATCACCGGGCAAAACCCGGGGTCGGCCAAAGCGACTGCAAAGCAGGTGGTGCAGGCTTTGGCAAGGCGCTAGGGCCACGTTCCAAACTGCCGAAGGCCTATGCCGCGCTTGCCCGCTTCTTGTGTCCGGTGCGCATGAGCTTGCCCATTTTTTCTTCGGCCGCTGCTTCAGAGGCCAGGGATTCGGATTGCTGGGCCAGTACATGGGAGAGCACACGGCGTGCGTTGTCATGGCAATCCATGTTGTCTGGCCGCGCTTCAATATCGGACAACAAAGCCTGCAACTGCTTTTTGCTGGCCTGCAGCTTTTTCTCCATGGCCTTGATATCGGCAATTTTTTGGCGCAGCGCGCCCACGACGGCCTCATGGTCCCAGCCTTGCAGGCCGGGCGGCAAGAGTGCACGGATTTCATCCAGGCTGAAGCCCACGCCCTGCGCCATTGCAATCAGCTCCAGCATCTGCACCATCTCAGGCGGATAGCTGCGGTAGCCATTCAAGCCACGCTCAGCCGCTTGCAGCAGGCCGCTTTGCTCATAAAAACGAATGCGTGATGTGGACAGGCCTGTGCGTTTGCTCAGTTCGCCAATGTTCATACGTGACCTCGGCAGGGATGCCTTGACCTTCAATAAGACTTGAAGCTTATCGCATTCGCAAGCCCTTCGCTCCAGCGGCAATTTGCGGCGAGTGCAACGTGCAAGCGAGGCAACCTGACGCAGCTCGGTCAGCCGCTGACCAGCCTGCACGCCTGCTTTGACTGCCGTGGCTACCGTATCTGCCGGGTGTCATGGCCCCGTGGAAGCCGCCGCTTGCGCAATAGACCCCTGCGCGCGAACTGTATGGATGGACAGTAGAATTTCGGGCTCGATAGTTTCCACAAGGGAAGGGTCTGGACATGTCCGCAGAACTCGAACAAGAAGTCGTCTCAATCTTCGAAGACCGCCTTTGGCATCACAACGGCTGGGAGGCCCGCGTCATCAAGAATGAAGACGACGATGGCTGGGCCGTTGCCATGACCCAGGACGGCCAGGCGGAGCCAAGCCTGGTCGGCCCGTGGACCATGGGCCGCGACAAGAAAAATCCCAAGCCGCTGGACGTTTCCGCCTTCAACACGCTCGTGAAGACGGCGCACGAGGTGATGCGCCGGCATGAGCAGCATCTGGCAGCGCAGTTGCACAAGGATGTGCAGATCGTGGTGGGCGGGTCACGCGTGACCGTCTCTCTGGATATCGAGCCCGATGAGGACAATCCCAGCGCCACGCTCACCGCCACTGCCGCCGACGGCAGCGAGCTGGCCAAGGTGGGAGTCAGGCCGGACCATCAGCTCACCCGGACGTCTGCGCAAGCTTGGGCAGAGGCAAGCTACCCCCGTCCCAGCGAGGACTGAGCCGCGGGCAAGGCCGGGGAATCGGGGGGGGGCTGTTTCACAGCTGCCTTCCAGGGCGGATATGCGGATATGCGGCTTTGCGGCTTTGCCACACGCTCTAGATGTGCAGCATGGCCAGCCCGCCCACGCCAAGGCCCAGCGCTGCCACGCCGAGCATGGCGTATTCCAGCCATTTCTTCTTGGTCAGCAGCGCGATGGCTGCAAGGGCAATGGCGACCTGCAGCGCGGTGGTGGCCTGCGCCCAGCGGTGATGCAGGTGCATCTGCATCTCTGACTTCTCGTCCCATTGCCGGGCCTCTGCTTCGAGGCGGTCGGCATCGCGCTTGATGTCGTCCTTTTCCTTTTCGTAGCGCTCCACCTTGGCCTGGTAGGCCGCCCGCCTGTCCTCCGTGGTCGCCAGATCACGCGCGAACTCGGACAGCGATTGCTTGGTGCTCTTGGCCTGGAAGAAGGCCCACTGGTTGGCCGCTTCGGTCTTCTTGATGGCTGCGTCGTTCTTGTACAGCCCGGCATTGGCCTGGGTGGCGCCGCCCATGTACGCGAAGATGGCGCCCACCGTGGCGATGACTGCCGTGCACATGGCGATCTGGTTGGTCAGGCTGCCGCCGCCGATGCCGTGGTGGGCGGTTTGGCCATGCTCGCCCTGGGCAGCATGTTCGAGTTCGTGATCGTGTGGGCCGTGGACGTGAAAGCCGCCGGAAGACATAGGTGCCAATTCCTTGATGCAATGGGGTGGCGCATTATGGGGCCGGCCTGGCGGCAATCCAGGGCTCCCAGGATGTGCGGGCGCATGGCCCGCTTGGAGGTCAGCGCCTTGGCTGACGGCCTGCAGATGGGGGAGTGGGATCAGGCGGCAGTCGCGCGGTGCGGCAGCGCTGCGAGCAGTATTTGACCTCGTCCCAATCACGTGCCCATTTTTTGCGCCATGTGAACGCAAGACCGCAGCACGCACACAGCTTGGAGGGCAGGTGGGGCTTCTTGTGCATGGCGCGGGCGTTCCTGCAGTTCAGCGCGTCAGCGTGGCCAGGGCGCGCCGGGCCAGCGCCCGTCCGCTGAGCCAGGCGCCTTCGACGCCTGCGCCGCACATCCAGTCGCCGCACAGGCCCAGGCCCGCAGGCGCGTCCCACCAGCAGCGGTTGACCAGGTGGGGTGCCGGCAGCGCATAGCGCCAGCGGTGGGCAGTGACGCGCAGGCCGCCTGGCAGAGAGTCGGACAGAGAGCCGGCCAGGGCCTCGAATGCCTGCAGCAGTTGCCCGGCCACGGATTCAGCGTCCGATTCGATGTGATCCTGGCTCCACCGTGCACTGGCATGCAGTACCCAGGTCTGCTGCCCTTGCTGCCCTTGCCGCCCTGGCTTGGCGCTGTCGCGTGCCACCCAGCACAGCGGGCCATCCGTGATTTCTGCCGCATCCCAGTCCAGCGGCAGGGGGGCGTCGGTGCGGAGCATGGCCACCCAGCAAGGCTGCATGCGTGCGCTGGCGGCCAGTGCCGCAGCATAGGGCGAGACCGGCTCCAGCAAGGCTGCCGCCTGCGGTGCAGGCACTGCCAGCACCAGGGCGCAGTATTCCGGCCCCATCTGCCCTTGTTCGGCACAGTGCACTGTCCAGCGGGCAG
Source organism: Delftia sp. WSY_16 (assembly GCF_043104415.1). Classification (NCBI taxonomy): domain Bacteria; kingdom Pseudomonadati; phylum Pseudomonadota; class Betaproteobacteria; order Burkholderiales; family Comamonadaceae; genus Delftia; species Delftia sp. WSY_16. Next base: position 908,979 of record NZ_JBICKS010000040.1, on the reverse strand, counting down.
GCCCGTGCTGCAAATGCTGCACCGTGGCCTGCAGGTGCAGCCGTACGCCATGCCCCTGCTGTCCAAGCCGCTGGACAAGAAACGCTGCGGGAGAGGTCATGCGCGGCACGCCCACCCAGCGGTCGGGGCCTGCCTCTGCGGGCACCGCGTCTGTGCCCTGCAGGCGCACTGCGCGCGGACGCCAGGCGGCGACAACGCCGTGCTGCTCCCACTGGCGCACCTCCTGCACAAACTCCGGGTCCTGGGCTGCAAACGATGGGGCGCCGTGATCGCACTGCCACGCACCCTGCGGATCCTGCGCGCGCCGTGTGCTCATGCGCCCGGATGGGCCTCGGCTTTTCTCGAAGATATCCACGCGGCAGCCAGCCTCGGCCAGCAACTGTGCGCAGGCCAAACCCGCCATTCCTGCGCCGATCACCGCGACGGGGGGCAGGCTGTTCACAAGGCCTCCTGGCTGCGCGCTTCCTGGTGGCGCTCATGGCTGACCCAGATCAGCGCGCCGGTATCGACGCCCAGTTCCCCGGCCTTGGCGACGATGGATTGCAGCGTCTGCGGGGGCAGTTTCGGCTCCCTGGCCAGTATCCAGCAGTACTGCGTGTCCGGCCCGAGGACCAGCGCCCAGCGGTAGTCAGGGTCCAGGGCGGCCACATGGTAGCCGCCGTAGAACGGGCCGAAGAAAGAGACCTTGAGCGAAGCCGTGTCCGGCTTGCCCGTGAACAGGGCCTTGCCGACGGCGCGCTGCCACTGGCCCCGGGGCACGGAAAACCCCCGGTTCACCACCTTCACGCTGCCGTCTGCCTGCGGCGTGTACTCGGCGGTCACATCGGTCATGCCCCGCTCGAAACCATGGTCCAGCCGCGCCAGTTCGTACCACAGGCCCTGGTAGCGCTGCAGGTCGAACGGTGAGACGGGCGTGACCGAGCCTGGCGGGCGCATGCTGGCGCAACCGCTGGCCAGCAGGCCGGCGCCAAGGGTCGCTGCCAGCAGGGTGCGCCGCCTGGCGATGAAGACGGGGCGGGGGGCGGGAAAGTTCATGCGTATGTCCTTGATGTTCTTGTCGTCTGCCGCCATCGGGCGACCAGCGGTTGCAGATCCGTGAGATGGCGCACCGGCGTGATGCCCGTGACAGGGTTGGAATAGAGCGCCGGGCATGCTCCACCGGCCCACAACTCGATGGCCGGCGGCAGGTGGCTGCGCAGCTCGCCCAGGCAAGCCTGCGCCATCGCTCCGTTGTGGGCGCTGCTGAAGCTCAGCCCCACGATGTCGGCGCGATGCGCCCGCGCGGCCTGTGCCACGTCACCGATGGGCGTCTGGGTGCCCAGCGATACGCAGTTGCAGCCTTCCAGGGCCAGCAGGGCTTCGACCATGAGCAGGCCCAGTCCATGCATCTCCTGCGGCAGCGTGGTCAGCAACACCTTGGGCGCGGGCGGCGGGGAAGGCGGGATGAGCGAGGCGATCGCCTGCCTCAAGACGCCGGTGAGCACCTCGGTGTACAGGTGCTCTTCGAACACTTCAAAACGCCCCTGTGCCCAGAATTCACCGACCGCCGTGGTCAGCGGGGCCACGAGCGTGGTCACGAAACCGGCCAGGCCCATGCGCGACTGGGCCAGGCTCAGGCAATGCCTGAGCTGGGCGGGATCATGGGCGGCAATGGCGTTGAGCATGGGTGCGAAGCGGTCAGAGTCTGCTGCATTCTCTGAATTTGTCCTGGACAAATTCATGGCTGGCGAGGTGTCGGCGCGGGCCAGCAGCGCCTGCAGGCCGTCCAGATCCACGCCCATCAGCTTGCTGGGGCGCAGCCCTGTATCCATGAGCCGCCGGATCAGGGTCAGTTGTCGAACCTGGTCTGCCGGGTAGCGGCGATCGCCTGCCGAATCCCGTTCAGGCCTTGGAAAGCCGTAGCGTCTTTCCCAGACACGCAGGGTGTCCTTGGCAAGTCCGGTCTCGCGTTCGACGGCCGAGATGGGCAGCCCGGGGCCAGGCGCCAAAGGCAGGGGGTCAGAAAGTGGCGTCATTGATCTGAAGGGAACAAAACGTCCGGCCATGGCCGGAATGTTTTGAGGGATTTTGCGAATTGTCTAGGACAAAAATATGTTTTGTCCAATATATTACATAGAGAAACAAAGCACAGGCCCGCTGGCCGCCACCCGGCAGCCGCTGGCGCGAGTGCTCTGTAGATCCCGGCCAGGAGATGACTGCCCCAGGCGCAGGCGAGGCTTGACATCGTGATCGCCGCGCCCGTGTGCAGTCTTTCCGGCTACGCAGTCCGTACCGATGATCATCATGAATTTGTCCAACTGGCCACTGGCCCGCCGTCTCGCAGCTGCCTTCGCATGCGTCATCGCCATTTTTCTTCTTGTCATCGCGCTGGCCGTGAGCAGCCAGGCCCGGCTCAAGGAGGCCCAGCAATGGAACGAGCACACCTTCAAGGTGATGTCCCAGGGACAGCGCATGCTCACGGGCATGGTCAACATGGAGACGGCCTCGCGGGGCTATCTCCTGTCGGGCGACTCCCGTTTTCTGGCCCCCTGGGATGAAGGACTCAAGGAGTTCGAGGCCTCCTGGCAGGAGGCCGTACGCCTGACCGAGGACAACCCCGCCCAGCAGCGCCGGCTCGACGGTATCCGGCTGCGCCATCGTGAATTCGTTCAGGCGGTGCAGCCGCTGCAGGCGCTGCGGCGGCAAGTTCAGGACGGCACGGCGACGGTCGAGGATCTGGTTCGCGAGTTCTCCCTGGGGCGCGAGAAGGCGGCCATGGATGGGCTGCGCGCACTGCAGGCGGACCTGGTGCGGGAGGAGGAGCAGCTCATGGCCGAGCGCCTGACACGCACCGAGTCGCTGGCGGCAATGACGCTGGCGTTCGAGCTGGGGGGCGCGCTGGTGGCCGTCGTGCTGGCCGCCTTGCTGGGCACCTGGGTCACGCGCTCCATCACCGGCCCCATCGGCCGGGCCATCCAGGTGGCACGCGCGGTGGCCTGCGGGGATCTGACGCAGCGGGTGGAGGCCACCACCCACGATGAAGTGGGGACCCTGCTGCGCAGCCTCGGCGAGATGAGTGATGCGCTATCGCAGGTCGTGGCCGTCGTGCGCAGCGGCAGCGAATCCGTGGCAAGTGCAAGCACCCAGATTGCCCAGGGCAACACCGACCTGTCCTCGCGAACCGAAAGCCAGGCCAGCGCGCTTGAACAAACTGCGGCCTCCATGGAACAGCTCGGAGCGACCGTGACCCAGAACGCGGATGGCGCGGGCAAGGCCAACGCGCTCGCGCAGCAGGCCAGCGGCGTGGCCGGGCAGGCGGGCGAGGTGGTCACCCAGGTCGTGGACACGATGAAGGGCATCAGTGAAAGTTCGCGCCGCATCGCCGACATCATCAACGTCATTGACGGCATCGCGTTCCAGACCAACATCCTGGCGCTGAACGCTGCGGTGGAGGCTGCACGAGCCGGTGAACAGGGCCGCGGCTTCGCTGTAGTGGCCTCCGAGGTCCGCAGCCTGGCCGGCCGCAGCGCGGCGGCGGCCAAGGAGATCAAGGCCCTGATCTCCGACAGCGTCGAGCGGGTCGAACAGGGCTCTGTGCTGGCCGACCGCGCGGGGGGCACCATGGCTGAAGTGGTGATGAGCATACGCAGCGTCACCGACCTCATGGGCGAGATCAGCGCGGCTTCTGCCGAACAACGCAGCGGCGTGGCACAAGTGGGCGAGGCGGTCACGCAGATGGACCAGGCGACGCAGCAAAACGCGGCCCTGGTGGAGGAAATGGCGGCGGCAGCCACGAGCCTGCGCCAGCAGGCGCATGACCTTGTGCAGTCCGTGAGCGTTTTTCGCCTGGGGCCTCAGGCGCAGGGTTGAGGCAGGGTTGGCGCAGGGGTGAGGCAGGGTTGATGCACCGGGTGAAGACACGGTGCGGGACCCTGGGAGAGCGGGCCCCTCTACAGGAGCCGGAGCATCAGCCGCTGCTGCCGTCCTGCCCGGGGCACCGGCCGGCGTTCAAACAGTTGCGCCATGGCCCGGGAGGGCCGGAGCCCGCAGGTCGCGCCATCCGGTTTTCCGAACGGCGCCTGCATTTCATTGTTCGGATTTCCGTTCCACCTTATGCATAAAAGTAAGGTCGATATAGGCGAATCAAGCAGTTAGCGCGCGGCGCAGGTGCCGGATGCGGCTGGCACGGTCTGTGCACTGTCAGGCGCAGGCCACGTGCGTCGTGGTTGTGTGTGCAGGGAGACAAGCCCGTCTTCGCAATGGCATCCGGCAGAGGCCCGGGGGCTGCGGCGGACCGGGCTCGCTTGCAAGACCGAAATACGTCCAACGAAAAAATCCGCATGAAATTCAATCGCTTGACCACCATGGTGCTCGTGGCCATGGTCCTCGGCGTGCTGGTGGGCTATGCCTGCAACAGCTACGCGCCCACGCCCGAGGCCGCCAAGGAAATCGCCAGCTACTTCGGCATCCTCACCGATGTCTTCCTGCGCATGATCAAGATGATCATCGCGCCCCTGGTGTTCGCCACCCTGGTGTCGGGCCTGGCCAACATGGGCGACGCCAAGGCCGTGGGCCGCATCGGCGGCCGCGCGCTGGGCTGGTTCATCGTGGCCTCGTTCTGCTCGCTGGCCATCGGCCTGATCTATGCGAACGTGCTGCAGCCCGGCCATGGCCTGAGCGTGGCCCTGCCGTCGTCGGCCGAAGGGCTGAACCTCAAGACCTCGGCGCTGAACCTCAAGGACTTCATCGCCCACGTGTTCCCCAAGAACATCTTCGAGGCCATGGCGACCAACGAGGTGCTGCAGATCCTGGTGTTCGCGCTGTTCTTCGGCATTGCGCTGGGCAACCTGCACAACCAGGCCGCGCGTTCCATGGTGGGCCTGATGGACGAAGTGGTCCACATCATGCTCAAGGTCACCGACTACGTGATGCGCTTCGCCCCCGTGGGCGTGTTCGGCGCCGTGGCCGGCACCATCACCATCCATGGCCTGGGCATGCTGTCGGTGTTCGGCAAGTTCATGCTGTGCTTCTACCTGGCCCTGGCCACGCTGTGGGTGCTGCTGATCGTGGCCGGCTACGTCGTGCTGGGCCGTGACATCTTCCGCCTGCTGAACCTGATCCGCGGCCCGCTGCTGGTGGGCTTTTCCACGGCCAGCAGCGAATCGACCTATCCCAAGCTGATGGAGCAGCTGGAGAAGTTCGGCATCAAGCCGCGCATCATCGGCTTCGTGCTGCCGCTGGGCTACTCGTTCAATCTCGATGGCTCCATGGTCTACACCACCTTCCTGGCCATCTTCATCGCCCAGGCCTACGGCATCGACATGACACTGACGGCCCAGATCACCATGCTGCTGGTGCTGATGGTCTCCAGCAAGGGCATTGCCGGCGTGCCGCGCGCCTCGCTGGTGGTGGTGGCCGCCGTGCTGCCCATGTTCGGCCTGCCCGAGGCCGGCATCCTGCTGATCCTGGGCATCGACCATTTCCTGGACATGGGCCGCACGCTGACCAATGTGCTGGGCAATGCCATTGCCACGGCCGTGGTGGCCAAGTGGGAAGGCGCGGTCGATCCGAATGCCACCACGGACGACGACGAGTCGCTGCTGCCCATGGAGCACTCCCAGGAAGGGCGGCCCGCTGTCTCGGCCTGAGGCCCAGGCGGCGCTGGGGGGCACTGATAACATTGGTGCCTTCACCATGCCCGCCCGCCGCCCCCTGCGCCAGCTCATCCTGCTTTTGCTGTGGCTTGCCCTGAGCGGGCTGAGCGGCTGGGGTGCGTACCTGATGGCGCAGCGGCTGGGCATCGCCGATCTGCGTGCCACGGGCATGCACCGGCTGGAGCTGTACGGCGCCAGCCTGCAGCGCGAGATCGGCAAGTACGCCTTCCTGCCCGACGTGCTGGCACTGGAAGGCAATGTGCAAAGGCTGCTGGCCGAGCCCGGCGACGAGCAGCTCACCAACCGCGTCAACGCCTACCTGGAGCAGCTCAACGACCGCGCGGGCACGCTGACCGCCTACCTGGTCGATGCGCGCGGCCATGTCGTGGCCTCCAGCAACTGGCGGCGCTCCGACAGCTACATGGGCGAGGACCTGAGCTTTCGCCCCTACTACCGCACGGCCATGGCCACGGGCAGCGCGCGCTTCTTCGGCATAGGCACCACGCGCGGCGAGCCCGGCTACTACCTGGCCTCCACCCTGGGCGACGACACCCACACGCTGGGCGTGGCCGTGGTCAAGGTCAGCCTGGACCAGCTGGAGCAATCGTGGTCCACGGTGGAGGCGCCCGTGCTGGTGGGCGACGAGAACGGCGTCGTCATCCTGGGCACGGTCTCCGACTGGAAATTCACCACCTTGCGCACGCTGGACGAGGGCACCCGCGCCGCCTTCGACCACACGCGCCAGTACAACCGCCGCGCGCTGGAGCCGCTGGGCCTGCAGGTGCTGCGCGACCTGGGCCAGGGCGCGCGCCTGGTGCGCATTGCCCGCCATGGCGAGGAATCGCCGGGCTCGGTCTACCCGGTCAGCGGCCGCTTCCTGGCCCAGTCGCGCCAGCTGCCGGGCACGCCCTGGACGATCACCGTGCTCTCGCACCTGGAGCAGGTCGACCAGCTGGCCCAGAGCCGCGCGCTGGCCGCGGCCGTGGGCGCGGCCTTTGTGCTGCTGCTGGCCATGATGGTCAACGAGCGCCGCCGCCACCTGCGCGACCGGCTGGCCGCGCGCGAGGCGCTGCAGGCCGCGCACGACGAGCTCGAGCGCAAGGTGGAGCAGCGCACGGCCGACCTGTCGGCCGCCAACGAGGCGCTGCAGGCCGAGGTGGCCGAGCGCACCCACGCCGAGGCCACGCTGCGCGCCGCCCAGGACGAACTGGTGCAGGCCGGCAAGCTGGCCGTGATAGGCCAGCTGTCCACGGGCGTGGCCCATGAACTCAACCAGCCGCTGACGGCGCTGCGCACCCTGGCCGGCAACAGCCAGCGCTTTCTGGAGCGCGGCGATACCGAAACCACGCGCGTGAACCTGGAGCGCATGGCGCAGCTGGCCGACCGCATGGGCCGCATCACCGGCCAGCTGCGCAACTTTGCGCGCAAGTCCAGCGGCGCCAGCCAGGCCGTGCCGCTGGCGCGTGCCCTGGACAATGCGCTGGCCGTGCTGGAGTCGCGCGTGGCCGAGACCGGCGCCCGCATCCTGCGCGATGACGGCGTGCCCGAGGCCGTGGCCTGGTGCGACCGCAACCGCATCGAGCAGGTGCTGATCAACCTGATCAACAACTCCCTGGACGCCATGCGCGGCCAGCCCGCGCCCTGCCTGGAGCTGGCCTGCGCCGTGGCCGATGGCCGCGCCCAGGTCACCGTGCGCGACCACGGGCCGGGCCTGAGCGAAGCGGCGCAGGCCCATCTGTTCCAGCCGTTTTTCACCACCAAGGAAGAGGGCGTGGGCCTGGGCCTGGGGCTGGCGCTGTCGGCCGGCATCGTGCGTGAATGCGGCGGCACGCTGACGGGCAGCAACCATCCGGGCGGCGGCGCCGTCTTCACGCTGAGCCTGGCCCTGGCTCCCTCCACACCCTCTGCCGACACACCATGACCGACGCCCTCAAAGTCCTGATCATCGAGGACGACCCCGACATCGTGCTCGGCTGCGAGCAGGCGCTGCAGCTCGAAGGCATCGCCTGCGAAAGCGTGGGCAGCGCCGAGCAGGCGCGCCGGCGCCTGTCGCGCGACTTCGCGGGCATCGTAGTCAGCGACATCCGCCTGCCGCGCATGGACGGCATGGCCTTCCTGCGCGAACTGGTGGCCATGGATGCCGAGCTGCCCGTGGTGCTGATCACCGGCCACGGCGACATCTCCATGGCCGTGCAGGCCATGAAGGACGGCGCCCAGGACTTCATCCAGAAACCCTTCGCCCCCGAAACCCTGGTCGGCGCCGTGCGCCGCGCCCTGGAGCGCCGGCGCCTGGTGCTGGAAGTGCGGGCGCTGCGCCAGCAGCTGGACCAACGCGACAGCCTGGAGCACCGGCTGATAGGCCGCGCGCCCAACATGCGCCAGCTGCGCCAGATGCTCACGGGGCTGGCGCAAAGCGCGGCCGATGTGCTGATCCAGGGCGAGACCGGCACGGGCAAGGAACTGGTGGCGCGCTGCCTGCACGAGGCCAGCGCGCGGCGCGATGGCAACTTCGTGGCCGTCAACTGCGGCGGCCTGCCCGACACGCTGTTCGACAGCGAGATGTTCGGCAGCGAGGCCGGCGCCTATACCGGCGCGGGCAAGAAGCGCATCGGCAAGCTGGAGCACGCCAGCGGCGGCACGCTGTTCCTGGACGAGATCGAGAGCATGCCCGTGCCCATGCAGATCAAGCTGCTGCGCGTGCTGCAGGAGCGTGTGCTGGAGCGCCTGGGCTCCAACACCCTGATCCCCATCGACTGCCGCGTGATCGCGGCTACCAAGGTGGATCTGCTGGAATTGAGCCGGCAAGGCCTGTTCCGCGCCGACCTCTACTACCGCCTGAACGTGGCCACCGTCTCGCTGCCGCCGCTGCGCGAGCGGCGCGAGGACGTGCCGCTGCTGTTCGAGCATTTCGCGCTGCAGGGCGCGGCGCGCCACCAGCGGCCCGTGCCCGAGCTGACCACCGCGCGCGTGCAGCAGTTGCTGGGCTATGACTGGCCCGGCAACGTGCGCGAGCTGCGCAACGTGGCCGAGCGCACGGTGCTGGGCATCGAGACCGGCTCGCCCCCCTTCGGCCAGCCGGCCGGCACCACCGCGCAGGACACCGCGCCCCGGCCGCTGTCCGCCACCGTCGAGGCCTTCGAGCGCGCCCTCATCGCCGACGCCCTGCGCCGCCACGGCGGCAGCCTGGCACGCACGGCCGAAGCCCTGGGCAGCCCCAAGACCACGCTGCACGACAAGATCCGCAAGTACGGGCTGGATGGGTAGGCACCCTCAACCCCGCTCCCCGAACTCCACGCTTTCGCGCGTCCAGTGCCGTGCCTGCTCGCTCAGGCTCAGTCCCAGGCCGGGGCGGGTGGGCACGAGCATGCGGCCATTGGCGATTTCCAGGCGTTCGTTGAACAGCGGCGCCAGCCAGTCGAAGTGTTCCACCCAGGGCTCGTTGGCGCAGGTGGCGGCCAGGTGCACATGCAGCTCCATGGCGAAGTGGGGCGCCAGGCTCAGGTGGGCCAGTTCGGCCTGGGCCGCGATCTGCAGGAAGGGCGTGATGCCGCCCACGCGCGGCGCGTCGGGCATGAGGAAGTCGGCGCTGCGGTGGCGTATGAGATCGCCGTGCTCGGCGGCGCTGGTCAGCATCTCGCCGGTGGCGATCGGCGTGTCGAAGCGCGCGGCCAGCGCGGCATGGCCTTCGTGGTCGTAGGCGTCCAGCGGCTCCTCGATCCAGACCAGGTTGAATTCCTCGAAGACACGGCACATGCGCTGGGCCGTGGGGCGGTCCCATTGCTGGTTGGCATCGACCATGATGGGCGCGGCATCGCCCAGGTGGGCGCGCATGGCCTCCACGCGCCGTATGTCCAGCGCGCAGTCGGGCTGGCCCACCTTGAGCTTGATGCCGCCAATGCCGCGCTCCAGCGAGGCGCTGGCGTTGCGCTTGAGCTCATCGAGCGGCGTGTGCAAAAAGCCTCCCGAGGTGTTGTAGCAGCGCACGGATTCGCGCTGCGAGCCCAGCAGCTTGGACAGCGACAGGCCCGCGCGGCGCGCCTTGATGTCGTACAGCGCCACGTCGAAGGCCGCGATGGCCTGCACGGCCAGCCCGCTGCGGCCCACGGAGGCGCCGGCCCAGCACATGCGCGTCCACAGCCGCGCAATGTCGCTGGGGTCTTCGCCCAGCAGGGAGGGCGCGATCTCGCTGGCATGGGCGAACTGGCCGGGGCCGCCTGCGCGCTTGGCGTAGCTCAGGCCCAGGCCCCAGTGGCCGTCGCGGGTCTGGATCTCGGCGAACAGCATGGCGACCTCGGTCATGGGCTTTTGGCGGCCCGTGAGCACCTTGGCATCGCTGATGGGCCGGGCCAGGGGGAGGTAGCAGGACGACAGGCGTATCCACTGGATGCGGTCCTGGCTGGTGGTTTCGGAGAGCGCGGAAGAGGTCATGGCTGCGGGAGTGCGGTGGTTGGGAAAAGGACAGGGGCAGGCATCAGTCGATGCTGATCTTTCCGGCCTCGATGACCGTCTTCCAGCGCGCGTATTCCTGGCGCTGGAACTCGGCGAACTGCTGGGGCGTGCCGGCCACCATCTCGTAGCCGATGGAGACGAACTGCTCGCGCACCCGGGGATCGTTGAGCGCCTCGACAAAGGCCGCATGGGCCTTGTCGCGCAGCGCAGGCGGCAGGCCCTTGGGCGCGACGATGGCCTGCCAGGAGGCGACCTCCACGTTCTTCACCCCGGCCTCGGCCAGCGTGGGCAGGTCCGGCAGCACGGGCGAGCGGCGCGGGCTGGTTACGGCCAGGGCACGCATCTTGCCGGCCCGGATGTGCTGTATCACGGCATTGATGTTCTGGAACGAGGCATCGACCTGGCCGCCGATCAGGTCGGCATGGGCCGGTGCGCCACCCTTGTAGGGGATGTGCACGCCCTGGGTGCCCGTCTGCTGCCAGAACAGTTCGGCCGTCAGGTGGTCGCTGGAGCCGTGGCCGGCCGAGGCAAAGCTCATCTTGCCCGGATGGGCCTTGAGGTGGGCGACCACGTCGGCCACGCTGTTGTGCGGCGAGGCGGCAGGCACGACCAGCACGTTGGGCGACTGCACAGCCACGGTGATCAGGTCGAAGTCCTTGAGCGCGTCGTAGGGCAGGTTCTTGATCAGGTGGGGCACGATGACCAGCGGGCCCAGCGAGGTGACGAGAAAGGTCTGCCCGTCCGCCGCCGCGCGCTGCACGAAGGCTGCGCCGATGGTGCCCGTGGCGCCGGCCTTGTTTTCCACCACGAAGGACTGCCTGAGCTTGTCGCCCAGCCTGGGCGCCACGGCGCGCGCGACCTGGTCGGTGGAGCCGCCGGCGGGGAAGGGCACGACCAGGGTGACCGGCCTGTCGGGCCAGGCCTGGGCCGACGCAGAAAAGGCAGCGAGTGCGGCCAGGGCCAGCGCCATGGCACGAAGAATGTGATTCATCTTGTCTCCTGATTTGTGAATGACATCGTTGTCATTTCCGGGGAAATGAAAAAGCGCCGATGCCATTTTGTAGATGCAAGGATTTGCGCTTTCAGCAAAATGATATCGTTGTCATTTTGGCTGTCAATCACGATTTCTGCGATGCAGGGCAGGCCTGGCGCCCGTGCGTGGAGGGCGGTCTGCTATCTTCAGGCCCGTCCCCGATACCAGCCCGCGATCGCGCTTGCCCATGAACACACCCACACCACCCAGGCCCGCCACGCTGCACGACGTGGCCGAGGCGGCCGGCGTCTCGCTGATCACGGCCTCGCGCGCACTGGGCAATCCTTCCATCGTTTCGGAGAAGACGCGCGAGCGCGTGCGCCAGGCCGTGGAGGCCACGGGCTATATCCCCAACCTGCTGGCCGGCGGGCTCAAGTCCAGGCGCAGCCGCATGGTGGCGGGCGTGGTGCCTGCGCTTTCGGTGTCGCAGTTCCTGCCCACGGTGCAGTCATTGACGGCCACGCTGGCGCAGGAGGGCTATCAGCTGCTGCTGGGCCAGACCTTCTACGACGAGCAGCGCGAGGAAGAGGTGCTCAACGCCATGATCGGGCGCCAGCCCGACGGCATTGTGATGATGGGCCTGGTGCAGTCCGGCAAGGCGCGCGAGCGGCTGCGCAGGACCGGCATTCCCGTGGTGGAAACCTGGGACTTCAGCGACCGGCCGCTGGACATGGTGGTGGGCTTTTCCCACCTGAAGGTGGGCAGCGCGCTGGCCGGCTATTTCCTCTCGCACGGCCTGCAGCGCGTGGGCATGGCCACGGGCAGCGACCACCGGGCCCAGCAGCGGCGCGAGGGCTTTCTTGCAGCCTGGGGCCGCGAGGTGCCCACGGTCACCGTGTCCGCGCCCGGCAGCCTGGAGCTGGGCCGGCAGGCGCTGGGCCAGTTGCTGGCGCAGCAGCCTGATCTGCAGGCTGTGGTCTGCAGCTCGGACATGCTGGCCCACGGCATTTTGGTGGAAGCTCAGGCGCGCGGCCTGCGCGTGCCCGTGGACCTGGCCGTCTCGGGCTTCGGCAATGCCGATTTCGCGGCCCATCTGCTGCCGTCGCTGACCACCGTGCATGTGGACGGGCCGGGCATAGGCCGCCTGGCCGCCGAACTCGTGCTGGCACGCTGCCAGGGCCGCAGTGCCGGGCGCTCGGCGTTCGACCTGGGGTTCGAGCTGATCGAGCGGGATTCGACCCGCCGAGCTTAGAGGGTCAGCACACGGCAGCTGCCTGGCGCTCGGTCGCCAGCCCGAACAGGCTGCCCAGCGCGTGCTGGATTTCATCAGGCGCCAGCTGCTTGGTCTCGGTGCCGCTGGCCGTGATGGTCTTGAGCGCGTCGCCCACCAGGATCATGCGGCCGGCCGGCTGGTGCAGCACCACCACCCGCTTTTGCACGAAGATGGCGTCCGGGTGCGTGGAGTTCAGGTAGTTGGCAGGGGCGAAATCCACCCATTCCTGGGGCGACAGGTTGAAGGCGTACTGGTTGGCCCATTCACCGTCCACGCGGGCCTGCAGCAGGTACTCGCCCTGGTCGTCCAGGCTCAGGCGGAAGGTGTCGCCGTCCTGGCGGACCTCGGTGTCCAGCACGTCCAGGGCCATGGGGGCGCGTATGCCGTAGCTGCCAAAGCCCAGGTCGCACAGCCAGCGCCGTCCCTCGACCTCGGCCACCAGGGCCATGTGGGTGCGGGGGCGGCGTGCCGGATAGAACATGGGCCGCGCCGCCACAAAGCGGTAGGCAATGCCCAGGGCCTGCAGCGCCATGGCGAACAGGCCGTTCACCTCGTAGCAGTAGCCGCCCCGGGCGCCGCCGAGGATCTTGCCCGCAATGTCTTCGGGCACCAGAGAGACGATCTTGCCGGCCTGCACGTCCAGGTTCTCGAAAGGCACGGAAAACAGCTGCTGGCGCATCAGCGCATGCAGGGTGGCGGCATCTGCCTGGGCGGAGTCCCCGGCACTGAAGCCGATGCGGCGGAAATAGGCCTGGAGATCGAAATTGCTGGCTTGCATGGGTTTCCTCGGGTTGCTTGATGGCTGCAACGATAAATCCGGGCAGCCAATGCCTGTATAAGCAGAATCCAAGAAAACTGACCTGTACAGATTGGCATGCCCACCAACAACGAACCCTTGCCCCAGTACCGCCGCATTGCCCAGGCCCTGCGCCAGACGCTGGCCTGTGGCGCACTGCGCCCCGGCGACAGGCTGATCTCCGCCCGCAGCCTGGCCGAGCGCGAACAGGTCAGCCTGCCCACCGCGCTGGAGGCGCTGCGCTGCCTGGAGGCCGAGGGCCTGATCGTCGCGCGTCCGCGCTCGGGCTACTTTGTGCGGCAGGCAACCGGCGGCGCGGCGCTGCAGGCGTCCCGCCCGTCGTCGCGCCCCGTGCCCGTAACCCTGTCGGCCCTGGCGCGCTCGCTGTTCAGCAGTCCCGACACGCGCCTGATCCCGCTGGGTGCGGCATTGCCCGATCCGGCCTGGCTGCCCACGGCCCGGCTGCAGCGCGCGCTGCAGACCGCCGGGCGCCGCCTGGACGCGCACGGGCAGACCTACAGCATGCCGCCGGGCCGCGCCGACCTGCGCGGCCAGATCGCGGCCCGGGCCGCGCAATGGGGTGCGCGCTTCGGCCCCGACGACCTGGTCCTGACGGCAGGCGCCACCCAGGCCGTGCGGCTGGCCCTGCGCGCCGTGTGCAAGCCCGGCGATGTCGTGGCCGTAGAGCGGCCCGCCTATTTCGGCAGCCTGCTGCTGCTGGAGGACCTGGGCCTGAAGGCGTTGGAGATTGCCACCGATCCCCGCGAAGGCCTGCTGCTGGAGCCGCTGGCCGAGGCCATTGCCCGCCACCGGCCGGCTGCCGTGCTGGCATCGCCCACCGTGCAGAACCCGCTGGGCGCCAGCATGCCGGTGGAGCGCAAGCAGGCCCTGGTGGCGCTGCTGGAGCGGGCGGGCATTCCCTTGATCGAAGACGATGTCTATGGCGACCTTGCAGGCGACGGCCAGCGCCCGCCGGCCTGCAAGGCCTTCGACGGCAGCGGCAACGTGCTGTATTGCGGCTCCGTGTCCAAGACCCTGGCGCCGGGCTGGCGCGTGGGCTGGATTGCGGCGGGTCGCTTCCATGCCCAGGTGCTGCAGGTGCGCCTGGCGGGCGACTGGGCCGGTGCGCCGCTGCTGGAAGCCGCCGTGAGCGAGGTGCTGGCCAGCGGCGACTACGACCGGCACCTGCGCCGTCTCAAGTCCCGCGTGCAGGCCGGGGTGCAGGCCGTCACGGCCAGGGTCGAGGCCAGCTTTCCGCCCGGCACCCGCGTCTCGGCCCCGCGCGCGGGCTTTCTGCTGTGGGTGGAACTGCCGCGCCAGGTCAATGCACTGGAGGTGCACCGCCGCGCGCTGGAGCTGGGCATTGGCGTCAGCCCCGGCCCGCTGTTCTCATCGCGCTCGGACCTGCCCAACCACCTGCGCCTGAACTGCGCCAACGAGCCCACGCCGCGCCTGCTGGGGGCCGTGGGGCAGGTGGGGGAGATATGCCGGGGTTTGGTCGAGGGTGCTGCTGCGCGGCAGGGGGCACAGGTCGGCCAGCCTACTTCTTCTCGCGCGGCACGCGCCCCATGAGGAAGAACTCGGGATTGGGCTGCATGCCGGCAAAGCTGGCCATGCGGTTGGACAGGCCGAAGAAGGCGGTGATCGCGGCGATGTCCCAGATGTCCTCGTCGTCGAAGCCATGCGGGTACAGCGCCTCGAAGTCGGCCTCGCAGATTTCATGGCTGCGTTCGCAGACCTTCATGGCGAAGTCCAGCATGGCGCGCTGGCGGGCGCTGATGTCGGCCTTGCGGTAGTTGACCGCCACCTGGTCGGCCACGTAGGGCTGCTTTTCGTAGATGCGCAGGATGGCGCCGTGGGCCACCACGCAGTACAGGCACTGGTTGGCTGCGCTGGTGGTGGTGACGATCATCTCGCGCTCGCCCTTGGTCAGGCTGCCTTCTTCCTTGAGCATGAGCGCATCGTGGTAGGCGAAGAAGGCACGCCACTCGGCCGGGCGGCGCGCAAAGGCCAGGAAGACGTTGGGGATGAAGCCTGCCTTTGCCTGCACTTCAAGGATGCGGGTGCGGATGTC
The DNA here is from genome assembly GCF_043104415.1 of Delftia sp. WSY_16. Classification (NCBI taxonomy): domain Bacteria; kingdom Pseudomonadati; phylum Pseudomonadota; class Betaproteobacteria; order Burkholderiales; family Comamonadaceae; genus Delftia; species Delftia sp. WSY_16. The sequence continues at coordinate 893,781 of NZ_JBICKS010000040.1, read as the reverse complement.
CTCGGGCAGGCTGGACAGTTCGGGCTGGGGGTAGCGGGCGGTGGCCATGTGTCTTGTCTCCTGGGTGTGGTGGTTGTCGTTGCGGTCCATGTTCGCATGGCCTGCGCTGCGCGGGGTGAACGCGCATGACAGCCTGCCTGCCGCCGAGGTTGCAGATTGCGCCCGGGCTCAGGCGGGCGCCATCTCCGGCTCAGGCCGTTGTGCAAACCAGTCGCCCAGAAAGCCGGTGAGCGCGCGGATCCGGGCCGACATCTCGCTGCGCGTGGCGTGCACCAGGTAGATGTCGGCCGCAGGCAGCTGCCATTGGGGCAGGACCTCGCGCAGGGCGCCTGCGGCCAGCGGCGCGGCCACGTCCCACAGCGAGCGCTGCAGGATGCCGTGGCCGTCCAGTGCCCAGGTCAGGGCTGCAGCGCCATCGTTGGTGCTCATCACGCCGTTGACCTTGATGTTGTGCTCGCTCAGGCCCTGGCGCGTGCGGCGGCTCAGGCGCCAGCTGCCATAGGTTTCGTCGCTCTCGCGGATCACGATGCAGCGGTGGGCCTGCAGGTCGGCGGGCTGGCGCGGCTCGCCGTGGGCGTTGAGGTAGGAGGGCGCGGCGCACAGCACGCGGCGGTTGGGCAGCAGCAGGCGGGCGGTGAGGGCGGAGTCGGGCAGGGCGCCAAAGCGCACCACGGCGTCAAAGCCCTGCTCGACCAGGTTGACGGGCCTGTCCGTCAGGTGCAGCTGCACCTGCACTTCGGGATAGGCGCGCGCAAAGGCCGACAGCGCGGGCGCCAGCCGCTGGCGGCCAAAGCCCAGCGTGCAGGCGATGGACAGCGGGCCGCGCGCCGTGGCGCGCGTGCCCGAGATGCTGCGCTCCAGCGCCTCCAGGTCGGCCAGGATGCGCGCGCCGTCCAGCAGGTAGGCTTCGCCCTCGGGCGTCAGGTGGATGCGCCGTGTCGTGCGCTGCAGCAGGCGCACGCCCAGGCGCCGCTCCAGCAAGGACAGGCGGCGGCTGACGGCGGGCGGCGTCACGCCCATCTGCTGGGCCGCAGCGGCCAGAGTGCCCTCGCGGATCAGCAGCGAGAAGAAACGCAGGTCGGAAAAGCCGTCCATGGTGGATGCGGTGGATGGTTGATTCGTAAATTGAACTGATGGATCAATGCAGTATTTTGCTATTTATGCAGCCTGGTTTACTGATTAGCATGGCAGGCTGACAGTCATGAACAACGTAGAAGGAATCTCCGGGATGCACACAGATCCATGGATGCCGGGCCTGCGCCACCAGCGCATCACGGTCGATGACGGGGTGGAGATCAACGCCTGGGTGGGCGGCCAGGGGCCGGCCCTGCTGCTGGTGCACGGCCACCCGCAGACCAGCGCCATCTGGCACCGCGTCGCGCCCCGGCTGGCGCAGCAGTTCACCGTGGTGCTGGCCGACCTGCGCGGCTATGGCGACTCCTCGCGCCCGGCCGGCGATCCCGAGCATGTGAGCTACAGCAAGCGCACCATGGCCCGCGACCTGCTGCGGCTGATGGCGCGGCTGGGCCATGAGCATTTCAGCGTGCTGGCGCATGACCGGGGCGCGCGCGTGGCGCACCGGCTGGCCATGGACTATCCCGCCAGCGTGCAGCGCCTGGTGCTGCTGGACATTGCGCCCACGCTGGCCATGTACGAGCAGACCGGCGAGGCCTTTGCGCGCGCCTACTGGCACTGGTTCTTCCTGATCCAGCCCGCGCCGCTGCCCGAGCGCCTGATCGAGGCCGACCCCGCCGCCTATGTGCGCGAGATCATGGGCCGGCGCAGCGCCGGCCTGGCGCCCTTCGATCCCCGGGCGCTGGCCGAGTACCAGCGCTGCCTGGCGCTGCCGGGCAGCGCGCACGGCATGTGCGAGGACTACCGCGCCTCGGCCGGCATCGACCTGGATCATGACCGTGAGGACCGCCGGCTGGGGCGCAGGCTGTCCATGCCGCTGCTGGTGCTCTGGGGCGAGGAGGGCGTGGTGCACCGCTGCTTCGATCCGCTGCGCGAGTGGCAGCTCGTGGCCGACGATGTGCGCGGTCGGCCACTGGCCTGCGGGCACTACATTGCCGAGGAGGCGCCCGACTCACTGCTGGACGCGGCTCTGCCATTTCTGTTGCAGGCCGGGTGAGTGCGGTCATTGCTGGCTTTCGGGACTGCATTCAGGCAAGCCGGCAAAAAAGGGCAAAGAGGGCAAAGGTGCATTCGCACCATATCTGCGGAGACATAGCGTTCTCCATGGATTCAATTGGTATGCCAATCGTGTCCGGAAAAGGTAAGCAATTGAAAAAACCGCATGCCTGCTGCCAGCATGCAATGCCCAGGTCCCAATCCTTGAAAGCCGCTGGAGACAAGGCCTGGCAAGGGCTGGGCAACGCCTTGCGCCCATAGGGGACCACCGCACAAGGTGCAGGCGGGCCAATGCGCGGCCCATTGCCGATGCATGGTGAAACGCCGAACTGATACAGTCGCGCGGCCCGCCCGAGGGGGAGGGTCTTATTCATCACGGGATATTCACAATGAGCAACAAGAAAACCGCAGTGGCTGCTGCCGTGGCATTGGCCGTCGTGGCCTATGGAGGAACCACCTGGTATACGGGCCAAAGGGCCGAGTCCGGCTACAAGGATGCCGTGGCCGAATTGCGCAAGGTGCTGGGCGAGAAGGCCGTCGTGACCGACGAATACCACAAGGGATTCCTGTCGTCCCAGGCCAAGCTGGTGCTGCAGTGGCCTGCGGCTGGCGAGGCCGATGCGCCCGCCGCTGCAGACGCCGGCGCAGAAGCCGCCCCCAAGCCCGTGCGCCTGGTGGTGGACACCACGGTGCGCCACGGCCCGCTGGCCGGTGGCCGCCTGGCGGCAGCGGTGTCGGAGACGCGCTTTGCGCTCGACGGCCTGGACGAAAAGAGCCGCCAGACCCTGGCCAAGGCTGTCGCTCCCACGCTGACCAGCGTGCACCACTTCACGGGCGGCCAGGATGTGCGCCTGCTGCTGCCTGCAGGCGAGATGGGCGACAACGAAGTCACCATGCGCTGGCAGGAAATGGTGCTGGACACGGCCCTGGGCGGTGGCAGCGTCAAGGGCACCTGGCGCTGGCCCGAGGTGGCCCTGCTGGGCCTGCCCAGCCGCGACAAGTCCATGGGCGTGGAAGAGGAAGAGGGCGAGGAGGAGGAGGAATCCGACAACGACGAGGCCATCGCCGCCCAGCCGGCCGCAGCGCCGGTGGAGCGCACCAGCATCGTGCTCACGGGCCTGGAAAGCAGCTTCGAGAACAAGGTCATCGACGGCCTGTGGGGCCTGGGCCCCGGCAAGGCCAGCGTGCGCATCGCCCGCTTCGGCATGAGCAGCACGCCCGCCGAAGGCGGCGAGGCCAAGACGCTGCTGGACCTCAAGAACGTGGACGGCAGCTCGGTCATCGAGTCCGACAAGACCACGCTGGGCATGACCACCCAGGTCAAGGGCACGGGCCGTATCGGCCCCATCGATTTCGAGTCCGTGGGCTACGAGGAAAAGATCCAGCGCCTGGACATCGAGGCGCTGCGCGGCTTCCAGCGCGTCATGGTCGAGGGCTACCGCAAGGAGGGCCTGGCCAAGGCACTGGAATCGCTGGAAGAGCAGGGCATGGGCGTGCTGATGCAGAACGCCCCGCGCCTGGTGGCGGCCCTGCCGGCCTACTCCATGAAGCTGCAGGCCACCTACCAGGGCCAGACCGGCCACCTGGAGTACGGCGCCGAAGTGCAAAGCGCGCCCACGCAGGAGCAGGTCGCCCAGGCCGGCTGGATGCCGGCGCTGCTCAAGACCTCGGCACTGCAGGCCAATGCCAGCCTGCCCAAGGCCTGGCTGGAGCCGCTGATCAAGGCATCGGGCAAGCCCGATGTCTCGGCCGAGGATGTGGAGGGCATGCTGGGCATGGCCCAGGCCACGGGCTATGCCCGCCTGGAAGGCGACAAGCTGGTCAGCGCGCTCAAGATGCAGGCCGGCCAGGTCACGCTCAACGGCAAGCCCATCGCCCTGCCCATGGGCGCGCTGCAGTAAGCGGCCATCCACCTTCGGGGCGTCGCCCCGGAAGGGGTTCTCAGGGATGCCACTGGCTGGCGCGCACCACAGGGGCCTGTGTGCTGGCGCTGCCCGCCAGCGCATAGGACAGCTGGTTGGCCGCCACCACCACCGTCTGCGCCATGGCTTCCAGCCGGGCCTCGGGCAGGCGCGATGCCGGCCCGGAGATGCACACCGACCCCATCAGCCGCCAGTGCATGCCGAACACCGGCGCCGACACCGTGGCCACGCCCTGTTCGCGCTCGCCGATGGACCAGTGGTAGCCGCGCTGGCGGATCTGCTCGTACACCGGCCCCGGCTCGCCTGAAAACGCCAGGATCACGCGCCCCGGCGAGCCCTGGTCCAGCGGCAGCCCCTCGCCCATGCGCGCATGGTGGCGCAGGGCCTGCGGCCCTTCCACGCGCACGAGGCAGGTGCGCACATTGCCTTCGCGCACATAGAAGGCCGCGCTCTCGCCGCTGGCCTGCGTGAGCGCGCGCAGCGCGGGCTCCAGCACGTTCTGCACATCGAAGCCCGCCTGGTAGCGCGCACCCAGCCAGCCAGCGGCCGGGCCCAGGCGCCAGTCCCCATCGTCCCTTTGCACCATGAAGCCCGACTGCGCCAGCGTGCGCGCCAGCCGCAGCACCGTGGTCTTGTGCAGCGCGCAGCGCCGGCTCAGTTCCGCCAGGGACAGGTGCGACTCCCCGAGGGCGAAGGCGCCAAGCAGCTGCAAGGCACGCGTGACGGCGATGACGCCGCCGTCCTTGGCCGCGCTGGCCTTGTCATCGGGTGGCTGCGCCGGGGAAGGGGTGCTGGGGGGCTTGTTCATGGTGCAAGGCATGCAATTGGTTGCGCTGTATGAAACGGCATTGTATGGGTTGAAACGTTTTCATAAAGTTCGTCCCACGCACCGCAGCCATGCGGGCGTTGGACACAACAAACGGAGACAAACCGCCATGCCGATTCCCTCGCTTTCGCGTTGCCTCAACGCACGCCTTCTTGCCGTCCTGGTCGGCGTTGCCGCCATCGTGCCCATGGGCGCTGCCCAGGCCCAGGACGCCTATCCCCGCAAGCCCATCCGCCTGGTCGTGCCGTTTCCGCCCGGTGGCGGCACGGACATGATCGCGCGCACCGTGGCCCAGCGGCTGGCGGACCACAACAAGTGGACCGTGGTGGTGGACAACCGGCCCGGCGCCGGCGGCAACCTGGGCGTGGACGCCGTGGCCAAGGCCGCGCCGGACGGCCATACCCTGGTCATGGGCCAGACCAGCAACCTGGCCATCAACCCCTCGCTGTACGCCAAGCTGCCCTATGACCCGCTGAAGGATCTGGTGCCCGTGGCGCTGGTGGCTTCCGCGCCCATCGTCATGGCCGCGCCGGCCAACTCGCCCTACAAGACCTTTGCCGACCTGGTCAAGGCCGCCAAGGCCAAGCCCGACGGCCTCACGCTGGGCTACCCGGGCAACGGCACGGTGGCGCACCTGGCCGGCGAACTGGCCGAGAACGCGGCCGGCATCAAGCTGCGCCATGTGCCCTACAAGGGCGCAGCACAGGCCATGACCGACCTGGTGGGCGGGCAGATCGATTTCTACATGTCCGCCGTGCCCACGCTGCTGGGCCAGGTGCGCAACGGCAAGCTGCGCGCAGTGATGGTCACCTCGCTCAAGCGCTCCGCCCAGCTGCCGCAGACGCCCACGCTGGCCGAGTCCGGCTACCAGGATTTCGAGGCCGTCACCTGGTTCGGGGTGCTGGCGCCGGCCGGGACGCCCCAGGCCATCGTGCAGCAGCTGAACAAGGCCATCAACGATGCGCTGCTGGTGCCCGAGGTGGCCGAGAAGCTGCGCTCCGAAGGCGGCGAGGTGCTGGGCGGCTCGTCCGAGAAGTTCGCCGCGCTGCTGCGCGCCGAGGTGCCGCGCTGGGCACGCATCGTCAAGGACTCGGGCGCCAGCCTGGACTGAGCCCGGGGCAGGGGCGCCAGCCCTTTCGCTTCCTTCTCGCTCCCACCTCCCTTCCTTTCCTCCATCGAGATCTCGCCATGGACTGCGACAGCCTTGCCGTGCCCGTCCGTTTCTCGCAGGGCAGCGCCCGGCCCCGTGCCGTGCTGCCCCCGGATGCCTGCGACTGCCATGTGCATGTCTATGACGGCCGCTACCCGGCAACCCCGGGCGCGCGGCTGCTGCCGCCCGACGCCTCGGCCGGCGACTACCGCGCGCTGCAGCGGCGCCTGGGCACCGCGCGCTGCGTGCTGGTCACGCCGTCCACCTACGGCAGCGACAACCGCTGCATGTTGGACGGGCTGGCCGCCCTCGGCCCGCAGGCGCGGGGCGTGGCCGTGATCGATGGCAGCGAAAGCGATGACCAGCTGCAGCGCCTGCACGGCCTGGGCGTGCGCGGCGTGCGGCTGAACCTGTCGCTGGGCGTGACGGGCACGGCCGAGCTGCTGGTGCCGCTGGCCCGCCGCATTGCGCCGCTGGGCTGGCATCTGCAACTGCTGATGGCGCCGGACCTGCTGGCGTCGCTGGCCGGCGTGCTGCGGCAATTGCCGGTGCCGCTGGTGTTCGACCACTTCGGCCGCATCGCCCCCGAGCAGGCGGGGCGCCATGCGGGCCATGCGCTGCTGCTGGAGCTGCTGGAGGGCGGCAGGGCCTGGGTCAAGTTGTCCGGCGGTTACATCGTCAGCGCGCTGCAGTCGGTCGAAGACCCGGCGCTGGACGCCCTGGCCGCCAGCTATCTGCGCTGCGCGCCCGAGCGTGTGCTCTGGGGCAGCGACTGGCCGCATGTCAGCGCCTCGGCAGGCATGCAGCCCCTGCCTGATGACGCCCGCCAGATCGACCGCCTGGCCGACTGGACCGCCCGTGCCGGCGGCGCCGCCACGCTGCGGCGCGTGCTGGTGGACAACCCCCGGGCGCTGTACGGCTTCGAGACCGCAGCGCCGCCATTGCATTGCACACAAGCAGGAGACAAACCATGAACACCTTCCTTCCCACGCGCCGCACCCTGCTGGCCGCAGGGGGCGCCGCCCTGCTGGGGCCGCTGTGCAGCGCCGCCGTCCACGCGCAGCCCGCATGGCCTGCAGGCAAGCTCATCACCTGGGTCGTGCCCTATCCGCCCGGCGGCAGCACCGATGTGCTGGGCCGCCAGGTGGCACTGCACCTGGGCAAGGCCCTGGGCAGCACCGTGATCGTGGACAACCGCGCGGGCGCCACGGGCACCATCGGCGCGGCCTACGTGGCCAAGGCGGCGCCGGACGGCCACACGCTGCTGGGCACCTCCATCGGTCCGCAGGCGATCGCGCCCCACCTCATGGGCAAGCTGCCCTATGACCCGATTGCGGGCTTCGAGCCCGTCATCACCATCGGCACCATTCCCCATTTGCTGGTGGTGGGCGCGGCCCAGCCCTTCCAGTCGGTGGCCGATCTGCTGGCCGCAGCCAAGGCGCAGCCAGGCCAGCTGGCCTTTGCCTCGGGCGGCAGCGGAACCATCTTGCAGATGCAGGGCGAGCTGCTGCAAAGAAAGGGCGGCGTGCGCTTCATCCATGCGCCCTACAAGGGCGACACGCCCGCGCTGCAGGACACGCTGGCGGGGCAGGTGCAGTTCATGTTCGCCCCCGTGGCCGCCGCGCTGCCCCATGTGCAGGGCGGCAAGCTGCGCGCGCTGGCCGTGACCTCGGCGGCGCGCCTGAAGGCCCTGCCTGATGTGCCCACCATGGCCGAAGCCGGCATCGGCGACTTCGTGGTCGAACAGTGGCAGGCCGTCTTTGCGCCGGCCAGGACGCCGGCCGCCATCGTGCAGCGGCTGAACCAGGAGATCGGCCTGGCGCTCAGGGACCCGGCCGTCGTGGCACTGGCCGAGCGGCTGGGCGTGACCCTGGTCGGCGGCACGCCGCGGCAATTGGGCGAGCTGCAGAAATCCGACTCCGCCAAGTGGGCCCAACTCATCCGCGAGGCCGGCATCAAGGCCGACTGACGCGCGCACATCTTTCTGTTTTCCTTCACCTCATCTCACTGGACCATCATGAGCCAACTCCCAGAAATCATCCGTGACATAGAGCGCGTGGACGCCCAAGTCGTGCAGCGCGCAGCCGGCTTTCAGGCCGCCATCCTGGCCGACGTGGCGGGCCGCCGCGGCACCATGCATTCGCGCGTGGCGCCCGTGCACCAGGGCATGAAAGTGGCCGGCCCGGCCTTCACCGTCGAGGTGCGTCCCGGCGACAACCTCATGATCCACGCCGCCATCGCACTGGCCCGGCCCGGCGACGTGCTGGTCATCGACGGCAAGGGCGACCAGACCGCGGCGCTCATGGGCACGCTGATGCTCAGCGCCTGCAAGAAGCTGGGTCTGGCCGGCGTCATCGTGGACGGCGCCATCCGCGACCGGCTGGAGCTGCTGGAGCTGGACTTCCCCGTGTTCAGCGCAGGCTTCAATCCCGCGGGCCCGACCAAGTTCGTGCCGGGCCGCATCAACCACGCCATCTCCGCTGGTGGCACGACGGTTCACCCGGGCGACCTGGTGGTGGGCGATGCCGATGGCGTGGTCGTCATCGAGCGCGCCAAGGCCCCCGCCATGCTGGAGCTGGCCGTGAAGAAGGTGGCCGACGAGGCCGCCCGCATCGAGGCCATTGCGCGCGGCGACACGGCATCGAAGTGGCTGCCCGCGGCCCTGCGCGCGGCCGGCGTGCTCAAGGAAGGGGAATCGCTGTGAGCACCATCATCGTCACCGGCGCCGATCTGGCGCCACAGGCCCTGGAGCTGCTGGCCCGGCACGACATCGTCTATGCGGGCAAGACGCCCACCGAAGAGGACCTGGTCGCGCTGTGCCGCGCCCATGATCCCGTGGCCATCATCGTGCGCTACGGCAAGGTGGGCGCGGCCGTGATGGACGCGGCGCCCTCGCTGCGCGTGATCTCCAAGCACGGCAGCGGCACGGACACCATCGACAAGGCGGCCGCCGCCGAACGCGGCATTGCCGTGGTGGCCGCCGCGGGCGCCAATGCGGCGGCCGTGGCCGAGCAGGCACTCGCGCTGCTGCTGGCCTGCGCCAAGTCGGTGGTGGCGCTGGACGCCCGCATGCACGCAGGCCACTGGGACAAGGCCACGCACAAGAGCCTGGAGCTGGGCGGGCGCACCGTGGGCCTGGTGGGGCTGGGCGCCATCGGCCTGCGCTTTGCGCGCATGGCCGATGCGCTGGGCATGCGCGTGATCGGCTTCGATCCCTTCGCAAAGAACCTGCCCGCCTACGTGCAGCCCGTGGACCTGGAGACCATCTGGCGCGAGTCCGACGCGATTTCGCTGCACTGCCCGCTGACCGAGGAAAACCGGGGCATGCTCGGCGCCTCCACGCTGGCGGCCTGCAAGCGCGGCGTGATCGTGGTCAACACCGCACGCGGCGGCCTGATCGACGAGGCCGCGCTGCTGGCCGCCGTGCGCTCGGGCCAGGTGGCGGCCGCAGGGCTGGACAGCTTTGCGGTGGAGCCCATGGTGGCCGGCCACCCGTTCCAGGGCGAAAGGAACTTCGTGCTCAGCCCCCATATCGGCGGCGTGACCGGCGATGCCTACGTGAACATGGGCATGGGCGCGGCCCGCAATGTGCTGGAGGTGCTGGCCCGCGTGCCTGCGGCGGCCGGCGCCTGAGCCAGGGCAGGGGCGCCGTGCGCGCCCTTGGCCCATGCATGTGCATGCATGTGATTTGAGGAGACAAGCGATGTCGAGGAATTTCCAAGAGGTCCGCCGCCTGGCCTTGCGCGGCGGCCTGCTGGCCGCCGTGGGGCTGGCCGTGCTGGGCGCCCAGCCCGCGCTGGCGCAGAAGGACTATCCGGCCAAGCCCGTGCGGCTGGTCGTGGGCTTTGCGGCGGGCGGCCCCACCGACGTGGTGGCGCGCGCCTTTGCCGACCATGCGGGCAAGGCGCTGGGCCAGCCCTTCGTGGTGGACAACAAACCCGGGGCCAACACCATACTGGCCGCGCAGGCCGTGGCTGGCGCGCCGGCCGATGGCTATACGCTGCTGTTCGGCGCCACCAACCACAGCATGATCCCGGCGCTGTACCAGGGCCGCGTGAAGTTCGACGTGGTGCGCTCGTTCCGGCCGCTGTGCACGGTGGCCAGCAGCCCCACGGTGCTGGTCGTGGGGCCGGGCATGCCGGCGCGCAACCTGCAGGATTACATGGACCAGGCGCGCAGCCGGCCCGGCAGCGTCACGGCCGGCACGGCGGGCATGGGCAGTTCGGGCCATTTCGCCACCGAGATGTTTGCGCGGGCCAAGGGCCTGAAGCTCAACCACGTGCCCTACAAGGGCGCGGCGCCCGTGGTCACGGATCTCATGGGCGGCCAGCTCGACAGCTCCTTCGCCACGCTGGGCTCGGTGCTGCCCCAGGTGCGCAGCGGCAAACTCACGGCGCTGGCCGTGGCTTCGCCCAGACGCGCGTCCCTGCTGCCCCAGGTGCCCACCTTTGCCGAAGCGGGTGGCGGCGACTACTCGGCCGATGTCTGGTACGGCGTGCTCGCGCCGGCGGGCATTCCCGACGGCGCGGCCCAGGCGCTGGAGCGCGTGGCCGTGGAGTTTGCCAAGAGTGCATCGGCCGCGGAAAAGCTGCACGGCCTGGGCATGGATGCCGAGTCCAGCTGCGGCAGCGCCTTCGCGCAGCGCGTGGCCAGCGAAGCGGCCTCCTATGCGCAGATCGCCCGCGAACTGAACCTGAAGGCGGATTGATTCGGCCGCCGCCCCCTCTAAAAAATGTGGAGACAAGCCATGAAATTCCTTGCCGGAACCCTGATCGCGGCCTGCGCCCTGGCCGCCGCCGTGGCCCAGGCCGCCTTTCCCGAGCGTCCCATCACCCTGGTCGTGCCCTATGCGCCCGGCGGCGGCGCCGACGCGGCCGCGCGCCTGCTGGCCACGCGCATGGGCGCGCGGCTGGGCACCAGCATCATCGTGGACAACCGGCCCGGGGCCAGCGGCACGATTGGTGCCAGCCAGGTGGCCAAGGCGCGCGCCGATGGCTACACGGTGCTCTACGACGCCACGCCGTTTTCCATCAACCCGCATCTGTTTGCCAAGCTGCCCTATGCGCGCAGCGCGCTGCAGCCGCTGTCGCTGGTGCTGCTCATGCCCAATGTGGTCGTGGTCAAGGCCGACTCGCCCGTGCGCAGCGTGGCCGACCTGGCGGCCAGGGCCAAGGCGCAGCCGGGCAAGATCAACTTCGCCTCGGGCGGCAGCGGCACGGTGCAGCGCCTGGCGGCCGAGCTGTTTCGCCAGCGGCTGGAGCTGGACATGGTCCATGTGCCCTACAAGAGCGGCGGGCCGGCCATTGCCGATGTGATGGGCGGGCAGGTGGACTTCATGTTCGGCACCATGGCGGCCACCTATCCGCTGGTCACGGGCGGCAAGCTGCGCGCCCTGGCCGTGGCGGCGCCCCAGCGCTCGGCGCGCCTGCCCGATGTGCCCACCGTGTCCGAGACCGTGATTCCCGGCTACGAGGCCTATGAGTGGAACGGCATCTTCCTGCCCACGGGCACGCCCGAGCCCGTGGCCGCGCGCCTGCACCAGGCGCTGTCCGAGGTGCTGCAGGAAGCCGAGGTGCGCCAGCGCCTGAGCGACCTGGGCGCCCAGCCCATGGCATCGACGCCGGCCGAGTTCGCCGCCTTCCTCCAGAAGGAAGACGCCAAGTGGGGCGAGGTGGTGCGCAAGGGCGCCATCGTGCTGGACTGAGCGCATGGGCATGACCGACATCGCCATGGCCGTGCCGCACTCGGCCGGCACGAGCAGGCCTGCGCGCACGCTGCCGCCCCTGGCTTGCGACAGCCACATGCACATCTTCGATGCGCGCTTTGCGCCGTCGCCGCACTGGCCGCGCACGCCTCCGCAGGCCGACGTGGCCATGTACCGCCAACTGCAGCGGCGCCTGGGCACCTCGCGCGCCGTGGTGGTCACGCCCTCGACCTATGGCACGGACAACGCCTGCACGCTGGATGCGCTGGAGCGCCTGGGCGATGATGCGCGCGGCGTGGCCGTGGTCGCCCACGACGTGGCCGATGCCGAGCTGGACCGGCTGGCCACGCACCGTGTCTGCGGGCTGCGCGTGAACTTTGTCTCGCCGCAGTCCTGGGGCGAGACCACGGCCCACATGCTGGTCACGCTGGCGCACCGGGTCGCACGGCTGGGCTGGCATGTGCAGGTCTTCGTGCAGCCCGAACAGCTGGTGGCGCTGGAGCCCGTGCTGGGCGCGCTGCCCGTGCCCCTGGTCGTGGACCACCTGGGTCGCATCGACCCGGCCGCGGGCATGCAGGGCGTGGAGGGCGCGGCCCATGCCGCGCTGCGCCGGCTGCTCGATGGCGGCAACACCTGGGTCAAGCTCTCCGGCGCCTATATGCGTTCATCGGTGGGCGGCCCCTCCTATGCCGACACGCTGCCGCTGGGCCGCGACCTGGTGCGCGCCGCACCCGAGCGCCTGGTCTGGGGCAGCGACTGGCCGCACACCACCGAGGCGCCGGGCTCCGTCGACGATGCCGATCTGGTCGATCTGCTGCAGGCCTGGGCGGGCACGGACGAGGCCATGGACCGCATCCTGGTCGACAATCCAGCGCGCCTGTACGGCTTCAGCGCCATCCCCTGAAATCCCGAGAAAGACAAGCACCATGTTCCTGCTGCAAGCCCCCCAGGTCTGCGAACTCGAATCGTTCACCGCCATGCCCGACGCCCTGCGCCGCCCCGAGCGCAGCGACTGGGCCGATGCCAACCGGGGCGGCGCCGTCACCGACTCCTTCCTCGAGGGGCCGGTGTTCGACGGCGCCGGCAACCTGTACGTGGCCGACATTCCCTGGGGCCGCGTCTTCCGCATCGATCCGCAAGGCGCCTGGACCCTGGTGGCCGAGTACGACGGCGAGCCCAACGGCATGAAGTTCCTTGACGAGCGCACGCTGCTGATCACCGACTACAAGAACGGCCTGATGCGCCTGGAGGTGGCCACGGGGCGCGTCAGCCCCTATCTGCAGCGGCGCAACAGCGAGCGTTTCAAGGGCGTGAACGACCTGGTCTTCGATGCCGAAGGCAACCTCTACTTCACCGACCAGGGCCAAAGCGGCCTGCACGACCCCAGCGGCCGCCTGTACCGCCTGCGGCCGGACGGCCGGCTGGACCTGCTGCTGGCCAACGTGCCCAGCCCCAACGGCGTGGCGCTGTCGCCCGACGGCCGCGTGCTCTACCTGGCCGTGACGCGCGGCAACTGCGTCTGGCGCGTGCCCCTGCTGCCCGATGGCAGCGTGGCCAAGGTGGGGCAGTTCTTCACCTCCTACGGCCCCAGCGGCCCCGACGGGCTGGCTGTGGATGACCAGGGCCGGCTGCTGGTGGCCAACCCGGGCCTGGGCCTGGTGTGGGTGCTCAACCACCGTGCCGAGCCCGTGCAGGTGCTGCGCGGCGTGCTGGGAAGCTCGCTCACCAACCTGGCCTTTGGCGGCGCGGACCGTCGCACGCTGCATGTGACGGACTCCACGCACGGGCGCATTCTGCGTGTCCGGCTGGAGGCGCCGGGGCTGGTGCTGCACGGCTTGAACAAGGGCTGAGGCGGCCGTCGAGACCTTCTCAGCCGTCTCGGCCGTCTCAGCCGTCGCAACCGCTCCTCAGGGCCTGGCCGGCATGTCCAGGATCTCCCGGGCTTCCTGCAGCAGGCCTATCCACAGCTGCTCCTGCTGTATGCCGGCCTTGAGCACCAGGTGCTGCAGCCGCCGCTCGCGCGTGGGCGGCTTGTCCAGGAAGTCGCGCTGCTCCAGGCGCTGGTAGACGTCCAGCTGCGCCTGGTGCAGTGCCAGCAGCCGCTGCACTTCGTCCTGCAGTCCGCAGGGCCCCACCACCGCCTCGGCACGCAGGCGCACCATCCATTCCTCGCGCAGCGGCTTGGGGTCTTCCTGCTCGGCCACCCAGCGCTTGAGCTCCTTGCGGCCGGTGGGAAGGATGCGGTACTGGCGCTTGCGGCCCCGGCCGGATTCGGCGGGCAGGGCCTCTATCCATTGCGCCTCTTCCAGCCGGGCGAGTTCGCGGTAGATCTGCTGGTGCGTGGCGTTCCAGAAATAGCCGATGGAGCGGTCGAAGCGCTCGGCAAGTTCCGAGCCCGAGCAGGGGTGCTCGACCAAGGCAGTGAGAAGGGCGTGTGGCAGGGACATCGGCAACAAGAAAGGCGCTGGAGCTGGGCGCCATCTTACGGGCCTGCATGGAGGCGCGGCCAAGCGCTGCGGTCATTTCTGCAATTTTTTGCGCAACCAGTTGCATAAATAAAGGAGGCTGACTACATTCATGCAATCAGTTGCATAAAAAAGCGAGACAGGCATGACCCACTACCCCCACCTGAATGCCGAACTGGACCTGGGCTTCACCACGCTCAGAAACCGCGTGCTCATGGGCTCCATGCACGTGGGCCTGGAGGAGGCGCCCAACGGCTTCGAGCGCATGGCCGCCTTCTACGCCGAGCGCGCGCGCGGCGAGGTGGGCTTGATCGTCACGGGCGGCATCGCCCCCAATGAGCGTGGCCGGCCCATGAAGGGTGGCGCCATGATGGTCAACGAACACGAGGCGGACCAGCACCGCATCGTCACGCAGGCCGTCCATGCCGAGGGCGGCAAGATCGCCATGCAGATCCTGCACTTCGGCCGCTATGCCTACCAGCCCGGGCTGGTGGCGCCCAGCGCGCTGCAGGCGCCCATCAACCCCTTCGTGCCGCATGCGCTGACGGGCGACGAGGTGGAGCAAACCATCGAGGACTTCGTGCGCTGCGCAGCCCTGGCCCGGCATGCGGGCTACGACGGCGTGGAGATCATGGGCTCCGAGGGCTATCTGATCAACGAGTTCATCGCCGCACGCACCAACCACCGCGATGACGAATGGGGCGGCAGCTACGCGGGCCGCATGCGCTTTGCGGTGGAGATCGTGCGGCGCACGCGCCAGCGCGTGGGGCGGGACTTCATCATCATCTACCGCCTGTCCATGCTGGACCTGGTGGAAGGCGGCTCCACGCTGGAGGAAGTGATCGCGCTGGCCCAGGCCATCGAGGCCGCGGGCGCCACGCTGCTGAACACGGGCATAGGCTGGCACGAGGCACGCATCCCCACCATCGCCACCAAGGTGCCGCGCGCCGCCTATGCCTGGGTCACGCAGCGCGTGATGGGGCAGGTGGGCATCCCGCTGATCACCTCCAACCGCATCAACACGCCCGAAGTGGCCGAGCGCCTGCTGGCCGAGGGCTATGCCGACATGGTGTCCATGGCCCGGCCGCTGCTGGCCGATGGCGACTTCGTGCGCAAGGCGCGCCAGGGCCGGGCCGACGAGATCAACACCTGCATTGCCTGCAACCAGGCCTGCCTGGACCATACCTTTGGCGGCAAGATCACCTCCTGCCTGGTCAACCCGCGCGCCTGCCACGAGACCGAGCTGGTGATTGCGCCCGCGCCCGCCGCCAAGCGCATCGCCGTGGTGGGCGCCGGCCCGGCGGGCCTGAGCTTTGCCGTCACCGCGGCGCAGCGCGGCCATGCGGTGACCTTGTTCGATGCGGCCAGCGAGATCGGCGGGCAGTTCAACATTGCCAAGAAGGTGCCCGGCAAGGAGGAGTTCCACGAGACGCTGCGCTACTTTCGCCGCCAGCTGGAGCTGGGCGGCGTGGCGCTGCGACTGGGCCACCGCGTGGAGGCTGCCCAGCTCATCGAGGGCGGCTATGACGAGATCGTGCTGGCCACGGGCATACGGCCGCGCGTTCCCGCCATCGACGGCGTGGACCATCCCAAGGTGCTCGGCTACCTGGACGTGCTGCAGGGCGACAGGCCCGTGGGCGAGCGCGTGGCCATCATCGGCGCGGGCGGCATCGGTTTCGATGTGGCCGAGTACCTGACCCATGCCGGCGACAGCGGCGCCGTGGCGCCCCGCAAGTTCTATGCGGAGTGGGGCATAGACACGGACTACGCCCAGGCCGGCGGCCTGGCGCAGCCGCAGGCCGAGCCCTCGCCGCGCCGCGTGCACCTGCTGCAGCGCAAGTCCACCAAGGTGGGCGACCAGCTGGGCAAGACCACGGGCTGGATACACCGCACCTCGCTGAAGGCACGCAGCGTGGCCATGGGCTCGGGCGTGGCCTATGAACGCATCGACGACGCCGGCCTGCACATCACCGTGGACGGCCAGCCGCAACTGCTGGAGGTGGACAACGTCGTGCTCTGCGCGGGCCAGGAGCCGCAGCGCGAGCTGCATGCGGCCCTGAGCGCGGCGGGCTGCAGCGTGCACCTGATCGGCGGCGCCGACGTGGCGGCCGAACTCGACGCCAAGCGCGCCATCGTGCAAGGCACCACGCTGGCGGCCAGCCTTTGAGGGCGCCGCCCGATTCCGTTTTCCACCTCAACCACCAGGAGACAAGCATGTCCCAGCCCCCGAAGAACGCCCATCCCGCAGTCGCCCGCTCCCTGGAGCTGTGGCATCGCATGGTTGCCGCCAGCGACCTGGGCGAGCTGCACACCATCGTCCATCCCGATGCGGTGTTCCGCTCGCCCATGGCCAACACGCCCTATGCCTCGGCAGCCGCGCTGATGCTGGCGCTGTCCACCGTGGTCCAGGTCTTCGAGAACTTCACCTACCACCGCCAGATGGCCAGCGATGACGGCCTGGACGTGGTGCTGGAGTTCAGCGCCAGCGTGGGCGGCAAGAACCTCAAGGGCATCGACTTCATCCGCTTCGACGAGCAGGGGCTGATCCGGGAATTCGAGGTCATGGTGCGCCCCATGAGCGGCCTGCAGGCCCTGGGCACGGAGATGGGCAAGCGGCTGGGCGACAAGCTTCCCGCCTTCAAGGCCGTGGCCTGAGGGCAGGGCGCGCCATGAAAAACGCCCCCGAAGTTTCGGGGGCGTTTTGCCGTGGGCGTCAGCCGGTCAGAGCGTTCCGGCCTTCTGGCGGGCGATGGCATCGGCCACGCCCTTGCCGTAGGCCGGGTCGGCCTGGGTGCAGTGCGCTATGTGCTTTTGCACGATGTGCTCGGACACACCGGCGATGTTGCGCGCCGTGTTCTCGAACAGGCGCTGCTGCGCATCGGGCGTGAGCAGGCGGAACAGGTCGCCGGGCTGGGTGAAGTAGTCGGCATCGTCCTCGCGGTAGTTCCAGCGGTCGGCCGCGCCGTTGAGGGCCAGCGGCGGCTCGGCGAAGGCCGGCTGCTCCTGCCACTCGCCCTTGGTGTTGGGCTCGTAGGCGATGGTGCCGCCGTAGTTGCCGTCCACGCGCATGGCGCCGTCCCGGTGGTAGGCGTGGTAGGGGCAGCGCGGCGCGTTCACGGGGATCTGGTGGTGGTTCACGCCCAGGCGGTAGCGCGCGGCATCGCCGTACGAGAACAGGCGCGACTGCAGCATGCGGTCGGGCGAGGGGCCGATGCCCGGCACCAGGTTGGCCGGCGTGAACGAGGCCTGCTCCACATCGGCGTGGTAGTTGCGCGGGTTGCGGTTGAGCTCCATCACGCCCACTTCGATCAGCGGGTAGTCCTTCTTGCTCCAGACCTTGGTCAGGTCGAAGGGGTGGAAGCGGTAGGTCTCGGCTTCATGCTCGGGCATGATCTGCACGCACAGCTTCCAGCGAGGGAACTCGCCGCGGTCGATGGCCTCGAGCAGGTCGCGCTGGCTGCTTTCACGGTCGGAGGCGACGACGGAGGCCGCCTCGGAATCGGTGAAGTTCTCGATGCCCTGCTGGCAGACCCAGTGGAACTTGACCCAGTGGCGCTCGTTGCTGGCGTTGATGAAGCTGTAGGTATGCGAGCCGAAGCCATGCATGTGGCGGTAGCCGCGCGGAATGCCCCGGTCGCTCATGACGATGGTGATCTGGTGCAGCGCCTCGGGCAGGCCGGTCCAGAAGTCCCAGTTGTTCTCGGGCGAGCGCAGGTTGGTGTAGGGGTCGCGCTTGACGGCCTTGTTCAGGTCCGGGAACTTGAGCGGGTCGCGGAAGAAGAACACCGGCGTGTTGTTGCCCACCAGGTCCCAGTTGCCTTCCTCGGTATAGAGCTTGACGGCGAAGCCACGGATATCGCGCTCGGCGTCGGCCGCGCCGCGTTCGCCGGCCACGGTGGAAAAGCGCGCGAACACTTCGGTCTGCTTGCCGATGTCGGAGAATACCTTGGCGCGGGTGTAGCGCGTGATGTCACCCGTCACGGTGAAGGTGCCGAAGGCGCCCGAGCCCTTGGCGTGCATGCGGCGCTCGGGAATCACTTCGCGGTTGAAGTGGGCCATTTTTTCCAGATGCCACAGGTCCTGCAGCAGCATCGGGCCACGCGGGCCGGCCGTGAGCGAGTCCTGGTTGTTGGCAACCGGGGCACCTGCGGCGGTGGTGAGCTTGTGGGTCATGGTCTCTCCTTGATCGAGGGGTGGTAGCGGCGCCGGCTTGCACGCAGGCAGCGCGGCGCTTGGAAAATCAATAGCTGCGTGCTATCGAATTGCTTTTATTGTTGTTTCGTTCTATGGATGCGGCAAGGCTTTGGCGATTGGCAAATCTCAACTGCGCCATAGCCAAAAAATTTCACCGCACCCCGCCTGCGTCGTGCCGGGCATGCTTTTTGCCAAGGCATTGTGTTGCGCGGGCGGATACGGCCCGTGTAGGCCGTCGCCCTGTCAGCCAGAGACCAGCTTGTGGACCAGATCGGCGGCCGTGGAGGCGCCGTACTTGCGCATCAGCCGTGCGCGGTAGATCTCCACCGTGCGGTGGCTGATGGCCAGGGCGCGGCCGATTTCCTTGGAGGTCAGGCCTTCCAGCAGGCGGGCGGCCACCTCGCGCTCGCGCCCCGTGAGTTCGGCCTTGACGGGGCGCTGGGCGCTGAGGTCCTCGAAGCTCCAGATGCCCGAGGCATGCGGGTCGCTGCGGTCCAGCGTGCGGCCCGTGACATGGCACCAGAACGTTTCGCCGTTGGCGCGCTTCATGATGCGGTTGTCCGAATAAAAGCCCCTTGCATTGAGAATGGGCGCGATGCGCGCGCCCAGCCGCTCATACTCGTCGGCGCTGGGGTAGAGGATCTGGAAGGTCTGGCCGATCAGCACCTCGCGCGAGGCCTCGAACATCTCGCAGACCTGGCGATTGCAGTCGATCATGGTGCGGTTGCGCGAGATCACGAGACCGACGGGGGCGGCCTCGAACGCCAGCCTGTAATCTATATCCATGGGCAAATCTTTACGAAAAACTACTTATGCAAGTACGTAGTATCGTAGCGCATCCAATCTGAAGGAGACATGTGTGAAAAAGCTCTACCCCTCTGCGGAGCAGGCGCTCCAGGGCGTCGTGGCCGACGGGCAATTGCTGGCTGTGGGAGGCTTCGGCCTGTGCGGCATTCCCGAGGCCCTGATCGACGCGCTGCGTGACAGCGGCGTCAAGGGCCTGACGGTGATTTCCAACAACGCGGGCGTGGACGGCTTTGGCCTGGGCAAGCTGCTGGAGACGCGCCAGATCAAGAAGATGATCTCGTCGTATGTGGGCGAGAACAAGGAGTTCGAGCGCCAGTACCTGGCCGGCGAGCTGGAGCTGGAATTCACGCCCCAGGGCACGCTGGCCGAGAAGCTGCGCGCAGGCGGCGCCGGCATTCCCGCCTTCTTCACCAAGACCGGCGTGGGCACCATGGTGGCCGAGGGCAAGGAGCTGCGCGAGTTCGACGGCGAGACCTATGTGATGGAGCGCTCGCTTGTGCCCGATGTCTCCCTGGTCAAGGCCCACCGTGCCGACAAGAGCGGCAACCTGCAGTTCCGCCTGACGGCGCGCAACTTCAACCCTGCCGCCGCCACGGCCGGCAAGGTCTGCATCGTGGAAGTGGAGGAGGTGGTCGAGGTCGGCGAGATCGCACCGGACGACATCCACCTGCCCGGCATCTACGTGCACCGCATCGTGCACAACCCGAACCCCGAAAAGCGCATCGAAAAGCGCACCATCACAGAAAAACAAGGAGCCTGACCATGCCGTGGACCCAAGACCAGATGGCCGCCCGCGCGGCCCAAGAACTCGAAGACGGCTTCTACGTCAACCTGGGCATCGGCATTCCCACCCTGGTGGCCAACCACACGGGTGACAAGGAAGTGTGGCTGCAGTCCGAGAACGGCATGCTGGGCATCGGCCCCTTCCCGACCGAGGATGCCGTGGACGCCGACCTGATCAACGCCGGCAAGCAGACCGTGACGACGATTGCCGGCTCGTCCATCTTCGGCAGCGACCAGTCGTTCGCCATGATCCGTGGCGGCAAGATCAACCTGTCCATCCTGGGTGCCATGCAGGTGTCCGAGAAGGGCGACCTGGCCAACTGGATGATCCCTGGCAAGATGGTCAAGGGCATGGGCGGCGCCATGGACCTGGTGGCGGGCGTCAAGCGCGTCATCGTGCTCATGGAGCATGTGGCAAAGAAGAAGGACGGCACGACCGACCTCAAAATTCTTCCCGCCTGCACTCTGCCTTTGACCGGCGTGGGCGTGGTGGACCGTATCATCACCGACCTGGGAGTGATGGACGTGACGCCGCAGGGCCTGAAGCTCGTGGAACTGGCCCCCGAAGTGAGCTTCGAGGACATCCAGTCTAAGACCGGCGTGACGCTGATTCGCTGATGTTGCCGTGCTGTGCAGTGCCTGCCTGGTGCAGGCCTGCGCGACAAGAGCCCGCCTTGCGCGGGCTCTTTTGCTTATATTTCAGATTTCGAGCCAATGGGAGCCTCTATGACGGATGTCGCGGCCGTGCGCAATCCACCGACAGCGCAGGGATGGAAGGACGAGGGCGTGCATTTCCTGCGCGCCGTCACCGACATGGCCGAGCATTGCAACGTGGTGACCGGCGAGCCCATCTTCAACGACAAGGGCGTCAAGCTCGTGGACAAGGGCGCGCGCATCGACAGCAACATGTACGAGCGCCTGGTCAAGCACAAGCTGCGCGACCCCATCGACAAGCACCTGGGCGTGGACAACCGCGTGGACGTGCTGGCCATCGAGGCCCAGGCCATGGTGCAGTGCGAAACCGTGGACCTGATGCGCCGCCTGGTGCAGTCGCTGGGCGGCACGGACCGGCTGCTGGCGCCGCTGCGCCTGATGGTGCTGCCGCCGCAGATCGCCTTCAAGCTCACGGTCATGCGCGAGCAGCGCCCCGAGCTGTTCGCCCACAGCCTGCAGATGATGCTGGTGGCCGTCTACCTGGCGCTGCAAAGCGAATGGAGCGAGCGTGAATGCGGCCCGCTGGCCACGGCGGCCCTGCTGCACGATGTGGGCATGCTCTACATGGACCCGGCCTGGACCGACCCCAACTACCGGCTCACGGGCGCCGAGCGCAAGCACCTGGTGGCGCACTCGGTCACGGGCATGCTCATCATGCGGGGCGCGGGCGCGTATTCGCAGGACGTGGAAATGGCCGTGCTCGAGCACCACGAGCGCATGGACGGCACGGGCTATCCGCGCGGCGTGCATGGCGAAGCCATCTCCAAAATGGGCCGGATCCTGTTGCTGGCCGAGGTGGTCTCGGCCTTCTTCGACAAATTCCAGGACCTGCCCGGCCAGCGCCTGTCGCTGATGCTGCGCATGAACCACCGCCGCTATCCGGCCGATCTGGTCGGCATCCTGCTGCCGCTGCTGTACGACGAGATCTCGCCGGGCACGCCGCTGCCGCCGCTGCAGGCCGAGGTCACGCACAGCGTGGCAGCGCTGTCGGCCGCCTTCCAGATGTGGGACACGTTCAGCCAGGCCTTTCCCGAGCGCTGGCAGGCCATGCCCGACCACCAGGCGGCCGTCTACATCGACTCCAGCATCGGCAGCCTGCAAAAGCAGCTGGCCGAGGCCGGCCTGCACCCGAACCAGCAGACCGACCTGCTGGCCTACCTCAAGGACGACGTGCAGGGCATGAGCGAGCTGGCCCTGCTCAGCCGCGAGGCGCTGTGGCAGCTGCAGGCCATCGTCAACGCCTGCCTGCGCCGCTGGCCCGCCATCAACGCCCGCACCCACGCCGTGGACACGGCGGTCGCGCAATGGTGCGAAGCCTGCATGCAGATCGACGCCACACCCCCAGCGGGTGGCGCAGCGAGAGCGCCAGCGCACTGAGACAGCCGGGCTTGCCCGGCTTTTTTACATCCGTGGATCTCTCGGAAATCAAGAGTGCTGTATATTCATACAGTATTTGAGATTTTCCCCATGACCACGCCCCACGCCTCCCAACCTGCGCAGCCCGCCCCCATGGCGGGCGCGGCGCGTGTGCTGCCTCAGTTGCAGGGCGTGTGGCGTGGCGATGGCTGGCAGCAGGCGCTGCAGCAGCGCGTCCAGCCTTCGGGCCATGCGCTGCTGGATGCGCAATTGCCGGGCGGGGGCTGGCCGCTGGGCGCCATGGTCGAGCTGCTGCAGCCCGCCCATGGCCATGCCGAATGGCCGCTGCTGCTGCCGGGCCTGGCGGCCCTGATGCAGCGCAGCGCGGGCCAGGTGGTGCTGGTGGCGCCGCCTTGCAGGCCTTTTGCTCCGGGACTGGAAGCGGCGGGCGTGGCGGCGCACCGGCTGTGCTGCGTGGAGGCCGATACCCACCCCGGCACCCACCCCGGCGCCCACCCGGCAGGCGATGGGGCAGGGCTGGCCTGGGTCTGTGAGCAGGCACTGCGCTGCCGCGACGTGCTGGCCGTGCTGGCCTGGCTGCCGGCCGGTCTGCCCATGGCCACGCTGCGCCGGCTGCAATGGGCGGCCGCTGCGCAGGGGCGCATTCTGTGGCTGTGGCGCGAGGCCTCGGCCGCCCTGCAGACGGTGGCCTCGCCCGCGCCGCTGCGGCTGCGCGTGGAGACAGAGTTGGGGGAGCCGGGCGAAGGCGGCACGCCAGCCTGCCTGCGCGTGCAGTTGCTCAAGCGCCGGGGGCCTGCGCTGGAGCATCCCTTGAAACTGCCGCTGCACCACTGGGCCTGGCAGGACGTGCTGCAGGCCCAGGCCCTGCGGCGCACCCGGCAGGCGGGCGAGGCGCAGCGCTGGCTTCATGGACACGGGCAACTGCTGCCCGCCGAGGCGCCCGCCCTGCAGGCGGCAGCGCACACCCTGGGATGAGATGCCATGGCACAGCCGAATCAAGCACTGCACTGGATTGCCTGGCCGCTGCATGCCGCGCAGGGCGATGGCCAGGGCAACGGCGACAGTGATGGCAAAGGCAGTGCCTGCGCGCAGCAGGCCTGGTGGGCCCTGCGCTGGACGCCGCGCGTGGCCGTCTGGCAGGGCGCAGGGCAGGCCGTGGCGCTGATGGAGGTGGGCAGCGTGGAGCGCCTGTGGGGCGGCCGCCAGTCCATGCTGCTGGGCCTGCTGCGCGCTCTGCGTGAACAGCAGCCTGACACAGGGCAGGCAGGCAGCCCGCAGATGCCGGTCTGGGCCCGGGCCGCCACGGCCTGGCAGGCGCTGGCCCGGCTGCGCTGGCGCATGCAGGGCACGGATTCGCGCCAGCCCTGGCCGCCTGCCGATGACCTGCCGATCTGGACCCTGCCCGCGCTCGAACCCCATGCGCCGGCCCTGGAGCGCATGGGCTGCCGCCGCTGGGGCGAGCTGCGCGCCCTGCCGCGCGCGGGCCTGGCGCGGCGCATCGGGCTGCCGGCCTTGCTGGCGCTGGACCAGGCCTATGGCAGCAGCCCCCATGCGCTGGACTGGCTGGAGCTGCCCGAACACTTTGCATTGCGCGCCGACCTGGGCTATCCGGCCAGCGACGCCCAGGCCCTGCTGCAGGCCGCCCGGCCCCTGCTGCGTGCGCTGCAGGCCTGGCTGCAGGCCCGCCACCAGGGCGTGCTGGGCCTGCAACTGCGCTGGCACCACGATCTGCGGCGCGTGGACGGCACGCAACTGCCGGCCTGGGAAGCGCTGGACATCCGCACGGCCCGGCCCGCCCAGGCGCTGGAGCACATGGAGCGCCTGCTGCGCGAACGCCTGGCCCGCACGCCCTGGCGCGCGCCTGCGGACATGCTGGAGCTGGTGGCGCTGGACACCGCGCCTTTCGCGGCCGATGCCGGCAGTTGCCTGCCACCGGCCGCGCCCGGTCCGGCGCCGCTGGGCGAGGCGGCAGGCGCGGCAGATGGGGCAGGCGCGGCCAGCGGCATGGCCTGGCATGAATGGGTGGAGCGCGTCTCGGCCCGCCGTGGCGCGCAGGGCGTGCGGGTGGCGCAGCTGCAATCGGACCACCGGCCCGAGGCCATGCAGCGCTGGACCCCGGCCTGCGAGGCCTTGCAGACCCCGCAGGCACCGCGGCGGCCCGCGCACGCGCGCAAGGCGGCCAACCCCTGGCAGGGCCTGCTGCCGCCCTGGCTGCTTGATCCGCCCCAGCCGCTGCTCCTGCAGGGCAGCCGCCCCTGCTGGCAGGGGCCGCTGCAATTGCTGGCCGGCCCCTATCGGCTGGAGGCCGGCTGGTGGGGAGAGCCGCAGGCCGATGCGGCGCTGGCCGTGCGTGACTATTTCGTGGCCAGCAACGCGGCTGTCGGCCATGTCTGGATCTACCGCGAGCGCGCGCCTGCATCGGAGCGGCTGCCAGGCATGCCGGCCCTGCTGTCGCCCGCCGCCTGGTTTGCGCAAGGCATCTATGGCTGAACAGGACATCCTGCTGGAGCCGCCGCCCCCGCAGCTGCAGCGGCTGCAGCCCCCGCCCCAGGCCACCGGGCCGGTGTCCGGCATGGCATCGGGCCCGGGCCTGCCCGGCTATGCGGAGCTGCACTGCCTGTCGAACTTCAGCTTTCTGCGCGGCGCCTCTTCGCCGGCCCAACTGGTGCAGCGCGCCAAGGCCCTGGGCTACCAGGCGCTGGCCCTGACCGACGAATGCTCGGTGGCCGGCGCCGTGCGGGCCTTCGAGGCCGCGCGCGACTGCGAGATGGCCCTGATCCATGGCAGCGAATTCGCCTGGGGGCCGCTGCGCGTGGTGGCGCTGGCGCGCGATCTGAACGGCTGGGGCAACCTCTGCGAGTTCATCAGCGCAGCGCGCGCCCGTGCCGAAAAGGGCCAGTACCTGGTCGATACCGACAGCCCCTGGCATCTGCTGCATGAAGGCTGCGAATGCATCGTCCTGCCACAGCGTGCGCTGCTTCCAGCCGGCGATGTGCCCGCCATCGCCCAGGCCGTGCAGGCCGCCGTGGCGCAGCTGGGGCCGGGCTGCTGGCTGGGCGTGGAGCTGCTGCTGGCGCCCGACGACAGCCTGTGGCTGCAAAGCCTGCAGGACGTGGCAGGGTTAATGGGCCTGTCCTGCGTGGCATGCGGCGACGTGCACATGCATGCGCGCTCGCGCAAGCCGCTGCAGGACCTGGTGACGGCGCTGCGCCTGGGCTGCACGGTGGCCGAATGCGGCTTCGAGCTGCATCCCAATGCCGAGCGCCATCTGCGCTCACGCTTGCGGCTGGGCGGCATCTATCCGCGCGCCATGCTGGATGCAACCTTGCAGATTGCCGCGCGCTGCGATTTCAAGCTCAGTGAGATCAGCTACCACTATCCGCAGGAAAGCGTGCTTCCCGGCATGGACGCGCGCCAGACCCTGGCCTGGCATACCTGGCAGGGAGCGGCGGGGCGCTATCCGCAAGGCATTCCCGAATCGGTCGCCAAGCAGTTGAAGGATGAGCTGGAGCTGATCGCCGAATGCCGCTACGAGATGTACTTTCTCACCGTGCACGACATCGTGCGCTATGCGCGCAGCGAAGGCATCCTGTGCCAGGGGCGCGGTTCGGCCGCGAACTCGGCCGTCTGCTATTGCCTGGGCATCACGGCCGTGGACCCGAACAAGACCACGCTGCTGATGGCGCGCTTCATCAGCCGCGAGCGCAGCGAGCCCCCAGATATCGACGTGGACTTCGAGCACGCGCGGCGCGAGACCGTCATCCAGTACATCTACGAAAAATACGGCCGCGGCCGTGCGGCGCTGACGGCCGTGGTCAGCTGCTGGCGCACGCGTGGCGCACTGCGCGACGCGGGCAAGGCCCTGGGCGTGGATGCGGTGCTGATCGACGCCATGGCCCGGCAGCACCACTGGTTCAGCGATGCCGAGGACCAGGCGGCCGAGCCGGAGCCCGAACCCGATGACCCCGCCCTGGGCTGGGTGCGCTCCAAGCTGCTGCGCCTGGCCCGGCTGCGCGAGCGGCTGGGCGACGACTGCCCGCAACTGTCGCCCCAGCGTGCGCGGCTGTGGCTGGAGCTGGCCTTGCAGCTGCGCGACAGCCCGCGCCACCTGAGCCAGCATGTGGGCGGATTTGTGCTGACCGACGGGCCGCTGACGCGGCTGGTGCCCGTGGAGCCGGCCGCCATGGAGGGCCGCTCGGTCATCCAGTGGGACAAGGACGATCTGGACACCATGAAGCTGCTCAAGGTCGATGTGCTGGCCCTGGGCATGCTCACCGTGCTGCGCGGCAGCCTGCACGCGCGCGCCGCGCTGCGCGGCCCGCGCTGGGAGCTGGCCGACATCCCCAAGGACGACCCGGCCACCTACGACATGATCTGCCGCGCCGACACCGTGGGCACCTTCCAGATCGAGAGCCGGGCGCAGATGAGCATGCTGCCCCGGCTGCAGCCGCGCGAGTTCTACGACCTGGTGGTCGAGGTCGCCATCGTGCGGCCCGGCCCCATACAGGGCGGCATGGTCCATCCCTATCTTCAGGCGCGCGAGCGTCGGCGGCAGGGCGGCGAGCTGGTTCTGGAAAAGCCTGCGCTCGAGAAGGCGCTCAAGCGCACGCTGGGCGTGCCCATTTTTCAGGAGCAGGTGATGCAGATCGCCATGATCGCGGCGAACTTCTCGGCGGGTGATGCCGACGAGCTGCGCCGCTCCATGGCGGCCTGGCGGCGCAAGGGCGGCGTGCACCGCTTCGAGCGTCCGTTGATAGACGGCATGCTGGCCAACGGCTACAGCGCCGAATTTGCCCAGGCCATCTTCCGCCAGATGCTGGGCTTCGGCGAATACGGCTTCCCAGAAAGCCATGCCTACAGCTTTGCCATGCTGGCCTATGCCAGCGCCTGGCTCAAGCGCCATGAGCCGGCCTGTTTCCTCATGGCCTTGCTCAATGCCCAGCCCATGGGCTTCTACACCCCCTCGCAACTGATCCAGGATGCGCGCCGCCACGGCGTGCGCGTGCTGCCCGTCGATGTGCGCCACAGCGACTGGGACTGCACGCTGGAGGCGCCGCACGAGCGCATTGCCGGCGTCGAGCTGCCGCAGCCGGCCGTGCGCCTGGGTCTGTGCATGGTGGCGCAGTTGCCCAAGACTTCCGGCGAGCGCGTGGCCCAGGTCCGCGCGCAGGCGCCGTTCAGGAGCACCGAGGACCTGGCCCTGCGCGCCCGGCTGCAGCGCGCCGAGCTGCAGGCCCTGGCGGCGGCCGATGCGCTGCAGGGCCTGTCAGGCCACCGCCGCCAGCAGATGTGGGATGCCGCGGCCCTGCAGGTGCAGCCCCCGCTGTTCGCGGGCGTGCCCGTGCACGAGGCGCCCGTGCAACTGGCCGCCGGGCCCGAGGGCGAGGAAATCCTGTTCGACTACGCGGCCACGGGCCTGAGCCTGCGCCGCCATCCGCTGGCCCTGCTGCGTGACCGCCTGCGCCGCCACGGGCTGCGCACGGCGCTGGAGCTGCGCGACACGCTGGCGGGCATGCGCGTGCGGGCCTGCGGCATCGTCACCGTGCGCCAGCGCCCGCCCACGGCCAAGGGCACGGTCTTCATCACGCTGGAGGACGAGACGGGCACGGTCAACCTGGTGGTCTGGCCCGATACCGTCACGCGCTGGGGCGAGCCCTTGCTGGGCGCGCGGCTGCTGGCGGTCGAGGGCATCTGGCAAAGCAGCTCGGACTGGGGCGGCGGCAAGGACTGCGGCGAGTCAGTGCCTGCAGAGCAGGCCAGCCAGGAGGTGCCCGCCGTGCGCCATCTCATCGTGCACCGCGCCCGCGACATGAGCCGCTGGCTGGGCCGCCTGGGCGGCGCCGGCGTGGCGAGCCGCAATTTCCACTGAGGGCTGTTGCCGTTGCTGCGGCTGCCGAAGCAGGCTCAGGCCATGCGGGCGTCGGCGCGGATGTCGGGCATCTGGTCGATACGCTTGCCGAACCAGCCTATGCGCTCGGTCTGGCGCACGTCCAGCCTGGGCACGTAGGGCTTGATGTCGAGCACGGGCGTGCCGTCGAGCATGTCGTTGCCCAGGAAATGCAGCAGCAGTCCTTCGCGCCGCACCAGGCGCACGATGGACAGGCCCAGCCGGTTGGGCCGCGCCGGGGCGCGTGTGGCGAACACGCCGTGGCTGCGGTCGTCCATGAAGGGCACGACTTCCAGCTTTTCCACGGCCTGGTGCAGGTGGGTGATGAGGATCAGGTAGTCAAAGCCTTCGATGTCGCGCAGCCCGGCCTCGAACTCGGGCAGCAGCTCCACGCGGCCTGCCTCGTCGGCCGCGCCTGCCGTCTGTATGGGCATGCCCACCGGATCGGTGAAGCGGCTGCGCACATGGCCGATGGGGCGGCAGCCTATGGCTTGCGCGGCGGCATCGCTCATGCGCTGGCGGTGCCCTGGGGATTGAGCAGGCGCGTCAGCGCTGCGATATCGGCCGCAGCCGCCATGCGCGACGTGGTTTCTATGGAGCGGTAATGCCTGACGATGGCCTCGCCCGTGGCCGTGAGCGAGGCGCCGCCGCCATGGGCGCCGCCTGCGCTGGTGTTGACGGCCGGCGTCTGCAGCGCGCGGTTCATCTCGTCCACGAGCACCCAGGCGCGCCGGTACGACATGCCCAGCGAGCGGGCTGCGGCCGAGATGGAGCCCGCCTCGGCGATGGATTCGAGCAACTGCACCTTGCCGGGTCCGATGGCAATGGTGCTGTCGTTGTATACGCGCAGGCGGAACTGGACTTTGGAGGACATGGGAGAAGGGCTGGGCACGGCAAAAGCGGGTTAACGGCGAAGGTTAAGCGAAATCAACGGTCTGCGCCGCGATGGGGCTAAGGGGAAATACGCAATGCATGGCCTGCTACAGCGGGGCGGGTCATATGCACTGTGCGCCGCCGCCGTTCGCAACGGCTGTGGCCCTCATGGTACTGATGGCTCGCACGGTCGGCGTTGCCACTCTTGCCAGACTGCACGCTGGCCCAAGCCCCGGCTCACATAGGCGCGCGGTGATCATGGTCTTGCTGGCCAGCGCCTGGGGACGGCCGTTCGTGGCGTTCCCAGGGTGCGCTGCAGGTGAAGGCCGGGCAGGCCTTCCTACTTCTTGCCGGCGTCTGCCAGCAGGCGCTGGCATTGCGCATCTTCCTCGGCAGCCGGCACCGTCAGCGGCACCAGGGCCAGGGCGGCGGGCGCCACCACGGCGGCGGCCACGGCCGCGCCCGCACGCAGCAGCAGCGGGCCGGGCTCCACGCCCACCTTGGGGTTGGCGAAGCTGCCGCGCACATACAGGGGCGTGCGCAGCGAGAAGAACTTCCACTTCAGCGATTCGGGCTTGATGTGCAGATCCATGGTCTCCTGCGCCAGGCTGATCTGGCCTGTGGCCTCCACGATCGCCTCCGGCGTCGCCAACTTGACGTTGCGCGTGCGTGCCAGGCCGTTCTGCACGGACAGGTCGGCCACGGCGCAGTTGAGCTGGACTTCCTTGTCGGCACCGAACAGCTTGGTCACCACCACGCTGCCCAGGTTGAGCGCGGCCAGGTCCAGCAGTTGCTTGCTGAAGCGCCCGTCGCGCACATACAGGCGCATGTCGCCGGAGCTGGTGCCCAGCCATTCGGCCATGGACTGGCCTCGGCCCTCCAGGGCGATGGCGCCATCCATGCTGCCCAGGCTTTTCTTCATCAATTCGATCTCGGGGAACAGGGCCGACAGCTGCAGCCCCTGGACCTTGCCCTGGAGGTTGGCCTTGGGCGGCTTGGCGCCGCTGTCCACCATGGCCTGCAGGTCCAGCTTGCCCTTGGCCATGCCGAAGCGCAGCGGCGCCAGGCGCAGCACACCGTTGTCCATGACGGCATGTACGCTGAAGTTCTCGATGGGCAGGGCCTGGGGACGCTCGATGCGGTCACTCTGGAAGTGCACATCCATATCCATGGCATTCCACTTGCTCGTGTCGAAGCGCTGCGTGGGCAGGGTCTTGCCGCTGGCCGCCTGCCGGCTTTTCTGGTCCTGCCTGGTGGACGGTGCTCCTACCACCGGCCCCAGGTCGGCCAGGCGCAGCTTGCGCGATGCCAGCTCGCCGCTGAGCTTGGGCCGGGGCTTGCCGGATGCGTAATGCAGCGAGCCGCGCAGATCGCTCTGGCCCACGCGGCCCTCGAAGTTTTCGTAGTCCCACTCGGCGCGGCCGGGCTGCAGGCTGCCGACCAGATGGCCGTTGGTGTCGAAGGGCGGTGTACGCGGCAGCAGCAGGCCGGTCAGTGGGAACAGGTCGGCCATGCTGGAGCCGCGCAGGTGCACCTGCAGGTCCATGCCCTTGAGTGCCCTGGGATTGTCGAGAATGCCCTCGGCCCGTGCGCGCAGGCTGCCCGCATGGGCCCACAGCTTGACCGGAAAGCGTGCCTGCTCGCTTTGCAGGTCCAGCACGGGGCCGATGAGGCCCTGGGCCTCGACCGTGGCCTTGGCGATGCGGCCGGTCAGGCCGACGCGCATGCCATACGGAAAGTCTGGACTGGGCGGCCGTACAAGGCTGTCCAGGCGTGCGCGCACCGCCATCTGGCGCACGCCATCGCTCCAGCCCACCAGGCCGCCGCGCAGGCTCAATTGCGTCACTTGGAAGCGCCAGCGCGGACCGGTGGACTCGGGGCGCTTGAAAGTCCAGTTGTTGCTGCCGTCCTTGCGCCGTGCAAAGACCAGGTCAGGCCCTTCGAGCTGCAGATGGTCCAGCAGCACGTGCCGGCCCAGCAGCGGCCACAGCCGCAGGCTGGCCGTGGCGCGGGCTGCCGTGGCCATGGTGGCGGCGTCGCGCGGGGGAGGGGCCATTTTTTCGTCGGCCAGGACGATGCTGTCGCTGTCGATACTG
Organism: Delftia sp. WSY_16; assembly: GCF_043104415.1. NCBI lineage: Bacteria > Pseudomonadati > Pseudomonadota > Betaproteobacteria > Burkholderiales > Comamonadaceae > Delftia > Delftia sp. WSY_16. Next base: position 862,853 of record NZ_JBICKS010000040.1, on the reverse strand, counting down.
GGCGCGGAAGGGCTGGCCTGCGAGTCCTTGTCCTTGTCCTTCGCCTTTACCGTGGGCTGTTCCTTGGCTTTCTCCTCGGGCAGGCGGCCCTTGTTCAACTGGTCGGGCGGCGCAGGCAGGGCAGGCAGCTCGCCACTGCCCTTGGCCGGCTCCTGCTCCACCTGCCAGCCTTCGGGCTGGCCCAGCGTCAGCTGCTCGGCCTGGACGGTGACGCCAGGAATCCAGTGACGCCAGCCCTGGTCCAGCGGCTGGGGCCAGTTCCATTGCACCCGCAGGTCGCCTTCAATCGCGAAATGCCGGCCGGTGCTTTCACTGACCCGCTCATTGATCCAGGGCCTGGCGCGGTTCCAGTCATAGGTGGCAATCAGGACCACGACCAGCGCCAGCAGCAGCACCAGTGCCGAGACCATCCACACGAGGATGCGCAGCCAGCGGCGGCGCGGCGGGCGGGGTGTGGGCTTGGATGCCGGCGTGGGGGAGCTGTCGGTCGCTGTGTCGGTCATGGCGCAGGGGGCCGCTAAATGGAGTTCGGTCCATCCTAGCGCCGCAAAACCGCTTGCCAAGGTCCGGGACGCGCTGGCGGGCAGCCGGCAGGCCCGCATACAGGAGATTGGCCTACAGCGCGGCCTGCCGCGGCAAAAGCGCTGTCATCACCGTGTCTCCTGGCCCTGGCGCAGCCGGGTGGATGCCAGGGCGGCCACCACCAGCAGGCCCGCCATGATGAACAGGCCGTTGCGCGTGCTGCCCGTGGCCTGTTCGATCATCCCCATCACGGTGGGGCCGATGAAGCCGCCCACCAGTCCGCAGGTATTGACCAGGGCAATGCCGCCCGCCAGCCCCGCGCCCGCCAGCCGCGAGGCCGGGAACAGGAAGACGACGGACTGCACCACGAAGAACATCAGCGCCGTGAGGCTGAAGCCCAGCAGCCCCAGCGCGGGCGAGGCCTTGCCCGCCAGCGCCGCCAGCAGCAGGCCTGCAGCCATGGTGCCCAGGCCCGCCAGCAGCATGCGCCGGCAGCGCTGCGGGTGGGTGGCAAAGCGCGGCAGCCAGGCCGCACCGATGGCCGCTGCGATCCAGGGCACGGAGTTGAGCGTGCCGATCTGCAGCGGCGAGAGCTGGCCGTAGGTGCCGATGATGCCGGGCAGGAAGAAGATCACCGTGTAGATGCTGATCTGGTGGCAGAAGTAGACAAGGATGGCCAGCCAGATCTGGCGGTCGCGCAGGCAGTCCCGGAGCGAGTGGCCCACCTGGCCGGCGCTGGCCTGCTGGTCCTGCTCGGCCTGCAGGCGTTGCAGTACCTCGCGCGATTCGGCGGCCGTCAGCCAGGGCGCGCTGGCCGGGCCGTCGGGCAGCTTCTTCCAGACCACCCAGGCCAGGGCCACGGCGGGCAGGCCCTCGATCACGAACATCCATTGCCAGCCGTGCCAGCCCAGGAAACCGTCCATCTGCAGCAGCGCGCCGCCCACGGGGCCGCTGAGGATGTTGGCAATGCACACGCCCAGCAGGAAGTAGCCGATGGCGCGGGCCCGTTCCTCGCGGCCGAACCAGTAGGTCAGGTACAGCATCACGCCGGGGAACAGCCCCGCCTCGGCCGCGCCCAGCAGCACGCGCATCACGTAGAACGAGGTCTCTCCGGTGATGAAGGCCATGCCGGCCGACAGCAGGCCCCAGGTCACCATGATGCGGGTGATCCAGAACCGCGCGCCCACCCTGTGCATGATCAGGTTGCTGGGCACTTCCAGCAGGGCGTAGCTCAGGAAGAACAGCCCCGCGCCCAGGCCGTAGGCGGCCGCCGAGATGCCCAGGTCCACCTCGATGTGCGACTTGGCCAGCGCGATATTGGTGCGGTCTATGAAGCTGATCACATAGGACAGCACCAGCAGCGGCATCAGCCTGCGGAAGATGCGGGCGTTGAGCAGCGACTGCCTGTCGCCGGCGGCCGGCTGCGGCCGTGCGGGCGGCGCGTGAACAGGGGCGGGTGATGGGTGATGGACCATGGCAAATCCTTGGAAAGATGGGTGGATGAAAGCGGAGTCAGGCGGTGGCGGTGGAGGCGGCGTTGCCGCGCGTGCCCAGCTGCAGGGCCACGCCGCCCAGCGCGCAGCCGGTCATGACCACGAAGCACAGGGCATAGCCGCCGGGGCTGGTCCAGCCGCCGCCCAGGGAGATCAGGCTGCCCATCAGCACGGGCGCGATGCCGCCGCCCACGAACATGGCGGTGGTGATGATTCCGTTGGCCGTGGAGGTGGCCGCAGGCTGGGCGCAGTCCGAGGCCACCGCGTAGTAGATGGGCCAGACCGCATTGGCGACCAGGCCGAACAGCAGCTGCATCACCACGACCAGGGCCATGGTGTCGGCGAAGTAGAAGGCGCCCACGCTGGCGGCCATCCACAGGCCGCAGATCACCAGGGTGACGCGGCGCCCGATCACGTCCGACAGAGCCGGCCAGACCAGCTGGCCCAGGATGCCGGTGAGCGTGAACACCACGCTCATGCCTGCCGATTCGGCCAGCGACAGGCCCATGATGTTGTAGAGGTAGGCGGGCAGCACCACGTTGATGCCCATGTAGACCACCTGCGTGAGCAGGGTGTTTCCAGCCGTCAGGGCGATGCTGCGGTTGGCCAGCGTGCTGCGCAGGGTGCGCCAGGCCTGGCCTTTTTCCACCTGCGCCGCCACGCTGGCCTGCGGCGGGGTCATGCCCCGGGCGGCGATGTCGGCATACAGCAGTTCCATCTTCTGCGGCGTGGAGTAGCGCGCCCAGAACCACATCAGCGGGATGGCGACGACCAGCGCGACAAAGAACACATAGCGCCAGTTCTCCTCGCCGAAGGCGTACAGCACAAAGCCGGCGACCAGGCCGCTGAGCATGGCGCCCACCGGATAGCCCGTGTGGTGGGCGCCCAGCGCGAAGCCGCGCCGCTCCACCGGCCACCACTCGGCGGTGTTGCTCACGCCCACGGGCTCGCCCCAGCCGGCGCCCAGGTTGACGCCGACGCGCAGCGCCACGAAGCCCGCCAGGCTGCCGCTCAGCGCCTTGAAGCCCGAGGCGAACGACAGCGCCGTATAGCCCAGCACCAGGGGCACCTGAAAGCGTGCGCGCTTCCAGCCCGCGCCGTAGCGGTCGCTCCAGATCGCGCCGGGAATGTCCAGCACGGCCAGGGCCAGCATCACGATGGTGGCCACCGTGCCCCATTCGTCGGCCGACAGGCCGAAGTGCCGGGAGATAGTCGGCCCCAGCCGCAGCACGATCTCGCGGTCGTAGGCATTCAGAACCCAGATCAGCCAGCAGACCAGCAGGGATACCCATGAATAGCGGTGGATCTGGCGCAGCGAAGCGCGCGGGGCCTGGGCCATGGCGGTCTCCCGGGCACCAGCGGTGGGTGCCGTTTCATTGTTGTGTGGATGAAGGCGCCGCTTCGCGGGGCGGGCGGCGTCGCGGTGCGAAGGCTCCGGGCCTGCATGCCCGGCTCCGTGCTCAGGCGCCGAAGCGCTGCTCGGGCAGGCCACGCACGCCCAGCCCCTTGACGGCAAACAGCGCGCCACGGGACTGGCCGTCGCCCGGGAAACGCGGCAACGGCGGCTTGCCCATGGAGGTGACGTACAGCGTGTCGAGCCCGGGCCCGCCGAACATCACGCTGGTCACCTTGCGCACCGGCATCTCTATCACCCGGTCCACCCGGCCGTCCGGCGTGTAGCGCACCAGCTGGCCCGCGTACACCAGGGCCTGCCACAGGCAGCCTTCGGCATCGACCGTGGCCCCGTCGGCCGCGCCGCCACCGCTGGTGTCGACCGGGGCAAAGGTCCGGCGGCCGCTGGCATGGCCCGTGGCCGTGTCGTAGTCGTAGGCGCGGATCTCGCCGCTCCACGTGTCCGAGAAATAGAGCGTCGTGCCGTCCGGGCTCCAGCACGGGCCGTTCGAGCAGATGATGCCCTCGTCCAGCACATGCAGGCTCAGGTCCGTGTCCAGCCGGTACAGCCGTGCCGAAGGCTGCTCCTCCAGGGTGTCCATGGAGCCGAAGACGAAGCGGCCCTGCCGGTCCACCTTGCCGTCGTTGAGCCGGTTGCCGGGAAGGTGGGGCTCGGGGGCGACGACCAGCTCCAGCTCGCCGCTTTCCAGGTCCAGCGTGTGCACGCCGCCGTGCAGCGCCACCAGGGCCGAGCGGCCGTCGCGGCGCAGTGCCATGGAGCCAATCTTCTGGCCGACTTCCCAGGCGCGCAGTTCCCGCCCGTCGGCCGTGCAGCGGAAGATGCGGCCGTCGAAGCTGTCTATCCAGTACAGGCGCTGCTGCCCGACGTCCCACAGCGGGCCTTCGCCCAGCGTGGTCTTGAGGTCGGCGACGATATCGATCTGCATGGGAGTCTCCTGTTTTGTGGCATGGGGGCTGGCCCGGGAAGGCGGTTCAGAAGGCCACGTTGGCCGCACCCTTGAGGCCCAGCATGCTGCGCGCCTCGTCAGGCGTGGCGACGTCGACATTCAGGGCCTCGAGCACGGTGCGGATGCGGCGCACCTGCTCGGCGCTGGAGGTGGCCAGCTGGCCCGGGCCTATCCACAGAGAGTCTTCCAGCCCCACGCGCACATGCGAGCCCATGGCCGCGCCCATGGTGGCCAGCGGCAGCTGGTTGCGCCCGGCGCCCAGGATGGACCACTGGTAGTTGCTGCCCAGCAGGCGGTCGGCCGTGCGCCGCATGTGCATCAGGTCCTCCGGGTGGCCGCCGATGCCGCCCAGGATGCCGAACACCGACTGCACGAACACGGGCCCCTGCACCAGCCCCCGGTCCACGAAATGCGCCAGGTTGTGCAGGTGGCTGATGTCGTAGCACTCGAATTCGAATCGCGTGCCCTGGGCCTGGCCCAGCCGCAGGATGCCTTCGATATCGGCAAAGGTGTTCTTGAAGACCAGGTTGCGGCTGTTTTCCAGGTGCTCGCGCTCCCAGGCGTGTTCCAGGTTCGGGAAGCGCTCCAGCATGGGGAACAGGCCGAAGTTCATCGAGCCCATGTTCAGCGAGGCCAGCTCGGGCTGGAACTCGGTCACGGGCCGCATGCGCTCTGGCACCGTCATGTGCGGGCTGCCGCCCGTGGTGATGTTGACGATGGCATCGCACTCGGCACGGATCGCCTTGAGAAAGGGGCGGAACAGCTCAGGGTCCTGCGAAGGGCGCCCGTCGCGCGGATCGCGGGCATGCAGGTGCACGATGGCGGCGCCGGCCTCGGCGGCATCGATGGCGGCGCGCGCAATCTGCTCGGCCGTCACGGGCAGGTGGGGCGACATGCTGGGCGTGTGGATGGCGCCCGTGGGCGCGCAGGTGATGATGGCTTTGGTGCGGGTGGCCATGGAAGGTCCTTGCGAACGGTGAAAAAGGCGAGAGGAGTAGAGGTGGGGGGAGGACGAGGAGAGGGCGCTCAGCTCAGCGCCTGGGTCAGGCCATCGACGGCCAGTTCCTGGCCCGTGACATGGCCGGCCAGCGGGCTGGCGGCAAACACGGCCATGTTGGCAATGTCGCGCGCCGTGGCCATGCGGCCCAGCGCGGCCTGGTGCGTGTAGCTGCGCGTGACGTCTTCCAGCGGCAGGCCGCGCGCCTGCGCCTTGGCGGCAATCACATCGCGGATGCGCGGGCCGTCCACGGCGCCCGGCAGGATGGCGTTCACCCGGATGCCGTCGGCGCCCAGCTCCAGCGCCAGCGACTTGGTCAGGCCGATCACCGCCCACTTGGACGCCGAATAGGCCGAGCGGCCCGGCATGCCCAGGTGGCCTGCCGCCGAAGACAGGTTGACGATGGCCGCCTGCCGGCCCTCGCGTGCCGATTGCCGAAGCCGGGGCACGGCCAGCCGCGTGCACAGGAAGGCGCCGGTGATGTTCACATCCAGCGTGCGCTGCCAGTCGGCCAGCTCCAGCGTCTCCACCGCGCCCGTGGGGCCGGCCACCCCGGCGTTGTTGACGAGGATGTCCAGGCCGCCCAACTCGTTGTCCACGGCCTTGAACAGGGCCTGCACCTGCAAGGCATCCGACACATCGGCAAGACGGCCGCTGGCGCCGGGCAGGGCGGCAGCCAGCGCATCCAGGCTGGCCTGGGCCACGTCACAGACCATGACGCGCGCGCCGGCCTCGGCAAAGGCGCGGCTGATTTCCAGGCCGATTCCGGCGGCGCCCGCCGTCACCAGGACGCGCTGGCCGGCCAGAAGATCGTTTTTCCACATGCGGGGACTCCTTGGGAACTCAAACAAAGGTGAAAGGGATTCGGGTTGGGTTTGGATTTTGTATCTGTGATCACAGATCAAATATGGTAAATACCCTATGAGGCATGACAGCGGCGGCGCCGCGCTACCATCGCCGCCATGGCCATCAACGAACTAGTCACCCCACTCAAACGGCAGACCCTCAGCAGCGATGTCTATGCACAGCTCAGGGAATTGCTGATCACGGGCCAGATGATTCCGGGCGAGCAGATCTCGCTGCGCACCACGGCCAGCGCGCTGGGCGTCAGCGTCATGCCCGTGCGCGAGGCCGTGCACCGGCTGGTGGCCGAGCAGGCGCTGGAACTCACGCCCAACCGCGCGCTGCGCGTGCCCTTGATGACGGAAAGCGCCTTCCGCGAGATCACGCGCATCCGCGTCAACCTCGAAGGCCTGGCCACGGAGCAGGCGGCCCGGCAACTGCCGGCCGCCGGGCTGGAACGCATCGCCGCACTGCAGGACCGCTTTGCGACCGAGATGGCCAGCGCCTCGCCGGACGGCGCGCGGCTCATCGCCTTCAACAAGGATTTCCACTTCGCCGTCTACAGCGCGGCCGGCATGCCCATGCTGCTGCAGATGATCGAGGCGCTGTGGCTGCGCATAGGCCCCATCCTCAACCACGACATGCGCTCGGGCTCGCGCCGCGTGAGCGAACAGGTGGCGGTCGGCCACCATGCGCGCCTGGTCGAGGCCCTGCGGCGCGGCGATGCGCCCTCCGCCAAGGAGGCGCTGCGCGGCGACATCGAAAGCGCGGCCGACTACATCGTTTCGGCGGGCGTGCTGGTGACGGCGGACAGCGGGTTGAACGGCGTGAGTGGACTGAGCGGGCCAGCCTCGCCAGGTGAAGAAACCCGGTGAGACGCAGAGAAATGAAGTAAGGAAGTAAGATTTCCGTGTTTTCTCTGATTTGCAGGAGCCGGCCATGCTTGCCAAATTGACGTCGAAGAACCAGATCACCCTGCCCAAGGCCGTGGTGTCCGAGGTGGAGGCCACCGAGTATTTCGAGGTGGCCGTGGAAAACGGCCGCATCGTGCTCACGCCCGTGCACGTGCAGCGTGTCCAGCGCGCACAGGCCGTCCGCGACAAGCTGCAGCAGATGGGCATCACCGAAGAGGATGTGCAGGAGGCTACCTCCTGGGCGCGCAAATGATGCGTGTCGTCCTGGACACCAACGTCGTGCTCTCGGCATTGCTGTTCACGTCCGGCCGTCTTGCGTGGATACGCCGGGCCTGGCAGCAACAGCAGTTGCAGCCCCTGGTCTGCAGGGAAACGGCCAGCGAACTGCTGCGTGTGCTCGCCTATCCGAAGTTCAAGCTGTCAACGGCCGAGCAACAGGCCTTGCTGGAGGATTTCCTGCCCTGGGCCGATGTCGTCACACTGCCGCAGCCCTGGCCTGCATTGCCGCTGTGCCGGGACGACAAGGACCAAGTGTTCCTGGTGCTGGCGCATGTAGGCCGGGCCCGGGCGCTCATCACGGGTGATGGCGATCTTCTGGCACTGCGCGACGAGTTTCCCGGCCTGATCGTGACGCCCGATGAATGGGCTGCGCGGCAGGCGCTCTGAGGGCTGAAACACATGCACAACGCCCACGACCCCAAGGTTCTTCCCATACGCGACGGCGTCAGCCCCAGCTGCGTGGTGCTGCCCAGCCAGGGCGGCGGGTTGCTGATCGATTTTCTGGCCGAGCGCCTGCCGGCCGCGGCGCGCGAGGACTGGCTGCGGCGCATGGCGCAGGAAGAAGTGGTGGACGAGCACGGCCGTGCCGCCCATGCAGGCACGGCGTTTGCGCCGGGCCTGCGCTACTACTACTACCGCGAGCTGCAGGCCGAGCCGCCCATTCCCTTCGAGGCCGAGGTCCTCCACCGCGACGCGCATCTGCTGGTGGCCGACAAGCCGCATTTCCTGCCCGTGGTGCCGGCCGGCAAGTACCTGCAGCAGACGCTGCTGGTGAGGCTCAAGCGCGAGTTCGACCTGCCCGAGCTGTCGCCCATCCACCGCATCGACCGCGACACGGCGGGTCTGGTGGTGTTTTCGGTGCAGCGCGCCACGCGCGGCATCTACCAGGCGCTGTTCCGCGACCGCGCCATCCACAAGACCTACGAGGCCGTCGCCCCCTGGCGCGAGGACGTGGTTTTCCCGCGCACGCATGAAAGCCGCATGGAGGAAAGCGGCCATTTCTTTCGCATGCACGAGGTGGCCGGCACACCCAACACCCGCACCCACATGCAGGTGCTGGAGCAGCGCGGCCGCTGGGCACGCTACCGGCTGGAGCCGGAAAGCGGCAAGCGCCACCAGCTGCGCGTGCACATGGCCGCCCTGGGCCTGCCGCTGTGGGGCGACGGCTTCTATCCCGAAGTGCATGACATGCCCGAGGGCGACTACTCGCGCCCGCTGCAGCTGCTGGCGCGCAGCCTGGCCTTCACCGATCCTCTGGACGGCCAGTCGCGGCGCTTTGACAGCCGCCGCCAGCTGCTGCCGCTGACCGACCTGTAGAGGCCTTGCCGCTGCCGGAAACCGTTGGTTTTTTGCCCCTGGCCCCGCCATGGGATAGGCCGGTTGCGGACATTTAACGGACAACTTTGTCCGATAATTGTCCGCATGACTTCCAAAAGACCCAGTGCCGATATCCGCCGCGCCCAGCTGCTGGACGCGGCCGATGCCGTGTTTTCCGAGCATGGCGTGACCGCGCCGCTGGACCTGGTGGTCGAGCGCGCCGAGGTCGGCCGCGCCACGCTGTACCGGCAGTTTCCTGACCGGCGTGCGCTGATGCTGGCGCTGCTGGAGCGTTCGCTGGACAGCATGCGCAGCGCGGCCGAAGCCATGGCCGAGGACGACGATGCCTTCTACAAGCTGCTGTCGCGCCTGGCCGAGCGCATTGCGGTCTCGGCCCCCATCACCGATTACTGGCGCACCGTGGAGCGCGGCGACGAGGTCATCGCCCAGGCCCGCGTTGCCATGTGGCAGATCTTTCGGCCGGCCATGGACCGGGCCGTGGCCTGTGGCCATTGCCGCCAGCCGCTGACGCAGGCCGAGCTGTCCCTGGTCTTCGGCATGCTGGGCGCCTCGCTGCGCGGCGAGACGCCGCAGCAGCGGCGCACACTGGCGCGCAAGGCGCTGCAGATCGTCTGGCAAGGCCTGAAGGCCTGACATGGCCACCACACCCACTCCACCAGGGCCCGTGCTGCCCCCGTCGCCCCCCGTCGTCTACCTCAAGCCCCCGCCGGACTGGGAAGAGCATGAAAAGCCCAGCCTGCCGGGCTCGCCGTCCATGCCGCTGCACCAGCCGGCCGTGCGCGCAGCCTATGGCCTGATCGCCGTGCTGGTGGCGCTGACGGGCGGCCTGGGCAATGCACTGTTCACGGCCAACCTGCCCACCATCCAGGGGCAGATGGGGCTGACGTCTTCCGAGGCCGCCTGGCTGACCGGCGCCTACGTCATGCTCAACATGACGGCCAATTTGCTGGTCTACAAGTTCCGCCAGCAGTTCGGCATGCGGCTGTTCGCCGAGATCGGCCTGGGCCTGTATGCGCTGCTGACGCTGCTGCACCTGGTGCTGGGCAGCTACACCAGCCTGCTCATGCTGCGCGCGGCCAGCGGCCTGGCGGGCGCCACCTGCAGCACGCTGGGCACGCTCTACATGCTGCAGGCCGCGCCGCGCAAGCATGTGCTCAAGATGCTGGTGATCGGCGTGGGCCTGGGGCAGATCGCCACGCCGCTGGCCTGGATCCTGTCGCCGGGCCTGCTGTTCAACAGCGAGTGGCACAACCTCTACCTGTTCGAGGCCGGCCTGGCCCTGATCTCGTTCGCGGGCGTGGTGGTGCTCAAGCTGCCGCCGGGCGTGCATATCCGCAGCTTCGAGCGGCTGGACTTCCTGACCTTCTTCCTCATGGTGCCCGGCGTGGGCCTGCTGATCGCCGTGCTGGTGCAGGGCTACAACCACTGGTGGCTGGACACGCCCTGGCTGGCCTGGATGCTGATCGGCTCCATCGTCCTGCTGAGCGTGGCGCTGTACATCGAGCACCACCGCCGCAATCCCATGCTGCAGACGCGCTGGTTCGTGCTGGCGCCCACGGTGCGCTTCGTGATCGGTGCGCTGCTGCTGCGCTTTCTGACCACCGAGCAGACCTATGGTGTGATCGGCATGCAGCGCATGCTGGGCATGACGGTGGACCAGATGCAGCCGCTGTTCATCGTCATCCTGCTGGGCACCATCGCGGGCATTGCCGTGTCGGCGCTGACCTTCGGGCTGGAGAACATGGGCAAGCAGATCGTGGGCTCCATCGTGCTGTTCGCGCTGGCGGCCTGGCTGGACCACAGCCGCACCAGCCTGGCCCGGCCCGAGGACTTCTTCGGCAGCCAGTTCCTCATGGCCGTGGGCGCGGGCCTGTTCATGGGGCCGCTGATGCTGATCGGCGTGGTGCAGGGCCTGAAGTTCGGCGCGCACTACATGCTGACGGCCATCGTCACCATCTCCATGACGCAGGCCATGGGCGCGCTCATGGGCTCGGCCCTGCTGAGCACCTACCAGATGCACCGCGAGCAGGTGTATTCGGCCGCCATCGTGGCCGATGTCGATCCCACCGACCCCATCGTGGCCGACCGCCTGCGCCTGCAGCAGCAAAGCCTGGCCCGCGTCATTGCCGACCCGGCCCTGCGCGCGGCCCAGGGCACGGCCCAGCTGGCGCAGGCGGCACGCCGCGAGGCCAATGTGCGCGCCTACAACGACGTGTTCGCCCTCACGGCCGGCGTGGCCGTGCTCTACCTGCTGTGGATGCTGGCCCTGGCCGGCCGCGCACGCCAGCGCGCCTTCGTGGAGCGCATGCGCGCCGCCGCTGCCGATGCCTCGGCCATGCGCGGCACCGATGCCGCCGCGCCGCAGGACGCGCCGGGCCAGCCGCCCACCCAACCCGTCGCCCGCGCCTGAAACCGTTCGCCCAGAGAAAAGACAACAACATGAGTGACTCCGAAAATTCCAATGGCGGCACGGCCGCCTCTGCCTCGCCTGCGCCGGCTCCCGCTGCGGCGCCTTCGCCCTCGCCTTCGCCCAAGCTCATCAAGCCCTCGCTGCGCAGCGTGCTGGTGATGCTGGTGGTCGCACTGACCGGCGTTCTGCTGGTGCTGCGTGCCTGGAACCTGTTCCCCTTCGCGGGCACCGTGGTCAGCACCGACAACGCCTATGTGCGCGGCGCCGTCACCGTGCTCGCGCCCCAGGTCAGCGGCTATGTGACCGAGGTGCTGGTGCAGGACTACGAGAACGTCAAGGCCGGCCAGCCCCTGGTGCGCATCGACGCACGCACCTACGAAGCCGCCCAGGCCCAGGCCCAGGCCCAGCTGGCCAATGCCCGCGCACAGCTGGCCAATGCCGACCAGACCCAGGCGCAGAACCGCGCCACGCTGGGGGCCAGCCGCGCCGGCCTGGCGGCGGCGCAGGCCGAATCCGACCGCGCCGCAGCCGAGCTGCAGCGCGTGCAGGCGCTGTCCGAGCGCGGCTCCGTCTCGCTCAACGAGCGCGACAAGGTGCGTGCCACCGCGCGCTTGGCGGCCACCAACGTGGCCAAGGCCCAGGCCGACATCGAGATCAACGCCCAGAAGATCAAGGCGACGACGGTGAACCGCGCCTCGCTCGAAGCCCAGGTCCAGATGGCCGAGGCCCAGCTGCGCCAGGCCCAGATCAACCTGGACAACACCGTGGTGCACGCGCCAGGCGATGGCCAGGTCAGCGAGGTCGGCGTGCGCCGGGGCCAGTACGTCACGGCCGGCTCCCAGCTCATGTACGTGGTGCCGCACACGCTGTGGGTGGTGGCCAACTTCAAGGAGACCCAGACCGCCCGGGTGCGCATAGGCCAGGCAGTGCGCTTCAGCGTCGATGCGCTGGGCGGCGCCCACCTCACGGGCCGCGTGCTGGAGATCGCGCCGGCCACGGGCTCGGAATTCAGCGTGCTCAAGGCCGACAACGCCACGGGCAACTTCACCAAGGTCGTGCAGCGCCTGCCGGTCAAGATTGCAATCGATCCCGACCAGGAGCTGGCCGCGCGGCTGCGCGCGGGCATGTCGGTGGTGGTGCGGCTGGATACGGCGCAGCCTGAGCCCCAACCCGCACCCCAACCGGAGGTCCGCCCATGACCGCCCGCGCACTGGCCATGGCCATGGCCTGCGCTGCCGCGCTGGCCGGCTGCAGCGTGCCGCCGCTGAGCACCGCGCCTGAAGCGGCCCGGCCCGCCGTGCCCGCCCAGTGGAGCGGGGCAGGGCAGGAGCCGGCCGCCGCCGTCCAGGCATCGTGGTGGCAGGCCTTTGACGATCCGCTGCTCACGCGCTGGGTGGAGCTGGCCCAGTCCCGCAACAACGATGTGCTGCTGGCCCTGTCGCGCGTGGATGAGGCGCGGGCCAACCTGGATGTGGCAGGCGCTGCGGGCCTGCCCCAGCTCTCGGCCACGGCCGGCGCCTCCACGGGCCGCAGCCTGGGCGCGCGGGGCCTGGCGCACACGCGCTCGGTTCAGCCCGGCCTGCAGGCCAGCTGGGAGCCTGATCTGTGGGGCCGCATCGCCCACCTGGAAAAGGCCGCCGCCCTGCGCCTGCAGGCCAGCGAGGCCGACCGCGACGCCGTGGCCCTGGCCGTGGCCGCCACCATGGCCCAGGCCTATGTGGGCCTGCGCTCGCTGCAATCGCAGCTGCAAGTGGCCCAGGCCACGGCCCGCTCGCGCGAACAGGCCCTGCGCCTGGCCGACGAGCAGGCGCGCGTCGGCTACACCTCGCAGCTGCAGCTCACCCAGGCCCAGGCCGAGCTGCAATCCGTGCAGCAGGCCGTGGAGCAGCTGGAGCTGTCGCTGGCGCGCCAGCGCACGGCGCTCCTGCTGCTGGCCGGTGGCGAGGGTGACGAGCAGGCCGCCGCGCTCATGGCAACAACCGACGGCCAGTCCGCTGCGCTGGGCGCACCGCCGCCTGCGCCGGCCGCCGGCCTGCCTTCGGCCTTGCTGCAGCGCCGCCCCGACATTGCACGAGCGCAGCTGCAGCTGGCGGCCGCCGACGAAAGCCTGGCCGTGCAGCGCACCGCCTTCCTGCCCCAGGTCTCGCTGACGGCCAGCGCCGGCAGCCTGCTGGTCAATGCCCTGCAATACCACCCGGCCACGGTCTGGGCCCTGGGCGGCAGCGTGCTGGCGCCGCTGTTCACGGGCGGCCGGCTGCAAGGGCAGTTCGACGCCGTGACCGCCCAGCGCGACCAGGCCGCCTATGCCTACCGTGGCGTGGTGATCAAGGCCCTGGCCGATGTGGAAAACGCCCTGGTCGGCACCCGGCGCCTGCAGTCGCAGTGGCAGCACGCCAGCGAGCGCGAGGCGGTGCTGCAGCGCTCCCTGGGCTTTGCCAAGGACCGCTACGAGGCCGGCTACGCCAGCTACCTGGAAGAGCTGGACGCACAGCGCAATCTGTACCAGGCCCAGCAGGAAGTCATACGCCTGCGCCAGAGCCAGCTGGAAAACGCCATTGCGCTGTACCAGGCGCTGGGCGGCGGCTGGCAGGCCGCCACCACACCAGTCGCTGCACCCGTCGCTGCACCTGTCGCTGCACCTGTCGCCAGCTCCGCCCGCTGATCAGACCTTCTCGATGCGCGCAGGCAGCCCCTGGCGCACCGCGGCGCCCGACACCCAGTCCACCCACACGTTTTTGCAGCCGGGCCGCGTGGGATCGGCAAAGCCCAGGTCGTTGAGGTTCACGCCATTGGCATGCTCGGCGTTCACCGGCATGGGCTGGCCGTCGATGCTGTGGCGGCCCGCGCCCAGCTCGCGGTGGCCGTAGCCGTGCTCGATGGCCACGGTGCCTGGCATCACGCCGTCGCGCACCATGGCCACGGCCGTCACCGCGCCGCCCGGCGTGCGGATGCGCACCGTGTCGCCGTTGGCGATGCCCAGCCGCTCGGCGTCATCGCGGTGCAGGGACACCGGGTTGTGCGGATGCACCTGGCGCAGCCGCGAGACGGCAATCGACATGGAACTCATCAGGTTGGACTTGTACGAGGTCAGCAGCAGCGGCCATTGCTGCTCGCCGAAATGCGTGCGCATGGCGCTGCCGTCGGCCAGCCGCGCCGGATACCAGGTGGGGCAGCCGCTGTAGCGCTCGCCCGTCATGGCGTGGCGCATGCGGGCCAGCTCCTCGCTCCACACTTGCAGGGCAGGCGCGTGGGCCTTGCGGGTGTGGCCGTCCTTCCAGGCGTCCTCGATGCGGTCGAAGCGCCCGCCGCGCGTCAGCAGCATGGCCACCTGGCGCCATTCATCGTCCTTCAGGCGCTGGCGCAGCGCGGGCACCAGCCTGTCCACGCCGGTGATGGCGATGTCGTCATCGCTGGCCGCCGGCACGGGCTTGCCGCCTGCCCAGGCCACGTTGGCCAGGGCGTGGATGTAGAAGTCCTCGGCCGAGCGCAGCGCATGGGGCTGGCCCTGGGCGTCCTTGATGGCGGCCTCGCCAAAGCCCGGCAGGCCCAGCCGTTCTGCCACGGCGAAGAGGAAGCTCTCCACGTTCACGGGCTGGCCGCCGGCCGTGCGCGCCACGGCGGGCTGCACCACGGGCCAGCGCACGGTGGAGCTTTTGGCCACCACGTCGGCCCAGGGCGCCGAGATGCCCCAGCTCTCGTAGGTCACGGTATCGGGCACGATGAAATCGGCCAGCGCGCTGGTCTCGTTGATGAAGGGGTCGATGGAGACGATCAGCGGCAGCTTCTTCGGGTCCTTGAGATCGTCCACCAGCGCGTTGCGAAAGCCCGCAATGCCGTAGACGGGGTTGCTCATGTGGTTGATCCAGGCCTTGGCGCGGTAGGGGTAGCCGGCCAGCGCGCTGGCCAGCATCTCGCTGGACAGGCCGCCCACGGCCGGGTACCACGGGGCCTGGGCGGCGGGGTAGTCCTTCGCGCCCTCGGGCTGGCCCTCGCGCTTGCGCTGGAATTCCGCGCTTTTCTCGTAGGGCTGGCGGTGGCGTGACAGCGCCAGGCCGCGCGGCTTGACCTTGCCGTCGAAGTTGGCGAAGTCGTAGCGCGGGCCCGGGCCGAAGGGGCCGAACGGGCCGGCATCCAGCACCAGGCCGCCCTGCACGTTGAGGTTGCCCACCAGGGTGTTGAGCATGCTGATGGCGTAGGCGGTGTAGAAGCCCGCGCCGCTCATGGTGCCGCCATGCGCATCGGCCACGGCGCGTTTGCCATGGCTGGTGAACTCGCGCGCCAGCGCCTCGATCTCGCCGCGCGCCACGCCGCACAGCGCTGCGTATTCGTCCAGTGTCTTGAGGCTGGCCTGCTCGTGCAGCTTGGCCAGCGAGGAGCAGACCGACAGCTCGGGGGCCTGGTCCGCGCCTTCGGCCTTCAGGCCGGGCACGGCCACGCGGGTGCGCACCATCAGCTGTGCAGGCTCGGCCTGGGTGTGCGGCGCCAGGCGGCCATCGGCACGCCGCACCACGAACACGTCCTGGGCCGGCTTGCCGTCTTCGGCTGGCGCGGGCAGGGCCCAGCCCAGGTCGGCGCCGCGCAGAAAGCTGCCATGGCGCGGGTGGCCGGGCTCGTTGACCAGCAGGTGCGTGGCATTGCTCCAGGACGCCTCGCCCGCCGCCTGCATGGCGGCCGGGCCGGGCTGGGCGAGAAAGCCCGTGTCATGGCGCGCCTCGTCCAGGATGACGCGGATGAGCGCCATGGCCAGGGCCAGGTCGCTGGCCGGCTTGACGGCCAGCCAGCGGTTGCCGCTGCCCGCAGCCAGGCTGGACGAGGTGGGCAGCACGGGCGAGACCACCACGTAGCGGAACCGGTTGTCCTCGCGCGAGCGGGCCTCGGCCAGTTCGCGGCCCTGGCGCTGGAAGGGGTTGCCGGACTGTGCGGGCGCCGCGCCGATGAACAGGCCGAAGCTGGCATGGCTCCAGTCCGGCTTGCCGTGCGGCATGCCGGGCAGGTCGCCCAGGGCCGCTGCCGCACCCACTCGGAAACTCTGGCCGCAGTAGGCGCCGTGGTTGCTGACGTTCACGGTGCCGAAGGACGGCCCCGCAAAGCGGCGCAGCAGCTGGGCGCGGCCTTCGTTGGAGGCGTCGGTCACCAGCAACTGGTTGGAGCGCGGGCCGAACTCGGGGTTGTCGGCGTCCAGCGGCGTCCTGGTGTCCCAGATGGCGCGCAGGCCCTCGACCTGGCCTTCGCCGAACAGGTCGCCGCCCTCGCAGACTTCCTGCACCAGCTGCTCGAAGGAAATGCTCTGCCAGCGGCCGCTGCCGCGCGGGCCCACGCGCTTGAGCGGGGTGAGCACGCGGTGCGGCGCGTTCTGGTGCTCCAGCATGGACGAGCCGCGCGCGCAGGCCGTGGCCCGGCCTTCCAGGCCCAGCTCCTTGCCCAGCTTGGCGTAGACCTCGCGCACGGGTTCTTCCATGGCGGCCGGGCGCGTGGTGGCCAGCGGGTGGTAGGGGTTGCCTGCCACGCGCAGGATGCGGTTGCTGGCGGTATCGACACGCACGCGCACGCCGCACTGCGTCCAGCAGCCCAGGCAGCTGGACGGGCTGACCACCTGGCCGGGCTGGGTGGCGAGCGCGCCCGTGGCCGGGTCGATGCGGAACTCGGGCGTCAGCGAATTGCCGCGCGTGGCGCTGGCCGTGGGCGTGCCCGAGCTGCCTGTCACCAGGCCCTTGGCGCCACGTGCCAGCGTCTCGCCGTAGCCGGCCGCAAAGGCGGCCAGCCCACCGGCGGTGAGGCCACCGCGCAGCAGCAGGCGGCGGCGGGCGGCCTCGGCATCCAGGGAATCTTCGGGGGCTTGGGGGAGTTTCTTCTTGTCGGTCATGAAAGGCTTTCTGTGGCGCGGCCGGCCGGTGGCGGGCCGCGCTCCGTGAATGGGTGAGGGGTCGTCAGGGCGGCGGTGTCAGACGGCGCGGGCCGCGGCCGAGCGCGCGGGAAACAGCTCCAGCGCCCAGGTGGCCAGCGTCACCAGTGCAATGCACAGGCCGGCCACGCCCAGCATGCCCAGCAGGCCGTCGCCGCCCAGCGGCATGTGGTAGATGTACAGGCCCGCGCCGTACTTGGGCACGCCTTGCACGCCCATGAACAGCGCCCAGCGGAAGGCCCAGGCCGCGGCGGCCAGGCCCAGCCCCAGGGCCAGCGTGTAGCGCGGGCAGGCCATGCGCTGACCACCCCGCACCAGGGCCCACAGCAAGGCGGCACCGGCCACGGCCGAGCCCAGCATGCTCAGGCGCCAGACCGGAAACTGCTGCCACAGCTGCAGCGCCGCCTGGAAGGAGCGGCCCTGGCCCAGCCAGCCGGCAACGGCCCAGACCACCACCATGGCCAGCAGGCACAGCGCCAGCGCCAGGCCCAGCATGCGCAGCGCCTGCAGGGCGCCGGCATCGGGGCGGTGGCGGGCGGGCAGAAAGCGCGCCGTCACCAGCATGCAGCCCACCGTGGCCAGCCAGCCCGTGAGTGCCAGGTTCAGCGGCACCCACAGCGTGTTCCACAGCGGGCGCGAGCGCACTGCCATCAGCTCGGCGCCGGTATAGGCGGTGATGGTCAGCGCCGACACGGCCAGCAGCGGCGCCAGCCAGCGCAGCCACTGCGGCCGGCCCAGCCACCAGGCCAGCACGAAGGCCAGCGCCAGTCCCACGAAGACGGGCAGCAGCAGGGCGCCCACCGACATCCACGACCACGGCGTGAAGTGCGCATAGAAATGCCAGAAGCGCGCAGGCTGGTGCAGGTCGGCCAGCAGCGACACGGGCGCGGCGATGGCGCTGACGGCCAGCACCAGCACGG
Source organism: Delftia sp. WSY_16 (assembly GCF_043104415.1). Lineage (NCBI taxonomy): Bacteria > Pseudomonadati > Pseudomonadota > Betaproteobacteria > Burkholderiales > Comamonadaceae > Delftia > Delftia sp. WSY_16. Next base: position 844,875 of record NZ_JBICKS010000040.1, on the reverse strand, counting down.
CGGCCGGCAGCAGGCGCGCCATGGCGCTGGCGCGCGGCGCCCAGGTGCAGGCGGCGGCCAGCAGGGCGGCGCCCGTGGCAATGCCGGCCAGGAAGAAGTACTGCACGGCCCAGGGCAGCCAGGCCGATTCGTAGGCGGGGGTCAGGAGTTCGACGATGTGCATGGGGTGCTCCTTGCGTTCAGTGGGAAGTGACCAGCCGCACGCTGGCCTGCCCGTCCACGCCGTCGACGAAGGCGTCGGGCAATCCCAGGTAGTACACATGCGGGTCCGTGCCCATGGCGGGCTTGAGCACCTTGAGGTCCTTGGCGTGCTCGCGCATGCGCTGGCGGATCTCGCTGCCCTCGTCGTTGAGGTCGCCGATCACGCGGGCGCCGCCCACGCAGCTTTCCACGCAGGCCGGCAGCAGGCCGGCTTCCAGGCGGTGCTCGCAGAAGGTGCACTTGTCGGCGGTCTGCGTCTCGTGGTTGATGAAGCGCGCGTCATAGGGGCAAGCCTGCACGCAGTAGCCGCAGCCCACGCAGCGCTCGTTGTCCACCAGCACGATGCCGTCGCTGCGCTGGAAGGTGGCCTGCACCGGGCAGACCGGCACGCAGGGCGGGTTGTCGCAGTGGTTGCACAGGCGCGGCAGGTTGAGCATGGCCGGCGGCAGGTCCTCGTTGCCCGCGTGCTGCACCTCGTACTGCAGCACCGTGGTGCGGAACTGGCCCAGCGGCGGCAGGTTCTCCATGGAGCAGCTCACCGTGCAGGCCTGGCAGCCTATGCAGCGGCGCAGGTCCACCAGCATGCCGTAGCGCCTGCCGGCCTCGCCGGGACGGCGCGGCGGCTGGAAACCCGGGGTGCCGGGCGCGGCCGCCGCCACGGGCAGGGCCACGGCCGCCATGGCAGCGGCCAGCAGGTCCTGCAGGAAGCCGCGCTTGCCGGCGGCGGGCTGCGCATGGGAGAGGGTAGGGGCGGGGATGTCCTGGGTGGAGGGCTTGCAGCTGCAGTCGTTGCAGCCGCTGCCGGCGCGGGATGTTTTTGGCATGGCCTGTCTTTCATCGTCCTGCGGCCACGGGAGGGTGGTCGCTCAAACTCAATAAAGCATTAAAAATATGCTTTTTATATTGAATTTAATATATGAAATTCAGGGCCTTGGCGGCTTGATATGAGTCAAGCAATGGGCTTGCAAAGCGCCACCAACTGCCTGCCATGGACAGGCGCCCAAGGCACTCCATAGCGTGTGGCGCAGGGATTAAGACGGGGTTAACAGGGTGACTGCATTCCTCGGGAATGCGGGGCGCGTATCGGAAATCACCCTCTTGTTTCCGTGCGCGGCCCCGGTCTACGCTGCTTGTGTCGCCACTGCCAAGGAGTTCTCCATGAACCATGCCCTGAACAGCCTTGCTTCGGAACTGGACCTTGCCGCCGAAGCCGGCGAGCACCTGAGGCTGCAATTCACACAGGCCTGCGTGGACCGCATCGCGCACCTGCTAGAAGACCCGGACGTCATCCGCTGCGCACAAGGCCTTCGCCGCTACCTGGACGGCCAGATCGACAGGCAGGAGCTGGACCGCCTGGCCCGCGAGGCCGCCAGCCTGGCCAACCACCACCAGGGATCACGCTCCCTCGACGGCTGCGGCCATGCCGCCGTGTCCGCCACCTATGCCACGGCCCACGGCCTGGCGGGCCGGGCGCTGCAGGCGGCCGACTATGCGGCCTATGCCATGGTCTATGGCGAGGGCGGCCACGGCGCCGTCACGGACCGCGAGTCCTTCGAGCCTGAATACCAATGGCAGGCGCGCTGCCTGGCCTCGCTGGCGCAGGCCGCTCAGCAGCGCACGTAGCACCAGGCCGACTGCTGCAGCAGGGCCAGTGACTCGATGCCGCCCTGCGGCAGCACGCGCATGCCGGCAGGCGCCTCGCGGCCCAGCTTCCTGAGCGTGTTCGGGCAGACCAACGCATGGGCCAGGGCCTTTGCATCCAGATGCTGCGGCGTGCCCGGCGCTGCGTCCAGCAGCGCCTCGACGGCCGGGCCGTTGATGACGATGCGGACTTCGGCACCGGGCCGGTCCTGGCGCAGGTTGGCCAGATTGCTGCGTGCACGGGCCAGGGCGCCGGGTGTGGGCGCATGCAGCACGATGCGCAGCGGCGGCGCATCCGGCCGGACGGGGAACAGGTCGCTCCAGTCGCTGGAGGAGGTGGAAGCGGCGGGACAACGGCTTGTGCTCATGGTCGTCCTCGTCATTTCCTGCCACGCGGCCCCATGACCTCTTCCAGCAGGCCCGGCGGCAGGCCGGTGCGTACCTGCACCAGCCCCTTGTCATCCTTCCAGACCAGGGCCGGCGTGGCACGCAGGCCCCAGGTGGACATCAGCGAGGCATGGCTGGCCAGCACCTGCCGCGTGGCCTGCGGCACCGGGGCCAGCGGCGTGGCGCCCGCGCCTTCTGCGCTGGCGCGGCCGGCCTTGGCATAGGCACGTGCGTGCTCGGCCAGGGCCTGCTCTGGCTGGCGCGCGGTCAGCAAGGCGGCGGCCTTGCCCTCGCTGCTGGGCTTGAGGATGCCCACCAGAATGTGGCGCAACTGCACCTGGCCACTCTCCACCCAGGGCCGGGCATCGTTCCACAGCTGGTTGCAATAGGGGCAGTTGGGGTCGGTGAACACATAGACCGTGCGCGGCGCGTCGGCGCGGCCATCCGGTATGGACTGGGCGCGCTGCACATCGCTCCACAGTTGCTCGCCCATGGGCTTTTGCACGGCGGCCTGCAGGGCCTGGGCGTTCACGTCGCGGCCCTGGGCATCGATCACCGTGCCCAGCACCCAGTGCTTGCCGTCAGGCATGCGGTAGATGGGCACGGGCTGGCGGTCGCGGTAGGCGGCCCAGGCCTTGAGTCCGCCCACGGCCGGCAGCGGTCCCACCAGGGTCAGTCCCTGCTGGGCCAGGAAATCCTCCGATGGCAGCTCGGACGCCGCAGCCGGCAGGGCCAAGGCTGCCGACAGTGCCAGGGCTCCTGCCAGTGCAGGCAGGGGGAACAGGGGGGAAGCGCTCATGAACATTCCTTCAGATGCTGGGCCAGGCTGGCGCGCGACAGCTCGCCCATGCGCATGCCGCACAGCCGGCCGTCGGCGCCATAGAAATAGGTGGAAGGCAGGCCCCGCTGGCGCCAGTGCCGGCCGGCCTGCTGCTGCGGGTCGAACAGCACCTGGGCCAGCGGCAGCGGGGCCGTCGCCTGCTCGCGCCGCAAATAGCCCATCACGGCCTCTGCCGTCTCGCCCTGGTTGATCCAGATGAAACGCACATCGGGCCGCTGCTGCTGGGCCTGGGCCAGCACCGGCATCTCGCGCCGGCAGGGCGGGCACCAGGTGGCCCAGAGGTTGATTACCATGGGCTTGCCATCGGCCTGCTGCAACTGCTGCAGCGAGACCGGCTGCGCCTGTCCGTTGACCAGGGTGAAGGCCGGCAGGGCCGGTGCATCTGCGGAGGGCCGCGCCTGCAGCAGGCTGCCCAGCACCAGCAGGGCCGCCCCCGCGCCCAGCGCCAGCCCTGTGGCGCGGCGCAGCACCGGGGAGCGGCGGCTGCGCCACAGCATGTACAGCAGCGCGGCCAGCAGGCCGGCCCACAGGTTCCATCCCCCGTCGCGGATATCGATGATGCGGCCTGCGAAGGCCGGCATCCCGCTCCAATCCCAGGGGGCCGGCGCGTACTCTGTCCACCACTGCGCGACATAGGCCAGGCGCGCCGCCAGCAGGCCGGCCAGGGTGCTTTGCCACAGCAGCGCATCCACGGCCTGGCCCGTGCGCCTTTCATTCCTGCGCGCCAGCCGCTGCGCCAGCAGCCAGGCCAGCATGGCCACCACCACGCCCATCGGCAGGACCAGCGGCCCCAGCGCCAGGCTGGCGGGCAGGTGCAGCCAGGCGCCCAGCGCCGATAGCGCTGACGGCCCGCCAGGCTCTGCTGCTCCGGCAAGAACAGGCGAAGGCGCCAGCAGCAGGCCGGCAAGCAAGGGCAGGAATGACGAAAGAAGAGGGGATGACCGGAGATGCATGGAAGGGAGTTTCAGCCATGCGGGCTGACAGGCCGTGGATGCTGGCAGCGGGGAATTAACGGGGGGTTAACGGCCTGATGGCCTCACGGCCTCACCTGGCTTGCCGGGCGGCAGCGCCACCTCTTGCGCTCGCAAGAAAATCCACCTCATGGATCGAGTGTCAGAACTTATTCCAGAGTGCTGCAAATGCACCGAAAGAAATGGCAATGAAGAGGGATGCCTTGAAAACCAGCTTGTTTTTCGATGAAGTCGATGGCTTCACTATCTCGTATTTGGAAACGAGCATGACGACGACAAGGGTCAGCACGCACACGACGATAAGCCGTGTCTGAAGTTCGTTCATTGCATATCCTTCCATCAAGCGGAATACGGGGTCGCGAGCGATGCGAATCCGTGAGGGCAAGGCCTGGATTGTGCATTGGTAATTGCGTGAATTTCCGCTGTGGAAGACAAGGAGAATTCCGAAATATTTCAGGATATTTCCTAGGTGGCATAGGACTTGTCCTGAAGTTCCTGCGGAATTCAGACTTGGTGATTCTTTGCCTGTTGATGGCCCCAATCCGCTTTGCTTCCAGTCCCAGCCAATCCCATGGCCGCAGACAGCAGCAAGGCCGCAGCGGCAAATCCGCCTGACAGCCAGAGCGTGGCGTGCAGCCCCCAGCCATCGACCAGTTGGCCGCCCGCCCATGAGCCCAGCGCAATACCGATGTTGAAGACGCCAACGTACAGCGCCGTGGCAATTTCCACGGCGCGTGGCGCAGCCTGCATCATCCAGGTCATCAGGCCCACCGATACGCCGCCGTAGGCCAGGCCCCAGACCAGCAGCACGGCGCCACCACCGGTTGGCGAGTCGCCCACGGACAGGAACAGCACAGGTGCCAGCAGCAGGCCCAGGGCGATCGCCGCCAGACTCGGCACCGTGCGGTGCGCCGCGATGATGCCCGCCAGGAAGTTGCCCGCAATGCCCGCGATGCCGTAAGCCAGCAGCAGCGCGCTCATCCATTGCGCATCGAACCCCGACACCGTCAGCAGCAGCGGGCGCACGAAGGTGAAGGCCATGAAATGCCCGGCCACCAGCAGCAGCGTCAGTGCCAGCCCGGCCTGCAGCCTGCGGTTGGCCAGCTGATGACTGAATTGGCGCAGGCTGGCCGAGCCTGTGGCAGGCAGGGCGGGGAGAACGGCCATGTGCAGCGCCAGCACCAGTGCGCTGAAGCCTGCCATGCCACCGAATGCCCAGCGCCATCCCGCGAAATCGCCGATCAGCGCGCCCAGCGGCACGCCCAGCACCGAGGCCGCCGCCACGCCGCCAAAGATGATGGAGGTTGCCAGGCCCATCGACGCCTGGGGTACCAGCCGTGCCGCCAGCCCGCCCGCGATTGCCCAGATGCCGCCCATGCAAAAGCCCACCAGGACGCGCGCGGCCAGCAGCCAGATCAGCGACGGCGCCAGCGCCGAGGCCAGGTTGGCCAGCACGAGCAGGGCCAGCAGTCCGCACAGGATGCGGCGCCGGTCCATGCCGCCCGCCGCCATCACCACCAGCGGCGCGAACAGCGCGGCCAGCAGCGCCGGCAGCGAGATCATCAGGCCGGCCCTGCCCATGGAGGTGCCCAGGCTGCCAGCAATGGATGTGAGCAGGCCGACCGGCAGCATTTCCGTGGTCACCACGGAAAAGGTGGCCAGGCCCACGGCGGACACGGCCAGCCACGGGCGGCGCGCGGCGGGTTCGGGCCGCGTGGAGGAAGACGAATTCATGGTCCAGATCCCTTCAAACAGGTGGGGGGGTGTTGCACCGCCGTCGCGGGACAGAGAAAATACATACGCTGCGTATGAATAGAATCCTATATACATACGCATCGTATGTAAATAATCATGCACGCCGTATGTAAGGAGATTGGCCATGGTCCGCCGCACCCGCGCCGAGATGGAAGAAACCCGCGCCACGCTGTTGGCCACGGCCCGCAAGGCCTTTGGAGAGCAGGGCTACGCCGATGCCTCCATGGACGATCTCACCGCGCAGGTGGGCCTGACGCGGGGCGCGCTGTACCACCATTTCGGCGACAAGCAGGGCCTGTTGGCGGCCGTGGTCGAGCAGATCGATGCCGAGGTGGATGAACGCCTGAAGGCCATCACCGCCCATGCCCGGGATCCCTGGCAGGGCTTTCGCAGTCGCTGCCGGGCCTACCTGGAAATGGCGCTGGAGCCTGAAATCCAGCGCATCGTGCTGCGCGATGCGCGCGCGGCTTTGGGCGGAGCGCTGCCGCAATCGCAGCGCCACTGCATTGCGTCCATGCAGGCACTGATTGCGGACCTCATGGCGCAGGGCATCGTGGCCCGGGCCGATCCGCAGGCGCTGGCATCGCTGATCTACGGCAGCCTGGCCGAAGCGGCTTTCTGGATTGCCGAGGGCGAGGACGCCGACCTGCGGCTGGAGCGCGGCGCGGCGGCGCTGGACCTGCTGCTGGGCGGGCTGCTGGCCCGGCCCTGAGCGGGCCGCCTGGCCGCATTCTTGTGCACCCGCCTGCGAAATTCGGCGCACCGCCGCGCCAGCGCGGCAAATCTGCGATGCTCAGTCGCTTTTCGTTCCCGACTTGGATACAGACGGCGGGGCCTGGCGCCAGGCCCTGCGGACAACAACATGCATGTTCTCTTGGTGGAAGACAACGCGCTGGTGGCCAGCGGCGTGCGGGCCGGCCTGCAACTGCAGGGCTTTGGCGTGGATACCGTGGCCTCGGCCGGGCAGGCGGATGCTGCCATCCGTTCCTCGCATTTCGATGCCTGCGTGCTGGACCTGGGCCTGCCGGACGAGGATGGCCTCTCGCTGCTGGCGCGCTGGCGCGGCCAGGGCCTGCAGGTGCCCGTGCTGGTGCTGACGGCGCGCGATGCCGTGTCACAGCGCATCGAGGGCCTGCAGACCGGCGCCGACGATTACCTGGTCAAGCCCTTTGACCTGCACGAACTGGCGGCGCGCCTGCATGCGCTGCTGCGCCGCGCGGCCGGCCGCAGCGTGGACTGGATCGAGCTGGGCGAGGTGCGCATCAACCCCGCTGCCGGCCATATCCAGCGCCAGGGCCGCACCGTGGAGCTGTCGCGCCGCGAGTGGTCGCTGCTGCGCGCGCTGCTGCAGTCGCCGGGCCGCATCCTGAGTACCGAGCAACTGCGCGACAGCCTCTACGGCTACAGCCAGGACGTGGAGAGCAATGCCGTCAACGTGCATGTGCACCACCTGCGCCGCAAGCTGGGCCATGAACTGGTGGAGACGGTGCGCGGCGAGGGCTACCGCCTGGGCCTGCACCCATGATGCGCAGCCTGCGCGTGCGCCTGCTGGCATGTCTGTGCCTGGCGCTGTGCACGCTGTGGGGCGGGGTGGCGGCCTGGATGTTCTCGGACATGCGCAACGAGCTGCGCACCGTGCTGGATGACCGGCTGATCGCCTCGGCGCGCATGGTGGCAGGCATCGTCCACCAGTTCCGGCCTGCCCGGGAGCTGCCGCAGGACTGGAGCCCCATGCTCAACGTGATCGCGCGCGACGGCGTGGCCTGCGAGGTCAGCCTGGTGCGCGGCGAGGTCCAGCCCGTGCGGCCCGAATCGGCCCTGCCGCAGGTGCTGGCCAAGACCGAGGGCAGCCCCGTGTTCCCGCAGAGCATGCCGCTGGGCTTCTCGACCATCATCAAGGGGGGCAAGCCCTGGCGCACCTATGTGCTGGAGGACCACGGCGTGCGCATCGCCACGGCCGACCGCATCGATGTGCGCGAGGGCCTGATCCACGGCTTTGCCTACACCATCGTCCTGCCCTTCGTGCTGGCCCTGCTGGCCAGCATGGGGCTGATGTGGTGGGCCGTGACCCAGGGCCTCAGGCCGCTGGAGGCCCTGCGGCGCGAGCTGGCGCACCGCCCGCCCGGCGACGATTCGCCCGTGGCCCAGGGCCTGCAGACGCGCGAGCTGGCGCCGCTGGTGGGCACGCTCAACCAGCTGCTGCACCGCGTGCGCGCGGCCATCGACCGCGAGCGCCGCTGGAGCGACGACGCGGCCCATGAGCTGCGCACGCCGCTGACCGCCATCAAGACCCATGTGCAGGTGGCGCAGATGGCGCTGGCGGCGCCCGGCATGCCTGCCGGCCTTCTGGCCGCGCCGCCTGGTTCCATGGCGCGCGATTCGCTGGCACAGGCGGGCGAGGGCGTCGAGCACCTGCAGCACACGCTGGAGCAGTTGCTGCTGCTGGCGCGGCTGGAGCAGCATGAACCGGGCGCCGCCAATGCGCTGGCCTGCGGCGATGCGCCTGCCGATGCGCTGCAGGCGCTGGACAAGGCCTGGCAACTGGCGGTGAATGCCGTGAGCGCCGGAGCACCGGCGCCGGCGCAGCGCCAATGGTTGGACACGCACCAGCAGCCCGGCAATGGCGCCTGGCCGCTGGCCATCTCCGAGCCCCTGCTGGTCTCGGCCCTGCGCAATCTGCTGGAAAACGCCCTGCGCCATGCGCCGCAGCATGCCGTGGAACTGGCGGTGCGGCCCATTGGCGCCATGCCGGGCAAGACACAGCAGCCGGGCTCAGGCTATGTGGAGTTCACCGTGGCCGACCATGGCCCGGGGCTCAGCGCCGAGGAATGCGAAGAGGCCACGCGCCGCTTTTGGCGCAAGCGTCCCCAGGAGCATGGCAGCGGCCTGGGCCTGCCCATCGTGCAGCGCATCGCCGAATGCGCAGGCGGCTGCCTGCTGCTGCAGCCGCGCAGCCTGTGGAGGCCCGAAGAAGGCGATGCGAGCGGGCTGGTCGCACGCCTTTATCTGCCGTTGGCGGCGGGCGCCGGCGCACTGGTGCCGACGCACTGACGAGAGCGCACCGACGCCGGCGCATTAACGCCGACTTAATCTGCGCTGCGTATCGTGCCGACCTGGCTGGCCAGCCGCGCAGGCATTGCGCCGTGCGGGGGCAGCCGCAGGTATCCAGAACTGACCCTGTCCGCCGCTGCCGCGCACCTGCCGGCGCCCACGCATGGCAGGGCAACAGCCTCTTCCCACGATGAACCGCATGAACAAACAGACCCTGTCCCGGTCGTGCATCGCCATTGCTGTCGGCATCTGCATGCCGATGGGCGGCGCCTGGGCACAAGACACCTCCGCTGCGCAGGCGGCAGTGCAAGGCAACGCTGCCGCTGGCCAGAAGATCGCCCAGGCGGGCACGCCCCAGGGCGCGGCGGCCTGTGCCACCTGCCACGGCGCCAAGGGCGAGGGCATGGCGGGCTTTCCGGCCCTGGCCGGCCAGCACGCCGGCTATCTGGCGCGCCAGCTGCAGCACCTGGCCGACGGCAGCCGGCAGGCGCCCGTGATGGCGCCCATGGCCAAGGCCCTGTCGGCCCAGGACCGTGCCGACGTCTCGGCCTACTACGCCAGCCTGCCGCTTCCCATCCAGCCCGTGCGCGGCCCGCTGCCCAAGGGCAAGGACGATGACGGCGCCTGGCTGGTCGAACGTGGCCGCTGGGCCGACGGCATTCCTGCCTGCGCCCAGTGCCATGGCCCTGGCGGCGTGGGCGTGGGAGCGGACTTCCCCGCCATCGGCCACCTGACGGCCGACTACATGCAAAGCCAGGTCGCCGCCTGGAACAAGGGCCAGCGCGAGGCCGGCCCCCTGGGCCTGATGGGCAAGATCGCCCGCAAGCTCACGCCCGAAGACATCCAGGCGGTGGCGTCCTACTACGCCCGCCTGCATGGCGCGGGCACAGCCACCGCAGCCACGGCCTCCGCGCCGGCCAAACCCTGATGGACCGGGAGCCGATCATGTCCGACACACCACGCAATCCCGCCCCCGGCAGTTCCAACACCGCCGAATACATCGTCGTTGCCTGCCTGTTCGCCGGTCTGGCGGGCACACTTGCCTATGGCATGTACGTCAGCCGTCCTGCCCGGCCCGACGTGCCGGTCAACGTGGCCGCCGCACCCGCCGCACCCGCTGCTGTCCCCGCAAAGCCCGATGCCCAGCCCGTTCAGGGGGCTGCCGACGGCGCAGCCTTCACGCCGCCCGGTGCCCGCGACATTCCGGACACCCCCATGGGCGAGTGGATCCGCCGTGGCGAGGCCATCTTCCTGCGCACGCCGGCCAACGCCGTGGGCTTTTCGGGCAACACCCTCAACTGCGTGAACTGCCACCTGGACGCAGGCCGGCTCAAGGGCGCCGCACCCATGTGGGGTGCCTACCCGCTGTACCCGGCCTACCGCAAGAAGACCAACCACGTGGACACCTTCGCCGAGCGCGTGCGCGGCTGCTTCATGTACAGCATGAACGGCAAGGCGCCCGACGACGGCCATGACATCCTTGTGGCGCTGGAGGCTTATGCCTACTGGATGGCGCAGAAGGCGCCCACGGGCGAGAAGCTGCCGGGCGCGGGCTTCACCAAGGTGGGCAAGGCCGCGCAGGAGCCCAGCTTCGAGCGCGGCGCCAAGGTCTACGAGGCCAAGTGCGCGCTGTGCCACGGCCCTCAGGGCCAGGGCCAGGAAGTAGGCGGCGTGACCGTGTTCCCGCCTCTGTGGGGCAAGCAGTCCTACAACTGGGGCGCGGGCACGCACGAAGTGGACAAGGCCGCCAGCTTCATCAAGGGCAACATGCCCTACGGCAACCCCACGCTGGATGACCAGGAGGCCTGGGACGTGGCCACCTACATCAACAGCATGGAGCGCCCCCAGGACCCGCGCTTCACCGGCAACGTGGCCGACACGCGCAAGCAGTTCCACGACAACCCGTACTCGCTGTACGGCACCGAGGTCAACGGGCGGCTGCTCAAGGGTCTTTGAGCGGATCGGACAGGCAACGGCAGGCCGGGCGCAGGCCTGCGTTGCTGCAAGGGACAGGGCGCTGACGGCCGCCCTGCAAGCGCATCTGCGCCGGTGCGGCCTTTGCACCAGGCGGCGTACGGTCATCGGTTTGACGGCCGGCATTTCATGATTTAATAAGAATCATTCTCACTGATTTGCCGACGCATCCGGCTTGCACCGCAGCACACCGCCTTGCCGGCAAGCCCGGCCCGTGCCGCACGCGGCCATGCGCACAGGCCTTCGCGCGACCGCCGCGCGATGCTCAGGTTTGCCGAGGAAACCATGACCCAGACCTTGGACGACATTCAGCAGCTGGCGCACGAGCACCAGGTGCTGCTGCGTGGCTACGGCCACGCCCAGTTGCGCAGCAGCGAGCTGCTGTGCCTTCAAGCCCAGGAAATAGAGAGGCTGCAAAGGCTGGTGATCCGCCAGCGCGCGGCCTTGATGGCCAAGGAAACCCAGCTGCTGTGGGCGCGCGAGGAGCGCGAGGCGCTGGAGAAGGCCATTCCCGGCCTCTCGCGCCGCGTCACGCTGGCGCGGCGCGTGGAGTCGCTGCTGGTGCGCGTGCAGGACCTGTTGCGCGAGCGCGCACGCTGGCAGCGCCAATCGGCCGCGCCCCTGGCGCAGCCCGCCGTGCCTGCAGCGGGCGCGCATGCGCGGGAGCCCGAACAGGACGCCGAGGCCTTCGAGGCCAGCCTGCGCGAGGCCGACCTGGTGATCTGCCAGACCGGCTGCCTGAGCCACGGCGAGTACTGGCGCGTGCAGGACCATTGCCAGCGCACGGGCAAGACCTGCGTGCTGGTGGAGCAGCCCGATGCGCTGCGCATCGTCCGCATACACCGGGGCGCCGACGGCGGCGACAACCCCGCCATGACGCTGAGCCACGGAGACACGACCGCATGACACGCAGCAAGATGCCCCTGAGCCCGGGTGGCGAACCCGAACTGCGCAGCGTGGGCCTGAAGGCCACGCTGCCGCGCATGCAGGTGCTGGAAATCTTCAGGCAGAGCGCATCGCGCCACCTGCATGCCGAGGACGTGTTCCGCCTGCTGGCCGAGCGGCGTGCCGAAGTGGGCCTGGCCACCATCTACCGCGTGCTGTCCCAGCTGGAGGCGGCGGGCCTGCTGCTGCGCCAGACCTTTGAAAGCGGCAAGGCCGTCTTCGAGCTCAACGAGGGCCCGCACCATGACCACCTGATCTGCCTGCAGTGCGGACGCGTGGATGAATTCAGCAACGACCACATCGAGGCACTGCAGCACCAGGTGGCCCAGGCCCACGGCTACCGCCTGGCCGACCACCGCCTCGCCCTGTACGGCCATTGCAGCGCGTGCTCGCAGCTGCCACCCGAATCACCGGCACAGCCCGAGCAGGCAAGACAGCCTGCGCTGCAGGACAACGAATGAGCACCAACGACAGATCCCTGACCCCCGAGCAGCGCGTCGCCCTGGACCTGCTGATGTCGCGCCAGTCGCGCTGGCCGCTGCAGGACCCGGCGCCGGGCGCAGACGTGATCGACACCGTCATCGATGCTGCACTGCGCGCCCCCGACCACGGGCAGCTGCGGCCCTGGCGCTTCGTGCTGGTGCAGGGCGATGCGCGCCATGCGCTGGGCGAGGTGTTCGTGCAGGCCGCCAGGGCGCGCGACCCGCAGGCCGACGCCGAGAGATTCCGCGCCAAGGCCTTGTCCGCCCCGCTGATCATTGCGCTGGGCGTGCACCTGCAGCCCGAGCACAAGGTGCCAGAGAGCGAGCAACTGCTGGCTGGTGGCGCTGCCGCCATGAACATGCTCAACGCCCTGCACATCCTGGGCTTTGGCGGCTTCTGGGCCAGCGGCGCCAACAGCCACGATGCGCGCGTGCGCGAGGCCCTGGGATTCGAGCCCCATGACCGGCTCGTCGGCCTGCTGTATGTGGGCACGCCCGTCTCGGCCGGCCGCGAAGCCCTGCGGCCGCCGCGCAACCGCTTTGTGCGCGAATGGCAGCCCGGGCAAGACCTGGTGCAAGGCCTGGCCCTGGCCCTGTCTTCCAGCGCGGACGACGAAGGCTGATCCTGCTTCCTTGAAGCAAAGATGCCCGGCTTGACCGGGCATCTTTCGTTGCGGCTGCGCAATCGGCCTAAGCCGCCGTCTCGACCGACTTCAGCTGGTAGATGGCATAGAAGTGCACGCCAAAGGTCCAGCGGAATGCCGGCCCCACTAGCGAGTAGGGCGGGCCGTAGCCTTCCATCACCTGGTGCGCGGCCACCAGCTGCAGGCGGGGATGGGCTTGCGCCAGATCGGCCTCGCGGCGCAGGCCCCAATGGAACTGGGCCTGGGTGAGCCGGACCGAAGGGTGCTGGCTTGCGCGCCCGGCCGCCAGCCAGCACATGGCGTCGAACACCAGCTCCGAGCCCGGCGGGCTGCGTTGCGCAAACGTGGTCCACAGCGCCTGCATCTGCTCTGGCTGCAGGTACATGGAAACGCCCTCGGCCATCATGAACACCGCAGGCCCGGACCTGTCGGCCGGCAGTCCCAGCCGCTGCCACCAGTCGGCATCGGCCAGGTCGAATTCGCGGATCTCCTGGCGCTCCGATTGCCGGGGCAGCAGCTGCCTGCGCAGCGCGGTCACCGGTCCCAGGTCCGCATCCGTCATGTGCATCTGCCCGTTGTCCAGCCATTGGAAATAGTCGCTGAGGCCGCAGCCCAGGTTCACCACATGGCCCTGCGGCTGGCGCTGCAAGAAGTCCTGCGCCAGCGCGCGAAAGCAGTGCGTGCGCGCCAGCACGCCGTAGATGCTTTGCCGGTCCTGCAGCCACCGGCTGCCGTCGTCGCCCAGCTGGGTCAGGGTGTCCAAGGCGTGGGCGTCGCTGACGGCCATGCCGGGAAACAGCCGCTCGCCCAGGGCGCGTGCGGCCAGTGGAATGCGCAAGGTCTCGCTGACATCGGACAGTTTTTCCTGGCGTGGCGAGGAGGGCTGCGCGTCGGGCAAGGCCGTTGCGGCCGTCGGGGCAAGAGATTCGGGCATGGCGGGCTCCTGTGCGTTGCCGGCCGGGGCGGGCGGCATCCACCTTCCATGAATTGCTTCAAGGGCTGATACCCATATTAGGGCCTGTTCGCACGAATGCAGGCAACCCGAAGGGAAGCTGCCTGCCATCAATCCTTGTTCACCTTGTGGTCCTCGCCCTTGGCCTGTTCCATGGCCTCTGGCTCCAGCTCCTCGGCGGAGCGGTTGAGGTGGATGAAGGCACCCCAGCCCAGCAGCAGGACACCCACGGCGCTGACCAGGGCGGCGGGATAGAGCAGGTGGGCCGGCTCTTCCTGCGTCTTGAAGGCAGCGACCAGGGCTTCGACGGCCAGGGCCACGACCAGCACCACCAGAAAGCGCGAGAGAAACCGGCGCACGCGCGTGGGGCCGCTGATATGGGCCTCGCGTATGACCTCCTCTTCGGTGATGGTCTGGGCGATCTGCAGCGCGACCACGCCCGAGGCCAGAATGCCCAGCGCCTCGACGATGCGCAGGCCCGAATCGCCATCCACGCCATGCGCCATGGCGTTCCAGCCCTTGAGGCCTGCAATCCACAGCAGGGCGATGGCCGCCAGCGAAAACAGCAGGGCGATGAGCGCGTGCACGACGGTGAAAAGGGTATGGAGTGCTTTCATGGCAAAGGGCGGAGAGTGGGCCGTGGCGCATGTTTCCACGGCGCCGGCGCGCCGCTTGTAGGAAACGGCGAACAGCCGTGGACAGTGGCAGGCAGCGGTGGGCAGGCGCGGTGCCTGCCCGCGGGTGCGGCGCATGGATAAAATCCCCGGACCATGTCCAGATGGTTCATCGTGGCTTTTTCCCTGCACTTCGTCGTCAGCGTGGCCTTGTCCACGCTGGGGCTTGTGCCATGGCGGGCCCTGCCGGGGGCCGCTTGCGAGCCGGCCGGCGCCGCCTGCGCCAGCGTGCAGCGCACGGCAGCGCCGCTGGTGGACACGGCCTCCCTGCTCGATGACTTCGACCATGCGCTGATGGACGATCAGCAGGACCTCCCCGATGTCATGCATGCCGTCGATGGCGCGGATGCCCCCCGGCTGCAGGCCGATCGCCATGTCGCCAGCAGCCTTCGCGAAGGACCGTGGCGCAGCCTGGCCCCGCCCGACCGGCCTCCCCGGGCGGCCTGATCCCCTTTGCGACCTGCCGGGGCCGTTGGCTCCGCCGGGTCGGCGCATGCGGCATCCACGCCGTTCGCCGGGTCCTGTCCGGCATGCCCCGTCTGCGGGGCTGGCCTATCGCTTCCAATCTCTCCGGACCCAGCGCAGCATGGGCCCTTTTTGCCGCAGCGGCGGCTCCCGGTTCCCAGAACAAGCATCATGGAAATTGCCATTCTTTTTGCGCTGATCCTGCTCAATGGCGTCTTCGCCATGTCCGAGATCGCGCTGGTGACGGCGCGCAAGGCTCGCCTGCAAAAACTCATAGACGAGGGCGATGCCGGCGCCGCCGCAGCCGCCCAGCTGGGGGCCGACCCCACGCGTTTCCTGTCCACCATCCAGATCGGCATCACCTCCATCGGCGTGCTCAACGGTATCGTCGGCGAGGCCGCGCTGGCCGCTCCCCTGGCCGAGTGGCTGCAGCGCCTGGGCGTGCCCGCGCCCTATGGCGGCTACACGGCCACGGCGCTGGTGGTGGTGCTGATCACCTATTTCTCCATCGTCGTCGGCGAGCTGGTGCCCAAGCGCATCGGCCAGACCTATCCCGAGACCTTTGCGCGCCTGATCGCACGCCCAGTCAACTGGCTGGCCCATCTGACCAAGCCCTTCGTGGTGCTGCTGTCCGTGTCCACCCATGCGCTGCTGCGCCTGCTGGGCGTCAAGGAAAACAGCGGCAGCGCCGTCACGGAGGAAGAGATCCACGCCATGCTGGCCGAAGGCACGACGGCCGGCGTCATCGAATCGCACGAGCACACCATGGTGCGCAACGTGTTCCGCCTTGACGACCGCCAGATCGGCTCGCTGATGGTGCCGCGCAGCGACGTGGTCTGCCTGGATGCCGATGCGCCATTCGAGGACAACCTGCGCGTGATCGAGCAGTCCGACCATGCGCGCTTTCCCGTGGTGCGCGGCGGCATGGACTCCATCATCGGCGTGCTCAACGCGCGCCAGTGGCTGTCGCGCGCGCTGCAGGGCAAGGATCAGGGCCTGACCGACCAGCCCATGCAGACCGCGCTCTATGTGCCCGAGACCATCACCGGCATGGAGCTGCTGGAGAGCTTTCGGCTGTCCGACGTGCACATGGCCTTCGTGATCGACGAGTACGGCGAGGTCCAGGGCATCGTCACCCTGCAGGACCTGGTGGAGGCCATCACGGGCGAATTCCAGCCCCGCGATCCGCGCAACTCCTGGGCGCTGCAGCGCGAGGACGGCAGCTGGCTGCTGGACGGCCACATCCCCGTGCCCGAGCTCAAGGACCGGCTGGAGCTGGCCACCGTGCCCGAGGAGGAGCGCGGCCGCTACCACACGCTGGCCGGCATGGTCATGCTGCTCACGGGCCGGCTGCCGCGTGTCACCGACACCGTGCAATGGGAAGGCTGGCGCTTCGAGGTGGTGGACATGGACGGCAAGGCCATCGACAAGGTGCTGGCCATGCGCGTGGACGTGTCGCTGCAGGTGCCCGGCGACGAAGACGCAGGAGCAGCCCATGCACCGCGTTGAACGACGGGCACCGCGCTGCGCCTGGAAACTGCTGGCATGCGCGGCGGCCGTGGTCTTCATGGCCGCCTGCCTGGACGGCGTGCAGGGCTACCCGCAGCAGCAGGCGCCCATCATCAGCCCCTACGACATGACGCAGGAGCAGCGGCTTGCCGAAATGAACGCCATGGGCGCGGCCGGCCATGCCGACCACCGCTGGACCTACGAACTTCGCCCCGGCTGCGTGCTGCGCGTGGACCTGGACGGCCCGCAGGGCCCCAGGCCTTCGCATGACATCGCCCTGCTGGGCAGCGTGGTGGCCGTCACGGCCCAGCGTGAACGCGGCAGTTTCCGCGTGGAGTTGCAGCCCGGCGACGGCCTGCAGTCGGCACGGTCCCTGGTGCTGGAAAGCACCAAATGGGCCGACGCCAGCTGGACCCAGCTGCTGCTGCGCCTGATGCAAAAGGGTTGCATGGAAATGCAGGGCCGCCCGCACGGCAGGACCGCCAGCCGGCACTGAGAGACAGCGCACAACGGCACGGATCGGCATGCATCGGCAGGGACCGGCAGGCCAGGCAAGCGTGGCTTGCCCGGTCCCGCAAATGTGAGGGGCGGAAACGACAAGCGGCACCGAAGTGCCGCCGGGTAGGGCGCGGGGCGCAAGGTCCCGGGCCAAGGCAGATCGCCGGCTTACTTGGCCAGCGTCAGCGTGCCCTTCATCAGCGCGGAATGGCCGGGGAAGGAGCAAAAGTAGCTGTAGGCCTCGCCCGCCTTCAGGGCGGCGGTGGAGAAGGCCACGGAGTCGGTCTCGCCGCCGCCGATCACCTTGGTGTGGGCGATCACGCGGGCGTCCTTGTCCTTCACGAAGTCCTTGGCGGCGCCGGCGGCGATGCCGTCATTGGCCACGGGCTGCAGGTCGGCCGTCTTGCTCAGTACCCAGTTGTGGCCCATGGCCGTCTTGGGCAGCTTGCCCACGTGCTTGAGCTTGACCGTGAACTGCTTGCAGCTGGCGGGCACGCTGATGGTGGGCTTGTTGAACTGCATGGCGTCATTGCCTTCGATCTCGACGGCGCAGTCGGCGGCCAGCACAGGTGCGGCGACGGCAGTCATTGCGAGGGCCAAGAGGACGGGTTTCCATTGCATTGCCATTGTTTTCTCCTTGAAAAGCGGGTGAGGTGGCTGGCATCCGGTGGCCATGGACCGGCAGGCGGTCTGTCGCCATGGATGCTTTGTATGGCTGCCTCCAGCATAGACAGGATGGGGGAGGGCGGGTTGATTTGAATCAAGTCAAAACAGTTCGAAGACCTGCGCTCCAAGCATGCGGTATGGCGTCACGCCGGCAGGGTATGCGCGGTGGCTGTCGCCGGGAATCACTTGCCGTCCGTCGTCTTTTGGCGACGGGCAACCCCACAGCTCGCATGCCTCTACTCACCTCAGTCACATTTGGGTACGATTGCGGAGCATAGAGGGGGTTTATGAGAGTGATAGTTTTCATAGGTGCTGTCATTGGCGCCATCTTTCTGCTGACGGCGTTCTTCGTCGACAGCTCCCAGCAACAGACGGCGCTGGCGGGCATGGCCTGTGCCAGCGTCCTCATTCCGTACGTGCTGTTCAGGTTGCACTCGATCGCCGTCGAGCAGGACAAGCTCGATCAGATCCTGCAGCTGATGCGAAAGTCCGGCAGCCAGCCCGAAGGGGTGGCTCCGGGCGGCGAGGGGTCCCGTGAGCCGGGTGGCCCCTCGGCGCCCAGGTCCTGGATGTCCTGAGGCACGGGGCGGCAGCCAAGGCAGGTCCGGCAGGCCAGGCAGGTCTGGCAGGCCTCAGGCGAACTGCACGACCACGCGCCGGTTGGTGCGGCTTTTCTTCTCGATCTTGGTGACGGCCACCGTGCCGATCTCGGCCGTGCTGCGCACATGCGTGCCGCCGCAGGGCTGGCGGTCCAGGCCGGGGATGTCGATGATGCGGATCGTCGCCGTGCCGCCCGGGGGCGCCGCGCCTGCGGTGCGTACCAGGTCGGGCTGGGCGGCCAATTGCTCGGGCGTGATGCGGTCCACGTTCACGGCATGGCTGTCGGCGATCAGGGCGTTCAGGCGCTCCGTCAGATCGGCCTTGTCCAGCGTGGATTCAGGCAGGTCGAAATCCAGGCGTGCCGAGTCCGGCGAGATGCTGCAGCCCGTCACGGGCACGGGCACCAGCACGCCCAGCAGGTGCAGGCAGGTGTGCAGGCGCATCAGACGGTGGCGCCTGTCCCAGTCGATGGCTACCTGCACGCGCTCACCGACCTGGGGCGGCGCATCGGTCTGCAGCACATGCAGGATGCGCTGGCGGTCATCGGCATAGACGGTGTCGATGACCGCCAGGCTGCGTCCGTCGGCCAGGATCAGCGTGCCGGTGTCTCCGGCCTGGCCGCCGCTGCGGGCATAGCAGACCGTGGCATCCAGCTCGATGCCTTCGGGGCTGACCGCGATCACGGTGGCTTCGCAGCGGTCCAGGTAGGCGTCGTCGTCAAAGAGCTTGTGCGTCTGGGACAGGGGCATGGGCATGGGCATGGGCATGGGGTGTCTCCGGGGTCATGTCGCGGTCCATGGTATCGGCGGCATGGCGGGGCCGGGCAGTACGCCTGGGCGAAAAGTCCCCAGTACAGTCCATTGCCCGCAGCGGTGGCAGTCGGCTGCTTGACAGCCTGTCAAGTGCCCGGGTCCGCGACCTGACAAGATCGGCGCCCGCGCCGCGCGCGTGCCGCTGAACAATGGCGCATTCCTTGCCGACGGCGCTACAGATTTTTCCGAAGCTGACGACATACGCAGGGCATGAATCTGTGAGTTTTCCGAGGAACTGTCCGAATGGATCAAGAACCTTTGCGTCCATCCCGTGCAGGCTCCACCCCCGTCTCCATCCCGGCAGGCCCCGGTTTGCGGCTGTCCACATTGTTCATCTCCTCATCTTTATGAGCACTACCGATCTTCACGCAGCTTCCCTGAGCGATCTCTATGACCGGCTGGACGAAGGCCTCAGCGAAGAGGCCTTTGCCGCCGAACTTGATGCCCGGCTTCATGACGGGCGGGCCGATGAGGTGCAGGTTTTCCTGCGTGATTGCGAGGAGCGCTGCCTTTACATGCTGGGGCGCCTGAACAGCAGCGAATCGCCCTGGACACATGACGGTGAGCGCTGGCTGGCCCTGGCACGGCTCACGGTGCCGCGCGGCCATGCGCCGGCAGGGCTCAGCGAGAAGCTGACCAATGCCAAGGTGGCCGCCGAAGTGCGCGTGATGGCCGAGCAATGGCTGGCCCATGCCCGCAGCGCGGATCTGCCGGTCTTCAAAGGCATAGGCATGGTGCTGGGCAACCTGGTGCCCTGGCTCTGCTATCCAGGCATGCCCTACGAGGAAGTGACGGCCACGCTGGACTGGACGCTGGCGCTGCGCAAGGAAGGTGAGTACAAGCCCGACACCGAGTACCACGCGCCCTGGAAGCGGCTGATCGCCCAGCTGAACGATGCCGACCTGCAGCGCTACGCCGCCGTGGGCGGCAAGCTGTTCGCCGACGTGATAGTGCACTACCGCGAAGAGCGCCAACCCAAGCAGCCCAAGGGGCAGGGCTGGAAGTCCTGGATGGGCTTCTTTGCCGCGCATCCCGAGCTGTATGACCAGACCTACATAGGCGATCCGGACCTGATAGAGCAGCGCTGGGCCAGCGCAGATGCCCCACGGCGTGAGGAACTGGCGGGCACCCTGATGGGCCAATTGGGCCATGCCCAGGGCGGGGAGCGTACCCGTGCGCTGCAGCTGCTGGACCGCCTGGTGGCCGAGGATCCCGCGCCCTTTGCCAGGCAGCTGCGTGAGAACGGCGGCTATCGGATCAGCCTGGCGCTGGCCATGCATGTCATGAAGCAGGACGATGCCGCCTTGCTGCCCCTGCTGCTGCCGGCCATTGCCCAGCACTGCGACCGCGAGGACGAGCTGCGCCGCTACCGCAGCGCGATCCGCGAACTGGTGACCCGCCGCCCGGCCGATCTGGCCGAGGTGCCTGTCAAGGACCTGGTCAATGTGCTGCCCGCGTTCGACACCGCCAGCCTGAAGGCCACGCTGCCCACCCTGACCCCGCTCATCGCAGGCAGCAGCGCCAAGGGCCTGCGCGCCGCCATGGCCGGCCTGGCCGCCCATATTCCGCTGGCCAGCTTGGTGGATGCCGGCTGGCTGAACAAGCCGCCCAAGAACCTGCTGTTGACCTGCCGCGACGTGCTGCTGGCCCACCCCGACCCCGCCGTCGGTCCCTTGCTGGCGCAGTTGCTGGCCGGCGGCAAGCTGGATGCGGCCTCGGCCAGCAGCGTGCAGCAGCGGCTGAACCAATTGGGCCTGACCGGGCAGGGCGCCTCGGCATCGGAAGAAAGCCAGGCGGATGCCGCATCGCCAGCGTCTGCCGCTGGCGGCGTGGACCTGGAAGCCCAGATCGCCTCCATCAAGCGCCTGAGCGCGGCCATCAAGCCCTTCGACACGCCCGAGCTGCTGGCGCTGTGCGCGCCGCTGTCCGAGCACGCGGCCCGCGTGCTGCTGCACGTATCCGCCATTGCCGAAGGCGGCCTGCCGCCGCTGGCCCACGAGCTGCTGGCGCGCATTCCGGCCGACAACCGTGCCCGCCTGGCGCTGGCCCTGGTGCAGCAATGGATTGCTTCCGAGGGCGAACCCAAGCAGCGCTGGGCGCTCAGGCTGCTGCCCGGCCATGCCGATGACCGCGTGGTCGATGCGCTGGTGGCCGCCGTCCAGGCCTGGAACCGCCCGCGCCTGCAGCGCGCGGCCGCCGCTGTCGAGCATCTGGGCGAGGTGGACAGCCTCTACGCTCTGCTGCGCGTGCAGGAGATCTCCGAATCGCGCTCGCTCAAGGACCAGGTGCAGCGCACGGCGCGCAGCGCCCTGCGCGCTGCCGCTGCCCGCCGCAAGATGAGCGTGCCCGAGCTCTTCGACGAGCTGACCCCCGACTTCGGCCTGGGCCAGGGCCTGACGGTCACGGTCGGGCCGCACAGCTACCGCGTGGAGCTGCAGGGCGATCTGAGCCTGCGCGTCATCAACGACAAAAACAAGGCCAGCAAGACCATTCCTGCGGTCAAGGACGAGGCGCTCAAGCCCGAATGGGAGGCGGCCACCGCGCAGCTCAAGACCCTGGCCACCAGCCTCAAGACCGTGGTCAAGCAGCAGGCGCCGCGCATGCTGGCGGCCCTGGTCAGCGGCAAGCGCTGGCCATTGGATCGCTGGCAGCGGCTGTTCGTGGCCCACCCGCTGCTGCGCATCGTGGGGCGCAGCCTGATCTGGCGCGCAGAGGATGCGCCGGGCCTGGCGCGCACCAGCTTCCGCCTGGCCGAGGATTTCTCGCTGGTCGATGTGGAGGATGAAACCGTGGCCCTGCCCGCTGGCTGCAGCATCAGCCTCTGGCACCCGGCTACGGCCCAGCCCGGCGAGCGCGAGGCCTGGCAGGCCTACATGGCCGACTATGAGCTGGAGCCCCTGGTCGACCAGCTGGGCGCCTGCGCCGAGCAGCCCGCGCCAAGCCAGTTCAGGAACGGCATGCTGCTGCCGCCCGCGCCGATCACGCTGGCGCAGGAGCAGCTCGGCGCCATGCTCAAGAAGTTCGGCTACCGGCCCGGCCCCGTGGGCGATGGCCCCAGCATCAACGAGCATGTGTGGCGCCTGCCCGCGCTGGAGCTGAGCCTGGAGCTGTCGCACGGCTATTTCCCGCCCTACCTGGACCTGGGCCTGCCCGTGGCCGTGGAAGGCCTGCGCGTGCACGACCTGAGCAAGGGTTACGGGGCCAGCGCCGACCCGGCGCGGCTGCCCAAGCCGCTGCTGGCCACGCTGCAAGGCCAGTGGCTGGCCCTGGCGGCCAAGGCGGCTGCCTGAGCCCTTGTCTTTGTGAACCTTTGCTCCCTTGAAACGTTGGCCGGCCGATCGCCCATCACCGAAGACTCCACAGACCATGAGCAACAACGAGACAGCAGCGCTTCCCCTGCAGGCTTTGTACGAACTGCACACGGCCGCGCCGGCCGGGCGCGAGGGCATGCCGGCCTTTGCCGCCGAACTGGCAAAGCGCCTGGCCCAGGGGCGCGATGCCGAGGTGGCGGACTTCCTGCGCGACAGCAGCAGCCTGTGCCAGGAGCGGTTGCGCCAGCTGCCCGGCGAGCATGCGCCCTGGCAGCGTGACCACGCGCTGTGGCTGGCGCTGGCGCGCATCAGCCTTCCGCTGGGACAGTTCTATGGGGGCAACCCGGGCGTGCCCCGGCGCAGTGCCGAGCTGACCGCAGAGCTGACGGCACTGGCCCGCGCCTGGCTGGATGACTGGGGCAGCCGCACCCACCAGCCCTGGAGACTGCGCGATGGCTACGACCTCGTGCTCAGGCAGGTGTTTGGCGTGCTGGGCCATGAAGGCATGTCCAGTGCCGATATCACCGGCCTGCTGCGCTGGGCGCGGGAACTGAGCGCAAAGGCCGGCATTGCGCCCGGCGCGCAGTACTACTGCCAGTGGCAGCACCTGCTGCACCAGCTGCCCGAGCCCGAACTGCTGGCCATGGCCATCGAGGACGGCGGCGGCCAGCTCAGCCGCGACATCGTCCAACGCCAGCTGCCGCTGCAGCGCACGCGGCCTGCAGCGCAGCGCTGGGCGCTGTGGCGGGATTTTTTTGCGCAATTCCCCGCCGTGCTTGACCAGCTGCGCCTGCCCGAGCCCGTGCTGATCGCATCGCGCTGGGAGACGGCCGATGCCGCGCGCCGCGACCTGCTGGCCCAGGACCTGTTCAAGGCCTTGTGCTTTGCCTCGGACGATGACTGGCCGCATGACCGTGCCCTGGTGGAGCGCATGCTGCAGACCGACGCTGCGCCCCTGGCCGCCTGGTTCAAGCAACTGGGCCACCTGGCGATCAATCCCGCCGTGGCGCAGCGGCTGTGGGAAGCCCGGTGGCCGGCCCTGCTGCCGCTGCTATTGCCGGCCTGCGCAGACGGCTGCAAGCACGAATCCGACCGCGCCGGCTACGCCCCGGTGGCCGAAACCTTGCTGGCCGATCGCCCTGGCGACCTGGCCCGGCTGGCCGCCAGCCCGCTCACGCACCTGCTGCCCGCGCTGCGCGTGGACACGCTGCAGCGGCTGCTGCCGCAACTGGGCAAGGCCGCCTCCGGCAGTGCCTCCAAGGGTTTGCGTGCGGCGCTGGCACAGGCGCTGTCTGCCTTGCCCGTGGATGCGCCCCAGGCCGCCGGCTGGCTGGCCAAGCCCAACAAGAACCTGGTGCTGGCCTACCGCGATGTGCTGTTGGCCCATCCTGATCCGGCGTCTGGCAGCCTGCTGTCGGCACTGCTGTCCGGTGGATTGCTGGACGTGGCCGAGCAAGGCCCGGTGCAGGCGCGACTGAAGGATCTGGGTGCCGCAGCCCCGGTTGCGGACGCAGCCGGGTCACCTGGCGGCGAGGCCGTGCCTGCGGGCAGCGATGCCGGCTCCCTGGCAGAGCTTGAAGCCCAGGCCGCCAGCCTGCAGCGCCTGTCGCCCGCCATTGCCGCGCTGGACCAGCCGGCGCTGCTGGACCTGCTCGCGCCCCTGTCGGCCCAGGCCGCGCGTGCGCTGCTGCACCTGGCGGCCTCCAGCCCGCAGGAGCTGCCTGCGCTGGCCCACCAGCTGCTGGCCCAGGCCGGCGCGGAGAACCGTGCGCGGCTGGCGCTGGCCCTGGTCCAGCACTGGGTGGCTGCCGATGGAGCGCCCGAATCGCGCTGGGTGCTCAAGCTGCTGCCCGGCGCGGCGGACGACCGCATCGTCGATGTGCTGTCCTCGGCCGCCCTGGCCTGGCACAAGACGCGCAAGGAGCGCGCCGTGGTCGCGCTGCAGCAGTTGGGCCGGC
The DNA here is from genome assembly GCF_043104415.1 of Delftia sp. WSY_16. Lineage (NCBI taxonomy): Bacteria > Pseudomonadati > Pseudomonadota > Betaproteobacteria > Burkholderiales > Comamonadaceae > Delftia > Delftia sp. WSY_16. Next base: position 820,538 of record NZ_JBICKS010000040.1, on the reverse strand, counting down.
TCGACACGGTCTATGCCCTGTCCTGCGTGCAGGCCCTGGCCACCGGCAAGACCCTCAAGCCCAGCGTGCTGGCCGCCGCGCAGGCCGTGCTGGCCGAGGCCGCCACGCGGCGCGGCATGGCGCTGGCCGACCTCGGCGACGAGCTGACCCCGGACTTCGACCTGGGCCGGGGCGTGCAATTGCAGGTGGGCGCGCAGACCTATGAAGTGCTGCTGCAGGGCGACCTGTCGCTGCGCCTGCGCACGCCGGCCGGCAAGCTGGTGCGCAGCCTGCCGGCCCTGGCCGACGAGGGCCTGCGCACGGAGTGGGATGCGGCCGCCGCGCGGCTCAAGACGCTGTCCAAGGGCATCAAGGCCGTGCTGCAGCAGCAGGCGCCGCGCCTGCAGTCCTGCCTGATGCTGGGCCGGCACTGGCCGCTGGACACCTGGCGCCGCCTCTTCCTGGAGCACCCGCTGCTGCGCGTGGTAGCACAGGGCCTGGTCTGGCGGGTGGAGCCCGCAGCCGGCCAGCCGTTCAGCCTGCGCATTGCCGAGGACCTGTCCCTGGTCGATGCCGAGAGCGACGCGGTGCAACTGCCGGCCGAGGGCCGCATCGCCCTGTGGCACCCCGCGCAGGCCACCGAACAGGAGCATGCACAGTGGCGCGAATGCCTGGCCGACTACGGCCTCAAGGCCCTGATCGAGCAGGTCGATGCGCCCGCCGACCTGCCGCTGGCCAGCCAGTGGCAGCAGGAACTGCTGCAGCCCCTGGCACCGATACGGCTCACGCAGCAGGCGCTGGACGGCCTGGCAGGGCCATGGCGCTTTCATGCCGGCCCCGTGTGCGATGGCCCCGGCATCTACCTGCACCTGCGGGACTTTGCCGTGCAGCACTGGCGCGTGGAACTGCTGCACAGCGCGGCCATGCCGTACTACGAGCCCGGCCATGAGATCGACATCGAAGGCTTTGCCCTGCGCGACATGGCCGCCGACCGCCTGCTGCCCCCGGCCGAATGGCCGCTGCCGCTGCAGGCATCGCTGTGCGCCATGCTCCAGGCCCTGGCCTCGCGTGCTGCGGGCGCGGCTGCAGCCCAGGTTTGACTCCCTCCAGAACCCCTGAATCCATGAACTCTTCGACCCTAGAACACACCGACCAGGCCACGCTCGAGGAACTGAGCGCCTCGCTGCCACCCGCCGAACTGGTCCAGGTGCTGGCCAGCCGCATGCGCGCGGGCCGGCATGACGAAGTGGGCGCCTTCACGCGCAAGGCCTTCGACGACTATTCCAACCCCATCCGCGCCCTGGGCAACTTCGATCTGCCCTGGACCCATGACCATGACCTGTGGCTGGCCTTCGCGCGGCAGACCATCCCCTTCGGACGCAGGATCGACGGCAGCCTGGACGGCGACATTCCACGCCACAGCCCCGAGCTTGCGGCCGAGTTCGAGCAGATGGCGCGCGCCAGCCTGGCCCGTCCACCTGCGCCGGACGGCGACAACGACTACCGTGAAATCCGCATCCTGGACATGTTCGGCTGGCTCTGGTACCCGGGCATCAGCCGTGAACGGGTGATGCAGCTGCTGGACTGGGCCGCAGAGCTGAACGTCCAGTCCGGTGGCGGGTATGACAGAGCCGACTGGAAGCTGCTGCTGGGCAGCCTGGACGACCAGGACCTGATGGAGCTGGCCGAGCGCGGCGGCGCGCTCTATGCCGACATCCGCGATGTCTACATGACGCGGCACAGCGACGTTCCGCACCCGCAGCGCTGCGCGCCCTGGTACGACTTCTACCGCCGCCATCCCGACTGGTTCGACGACAAGCCCATCAACGAAGACCCGGGCCTGATCGCGCTGCGCTGGGACCTGGGCGCCGATGCCCAGCGGCGCCTGGAACTGGTCAACCTGCTGCTGGGCAGGGCGGACCATGAGCCGGCCGACTACTTCATCCCCATTTTCGACCGCCTGGTGCGGGAGGATTCCGCGCCCTTCGTCGCCTGGATCGAAGGATGGCAGCCCAAGTACCACTTCGATGCGGTGGTCGCCCAGCAGATCTGGAAGGCACGCTACCCGGAGCTTTTGCCCCATCTGCTGCGCTGCATATTGCAGAAATCGCGGATCGAGCCCTTCATCGGCCTGCTCAACCAGATGCTGGCCGAGCAGCCCGACTACCTGCGCGAGATTCCCACCGTGCGCCTGGCCCCGCTGCTGGCGCAGCTGGACCCGGCCATGCTGCATGCCCGGCTGCCCCTGCTGGGCGAACTGCTGGCTGCCAGCAGCTCGCGGGCGCTGCGCGAAGCGGTGGCGCGCTTCATGCAGGGACTGGATGCGCACGCCGTAGGCGCTGTCTTCGAGTCCAACGCCTGGCTGCAGCGGCGCGAGAAGGCGATGCAGCTGGCCTGCCGCGACATCCTGCTGGTCCACCCCGATCCCGGGGTCGCGCCGCTGCTGCAGGCGCTGCTGCGCACGGGCCTGGACCTGGGCTCCGAAAGCATGGTCGAGGGCCGGCTGCTGGCCCTGGGTGTGCCAGTGCCGGGTGCTTTGACCGTGGCGCAGGGGGAGGGGGGCAGGGTGCCGCTTGACGCACTGGAGGCCCGCGTGGCGCGCTTCAAGCGCTTTTCCAGCAGCATCAAGGCCTATGACCAGCCAGAGACCCTGGCCCTGTTCGCGCCGCTGTCCGGGCATGCGGCCCGCATCGTGCTGCATCTGGTGGCCACGGCCGAGGAAGAGCTGCCGCCGCTGGTGGAGCAGTTGCTGGCCCATGTGCCGGCCGAAAGCCGCGCCCAGCTGTCCCTGCACCTGGTCAATGCCTGGGTGGCCCTGGAGGGCGAGCCCAAGGCGCGCTGGGCGCTGCGACTGGCCAACGGCCATGTCGACGACCGCCTGGTGCAGACCCTGGTGGCCGCCGTGAAGGCCTGGGGCTGGAGCAAGAAGCTGCGCGCCATCATCGCCGTGGAGCAGCTCGGTGCGCTGGACACGCTGTACGCGCTGTCCCAGGTTCAGACCCTGTCCAGCTCGCGCAAGCTCAAGGACCTGGTGATTGCGGCAGCGCATGACGCGCTGGAGGCAGCCGCCCAGCGGCGCGGCCTGAGCCTGATCGAGCTGTATGACGAGCTGACGCCCGATTTCGGCCTGGGCGGCGAAGGCCTGGTGCTGGAGGTGGGCCCGCAGCGCTACCGCCTGCAGCTGCAGGGCGACCTGAGCCTGCGCGTGGTGAGCGACAAGGGCAAGGCCTCCAAGACCCTGCCTGCGCTCAAGGACGAATCGCTGCGCCTTCAGTGGAATGCGGCACAGGCCGAATTCAAGACCGTTGCCGCTGGCGTCAAGGCCATCGCCAGGCAGCAGGCGCCGCGCATGGGTACCGCCTTCATGACGGGACAGCGCTGGTCCGTCCCGCGCTGGCGCCGCCTGTTCCTGCAGCATCCCCTGCTGCGCATCATGGGCCGCACCCTGATCTGGCGGCTGGAGCAGGGCGCCAGCTTTCGCATTGCCGAGGACTTTTCCCTGCTCGATGCCGCAGACGATGCCGTGGAGTTGCCCGACGATGCGCAGGTGCTGCTCTGGCATCCGGTCGATGCCGCAGCGGGCGAGGTTGAGGCCTGGCGCACCTGCCTGGCCGACTACGAGCTGCAGCCGCTGATCGACCAACTGGGCGCGGGTGCGCAACTGCCCGACGCCAGCCAGTGGAAGAACCATGCCCTGCACCCTGCCGGCCCGCTGCAGATACGCCAGGGCGCGCTGTCCGGCCTGTTGGCCAAGTGGAACTACCGCCCTGGCCCCGTGGAAGACGGCCCCGGCATCTACGAGCACAGGCTGGACCTGGCGGGCCCGCAGCTGTACATCGAGCTTCACCACGGGCGCTACATGCCGTTCATGGAACTGGACCACCGCGTGGACATCGCCCACGCCGTGGTCTATGACAGCAGCCACCGCGGCGAGGATGGCCGCTGGCCTCGGCTGCAGCCGCAGCAGTGGCCGCGCGCGCTGCAGGCCACGCTGATGGCGCAGTTCGCGGCCATCGCCGCCAAATCGGCCAGCACCAAAGAGAGCGACTGATGGCCACCAAACGCATTGCAGCGCCCACCCCGGAACCTGCCGCCCAGCGGCTGCCGGCCGAGATGGCCCACGCCCAGGAACTTGCGGCCCTGCAGGCCGCCGACCAGGGCCCGCGCCCCGACGGCTGGCGCCTGAGCCCGCGCTCCGTTCGGCGCTTCATCCTGGGCGGTGCGGAACCTGACGGCGGCGGGCCGGCCATCGCGCGCAAGATCCACGGCAACGATGCCCTGGTCGAACGCGCCATCGTCACCCTGGCCGGCCAGCGCGGCCTAATGCTGGTGGGCGAGCCGGGCACGGCCAAGTCCCTGCTGTCCGAGCTGCTGGCCGCCGCCATCAGCGGCGACAGCAAGCTCACCGTGCAGGGCGGTGCCGGCGTGGTGGAGGAGCAGATCCGCTATGGCTGGAACTACGCCCTGCTGCTGCGTGACGGCCCCGGCCCCGAGGCCCTGGTGCCCGGCCCGCTGCACCGCGCCATGGGCGAAGGGCGGCTGCTGCGTTTCGAGGAAATCACGCGCTGCTCCACCGAAGTGCAGGACTGCATGGTGCCCGTGCTCTCCGACCGGCTGCTGCAGATTCCCGAACTCAAGCACGAGCAGCCCTGGCTGCTGGCACGGCCGGGCTTCAATGTGATTGCCACGGCCAACCTGCGCGATCGCGGCGTCAACGAGATGTCGGCCGCGCTCAAGCGCCGCTTCAACTTCGAGACCATGCGCCCGCTCGAAGGCGTGGCCGCGCAGGCCGCATTGATAGGGCAGGAGGTGGGCCGCGCACTGGCGCAGCAGCGCATCGGCACCACCGTCGCGCCCGATGTGCTGGCCCTGCTGGCCACGGCCTTCCAGGAGCTGCGCATCGGCAGCGTGGAGGGCACGGCCGTGGAGCGGCCGGGCACCGTGCTGTCCACGGCCGAGGCCATCGACGTGGCCTTCAACGCCGCCTGCCAGTGCTGGTACTTCGGGCAGGAGCGCGTGGGTCCGGCCCACCTGGCGCGCCACCTGCTGGGCACGGTGATCAAGGACGACGACGAGGACCGCCGCCGCTTCGCCGAATACCTGCGCGTGGTGGCACGCCAGCGTGCAGGGCAGCCGGCTTGGCAGGACTTTGTCGCAGGCGGCCGTGAGCACTGACGCTGCCGCGTGGCTGGCGCCGCTGCCGCAGCTGCGCCTGGTGCCCGTGCGCCACCACAGCCCGCGCTGCGCCCATCACCTGCGCGCGCTGATGCGCGAGTTCAAGCCCAGCCACGTGCTGATCGAAGGCCCGGGCGAACTCGATGCCCTGCTGCCTGCGCTGCAGCACGCCCAGGCGCGTCCGCCGCTGGCGGCCTACCTGCATGCGACCGTGGCAGGCGGCGATGGCGCACATGAAACGAATGGCTCGAATGGCGCTTTGGAGGACGACTGGCGCTGCCGCTGCTATGTGCCCTTTGCGGCCTTCTCTCCTGAATGGGTGGCCCTGCGCGAGGCGGTGCGGCTGCGCAGCCATGTGCGCTTCATCGACCTGCCCTATGCGGCGCGGCTGGCCCAGGCCGCGCAGCTGGACTACTTCGCCTGCGCGCCCGAACCCCTGCTGGCCGACGAGCCCTCGCGGCGCGCGCCCGACGTGCTGGCTGGCCTCATCCAGGCCGGCGGCTGCCGCGACTTCGACGAATGGTGGGACCGGCATTACGAATCGGGCAATGAGGACGCCTCGCCCCAGGCGTACTTTGCCGGCGTGCTGGCCTTCAGCCAGCTGCTGCGCGAGCGGGACGAGGCAGCGGGCGGCGCGGGTCCTGATGCCGAAGACAGGGCTCGCGAGGCCCACATGGCCGCCCAGGTCCGCGAGGCCCTGGCCGAAGGCGGGCGCTGCCTGGTGGTCTGCGGCGGCTTTCATGTGGCGGGCATCGTGGCTGGCATCACCGCTGGCCTGTCGGCGCCCGAGCGTCCGGCTGCGGCCGGTCAGCCCATCGATGTGGGCGTGCATCTCATCCCCTACACGCTGCAGCGGCTGGAGCGTGCCAGCGGCTACGCGGCCGGCATGCCCATGCCCGGCTACTACCAGGGCGTTTGGCAGGCGCTGGAGCAGGGCGCCTCGCAACCCGATGCCCAGGCCTGGCCCGAGATGGCGGCACGCACCGTGAACGGCCTGCGTGCCCGGGGCCTGCCCGCCAGCCTGCCCGACGCGGCAGAGGCCGTGCGCCTGGCCCATGGCCTGGCTGCACTGCGCGCCTGCCACGGCGGCCGGGCCGAGCTGCTGGAAGCGCTGGACAGCGCCGTGTTCAAGGAGCATGCCCAGGCCCTGCGTCCGCAGCCTATGGTGCAGCAGACCGGGCAGCAGACCGGGCAGCAGACTGGTCAATGGCTGCTGGACGCCGACGACTACGGCCAGCTGCCACCCAACGCGCCGGCCGCCCCGCTGCTGGTCGATGTACAGGCCTTCTGCCTGCGCCACCGCCTGCCCGTGCGGCCTGCCGCACCCGTGCGCAAGGAGCTGGACATCTACCGCAGCGCCCGTCACCGCCGCCTGTCGCAGGGACTGCACCGGCTGCGCTACCTGGGCGTGCCCTATGCGCAATGCCTGGCGGGACCGGACTTTGTGGCGGGCACCGGCCTGGCGCGCGTGCGCGAGGTCTGGACGCTGGGCTGGCAGGTCGAGACCACGGTGGCACTCACCGAGGCCATGCGCCACGGCTCCAGCCTGCAAGAGGCCGCTGTCCACCGCGTGCTGGAGCGGCTGTCGCAGACCGCCGACACCGAGCCGGCGCAGCGCGTGCTGGAAGTGCTGGTCATGGGCCTGGACGGCATTGCCCAGCAGGTGCTGGACACCGTGCAGGCCTGGATGGAGCGCAGCCACGACGCCCTGGCCCTGGCCCGCGCCACCGGCTGCCTGGCCCTTGCCTACGAGGCCCGCCATGCGCTGGGCGGCGTGGGCCTGGCGCGCCTGCTGCCGCTGCTGCGGCGCTGCTTTGCCCAGGCTTGCCTGCGCCTGCCCTGGCTGGGCGAGGGCGATGCCGTCCAGCAGGTGCAGGCCCTGGATGCCCTGGCCGATCTGCACGGCATGGTCTGCCGCGCCGTGCCCTGGGCCGACGCCGGCCTGTTCCACGATGCCTGTGCCGCCTTGCATGAGGCAGGCGCCGACAGCACGCCCGCGCGCGTGCGCGGCGCCACCGCCGGCATCCTGAGCATGGCCGGCCGCTGGCAGATTGCGCAGACCGATGCCGCCCTGCGCGCCATGCTGGGCCTGGCGCAGGTCGATGCTGCCGCCATGGGCGAGTACCTGCAGGGCTTTGTGCGCGTGGCCAAGGGCTGGCTGCTCAGTCATCCGCCGCTGCTGCGCCTGCTCAGCGACGGCATTGCGCACTGGCCGCAAGACGCCTTCCTGGCCGGCCTGCCGGCCTTGCGGCTGGCCTTTGCCCAGCTGACCCGTGCCGAACTGCGACAGCTGGCCGGGCGGCTGGCGGGTCTGTCGGGCGCGGCCACGCCACCCGGCGCAACCACGCTGGGCCCGGTGCACCTGCCATCGGACGAGGCCCTGGCACACAGCCGCGCCCTGGCGGCCCAGGTGGGCCGGCTGCTGCAACCCTGGGGACTGTCATGAGCCGGAAAGATCCGCCAATGCACGAACTGCCAATGCACGAGCCGCCAATGCAGGAACAGGCAATCGATGCCGCCACCCTGCGGCGCTGGCGCCTCATCCTCGGGCCCGAGGCGGCCCAGCCCCTGGCTGCGGCGCAGCCGCTCGATGACGCCGATGCGCGCCGCGACGCGGCACTGGACTATCTCTACCAGCGCGAGCACCGCCTGCGCGAGCAGCCCGACGGTGCAGGCACCGACGCCTGGCAGGGCACGGGCGGGCTGTCCGCGCGCCAGGGCGGCAGCGGCGTGCCCGAGCCCCAGGCCGTGCACTGGCTGGGCGAGGTGCGCGACCTGTTCCCGCGCAGCGCCGTGGAAACGCTGCAGCGTGATGCGCTGTCGCGCTACGGGCTGCACGGCCTGCTCGGCGACCCCCAGGTACTGGCCCAGGCCACGCCCAGCATTGAATTGGTGGCCGCGCTGATGGCCGTGCGCGCCAGCCTGCCCGTGCAGGTGCTGGACGAGGCCCGGCGGCTGGTGGCACGCGTGGTGGCGGATCTGCAGGCACGGCTGTCCTCGCGCGTGCACTCGGCCCTGGGGCGGCGGCGCAGGCGCCGCAGTAGCCGGGGCCAGGGGCAGATGAGCGATCTGGACTGGCCGCGCACCCTGCGCCACAACCTGCGCCACTACCAGCGCGAGGAGCAGGTGCTGGTGCTGGAGCGCCTGTTCTTCAGGGAGAACGAGGCGCAGCGCCTGACCTGGGACCTGTGGCTGCTGGTGGACCAGAGCGGCTCCATGTACGAATCCGTCATCCACAGCGCCGTGATGGGCAGCATCTTCGCGCGCGTGCGCGCCCTGCGCACCCATGTGCTGCTGTTCGCCGACGCGGTGGCCGATGTCACCGGCCAGTTGCATGCGCCCGAAGAACTGCTGCTGGGCGCGCAACTGGGCGGAGGCACGAATATCGGTGCCGCCCTGGCGCATGCGGCCGGGCAGCTGGCCGCGCCGCGCCGCAGCGTGGTCGTGCTGATCACCGATCTCTACGAAGGCCATGACGAGGCCCGCGTCATCGCCGAGACCGAGCGGCTGATCGCCAGCGGTGCGCGCGTGCTGGTGCTGGCCGCCCTGGATCGCCGCGCCCATCCCGACTACGACAGGGACCTGGCTGCGCAACTGGTGGAACGCGGTGCGCAGATCGGCGCCATGACGCCCGACCATCTGGTGGACTGGCTGGCCTGTGCCATGCAGGGAGGGCGATCCTCATGATGCAGCAATGGCTGCGCACCCTGGACGATGACGCCATTGCCGACTGGGCCAACAAGGGCCTGCTCAAGCGCGGCGCAAAGGCCCTGGCGACATTGGATGCGGCGGCCTGGGAGCTGGATGCCAGCCATGCCCGGGCCGATATCGAAGGCCATGTCCAGACCCTGGCCGGCGCGGGCTTTGCCACGCTGCAATGCAGCTGCCCCGCCTATGGACCCTGCCACCATCTGTGCGCCTTGCTGCTGGGCCTGCGCGCGCGCCTGGCCAGCGGAGGGGCGGCCGATGAGGCAGCACAGGCCCCTATCGCGCCATGGCTGGAGGGCGATGCCGAGGCCGTGGCGCGGGCCTTCGGCAGCGCTGCCCAGCGCAAGGCCCTGCGCTGGATGGCACAGGGTTTCGAGGCCGTGCTGGAAGAGACGCCGGCCGCGCTGGTCGGTGAACTCTCCAATCCCGACGAAGTGACCGTGCGCCTGCCGCGTGCTGGCGGCCTGGCGGCGGCCAGTTGCAGCTGCAAGGCCGCCACCTGCGCGCACCGCGCCCTGGTGGCATTGCAGGCCCGGCGCGCAGCGGGCGCACCCATGCCCGAGCTGCCTGCGCATGCGCTGGAAGCCGGCGCACTGCAGCGTCTGGCGCAGGTGAGGCTCTGGCTGACCGGCTGGGTGCTGCAGGGCCGTGCCGGCATGAGCCCGGCCTTCCTCGACCAGGGCGAGGCACTGTCCACCGAACTGCGCCAGGCCGACCTGCCGCGCCCCGCCAGCGTGCTCAACCTGCTGGTGCGCGCCTTGCGCGACGAGCGCGCGGGCCGTGCCGGCGCGGCCGAGCGCGTGGCGCCCCTGCTGGCCGCGCTGTGGATGCTGCTGCGCGGCCTGGCCCAGCAACCCCTGCCTCGGCCCCTGCAGGAGCTGGCTGGCGTGCATAGGCGCAGCTACCGGCGCGTGCAAGGCCTGTGTCTGCATGCCGTGGCGGCCGAGCTGTGGCTGGCGCGCGGAGGGCAGCGCGGTTTTTCGGTGCACTTGCAGGATGCGGCCAGCGGCCGGTTCCTGACCTGGTCGGCATCGCGCGCTGAGGGCTTTGATCCGCAATGGGAGCCTGCCCAGGCGCTGGAATCGGAAACCCTGGGCGGCCTCACGGCAAGGCAGCTGCTGCAAGGTCCTCATGTGCTGGTGGACGGCTGGGTCAGCGACGACGGCCGCCTTTCGGCGCGGGATGCCACCCGGCTGGTGGCGGCCCAGGCGGCCGGCCCCTTGCCGGGGGCCGACGACCCCCAGGTCCTGCTGCGCCGCCATCTGCAGGAGCTGCATGCAGACCCCTGGCGCCAGCAGCCGCCCCTTTGGGCGCGATGGAAGGTGAGCGGCAGCGGCCTGCCGCAGACTGACCTGCTGCTGCAGCGCTGGACGATGGAGCTGCAACCGCAGCTGCCAACCTCCGGCCCCGTCATATGCCTGGCCGGTGATCTGCACGGCATGCAGGGCAGGGCGGGCGAGGCCCTGCGCCGGGAGCTGGCGTGCGGCCGGGTGCTGCAGGAGGTCTTTGGCCGCGTGGAATTCGTGGCCGGGCGATTGCAGATGGCCGTGGCATCGGTGCGCTGGCGGGACAGTACGGACTGGCACCATCCCAGCACGGCCTGGAAGCCGCCGCCAGCGCAGGGCAGCAGGGAGAAGCAGCCATGAGCACGGCACCGAACGAAAACGCCGAGGCGCCGCTGCGCCATTGGCTGGCACAGGGCCAGGTCTGGCTGGCCGATATGCAGGCCGCAGGCCTGGTGGGTGCCGGCGCACCGCTGCTGGCCGCAGGCCGGGCCTGGGCCGATCAGGCCGCACTGCTGGGCTGGTCCGCCCTGGCACGGCAGATGGACGGCGTGCTGGACCCGCAGCTTGCGCCGGTGGAGCGCGCGGCCGCCCTGCTCGATATCGCGGTCTGGGTCATGACCGCGCAGCGGCTGCAGGCCGGTGCGGATCAGTCCTTGCCCTGAAAAAAGCCATTGAGCTCGGCGCCCGGCGTGGCCTGGGCGAACGCGTCGAAGCGCCCCGTCTCGGCAATGGAGCGCGCAGCATGCAGAAAGCCGCCCCAGGCTGCGCGCGCCAGTGCGCCGCCCACGCTGATGCGGCGCACGCCCATGGCCTCGGCATCCTGCAGGCTCCATTCGCTGGCCCCTCCGATCAGCAGATTCACCGGCTTGGGTGCCACGGCCGCCACCACGGCACGGATCTGCTCGGCGCTGCGGATGCCGGGTGCGTACAGGCAGTCCGCGCCGGCCTCGGCATAGGCCTTGAGCCGGGCAATGGTGTCGTCCAGATCGGGCCGGCCCACGAAGAAATTCTCCGCACGCCCGACCAGCAAGGTGCTGCCGCCTGCCTCGTCGATGGCAGCGCGGGCGGCGCGCAGCCGGGCCACGGCGTCCTCGATGCTGCGCAAGGGGTTGGCCGCATCGCCTGTCGAATCCTCGATGGATAGCCCTGCCACGCCGGTGTCCAAGGCCATGCGAACGCTCTCTGCCACCTCCTGCGGACCCAGGCCGAAGCCGCTTTCAAAGTCCGCGTTCACGGGCAGGTCCGTGGCCGCGACCAGGGTGCGCAGATGCGCCAGGGTCATGTCGCGCGAGATGGCGCCATCGGGCCGGCCCAGCGACCATGCATGGCCCGAGCTGGTGCTGGCCAGCGCCTTGAAGCCCAGGCCCTGCAGCATGCGGGCGCTGCCGGCGTCCCATGGATTGGGCAGTACAAAGCAGCCCTGGCGGTGCAGGGCCCGGAAGCTGGCACGTTTTTGTTCGGTGGTAGGGGTCATGGAACACTCCGTTTTGGCTCTTGAGAAACTCAAGCATCGATTCTCCAAGGCCTGTGAACGCTATCCACCGCCACAGGCTGAATGGCTGCTGGACCTGCCGAGGCACCAACTTCTGCGCATCTTCCTGCATCACTGCCTGGGTTGCATCTTGACGGGCTACCGTTCGTCAGTTCGATTCGCCCCAGCACACATTGCGTTACGATGCCGCGGCTCTCAAATGAAAGCCGTCCTGAGCGAGTGTGTCGCAACGCCTTGGCTGCTATCGGAGGGACGGCTTCACCACGGCATTCTTTTGCCCAGATCATTCGACATGCAGACTCCGACCTCAGCCCTGCCGAGCACCACCTTCACCACCGAGCAGTGCCTGGAGGCGGACAGGTTCGACGCTTGGCGCAGCGGCATCTCTGTACTGTTCGATGTGACCCCGCTGGAACGCGGTACGGTGCGCGGCGGCTTCCACGCCTCGGTAGATGCAGTCCACTTGGGACAATTGCTTTTGGGAGACCTGCGCTTCGGTGCACAGCGCTTCTCGCGCGGACATGCACGCGCGGCCCATGACGGGCTGGACCACTATCTGGTGCAGTGGTACCGGGGAGGCGGCTTCACAGGGCGCTGTGACGATGGTCACGAGCTGACGGTGCAAGCAGGTGATGTGGTCTTCTTCGACATGGCTCGCTGCCAGCATACCGTTGCGGACGACTCCCATGTGCTCTCGTTGATCGTGCCCCGCAGCCTTGGCGACCAGGCAATGGGTGCATCGAGTTCAGGCTTGCACGGAACCGTGTTGACCGGCAGCAGCATCTTCGCCGGGCTATTGGCAGATCATCTTTGCGCTCTGCAGCGACGCCTGCCTTCCATCGGCCTGGAGCAGGCTGACGACATAGTGCATGCCACTACCCAGATGCTGGCAGCCTGCCTGCGCCCCAGTCTACGGACGGTGGCCGAGGCTCGGACTGAATTGCAGGCAGCAATGCTGGACCGTATCAAGCGCCATATCGCGCGAAACCTGGCTGCTCCCCTCTCGCCCGAGCTGCTTTGCCGGTGCTTCGGCATCTCACGTCACCGGCTCTACCACCTTTTCGAACCTTTGGGGGGTGTGATGCGCTATGTGCAGCATCGACGGTTGCAAGAGGCCTTCCATGCCCTGTCAAACCCTGCCTACCGACGCCTGCGTGTCGCCGAGGTGGCCGCGCGCCTGGGCTTTGCCAGTGAGGCCCACTTCAGCCGCGCATTCCGGGCCAAATTCGGCCACACACCCAGCGACATACGCGCCATGGCGAATTCCACACGCGCGGCATGCATCAAGCCTCCTTCCGGGACCACTCCCGCCACCGTGGAGTATGCGGACTGGCTGCTGGGGCTCATGGCCTGATCGCCGGATGGATGGTCTTGCCCCAGGCTGACGCTCAGTCGAAAACGTCAGGGGCTTCTGCATGCAGGATGCTCTAATAGGGCGGCCGCAAGCCACGGCCTGGCTTGTTTCCGAAGACCCACTCCCTTTTCGCATATGCATCTTCTGCAGCGTTGTAGCTTTGTTTTTGCCTGTCTTGCCCTGCCGGCATTCGTTCACGCCGCAGACTTCGACAAGAAAAACTGCACCTACAAAGGCATCCGCCTCTACGGCAAGGTCCAGCTCGTGCAGTCCTTCCCCGACATCAAGGTCCAGGCAACCAGTTCTTTCCCGGACCTCAAGGTCAAGGTGGTGAACTCCTCCGCAGACCGTTGCGGAGAGTGGCAGATCGTCACCTCTTTCCCTGACTTCAAGGTCCAGATGGTCAACTCCTTCCCGGACCTGAAAGTCGAGATGGGCAGTTCGTCGCCTGGCGTGCGATAGCGCCCCGGCGCCGCTGCGGCGGCGCCTGCTCCTCAGTCCAGAGATTGGCCCGCGCGCGCAAATGAAGAGTGCGCGAGGAAAGCTGGAGCGGGCGATGGGAATCGAACCCACGTCATGAGCTTGGGAAGCTCAGGTCCTGCCATTGAACGACGCCCGCCTTGGTTGAGCCATTGTCGAATCATGCATTTCTTCGCTAGATGCTTGTTTTCTTGAGAGTTTCACGGCGCGTTTGCCGCAAAACCTCAACTTGGCACCCAGCGAAATCTATCTGCACCTGCAACCTTGGCGTAGGTTCGGGAGTAGGTTTTTGCCTCCTACGTCGCTGGCAATAGAACCGGCGCCATGACTCTGGGTGAGATTCTAGTGCTATTCGATTCGCGGTCTGCAAAGCAGCTTCAGCCAGGCTCGCACCTGCTCGTGAAGGGGTGCGATGAATTGCGATAGGTCACCTCCCAATCGCACAAAACACGGGCCTACCGCTACAAACAGCTCTGCTGGCCTGATGAAGTAGGTGAGGCTCGGGCACTGGCCCGAGATAGCGCTTTGCAGAGGCTGTCTCAGTTCAGGGAGACAAGCGCGGGGGTAGCGCAGGAGTTGATCCGGTCACTGCCCGTCGCAAGGCAGCACTGGCCAAACATGGTCCTGCCGTATCGTCTAAGGTGCGTGCGCTGCTGGAGGGTTTCCGCGATCACCTTGCGCGGCTGCGCCAAGCCGAGTGCACGGCCCTTGCGTGGAGCGCTCTGGCGCGAATGCTGGGCGAGGTACCAGAGCTTGCCTGGACAGTGCCGCGTGACGTGACCTGTGGCCAAGCTTACGACGTACTCGATAAGCGACGAGACCCTCCCACGGCGGCCAAGCAGCTGCGGGCACAGCTGGGGCAGGCGTGGGACTGGGGCTCGATGCAGGAAAGATCGGTAGGGAGGCGCCGAACTGTTGGCGTAGCCTTCTCAAACGCCAGCTGTGTTCCAAGGGGAAAACCGCCGGGGGGAAGCATGTGGGGTTTCGGCGCCGGGTGCTGTCCCAGGCGGAACCGCGCAAGCTCCTGTCGTGTCCCCGGACGGATATGTCGCAGAGCGCGCTGGATGGCCAGCCCACTGACGTGCATGGTGGCCCGATAGGTTCCGCCCGGCTGTTTGTCATAGACGTTAGTGGCGATGGGTTAGGGTTTCGTGGTCACGATGCCGGTCCTTTCTGCTGCCGCAAGGGCTTGTGGCCGGTCATTTCGAGGTTTCCTTTCTGAGAGGGGCAGTCGCCGCAGGGCAGGGCATGGTCGCGGTGGTGGTCTTTGGGCAACTACCAATGCATCAAGCTCATGCTAGAAGGCCTGAGTCCGGTGCAGTACCGAAATCAGGCCTTGAGCCGCTAACTTCCAACCGTCCAACTTCATGGGGTCAGTTCAAAGCGGGCTTCGTCGTTTCTATGGTGCACTTGACAAGGCTGTAGGGTGCAAGCGCGCTGCCGGGCTTCCGACGGATTCCTGGGCTGGCTACACTTTTCTCTCCACAGAGAAGGGAAGTCATGGGCACAGATATCTACGTTTCGACGCTGACCGCCGATCTGGAGCAGCAGTTCATCGACGCGGTCGGACAGAGCCGCAAACTGCACGCTCCATGGGTTTCGCCGCCCAGCACGGCACAGGAGTTCCAGGGCTACCTGGCTCGCGTGCAGGAGCCGTCGGGTGCGGCATTTGTGATCTGGGAGTGGCGCAGCGATGGTTTTGCCGGGGTCGTGCAGATCACGAACATCCTGATGGACCCGTTCCGCTCTGCCCATATCGACTTCTTTGCATTCTCGGGCTTCGAAGGGAAGGGCCTGATGAAGGAGGGCCTCGCGCATGTCGTGAAGCAGGTCTTCAGGACTTCGAAGCTGCATCGGCTGGAAGCCAACATTCAGCCTGAGAACAAGGCAGCCATAGCACTGGTGAAGTCCTGTGGTTTCAAGTTGGAGGGGTTGTCGCCCGCATTCATGAAGGTCGGTGGTCGCTGGCGAGATCACGAACGCTGGGCGCTGTTGTCCGCGTAGTCGCTGCCGGATCCGTCAGCGCCTGGGGGTTCTCCATGAACTGGTCTCGCAAAGGGCGCAGCACCTTGTCATCCTGGGAAGTGACGAGACGTCGAAGAAGGTGAAGCACACCGAGGTGCAGACAAGCCCTACCAGCGGGCTTGTTCTTGCCTGACGTCTCCCCCCGAAAACAGCTGGACAGCGTCCGGAACTACAGGGGCGAGATCTGCGGCGCGACAAACGCAAAAAAGCCGCATAGGTGCTGAGATGACAGGCGAAGGCGCTCGTTACAATGGAACTCCATGGTTCACTGCACTCTCACCACTACCATCTCCACGACCGCTTCCTGCGGACCGTGTGAAGTGCCGTGAGTCCCAGTTGAACCACTTCCCAGGCCCGCCAGCGATGGACCGGGCCCTTTTTTTTGCCCTTGCGTCGCCGGCACCACGCAAGGAGTTGTACTCATGTTTGCTCTGTTAGTCCTCGATGTTCAGGTCGGCCTGGTCCGAGGCCCTGAACCCATGTGGCGCTGCACCGAGGTGCTGGACACCATCAACACCTTGATGGAACAGGCCCGCCGTGCGGGAGCGCCAATTTTTCTGGCTCGTCACATCGGTCCCGTGGGAACGCCCATTGGCCCAGGCAGCCCACTGACCCAACTCGCACCCGAACTGCAACTGGACGGCAGTGAGGTTGTGTTCGAAAAACACCGCCCAAGCGCCTTTGCAGGCACCGATCTGTTGCAGCAGCTTCAAGCACGCAACGTGACCGGCCTGGTCATCACCGGCATGAAGACTCAGTACTGCGTGGACACCAATTGCCGGGTCGCTCGCGATCTGGGCCTTGATGCCGTCCTTATTGCGGATGGACATACTTGTGCCGACACCCCCCAGCTTGCAGCGCAGAAGATTGTGGAACACCACAACGCGACGCTGGCAGGGGCGTTTTGCGCGGTCATGCCCGCAAACGCCTGGGATTTCTCGGCACCGGTTCACACCTGATCTGCGGAGTCCGCCCATATTGAGGCACACGCGAGCGATTGCAGCGCCATTCGTCTTTCAGACCACCGGGCCATGGGCCAATGCCGACGGCCTGGTCCTGCCTTGCGCTGATTCCCTGACCTGTGCTTGTCCGACAAGGGCGTGCCTGGGCGGCACCCATGCTTGAGGCCATGAACACACCTCCTCCCAACACCCCTGGCCAAGTGCCCACGTCGTCGTCCCGCAACCGGTTCGCCACCAAGCGGACCATGTACATCGCCGCAGCCGTCGTGGCCGTGGCGCTGATGATGGTGTTTGCGCCCTGGTAGGCGCGATCCACTGTCATGGTCCCGCCCATGCCCGAAAGGGCATGAGAAAGCCCGCCATTTGGCGGGCTGTCGTTTTGGGGAATCGCTTGCCTCAGTGCGCAGGGTGCGCCGTCGGTGCTTGCGCCGTGGGGAGTCGGGCCAGCTTCTGCGAGCAATCGCTGCACACGTGCCACGCATGGAATTGGCGGGCGCCTGTGGCGGGCTTTTCCTGTTCGCACTGCATGCAGAAGACGGCAGGGGCCAGGTCCAGGAGCCGGATCGGCTCTCTGCCTTTCTTGGGACTACGCATAGCTCTCCTTCAAAGTGTTGCTCCTCGGTATCCATTGGGCGCCGGGTTGGAAAAGGCGGTCGTCAGCGGGCGCGCCAAGGCGCAGCAGAAGCCGGCGCCATCGAGGGTGCGTGTTCAACTTACAGCCAGGCCGTCTCACGATTGTGACTTTTGCATGACCGTGTGGGGAAGGCGCCGCAGCTGTTTGACAGCGTGCTTCGGGCAGCCCTAGAATTTTTGCTTCCATCCCTGCGACCATTGCGAGCCTGACATGAACCTGTGACGCCTTCGGACCTTCGTCCGACCAATCCCCCGAAGCCCTTTGCCGGCCGACGGCGGACGCCTGCGTCACCTCCTGCCTGTTCGTTGATTGCTCTGCGTTTCCTGAACGCAACCCGGCGTCGCCGTGCGGCCTCCTTTCGGAATTTTTGAAAGAGTGCCCATGACGGAATCCATCGATATCCTTGCCCACAACACGGCCGCCTGGAACCAGCAGGCTGCCAAGTCCTGCGACTGGTCGCGCCCGGTCGACAGCGCCGAAATAGCACGGGCCCGCGCCGGGAGCTGGCAGGCGCGGCTCACGCCAGGCCCCTTGCCTGCCGGCTGGCTGGATGATGTACGCGGCCTGCGCATCCTCTGCCTTGCCAGCGGCGGCGGCCAGCAGGCGCCCATCCTTGCGGCAGCGGGCGCCCAGGTCACCGTCTTCGACGCCTCAGCCGGCCAGCTTGCGCAGGACCGGCACGTGGCCGAGCGCGAAGGCCTTGCGCTGACCTGCGTGCAGGGCGATATGCGCGATCTGGGGGTCTTTGCAGACGCCAGCTTTGATGTGATCTTTCACCCCATCTCCAACCTCTACGTGCCCGATGTGCGGCCCGTGTGGCGTGAATGCGCGCGGGTGCTGACGACGGGCGGGCGTCTTCTGTCCAGCTTCTGGAATCCGGTGGTCTTCGTGGAGGACCGTGATCCTGCATTGCGCGAGCAAGGACTCGTGCGGCCCGCCTGGCGTCTGCCGTATTCCGATGTGGCGGATTTGCCGCCCGAGGCGATTGCGGCCAAGCGCGAGCGCAACGAGGCCCTGGTGTTCGGCCATACGCTGGCCGATCAGATCGGGGGGCAGTTGGATGCGGGGCTTGTGCTGACGGGCTTCCACGAGGACTGGCAGCCCCACGCCCGTTTTGTGATCGAGAAGTTCGTGCCGACCTTCATTGCGACACGTTCGATGAAGGTCTGAACGCGCTACCTACGGCCTGGACCGGCCTTGCCGCGCTCAGGTGCGCAAGGCCGGTATCCAGGTCTGTTGCTGGGCGGGTTCTGCCACGGGCTGCGCCGGTTGCGGTCGGGGAGCAGGGCCTTTGGCCTGGGGCGATGGCTGGGCCTGCCGCACCTGCTCGGCGCCGGACTTGGCCAGCAGCAGCATCACGGCCATGCAGATCAACGTCAGCAAGAGCACCACGCAGATGGGGCCCAGATCCACGGAGGCGATGTCCAGCCCCTTCAGCGACTGCCAGCGTTCTGAGCGTATTTCCAGCGGTTCTTCGGGATCGGCCATGACACCTCCACTGCGTTGAGTGTGCCTCCATGCTAGGCGCAAGTGAGCATGCAAACAATATGGGAACTTCGCCAGGATGCGAGGGTATACCGCAGGCAGCTACTTGACCCACATCAATTGCGCCGCCACGGCCAGGGCGATGGCCAGCAGCACCAGCAGCACCAGCCTTGCCACGATGGTGACCGCCTTGCGGCGCGCTGCTTTGCGGGTGTTGCGCGGACGAGGTGGGGTAGGCGGCGGCTGCGTGGCATCCAGGGCTGCAATTCTTTCCAGCCAGTCCTGGGTTGTTGGCAGGGCAGTGGCGGGCGGTGACGAGGACGGGGACGAACCGGGCTTGCCGCGGTTCATGGCTCCAGCTCCTGCCGCATCTCTTCCAGCACCTCCAAGGCGCCCTGGATCATGGCCTGCCTGTGCTCCTGCGCAGCCTTCTGGGTCTGCAGCCGTTCCAGCTGCTCGGCTACCTGCGCCTCGTCGGCCCGCAGCTTCTTCAGCCGCTCCTGTATGGCCTCCATTTCCGGGGCGCTCATCTGCCAATCCTCCAGCATGCGAAGGGCGTGGCACGTGGCCCGGTCCCTTCTCACAATTCACACGATGCCGGCAATTATCTGTGCGTCTTAGCGACTGGCTATGAATGAATTGATATAGATTGTCATCGGCTGGCGCAGAAGGGGGCCGAAAGCTTGCCGCTGCACGCGCACGGTGCTGCGCAGATCAGAGCAGCGCAGTTCAATGCGCGAGGAATTTGAGAAAGATCCGCCCCTGCCGCGTTCTGACCTCGGTCCCTTCGATAAAGCCCATCAGTCTGGCCGAGCCGTCCATGGAGTACAGCGCCGGCCCATCGATGCGGTAGATGAGCCTGGTCCCGCACCGGACGAATTCATCGCCTTCGACACGCCCGATTTCGTGTCCGCGCCCATCAAGCACAGTCCACGAGCGTCCTGCAATCATGGCCTCACCCGGCGGTTGCCGGTCCCCAAGTGAAAGCGTCAATCTAAGGAACGCTGGGTGTCTGAATCTGAGCGAATCTGAGCAGTTGTGCAAAGCCGGGCCACCGATGCCTCGGGCGGTGCCCTGCGCAAATTCGTGTGCACCCGGCCCAAGCCGCATCACGCCGGCCAAAAGAAGCTGGCTGCGGTCTAGGGGCACTGCGCGCTTGGGCGATTGAGTGGTGCGCAGGCAAGTAGAATTGTTTCATATCAAAGACATGCTGCTCTGAAAGTTGCAGCGACCGGGCCCGCTTGGCGGGCCTTGTGCATGGGGTGCCGTCCCGCAGCCTGTATCTGGGTGCATGTCCTGATTCTCTGTGGGCCCGGCCTGCGATCCAATCTCGCGCATGGGGCTGAGCCTTCTCGTCAAATTGCTCTCATTTATGAAGTTCTGCTGTCGCCAACCGGATGCGCCTGTGGCATTGCCTTGCGGCTTGCCTGGGGTCGGTTCCGTCCGGTGGACGCTGCGCTGCGGAGGGCGGAGGTGAACGAGCAGGCGCTGTACGATCTGGCCCCCGTTCTGGAGCTGATGCTGCTGGGCCTGTTGCTGGCGCTGGGACCCTTGGCCTGGGTGTGGCTGCGCAACCGCAACGGTGGCTCGCTCAAGCGGCTGCAGGCACTGTCGGTGCTGACGCTGTTCCTGACTTTCGACCTGGTGCTGTTCGGCGCCTTTACGCGTTTGACCGATTCCGGCCTGGGCTGCCCTGACTGGCCGGGCTGCTATGGCAGCGCCAGCCCCATGGGCGCCCGCGCGCAGATTGCCGAGGCGCAGGCCGCCATGCCCACCGGGCCGGTGACGCATGGCAAGGCATGGATAGAGATGGTCCACCGCTATCTGGCCACCACCGTGGGCGTGCTCATCATCGCCATGACCATCATGGCCTGGCGGCGTGCGCGCCGCCAGGGCAGGGCGGGTGGCGCCCAAGGCGTGGAAGGCGCACGGCGGGGGGCCATGAGCCCCTGGTGGCCCACGCTGGCGCTGTTCTGGGTCTGCCTGCAGGGTGCCTTTGGCGCCTGGACCGTGACCATGAAGCTGTTTCCGGCCATCGTGACCCTGCACCTGCTGGGCGGCACGGGCCTGCTGGCCTTGCTGTGCGTGCCCGCCGTGGGGCTGAGCCGGGAGGCACGCCAGCAGCAGGCAACGGTGATTTCCCCGGGCCTGCGTGCTCTGCTGTGGCTGGGCCTGGGCTTGCTGGTGCTGCAGGTGGCACTGGGTGGCTGGGTCAGCACCAACTATGCGGTGCTGGCCTGCAGCAGTTTTCCGACCTGCCAGGGCAGTTGGTGGCCGGCCATGGATTTTTCGCAGGCGCTGCAGATCTGGCGTCCGCTGGGCCTGCTGCAGGACGGCAGCAACATCAGCTTTGCGGGCCTCACGGCCATCCACTATCTGCACCGCCTGGCGGCCTATGTGGTGGTGGCTGCGCTGGCCGGGCTGTGGTGGCGTTTGGGTGAAGTGCCCGCACTGGCGTTGCAGCGCCGCGTGCTGGGTGCGTTTTTGGTGCTGCAGGTGCTGACAGGCCTGTCGAACGTGGTGCTCGATTGGCCGCTGGTGGCCGCGGTGCTGCATACGGGTGGCGCAGCCGCGCTGGTGACCGTGATTGTTTGGTGCCTGGCGGCCAGTCGCCCGGGCACGCTGCGGGCCGGGTTGCCGGTTGCCCGTGGAGAGATTGCATGAGTAAACAAGCTTCCCTGAGTGTCGAGTCCTCACGCTGGACGCAGTTCTATGCCCTGACCAAGCCCCGCGTGGTGCAGTTGATCGTGTTCTGCGCGCTGATCGGCATGGTGCTGGCCGTGCCGGGCTGGCCCAACGCCGACCAGTGGCTGCACATGGCGCTGGCCTGCCTGGGCATCTGGCTGGTGGCGGGCGCCGCAGCGGCCTTCAACTGCCTGGTGGAGCGCCATATCGATGCGCGCATGAAGCGCACCTCCTGGCGGCCCACGGCGCGCGGGGAGCTGACCGGCCAGCAGGCCCTGGCCTTCTCGGCCATCCTGTGCACGCTGGGTGCGGTTGTGCTGCTGCTGTGCACCAATCCGCTGACCATGTGGCTGACGCTGGCCACCTTCGTGGGCTATGCCGTGATCTACACGGTGATCCTCAAGCCCGCCACGCCGCAGAACATCGTGATCGGCGGCGCCTCCGGCGCCATGCCGCCCGTGCTGGGCTGGGCCGCGATGACGGGCCAGGTCGGACCCGAGGCGCTGATCCTGTTTCTCATCATCTTCCTGTGGACGCCTCCGCATTTCTGGGCGCTGGCGCTGTACCGCGTGGAGGACTACCGCCAGTCGGGCCTGCCGATGCTGCCCGTCACGCATGGCAGCGAGTACACGCGGCTGCAGATCCTGCTTTACACGGTGATCCTGTTCGCAGCCTGCATGCTGCCCTTCATGTACGGCATGAGCTCCTGGCTGTACCTGGTGGTGGCCGTGGTGCTGAGCGTGGGCTTTTGCGGCTATGCCTTCGCGCTGTGGCGCAATTACTCGGACGAGCTGTCGCGCAGGACTTTCCGCTTCTCGCTGGTGCATCTGAGTGTGCTGTTCCTGGCACTGCTGATCGATCACTACCTCTGGCTGGGCTGATGGCCTGAGGGCCATGGCCGCGCAATGACAAACCGGGCCCTTGAGGCCCGGTTTGTCTTGGTGCCTGCCGTCTTACTTGATCTGCCGCTTTTCCAGCTTGCGCGCCAGCGTGCGCCGGTGCATGCCCAGGCGGCGTGCGGCCTCGGAGATGTTGAAGTCGCTCTCGGCCAGGGTTTCGTGGATGTGTTCCCACTCCAGTGTCTTGATGGAAGTGGGGTTGCGCGACAGCTCCACGTCGGTGCGGCCTTCGAGGCGGCCGAAGGCGGCCTCGATGTCGTCGGTGTTGGACGGCTTGGCCAGGTAGTGGCAGGCGCCGAGCTTGACGGCCTCCACGGCCGTGGCAATGCTGGCATAGCCGGTGAGCACGACGATCAGCGCCTCGGGGTTGTGCTGGTGCAGCATCTGCACGCAGCTCAGGCCCGAGGCATTGCCGGCCAGCTTGAGGTCCATGACGGCGTATTGCGGCGAATGCGTCTGCAGCAGCTCGCGCACTTCCTCGGCGCTGGCGGCCTGCAGCACGCGGTAGCCGCGCCGCTCGAACGATCGCGTCAGCGTGCGTGCAAACGTTGCATCGTCTTCAACCAGCAGCAGGAGGCGGGAGCTGTCCATGGGCGATTCGGGTTCCTGTGGGCGCCGCTTCAGGCGCCGGGTTCAATGGCAATCGATGACAGGGGCAGGCGGATCTCCACCTCGCTGCCCCTGGGCGGGGTGTTCCTCACCTGAACGCGTCCGCCCAGCGAGCGCGCCACGTTGAGCACCAGGAACAGGCCCAGTCCGCGGCCCGGGCGCTCCGTCTTGGTGGAGATATGGCGCTGGCCCAGCTGCTCCAGCACGGCAGGTGCAAAGCCGGGACCCTTGTCGCGCACGGTGATGCACAGCATGCCGGTGCGCACGGACAGGTGCAGCGCCACATGGCCGGGAGATGCCTCGGCGGCATTGTCGAGCACATTGCAAACCATTTGCTGCAACGCGGTATCCGAAAGAATGGGGAAGTCCTCTTCGGCCTGGACATAGTCGAAACGCTCTACCGCATGGCGTGACTGCCATTGGGCGACCACTCCATCCATGAAGGCATGCAAGGTCGTGGCCTGGGGCGCGTCGGCGCGGGTTTCGCCGGCGGACATGAGCACGCTGGAGACGATGGATTTGCAGCGCAGCAGCTGCTGCTGCATCTCCTGCAGGTCGGCGAGCAGATCGGGATCTTGCGTGATGACGGGCATGCGCTGCCAGTCGCCCAGGATGACGGACATGGTCGACAGCGGCGTGCCCAGCTCGTGCGCCGCGCCCGTGGCCAGCAGGCCCATGCGCACGATGTGCTCTTCCTCGCTGGCGCGCTGGCGCATGTTGGCCAGCCGCGCGTCGCGCCGTCGCAGGTTGGAGACGATGCGGCGCAGGAAGACCACCAGCAGCACTGTGGTCAGCCCGAAGCTGATCAGGATGCCGCTCACGTACAGGCCGGGCAGCCCGTCCGGTCCCGCCGCGCCAATGGGCAGGGGCCAGTGCACGATGGCCAGCACCAGGGTGCACAGCGAGGTGCTGGCAACGATGATCCAGGCGTGCACGGGCCTGAGCAGCACGGCGCCCAGAATGCCCTGCAGCAGGAACAGATAGATGAAGGGATTGCTGGCGCCGCCGCTCAAATACAGCTGTATGGCCAGGGCGAGCACGTCGGCCAGCAGGGCCAGGAACAGGTTGCGCGCCGAGATCTGGCGGCGGTGGCTGCGGTACCAGTAGATGTAGCCGAGGTTGGTGAATACGCTGGCCATCAGCACCAGGGCCATGGCCGGCAGCGGCAGGTTGATGCCGAAGCCGTAGTGCACCAGGGAGATGGTGATCACCTGCCCGACCACGGCAAACCAGCGCAGCTGTATCAGCAGCTGCATGTTCTGGCGTTCGGTGGTGCGCTCGACGCGGAACAGGGACTCTGAAGGCGAATTCACGCGGGCGATTGTGCGCTACCGCAGGCAGCCGTGGCGCGGCAGGGTCTTGTAGAGGACTGAAGAAAAAGGGCCACCGATGTCATCGATGGCCCCATTGCCTGCGCAAGGCGGTTCTATGGCTTGTCGGCCGGCTGCCGGTCATTGCGCCTGACCAGCCAGGCGGCACCGACCACCATCAGCGCCAATCCGTACCAGGTCAGTGCGTAGACCAGGTGGCTGTTGGGAAAGCGGATCACGGTCATGCCCGGGCGCGGCCAGGTGCCGTCCGCCACGGGCTGGCCGGGCAGGCCGGCGTCGATGAAATAGGGCGCTGCCTTGCCAAGGCCCTGGGCCTGTGCAATGGCCGCCACATCGCGCGAGAACCAGCGCTGCTGAGCAGGATCGTTCTCGCGCAGAAAACCGCCGCGCGGCTCGCTGATGCGCAGCAGGCCGGACACCGTCACCTGGTCCTGGGATGCCTGCCCGGGCTGCGCCTGCCAGCGTGCGCGCTGCTCCGTGGGGATGAAGCCCCGGTTGACCAGCACCTGGCTGCCATCGTCCAGCTGCAGCGGCGTCAGCACCCAGAAGCCTGCTCCCAGCTCGGTCACGGCCTGGGTCAGCACGGTCTTGCCTGTCAGCCATTGGCCGCTGGCCTGCACGGCGCGGTATTCATGGTCGGCGGCCGTGATCTGCGGCCATTCGGCGGGCGGGGGCAGGGCAGCGGGTGCGGCGTGCACGCGCTGCTCCACGCGCTCTATGAGATCCAGCTTCCAGGCGCGGCGCTGCACCTGCCAGCTGCCCAGGAAGATGAAGCCCAAAAACAAGGCGATGCCCACCGAGATGAGCATCGCCTGAGCGAGTGGGCCGCGCCGGCGCGATGCGCCTGCGCGGCTGGAGGGCCCGGAGTTTCCGGATGCGGTCAAGGCGTGACCACGGCCGGTGCCGTCTGCGCCGCAGGATCGGCCGGCATGGTGTGCTGGGGCATCATGTTGGTGTTCATGTGGAACATGACCCACAGCGTGCCTGCGATGCCGATGGCCACGAAGACCACGGTGAAGATGGTGGACAGCAGGGTCCAGCCGCCTTCGATCTTGCCGTTCATGTGCAGGAAGAAGACCATGTGGACCAGGATCTGCACCACGGCGAAGCCGCCGAGCACCATCACGGCCGTCGAGCGGTCCGAGATGATGTTGCCCATCACCAGCCAGAACGGGATGGCCGTCAGGATGATCGAGAGCACGAAGCCCCACATGTAGCCCGAGAACGTGCTGTGCGGGCCGGCATCGTGGTGGTGGTCGTCATGGCCGTGATGGTCGTGGTGACCGTGGCCGGCGTGGATGTCGTGTGCAGCCATTTACAGCACCCCCATCAGATAAACAAAAGTGAAGACGCCGATCCAGACCACGTCCAAGAAGTGCCAGAACATCGACAGGCACATCAGGCGGCGGTTGTTCTCGTGCGTCAGGCCGTGCTTGTTGATCTGGATCATCAGCGTGACCAGCCAGATCAGGCCGAAGGTCACGTGCAGGCCGTGGGTGCCCACCAGCGTGAAGAACGAGGACAGGAAGGCGCTACGCTGAGGCCCAGCGCCCTCGTGCAGCAGGTGGGAGAACTCATAGAGTTCCAGGCCCAGGAAGCACAGGCCGAACAGGCCGGTGATGGCCAGCCACATCTGCGTGCCGCCCAGCTTGCCCTGCTGCTTTTGCAGCATGGCGAAGCCGAAGGTGATGGACGACAGCAGCAGGAAGGCCGTGTTCATCGCCACCAGGGGCAGGTCGAACAGCTGGGCGCCCGTGGGGCCTGCAGCGTAGTTGCGGCCCAGCACGCCATAGGTGGCGAACAGCGCTGCAAAGATCAGGCAGTCGCTCATCAGGTAGAGCCAGAAGCCCAGAGCGGTGCCGTTTTCGGGATGGGGCTCCTCGGCGAGGTGGTACTCACGCGGGGCCAGGGCGGCAGCGCCGCCTGCGGTGTAACGGATATCAGACATGACGTGCCAGCTGTTGTGTGCGCAGTTCTTCCGTGGCCGCGACTTCCGCGGCGGGGATGTAGTAGTCGCGCTTGTAGTTGAACGTGTGGATGATCGACGCCAGCACGGTGGCGGCGAAGGACACGATGGCCAGGGGCCACATGTGCCAGATCATCGCGAAGCCGAAGACCGTGGACAGCGCAGCGATCACGACACCGGCGCCGGTGTTGGCGGGCATGTGCACGGGCTTGAAGCCGGTCAGCGGACGCTGGTA
This sequence comes from Delftia sp. WSY_16, assembly GCF_043104415.1. Lineage (NCBI taxonomy): Bacteria > Pseudomonadati > Pseudomonadota > Betaproteobacteria > Burkholderiales > Comamonadaceae > Delftia > Delftia sp. WSY_16. The sequence continues at coordinate 794,233 of NZ_JBICKS010000040.1, read as the reverse complement.
GCCGTGCTTCTTCATATCCCACCAGGCATCGATCTCATGCACCACAGGCGTGAAGGCGAAGTTGTACTGGGGCGGGGGCGAGGATGTGGCCCACTCCAGCGTGCGGCCTTCCCATGGATCGCCGGTTTCGTCACGCAGCTGGTCGCGCTTGAAGTAGCTGACCACGAGCTGCATCAGGAAGCTGCCGATGCCCAGGGCCACCAGGCCTGCGCCGCAGGCGGCGATGATGAACCAGATCTGCAGCGAGGGGTCCTCGAAGTGGTTGGCGCGGCGCGTCACACCCATCAGGCCCAGCACGTACAGCGGCGTGAAGGCCACCCAGAAGCCGACCAGCCAGAACCAGAACGAGCACTTGCCCCAGAACTCGTCGAGCTTGTAGCCGAAGGCCTTGGGGAACCAGAAGTTGATGCCGGCGAACACGCCGAACACCACGCCGCCGATGATCACGTTGTGGAAGTGGGCGATCAGGAACAGGCTGTTGTGCAGCACGAAGTCGGCCGGGGGAACGGCCAGCAGCACGCCGGTCATGCCGCCGATGGCGAAGGTGCACATGAAGCCCACGGTCCACAGCATCGGCACGGTGAAGCGGATGCGGCCGCGGTACATGGTGAACAGCCAGTTGAAGATCTTGGCGCCTGTCGGGATCGAAATGATCATCGTCGTGATGCCGAAGAACGTGTTCACGCTGGCGCCCGAGCCCATGGTGAAGAAGTGGTGCAGCCACACCAGGTAGGACAGGATGGTGATACACACCGTCGCGTACACCATGGAGGTGTAGCCGAACAGGCGCTTGCGGCTGAAGGTCGAGACGATCTCGGAGAAGATGCCGAAGCACGGCAGGATCAGGATGTAGACCTCGGGGTGGCCCCAGATCCAGATCAGGTTCACGTACAGCATGGGGTTGCCGCCCAGGTCGTTCGTGAAGAAGTTCGTGCCGACGTAGCGGTCCAGCGACATCAGCACCAGGGCTGCGGTCAGGATGGGGAACGAGGCCACGATCAGCGCGTTGGTGCACAGGGCAGTCCAGGTGAAGACGGGCATCTTCATCAGGTTCATGCCGGGTGCGCGCATCTTGATGATGGTCACGATCAGGTTGATGCCCGACAGCGTGGTGCCGACACCGGCCACCTGCAATCCCCAGATGTAGTAGTCAAGCCCCACCCCCGGGTTCTGCGCCCCCAGGTTGGACAGGGCCAGCCAGCCGGAGGTGGAGAACTCGCCCAGGAACAGCGAGATCATCACCAGCACGGCGCCGCCCGTGGTCATCCAGAAGCTGAAGTTGTTCAGGAACGGGAAGGACACGTCGCGGGCGCCGATCTGCAGCGGCACCAGGTAGTTCATCAGGCCGGTCACGAAGGGCATGGCCACGAAGAAGATCATGATCACGCCGTGGGCGGTGAAGATCTGGTCGTAGTGGTGCGGAGGCAGGTAGCCCAGGTTGTCGCCGAAGGCCATGGCCTGCTGCAGGCGCATCATCAGCGCATCTGCGAAGCCGCGCAGCAGCATGACCAGACCGAGGATCATGTACATGATGCCGATCTTCTTGTGGTCGATGCTGCACAGCCAGTCGCGCCACAGCGGGCCCCACAGGCGGAACTTGGTGAGAAGGCCCAGCACGCCGAGGCCGCCGAGCACCACGGCGATGAAGGTCACCAGCACGATGGGCTCATGCGCCATCGGGATGGAGTCCCAGGTGATGCGTCCCAGCAGCCAGTGGGCCTGTGCCGGGGAGGTATGTTCAGACATATCGAGTCTCTTAGGTCGTTTTGGAACGGGCGGCGGGCTGGCCGTCGTCCGCTTCCGCTATCTGCTTATTGCTGTGCGCTGGCGGCCGAGCCGTCGCGCTGGTCCAGGAAGGCCACGACGCGGTCGGCGTTTTGCACCGTGCACACATCCTGGGGCAGGTTCATGCCCACGGCCTTGAGATAGGCTTCACCGCCTGCGGCATCGATGGCCATCATGTGGTGCATGCACATCTTGCCTTCCTCGACGCAGCGGTTGAGCACCTTGTCGTACAGGCCTTCGTCCACGGTGGCGAAGCGCTCGACCGGGTTGCGCTCGCTGGGCTTGACCAGATTCAGGTAGGTGTCGCGGTTCAGGGCCTTGCCTTCGGACTTGGCCTTGGCAACCCACTGCTCGAATTCCTCGTCGCTGAGGCCGTGGAACTTGAACGTCATGCCCGAGAAGCCGGCGCCGCTGTAGTGCGATGCCAGGCCGTGGAACACACCGGTCTTGTTGATCACTGCGTTCAGCTCGGTCTGCATGCCGGGCATGGCATAGATCATGCCGGCCAGGTCAGGCACGTAGAAGGCGTTCATCGTCGAGGTGGCGGTCAGCTTGAAGTGGATGGGACGATCCACGGGAGCGGCCAGCTCGTTGACGGTGGCGATGCCCTTTTCAGGGATGAAGAACAGCCACTTCCAGTCCATGGCCACGACCTGCACTTCCAGCGGCTTGACATCGGTGCTCAAGGGCTTGGAGGCCGAGACGCGGTCCAGCGGGCGGTAGGGGTCGAGCTTGTGGGTGCTGATCCAGGTGATGGCGCCCAGCGCGATGATGATCATCAGCGGCACGGACCAGATCACCAGCTCCAGCGTGGTGGAGTGGTGCCATTCGGGGTCGTAGTGGGCCTCGGTGTTCGACTGGCGGTATTTCCAGGCGAACAGCAGCGTGAGGATGATCACCGGGATGATGATGATCAGCATCAGCAAGGTGGCCGTGACCACCAGGTTGCCTTGCTGCGCGGCGATATCGCCGGCCGGGTTGAGCACGACGGCTTTGCTGCAGCCAGTGAGACTGGCTGTCAAAGCGGCCGCGGTGAGCCACGCAGGCCCACGGAGTTCCTTGATTTTTAGCATGCTAGGGGCGCAACAAGAGCGCGTTTACATAGAAACGCGGATTACAAGATCCGGGCAAATGTATTACGAAGTATAAATTTGTCCATTGGACATTTTGTCCAACGTCAAGGAGAAGCCGGGAACTTTCTGCTACCTGGCGGGGCAGGCAGCGAGGTCCCGGCGATCCGGAGGCCGCATTTTTCGGCCGCGCGCAGCAGGAAAAACACCAAGTCCGGTCGAGGTGAAACCGCCTTGCGCCAGATCAAGCGAGGGCGTAGAACGGAGCTGTCAGTGAGACGAGACAAGGAGCATCCATCTATGAGCGGCCTCGACACAACTGCAAGCTTCCCCAACGGAAGCTACGAAAGCAAGGAATCTCTGTCCCGCGCCGACACCCACGAAGATGTCACGCCCAACGAGATCGCCGTCGGCGTGATCCTGGGGCGATCCTCGGAGTACTTCGACTTCTTCGTGTTCGGCATCGCCTGCGTGCTGGTCTTCCCGGCACTGCTGTTCCCCTATCTTTCCAAGCTTGACGGCACGTTGATGTCGTTCGGCATCTTCGCGCTGGCCTTCGTGGCGCGGCCGTTGGGCACGGCGCTGTCCATGGCCGTGCAGCGGCGCTGGGGCCGGGCGACCAAGCTGACGCTGGCGCTCTTCCTGCTGGGCGTGTGTACGGTGGGCATGGCCTTCCTGCCCAGCTACCAGCAGGCGGGCGTGAACGCCATCATCGTGCTGGCGCTGCTGCGCATCGGCCAGGGCATTGCACTGGGCGGCTCCTGGGACGGCCTGCCGTCGCTGCTGGCCATGTCGGCGCCCCAGAACCGGCGGGGCTGGTATTCGATGATCGGGCAGCTGGGTGCGCCGCTGGGCTTTGTGCTGGCGGCAGGCCTGTTTGCCTTCATCTATGCCCATGTGGATGCCGACGAGTTCCTCAGCTGGGGCTGGCGCTATCCCTTCTGCGTGGCCTTTGCCATCAACGTGGTGGCACTGTTTGCCCGGTTGCGCCTGGTGGTGGGCCAGTCCTACACCGAGCTGCTGGCGCAGCGCGAGCTGGAGCCCATGGGCGTGGTGCCGCTGATGCGCGACGAGGGCCGCAACGTGGTCATCGGCGCCTTTGCAGCCCTTGCCAGCTTTGCGCTCTTCCACCTGGTGACCATCTTCCCGCTGTCCTGGATCTCGCTGTATTCGGACCAGTCGGTGAACCATGTGCTGGGCGTGCAGATCGTTGGCGCCTTCTGTGCGGCCGGCGCCATCATGGTTTCGGGCTGGCTGGCCGACCGGGTGGGGCGGCGCAACACGCTGGGCACCATGGCCTGCCTGATCGGCATCTTCAGCTTTGTGGCTCCCTGGCTGCTGGGCAGCGGCACCACGGGCAACAACGTGTTCATCATCGTCGGCTTCATCCTGCTGGGCCTGTCCTACGGGCAGGCGGCAGGCACGGTGACGGCCAACTTCCCCTCGCGCTATCGCTATACGGGCGCGGCCCTGTCCTCGGACATGGCCTGGCTGGTCGGCGCGGCCTTTGCCCCGCTGGTGGCGCTGGGCGTGTCCTCGCGCTTCGGACTGGTGGCGCTGGGCATCTATCTGCTGTCGGGCGCGCTGTGCACGCTGGCGGCGCTGGGCATCAACCGGGCCATCGAGACGCGCGACTGAACGGGCCCTTGCAAGCCAAAGGCCGGCTCTGCCGGCCTTTTTTGTCGCCGGGCCGCCCCAAGGCAAAAAGCTGGCCCCCTGGGGGGCAGCGGACCTTGCGAAGCAGGGGAGCGTGGGGGCATTTTCCGTTGCGGCTCCGCCTCAGGGGTTTTCACCGTAGCGCTGCTTGAAGTCGAATTCGAGCCTGTCGCAGTCCTGCACCGATTCAAACTGCCGCGTCTTGCGCTCGGCCTCCGGCCTGGCGGTTTCCTTGCGGCAGATCTTGATGGTTTCGCGCTCCACCCAGCGCGCCTCGCCTTCGGGCGTGGACAGCAGCTGCCCGGCCAGCATGAGCACACCGAAGAAAGCCACGGGCAGGCCGATGAGCCAGGGCACGATGCGGCTTTTGCCTGGTTGGGCCGGTTCGGCGGAATGAGGCTCGGGTGTCGGTGGTTGCGGCATGGTGTGCTTGCTGTGGTTGCGGCTGGCGATTATCCAGGGCACCGACGGCGCACGGGCTGAGCGGGATCAGGGAACGGCGATATCGCCTGTGCCGCCCATTTCCCTCATTTCGCCCATCTCCTGCACCCGCCATTTCTCCAGCGCGAGAATCTCGGCCCTGCGGCCCAGATGGGGAGCCACCCACAGCTGCAGCCGGCGCGGCCCGCGTGCAAAGCCCAGCGGCGCAACCGGCGGCCAGTCGCGCGCCGCTGTTGCGCGCACATGTCAGCGATCCGGCCAGTGACGGGCTGGAGATCGTGCTCAAGGGCGGGCAGATGGGAGGAGAGGCCTTCTTTGGCCACGTGCGTGATGGAGGGACGGGCAGGGCTCGCTGCCGCGACGATGGGGCAAACCTATAATGCGCGTTGGTCCCGACGGGACACCCTCCCGCCAGGGACAGCGCCCCGCGTGCGCGCTCCGAACTCCTAGACACCATGAGCACACCCACTTTCACCGTTGCCGACATTCGCAAGAGCTTTCTGGACTTTTTTGCATCCAAGGGCCACACCATCGTGGAGTCGAGCCCCCTGGTGCCCGGCAACGACCCGACGCTGATGTTCACCAACTCGGGCATGGTCCAGTTCAAGGACGTGTTCCTGGGTACCGACAAGCGCCCCTACACGCGCGCCACTTCGGTGCAGACCTGCCTGCGCGCAGGCGGCAAGCACAACGACCTGGAAAACGTGGGCTACACCGCCCGCCACCACACCTTCTTCGAGATGCTGGGCAACTGGTCCTTTGGCGACTACTTCAAGCGCGAGTCGCTCAAGTGGGCCTGGGAACTGCTGACCGAGGTCTACAAGCTGCCCAAGGAGCGCCTGCTGGCCACGGTCTACGCCGAGGACGACGAGGCCTACGACATCTGGACCAAGGAAATCGGCCTGCCGCCCGAGCGCGTGATCCGCATCGGCGACAACAAGGGCGGCCGCTACAAGAGCGACAACTTCTGGATGATGGCCGACACCGGCCCCTGCGGCCCCTGCTCGGAAATCTTCTACGACCACGGCGCGCACGTGGCCGGCGGCCCTCCGGGCAGCCCTGACGAAGACGGCGACCGCTTCATCGAGATCTGGAACAACGTGTTCATGCAGTTCGACATGGACGAACAGGGCAACGTCAAGCCGCTGCCCGCCCCCTGCGTGGATACCGGCATGGGCCTGGAGCGCCTGGCCGCCATCCTGCAGCATGTGCACAGCAACTACGAGATCGACCTGTTCCAGGCACTGATCAAGGCGGCTGCGCGCGAGACGCATATTGCCGACCTCGAGACCCCGTCGCTCAAGGTCATTGCCGACCACATCCGCGCCACCTCCTTCCTGGTGGCCGACGGCGTGATCCCGTCCAACGAAGGCCGCGGCTACGTGCAGCGCCGCATCGTGCGCCGCGCCATCCGCCACGGCTACAAGCTGGGCCAGAAGACGCCGTTCTTCCACAAGCTGGTCAAGGACCTCGTGGCCGTGATGGGCGACGCCTATCCCAAGATCCGCGAGCAGGAAGCGCGCATCACCGAAGTGCTCAAGGTCGAGGAAGAACGCTTCTTCGAGACCCTGGCCAACGGCATGGAAATCCTGGATGCGGCGCTGGCCGGTGGCGCCAAGGTGCTGCCCGGCGACGTGGCCTTCAAGCTGCACGACACCTACGGCTTCCCGCTGGACCTGACCAACGACGTCTGCCGCGAGCGTGGCCTGGGCGTGGACGAGGCAGGCTTTCAGGCCGCCATGGAAGAACAGAAGAACAAGGCCCGCGCGGCTGGCAAGTTCAAGATGGACCGCGCCCTCGAGTACACGGGCCAGGCCAATGCCTTCACCGGCTACCAGAAGCTGGCCGAGGCCGCCAAGGTGGTCGCGCTGTATGCCGAAGGCAGCGCCGTGCAGGAACTCAAGGCCGGCCAGAGCGGCGTGGTCGTGCTCGACACCACGCCCTTCTACGCCGAGTCCGGCGGCCAGGTGGGCGACCAGGGCGTGATCAGCACCGCAGGCGCGCGCTTCGCGGTCGAGGACACGCTCAAGATCAAGGCCGATGTGTTCGGCCACCATGGCGTGCTGGAGTCCGGCAGCCTGAAGGTGGGCGATGCCGTGCAGGCCGAGGTGGACACGCAGCTGCGTGCCGCCACCATGCGCAACCACTCGGTCACGCACATCATGCACAAGGCCCTGCGCGAAGTGCTGGGCGACCACGTGCAGCAAAAGGGCTCGCTGGTCAACGCCGAGCGCACGCGCTTCGACTTTGCCCACAACCAGTCCGTGACCGCTGCCGAGATCCGCGAGATCGAGCGCCGCGTGAACGCCGAGATCCTGGCCAACACGCCCACCGACGCGCGGGTGATGGACATCGAATCGGCCAAGGCCACGGGCGCCATGATGCTGTTCGGCGAGAAGTACGGCGACTCCGTGCGCGTGCTGGACATCGGCACCAGCCGCGAGCTGTGCGGCGGCACCCACGTGCAGCGCACAGGCGACATCGGCCTGTTCAAGGTGGTGGGCGAAGGCGGCGTGGCCGCTGGCGTGCGCCGCATCGAGGCGGTGACCGGCGAGAACGCGCTGGCCTACCTGCAATCGCTGGAATCCACGGTGGACCAGGCGGCCGCTGCGCTGAAGGCGCCGACGGCCGAGCTGAACACCCGCATCGGCGGCGCGCTGGAGCAGATCCGTGCGCTGGAGAAGGAAGTGGCTGCGCTCAAGGGCAAGCTCGCTTCCAGCCAGGGCGACGAACTGGCCGGTCAGGCCGTCGACGTCAAGGGCATCAAGGTGCTGGCCGCCAGGCTGGAAGGCGCCGATGCCAAGACCCTGCGCGAGACTATGGACAAGCTCAAGGACAAGCTGGGCGCCGCCGCCATCGTGCTGGCGGCGGTCGATGGCGACAAGGTGCAGCTGGCTGCCGGCGTGACCAAGGCCGAGACCTCGCGCATCAAGGCTGGCGAGCTGGTGAACTTCGTGGCCAGCCAGGTCGGCGGCAAGGGCGGCGGCAAGCCCGACATGGCCATGGCCGGTGGCACGGATGCAGCGGGCCTGCCGGCCGCGCTGGCCGCCGTGCAGGCCTGGGTGGCAGAGCGCGCCTGATCCAGAGCTGCGCGGCAGATGATTGCTGCTGCTCCCGCTTCGGGACGCCCCGGTGGATTCCTCCACCGGGGCGTCTTGCCGTGGGCGCTGCGCATGGCGTGGGTGATGGGCGTGGTGGCGCAATCGGCCGCTGCCGCCGCGCAAAGCGTGGTCTTCATCAACCCCGGCCGGTCCGACGAGCGCTACTGGACCACGGTCAGCGAGGCCATGCAGGACGCGGCCAGCAGCCTGGGCATGCAGCTGCAGGTGCGCTATGCGCAGCGCGACCACCTGCGCCCCATCGAGATCGCGCGGCAGATCGCGGCCCTGCCCAAGGCGCAGCGGCCCCGCTACGTGATGTTCACCAACGACTACAGCGTGGCGCCCGAAATCCTGCGCACGCTGGAGGCGGCAGGCATAGACAGCTTCATGGCCTTCAGTGGCGTGCCCGAGACATTGCGCGGCCAGACCGGCGTGGCGCGAGAGCGCTATCGCCACTGGCTGGGCAGCCTGGAGCCGGGCGCCGAAGAGGCCGGCTACCTCACGGCCAAGGCCCTGTTCGCCGCCGCGCGGGCGTCGGGCCACGCGCGTGCGGCCGATGGCCGGCTGCACATGGTGGCCATTGCCGGCGACCGCTCCACGCCCTCGTCGGTGGAGCGCAATGCCGGCATGCGCCGCGCAGCGGCCGAGGCCGGTGACGTGGTGCTGCAGCAGGAAGTCTTTGGCGAATGGCGCCGCGAACGCGCCGAGCAGCAGGCGGCCGTGCTGTTCCAGCGCTATCCCGAAGTGCGCCTGGTATGGGCCGGCAACGACGAGATGGCCTTTGGCGCCATGCAGGCCTGGCGCGCGCGCGGGGGAGCGCCCGGGCACGATGCCTTCTTCAGTGCCATCAATTCATCGGCCGCCGCCATGACGGCGCTGCGCACGGGCGAGCTGAGCGCGTTGGCGGGCGGCCATTTCCTCACGGGCGCCTGGGCCCTGGTCATGCTGTACGACTATGCGCACGGCAGCGATTTCGCCACCGAAGGGCTGGAGCAGGTGCGGCCCATGTTCGCCTTGCTGGACAAGTCCCAGATCGACCGCTACGAGCACAGGATCAGCGCGCCCCTGGCTCCGCTGGACTTTCGCAGCTACAGCAAGCACCTCAATCCCCGGCTGCGGCGCTACGGATTCGAGTTGAAGCACCTGCTGCGCTGAGCGCCTTCCATGCCCCGCTTCCGTTCGATCGCCTCCTTGCTGATTGTGCGCATCATGCTGCTGGCCGTGGCCTGCATGCTGGTGTTCGGCGGTGCCCACGCCTGGTGGGAGTACCGCAAGGGGCAGCAGGAGTTTCGCCGTTCCATGGAGACGGTGGTGACCAACAGCATGATCTCGCTGTCGGCAGCGCTGTGGGATATAGAGCCTGCCCTGGTGCACGAGCAGGTGCAGTGGCTGGGCCGGTTGCCCCTGGTCGGCCATGTGCAGCTGCGCGTCACCTCCACGGGCGAGATGTACGAGGCCGGCGAGCCCAGGGATGGCCAGGCTCCCGCCGTGTCCATGGCCATTGCGGCGCCCAGGCACAGCCAGTCCAGCCTGCCGCTGGGCGAGTTGCAGGTCTGGGAAAACCGGGGCCACTACCTGGAGGTGCTGCGCGACTCCACGCTGCGTGTGCTGCTGGGTTATGCGCTGTTCACGGCCCTGGTCTGCCTGATGGTGGCCTGGGTGATGCGCCGCGAACTTCGCCAGCCGCTACAGCAGATTGCAGGCTTTGCGGCCAGCCTCAAGCCCAACGAGCTGTCGCGGCCACTGGTGCTGGAGCGGACCCGGCGCGGCCAGCACGACGAGATCGATCTGGTGGTGCAGGGCTTTGCCCAGCTGCAGCATGACCTGCGCGGCCACATCGAGCATCTGGACCTGCTGGTGGCCCAGCGCACCGGGCAACTGCAGGAGCTGGTGGAAGAGGTCAAGCGCATGTCGCTGACCGACGCGCTGACCGGCTGCCTCAACCGGCGCGCCATGGACGAGCGCCTGGCGACCGAGGTCGTCCAGAGCCGGGACCGGGGCGCGGCGCTGAGCGTGATGTTCGTGGACGTGGACCACTTCAAGCGGGTGAACGACAGGCACGGCCATGCCGCTGGCGACGCCGCGCTGCGCGAAGTGGCGCTGCGCTGCCAGCGTGCGCTGGAGCTGGATTCGTCGGTGCACTGGATGGCGCGCTACGGCGGGGAGGAGTTCCTGATCGTGATCCCAGGTGTCGCTGCTGCCCGGGCCGGGGCACTGGCCGGTCAACTGCGCGAGACCGTGCGCACCACGCCCGTGCATGTCCACGGGCTGGATCTGATGCTGACGGCCAGCTTTGGCGTGGCCCAATTGCGTGGCGGCGAGGGCGTGCAGCAACTGCTGCAGCGTGCCGATGCCATGCTCTATGAAGCAAAGCACGCCGGGCGCGACTGCGTGCGCGTGGCCGACCCGGCCTGACCGGCCTGCCCTCAGGTCGGGCTCAGAACAGTTCGATGTCGTTGCTGTTCACCTGGGGTGCCAGCAATCCCTGGGTGATCAGGTCGCCGTAGTACCAGGTCTGGTTGCGGCCATGTTCCTTGGCGTGGTAGAGCGCCTGGTCGGCATGCCCCAGAACCTCCACGGGCGCGCCGGTGCCCATGGCGGCAAATCCCGCGCTCACGGTGATGCGGCCGACCTGGGGAAACTCGTAGCTCTCCACATCGTGGCGCAGGCGCTCCAGCGCCTTGCGCGCATTGGCCAGGCTGACCGAGCGCAGCAGCACCACGAACTCCTCTCCGCCGAAGCGGAATACGCGGTCCTTGGCATCGAAGCAGCTGCGCAGGATGTTGGCCACCAGGATCAGCACCTCGTCGCCATACAGATGGCCGAAGCGGTCGTTGATGCGCTTGAAATGGTCGATGTCGATGGCGGCCAGCCACTGGCCCGGAACATCTTGCGTGGCCACGCCAGGCATGGCTGCCGGCGGCTCCTGCAGAGACAGGCGCAGGAACTGCTCGTCGAAGGTCTTGCGGTTTAGCAGGCCGGTCAGCGCGTCGCGCTCGCTGTAGTCCAGCAGGCTCTGGTAGTTGTGATAGACGCCGAAGATGCCCTGGATCACATCCAGCCGGCTGGGCGAGAAGGCCGTGGACTGGGCAATCTCCAGGCAGTGGTAGGCCGTCTCCTGGCGCCACAGCGGCAGCCACAGCACATGGCGGCCATCGGGCTGCACGGCCGAGGCGACCAGGGCGCGCTGCTGCAGGGCCTGCTGCAGCGAGGGCATGGAGGACAGCTCCACGCTCTGCGGGTCGTACAGGGCCTCGGCATCGGTGGACATGACCTCATCGCCCTGGCTCCAGGTGCGCGCACGCACGCAGTGCCTGCCGTCAGGCATGGCGAACAGCTCCAGCGCCCGCACCTGCACCACGCCGTTGAGCTTGAACAAGGTGGACAGCACCGAGATTTCCAATCGCAGATGGTCCCGGTGGGCCGTCATCTCGACCAGATTCTGTAGCAATGGCTGCATGCGAGGCCTTGTCTTGGAGGAGGGCGCGACCGGCTCAGCGGCGCTCAAACACCAGATCCCATACGCCGTGGCCCAGGCGGATGCCGCGGTTCTCGAACTTGGTCAGCGGCCGGTAGTCGGGCTTGGCGGCATAGCCTTGTGCCGTGTTGGCCAGCAGTGGCTCGGCGCCCAGCACTTCCAGCATCTGCACTGCGTAGGGTTCCCAGTCGGTGGCGCAGTGGATGTAGCCACCGGGGCGCAGCCGGCGCGCCAGCTTGGCCACCAGCGGCTCCTGGATCAGGCGGCGCTTGTTGTGCTTCTTCTTGTGCCAGGGATCGGGAAAGAAGATGTGCACGCCGTCGAGGCTGGCCTCGGGCAGCATGTTGTCTATGACTTCGACGGCGTCGTGCTGCAGGATGCGGATGTTGGTGATGTCCTGCTCGCCAATGCGCTTGAGCAGGGCGCCCACGCCAGGCTCGTGCACCTCGCAGCAAAGGAAGTTGTCGTCCGGGCGCACGCGCGCAATGTGTGCCGTGGCCTCGCCCATGCCGAAGCCGATCTCCAGGATCAGCCGGCCCTGGCGGCCATAGGTGGCTGCGGCGTCCAGCGGCGCGGCCTGGTAGTTGAGCACGAAGCGCGGGCCCAGTTCCTCGAAGGCCTTGGCCTGGCCGGTCGTGGTGCGGCCGGCGCGGCGCACATAGCTCTTGATGGTCTTGGGATGGGCCACGCCCTCGGGCGGCTGGCCGGTACGCGCGGCCGCAGGCGTGGAGGGTGAAGGGCAATCATGCGGCGTGCCGGAGGCAGCGGGCATGGTGTTCGGGATGTCGCCGTCCATGGACTGCTCGGCGTGGGAGGAAGGAATTGGGTTCACGGGCTCAATTGTATGTATGGCGCCAGCTCCGTACCCAGAACTGCAGCGCTTCGCCCAATGCGGTCTGTGGAGAAGGCTGGGGCAGGCCCAGGTGGGTGGCGGCGGTGCGAAGCGTGGCCAGGGGGACGCTCAGGTCCAGGGCGGGGGCGCCGTGCTGCTTGGAAAGTTTCTCGCCGTCAGGCATGAGCACCAGCGGCGTATGCAGGTACTGCGGGGCGGGCAGGCCCAGGGCGCGCTGCAGCAGCATCTGGCGGGGCGTATTGTCGGCGAGGTCGGCGCCGCGCACCACATGGGTGACGCCCTGCAGGCCGTCATCGACGACCACGGCCAGCTGATAGGCCCACAGGCCATCGGCCCGGCGCAGCACGAAGTCGCCGACGCTGTGGGTCACGTCCTGTTGCTGGGCGCCCATGCGGCGGTCCTGCCAGCGCAGCACGGGGTGGTGGCCGGCAAAGTGGTCCAGCGCAAAGCGCCAGGCGCGGGGGCTCTTGCCATGCAGGCCGTCGCGGCAGGTGCCGGGGTAGGGGCGCTCCACATGGCGTTCATGGATCCAGCCCAGGCGGTCCCAGGCGGCCTCGATGTCCTTGCGTGTGCAGCCGCAGGGATAGGCCAGGCCGCTGGCCTTGAGCTGCTCCACAGCGGCCTCGTAGAGGGCGCCGCGGCGGGATTGCCAGACCGGCTCCTCGTCGGGCAGCAGGCCGCAGGCGGCGAGCTGGCCCAGGATGGCCATGTCGGCACCGGGCTGGCAGCGCGGGGGGTCTATGTCCTCGATGCGCACCAGCCAGCGCCCGCCGTGGGCCCGGGCATCCAGCCAGCTGGCCAGCGCTGCCACCAGGGAGCCCGCGTGCAGCAGGCCCGTGGGCGAGGGCGCAAAGCGGCCCACATAGGGGGAGGCCGCGGTGGCAATGCCGGGATCGGGGGACTGAGGAACGGCGCAAATCATCGGGGCCGGATGTTAAAGCCTCGCGCCGCCCCTTGCCATGACCTGGGAGCCGGACACTGCCGCGGCTCAGTCCGCAACCATGGCCAGCGCCATCTCCAGCCCCGAGACAAAGGCATCCTCGACACGGCGGCCAATGCACCAGTCGCCGCACAGGCCCAGGCCGGCGTCCTTGTTGCGCAAATGGCTGCTGCCCAGCGGCGACAGGGTCTGGGCATGGGGCCAGAGATAGACGCTGGCATGGCGGGGGGGAATGCGGATGCGCGTGATCTCGCCAAAGGCCTTCTGCATCTTGGCCAGCACGCGGGGCGCGTCGTCGGAGCGGTGCTCCTGGGACCATTGGGGGCTGGCCAGCACGGTCCATCGCTCGCTCTGGGAGCGTCCCGGCTTGGACGATTCGCGCGCCACCCAGACTGCACGCTCATGGGTGGTACGGGCTGCATTCCACTGTGGGCCCAGGGTGGACAGGCCGGCCTCGGTGGCCATGGGATAGGACAGCGTCAGCGCCCAGCAGGGTGCCATCTCCACGGCCGCCATGCCCTGCACCAGCGACAGGGCCAGGGGCGTGGTCTGCAGCAGCTGGCGCGCCTGGGGCGCGGGCAGGGCGAGTATCACTTCATCGAATCCCGTGCGGATCTGCGTGGTCGGCTCGGTCGTCTCCACATGCAGGCTCCAGCCGCGCGAGCCGGGCTGGCGTTCGAGCTTGGTCACGCGCTGGCCCAGATGCAGGCGGTCGGCGTCCCACAGCGGCGCGGCCCAGGCCATGGGCAGGGCCTGCATGTCGGGCGTGGCCACCCAATGGGCCTCGGTGGGTGCGGGTGCGGCGCTGGACTGGCGACCCTGCGCATCCAGCACGCGCAGCGTGCTCACGCTCCAGGGGCGGCACAGGCCGGGCACGGTCTGCAGGGCCAGCTCGAAGCGCTTGTCGCGCACGGTGAAATACTGCGCGCCGATGTCGAAGGCGCCATGCGCGGCGTTGACGGAGCGCATGCGCCCGCCCACCTGGGGCAGCCGTTCGTAGACATGGACATCGTGGCCGGCCTGCATCAGCGTGCGGGCGCAGGCCAGGCCCGCCATGCCGGCACCGATCACGGCGATGCGGCGCGCGCCGGCCTTGGGGCGCGCCTTGGAGGCTTCGGGGGGCTTGGTGGCCTTTTTCTTGACCGTGGACTTGGAGGCGGCGCGGGAAGCGTTCATGGAGCAGACCTTTGCGGGCAGTGGCAGATTCCGGGAAGCATGTCCTTGCCGGCCTGCTTCGCCGCAGCGGCGGAGCAGGCCGGGACCTGTAACCACTCTACACCCGCACAGACCGCCCGGCGGCGTGCGCCAGCTCAATGTCGGTGATGATTTTCCATGAGAGCGCGGCGCGTGGCGGGGCTTTCCAGCTGCTGCAGCCACCACTGCAGCGCGCGCGGCGGGTCCTGCTGCGGCGGGCAGGACCATGCGTAGTGCATGCGCACATTGCGCGAGGGCCGGGCGACCTGGCGCGTTACCAGCAGGCCGGCCTGCACATAGACGTCGGCCATGAAATGGGGCAGGAAGCCGCAGCCTATGCCGCGCACCTGGGCCTCGATCTTGGCCTGCATGGAGTCCACGGTGAAGATGTCCTGGCCGCTGAGCAGGCCCATGCTGGCGCTGTCGCGCAGGCCTGAATCGGCCACGGCGATGATGCGGTGCTGCAGCAGCGTCGCGTCGGTGATGGGCTCGGGCGCCGTGGCCAGCGGATGGTGTGGCGCCACGGCAAAGACGAAGTCCAGCTCGCCCAGCTCGCAGGCCTGCAGGCCTGCCACGTTGCTGGAGTTGACGGCCACGCCGATGGCCAGGTCGGCGCGGCCCGAGGTCAGCGTCTCCAGCGTGCCGGTGAGGATGCCGTCGCGCAGCTTCAGCCGCGTGGGCGGCTGCATGGCGTAGAAGGCCTCGACCAGTTCCAGCATGGGCGTGCGCGCCACGGCGCCGTCCACCACGATGGTCAGGTGCGGCTCCCAGCCCGTGGCCACACGGCGCACGCGGTGGGCCACGGTGTCGATCTCATGCAGCAGCCGGGTGCCTTCGCGCAGCAGTTCCCGGCCGGCCTCGGTGGGCTGGGCGTGGCGCGAGCGGCGGTCGAACAGCAGCACGTCCAGCGCATCCTCGATCTGGCGCACGCGGTAGGTCAGGGCACTTGGCACCAGGCCCAGCTGGCGTGCGGCGGCGGCAAAGCTGCCGGCCTCGGCAATGGCCTGGAGCATGGCCAGGCTGTCGGGAGTGAGCACGTCGCGGGGGCTGGGCATGGGGCGTTATGGATTCAAAAGCTTTGAATGATGCCATCAATCCCGCTGTGCCTGGCCTGCTACAGCGGCTTCTACAGTGGAGCCACCGACGCAAGAGTTTTGAAGATCTGACCAGTTGAAAGGGACATACACATGATCGCCCTGCGCAAATCCCGCGAACGCGGCCATGCCGACCACGGCTGGCTGCGCTCGCACCACAGCTTCTCGTTTGCGGGCTATCACGATCCGCGCCACATGGGCTTTGGCAACCTGCGCGTGATCAATGAAGACCATATCGCCCCGGGCACGGGCTTTGGCGCCCATGGCCACAAGGACATGGAGATCATCAGCTACGTGCTCGAAGGCCGGCTCTCGCACAAGGACAGCATGGGCAATGAGCAGACCATCTCGCCGGGAGAGGTGCAGCGCATGAGCGCCGGCTCGGGCGTGGTGCACAGCGAGCACAACCACGCACCGGGCCAGACCACGCATTTCCTGCAGATCTGGCTGCTGCCCAGCGAGACGGGCATTGCGCCCGGCTATGCGCAGAAAGCCTTTGCCGACGAGGAAAAGCGCGGCCGCCTGCGCCTGGTGGCCTCGCCCGATGGCGCGGATGGCTCGGTCACCGTCCATGCCGATGCCCGGCTCTATGCCGGCCTGTTCGACGGCGATGAGCACGCCGAAATGGAGCAGCCCCCCGGCCGCAAAACCTATGTGCATCTTGTGCGCGGCGCGCTGAGCGTCAATGGGCAACGGCTGACAACGGGCGATGCGGCCCTTGTGGAGAATGAACCGCGACTGCGCCTGCACGACGGGGAACAGTCCGAGGTCCTGGTGTTCGATCTGCAAGCCTGAGCATTCACGAGGAGTAACCATCATGCTGAACCGTCTGAGCAACCCGCTGGCGCTGGCCGGCCGCATCCTGATCGCGCTGATGTTCGTGCCTGCGGGCTTTCAGAAAATCGGAGGCTTCGCCGGCACGGTGGGCTATGCGGCCTCGGTGGGCATGCCCATGCCGCAGATCGGCGTGGCCGTGGCCCTGGTGGTGGAGATCGTCGGCGGGCTGGCCCTGCTGCTGGGCTGGTGCACGCGCTGGGCGGCCCTGGCGCTGGCCTTCTTCACGTTGGTGGCCAGCTTCTTCTTCCATGCCTACTGGAGCGTGCCGGCTGACGCGGCCATGATGCAGCAGCTGCTGTTCTGGAAGAACATCGCCGTCACGGGCGGCCTGCTGGGCTTTGCCGCCCATGGCGCCGGTGGCTGGAGTGTGGATGCACGGCTCCATTGAGTGGCCCGCGCACTGCCGCCGGCTCCTTTATTTTTGTTAGGCTACCGGCCTGAGTGGGCCCCGCAGCAGCGCTGTGGGGCCTTTTGGCGTGGATGATCGATGAATGTGGCGCCTGCCTGCCTGGAGCCGTGGCCGGCGCCCGAGGATTTCTTGTATGGCAGATATCGTGGTGGTCTACCACTCGGGTTACGGGCACACCCAGCGCATGGCCCAGGCCGTGGCCGATGGCGCGGGTGCGCGCATGCTGGCCATAGACAGCGACGGCCAGCTGCCTGCCGGCGGCTGGGAGCTGCTGGCGGCGGCAGATGCCATCATCTTCGGCTCGCCCACCTACATGGGCGGGCCCAGCTGGCAGTTCAAGCGCTTTGCCGATGCCTCGTCCAAGCCGTGGTTCGTGCAGGCCTGGAAGGACAAGCTGTTCGCCGGCTTCACCAACAGTGCCAGCGTCAACGGCAACAAGCAGACCACGCTGGACTATCTGTTCCAGCTGGCCATGCAGCACGGCGGGCTGTGGGTGGGCAGCGGCATGCTGCCGTCCAACGCGCGCGCCGCGCAGCGCAACGACCTCAACTGGATAGGCGCCTTCAGCGGCGCCATGGCGCAATCGGCCTCGGATGCCTCGGCCGCCGAGATGCTGCCGGGCGACCTGGAGACCGCGCGCCTGTTCGGCGAGCGCGTGGCGCAGCAGGCGCTGCGGTTGATGCGCCAGGCCGGCGCGGCTTGATCGGCCGGCTCCACTGAACCTCACGCACCCAGCCGATCCAGCAGGCTGTACCAAGCCACCCCTGCCGCTATGTACAACCGTTGTAACCCATGCAGCGGTATCGGCTGAACCGGCGTTACCGGAAAGGGGCAGGCCGGCGCATTTCCGCCGGCCATCAGCACGGCCGCCTCCCGCCCCAGCAGGGTAGCCATGGCAATGCCGCGGCCGTTGTAGCCCAGGGCCATGGTGATGCCGGGGGCAGGCTGGTGCAGGTGGGGCATGAAGTCGCGTGTGACGGCGATGCGCCCTGCCCAGCGGTACTCGTATTGGAGGGGGCCCAGTCCGGGGAACATCAGCGCCACGGCGCGTTCCAGGTGGGCATAGTCGCCTGCACCCTGCGGGTCCGCAAAATGTCCGCGCCCGCCCATGAGCAGACGGCCTTGTGCGTCCTTGCGAAAGTACAGCAGCAGGCGCTGCGAGGTCGAGCCTGTCTCGCCCCCGGGCAGGATGTGCGCGCCCGCCTTGCCCAGGGGCTGTGTGGCCACGATGAAGCTGTTGGCTGCCAGTACCGTGCGCGCCAGGCCAGGCCACAGGCCATCGGTATAGCCGTTGGTGGCCAGCAGCACCTGCCTGGCCTGTATGCGTTGACCCTGGGCCGTGGTGGCGGCCCAATGGTCCGTGCCCTGTCGCTCCAGTGCCAGCACGGGCGATCCGCTGTGGACCTGCGCGCCCAGGGTCTGTGCGGCGCGCACCAGTCCGCGCACGTAGGCCAGGGGCTGTATGGCGCCGGCGCGGCCGTCCAGCCAGCCGCCGGCAAACGCGGGCGTGCCGGTGCGTGCTGCCGTGGCAGTGCGGTCCAGCAGTTCCACGCGCACGCCGCGCCGCTCCCACTGCCGGGCGCGCGCATGCATGCCGTCCACCGCCTGCTGGGTGTATCCGACCTGCAGCCAGCCGGCGCGCACGGGCGCACAGTCGATGTCGTGGCGTTCGATCAACCCGTACACAAGGTCGGCCGAGCGGGAGACGGCGTCGATCAGCCGCTCGCCAAGAGCGGCACCGTGGATGCGCTGCAGTTCGTCGGGGTCGTACTTGAGGGTGGGGTTCACCTGGCCGCCGTTGCGGCCCGACGCGCCCCAGCCGGGAGCATGGGCGTCAAGCACGCACACGCTGGCGCCGCTTTCGGCCAGATGCAGTGCTGCCGACAGGCCGGTATATCCCGCGCCGATCACCAGCACGTCGGTGGTGGTCAGCGCTGTCGCCAGCGGTGGCGTGGGCGGTGCGGCGGGTGCAGTGGCCGCCCACAGCGATGGCGCTGACGGGTGCGACAGCACGGGGCGTACCGACGAAGACGATGCGATGGAGGCGGTAGCTGCCATCGTCATGCCGCACCTTCTGATGGCGCACAGTGCTGGTGCAGCACGCGCCGCAGGAAGTCCTGCGTGCGTGCATGGCGCGGTGCGCCCAGCACCTGGGCCGAAGGGCCTTCCTCCACGATGGTGCCGCCGTGCAGAAAGCACACGCGGTCGGCCACCTCGCGAGCAAAGGCCATCTCGTGCGTGACCACGATCATCGTCATGCCTTCTTCGGCCAGCTGGCGCATCACGCCCAGCACGTCGCCTACCAGCTCGGGGTCCAGGGCCGAAGTGGGTTCGTCGAACAGCATGGCCTCTGGCTTCATGGCCAGGGCGCGGGCAATGGCCACCCGCTGCTGCTGCCCGCCCGAAAGCTGTGCGGGCCAAGCCTGTGCCTTGTCTGCCAGACCTACCTTGCGCAGCAGCTCCAATGCCTCGGCATGGGCCTGGCCGGGCGCCTGGCCCTTCACATGGATGGGGCCTTCCATCACGTTCTGCACCACGGTGCGGTGCGGGAAGAGGTTGAAGCGCTGGAAGACCATGCCCATGCGGCTGCGCAGCGCGTGGATGGACGGCGCGCGTGTGTCCACGCGCTCACCGAAGGCGCGCACCTCGCCGCCCTGGTACGACTCCAGGCCGTTGATGCAGCGCAGCACCGTGGACTTGCCTGATCCCGAAGGGCCGATCAGACACACCACTTCTCCACGTGCCACGCGCAGGTTGACGCCCCGCAGCACGCGATGCTCGCCGTAGGCCTTTTCCAGGTGATCGATCTCGATCATGGCGACTTCCTTCCCGCTCCAAAGCGCTTCTCCAGACGCCTGAGCCCCCATACCAGCGGCAGGCTCATGGCCAGGTAGAGCAGGGCGACCAGGGTGTAGACCGTCATGTTCTGGAAGGTGGACGCTGCGATCAGCTGGCCCTGGCGCGTCATCTCGGCCACGGTGATGGTGGAGACCAGGGACGAGTCCTTGAGCATCATCACCAGGGTGTTGCCGTAGGGCGGCAGCGCTATGCGGAATGCCTGCGGCAGCACCACGCGGCGCATGAGCAGGGCCGGTCGCATGCCCATGGCCAATGCGGCTTCCCGCTGGCCTGGGTCCACCGCCTCGATGCCGGCGCGGAAGTTTTCTGCCTGATAGGCCGAATAGGCAATGCCCAGGCCGATCACCCCGGCCTGGAAGGCGGTGAGCTGGATGCCGACCTCGGGCAGCACGAAGTAGATGTAGAACAGCTGCACGATGATGGGCAGGCCCCGTATCACATTGACCACGGTCGACGCGGCCCACGAGACGGCGCGCACGGGTGAGAGCTTGCCCAGCGCCAGCACCAGTCCGATCGCGCTGGACAACAGGAACGACAGCGCGGTGACCTGCACCGTGACCACCGCTCCTTGCAGCAGGATGGGCAGGAACTCTCGCGCGTGCTGCACAAATGCTTGCATGGCGTACTTTCCTCGAAGGTGTCATTGCCGTGCATTGCGCGGCAAAGGGGGGTGATGCGCGAGGCGATCCGACGGGCGTCCGATGTCCTCAGATGCCCCACTTCTTGACGATCTGGGCCAGGGTGCCGTCTGCCTTGATGGTGGCGATGGCTTTGTTCAGGCGGGCCAGGGTTTCGGTGTCACCCTTGCGCACCACCAGGCACACATCCCCCACGTTGGAGGGCTTGTAGCTTTCGGCCAGCTTCACGCCCTGGAAGCTGTGCTGGCGTATCTGGTTGAGCGCACTGCCCGATGAAGAAGCCCTGGCCCTGCTGCGCCAGAGCGAGCGGACCGCGCACACACGTTTCACCATCACGGACGAGGCCGCCATCCTCAATGAGCTGGCCCAGGCGCGTCAGCGCGGCTATGCCGTCAACCGGGAGGAACTCTTTCTGGGCGACATGACGCTGGGCGCGCCCGTCATCGGCAGCCATGGCCGCCCCGTGGCTGCCGTGCACATCGTCGCGCCGACCAGCCGATGGACGGTGGAGGAGGCGCAGGCCCGCCTGGGCCCAGGGCTGCTGGCCTGCGCCCGCTCGCTCAGCAACTCGGTGCGTGCCCTGGGTTGAACGGCAGCCGATGCTGCAGCCGGTATGGCCGCATTGGTGGTGCACGCCGCAAGCGTGGCGTGCATGCCCCGGGCTTCAGGTCAGGGCTGGGGGATCGGCCTATGCAGACGGAGTCTCCTGGGCCTGCGGATGCTCCAGCTGGGGGGCGGCCGCCAGGTCCGCGTCCACGGCGCGGCGCTCGTCGAAGACGAAGCAGCCGCCGTCATAGAAGGCGCCGTCGGTCTCCTCGAAGTACTTGAGGATGCCGCCCTCGAGCTGATAGACATGGTCCAGGCCTTCGTCCTGCATGAGGATGGCGGCCTTCTCGCAGCGTATGCCGCCCGTGCAGTAGCTGACCACGGTCTTGCCGGCCAGTTCGGCCTTGTGGGCACGCAGCGCGGGCGGGAATTCGGTGAACTTGGTGATGCGCCAGTCGATGGTGCCCTTGAAGGCGCCGGCATCGACCTCGAAGTCGTTGCGCGTATCCAGCGTCACCACCTCGCGGCCCTCGTCATCGTGGCCCTGCTGCAGCCAGCGGCGCAGCGTGGCGGGGCTGACAGAAGGCGCGCGACCCTCTGCCGGGCGGATGGTGGGGTGGTCCATGCGGATGATCTCGCGCTTGACCTTGACCAGCATCTTGCGGAAAGGCACGGTGTCGGACCAGCTTTCCTTGGGGGCCAGGTCGGCAAAGCGCTCATCGCTGCGCAACTGATCGACGAAGCTGTGCACCGCCTGGGCGGGGCCTGCCAGGAAGAAGTTGATGCCTTCCTCGGCCAGCAGGATGGTGCCCTTGAGCGCCAGGGCCTGGGCGCGTTCGGCCAGGGTGTCGCGCAGCGCCGCTGCGTCGGGCAGCGGCGTGAACTTGTAGCAGGAAATATTGAGGATATCGGGCACAGGAAGGCAGGCGGGGGGCGGCAAGGGCCGCAGGTTGGATCGGGTCGCCGGCGAGGGGCGGCCCGATCAGCCGCCCGACACCAGCAGGGCCTTGATTTTATTGGCCAGCTGGGCCACGGCCAGCGAAGCCGGTGCACCGGGCATGGATTGCAGCAGCAACTGGCGTCGCATCACGGCCTCGCGCACGGCCGGGTCGGAGGGAATGTCGCCCAGGTGCGTGAGCCGCAATGGCTCGCCGGAGGCCGTGCTGACAAAGCGGTTGAGCACCTGCTGGAGCTGACCCGTGATGGCGCGGCCATCGCCGGGACGCGCGGCCTGGTTGATGGCCAGGCGGATCTGCTGGCGCTTTTGCTGAATGGCAAGCACCTTGATGGCTGCATAGGCATCGGTCAGCGAGGTGGGCTCGGGCGTGGCGATGACCAGCACTTCGGTGGCCATGGACACCGAGAACAGCACCACGTCGGAGATGCCCGCGCCCGTGTCCAGCAGCACGATGTCGTAGCGAGGAGCCAGCGTCTCGATGGTGTGCGTGAACTGCTGGCGGATCTCGGGCGTGAGCCGCGAGTACTCGATCATCCCGGAGCCGGCCAGCAGCACCGAGTAGCCGCCGGGGGCGGGCAGGATGGCTTCCTCCAGCGTGGAACGGCCGGTGAATACATCGTGCAGCGTGACCTTGGGGTAGAGGTTGAGCACCACGTCCAGGTTGGCCAGGCCCAGGTCGGCATCGAGCACCAGGACCTTGAGGCCATGGCGTGTCAGCGCTGCGGCCAGGTTGGCCGAAACGAAGGTCTTGCCCACGCCGCCCTTGCCGCTGGTCACGGCGATGATGTGTCCGCGCGGCTTGGCGCGCACGGCATCGCTCATCGAAACGGCAGCGGGCAGGGAGGGGTGGGGAATGGCGTTGTCGCTTACCACCGGGCTATCAGCGGAGTCCATCTTCGGGGTCCACATCGGTTGCAATATCTGGATTCAGCCCATTGTCAAACGGGGAGGGGGCATACAAAGGTCCGAAAAGCAGGCTTTTTTCCTCCGCGCTTACCGTACTGTCTGGTTGTTCTTCAATGTGCACGCGGTTGCGGCCGGCAGACTTGGCCAGGTACAACTGTTTGTCGGCACGCTCGGTCCACAAGGTCGTGGTGCTGCGTATCCACTGCAGCGCATAGGCGCCGCCGATGCTGATGGTGATCTGCAGTGTCAACGTGGGTGAGATGACCACCGGCATACGCTCGATGGCGCTGCGTATGCGCTCGGCCACGGACAGGCCGAACGTCGCAGGGCAGGCCGGTAGCACGATGGCAAACTCCTCGCCTCCGTAGCGGGCCAGCGTGTCCATGGGGCGCACGCAACTGGTCAGGGTCCGGGCCACCGACTGCAGAACCCGGTCGCCGACGATATGGCCGTGCTGGTCGTTGATCTGCTTGAAATGGTCGATGTCCAGCATCAGCATCAGCGCCGCTTCGCCCGAGCGCGCCACACGGTCGATCTCGCGCTCGGCAATGGTGCGGAAATGGCGGCGGTTGGCCAGCCCCGTGAGCGGGTCGCGCAGCGACAGCGAACACAGTTCGTCGATCAGCGCCTGCAGGTATCGCGTCGGCGAATCCGTGGGCAAATGGACCGCCCCGCCAGCGTGGGTAACCAGCGCGTGGGCTGTGGCCAGGCGCAGGTCGCGCAGGTATACGGATTGGTGGGAGGCGGGGGCAGTCACAGAGGGCTGAATCAAAAGCCGGTGAAGTGTATCAGTGTGTAGGCTCAATTGTCGCCGCGCCGGCGTCGACTTTTGCACCATCGCTGGTAACAGATGTTGATCCCGGCCGAGATATGAAGGGCGGCAGGGCCAGCGCGGCGAGGAATTCCGCATCGGTGCGGTACAGCCGCAGGTGCGGCCCGCGGTGCAGGGCGCCGGCGCGCAGCAGCACCTGCTCGGCCGGCAACTTCAGGCCCACCACGTGCAGCACGCCGCTGCGCTTGGCCACCAGCAGTTGCAGGCGCACGAAGGTCTCCACGCCCGTCACGTCGATGCGGTTGATGGGCTGGGCCAGCAGGCACAGGTGGTGCGTCTCGGGGCGCAGCGCCCATTCGTCGCCGATGCGTCGCTCCAGGGCCGAGGCCGAGCCGAAGTCCAGCTCGGCATCCATGCGCAGGGCCAGCAGGCCTGGCGCCAGCGGTGGCAGCTGCCAGAGGTTGCGGTCGCGCAGGCTGCCATCAGGATGCTGGCCCACCTCGATGATGCGCGGGTGCAGGCGCTGGTAGAGGAAGTAGCCCAGGCTCAGCACGATGCCCGCGAACACGCCCCAGTACATGCGCGGCGCCGTGACGATGGTCAGCAGCAGCGTGGCCAGGGCAATGCTGCCCTCCACGCGCGACACCTTGAACAGCTGCAGCAGCACACGCGGCTTGACGAGGTTGACCACGGCCGTGATCACGATGGCCGCCAGCGCCGCCTTGGGCACGTGGTACAGCGCCGGGATGAACCACATCACCACGATGACCACCAGCAGGATGGAGAACACGTTGGACCATCCCGTCTTGGCGCCGGCCAGCAGATTCACGGCCGAGCGCGAGAACGAGGCGCTGGTGGCAAAGCTGCCGAACAGGCCCGCACTGATCTTGGACAGGCCCTGGGCGACCAGGTCCTGGTTCTCGTTCCAGCGCGTGCCGGCCTGCTGGTGCTCCACCTGGGCGCTGGAGGCCGTCTCCAGAAAGCTCACCAGCGAGATCACCAGCACCGGCATCACCAGGGCGCCGAACTCGTCCCAGCTCAGCAGCCCCGGCAGCTGGAAGCTGGGCAGGCCCGCGGGCAGATGGCCGACCACGGCGCCGCCGTCGTCGGCAAAGTCCGTGGCCCAACTGATCACGCCGGTCAGCGCGATGATGAAGATGGCCGAGGGAAAGGCCGCACGCCAGCGCTTGGCGAGCACGAGCAAGGCAATGCTGGCCATGCCGTAGACGATGGACTGCCAGTCGAAAAGCTGCAGCGACGGCGTGTTCCAGACGGCACCCCAGGTCGAGCGCAGGCCCAGCAGCGTGGGCAGCTGCGAGGCCAGGATCAGCAGCGCCGCAGCCTGCGTGAAGCCCGTGAGCACGGGCGAGGTCACCAGGTTGAGCAGCCAGCCGGCGCGCATCAGCCCCAGCGACCACTGCACCAGGCCCGACAGAATCGCCATCCATGCGGCCAGCGCCACCCAGTGCGCGGAGCCTGGCTCGGCCAGGCCCGTGAGCGAGGCGCCGATCAGCAGCGCGCTCAGGGCCGTGGGTCCCACGCCCAGACGGGGCGAGCCGCTGAACAGCACGGCCACCAGGGCCGGAACGATGGATGCGTAAATGCCCGTGATCAGCGGCATGCCCGCAAGGGCGGCATAGGCCACGCCCTGGGGCAGAAGCATCAGACCAACGGTGAGACCTGCCCAGAACTCCCCGCGCAGCACGGCTGCCGAAGGTTTGGGCCATGCCAGGAAGGGAAACCAGCGCGCCAGGGAATGCATGGCCGCTATTGTCATGCTAACTGGATGGTGCCGGGATGTTCGGGCTTGTCCTACAGGCGCTTGCGTCGGCGTCGTATGGGTTTGTCCCAGGGCCCTCAATAAAGTCGAGGCCTGTGTTGACCGCCTCACAACTATTCAAGGAGTAACCGCATGACTTTCATCACCCAACGCTGCTGCCAGATCCTCGCCGTGTCTGCCCTGGCCTTCGGCCTTGCCGCCTGCGGCAAGACCGAAGACACTGCGGGCCAGAAGCTCGACTCTGCGGTTCAGCAGTCCCAGCAGGCCGCGCAAAGCGCCGGCCAGAAGATCGACAACGCCATGAGCAGCGCCGGCACCAAGATCGAGGAAGGTGCTGCCAAGGCCGAAGCGGCCACCAACAACGCCATCAGCCAGGCAGGCGCCGCACTCGACGACGCCGGCATCACCGCCCAGATCAAGGCCGACCTGATCAAGGAGCCCGATATCTCCGCCCTCAAGATCGACGTGGACACCAAGGCAGGCGCCGTGACGCTGACCGGCTCGGTCCCCAGCGAAGCACTCAAGATGCGCGCAGGCGACATTGCCAAATCCGTCAAGGGCGTGAACAACGTCAGCAACATGCTGGAGATCAAGGCCAGCTGATCGCAGCCACCGGCTCCGTTGCCCTTGTGAAAACCAGGCGGATTCCCCGCCTGGTTTTTTTATGCCTGAACGCTGCAGCCCAGCGCATAAGATGCGCTGCATGACCACACCCGACCTGCAGATCAGCACCCATCTCATCCACCATCCCTACCAGCCGCCCGAGGGCTTTGTTGCGCCGCAGCCGCCCGTGCACAAGGCCTCGACGGTGATCTTCGAGAACGTGGCGGCCATGCGCCGCCGCCAGTGGCTGGACAAGAGCAGCTATACCTACGGCCTGCACGGCACGCCCACCACCTTCTTGCTGGAAGAGCGCCTGAGCGCGCTGGAAGGCGGCCTGCAGTGCCTGCTGGTACCCAGCGGCCTGGCTGCGATTGCGACCACCTCCCTGGCCCTGCTGCGCACCGGCGACGAGATGCTGCTGCCCGACAACGCCTACGGCCCCAACAAGACCCTGAGCGAGGGCGAGCTGGCCCATTTCGGCGTGCGCCACCAGTGCTATGACGCCATGGATGTTGCCGACCTCGAAGCCAAAATCACGCCCAAGACGCGGCTGGTCTGGCTGGAGGCGCCGGGCTCGGTGACCATGGAGTTCCCCGACCTCATCGCCATGGTGCGCCTGTGCCGCGAGCGGGGCGTCACCACCGTGCTGGACAACACCTGGGGCGCGGGCCTGGCCTTCAATCCCTTCGATCTGCTGGCCGATGGAACGCACAGCCTGGGCGTGGATGCCACCGTGCATGCGCTGACCAAGTACCCCAGCGGCGGTGGCGACGTGCTCATGGGCAGCATCATCACGCGCGACCAGGCGCTGCACATGCGCATCAAGCTGGCGCACATGCGCCTGGGCCTGGGCGTGGGCGGCAACGACACCGAGGCCGTGCTGCGCTCCCTGCCCAGCATTGCGCTGCGCTACCACGCACAGGACCGCGCCGCGCGCGAGCTGGCGCGCTGGCTGCAGCAGCAGCCGGCCGTGGTCCAGGTGCTGCATCCCGCGCTCGAGGGCGCTCCGGGCCACGAGAACTGGAAGGCGCTGTGTGGCGCAGCCGCAGGCGGCGAGGGCGTGGCCGCCGGCCTGTTCAGCGTGGTCATCGATCCGCGCCACGGCCAGCAGGCCGTGGACCGCTTCTGCGACAGCCTGCGCCTGTTCAAGATCGGCTACAGCTGGGGCGGTCCCATCAGCCTGGTCGTGCCCTATGAGCTGTCGTCCATGCGCAGCTGCCCCACGCCCCAGCTGCGCAGCGGCACCGTGGTGCGCTTTGCCATCGGCCTGGAAGCGGTGCAGGACCTGCGTGCCGACCTGGAGCAGGCCCTGGCCGCCGCGTTTGCATAGTTGAGCGCCAGGCGCAGGTGACATCTGCCTGTCACCTGCGCCGCCGATGCTCGCTGGCTTCATACCACCCCACGGAGGCCTTCGGGCCCCGGTCCAGCATGAAGCACAAAGAGAGCATCACCAACATCCTGCAGCAGGCGAAAGCCGGCTCCCGCGAATCCGGCCTCGTGGCCAGCCGCCGCCATTTCGTGCGCGGCATGGGCGCCTCGGCCCTGGCGCTGCCACTGGCCGGCTGCGGCGGGTCGGATGGCGACAGCCGCATTCCCGTCGAGTTCCGCCACGGCGTGGCCAGCGGCGACCCGTTGAGTGACCGCGTCATCCTCTGGACCCGCGTGACGCCGCCGCAGGGCCATTCCAGCGACATCGAGGTGGAGTGGGAAGTGGCATCGGACGCCGACTTCAAGACCCTCGTGACTTCGGGCAAGGCCATGGCGCGCGCCACCCAGGATTTCACCTTCAAGGCCGATGCCACGGGCCTCAGGCCCGCCACGCGCTACCACTACCGCTTTCGCTGCCAGGGCATGACCAGCGCCACGGGCCGCACGCGAACCCTGCCCGTGGGCGCCGTGCAGCAGGTCAAGCTGGCCGTGTTTTCCTGCGCCAACTACCCGGCCGGCTACTTCAATGTCTACGCGCATGCGGCGCGCCAGGGCGACCTGGACGCCACCGTGCATCTGGGCGACTACATCTACGAATATGCGCGCGGCGGCTATGCCAACGGCAAGGCCGAAGCCATGCAGCGCCAGAGCCTGCCGGCCAACGAAATCGTCAGCCTGGCCGACTACCGCCAGCGCCATGCCCAGTACAAGAGCGATGCCGACCTGCAGGCCCTGCATGCGGCAGCGCCCATGATTGCGGTCTGGGACGACCACGAAGTCTCCAATGACACCTGGATGCACGGCGCCGAGAACCACCAGCCGGCCACCGAAGGCGACTTTGAGCTGCGCAAGGTGGCCGCGCTCAAGGCCTATCACGAGTGGATGCCCACGCGCAACGCACAGCCCGAGATCATCTACCGCAGCTTCGCCTTCGGCGACCTGCTGGCGCTGCACATGCTGGACACGCGCGTCATCGGCCGCGACGAACAGCTGGACTACGCCGACTATTTCACGGCACAGGGGCTGGACGCGGCGCGCTTTTCCTCCGACATGGCCAATCCCGCACGCCAGCTCATGGGCGCCACGCAGACCCAGTGGCTTGGCCAGCAGATGGCGGCCTCGCAGGCCACCTGGCAGGTGCTGGGCCAGCAGGTGCTGATGGGGCGCATGGAGCTGCCGGCGCCCTTGCTGATGGACATCCTCAGCCCCGGCAGCGGTGTCTCGCTGCCGGCCTACGCGGCGCTGCTGGCCAAGGCCCAGGCCAACCCGGCCAGCCTGACGGCGGCGGAAAAGGCCATCCTGGCCCAGCCCAGCATTCCCTACAACCTCGATGCCTGGGACGGCTACGCCGTGGCTCGCGAGACCGTGCTGGCCACGGCGCGCAGCCTGGGCAAGAACCTGGTCGTGCTGGCCGGTGACACCCACAACGCCTGGGCCAGCGAGCTGCGCGACCGCAGCGGGCAGGGCGTGGGCGTGGAGTTCGCCACCTCGTCCGTCAGCTCGCCCGGCTTCGAGGACTACCTGCCCGGCCAGGATCCGGCCCAGTTGCGTGGCGCGCTGCTGCAGTTCATCAACACGCTCAAGTACTGCGATACCTCCCGCCGCGGCTACATGATCGTCACGGCAACCCCCCAGGCCTGCCAGGCCGAATGGATCTATGTGGATACGGTGTTCAGCCGCCAGTACCAGGCCGTGCGGGACGCGGCCTGGAAGGTGCTGCCCGGCCAGCCGGGCAAGCTGGTGCAGGCCTGAGGGCGGACCGGGGTGCGGGCCTGCGCGGTCTGGGCGGGGGCCCTCGGTAGTTTCCGCCATGGCAGCGCGGCCATGGCTGCGCTAACTTGGGGCTCGCTGATCCAGGAGGTCCAGGCATGCAGGCATCCCCCGCTCCCCAGAAAGCTTCCGACCACCCGGCTGGCGCGCTGCAGGTGCAACCGCTGCGCATGGCCGATCCCTGGCGCTGGCTGGCGCTGGGCTGGCGCGATCTGCAGCGGGCGCCGGGCGTTGCGCTGTTCTATGGCCTGTGCTTCTGGGCCATGGCCCTGCTCATCGGCTGGGTGTTCCGTGCCAGCCCTGAATACAGCATGGCCATGGCCAGCGGCTGTCTGCTCATCGGCCCCTTCCTGGCCATGGGCCTGTACGACACCAGCCGCAGGCTGGAGCGGGGATTGCCGCCCCAACTGAGCAGCTCGCTGACCTGCTGGGACACGCAAATGGGCAGCATGGGCATGCTGGTCATGGTGCTGCTGGTGCTGGAAATGCTCTGGGCGCGCGCCTCCATGGTGGTGTTTGCCGTGTTCTTCGATACCGGCATGCCCACCACGGCCGGCATGCTGCAGGCCGTGGCACGGCCGGAGAATTGGGAGTTCCTGGCGATCTACATGCTGGTCGGCGGCGCCTTCGCGGCCCTGGTGTTCGCCAGCATGGTGGTGGCGCTGCCGGCCATGCTGGACCGGGGCAGCGATGCGCTGACGGCCTGCATCACCAGCATGCGCGTGGTCGGCCTCAACCTGGCCGTCATGCTGCAATGGGCCGCGATCATCACCGTGCTGGTGGCTGCTGCGCTGTGGTGGCACGGCGTGGGCCTGCTGCTGGTGGGGCCTTTGCTGGGCTGCGCCAGTTGGCATGCTTACCGCTGCAGCGTGGGTGAATCTGCCGACCCTGCGTCCCCCCTATCCTGAGGTTTTACGGCCGGGCCCCGTCTTGCGGCTACAGTGGGGCTTGCAACAACAGAGGAGTCCACCTGTGGCGACACCCAACTACGCCTATGAAAAACGCCAGCGCGAACTGGCCAAGAAGCAGAAGAAGCTTGAAAAGGAGAAGGCCAAGGCCGAAAGAAAACCCGACGACCATGAGGGCGGCGGTATGGCGGGTGAAGACCAGGCATCCCCCGCAGCGGCGCATTCCGGCGAGGAAGGCCGCAGCAGCTGACAGCCTGGCTGCCCTGTGCTCAGGGCAGCAGTTTGCTGAGCTGTGGCCAGACGTTGTCCAGCATGCGCGGCTGGGCCTTGGCCGTGGGGTGGATGCGGTCAGCCTGGAACCACTGGGCCGAGTCGGCCGCATCGCCTATACCGGCCAGCAGGAAGGGCACGAGCGGTACCTTCTGCTCCTGCGCCACCTTGGAGAACAACTGCTCGAACTGGCGCGTATAGCCGCTGCCGTAGTTGGGAGGCACCTGCATGCCCACCAGCAGCACCTTGGCCCCTGCATCACGGGCCGCGCGTACCATGGCGTCCAGATTGCCCTGCGTGCTTTGCAGCGGCAAGCCGCGCAGCGCATCGTTGCCTCCCAATTCGATCACCACCACCGACGGCTTGTGCTGCTTGAGCAGGGCCGGCAGGCGCGAGCGGCCGCCCGAGGTGGTCTCGCCGCTCACGCTGGCGTTGACCAGCGGCACATTTTTCTGGCTCTCCTGCAGGCGCTTTTGCAGCAGCGCCACCCAGCCCGTTCCGCGGGCCAGACCGTACTCGGCACTCAGCGAATCGCCCAGTACCAGCAACGGGCCGGCGTCTGCAGCCCGGGCGGGCATGGCCGTCCAAGTACCCAGCGGACCGAAGGCCAAGCCGGCCGAGATAAAGTGGCGGCGTCGGCGCATTGCGCGCAGCTTGTCTTGCATCGTCTTCCCATCCTCCATGTCACAAAGCACTGCCCAGCCCCTGATCGAAGTCGAGCATGTCTTCAAGTCGGTCAGCGATTCGACCGGAACACTGGATATTCTGAGGGATATCGATCTGCGCTTCGCGGCAAGGGAAACCGTGGCCATCGTCGGTGCCTCGGGCTCGGGCAAGAGCACGCTGCTGTCCATACTCGCAGGCCTGGATACGCCCACGCGCGGCACGGTGCGGCTGCAGGGTCAGGACATGTTTGCGCTGGACGAGGATGCGCGCGCTGCCGTGCGTGCGCAGAAGCTGGGTTTTGTCTTCCAGAGCTTCCAGCTGCTGGGCAATCTGACGGCGCTGGAGAACGTGATGCTGCCGCTGGAGCTGGCCGGCAGCCGCGACGCCCGCCGCCGCGCCACCGAAATGCTGGAGCGCGTGGGGCTGGGCCAGCGCCTGGGCCACTATCCCAAGCTGCTGTCGGGCGGTGAGCAGCAGCGTGTGGCGCTGGCCCGCGCCTTCGTGGTCGAGCCCGCCGTGCTGCTGGCCGACGAGCCCACGGGCAGCCTGGACTTTGCGACCGGCGAAACCATCATGGAGCTGATGTTCGCGCTCAACCGTGAGCGCGGCACCACGTTGGTCATGGTCACGCATGACCGAGCCATCGCCGCGCGCTGCGAGCGGCGCGTGACCATCGAGGCCGGCCGCGTCGCCAGCATCGAAGAGGGGCAGGCGCTGGCGGCTTGACCTCAGGCGGCGACAGCTTCGCGCCGCCCGGCCGCCTCGCAGGCCGCGGCCGTGAAGATCACGTCCGTGGAGGAGTTGAGTGCGGTTTCGGCCGAGTCCTGGATCACGCCGATCACAAAGCCCACGCCCACCACCTGCATGGCCAGATCGTTGGAGATGCCGAACAGGCTGCAGGCCAGCGGAATCAGCAGCAGCGAGCCACCGGCCACGCCCGAGGCGCCGCAGGCGCACACCGCGGACACCACGCACAGCAAGATGGCGGTCAGCAGATCGACCTGGATGCCCAGGGTATGGGCCGCAGCCAGGGAGAGCACGCTGATGGTGACGGCGGCGCCGGCCATGTTGATGGTGGCGCCCAGCGGGATGGAGACGCTGTAGGTGTCCTCATCCAGGCCCAGGCGCTTGGCCAGCGCCAGGTTCACCGGGATGTTGGCGGCCGAGCTGCGCGTGAAGAAGGCCGTGACCGCGCTCTCGCGCAGGCAGGTCAGCACCAGGGGATAGGGATTGCGGCGCGTCTGCGTCCAGACGATGAACGGATTGACCACCAGGGCCACGAAGAGCATGCAGCCCAGCAGCACGGCCAGCAGGTGGGCATAGTCCAGCAGCTTTTCCAGGCCCGACTGGGCAAAGGTGCCCGCCACCAGGCCGAAGATGCCCAGCGGCGCCAGGCGGATCACGCCCTGGATCACGCGGGTGATGGCCTGGCCCAGGTCATGCATCACGGCGCGCGTGGTCTCAGAGGCGTGGCGCAGGGCCAGGCCCATGGCCACTGCCCAGGCAAGGATGCCGATGTAGTTGGCATTCATCAGCGCGCGTACCGGGTTGTCGAAGGCGCTTTGCACCAGGGCCATCAGCACTTCACCAATGCGCCCAGGCGCGCCCTGGGCGGAGGCGGCGTCCTTGAACTGGATGGTGGACGGGAAGGCCATGCTGGCCACCACGGCCACCACGGCCGCGGCAAAGGTGCCCAGCACATACAGCCACAGGATGGGCCGTATCTGCGTGGCGTGGCCGGGCCGGTGGTTGCTGGTGGCCGAGACCACCAGCAGCAGCACCAGGACAGGGGCAACGGCCTTGAGGGCGGAGATGAACAGCGTCCCCAGCAGGGATACGGACTGGGCGGCCTCGGGCCAGAGCCAGGCCAACAGGCCGCCGGCGACCAGACTGATGGCGATCTGGCCCACCAGGCTGGTGCGGGCAAGCCAGGCAAGAAAGGCTTTGAGCATGATGGTTGAGAAAGAAATGGAAAAACAGGGCGATGAAAAATGCAAAGCGGCATGCCCGTGGCTTCGGTGCATGCCGCAATGAGAGGGGCCCGCTGGAAAGCGGCCAACCCGCGCAGTGTAGCGGCTACGTAAAAACCACAGGAGCCGTTGCGTGCAGACGGGCTTCGTCCGGCGGGTGCCGGGGCTGCGCCCAATTGGCGGGATAATCGCGCCCCATGTCGTCCCCCAAAGTTCTCTTCGGCTTCCACGCCGTCGGCGTGCGCATGAAGACCGCGCCCCAATCCATCATCGAGGTCTACTACGAGGCCACGCGCCGTGATGCGCGCATGCGCCAGTTCCTCGACCGCGCCAAGTCGGCCGGCGTCCGGCTGATCGAGGCCGACGGTGAACGCCTGGCCAAGCTCGCCGGCAGCCACGGCCACCAGGGCGTGGCCGCGCGCGTGGAGGCGGTGGCACAGGTGCATTCGCTGGATGAACTGCTGGAGCAGCTGGAGGCCGATGGCGTCAGCAACCCGCTGCTGCTGGTGCTGGACGGCGTGACCGATCCGCACAACCTCGGCGCCTGCCTGCGCGTGGCCGATGGCGCAGGCGCCCATGCGGTGATTGCCCCCAAGGACCATGCGGTGGGCGTGAACGCCACCGTGGCCAAGGTGGCCAGCGGCGCGGCCGAGACCGTGCCCTATTTCATGGTCACCAATCTGGCGCGCACGCTCAACGAGCTCAAGGAGCGCGACATCTGGATCATCGGCACAAGCGACGATGCGCCCAAGACCCTGTACGAGGTGGACCTCAAGGGCCCCACGGCCCTGGTGCTGGGCGCAGAAGGCGACGGCATGCGCCAGCTCACGCGCAAGACCTGCGACGAGCTGATCGGCATTCCCATGATGGGTGCCGTCTCCAGCCTCAATGTGTCCGTGGCCAGCGGCGTGTGCCTGTACGAGGCGCTGCGCCAGCGCGGCCTGGGCACCACGCCTGCCGTATCCGCCGCCCCGGCCGACCAGATCTAGGCTGGCGCGCCGTCGGCGCCCAGCTCCACCACGCTCTCGAAGCCGCCCCAGAACATGCGCTTGGCGTCGAAGGGCATGGTGGCCGGGTCCATGGAGGCAATGCGCGGGTCCTTCATGACGGCGGCATTGATGCGGTCGCGCTCCGCGCGCGAGGCATAGACGATCCATGAAAAGAACACGATCTCGCCTTCCTTGAGCTGCACGGCCTGGGGAAACGAGGTCAGCTTGCCCATGGGCACGTCGTCGCCCGCGCATTCCCAGTACTGCAGCGCGCCGTATTCCATCCAGACCTTGCCTGCGGCCTCGGCCACCTCGCGGTAGGCCTGCAGGTTGGCCCGGGGAACGGGCAGTACGAATCCGTCGATGTAGTGCATGGTGCTCTCCTGGTGAAAACCGGCGTCAGAGCCGGGCTGCGAGTTCCGCCAACTGGTCTGCGCACTGGCCCCAGCCGCTGTGAAAGCCCATGGCCTCGTGCTGGGCGCGGTCGGCGGCATTCCAATGGCGCACCCGGGCGGTATAGCGGGTCTGGCTGCCTTCGGGGTCGAAGGTGACGATGCCCGTCATGAAGGGCTTGTCGGCTGGCACCCAGCCTTGGGTGAAGGCGTCGGTGAAGACCAGGCGCCGGTTGGGAATGACTTCCAGGTAGACACCGCTGCCGGGCATCTCCTGGCCTTCGGGGCTGCGCATGACGATGAGGCTGTGGCCGCCGGGCCGCACGTCGTTGTCCACCCGGGCCACGCTCCAGGGGCTGGGTGCAAACCATTGCTGGATCAGCGCCGGCTCGGTCCAGCAGCGGTAGAGCCTGTCGGCGGGGATGTCGAACAGGCGCGTGAGCACCAGGTCGTTGGCGTGTTCGGGAAGGTCTTGTGCTGTCATGGTGCTCCTCATTGCATGGAGTGCAGGCCGATGCGGTTGCCCTCGGTGTCCACCACGACGGCGCAGTGGCCGTGGGGGCCGATGGAGAATTTGGCCTGCTCGATGCGCCCGCCTGCGGCCTCGACGCGGCCCTGTTCTATGGCGCAGTCCTCGCAGCCGAAATAGACCAGCGTGCCGCCGCCCCCGGAAGGTGCGCCGTCCATCCGCACCAGCATTCCGCTCGCGCCGGGGCCTGTCATGTCCATCGGAAAGGACAGCATCTCCTGGCTGTCGGAGCCATCGGGCGCGGGCAGGTGCTCCAGCTTGCCCTGGAAGACGGTTTCATAGAACCGGCGCGCACGCGCCATGTCCTGCACATGGATCTCGAACCAGACGACGGGATTGGCGTTCATGAGGACTCCTTCTTGGGTGACAGAGGCAATGTGTCGGCCGGCCTTGTTCAGGCCTCGCCCTTGACGTTGACCATCCAGGGTGTGTTGAAGCGGTCCGTCACCATGCCAAAGCCCGGCGACCAGAACGTGGCCTGGAAGGGCATGGTCACCTTGCCGCCTTCGGCCAGCGCGTTGAAGATGCGGCCGCCTTCGGTGGCGTCGTCCACGCCGATCGAGATCCACATGCCCTGGGCCTGCTGGTAGCCGCCGCCACCGCAGTTGTCGGTGGCATCAGAGGCCATCAGCGCCTGGTCCTTAATCTGCAGGTGGGCATGCATGATCAGGCGCTTGTCGGCCTCGGGCATCTGCTCCATGCCCGGCGTCTCGCCAAAGGTGCTCTGGTGCACGATGGTGCCGCCGAACAGCCTGGCGTAGAAGGCGAAGGCCTCGGCGCAGTTGCCGTTGAAGTTCAGATAGGGGATGAATTGCATGGAACGCTCCTGGGAGGGACGGTGGCGAGGGGAGTGGAGGAACGGGAGGGCGGGACGACGGGAGGAGGGGACCAGGAGGCTTCAGCCGCCGTCATGCGCGCGCTCAAGAGCGGCGATGTCCAGCTTTTGCATGCCCAGCAGGGCCTGCATCACGCGCTGGGCGGCGGCCATGTCGGGGCCTCCCATCCAGCTCGCCATCTGGGACGGAACGATTTGCCATGACAGGCCATGGCGGTCCTTGAGCCAGCCGCATTGACGCGCCGCCGGGTCGCCGCCCTCGGACAGGGCGCCCCAGTAGTGGTCTATCTCGTCCTGTGTATCGCAACTGACCATCAGCGAGACGGCCTCGTTGAAGCGGAACATAGGGCCGCCGTTGAGCGCCAGAAAGGGCTGGCCTTCCAGCTCGAATTGCACCGTCATCACGCTGCCCGCCGGCCTGCCGTGGATGTCGTGGCCTGCTTCGCCGTAGCGCGCAATGGCCGTGATGCGGGAATCGGGAAAGACTTCGGTATAGAAGCGCGCCGCCTGCTCGCCCTGGTTGTCGAACCAGAGGCAGGGCTGTATGCGGCCGGTGTGCAAAGCCATGCTTGTCTCCTTGGTGACGGTGATAACCGTTTTATGCCGTTCGATGCCGGCTTTTTATCGATTTCTGCCCGGCGTGTGTACGCCGTTCACATATGCTAGGGACTAAAATGGACGCTGTCCACATCATGCGCTGTCAGCTTCGGTGTCAAGCTGTAAATCGGCGGGGCAGGGCTGTCTTCCCTCTCGGGTGATGTGGCCACGCGGAAAAAAGGAAGCAAAACAGTGACGCAGCGACGTGTCAGGCGTGAGTCATATCACCATGGCGACCTGCGCCAGGCCCTGGTCGAGGCTGGCCTGGCGCTGGCGCGTGAAGGCGGTCCCCAGGCAATCGTGCTGCGCGAGGCCACGCGCCGCGCGGGCGTGGCGCCCAATGCAGCCTATCGTCACTTTGCCAACCGCCAGGCGCTGTTTGATGCCGTGCGCGCCGCGGCCCTGGGCGCATTGGCCGCAGCCATCGAGGCCGAAATGGCCCAGGCGCGCACCCTGCCCGATGTGCTGCAGCGCTCACGCGCGCTGCTGGCTGCCGTGGGGCGCGGCTATCTGGGCTTTGCCCAGACGGAGACCGGCTGGTTTCGCACGGCCTTTGCTTCGGTCGAGTACGACGTGGACCTGCCGCCGGACACCACGCGTGCAGCGGCCATGGGACTGAACCCGTTCGAGCTGCTGGGCTATGCGCTGGACAGCATGGCCGAGGCCGGCGTGCTGCCTGCCGAGCGCCGGCCCCAGGCCGAGTTCCTGGCCTGGTCCGCGGTGCACGGCATGGCCTTGCTGGTGATAGACGGGCCGCTGCGCCACGCCACCGCCGAGCAGCGGCGCGCGCTGGCGCTGCGCCTGCTGGAGATGGTGGAAAAAGGCATTTGATGCGTGGCGGGGCGACACTGCCTCACAATGGCCTGCCTTTTTTCCATCGCCGCCCCGATGCCCGACGAACATTCCCTTTCCTCGCCTTCCCCCGCTGAGCCTGAACTGGCCGGCCAGGGCGAGCTGCGCGACCGCATCGCGCGTGCAGCCCATATCGCGGTGCTCACGGGCGCAGGCGTCAGCGCCGAATCCGGCGTACCCACCTTTCGCGACGACAAGAACAGCTACTGGGCACAGTTCAACCCGCAGGACATGGCCAGCGAGGCAGGCTTTCGCGCGCATCCGCAGCGCGTCTGGCAGTGGTATGCGCACCGGCGCGAAGCCGTGGCTGCGGTGCAGCCCAACGCCGGCCACCATGCGCTGGCGCAATGGGCCTTGCGCCACCCGGGCCGCATGACGCTGGTCACGCAGAACGTCGATGGCCTGCACCAGCGCGCAGGCAGCCCCGGCGTGCTGTGCCTGCATGGTGAGCTGATGCGGGACCGCTGGCTGGAAAGGCCGCGCGCATGCTGCGATCTGGCCCAGGTGAAGCCGGGCGAGCCGCCGCAGTGCGCCGTCTGCGGCAACCTGGTGCGCCCGGGCGTGGTCTGGTTCGGCGAGTCCCTGCCCATGGGCGTGTGGCAGGCCGCCGAGGCGGCGGTGCAGCACTGCGATGTGCTGCTGGTGGTGGGCACATCGGGCGCCGTGTACCCGGCTGCAGGGCTGGCGCGAATCGCACGCAGGGCGGGCGCGCATGTGGCCGTGATCAATCCCGCACCGTCCGAGCTGGATGACGCGGCCCACCAATGCCTGCGCGGCCCGTCGGCACAGGTGCTGCCGCTGCTGCTGGGCGACTGAAGGCGGAGGGGCAGGCCGCCCGACGCGGCCCAGGGGGAGGGAAGGGGCTTGCGCCATGGCGGCTCCTTTTGACGCACAACCGGGGCAGTCCCCTCCCTCTCGCGCATCCGCTCAGATCCAGCCCAGCGCTCCCAGCGCCGCGCCGGCGCCCAGCAGCCACAGCAGGTGAATGCGCGTGCGCCAGACCAGCAGGGCGCAGACCAGGGTCAGCAGCCACAGGCGCCAATCCTGGGCGGGGCGGCCGCTGCCCGTGCCCAGCAGCCAGCCCGTGGCCAGCAGCAGGCCGATGACCAGAGGGCCCATGCCCTGCTTGAAGGCCCGCACGCCGCGCCGGTTCCTGTTGCGCTGGCCCCAGCGCGATGCCTGCCAGGCCAGCAGCGAACTGGGCAAGAGGATGCCCACCATGCAGATGGTCACGCCCAGTGCTCCAAAGGCCCAGGCCAGCAGGCCCGTGCCTCCGCCTGCGTTCAGGCCCAGGTTCCATCCCAGCAGGGCGATGAACAGCACATTGGGCCCGGGCGCCGCCTGGGCAATGGCGATGGAGGAGCTGAACTGCGCCTCGCTGAGCCAGCCATGGCCATCGACCAGAAAACGGTGCATGTCGGGCGCCGTGGCAATGGCCCCGCCCACGGCCATCAGCGACAGCGTCAGGAAATACAGCAGCAACTGCAACCAGTCGGCGGGCTGCAGGCTCAGTGCAATCTGGTGGGCAGCATTCATGGCGTGAGCTTTCTCCAGGTCAGCACGCAGCCCGCGCCGCCGACCACCAGCAGCACCCAGGCCAGCGGAATGCGCATCACCGCCATGGCAATGAACGAGGCCAGCGCCAGGCCCGCGCTGCACCAGCGCCCCAGCGGGTGGCGGCTCAGCGTGCTGGCCAGCTTCAGGCCCATGCCCGCCACCAGGCCGGCTGCGACGGCGCCCATGCCGCGCAGCGCGCCGGCCACGGCGGGGTGGTCGGCCAGCTGGGAATAGATCACGGTCAGCGTCAGCACCAGCAGCATGGGAAAGCACAGCATGCCGCACACGGCCACCACGGCACCGCGCCAGCCGAAGTAGCGCTCGCCAATGGTGATGGACAGGTTGACCACATTGGGGCCGGGCATGATCTGGGCCACGGCCCAGTCCTCCACAAACTCTTCATTGGTCAGCCAGCGCTTTTTCTCGACCAGCTCGCGCTGTACCACGGCCAGCACACCGCCAAAGCCCTGCAGGGCCAGCCAGGTGAAGGACCAGAACAGATCGCGCAGATTGACGGGGGCGGGACGCCGGGCCGGCACATCGGCGGGGTCGTGTGGCGGGAGGGCCTGGGGCGGCGATGCGGGCATGTTCTGGCTTGTGTCTGAGCCGCCCGGGCAGGGCCCCGGGAGGGCATCGCTGTTGTCGTGGGGGAACCGCGCGGGCCGGTCCTGTCTTCGTGCGTGCCGCCGGGGCGGCACGTACGGAATGTTAATCCTGCGCAGCGGCCTTGTCGGCAGCGGCCCCATCGGCAAAGGCGATGGGGGCATTGCAAGCGCAGATGGCTTGCTGCCGGCATGCGCCCAGGCCTGCCCGCCGGCATGTCTGAACAGGAGTAGATTCTCTCCACCCACACAACCCGAGGATCTCCGACATGGACATGGATTGGAGCAAGGCGCTGCAGGAAAGCCTGGTCTGGCTGGCGGCGGCCTCAGTGATCACCGTCGTGGCTTTCGCGGCCGTGGCGCTGCTGGTGGTTCGATTCACCCGCTGGGGTCGGCAGTTCTGGCAGCTGGCCGGCCCGTTCCTGCACCCCAGAAACAGCTGGTGGCCGCTGCTGGTGTTCACGCTGCTGCTGGTGCTGGCCCTGGTCTCGGTGCGCATGAACGTGCTGTTTTCCTACTGGTACAACGGCTTCTACAGCGCGCTGCAGGAACTGGACCAGAAGGGCTTTTGGCGCTTCCTGGGTATCTTTGCGGTGCTGGCCACGGTCCACATCCTGCGCGAGCTGTTCAATTTCTATGTGAACCAGGCGTTTCGCATCCGCTGGCGGGTCTGGCTCAACGAGCGCGTGACCACCGACTGGATGCGCGGCGATGCCTACTATCGCAGCCACTTCCTGGACGAGCCGGTGGACAACCCCGACCAGCGCATCGAGCTGGATGTGAACACCTTTGTCTCGAACTCGCTGACCCTGGCGCTGGGTGCCGTCAGCGCGGTGGTCTCGCTGGTGGCGTTCACGGGCATTCTCTGGGGGCTGTCCGCGCCCATCGCGGTGGCGGGCGTGGAGGTTCCGCGGGCCATGGTGTTCGCGGTCTACCTCTATGTGATCGTCGCCACGCTGATCGCCTTTCGCCTGGGCCAGCCGCTGATCCGGCTGAACTTCCTGAACGAGAGGCTGACCGCCAACTTCCGCTACGCCCTGGTGCGCGTGCGCGAATATGCGGAGAACATCGCCTTCTACCAGGGCGCGGCCATCGAGCGCAACACGCTTTTGACGCGCTTTTCGGCGTTGATCGCCAATGTCTGGGCGCTGGTCTACCGCAGCCTGAAGTTCGACGGCTTCAACCTCACCGTCAACCAGGTGGCCGTGGTCTTTCCCTTTCTGCTGCAGGCGCCGCGCTTTTTCAGCGGTGCCATCAAGCTCGGTGATGTGATGCAGACCTCGCAGGCCTTTGGGCAGGTGCAGGATGCGCTGTCATTTTTCCGCACCTCCTACGACACTTTCGCCCAGTACCGCGCTGCGCTTGATCGCCTGTGCGGCTTTCTGGATGCCAATGCCCAGACCCGCGAACTGCCCCAGGTCGTCCACAGAGAGCAGCCCGGCGCCCTGGACATCGAGGACCTGCAGGTCAGCCGCCCGGACGGCCACCACCTGCTCAGCGGCCTGCAACTCAAGCTCATTCCCGGCCAGGCGCTGCTGATCAAGGGGCCTTCGGGCAGCGGCAAGACCACCTTGCTGCGGTCCATTGCCGGCCTGTGGCCGCATGCCCAGGGCACGGTGGGCCGCCCGGGCGGCCACCAGGCGCTGTTCCTGTCGCAGCGCCCGTATCTGCCGCTGGGGGACCTGCGTACGGCCATTGCCTATCCGATGGATGCTTCACCGCAGGACGACGAGCACCTTCAACAGGCGCTGCGCCAGGTCAGCCTGGCCCATCTGGCCGACAAGCTGGATGTCAACCAGGATTGGTCCCGCATCCTGTCGATTGGCGAGCAGCAGCGCCTGGCCTTTGCGCGCGTGCTGTTCAACCGGCCCGCCATCGTCTTTCTCGATGAATCCACCTCGGCCATGGACGAGGGCCTGGAGCATGCGCTGTACACGCTGCTGCGCGAGCAGATGCGCTCGACCATGCTGGTGAGCGTGGGCCACCGCAGCACGCTGGCGGGTTTCCATACCCACGCGCTGGCGGTCGATGGCAATGGCGGGTGGACGCTGTCGGAAGTAAGCGCACCGCAGAGCGCGCCCCAGGCTTGATCCGCGTGCGGCCCAGGGCCGCGCGCGATCAATCGTCCATGGGCAAAGAATCGCAGTTGCCCAGGTCGGAGGGCGGCTGCTGTGGCAGCTGGCGCGCCGCATCGCGCAGGGCGGTGCGCAGGCCCTCTTCCAGCACGGGGTGGTAGAAGGGCGCACGCAGCAACTCATGCACGGTCAGTTGCTGCTGCACGGCCAGGGCCAGCAGATGGGCCAGATGCTCGCCGGCCGGCGCGCACATTTCCGCGCCCAGCAGCCGGCCGCTGGCCGTGTCCGCATAGACGTGAAGCAGGCCCGCGTTGTGCTGCGCAGCGCGCGCACGCCCCTGGTGCGCGAAATCCACGCGGCCCACCACGAAGTCCTGCCCCAGCAGCGCCTTCATGGGCTGGCCCACGACGGCCGCGTTGGGCGAGCTGAAGACGATGGACAGCGGCGCGCGCCGCTCGAAGCAGGCCACGTTCTCTGCCATGGCGTTGGTGCCGGCGATATGGCCTTCGTCCACGGCCTCATGCAGCAAGGGGCGGTCGCCATTGGCATCGCCCGCGAGGAACAGCGGCAGCTCGCCGACCTGCAGTGTCTCGCGGCTTACGGGCGGCTGGCCGTGTTCGTCCAGCTCAAGTCCCAGCGTCTCAAGGCCCAGGCCTTCGAGCTGCGGGCGCCGGCC
The DNA here is from genome assembly GCF_043104415.1 of Delftia sp. WSY_16. Lineage (NCBI taxonomy): Bacteria > Pseudomonadati > Pseudomonadota > Betaproteobacteria > Burkholderiales > Comamonadaceae > Delftia > Delftia sp. WSY_16. Next base: position 752,197 of record NZ_JBICKS010000040.1, on the reverse strand, counting down.
CATGGCGGCCACCACATGGTCCACGACGATGCGGGTGTCGCCTGCACGCACGACGATGCTGCTGTCCGGGCCCTTGCTCAACTGCACTTCATGGTCGGTGATCACCGTCATCTCTTTCTCAAGCAGATGCCGCAATGCGTCGGTGACATTCGGGTCGGACAGGCCGGCAAGCTTCGGGCCGCGTCCCAGTGCGGTGACCTCCAGTCCCAGCCGTGCCAGCGCCTGTGCAATCTCCACGCCCAGCGGGCCCAGGCCGACGACGGCCACGCGCGGGCCCAGCGTCTTGCGTTCGAACAAGGTGTCGGTGGTCAGGATGCGCTTGCCAAAGCGCTTCCATTCCTCCGGCACCACGGGGCTGGAGCCTGGAGCGAGGATGAGCTTGCGCGCAGCCAGCACCTTGCCATTGACCTCGATCCGATTGGCCGCCAGCAGCCTGGCACGCCCGTCGATGGCCCGCCAGCCCAGGCCCTCCGTGGCCTTGATCGTGCTTGCCACGAACTCGTCGCGCAGCTTGCGCACGCGGCGCAAAACGGCGGGCAGGTCCAGCTGCAGCCCGCTCGCGCCGCGTATGCCGAAGGCATCGAAGTGATGGCGTGCATGGAAGGCGTTGGCCGCCTCGATCAGCAACTTGGACGGCATGCATCCCACCCGCGCACAGGTCGTTCCCCAGGGCCCGTCGTTGACGATGGCGAAATGCTCCGTGTGCTTACGCACCTCGCGCAGCGCCGACAGTCCGGCCGAGCCGGCACCGACGATGATCACGTCGAGGGCGGTGGTGGGTGGGTTTTTCATGCTGTCTGATTCCTTTGACTGTGGCACCAGGTCCCGTGGAGGTCTCCGCTGCCGGTGGATGTGCCGAAAGGTGTGCCGACTGAAGTGCCGACAGATGGTCGAGATGACTGCATCGCCTGCCATGGGACATGCGTGCCAGTCTGCATGCTGGCGCTCGCGGCAGTCGTAGGCGAAGGGCCGAAACCGCTGCTGGACATTCAGGCCCGGCCCGTGCCGCGCAGGGGCTAGCCGGATGCCCAGTGTTGCCATGCCGCGTCCGTGCGGCTGCCTGATGCGCCGAAATCAGCTTCCCGCGCAAAGCGCCTGAGGGATGTCTCGGTAACCCTCAAATGGCTGACACGGCACAAGCGGCTTTGTGCCGTCTGCAGCCAGCGGCGCAGGGACCAATGAAGCTGCGCCATCACCCCGCCGTGCACCTGTGCGCTGTGCAGGCGCAGGCGGCCATCGAGGATGAAGGCCTTCACCGACCGTGCGGACAGCTGCAGGTCCTCGCAGACCTGCCGCAGCCCGACGCCCTCGCGGACCCGGATGCTCAGGCCGCGCCTGTGCATCTGGCAGCGAACGGAGCGCTCGCTGCGGTTCAGCCGGCGGCAGATCACCTGCACGGGCAGGACGCCGGCCCAGCGTTCGAGTGCAAGCAGTTCTGCGGGACTCCAGCGGCGGCGAATTGCGCCATTCGGCCATGCGCTGTCGGATCTCAGGCAGTGTGTGATTGCCATGGAAAGCCCCCATTCATATGGCGCTGCGCTGTGGCATGGCCTGAATCCCGGATGCCGATGAGACAATTATTGATGGGGGATTCTTTTGCAAGCTTTTGATTTTGTTGATTGTTTTTTTTGTTTTGATTGCTGCTCGGATGGACGGCTCCATACCGCGATGCCTATCGTGGAGCCGGGATGCGGATCACGGAAATAGCGTCTGCACCGGCGCGCATATGCCAAGGCCCATGCGGATTTCCTGTTCGGCGCCCGATTTCCATGAACGACTTCTTTGCTTTTTCAGGAGAACCCTTCATGCGCCTTCAGCCAAAGCATTTGAATTTTTCCGTTGCGTGCCTAGCGTTGCTGGCACTGCCGGCCGCGCAGGCCCTGCCCATGCAGGACGTGGGCACATCGGCAGGTCCGCAATGCGTGGGCCTGGACATCAACAACAGCGGCCATGTCGTGGGCGCCTGTGCAGAGAGCGACGGCTCGTCCGCAGGCTTCGTGTCGCTGGCGCCGGGCAGTGCGGCAGACCTTGCACGCCTGTCGCCGGGGCGCAACTGCAACGCGGCGGCCATCACCAACAGCGGCCAGGTGGTGGGCAGCTGCCTGGACGGCAATTCGGTGTCCGTGGGGGTGTTCTGGAATGCGGCCACGCCGGCCACGGTGCAGACACTGCAGCCGCTGACGCTCGATGTGCGCAGCATGCCCACGGCATTCAACCAGGGCGGCTATGTGGCAGGCGTCAGCCTGAGCGGCAGCAACACGGCCCGCCCTGTCATGTGGCGCAACAATGAAACCACGGCACGCGCGCTGCCGGCGGGCCTGCTGGGCCTGAACAGCACCAACTGCGTGCCGTCCGATGTGGACAATTTCGTGGTGGGCGGCAACATGCCGGGCATCGTGGGCAACTGTCCCGACAACAGCGGGCATCCGCGTCCTGTCTATTGGTCTGCCGCAGTCCTGGGCGGCTATATGGCCACGGCCCTGAACCTGCCTCTCAATGCCGTCTTCTGCCGCGCAAAGACCGTCGTCAATACCCGCATCATGGGCTACTGCGATTTTGGTGCCCAAGGTGGACGCACCGTCGTCTGGCTCAACTCGTCCTCCAGTCCGCAGGTGCTGTCCATATCGTCCCCGCCCGCGCGAAACAGCGGCGTCGATCTCAACATCCTCGGCGAGGTGATTGGGCACTACCAGTTGGCAGACGGGCGCAGCATGCCCTATTACTGGAACAGCCAGACCGGTGTCATCCGCGATATTCCTCCGCTGCCTGGCGGCATGAATGCACGTGTGGTGGATATCGGTGACAACGGAACGGTGGCGGGTCGCAGCGAGCTTGGCGATGGAAGTTACCACGCTATCACTTGGACGCCGACGGGCGGCACGGTGGACCAGGGAACCCTCGCAGGCGGCGAGAACAGTGCGGCCTCGGCACTGAGCCAGGATGGCTGCTATATGACAGGCAAAAGCGAAGTCACGCAGCTTGCGACGCACGCTTTCATACAGAACCTGTGTGCGCCATGAAAGCCTGAAATCATTTCAAATCCAAAAAAGGTGATTTTATGAAAAAGCGATATGCAGGATTTACAGCGGCAGTGTCAGTTGCCATTGCGGCTTTTTGGTCATGTGGAGTCCAAGCAAATAGTATAGGGATGTGGTCATTGGAAAATCCAATTTACTCTTTTGGTGGATATTCTTCATTGGTTGGAATGGGTAAAGATGTCCAGCAAAAACTGATCGATGATCATTTTCTGTTTTGAGCACAACTGCCTTCGTTTCAAGCCGATTTCGCATATCCCTGGTGGCCGACCCAAGACTGCCGCTGAAGCGCTACCTGTGGTCCTTGTCGGCCCTTGCAGAGGCCTCAGCCTGGCCGGGCAGGGCAGAGGCCTTGCCTATGCGACGGCTGGAGGGCCATCGCACATCAAATCGACCATCAGGCCTCGCAGGATTGCCAGCGTCGGCGCCTCGCTGCGCTGACGCAGCGTGACCAGCCCGAAGCGGGCGGTGCTGCGCATGGGCGGGTCCATGGGCAATTCGGCCAGGTCCGGGGCGACGGCGCGCACGGCCAGCAGCACGGTGTCGCTGTTGCGCGCAACGTCCACAAGGCTGGGCAACTCCTCGCACTGCAGTGTGACGAACCGCGCCGGGTGGGCCGTGGCGCCATAGGTCTCCACCAGCAGCCAGGCCACCTGGTCGCTCAATGGTGTGGAGGCGACGGGGTAGCGCTGCACATCCTCGAAGCGCAGATCCCGCTGCAGGCGGGCCAGTGGATGGTCGGTGCGGCACATGAAGGCGGCGCGCATTTCGTGCACGACGTCCAGCGCAAGGTCGGGTGCGGGCCGCAGCGCGCGCAGGTCCACGACCAGGGCGTCGAGCAGGCGCTCGCGTAGCGAGTGCACCAGCAGATCGGTGCTGCCGCGCGCCACCTCGGTTCGCACGCCGGGATGGTGCACGGTCATGTGCTGCAGGAACGGCGTCATCAATATTGCGCCGGGGCCCGATCCCAGGCCCACACGCACGGTGCCGGCCGCACCCTCGCGCAATTGGCGCCCCCTGTCACGCAGCTCGTCGGCTTCAGCCACCAGGGCGCGTGCCCGTCCCAGCATCTCGCGGCCGAAGGCTGTGAGTTCGCTGTGGCGGCCGATGCGGTCGAACAAGGGTATGCCCAGCTCCTGCTCCAGCGCGCGCACGCTGCGGCTGAGGGCCGGCTGTGTCAGATGCATGGCCTCGGCCGAGCGGCTGAAGGAGCCGGTCTGCGCCACCGATATGAGATGCCTGAGCTGCACCAGCGTCATGATTTTTCGCGCCCTGAAGTCTGCATGAAACTCATGCTAATGCAGCCAACAATGCATTGGACGTTCGATGACCCGGCTCCTAGGATGCCGCGTATCCGGCCGACCGAGCCGGAGCCATCCACCAAGGAGACATGATGAGATTTTTGTTCCAGCGCGTTTGGCTGACGGGCGCCGGCCTGTTGCTGAGCGCGGGCCTGGCCTGTGCGCAGAGCCCGTCCTCCAGGCCCGTGAGCCTGATGGTTCCCTATCCGGCCGGCGGCCCTTCGGATGCCATTGCCCGCATCTTCAGCTTGCCGCTGTCCAAGGCACTGGGCCAGCAGGTCATCGTGGAGAACCTGGGCGGCGTGAGCGGCGCCATGGCCGCGCAGAAAGTGCTGGCCGCTCCGCCTGACGGGCACTACGTCTTCCAGGGCTCGCCCAACGAGGTGATCCTGTCGCCGCTGGCCAATGCCGCCGTGCGGCTCAAGGCCGAGGATTTCCGCCTGGTCCATCCCGTGGCCGAGGCCGTGATGGTCTTCGTCGCTCGCAAGGACCTGGAGGCCGGCAACGTGGATGAGCTGATCGCGCTGGCCCGCAAAAGCGCCAGCCGGCCGCTGTCGTACGGCAGTGTCGGCATTGGCTCGCTCTACCACCTGATCCTGGAGAAGGTGCAGCAGGACGCCGGCATACAACTCATGCATGCGCCCTACAAGGGCAATGCGCCGCTGCTGCAGGACATAGGCAGCGGGCAGGTCGATTTCGCTGTGCTCGTCTACAGCGCTGCCATGGGCGCGCTGGCCGAGCAGGGCCGGCTCAAGATCCTGGGCCAGCTGGGGGAGCAGCGATCGGAGCTGCTCAAGAATGTGCCCACGGTGCGTGAGGGCCGGGAGCTGAAAAACTTCGCCTACAAGACTTGGACCAGCTTCCTGGTGCGCAAGGACACGCCGCAGGAGGTGGTGCAAAGGCTGCACCAGGCGATAGGCGCCATGCTCAAGGACCCGGGCGTGCGCGAGCAACTGGCCCTGCAGACCCAACTGGCCGCGGCGCCCATGTCGCTGGCCGAAGCGGCGCAGTTCTATGAGGCCGAGACGGCCCGCTACCGCAGCATTGCCCGCTCCATCCGCCTGCAACCCCAGTGAGACGCCGCACATGAACACCCTTCTGGACACTTTGCGCGGCTCGGCCGCAGCCTTCGTCGAGCTGCGCCGCGACATCCACAGGCACCCCGAGCTCGGCTTCGAGGAACACCGCACCAGCGCCCTTGTCGCGCAGCAACTGGAGCAATGGGGCTACGAGGTGGAACGCGGCCTGGGCGGCACGGGCGTGGTGGGGCGGCTGGTGCGCGGCAGCGGCAGCCGGCGTCTGGGTCTGCGCGCCGACATGGACGCGCTGCCCATCGCCGAGGCCAATGAATTCGCCCATGCCAGCACGCATGCCGGCGTCATGCATGCCTGCGGCCATGACGGCCATACCGCCATGCTGCTGGCAGCGGCCCGGCATCTGGCCGAGCACGGCGGCTTCGACGGAACGCTCACGCTGATCTTTCAGCCTGCGGAGGAGGGCGGCGGCGGGGCCTTGCGCATGATGGAAGACGGCCTCTTCGAGCGACATCCCTGCGACGCCATCTTTGCCATGCACAACATGCCGGGCCTGCCCCAGGGAAGGCTGGCCTTGCGCGAGGGCGCAGCCATGGCGTCCTCCGACTACGCCACGCTCACGCTCACCGGGGTGGGCGGGCATGGTGCCATGCCGCACCGCGCGGCCGACCCCATCGTTGCGGCCGCCAGCATCGTCATGGCCTTGCAGACCATCGTCTCGCGCAACATCGATCCGCTGCAGATGGCGGTGGTGACCGTGGGCGCCATCCATGCGGGCAAGGCCAACAACGTGATCGCCCACAGCGCGGTGCTGGAGTTGAGCGTGCGTGCGCTGGATGCCGATGTGCGCAGGCTGCTGGAGCAGCGCATTCGCGATCTGGTGAGTGCGCAGGCCGAGAGCTTCGGCGTGCAGGCGCAACTCGACTGGCGACCCGGCTATGCCGTGCTGGTCAACACGCCCAAGGAGACGGACTTCGCGCGCCAGATCGCGCTGGAGCTGCTGGGCCCGGAACATGTCACGCTGCAGGCGCCACCCTTGCCTGGCAGCGAGGACTTTGCCTTCATGCTGCAACGCGTGCCCGGCAGCTACCTGCTGATCGGCAATGGCCATGCAAGCGAGCAGGGCGCCTGCATGGTGCACAACCCGGGCTATGACTTCAACGACGACAACATCGCCGTGGGAGCCGCCTATTGGGTGCTGCTGGCGCAGCGGTTTCTGGTGGCCGGTTGAACTGCTTGAGCCCGGCGCATCTCATTCGCCGGGGTGGACTTCCAGCCAGCCCACGCGTCCTTGACCGCTCTCGTTGAGGCGGCTCACAAAGCCTTCAGCCTGCGACTGCGGCAGGCGCAGATCGAACTGCACCAGCGATCCATGCTCGACCTGGAGCAATTCGGCGCCTGCCGCCTCGATCTCGCGCCGCACCAGGCCTTCGAGCGCATAAGGGACACTGCAGCGCAGCAATTGCATGCGCTGCAGCGTCACCTTTTCGGCGGTCAGCAAGGCCTGGGCCACGGCATCGGTGTAGGCACGGACCAGGCCGCCGGCGCCCAGCTTGACGCCGCCGAAGTAGCGCACCACGGTGGCCAGCACGCCTTCCAGGTCCTGGTGGCGCAGCACGTCCAGCATGGGGCGGCCTGCCGTGCCGCTGGGCTCGCCGTCATCGACGGCTGCCGACTGGCCGCCTGCCAGCAGCGCCCAGCAGACATGGGCGGCGCCGGGGTGCTCGCGCCATAGCGCATCGACCACCGCCTGGGCGCTGGCGCGGTCGGCCATGGGCTGCACGCAGCCGATGAAACGGCTTTTCTTGATGAGGAGTTCGCTGTGCGCAGGCGCGCGGAGTGTCTGTGGCATGGAGGGCGGCAAGCTTACCCGATTGCCCCTGGCTCGGTGTTTGGCGCATGGATTCATTACGCCTTTATTACGAAGCGCTACACATTTGTGAGCATGCGTACCTTGTGTCATTTCAGCTTCAGAGGGTTGCATCCAGGTTTGTCCTACAGAAATCGTGAAAGATTCGCAGTAAGCTTTCTGTCAAGGAGGCGCAACCATGAACACCCCACCTTCCCGCGATCCCGTTCTCACCGAACACACCTTTGGCCGCGATCATTTCAGTCCTCCGCCCATGGCGTTGGAGCAGGCAGGCCAGGACCATGAAGCCGCCGGTGGCGGCCTTCCTCTGGACCTGGACCAGCGCATTCGCAACGTAGGCGAATGGTGATGGCTGCAGCCGTGCAGCCAAGGGCCATCCGGCCAGGCTGAGCGGCTCCAACGACCGCCGACAGGAACGCAGCAGGCAATGGCCTCGCTGCGCTGGATTTATCATTCCAACATCTTCACCCAGGCCGGCTGCGCAATGCACCGGCCTTTTTGCATTCCTGCCACAGCCTGTTCCCGCACCCATGAGCAATGACACCGTCCGCAGCCATTGGCTGCTGGCACCTGCCTGCGCCAGCGATGCCAGCCTGCCTGTGCCGCTGGGCGATGTGACGGCGCTGCTGGAGCAGGTGGGCCGTTCCAGCGGCAGCAGCGACGAGGTGGCCGGGCAGCTGCTGCACCTGCTGGGCCGGCATGTGCCGTTGGCGCAGTGCACGATCTTTTCGTTCCAGGGGCGATCTCGGCCGCGCATCGTGGGGTTCGGGGACCGGGCACGCACAGGCGCACTGCCTTTGATTTCCCAGGATTACAGCGAGCGCTTCTATCCACTGGACGGCGCGCAGCGCGTGATGCAGGCCGAGCTGGCGCGGCAGCAGCGCAATCCCCAGGCGCCAGCGCGCGTCTGGCTCCATCGCCAGAAGCCTTCGGACGTGAGCCATCCCGAGTACCGCCGTGTCTGCTATGACCTGCCCCGCCTGGTGGAGCGGCTTTCGCTGCTGACCCTGCAGACCGGCGCACGCTGGCTGGCGGTGAATCTGTACCGGGGTGAGGAGCACGGCGGCTTTGACCCGCAGTCCATTGCACGCATCGAGGCCTTTGCTCCGCTGGTCATGCAGGCCATGCGCCTGCATTACGCGGGCCAGGCCCTGCAGGACGATCTGGCGGGCCTGGTGCTGGCGCGCCTGGCGCGGCGCTTTGCGCATCTCACGCAACGCGATATGGACGTGGTGCGCTGCGTGGTCGAGGGGCTGGACACCGAGCGGCTGGCGCAGCGCCTGGGCATCACGGTGGCCAGTGCCCGGACCTATCTCAAGCGCGTCTGCGGCAAGCTGGGCGTGCAGGGGCAGCGCGAGCTGTTTGCCTTGCTGATGGAGCCCGAGGCGCTGTCCTGAGCCTGGGGGCTGGAGGGTCCTGTCTGTCCCCATCCGGGGACATTGCCGGAGCGGGGGCTGCCTACACTGCGGCCTCACAAAGACGCAAGACGCAAGACGGAGACATCCATGCACCAGCCCCATGCCCAGCCGCGGCATTCCATCTACTACCGGTACCGGGTGCACCAGCCCTGGCTGCCTTCGCAGCATCCAGGGGTGCAGCGCCATCCTGTCGTCATCGTCGGCACGGGCCCTGTGGGGCTGACCACGGCGCTGGAGCTGGCGCGCCACGGCCAGCGCTGCGTGCTGCTGGAGTCCGAACTGCAGGTGTCCGAAGGCAGCCGCGCCATCGTCTTCACGCGCCGCTCCATGGAGATCCTGCAGCAGGTGGGCGTGGCCGAGCGGGTCATGGCGAACGCCTTGCCCTGGCGCTGTGGCAACTCGTTCTACCGGGGGCAGCGCGTGTTCCGCATGGAGGCGCCGCACAGCGATGACGATCGCTTCCATCCCATGACCAATCTGCAGCAGCAGTACCTGGAGGAATACCTGGTCGATGCGGTGCTGGCCCATCCGCTGATCGAACTGCGCTGGGGCAACCGCGTGGACCGGGTGGAGCAGGTCGGCAGCGACGCCGCCGCAAAGGCGCGGCTGGAAGTGGACACGCCGCAAGGCCCGTATGCGATGGAGGCCGACTGGCTGGTCGCCGCCGATGGCGCCCGCTCCGGCATACGCACGGCCATGGGCCTGGTGATGGAGGGGGCGTCGTACGAGGGCCGCTTCGTGATCGCCGACATCCGCATCGACCTGCCACTGCCCACGGAGCGCCTGGCCTTCTTCGACCCGGTCTGGAACCCCGGCAACACCATCCTCATGCACCGCGAGCCGCATGGCATCTGGCGCGTGGACTACCAACTGCCTGCGGGCGAGGACGCGCAGCAGGCGCTGCAGCCCGAATCGCTCAAGGCGCGCATCGACGCGCAGCTGGAGATGATCGGCTTCGGCGGCACGCCCTGGGAAATGGACTGGAGTTCGGTCTACTCCGCCCGCGCGCTGACCTTGCCGGACTATGTGCACGGCCGCGTGATCTTCGCGGGCGATGCGGCCCACATGCTGCCCATCTTCGGCGTGCGCGGTGCCAACACGGGTTTTCAGGATGCCCAGGCCCTGGCCTGGCGGCTGGCCCTGGTGGCGCGCGGCGTGGCGCCGGTGAGGCTGCTGGACAGCTACAGCGGCGAGCGCGTGGGCGCGGCGCGCGAGATTGTCGAAGAGGCCGGCAAGAGCACGCGCTTCATGGCGCCGCCCTCGCGCGGCTTCCGGCTGCTGCGCGATGCCGTGCTGTCGCTGTCGCTCACCCAGGAATTCGTGCGGCCGCTGTACCACTGGCGCACCTCCCGGCCGCACGAATACGCGCACTCGCCGCTCAACAGCGCGGATGACGACAACCACCTGTTTGAAGCCGGCCCTGGCCATGGCGCACCGCCGCTGAACCTGCGCCTGGGGACCGATGACTATTTGCTGGACCACCTGGGCGGTGGATTCGACCTGCTGTATTTCACCGATGGCACGCCCGTGCCTGCCCAGTGGTGCGAAGTTGCCAGGATGGTGCGCGGCCGTGGCGTGGGCCTGCGCATCGTGGCCATCTCCAGCCAGGCGGCCGCGCAGCCAGTCCAGGGTGCCGATCTGACCCTGGCCGATGCAGATGGCCGCTGCCGTGCACGCCATGGCGTGCCGGCAGGGCACCCGCCCGGCGCCGCCTATCTGCTGCGGCCCGATCAGCATGTCTGCGCGCGCTGGCTGGCGCTGGATGCCCGGCGCCTGCAATCGGCCATCGACAACGCCACCTGCACGCAAGGAGTTCCGGCATGAGCCAAGAACAGACATCACCCCACACCCTCGATATCGCCGGCCTGGAAACTGTCTACGACCAGCTGGCCACAGCCATCGACACGGCGGGCCCGCAGCGGTCCGAGCTGTTCCTGGTCAAGCTGGCGCTGCTGGCGGCCAAACGGCTGGGCAGCGCGTCCGTGTTCTCGGAGCTGGTGCAGGCGGCGCAGCAGGATCTCTAGTGCGTAGTCGCGCTCCAGGGAAAACCGCTATCGCTGTCGGGGTGCCGACGGGCCGTGGCATGGCCGGCACTGGCTAACATCGGCCCGAAAACAAGGGTCCCGCGAGCCATGGATGTACTCAGTGAAGTTCTCGATATTTGCCGCTCGGAGCGCGCCGTCACGGCGCGCTTTGCGCTGACGGCGCCGTGGAGCCTGAAGTCCACGGGCGTCACCGGCGCCATGATCCGCATGGCGCGCGGCGCGCCTTACTGGATCCAGGTGGAGGGCATGCCGGCGCTGCGGGTCGACCCCGGCGATCTGGTCATGCTGCCCATGGGCGCCGCGCATGTGGTGGCGTCCGACATGGACGTTGCCAGCGAGCTGTTCTCGCGCATGATCGCCCGCCACGCCGAAGGACCGCGGGACGAGAATCCCCTGGTCTTCAGCCATGGCGGCGGCGGCGAGGCCACGGACATGTTTTCGGCCCTGTTGTGGTTTTCCGCCTACTGCCGTCATTCGGTGTTCCGCATCCTGCCGCCGCTGATCCACATCCGGGCAAGCGACCTGCCGCTGGCCGGCTGCCTGGCCACCACCATGGAGTCGCTCACGCTGGAGACGCTGGCGCGGCGCCCGGGCTGGCGCCTGTCGGCCGCGCGCATGGGCGAGCTGCTGCTGGTCAACATCCTGCGCGAGCACTTGGCGCGCGAGGCCGCCGTGGGTGAAGGCTGGCTGCGGGGCCTGGGCGATCCCTGTGTTGCGCGTGCCCTGGTGTGCATGCACCGCGAACCGCAGCGGGCCTGGAGCGTGGAGACGCTGGCCATCGAGGCCGGCATGTCGCGCACCCGCTTCAGCATGCGCTTCAAGCAGCTGGTGGGCGCCACCCCCATCGGCTACCTGACGGCGCACCGCATGGCGCTGGCGGCCCAGCAGATGGAAGCCGGCGGGCTGTCATCGGCCCGCATCGCCGAGAACGCGGGCTACGACTCGCCGAAGGTGTTTGCACGGGCATTTCGCCGCTGGTCCGGGCACACGCCCAAGGCCTGGCTGGCGCAGGAGGCCGCAAAGAGGTCGGGCTGGCAGCAGCAGGAAGGCCGTATCAGGGGGCTGGAGCAAGACCCTTGACCAGCAGGGTTGAGTGCCGAAACGTACACTGGCCGGTTCCTTCCGCACAGGCTCCCAGAAGCCGAACCGCCCATCATGAACGCCCCCGTTGACGTTTCCTTCTTCCATCGCGCCGCCAAGCCGCTGACCAGCTATCGTCCTTACTGGGCCAAGCGCTTTGGCACGGCCCCGTTCCTGCCGATGAGCCGGGCCGAGATGGAACAGCTTGGCTGGGACAGCTGCGACGTGATCCTGGTGACGGGCGACGCCTATGTGGATCACCCCAGCTTCGGCATGTCGGTGATCGGCCGGGTGCTGGAGGCACAGGGCTTTCGCGTGGGCATCATTGCCCAGCCTGACTGGCAAAGCGCCGAGGCCTTCAAGGCCCTGGGCCGGCCCAACCTGTTCTGGGGCGTGACGGCGGGCAACATGGATTCCATGATCAACCGCTACACGGCCGATCGCAAGATCCGCTCCGACGATGCCTATACGCCGGGCGACGTGGGCGGCAAGCGCCCTGACCGCGCGGCCATCGTCTACAGCCAGCGCTGCCGCGAGGCCTACAAGGACGTGCCCATCGTGCTGGGCGGCATCGAGGGCAGCCTGCGCCGCATCGCCCACTACGACTACTGGAGCGACAAGGTGCGCCGCTCCATCGTCGTGGACAGCAAGTGCGACATCCTGCTGTACGGCAACGCCGAACGCGCCCTGGTCGAGGTGGCCCACCGCCTGGCTGCGCGTGAGCCCGTGGAAAGCATTACCGATGTGCGCGGCACGGCCTTCTTCCGCCGCGAGTCGGAAGCGGGCTGGTTCGAGCTGGATTCCTCCGTGGTGGACGAGCCCGGCGTGGTCGAGCCCCACATCAACCCCTACATGACCACCAGCGAGCAGGCCGAGGCCCAGGGCCAGACCTGCTCCAAGGAAGAGGGTGATGCCGACGCTAAGCCGGACGGCGCCTCGGTCGCCGCCGTTCAGACCATCCAGTTCGTGCCCAACCCGTCGCTGCGCGGCAAGGGCAAGCAGCCGCCGCGCGACAAGACCGTGCTGCGCCTGCCCAGCTACGAGCAGGTCAAGGCCGATCCCATCCTCTACGCCCACGCCAACCGCGTGCTGCACCTGGAGACCAATCCCGGCAACGCCCGCGCCCTGGTCCAGGCCCACGGCGAAGGCGTGACCGCGCGCGATGTGTGGCTGAACCCGCCCCCCATCCCGCTGACCACGGCCGAGATGGACTGGGTCTTTGGCCTGCCGTATGCGCGAAGCCCCCATCCCAGCTATGCCGACGCCAACGGCAGCCATGAGGGCGAGACCAAGATCCCGGCCTGGGAGATGATCCGCACCTCGGTCAACATCATGCGTGGCTGCTTCGGCGGCTGCACCTTCTGCTCCATCACCGAGCATGAAGGCCGCATCATCCAGAGCCGCTCCGAGGAGTCCATCATCCAGGAGGTCGAGGACATCCGCGACAAGGTCAAGGGCTTCACCGGCACCATCTCCGACCTGGGCGGCCCCACGGCCAACATGTACCGCCTGGGCTGCAAGAGCCCCGAGATCGAGGCCGCCTGCCGCAAGCCCAGCTGCGTGTTCCCCGGCATCTGCCAGAACCTGCACACCGACCATGCCCCGCTGGTCAAGATCTACCGCCGCGCGCGCAATCTGCCGGGCATCAAGAAGATCCTGATCGGCTCGGGCCTGCGCTACGACCTGGCCGTGAAGTCGCCCGAGTACGTCAAGGAACTGGTGCAGCACCATGTGGGCGGCTACCTGAAGATCGCGCCCGAGCACACCGAATCCGGGCCGCTGACCAAGATGATGAAGCCGGGCATAGGCAGCTATGACCGCTTCAAGCAGATGTTCGAGCAGTTCAGCGAGGAAGCGGGCAAGAAGCAGTACCTGATTCCCTACTTCATCGCCGCTCACCCGGGCACCAGCGACGAGGACATGATGAACCTCGCCATCTGGCTGAAGAAGAACGGATTTCGCGCCGACCAGGTGCAGACCTTCTACCCCAGCCCCATGGCCACGGCCACGGCCATGTACCACTCGGGTCGCAACACCCTCACCAAGGTGCGTCGCCAGATGCGCGACGTGAACGAGGAGTCGGTGGACATCGTGCGCGGTGAAAAGCGCCGTCGCCTGCACAAGGCCTTCCTGCGCTACCACGACCCCAACAACTGGCCGCTGCTGCGCGAGGCCTTGAAGGCCATGGGCCGTGCCGACCTCATCGGCAACGGCAAGCAGCACCTGATCCCCACCTTCCAGCCCCTGGTCGATGGCGGCTACCAGAGCGCGCGCCGCAAGAACAGCACCCAGGGAACGGGCGTGGCCGCGCGTGCCGTGGTCTCCCAGCAGGGCAAGGCCTATGCCCTCAACAAGGCCGGTGGCAAGAGTGCGGGGCCGGGCAAGGCGCAGGCACAGGCCCGCGACCCCGGAGGCGACGTGCGCTTGCGCTCCAGCCAGCCCAAGCCCGGCCGCATGCTGACCCAGCACACGGGCCTGCCACCGCGCCCTGGCGTGGGCGGCTCCGCAGGCGCTGGCGGGGCCGGCCGCAAGGCCGCGCCGGGCGGACGCAAGCCGCGCTGACGCGCCTCAGCCGACTGCCGGCGCCAGCGTGCCCTGCCATTCGCGGCGGGCGGCCTGGGCACCGCTTTCGAAGTACTGCGTGTCCAGCGGCACGGGCCGCGCCAGGGCAAAGCCCTGTGCGTAGTCCACGCCCACGGCCTGCAGGGCCTGGGCGATCTCCCGGCTTTCCACATACTCGGCCACCGTGCGCTTGCCCAGGATATGGCCTATGCGGTTGATCATCTCCACCATGGCGTGGTTGCTGGGGTCCTGCAGCATGTCGCGCACGAAGCCGCCGTCGATCTTCAGATAGTCCACGGGCAACTGCTTCAGATAGGTCAGCGAGGACATGCCCACGCCGAAGTCGTCCAGCGCAAAACGGCAGCCCAGCGTGCGCAGGGCCTGGATCAGCCGGGTGGCGCTGGACAGACTGGCGATGGCGCTGGTCTCGGTGATCTCGAAGCACAGCAGTTGCGGCGCGATGCCGTGCGTGCTCAGCTGCGCCTGCACAAAGTCCAGCAGCCCGTCGTCGTCGAGGCTGGGGCCTGACAGATTGATGGCGCAGGTGTCGATATGGCGCAGCGCGGCCGGATGCTCGGCCAGCGTGGCCAGCGTTCTGGCGATCACCCAGCGGTCGACGGTTGGCATGATGCCGTAGCGCTCTGCCGCGGGTATGAACGCGGCTGGCGAGATGATCTGGCCCTGCTCGTCGCGCAACCGCAGCAGCACCTCGAAATGCAGGCCGCGCTGGCCATCGGGCTGCAGCGGTGCAATGCTTTGTGCATACAGGCAAAAGCGCTCCTGCTCCAGCGCCGTGCGTATGCGCGTGACCCATTCCATCTCGCTGACGTGGCGGGTGTATTCGCCGTCGTCGCTGCGGTAGACATAGATGCGGTTGCGGCCGCGCTCCTTGGCGCGGTAGCAGGCCATGTCGGCCATGCGCAGCAGGTCCTGGGCCGACTGGACCTCGCCGCCGATGTGGACCAGTCCAATGCTCAGTCCTGTGCGCAGCACCTGCTTGCCCCAGTGCACGTGCAGGGCTTCGGCAGCCTGGCGCAGCTTTTCGGCAATGCGCAGCGCGGGCTCGGGCGGACAGTTCTCCAGAAGAACGCCGAATTCGTCGCCGCCCAGGCGGGCCAGGGTGTCTGTCTCGCGCAGGTTGTGCAGCAGCAGACGGCTGACCTCGCACAGCATTTCATCGCCCGCCGGATGGCCGCAGGTCTCGTTGATGAGCTTGAACTGGTCCAGATCCATGTACAGCAGGGCTGCGGGCCGCAGCCTGTGCTGGCCCTGGTTGAGCAGGCGCTGCAGGCGGCGCTCGAATTCCACGCGGTTCTCCAGCCCGGTCAGGCCGTCATGGCTGGCATGCCAGGAAAGCTGGTCCAGATACTGCTGCTCACGCGAGACATCCCTGAGCACGATCACCGCACCTGCCGGGCGCTCCCCGCCGCCGCTGATGGCCGAGCCCATGAGCTTGACCGGCACGATGCTGCGGTCATGGCGCCGCAGCCACCGCGTGTGCTCTTCGCGCAATTGCCGACCCGACAGCAGATGGGTCAGCAGGCTTTCCGCCGTCTGGGTGGTGTCGATGCTGTTGAAATGCAGGCCCTTGGCCAGGTGCCGTCCCTTGAGCTGCTGCTCGCTGCTGCCCAGCAGGCCCAGCGCGGCAGGGTTGGCATAGTCCACCACGCCCTGGGCGTCCGTGGTGATCACGGCATCGCCCAGCGATGCCAGCGTGGTCTGGGCCCTTTCCTTTTCGGTCAGCAGGTCGTTTTGCACCTGCTGGCGCTGCTGCAGCATGCGCCGCGTATGCCAGAGTGCCACCAGGATCAGCGCCACGCCCAGCATCAGGTGAATGCACTGCAGCCACACCACCATCTGCCGGGAGCTGCGGCCCAGCGAGGCGCTGAACTGCTGGGTGGCGGGTGTGACGCCGGCGTTGATCTGCTCGATCTCGCGCTTCCAGGTGATGACGTCCTCGGCGCTCACGCTTCCCACGGTGTGGCGCTGCTCTATCTCCTGCGCCAGCCGGTCGAGCTGCTGCAGGTACTGGTCGCCCTGCTTCCAGTAACGATAGGGCTCCTCCAGCAGTTCGACATGGCGAAAAGTCTGCATCAGCCAGATCAGCGCGTCGGCATCGTCCGGGTGGTTGCCTCCCAGCAGAATGCCGGCGCGCGCGTCCTTGACCCTGGCCGGCACATCGTCCAGCGCCATACGGGCCTGCCAGTCGCCTGCAGGAACGATCATGGCCTGCTCGAAGCGCGCCAGGTCGCGCGCCGAGCCGCTGTCCACATAGCGGCTCAGGGCGTAGATGGCATCCTTCTGTGCCTTGGACCACAGGCTTTCTCCGGCCACGAAGGCGCGCACCGCAGACACAAGGTAGAGGCTGCCGCTGGCCATGACCACCAGCACCACGACCACCAGCACCAGGGGCCAGATGCGCTGCACCAGCTGCAGTACCGGCACATGGGCTGGGGGCTGGCTTTGCATAGGCGGTGGACGGAAGGGGGACCCGGCGGCGGCCTCAGGCGCTGGCGCCGATGCGCTGCAGGCCAGGCGCTGAGTGGCTAGGTGGCTGACGCATCCCGGATAGCGGGGCGGTCGATGGATGTTCTCGAACCATGGGGCTGCCTCCAGATGAGCCGATTATGGGTGTTTCCAGATGTGTTCGGGTTGTCTGGTTGTATGCGCAACTCTGATTTAAGAGGAGCAGGCTATCGCGGTAAAGAGGGTCGTCGGCAGCAGCATGTTCATACTCGGCGGGCAGCCGCGACCCAGGCGGCTTGTAGGCCGTGCGCAGATGCTGCCTTTCGGCATTCGCCTACAAGCGGCGCGAGGCCGCTGGCTGAGCGGCGAGCGGATGCAGGGGCAGGTCGTGGCGCTCGGCCAGGTCTGCCAGTTCGGCGCAGGACAGGGCAGCCAGGAAGGCTTCCAGGGCCGCATGCGTGGCCGGGTTGCGCATGCAGGCGATGCTGCCATCGCCCGGCACCGATGCTGCTGCGCACAGGCGTGCCGCGAAATGCGGCTCCAGTGCCGCCACGGCCACCGAACCGTCGGCGCAGGCATAGACGCGATAGCCTGCGTGCGCGCCGCCCACATCCCCGTCGGGCCGGGTCAGGCCCCAGTGCCAGGGCAGGGCCAGCCATTGCGCTGCCTGTGCCAGTCCTGTTTCCTGGAGGTTGCCGTGGCCGCTGCGCTGGCGCAGCAGCCAGGCCTTGAGCACGGCCTCGCTGGCCATCAGCGCGCCAGCCATGTCGGCAAACAGGCTGGGGGGCATGGCGCCGCCCTGCACCAGGCCGGCCTCCGCCTGATAGGTCAGGTCGTGGCCGGGCACATCGGCCAGCGCACCCGCACTGCCGACGATGCGCACCAGCGACAGCTGCGGATGGCGTTGCTGCAATGAAGCCCAGTCCAGCCCCAGCTTGGCCAGCGCGGCGGGGCGGAACGAGGTCAGCAGGATATCGGCGCTGTCCAGCGCCTTGTGCAGCGCGGCCTGTCCGTCCTCGGTCTTGAGCTGTGCCTGCCAGACCGCGATGCCCTGGTGCATGTCGGAATAGGCCTGCGGGCTGTAGAGCGCCATCGGGTCCGCGCCGGCAGGCCCTGGCTGCGCAGAGGGCGGCTCCAGCTTGCTGCACTGCGCGCCCATGGCCGCGCAGCGCATCAGGGCGGCGGGACCCGGCAGGTTCAGTGCCAGGCTCAGAATGCGTACGCCGGACAGGGGCAGCCCGTCTGCAGGCGAGGAGGTGAAGGGAGTGAGGCAGGCGTGATCTGGCATGGGAATGGAGCGTCTCGTTCTTCATTCGATGTTTCGGCTGCCCGCATGATCGCACCGGTACCCGCGCAGACCTGGCGCATACCGGACTGCCAGGATGCAAAAACCGCCCGCACAAAGAAAATGCCGCCAGGGCAGGGAGCGCTGGCGGCATGCCTTGTCACCCAGCGCAGGGCCAGGTGGCTGGGGTGGCGGTCAGACCACCTTGGCGATCGACTGGCAGACGTAGTCGATATTCTTACTGTTGAGCGCGGCCACGCACATGCGGCCCGTGTCCGTGCCGTAGACGCCGAACTCGGTGCGCAGGCGCACCATCTGGTCCTTGCTCAGGCCGGAGTAGCTGAACATGCCGATCTGCGTGGTGATGAAGCTCATGTCCTGCTGGACGCCGGCAGCCTTCAGGCCATCCACCAGCTTCTGGCGCATGGCCTTGATGCGCACGCGCATCTCGCCCAGTTCCTTTTCCCACAGTGCGCGCAGCTCGGGGTTGTTCAGCACGGCCGCCACCACGGCGCCACCATGGGTGGGTGGGTTGGAATAGTTGGTGCGGATCACGATCTTGAGCTGGCTCAGCACGCGGGCCGCCTCTTCCTTGTCGTTGGCGACCACCGACAGTGCGCCCACGCGCTCGCCGTACAGGCTGAAGCTCTTGGAGAACGAGGTCGAGACGAAGATGTTCAGGCCGGCGGCCACGAACTTGCCGATCACGGCGCCGTCTTCGGCAATGCCGTGGCCAAAGCCCTGGTAGGCCATGTCAAGGAAGGCCACCAGGCCCTTGGCCTTGACGGCGGCAATCACTTGGTCCCACTGCTCGGCCGTGATGTCGTAGCCGGTCGGGTTATGGCAGCAGGCGTGCAGCACCACGATGGTGCCAGGGGCCGCTGCGTTCAGGTCGGCCAGCATGCCTTCGAAGTTCACCTTGCGGTTGACGGCGTCGTAGTAGGCATAGGTGCCCACCTCGAAACCGGCGTTCGTGAAGATGGCCTTGTGGTTTTCCCAGCTCGGGTCGGAGATCAGCACCTTGGCAGCGGGGCTGATCTTCTTGAGGAAGTCGGCGCCGATCTTCAGGCCGCCGGTGCCGCCGATGGCCTGCACCGTGGACACGCGGCCGGACTTGACGACGTCGGACTCGGCGCCGAACACCAGGCCCTTGACTGCGGCATCATAGGCAGCGATGCCGTCGATGGGCAGGTAGCCGCGGGCCGTGGGCTTGTCCATCATCGCCTTCTCGGCGGCCTGCACGCACTCGAGCAGGGGCAACTTGCCGTTGTCGTCGAAGTACACGCCCACGCCCAGATTCACCTTGCTGGGGTTGGTGTCGGCAGCGAACTGCTCGTTCAGACCCAGGATGGGGTCGCGGGGGGCCATTTCGACGGCGGTAAACAGAGACATGAAGCGTCCTTGGGATGTCTTGGGAGGTGGAAAAAACGCGGCTAGCCCCAAGCTGCGGTAGGCTTTCGGGTTAACCCATGAATTCTAGCGATCTCGCCGGCCGATACCCACTTTTGCGAACCCACGTCATGCACGAAGTCTCTGATTCCTCTCCAGCACCTGCGGCCTCGGGCCAGTTCGTGCATTTCGCGGACTCCCCCTTCGAGCTGTTCCAGCCCTATCCACCGGCTGGCGACCAGCCCGCCGCCATTGAGAAGCTGGTCGAGGGCATCCAGGACGGTGAATCCTTTCAGACCCTGCTGGGCGTGACGGGCTCGGGCAAGACCTTCACCATGGCCAACGTGATCGCCCGCCTGGGTCGTCCGGCCATCGTCTTCGCACCCAACAAGACACTGGCCGCACAGCTGTACAGCGAGTTCCGCGAGTTCTTTCCCAAGAACTCCGTCGAGTACTTCGTCAGCTACTACGACTACTACCAGCCCGAGGCCTACGTGCCCCAGCGCGACCTTTTCATCGAAAAGGACAGCGCCATCAACGAGCACATCGAGCAGATGCGGCTTTCGTGCACCAAAAGTCTCATGGAGCGGCGCGACGTGGTCATCGTGGCCACGGTCTCGGCCATCTACGGCATCGGCGAACCCGAAAGCTACCACCGCATGATCATGACGCTGCGTACCGGCGACCGCATCAACCAGCGCGACGTCATCGCGCAGTTGATCCGCATGCAGTACCAGCGCAACGACCAGGACTTCAGCCGCGGCAAGTTCCGCGTGCGCGGCGACACCATCGATGTCTTCCCCGCCGAGCATTCCGAGCTGGCCATCCGCATCGAACTCTTCGACGACGAGGTTGAAAGCCTGCAACTGTTCGACCCGCTCACGGGCCGCGTGCGCCAGAGCATTCCGCGCTTCACTGTCTACCCCAGCAGCCACTACGTCACGCCGCGCGACAAGGTGCTGGCCGCCGTGGAAACCATCAAGCTGGAACTGGCCGAGCGGCTCAAGCAACTGGTGGGTGACGGCAAGCTGGTCGAGGCCCAGCGCCTGGAGCAGCGCACGCGCTTCGACCTTGAAATGCTCACCGAGGTCGGCCACTGCAAGGGCATCGAGAACTACACGCGCCACCTCTCCGGCGCAGCCCCGGGCGAGCCCCCCAGCACATTGACCGACTACCTGCCCAACGACGCGCTCATGTTCCTGGACGAGAGCCACCAGATGATCGGTCAGCTCAACGCCATGTACAGCGGCGATCGCTCGCGCAAGACCACGCTCGTGGAGTACGGCTTTCGGCTGCCGTCGGCGCTGGACAACCGGCCGCTGAAATTCGAGGAATTCGAGCGGCGCATGCGCCAGGTCATCTTTGTCTCGGCCACGCCGGCAGACTACGAAAAAACCCACTCAGGTCAGATCGTGGACCAGGTTGTGCGCCCGACGGGGCTGATCGACCCCGAAATCGAAGTGCGCCCAGCCACCAATCAGGTGGATGACGTGCTGCAGGAAATCCGCCTGCGCGTCGAGCGCGGGGAGCGTGTTCTCATCACCACGCTCACCAAGCGCATGGCCGAGCAGCTCACCGACTACCTGAGCGAAAACGGGGTCAAGGTGCGCTATCTGCACTCCGACGTGGAGACTGTGGAGCGCGTGGAGATCATTCGTGACCTGCGTCTGGGCGTCTTCGACGTTCTCGTGGGCATCAACCTGCTGCGAGAGGGCTTGGACATCCCTGAAGTCTCGCTGGTCGCCATCCTCGATGCCGACAAGGAAGGCTTTCTTCGCGCCGAGCGAAGTCTCATCCAGACCATCGGCCGCGCAGCACGCAACCTGCACGGCAAGGCCATCCTCTACGCGGACAGGATCACGGAGTCGATGAAGAAGGCCATCGGCGAGACCGAGCGCCGCCGCGCCAGGCAAATGGCGTTCAACGAGGAAAACGGCATTGAGCCCAAGCAGATTGTCAAGCGGGTGAAAGACCTGATTGATGGTGTCTACAGCGAAAAAAGCGGCAAGGAAGCGGAACGTCTGGAGGCCAATCAGCTCGAAAGAGCGCGTGTCGAGGACATGTCCGAAAAAGATGTGGCCAAGGAAATCAAGCGTCTGGAGAAGCAGATGCTCGAACATGCGCGCAGCCTGGAGTTCGAGCAGGCGGCGCGGGTGCGCGATCAGCTGGCACTGCTCAAGGAGCAACTGTTCGGAGGCTCTTCCGCGCAGGTTTCCTGAGGCGGTGCCTTGTCTGAAGCCTGTTGGCTCTTGTTACCCGACAAAATTGATGGGGAATGTGGTACACTCAGGGTCAACACTCAACAACAACAAAAACTTCGATGAAAAGAAGGGCTCTGAACCTTTTGAACAGGACGGAGTAAGGGCGGAGACTGTGCCCAACTCCAGTCAAATCGCTGGAGCGGGTGTTTCTGTAACGTACAAGCCTGACTGAAGGAGCTCGTAATGCGTCTCACCACCAAAGGCCGTTTTGCGGTCACTGCCATGATCGATCTGGCCCTGCGCCAGAACAATGGCCCTGTTACGCTGGCTGCCATCAGCCAGCGACAGCAGATTTCCCTGTCGTATCTCGAACAGCTGTTCGGCAAGCTGCGCCGCCATGAACTCGTCGAGTCCACCCGTGGACCCGGTGGCGGCTACACGCTGGCCCGCAAGGCTGGCGACATCACCGTGGCCGACATCATCGTCTCCGTGGACGAGCCCATTGACGCCACCCAATGCGGCGGCAAGGAAAATTGTCTGGGCGAAGCAGGCCGCTGCATGACGCATGAACTGTGGGCGGCATTGAATCAGCGCATGGTCGAGTTCCTCGATTCCGTGACGCTGCAAAAGCTCGTCGACGAACAATTGGCCAAGGGCATCCAGATCGAGGACAAGCCCGTAGTGCGTCGTGCAATTTCCACGGCTCCCGTGGTCAAGCCCATCCGCGTGAATGCACCGAACTCGGTATTCGCGCTGGGCAACGCCTTCGCCAAGTCCTGATCGACTTTTGACACCCTGAGGGCAGGGCGCCGCTGCGCATGGCTGTGTGGCGCGGTGCTGCCCGCCCGGATGGATTCACCGGAGTTCATCGCCTTCCCGATTTTTGCCAGCCGGAACTTTGATAAGAGCCAGTCATGGACATGACCCCGCATTTCCCCATCTATCTCGACTATGGCGCGACCACTCCCGTGGACCCTCGCGTGGTGGACGCCATGATTCCATGGTTGCGTGAGCACTTCGGCAACGCTGCATCGCGCAGCCATGCCTGGGGTTGGGAGGCCGAAGAGGCCATCGAGAAGGCCCGCGGCCAGGTGGCGGATCTGATTGGCGCGGATCCCCGTGAAATTGTGTGGACCAGTGGCGCGACCGAGTCCATCAATCTTGCCATCAAGGGTGCGGCGCACTTCTATCAAGGCAAGGGCAAGCATCTGATCACGCTCAAGACCGAGCACAAGGCCGTGCTCGACACCATGCGTGAACTCGAGCGCCAGGGGTTTGAAGTGACCTATATGGACGTGCAGCCTGATGGTCTGCTCGACATTGAGGCCTTCAAGGCCGCGCTGCGTCCCGATACCATCTTGGTGAGCGTGCTCTTCGTGAACAACGAAATCGGCGTCATCCAGGACATTCCCACGATTGGCGCGCTGTGCCGCGAGAAGGGCATCCTGTTCCATGTGGATGCCGCGCAGGCAACGGGCCGCGTGGAGATCGACATGTCCAAGCTGCCGGTGGACCTGATGAGCATGACCGCGCACAAGACCTATGGCCCCAAGGGCGTGGGTGCCCTGTATGTGCGCCGCAAGCCACGTGTGCGTCTGGAAGCTCAGATCCACGGTGGCGGCCATGAGCGCGGCATGCGCTCGGGCACGCTGCCTACGCACCAGATTGTCGGCATGGGCGAGGCCTTCCGCATCGCCAAGGAAGAGATGGTCGAGAGCAATGCCAAGGCCTATGCGCTGCAGCAGCGCCTGCTCAACGGTTTGAAGGATCTGGAACAGGTCTTCATCAACGGCAGCATGGAGCACCGTGTGCCTCAGAACCTGAACATGAGCTTCAACTTCGTCGAAGGCGAGTCGCTCATCATGGGCATCAAGGGGCTGGCAGTGTCGTCGGGCTCCGCTTGCACTTCGGCCAGCCTGGAGCCCAGCTATGTGCTGCGTGCCCTTGGCCGCAGTGACGAGCTGGCGCACAGCAGCCTGCGCATGACCATCGGCCGTTTCACGACCGAGGAAGAAATCGACTACGCGATCAGCACCATCCGCACCAATGTGGTCAAGCTGCGCGAACTCAGCCCGCTGTGGGAGATGTACAAGGACGGCATCGACCTCAGCACCATCCAGTGGGCGGCGCACTGAGCGTCGGCCGGCACGCGAATCAAGTATTGAAGAGGT
The DNA here is from genome assembly GCF_043104415.1 of Delftia sp. WSY_16. Lineage (NCBI taxonomy): Bacteria > Pseudomonadati > Pseudomonadota > Betaproteobacteria > Burkholderiales > Comamonadaceae > Delftia > Delftia sp. WSY_16. Next base: position 728,340 of record NZ_JBICKS010000040.1, on the reverse strand, counting down.
AGACATCATGGCTTATTCCGACAAAGTGGTAGACCACTACGAAAACCCCCGCAACGTGGGTTCGTTCGACAAGAGCGACGAATCGGTGGGCACCGGCATGGTCGGCGCGCCTGCCTGTGGCGACGTGATGAAGCTGCAGATCAAGGTCAACCCCGAAACCGGCGTCATTGAAGATGCCCGTTTCAAGACCTATGGCTGTGGTTCGGCAATCGCCTCGTCTTCGCTGGTGACCGAGTGGGTCAAGGGAAAGACGCTGGATGAAGCGGCTGCGCTGAAGAACAGCCAGATCGCCGAAGAACTGGCCCTGCCTCCCGTCAAGGTGCACTGCTCCATCCTGGCCGAAGACGCCATCAAGGCCGCAGTGGACGACTACCGTGCCAAGCGCACTGCGGTGGTGGCCGCCTGATATGGCGATCTCGCTGACCGAGTCCGCGGCCCGCCATGTGAGCCGCTACCTGTCGCGCCGCGGCAAGGGCATCGGCGTGCGCCTTGGGGTCAAGACCACGGGCTGCTCCGGCCTGGCCTACAAGCTGGAGTATGTGGACGAACAGTTGCCCGAGGATGTGATCTTCGAGGACCACGGCATCAAGGTGCTGGTCGACCCCAAGAGCCTGGCCTATATCGATGGCACGGAACTGGACTTCGTGCGTGAAGGCTTGAACGAAGGCTTCAAGTTCCACAACCCCAACGAGCGCGATCGCTGCGGCTGCGGCGAGAGCTTTCGCATCTGACCGGCATTTGCCGGGGGGGCCAGGCTCTGGTGGCCTGGCGGCATGCCCGGCAGGCCCTGACTTTTCTACTCCCTCAAGAGGCCGCCATCGCTTCGGTGCTGGCGGCTTTTTATCGACATGAACCTGCAATCGGACGATTTCGAGCTGTTTGCGCTGCCGCGCCAATTTGCGCAGGAGCGCAGCACCATTGACGCGCGCTGGAAGGAGTTGCAGCGCGAGGCCCATCCTGACCGCTTTGCCTCGCAGGGCGCAGCTGCGCAGCGTGTGGCCATGCAATGGTCGGTACGCATCAACGAGGCCTATCAACGGCTGAAAGAGCCGCTCAGGCGAGCAGCCTATCTTTGCGAATTGCTGGGTGCACCCGTGCGTGCCGAGGACAACACCTCCATGCCCACCGCCTTTTTGATGCAGCAGATGGAATGGCGCGAGGCGCTGGACGATGCGCAGGACGAGGCCGCCTTGGATGCGCTGGACGGCGAAGTGTCGCAGGCCAGAAAGAGCATGCTGGCCGAATGCGGCCGCCAGCTCGATGAACTGCACGATGCCCAGGCGGCCGTGCAGCAGGTCAGAGCCCTCATGTTTGTTGCGCGATTTGCGCAGGACATAGAGCGTCGCCGCGATCAACTGGGACAATAGTCCGCGACCCGAACCTCCCACGAGAGTCCCTCATTCACAAGGCAGGCCGGCCGGCCCGGACCTGCAATTTCCCCGAGTATTTCCATGGCGCTTTTGCAGATTTCCGAACCCGGTCAGTCCCCCGATCCCCACCAGCGACGCATTGCCGTGGGTATCGACCTGGGCACCACCCATTCGCTGGTCGCCGCAGTCCGCAATGGCGTGGCCGAATGCCTGCCGGATGATCAGGGCCAGGTACTGCTGCCTTCCGTCGTGCGCTATCTGCCCCAGGGACGCCGCGAGATCGGCTACGCCGCGCAGGCGGCGCTGTCCACCGATGCGGGCAACACCATCGCCTCGGCCAAGCGCTTCATGGGCCGTACGCTGGCGGACATCGACGCGCCGGAGAAGCTGCCTTACCGCTTTGCTGAGCAAGAAGCCGGTCGTGGCGTGATCGGGATCGAGACCATCGATGGCACGAAGACCCCCGTGGAAGTCAGCGCCGAGATCCTGGCCACGCTGCGCTTTCGCGCCGAGGACACCTTCAACGACGACATCCATGGCGCGGTCATCACCGTGCCAGCCTACTTTGACGACGCGCAGCGCCAGGCCACCAAGGATGCGGCCAAGCTCGCCGGCATCAACCTGCTGCGCCTGATCAACGAGCCCACGGCTGCCGCCATTGCCTATGGCCTGGACAACGGCTCCGAAGGTGTTTACGCCGTCTACGATCTGGGTGGCGGCACTTTCGATATTTCGGTCCTGCGCCTGTCCCAGGGTGTGTTCGAGGTCGTCTCCACGGGGGGGGACTCGGCCTTGGGTGGCGATGACTACGATGCGGCACTGGCTGAGTGGGTGGCCCAGCAGACCGGCGTGGTTCCGCAGACCGCCGAGGACAAGGCCCGCTGGCGCATGGCGGCACGCCTTTGCAAGCAGGCATTGACGGATGCTCAGGCCGCCACGTTCACGGCAGAGCTGTCCACCGGCACTGTGCATTTCGATGTCAAGCGTGGCGACTTCGATGCGAGCACGGCCCATCTGACGGCGCGCTCGCTGGCGGCGGTGCGCCGCGCACTCAAGGACGCTGGCCTGACGCGCGACGAGGTGCAGGGCGTGGTCCTGGTCGGTGGTTCCACCCGCATGCCCCAGGTGCGCGAGGCAGTGGCCCAGTTCTTTGGCCGCGATCCTCTCGTCAACCTCAATCCCGATGAAGTCGTGGCGTTGGGCGCTGCCATTCAGGCCAATCAACTCGCGGGCAACAGTTCCAGCGGCGACATGCTGCTGCTGGATGTGATTCCCCTGTCGCTGGGTGTGGAGACCATGGGCGGTCTGGTGGAGCGCATCATCACGCGCAACGAGACCATTCCCACGGCCCGCGCCCAGGACTTCACCACCTACAAGGATGGGCAGACGGCCCTGGCCATTCATGTGGTGCAGGGTGAGCGCGATCTTGTGGCGGACTGCCGCAGCCTGGCGCGTTTCGAACTGCGCGGCATCCCGCCCATGGCAGCCGGCGCGGCGCGCATCCGCGTGACCTTCACCGTGGATGCCGACGGCCTGCTGTCGGTGGGTGCCAAGGAGCAGATCAGCGGCGTCGAGGCGCATATCCATGTCAAACCCTCGTACGGCCTCTCGGACGACGAGGTCGCCCGCATGCTGCAGGACGGCTTTGCCACGGCCCAGCAGGACATTCAGGCGCGCGCGCTGGTGGAGGCGCGTGTCGATGCCGACCGCATGCTCATGGCCACGGAGAGCGCGCTGCAGGCCGATGGCGATGTGCTGGCTGCAGACCAGCGCGCAGCCATCGACGCTCTGGTCGACGCCCTGCGCGCCAGCGTGGGCTCCGAGGATGCCGCCGTCATCGAGGCCGCAACACAGGCGCTGGCCAAGGGCACGGAGTCCTTTGCCGCCGAGCGCATGAACCGCAGCATCCAGCAGGCCCTGGCCGGCAAGAGCGTGCAATCCCTTTCCTGATTTCTGATCCGAACGCAGATCCGCCATGCCCGTTATCAAAATACTTCCCCACGCCGAATACTGTCCTCAGGGTGCCGAAATCGAGGCGCCTGCCGGCACCTCCATCTGCGAGGCACTGCTGGACAACAACATCAAGATCGAGCACGCCTGCGACATGAGCTGTGCATGCACCACCTGCCACGTGGTGGTCAAGGCCGGCTACAACTCGTTGAACGAGGCCGAGGAAGAGGAAGAAGACCTGCTGGACCGCGCATGGGGCCTGCAGCCGCAGTCCCGCCTGTCCTGCCAGGCCATCCTGGCGCGCGAGGACGTGACCATCGAGATTCCCAAGTACTCGCTCAACCACGCCAAGGAAAACCACTGAGGACCCAGCACATGTCGCGTCAAATCATTCTCGACACGGAAACCACGGGCCTGTCCGCCGACAACGGCGACCGGCTCATCGAGCTGGGGTGCGTGGAGATGGTCAACCGCAAGCTGACCGGCAACAACCTGCATCTGTACTTCAATGCGGGGCGCGACAGCCATCCGGACGCGCTGCGCGTGCACGGCATCACCACCGAGTTCCTCAAGGACAAGCCTCGCTTCGAGCAAAAGGTCGATGAGATCTGGGAGTATCTGCAAGGCGCTGAACTCATCATTCACAACGCGCCTTTCGATCTGGGATTCCTGAACAAGGAGCTGGAGCTTGCCAACCGCCCGCCGATCAGGCAGTGCGTGAGCGGCGTCATCGACACCCTGGTCATGGCCAAGGAAATGTTCCCAGGCAAGCGCAACTCGCTGGACTCGCTGTGCGACCGTCTGGAAGTGGACAACTCCGGGCGCACGCTGCACGGCGCCTTGCTGGATGCGGAACTGCTGGCCGATGTCTACATCAACCTCACGCGAGGCCAGGAGGCCCTGCTGATGGTGGAGGAGCCGGCCCAGTCCGAGGGCGGCCTGGTGGTCGCGCAGGTCGATCTGCGCAGCTTCAGGCTGCGCGTGGTGAGCGCCAATGATCAGGAGCTGGCCGCGCACGAGGACGTGATGGTGCAAATGGATAAATCGAGCGGCGGCAAGACAATTTGGCGCAGCTTCGAAAATCAGTCCTAGAAGTTATGACATAATCTAAGTCTTGTCGCGGTAACGACATATGGGTGATTAGCTCAGCGGTAGAGCACTGCCTTCACACGGCAGGGGTCACATGTTCGATCCATGTATCACCCACCATTTTTTCCAGGGAAGCGGGCCTCACAGCCGGCTTCATGGGTGATTAGCTCAGCGGTAGAGCACTGCCTTCACACGGCAGGGGTCACATGTTCGATCCATGTATCACCCACCAGTTTTTTCCAAGGAAGCATGGCCTCGCAGCCATGCTTCACGGGTGATTAGCTCAGCGGTAGAGCACTGCCTTCACACGGCAGGGGTCACATGTTCGATCCATGTATCACCCACCAATTTTTTCCAAGGAAGCACGGCCTCGCAGCCGTGCTTCACGGGTGATTAGCTCAGCGGTAGAGCACTGCCTTCACACGGCAGGGGTCACATGTTCGATCCATGTATCACCCACCATTCAAGCCCTCCTGAAACTTGTTCAGGAGGGCTTTTCCGTTTTGGTTGCTCCCATTTGTTCCAGGTCCTGGATATTCCAGTGCAGCCCGGTGATCTGCGGCGTATTCGTATCTGGCGCGGTCTGATAATCAGTGGCTGAACGACGAAAGGGCAGGCAGGATGAGCGAGCAGGTCGATTGCGTGGTGGTGGGGGCGGGCGTCGTGGGGTTGGCCGTGGCCAGGGCCCTGGCGTTGCAGGGCAGGGAAGTCATGGTGCTGGAGGCAGCTGAAGCCATTGGTACGGGTACCAGTTCGCGCAACAGCGAGGTCATCCATGCCGGCATCTACTATCCCCAGGGTTCGCTGAAGGCCCGGTTTTGCGTCGAAGGCCGCCAGCGTCTCTATGCCTATTGCGAGGAACGCGGCGTTGCCCACCAGCGCTGCGGCAAGCTCATCGTGGCAACGGATGAGGCGCAGCGCGGCCAGCTCCAGGCCATTGCGCGCAAGGCCGAGGCCAATGGCGTCAATGACCTGCGCTGGCTGGATGGCCCCGAAGCACGGGCCTTGGAGCCTGCGCTGCAGTGTGTGGCGGCAATGCATTCGCCCAGCACCGGCATCATCGACAGCCACGGCCTGATGCTGGCTCTGCAGGGCGATCTCGAAAACGCAGGCGGCATGGTGGTCTGCCATGCCGAGGTGCAGGAGGCCGCCGCAACGTCTGGCGGCGTGTGGCTGCGCACCGCCGACGGCACGCAGCTGCAGGCGCGTAGCCTGGTCAACGCGGCAGGCCTGAATGCCCCGTTGCTGGCGGCGCGCCTGCAAGGCTTTCCGCAGCAGTTGGTTCCACGCGCCTTCTATGCCAAGGGCAACTATTTCACACTGTCCGGGCGCGCGCCGTTCTCGCGCCTCATCTATCCCGTGCCCGAGGCTGCAGGTCTGGGCGTTCATCTCACGCTGGACATGGGTGGACAGGCCAAGTTCGGCCCCGATGTGCAGTGGGTGGAAAGCGCAAGCGATCTGCAGGTCGATCCAGCGCGCGCCGACGCCTTCTATGCAGAGATCCGCCGGTACTGGCCGGCCCTGGCCGATGGCGCGCTGGTGCCCGGCTACGCTGGCATCCGTCCCAAGATCAGCGGTCCTGGCGAGGCGGCGGCAGACTTCACGATCCAGGGACCGCAGGTCCATGGCGTTGCGGGCGTGGTGCAGTTGCTGGGCATCGAATCGCCGGGTCTGACCAGCTGCCTGGCCATCGGCGCACATGTGGCGAAGCTGCTGGCCTGATGGTCTGCCGGTCCACGACACACGGCCACGGCAGGCCTTGTCTGACAAGGCTCAGGCCCCCTCGCTTCCCGGAAGCCAGGGAACAATTGGATAAGATGCTTGCATGTAACAAGGGCCTGCCCATGTTGCGTGACAGGTATCGGGCGACATGATTGCCTGCTCCCCGCTGTATTTGTTTTCACCTCAATAGAAAGGCTCATCATGACGAAGTCGATCACTGAAACCGTCTCCACCGCGCAAGCCGATCTTGAAAAACTGGTCAGCGACCTGCGTGGCCTGCTGTCTGCCAAGGAGCTGGATGCCGTGCCGGAAATCCACATGCTGCGCCAGCGCATCGATGACGGCATGTCCAATGTGCGTGACTCGGCTGTGCGCGCCGCGCAGGAAGCGGCCCGCCAAGCCAAGGATGCCGCCTATGCGGCGGATCGCTATGCCCACGACGAGCCGTGGCGTGTGGCTGGCGCGGCCCTGGCTGTGGGCGCCTTGCTGGGCTTCATGCTGGGCCGTCGCTGATCAACGGCATGCCTGACCAGAAAAGGATGCCTGTGAACTGGATTTCCCTTCTGGGTTTGGATGCCTGGGTGGCGCGCTGGCGTGCTGCCGTGATCGAGCTGGCCATTGCCGCCGAGGACCGTACCGACCTGGCTCGGCTTGAATGGGTTCAGCACAAGCGCAGCATGCAGACCGTGGTCGTGCTGCTGATCGCGCTGGCCGGACTCAGCGTCGTGGTCATGCTCATGCTGTCCGTGGCGGTGCTGGTGCAGTTCTGGGACACGGAGCACCGCGTGATGGTGGCCTGGCTGCTGTTTGGCGGCTGGCTGGCTATCCTTGCAATTGCCTTGTGGCAGTTGCTTGCGGCCGTACGACGCCTGGCACGCCCTTTCATCCTCACCCGCAACGAGCTGAGCCAGGACTGGCAGGCGCTGAAGAAGAGGCTGTAACCATGGTCAATGCTTCCAATGCTTCCCAGTCCCGCGACGAGGTTGCGCCGCCCAGGCCCACGGGCCCCAATGCGGCGCTGTGGCCCACTTCCACCGTGGAGCAGCAGCAGGTGATGCAGCGCATTGCCCAGCAGCGCGAGCGCCTCAGGGCGCGCTCGGCGGCCGTGGCCCAGGCCCGGGCGCTGAGCCGTGCCGCCACACACGTGCGCCCGGATGCACCGCTGATCGAGCGCGTCGCAACGTTTGCGCGTCTGCACCCCGTGGCCGTGGGCGTGGCGGCTGCCGCTGCCTTGGTCATGGGGCCGCGCAAACTGATCCGCATCGGCACCACACTCATGCCTTTGCTGGTACGCCTTCAGCAGCGCAGGGGCTGAGATAAGGCCTTGCAAGGCTTCTTGCACAACAAACGCCCGGCATGCCGGGCGTTTTCTTTGGTCAGCACGCGGATAACGCGGCAGTCAACGCAGTTGCGCGATGGCCCGTGCGGCCTCTGGTACCAGGCAGGGGCCCCGATAGATCAGGCCGCTGTAGATCTGGACCACATCGGCGCCCGCCCGGATCTTGCTGACCGCATCTTCGCCGCTGAGAATGCCTCCCACGCCGATGATGGGGTAGCGGCTTCCCAGCGCAGAGCGCAGTTGGCGGATGACCTGGTTGCTGGCCTCCAGCACCGGCGCGCCGGAAAGGCCGCCCGTTTCCTCGGCGTGGGGCAGGCCCTTGACGGCATCCCGGCTGATCGTGGTGTTGGTGGCGATCACGCCGTCCATGCTGTGGCGCTGCAGCGTGGTGGCGATGACGCCGACCTGCTCCTCATCCAGGTCGGGTGCGATCTTCACGAACACCGGCGCCCGCTTGCCGTGCTGCGTGGCCAGTTGCTCGCGCCGCTCGGCAATCGCTCCCAGCAAGGCATCCAGCGCTTCGTCGCTTTGCAGGGCACGCAGATTCTTGGTGTTGGGCGAGCTGATGTTCACCGTCACGTAGTCGGCATGCGGGTAGACGCCATCGAGCGCCTTGAGGTAGTCGCTGGTGGCTTCTTCGATGGGCGTGCTGGCGTTCTTGCCGATGTTCAGCCCCAGCAGCATGGGCTTGCCCATGGCGCGGGCCTGTGAGCGCTTGACGTTGCTCAGGAAGGCATCGAGGCCTTCGTTGTTGAAGCCCAGTCGGTTGATCAGCGCATTGCGTTCGGGGATGCGGAACATGCGCGGCTTGGGGTTGCCGGGCTGCGCGCGCGGAGTCACGGTGCCCACCTCGACGAAGCCGAAGCCCATGGCGGCCAGCGCATCGATACAGCGTGCGTTCTTGTCCAGGCCTGCAGCCATGCCGACGCGATTGGGGAACCTGAGTCCGGCAAGCTCGACGGGATCACTCACCATGGGTTGGGCCCAGGCCTGCTGCAGGAGCGTGTTCTGCCCCTTTGCCATCAGGTTCATCGTGAGATCGTGGGCGGATTCGGGGTCCATGCCGAAGAGAAAGGGACGGGTCAGGGCGTAGGGGATCAAAGACATGGGGATAATCGAAGGATTACCTGGATTTTCCCTCATGACGACATCTGCTGCCTCTTTTTCCCAAGATGAACTCAAAGCCCTGGTCGGGCAAGCCGCTCTTGCCTACGTAGTGCCCGGCGAAATCGTCGGCGTCGGCACGGGCTCGACGGTCAACAAGTTCATCGATGCGCTGGCCACCATCAAGGACCAGATCCCTGGGGCCGTGTCCAGCTCCGTGGCCAGCACCGAGCGCCTGAAGGCGCTGGGCATCAAGGTGCTGGATGCCAACGAGGTGGACCGCCTGTCGGTATACATCGATGGCGCCGACGAGATCGACGGCCGGGGCTACATGGTCAAGGGCGGGGGCGCGGCACTGACGCGCGAGAAAATCGTTGCGGCGCTGGCCGAGCGCTTTGTCTGCATCGCCGATGCCTCCAAGCGCGTCGAGGTGCTGGGAGACTTTCCGCTGCCGGTGGAGGTGATTCCCATGGCTGCTGCCCAGATTGCCCGGCGTTTCGAGGCCAGGGGTGGCCGGGCCGAGATCCGCATGAAGGACGGTGCTCCTTTGGTGACGGACAACGGCCAGCACATTCTTGATGTGCGCGGCCTGAAGATTGCTGAGCCGCTGGCCTTTGAGTCCGAGGTCAACCAGTGGCCCGGCGTGGTCACCGTGGGCGTTTTTGCGCACCAGAAGGCATCGGTCTGCCTGCTGGGCACGCCTGAAGGCGTGCAGACGCTCGACTATTGAGGCAGGAACCCGGTCCTGGCCTCTCGGCTGCTAGCCGATGCTCTCGAACACCGCAGCGCCTGCGGTCCAGACGAGCAGGGCCATGCCACCGAGACACAGCGCGCGCAATGAAGCTTGCGTGCGCTGCTTTTTGATGCGCTGAATGAGCCAGGTGACGGCCGCCAGCCCGGCGTAGATGGCAAAGAAGCCAGCCGTCGTCATGTAGTAGGCCAGGCGGTTGAGACCGTTGCCCAGGCCTCCGTCATGCATGAACCACAGCGTGATCAGGCAGGGCACCAGCACCAGGCAGGTTAGCCGCAACGGCTCTCGCCACGAAGGCCTTGCCACCAGTACCCACCCGATGAGCGCAGGCAGGCCCACAAGAATGCCCAGCCTGGCCAAGGTCCAGGCCACGTCGGACAGCATGGAATCCACGGCCGGGCTCCTGACGGCGGCAGTGTCTGCCTAGAAGCTCAGGCCTGCGGGGTTGTCGCTGGTGCGTGCACCAGGCGCGGGGGCGGGTATGGGGGCGCGCCTGTTTGCCTGCTCCTCGGCGGTGGGTGCTGCGGCGGGCGCTGATGCGGTCGGTGCGGCAGGCTTGGGTGTGGTCAGGGGCTGCGCGGGTGGCTGCTTGTACTGGGCAGACAGCTGGGAGCTTGCGGGGTAGCCTGCGGCATCCAGGTACTGCGTCCATTCGCTGGAGGAGAAGCCGGTCAGAAACTGCTTGCCGATGGTGGCAAACGGCAGTCCGGTCTGCCCGCTGAGCTTGTTCAGGGCTGCCGCGTCCGCCTCGGTCTGCACCAGGCGCTCGGCATAGGGGATGCCCCGGGACTGCAGCAACTGACGAGCGCTATCGCAGGGCGTGCAATCGGACGAGGAGTACAGCGTCACTGGAAAGCGGCTCGCAATCTGGCGCAGCGCATAGGGCAGGCCTGCGTTGCTGTCCGGGGCGCCCGCCACTGCCTGGGCGGCGGGCGCTGCCTGCTGCTGTGCGCTTTGGGCGGGGCGGTCCGAGAAGGTGACTTTTCCGTCCGGCCCAACGATACGGTAGACCTGCTGTGCGGCGGCTGGCAGCGCGGCGGCAAGGCAGGCGAGGGCGAGGCATGGCATCAGGTGGCGCAGGGCGCCGTGGCCAAGGCTGGGAGAAGACTGCATGGACGATCTCGGTTTCGGAAGAAGGGTTTCGTGCCGGGGCGGCGACCACTCGCCGGATGGATGCCCGCACAGGAGTGCCTGCAAGCATAGCGTGCCATTCATCCTGGGCCATCTTCTGGAGTCGCAGGATGTGGCTGCGCGCATCCGGTGGAGTTGCCGGGCCAGGAAAAAGCGCCCCATCGGGGCGCTGCAGACCGGGTTGCCAGGCTCAGGCCTCGGCCATGCCCTGGTGGCGCAATAGCGCGTCCAGCTGGGGTTCGCGGCCACGGAAGGCCTTGAACGACTCCATCGCCGGGCGGGATCCACCGGCTTCAAGAATGGCCTCGCGGTAGCGGCGGCCTGTCTCGGGGTTGGGGGTTCCATCGGCCAGCATGGTTTCCTCGAAGGCCGCATAGGCATCCGCCGAGAGGACTTCGGCCCACTTGTAGCTGTAGTAGCCCGCTGCGTAGCCGCCTGCAAAGATGTGGCTGAAGGTATGGGCCGAGCGGCTGTAGGCGGGCGAGGGCAGCACGGCCACTTCGGCGCGAACCTGGGCCAGCAGCGGCATGATGTCGGCCTTCGGATCGTGCTCGGTGTGCAGCAGCATGTCGAACAGCGAGAACTCGATCTGGCGCAGCGTCTGCATGCCAGACTGGAAGTTCTTGGCCGCGATCATCTTGTCGTACAGTGCGCGCGGCAGTGGCTCGCCCGTGTCCACGTGGGCGGTCATGTGCTTGAGCACTTCCCACTCCCAGCAGAAGTTTTCCATGAACTGGCTCGGCAGTTCCACCGCGTCCCATTCCACGCCCGCGATGCCCGAGACATCGCGCTCGTTGACCTGGGTCAGCATGTGGTGCAGGCCATGGCCTGTCTCATGGAACAGCGTGATCACGTCATCGTGCGTGAGCAGGGCCGGCTTGCCGTCAACGCCGGTGGCAAAGTTGCAGACCAGGTGCGCGACCGGCGTCTGCAGCTTGTGGCTGTCGGGGCGCAGCCAGCGGGTGCGTACATCGTCCATCCAGGCGCCGCCGCGCTTGCCCGAACGTGCGGGCTGATCCAGGTAGAACTGGCCGACCAGTTGGGGGCCTTGCGGCGTGCTGCGCTCGATGCGATAGAACTCGACAGCGGGATGCCACACCGGCGCCACGTCGCGGCGGATGGCCACGTCGAACAGCGTCTCCACGATCTTGAACAGGCCGGCCAGCACCTTGGGGGCGGGGAAGTATTGCTTGACCTCTTGCTCGCTGAAGGCATAGCGCGCTTCCTTGAGCTTTTCCGAGATATAGGCCCAGTCCCAGGGCTGGGGATCGGCCAGGCCCAGTTCCTTGCGTGCGAAGCTGCGCAGGTCGGCGACATCCTTTTCGGCATAGGGGCGGGCGCGGTGCGCGAGGTCACGCAGGAAGTCGATCACCTGCTGCGGCGAATGCGCCATCTTGGGAACCAGCGAGATCTCGCCGAAGTTGCGGTAGCCCAGCAGCTGCGCCTCTTCCTTGCGCAGGGCAAGTATTTCGGAAATGTTGGCCGTGTTGTCGAAGCGGCGGGCATCGCCCTCTGCCTGGTCGGAGGCGCGTGTCACATAGGCGCGGTAGAGCTTCTCGCGCAGCGCGCTGCTGGTGGCGAACTGCATCACGGGCAGGTAGCAGGGCATCTTCAGCGTGAGCTTGAAGCCTTGCTTGCCTTCGGCTTCGGCGGCGGCACGGGCGGCCTGGCACACGTCCTGGGGCACACCGTCCAACTCATCGGCCGTGGCGTAGTAGGCAAAGGCATCGGTGGCATCCAGCGCGTTCTCGCTGAACTTCTGCGTGAGTTCGGCCGAGCGTTCCTGAATCTTGGCAAAGCGCAGCTTGGCTTCACCCTGCAGCTCCGCGCCAGACAGCACGAAATTGCGCATGGCATGGTCCCATGCGGCGCGCTGCTCCACGTTGAGCGTGGCAGGGTCGATGGCCTTGTACTTGGCGTACAGCCGCTCGTCGGCGCCCAGGCGCGTCCAGAACTCGGTGACCTTGGGCAGGGATTCGTTGTAGGCAGCGCGCAGCTCGGGTGTATCGGCCACGCTGTTGAGGTGGCTGACGGCGCCCCAGGCGGTCCCCAGCTTCTCGGTGGCGACATCGAGCACGGCGGAGATCGAATCCCAGCGCGCGGGGAAGTCAGGTGCCGTGACGGTCTCCAGGGCCTCGCAGGCCCCGGTCAGAAGATGGTCGATGGCCGGGCCGACGTCGGCGGGGCGGATGCGATCGAACAGGGGCAGGTCGGAGGATTCGAGGAGGGGATTGCTCATGCGTGTCAGATGCCGTCGGGTGCATTGAAATCAAGCGGCTCCCCGGGGAGCTGCCCGATGCTTGTCAGCTCCTGGTCAGCCGGCGGCGCGCTCGGCCGCCTCCATGGTGTTGACCAGCAGCATGGTAATCGTCATGGGGCCGACGCCGCCCGGCACGGGGGTGATGAAGCCGGCCACTTCCTTGACACCGTCAAAGTCCACGTCGCCGCAGAGCTTGCCTTCGTCGTTGCGGTTCATGCCCACGTCGATGACCACGGCGCCAGGCTTGCACATGTCTGCGGTCAGCACATTGCGCTTGCCCACGGCGGCGACCACGATGTCGGCCTGGCGCGTCATGGCGGCCAGGTCCGCCGTGCCGCTGTGGCAGATGGTGACGGTGGCATTGGCGGCCAGCAGCATCATGGCCATGGGCTTGCCGACGATGTTGGAGCGGCCGATGACCACGGCGTGCTTGCCGCGCAGGTCCTTCATGCCGATGGATTCGAGCATCTTCATGCAGCCATAGGGCGTGCAGGCCTTGAAGCCGACTTCACCCACCATCAGCGCGCCGGCGCTGGCTACGTGAAAGCCATCCACATCCTTGAGCGGCGAGATGGTCTCGATGACCTTGTGGTCGTCGATGTGGGCGGGCAGCGGCAGCTGGACCAGGATGCCGTGGATGTCGGGGTCGTTGTTCAGCGCCTCGACGCGGGCCAGCAGTTCGGCTTCTGTCATCGAGGCGTCGTACTTCTCCAGCACGGAATGAAAGCCTGCGTCCTCGCAGGCCTTGACCTTGTTGCGCACATAGACCTGGGAGGCCGGGTTGTCGCCGACCAGGACCACGGCCAGGCCGGGCGTGGTCCCTCGGGCCTTTAGGGCAGTGGCGCGCTGTGCGACTTCGGCACGCAGTTGGCGGGAGAGGGCGTTGCCGTCGATGAGTTGGGCTGTCATTGCAGTGGATACCAAAATAAAAATGCTGCTAGGGCTTGTTGGTCAAGCGCTAGCAGCCCTTTGAAAAAAGCAGGGGAGGCGTCGGTGCTTATCCTGCGACGGCCGCCTTGGCCGCCGCAGCGGTCTGGCCCTGGCCCAGGGCGATCTTGAGCAGGTCGGCCACGGTGTTGGCGTTGAGCTTTTCCATGATGTTGGCGCGGTGCGCCTCCACGGTCTTGATGCTGATGCCCAGGTCGTCGGCGATCTGCTTGTTCAGGCGGCCGGCGACGATGCGCTCGAGCACCTGGGCTTCGCGGCTGGTCAGCTTGGCCAGCAGGGCGTCGCGGCTGGCGGCCTGCTGGTGGCCGGCAAAGGCTTCGCGGGCATGGTCCAGCATGCGCTCGACCAGGTTCAGCAGTTCTTCCTCGTTGAACGGCTTCTGGATGAAGTCCAGTGCGCCCTTCTTCATGGTGTTCACCGCCATGGGCACGTCGCCGTGGCCGGTGATGAAGACGATGGGCAGGGGAGACTTGCGTTCGATCAGTCGGTCCTGCAGTTCCAGGCCGGTCATGCCGCCCATGCGGATGTCGACGATGAGGCAGGCGATTTCGCGTGGGTCGTAGCGCGAGAGGAAGGTCTCGGCCGAGTCGAAGCAGCGCACACGATAGTCCTTGCCCTCCAACAACCATTGCAGCGAATCACGAACCGCTTCGTCGTCATCAACTACGTACACAGTGCCTTTTTTGGGGATCAAGCTCATGCAATCGTCCTTGTTGTGGGTTCAATGGTCGCTGCCGGCGTTGTCGCGTCGCCCGGCGGGGCCAGCGGCAGCCAGAATGAAAATCGGCAGCCGACAACCTCGGAACCATTGTAGAGGTTCTCGGCACGCATACGGCCCTGGTGGGACTCGACAATGCTGCGGCACAGATTCAGGCCCATGCCCATGCCTTCGCTCTTGGTGGTGAAGAAGGCCTCGAAGAGGCGCTCCAGCACCTCGGGCGGCAAGCCCTTGCCGGTGTCCTGCACGTTGAATTCGATGACGCGCTGGTCCTCGATGGTGCGCGGCACCACGCGCAGTTCCACGTTGCGCTGGTGGCTGGGTCGGCCCGATTGCTCGATGGATTCGGCGCCGTTCTTCATGAGGTTGACCAGCACCTGCTCGATGAGGATGGTGTCGGCCATGATGGCCGGCATGCGCTCGGCCACGTGGTAGGTCAGCTGTACGTTGCGGCGGCGCAGCTCGATGCCGGCCAGCTCCACCGCCTCGCTGACCATGTCGGTGACCTGGGCCAGGGTGCGGTTGGGTTCGCTGCGCTTGACGAAGGAGCGTATGCGCAAAATGATCTGGCCCGCGCGCTGCGCCTGGTGGGCGGTCTTCTCCAGCGCGAACTTCATCTGCTCCTCGGTCAGCGTGCCTTTTTCGAGGCGCGTGAGCATGCCGCTGCAGTAGTTGCTGATGGCGGTCAGCGGCTGGTTGAGTTCGTGGGCCACGCTGGAGGCCATCTCGCCCATGGTGATCAGGCGGCTGACGGACTGGGCGTGCTCGGCCTGGCGATCGGCCTGCTCCTCGGCCAGGCGGCGCGGCGTGATGTCGGTGGCGATCACCATCTGCGCCAGGCGTCCGTCCACCCAGCTCAGGTAGCGCGAGCGCACTTCCAGCCACTTGCCCAGTTCGGGCAGATAGATCTCGGCGTTCTCGCTGCGTGCGCTGGTCAGCGAGTCGGTGGGCAGGCCCATCAGGCCATCCTCATCGTCCATGCCCTGCGGCTGAGAGCGCACGGGCAGCACGCCGGCCTGGGCGACGAGCTGCAGATGGCCATCGGTCTGCGAGCCGAACCATTGCCGGTACAGCTTGTTGGCGAACAGCAGCTCGGCGCTGCCAAGCGGGGCGACGGACACCGAGGCGTCCAGCGCCTCCAGCACGATGGTGAAGCGCTCGTAGGAGGCCGACAACTGCTCGCGGATGCGGTTGGGCTCGGTGATGTCGGTCATGGACGACATCCAGCCCGTGTGCTGGCCGTGGGCGTCGATCAGCGGCGAGACATACAGGCGCGCGTCGAACTGCGTGCCGTTCTTGCGCTGCACGCGCACCTGAAAGCCCCCGACGATGGTCTTGCCCGACAGCTCCTCGCGCAGCTTGGAGTGCAGGTTGTCGTAGTCGTTGTCGGGCCAGTAGGAATAGGGCGGCATCTGGCCGACGAGTTCGGATTCGCTCCATCCCGTCATCTGGCAGAAGGCGGCGTTCACGTAGGTGATGCGGCCTTGCAGGTCCAGCGCGCGCATGCCGGTGAGCACCGAGTTCTCCATGGCGCGGCGGAAATTGGTTTCGGCAACCAGGGCTTCCTGCGCGCGCTGGCGGCGTCGCGTGTGGCGCCAGGTGGCCAGCAGCAGCCATGCCGTCATCGCGCTGAGCGTGCCCACCAGCCAGAACAGGCCGCTGCCCACCACGCCCAGCGAGGTGCGGTAGGCCTGTGCGCGCAGCACCAGACTGTTGCCCACGGGGGCGACCGGAGCCTCGTCCTCATTGGCCACCGTGCGCCAGCGCAGCAGGTCGGTGGCATTTTGCTTGCGCGGCGTCAGCGGTGTGCCGGCCAGAACCTGGCCCCGGCTGTCGAGCATGGTCATGGCATAGCGGGCCATGATTTCGGTGGGCGTGCCGTAGCGCAGCAGGCTGTCCACGGAATACTCGCCCAGCAGCTCGCCGATGTAGCGGCCGTCCTGCGCCAGCGGCACATGCAGCTGCAGCAGCGGCGCGGCCTCGCCCTTGTGGGCCAGGCCTTGCACATAGATGGGCTGCTGCATCTCGCGCGCGAGCTGGTAGGCCTCCAGGGCGTCACCGGCGCGCAGGACCTCGCGGGGGATGCGCAACTGGTCGCTGCTCACGGTGGGGGCGGACTGGCTGGCCAGAATGCGGCGTTGGGAGTCGATCCAGGTGATGGACTGCAGTTCGGGATACTGGCTGATGAGCGCTTCGGCGCGGCTGGCGAAATCGGACTCGGCCAGATCGTGGTTGCTGATGTCGCGCGCCATGCGCATCAGTTGCTCCTGGCGCTCCAGCAGGCGCAGGCGCACGCGCTGCTGGGCATATTCCACGTCGCGGTGCAACGCTTCCTTCTCGCGGTCGATCTCCTCCATGCGCAGATACCAGAACGACGCGACGATGGCGGCCATGAACATCAGTACGGCGGCCAGCGGGGCGAGTGCCGCAAAGCGGTCCTGGCGCGTGGGGGAAAGACTGCGCCACCAGCTGCGCCACCAGCGCACTGGCGCGGCCACGCCTGCCATGGGGGCAGGGCTGTGCGTGCCGTGCTCGGAAGGGGAGGATTGCATGCGCCCAGTGTAGGGGAGAGTCTGACTGTTTTTAAGGAGTATTGGAGTCGCCACGCAGGCGCTTCGGCGACGTTCTTTGGGGTCTTCACTGTATGTGCGTTTGCAGCAAAATTTCAAATTATGAAATCAAAAAGCACCATTTGAAATTCGAAAAAAGTATGCGACACTCGCCGAGCATTGAGGCAGTGAATCGGTATCTTCAAGTTCGCCAGACAGGGTCTGTGCCGCGCAAGGCGTGGTGAACTACCCGCCTGCGATGGCGCGCTGCGCCGCTCACTGGTTCGACCCCAAGACGCTACCTTCTGCAAGGAGACATTCCCATGACAGCTCAGACTGACCCGCAAGGCAATGCAGGCGTTCCCGCCGGCCTGGACCAACAAGAATCGCGCGAATGGATGGACGCACTGTCGGCCGTCATCGACCGTGAAGGCGCCGAATATGCGCACAAGCTGATCGAGGACCTGCTCGAACATGCACGCCAGAACAGCGTGGACATGCCCTTCTCGGCCAACACCGGCTACGTGAACACCATCGAGGCCTCGCAGGAAGCGCGCTGTCCCGGCAACCTGGAAATCGAAGGCCGCCTGCGCGCCTACATGCGCTGGAACGCCATGGCCATGGTGGTCAAGGCCAACCGCCTGCACCCACCCGAAGGCGGTGACCTGGGTGGCCACATCGGCTCCTTCGCTTCGCTGGCCAACATGTTTGCGGCCGGCTTCAACCACTTCTGGCACGCCGAAAACGAAAACCACGGTGGCGACTGCCTGTACATCCAGGGCCACGTCTCGCCCGGCATCTATGCCCGCGCCTATCTGGAAGGCCGCATCTCCGAAGAGCAGCTGCTGAACTTCCGCCAGGAAGTGGACGGCAAGGGCCTGTCCAGCTACCCGCACCCCAAGCTGATGCCCGAGTTCTGGCAGTTCCCCACGGTGTCCATGGGCCTGGGCCCGCTGATGGCCATCTACCAGGCGCGCTTCCTCAAGTACCTGCACGCCCGCGGCATTGCCGACACCGAAAACCGCAAGGTCTGGGTCTTCTGCGGCGACGGGGAAATGGACGAGGTCGAGTCGCTGGGTGCGATCTCCCTGGCCGCCCGCGAAAAGCTGGACAACCTGATCTTCGTGATCAACTGCAACCTGCAGCGCCTGGACGGTCCGGTGCGCGGCAACGGCAAGATCATCCAGGAACTCGAGGGCGAGTTCCGCGGCTCCGGCTGGAACGTCATCAAGCTGCTGTGGGGCAAGGGCTGGGACGAGCTGCTGGCCAAGGACAAGGACGGCGTGCTCAAGAAGATCATGGCCGAGTGCAACGACGGCGACTACCAGTCGTTCAAAGCCAATGACGGCGCCTACGTGCGCAAGAACTTCTTCGGCCGCGATCCGCGCGCGCTGAAGATGGTCGAGCACATGAGCGACGACGAGATCTGGAACCTGCGCCGCGGCGGCCACGATTCGCAGAAGGTCTATGCGGCCTTCCATGCGGCCAATTCGCACAAGGGCCAGCCCACCGTGCTGCTGGTCAAGACCGTCAAGGGCTTCGGCATGGGCAAGATCGGTGAAGGCAAGAACACCGTTCACCAGACCAAGAAGCTGGGCGACGAGGACATCAAGGCCTTCCGCGACCGCTTCAACATCCCGATTCCCGACAGCCAGATCGCCGACCTGCCTTTCTACAAGCCGGCTGACGACACGCCGGAAATGCGCTACCTGCACGAGCGCCGCAAGGCCCTGGGCGGCTACCTGCCGCACCGCCGCGTCAAGGCCAGCGAGCAGTTCACGGCGCCTGCGCTGGACACCTTCAAGGCCATCCTCGAAGCCACGCCCGAAGGCCGTGAGATCTCGACCACGCAGGCCTATGTGCGTTTCCTGACGCAGCTGCTGCGCGACAAGGAAATCGGCCCGCGTGTCGTGCCCATCCTGGTGGACGAGGCACGTACCTTCGGCATGGAAGGCCTGTTCCGCCAGATCGGCATCTACAACCCCGCTGGACAGCAGTACACCCCGGTCGACAAGGACCAGGTGATGTACTACCGCGAGGACAAGGCCGGCCAGATCCTGCAGGAAGGCATCAACGAAGCCGGCGGCATGAGCAGCTGGATCGCGGCAGCCACGAGCTACAGCACGAGCAACCGGATCATGATCCCGTTCTATGTGTACTACTCGATGTTCGGCTTCCAGCGCATCGGTGACCTGGCCTGGGCGGCCGGCGACATGCAGGCGCGCGGCTTCCTGCTGGGCGGCACCTCGGGCCGCACCACGCTGAACGGCGAAGGCCTGCAGCACGAAGACGGCCACAGCCACATCCTGGCCAACACCATTCCCAACTGCGTGAGCTACGACCCGACCTTCGCCCACGAAGTCGCCGTGATCATGCAGGACGGCCTGCGCCGCATGGTGCAGGAGCAGGAAAACGTCTTCTACTACATCACGCTGCTCAACGAGAACTACGCCATGCCCGGCCTCACGCCCGGCACCGAGCAGCAGATCATCAAGGGCATGTACCTGTGCAAGCCCGGCCAGAAGGTGCCGGAAAGCGGCCTGCGCGTGCAGCTGCTGGGATCGGGCACCATCCTGCGCGAATCCTTCTTCGCCCAGGAACTGCTGCTGGCCGACTGGGGCATTGCCGCCGACGTGTGGAGCTGCCCCAGCTTCAACGAACTCACCCGCGACGGCCAGGAAGCCGACCGCTGGAACCTGCTGCATCCGCTGGAAACGCAGAAGGTGCCCTTCGTCACGCAGCAGCTGCAGTCGCACAATGGTCCGGTGATCGCATCCACCGACTACATGAAGGCCTACGCCGAGCAGATCCGCCCCTACATGCCCAAGGGCCGCACCTACAAGGTGCTGGGCACCGACGGCTTCGGCCGTTCGGACTTCCGCCGCAAGCTGCGCGAGCACTTCGAGGTGGACCGCCACTACATCGTGGTCGCCGCACTGCGCGCGCTGGCCGAAGAAGGCAAGATCAACGCCACCACCGTGGCCGAGGCGATCGCCAAGTACGGCATCAAGGCCGACAAGATCAACCCGCTGCACGCCTGAGTAAGAACGGGAGACACCTATGGCATTGGTAGACATTCAAGTTCCGGACATCGGCGATTTCGATGAAGTCGGTGTGATCGAAGTGCTGGTCAAGGCCGGCGACCAGATCAAGGCCGAGCAATCGCTGATCACCGTCGAGTCCGACAAGGCATCGATGGAGATTCCGTCCAGCCACGCCGGCGTGCTCAAGGAGCTGCGCGTGAACCTGGGCGACAAGGTCAAGCAAGGCAGCATCATTGCCGTGATCGAGACCGCAGACGCTGCGGCACCGGCACCGGCAGCTGCTGCCCCGGCTCCCGTGGCTGCGCCTGCATCTGCTGCGCCTGCATCTGCGCCTGCGCCGGCCGCTGCTCCCGCTGCCGCGCCTGCGGCCTCGGGCGCCGCCACGCAGATCGATATCAAGATTCCCGACATCGGCGACTTCAAGGACGTGGCCGTGATCGAGATGCTGGTCAAGGTCGGCGACACCGTGACGGCAGAGCAATCGCTGTTCACCGTCGAATCCGACAAGGCCTCGATGGAGATCCCCTCGCCCGCAGCGGGCACCATCACGGCGCTGACGCTCAAGATCGGCGACACGGTCAATGTGGGCGACGTGGTCGGCCAGATGAGCGTGCAGGGCGCTGCCGCGCCTGCAGCCCAGGCTGCGGCCCCGGCACCTGCTGCTGCAGCCCCTGCACCGGCAACTGCTGCCCCGGCCGCTGCAGCTCCGGTGGCTGCCGCTGCAGCATCGGCTCCTGCCGCTGCACCTGCACACAACCCCACCGTGGCGCCCACCGGCAAGCTGCCCCATGCATCGCCCTCCGTGCGCAAGTTCGCCCGCGAACTGGGTGTGCCGCTGGACGAGGTCAAGGGCTCGGGCAACAAGGGCCGCATCACGGCCGACGACATCCAGGCTTTCACCAAGTCCGTCATGGCCGGTGCCGTGCAGACCAAGGCCCAGGCTGCGGCGGCTCCCAAGGGCGGCTCCGGCGGCGGCGCCGGCCTGGACCTGCTGCCCTGGCCCAAGGTGGACTTCGCCAAGTTCGGCCCGGTCGAGCGCAAGGACCTGTCGCGCATCAAGAAGATCAGCGGCGCCAACCTGTCGCGCAACTGGGTCATGATCCCCCACGTCACCAACAACGACGAGGCCGACATCACCGACCTGGAAGCTTTCCGCGTCTCCACCAACAAGGAGAACGAGAAGAGCGGCGTCAAGGTGACCATGCTGGCCTTCGTGATCAAGGCGGTGGTCGCGGCGCTCAAGAAGTTCCCGGAGTTCAACGCCTCGCTGGACGGCGACACCCTGGTCTACAAGCAGTACTTCCACATCGGCTTCGCGGCAGACACGCCCAATGGCCTGGTGGTGCCCGTGCTGC
Organism: Delftia sp. WSY_16; assembly: GCF_043104415.1. Taxonomy (NCBI): domain Bacteria; kingdom Pseudomonadati; phylum Pseudomonadota; class Betaproteobacteria; order Burkholderiales; family Comamonadaceae; genus Delftia; species Delftia sp. WSY_16. The sequence continues at coordinate 707,010 of NZ_JBICKS010000040.1, read as the reverse complement.
GCGATGCCGACAAGAAGGGCATCCTGCAGATCAGCCAGGAAATGGGCGAGCTGGCCAAGAAGGCCCGCGACGGCAAGCTCGGCGCTGCCGACATGCAGGGCGGCTGCTTCTCGATCTCGTCGCTGGGCGGCATCGGCGGCACGAACTTCACCCCCATCATCAACGCCCCGGAAGTGGCCATCCTCGGCCTGTCCAAGGGCCAGATGAAGCCCGTGTGGGACGGCAAGCAGTTCGTGCCGCGCCTGACGCTGCCGCTGTCGCTGTCCTATGACCACCGCGTCATCGACGGTGCCTCGGCCGCGCGCTTCAACGCCTACCTGGGTCAGGTGCTGGCGGACTACCGCCGCATCCTGCTGTAAACGGAGGCCCGACACATGGCAATCATCGACATCAAGGTGCCCGACATCGGCGACTTCGCCGAAGTGGGCGTGATCGAACTGCTGGTCCAGCCCGGTGACACCGTCGCCAAGGATCAGTCTCTGATCACCGTGGAGTCCGACAAGGCCTCCATGGAGATTCCTTCCAGCCATGCCGGCGTGGTCAAGGAACTCAAGGTGCAGCTCGGCGACAAGGTCGCCGAGGGCTCCGTGGTCCTGACGCTGGAGGCTGCCGGCGAGGCGGCCACTGCGCCCCAGGCTGCCGCTGCGGCTCCTGCAGCCGCCAGCGCCGCGGCACCTGCCGTGCCGGCTCCAGCGGCCCCGGTCCCCGCTCCTGCGGCAGCAAGCTACGCTGGTGGCGCGGCCGACTATGACTGCGACGTGGTCGTGCTCGGCGGTGGCCCTGGCGGCTACTCTGCCGCCTTCCGCGCAGCCGACCTGGGCCTGAACGTGGTCATCGTCGAGCGCTACAAGACCCTCGGCGGCGTCTGCCTGAACGTGGGCTGCATTCCCTCGAAGGCGCTGCTGCACGTGGCGGCCGTCGTGGACGAGGTCAAGCACCTGGAAGTGGCAGGCGTCAAGTTCGGCGCGCCCGAGGTCAACATCGACCAGTTGCGCGGACACAAGGACAAGGTCATCGGCAAGCTGACCGGCGGCCTGGGCCAGATGGCCAAGATGCGCAAGGTCACCGTGGTGCGCGGCTACGGCAACTTCGTCGGTGCCAATCACCTTGAGGTGGAAGAGACCACGGGCGACGGCCAGGAAAAGACCGGCAGCAAGAAGATCGTGCAGTTCAAGCGCGCCATCATTGCCGCCGGCAGCCAGGCCGTGCACCTGCCCTTCATGCCCAAGGACCCGCGTGTGGTGGACTCCACCGGCGCGCTGGACCTGGCCAGCGTGCCCAAACGCATGCTGATCCTGGGTGGCGGCATCATCGGCCTGGAAATGGGCACCGTCTACTCCACGCTGGGCGCACGCCTGGACGTGGTGGAGATGATGGACGGCCTCATGCAGGGCGCCGACCGCGACCTGGTCAAGGTCTGGCAGAAGATGAACGCGCCGCGCTTCGACAACATCATGGTCAACACCAAGACCGTGGGTGCCGAAGCCACGCCCGAAGGCATCAAGGTCAGCTTCGCGCCCGCCAAGGACGGCATCACCGTGCCCGAGCCTCAGGTCTACGACCTGGTGCTGCAGGCCGTGGGCCGCACGCCCAACGGCAAGAAGATCGCCGCCGAGAAGGCCGGCGTGGCCGTCACGGACCGCGGTTTCATCGAAGTCGACATCCAGATGCGCACCAACGTGCCCCACATCTTCGCCATCGGCGACGTGGTGGGCCAGCCCATGCTGGCGCACAAGGCCGTGCACGAGGCCCATGTGGCCGCCGAAGTCATCGCCGGTGAACTGCAGGGCAACAAGGAGCTGGCCGCCAGCGCCTTCAATGCCCGCGTGATCCCCAGCGTGGCCTACACCGACCCGGAAGTGGCGTGGGTGGGCCTGACCGAGGACCAGGCCAAGGCCCAGGGCATCAAGGTCAAGAAGGGGGTCTTCCCCTGGACGGCATCGGGCCGCGCCATTGCCAATGGCCGCGACGAAGGCGTCACCAAGCTGCTGTTCGACGACAGCCCCGAGGCGCATGGCCATGGCCGCATCCTGGGCGGCGGCATCGTCGGCACGCATGCGGGCGACATGATCGGCGAGATCGCGCTGGCCATTGAAATGGGTGCCGACGCCGTGGACATCGGCAAGACCATCCATCCTCACCCCACGCTGGGCGAGAGCCTGGGCATGGCGGCCGAGGTGGCGCACGGCTCCTGCACGGACCTGCCGCCGCAGCGCAAGTAAGCGCAACGCCCGGCCTTCGGAACGGGCAAGGACACAAAGGCAGCTTCGGCTGCCTTTGTGCTTTGGGGGGTAGTACGGGTCGCAGGCCGGCTCAGGCCTGGGAGCGCAGCCACTGCAGTAACTGCGCGTGCACGCCATTCGGTGCAGGCGGGGCAGGGGACAGCAGGCAATAGCGCGATCCATCCTCCACAAAGCCCATGGGCGCCGCCAGCACGCCGCTGGCAATGTCGTCGCGCACCAGTTGCCAGGGGCCTATGGCCACGCCCATTCCGGCCACGGCAGCCTGGAGCGTGAAATAGAAATGTTCGAACTGCAGCTGCGGTCCCGAGGGCTGGGGCTGGCCGCTGTACTCGGCCCAGGTGGCCCAGGCGCCGGGGCGCGTGCGGCTTTGCAGCAAGGGCGCATCGGCGCGCAGCCTGGGCGTGTGCTCTTGCGCGGGGCGGTCGCACCATTGCGCCAGGCGATCGGGCCGGCAGACCGGGCCTATGCGCTCTGCGAACAGCGTTTCGGCATGGCAGCCTGCGGGAAGGGCGAAATCGTCGCGCCGTATGGCCAGGTCGATCCCGTCCGCAAACGAGAACGGGCCGCCGCCGGCCACCAGGTGCAGTTGCAGCTCGGGATGCATTTGCTGGAACTGTGGCCAGCGCGGAATCAGCCAGCGCATCAGCAAGGTGGGTTCGCAGGACAGCACCCAGCGGCGCGCATGCCGCGCGCGTGCGCGCAACTCCTGCGTCGCCTGGCGCATGCGCTCCAGGCCTTCATGCACGGCCTGTGCGAGATGGCGCCCAGCGTCGGTCAGGAAGACGCGGCGGCTGCGGCGGTCAAACAGGGTCACGCCCAGATCGTCTTCCAGCAGGCGCACGGCCCGGCTGATGGCGCCGTGGGTCAGATGCAACTCTTCAGCCGCCTTGCTGAAGTTCTCCCGTCGGGCGGCTGCTTCGAAGCAGCGCAGGGCCTGCAACGACGGCAGCCGCTTGCTGGGAGTCTGTGAATTGAGTTCACTAACTGTGTCAGAAAACATCGTTATGTATTTTTATGGAAGGCCAATACTATCCCGCGTTGCACTGAGTCGAACGGAGAATGCATGACCGAATGGATAGCTGTAGTCACCATTACCTTGCTGGCCGTGATCAGCCCCGGGGCGGATTTCGCCATGGTCACGCGCAACAGCCTGCTGCGCTCGCGCCGCGCGGGCATGCTCACGGCGCTGGGCATAGGCCTGGGCGTGCTGGTCCATGTCAGCTATACCTTGCTTGGGGTGGGGTTGCTGATGCAGCAGGCCACCTGGCTGTTCGATGTGGTCAAGCTGCTGGGTGCAGCCTATCTGATCTATCTGGGCGTGACCATGCTGCGCAGCCGGCCGGACGGAGAAATGGCCAGCCACCCGGCTGCCGTACTGTCCGACATGGCGGCGCTGCGCACGGGCTTTCTGACGAATGCGCTCAATCCCAAGACCACGGTGTTTGTGGTGAGCCTGTTCCTGCAGATCGTGGGGCAGGACACATCGCTGGCCACGCAACTGGCGTACGGCGGGTTCATCTCGCTGGCCCATGTGGGTTGGTTTTGCATCGTGGCGCTGTGCTTTTCCGCGCAGCGGGTTCGTGCCCGGCTGCTGGCCGTACGGCACTGGATAGACCGGGCCTTTGGCGGCATGTTGGTGGGCTTCGGTGTGTTGCTGGCCAGTGCCAAGCTGAGGCTGTGATGCCATGAAGGCCTGACAGGAATCGGTGGGGGAGGACGGGCGAAAGGCCGCAGCGCATGCGGCCTCTGCCCGGCATGCAAGGCCTGCGAGGTGCCATGGGGTGCCTCGCAGGCCAAGCTGTTTCTGGGGCAGCGGAAATGCCTGGCCGCGCAGCTGGAGCGCCTCACCTGGGCGTTCCAGTGCCACGGGCTATGTCGAATGCGCTGCCGATGCCCGCTGCCGCAAGCCGGTTGGTGGGCAGATGCCAGGGGCGCTGCTTGCGGGCGCCGCTTGGCCTATGCTTTCGATACTTCACACATCACCCACAGGGCGCACGGCATGTGCCCCCAGGAAACCGCATCCAATGGAAACAACAAGGCAGGGGGTGCATCCCTCATGGATCGTCGTGATGGCCGGCGTCAGCGCGGCCCTGCATGTAGGCAAGCTGCCGCCGGCCGTGCCGGTGCTGCAGCAGCAGCTGGGCGTGTCCCTGCTGCAGGCCGGCTTTCTGCTTTCCACCGTGCAGGTGGCCGGCATGCTGCTGGGCCTGGTGGTGGGCCTGGGGGCTGACCGCTGGGGACTGCGGCGCAGCATGCTGGCGGGCCTGCTGTTGATGGCGGGTGCCAGCGCCCTGGGCGCCATCGCCACGGGTTTTGCACCGTTGCTGGCCCTGCGCGCCGTGGAAGGACTGGGCTTTCTGCTGGTCGCCATGCCGGGGCCAGGCCTGATTCGCCGCTGCGTGGCGCCGCACGATCTGAGCGCGCGCATGGGCTGGTGGGGCACCTACATGCCGCTGGGCAGTGCCATCGGCTTGCTGCTGGGTCCCTGGGTGATGGCCTGGGCTTCCTGGCCGCTGTGGTGGCTGCTTCTGGGGCTGGTCTCTGCCCTGGCTTGCGCCGCCGTGTGGTACGGCGTGCCGGCAGACGGCCCGAAGGCACCCGTTGGCACCTCGGCGGCTGGCGGGGGGTGGCGTCCGCGCCTGGCGCTGACTTTGCGCAGCCCTGGCCCCTGGTGCGTGGCGCTGGGCTTTGCCGTGTATTCGGGACAGTGGATGGCCGTCATCGGCTTTCTTCCCACGGTCTATGCCGAGGCGGGCCTGGGAGCGGCGTTGTCGGGCACGCTGACGGCCGTGGTGGCGCTGGCCAACATGGTGGGCAATGTGGCATCGGGCCGTCTGCTGCAAGGCGGCTGGAGCGCATCGCGGGCGCTGCGCCTGGGCTTCGGCTGCATGGCGTTGTGCGCGCTGCTGGCCTATGTGCAATGGCAAGGCCAGCCGTTGGCACCTTTGTGGCTGCGATTTGCTGCGGTAGTTGTGTTCTCGGCAGCGGGGGGACTGATTCCGGGCACGCTGTTTTCCATGGCCGTGCGGCTTGCCCCCGATGAGTCCACTGTTTCGACCACGGTGGGCTTCATGCAGCAATGGTCCAGCGTGGGCCAGTTTGCAGGGCCGCCTCTGGTGGCGGCCGTGGCAGTGCAGGCGGGCGGATGGCAGTGGACCTGGGTGGTGACGGCGGCCATGTGCGCCATCGGCTGGTGGCTGGCCGGCGCCATTGCGCGCATCAGCGCGGCGCCTGCAAGGCAGCGCGAACGCGCTGCCGCCTGATCACGCGTCGCGCGAACCTGTGAGCGCCTTCAGGGCCTCTTCCATCTGTCGTGCGTGGTCCAGCGCGGGCAGCCAGGCCTCAGGCAGCGGTTGGGTGGGCGCCTGGGGGGCCGAGGCGGCCAACCTGGCCAGGGCGTCGTCGGGCTGCAGGGCCACCACGTTGCCATTGGCGGCCAGTTGCCGGCAGGCTTCGATCAGCCATTCACAGTGCAGGACGATGGCGCGCGGCATGAGGCCGCTGTCATGCGACATTCCGCGCACCAGGCTTTCGCCCAGCAGCAGCGCGCTGGCGTACAGGCGCACGGCATGGCGGTCGTAGCGCGCCGTGACGGTCTGCAGTGCCGCGCCACCCAGGCGTCCGCGCACGGACCAGCGGCTGGCGCTTTGCGCCTCCGCCATGGCGGTGCGCAGCGCGCTCAGCGCATCGCTGCTGCGCGTGAGCTGGCCCAGTGCCACGGTGGCGTCGGGTGTGTCGTGGGTGGCGGTGGCACGCAGCGTGGCGTCCAGCCCGTCGGCCAGCTGGCCCAGCAACGCGCTTGCCGAACGTGATACGGCACGCAGCGGATTGGCCGTGAAGATGACCTGGCTGAACATCAGGCCCACGCCTGCGCCGACCAGCACGTCGACCAGCCGGGTTTCGCCCGCCGCGCTGGGCCCCATGCTGAGGACCAGCACCACGGAAACGCCGGCCTGTATCGGAACCACAGGCGGCTGCCCCAGCATGGCGGCCAGCGACAGCGCGACCAGCGAGGCCAGGCTCAGCCGCAGCAGGGGAATGGTGTCGGGCAGCAGCCAGGCCAGTTCGCCGACGATGATGCCGATGGCGCAGCCCAGCACCAGGCCCCAGGTTTGCTTGAGATGGCTGGGCAGGCCGGGCGCCAGGCAGACCAGGGCGGTGACGGCGGCAAAGACGGGTCTGGGGTGGCCCAGCAGGTAGTGGGACAGTTCCCAGGCCAGCATGGCGCCCAGCGAGGCGGCGATGGCATCGCGCAGCGCCAGCCGCAGGCGGCCTGGCGCCGCGGCCATGCCGCTCTTGAGTGGTCCAGTGGTTGTTTTTGCTTTTGATTTTCGCCAGCGCACGAAGATGGTCCCTCCAGCTTGCGAAATCCAGGTTCGCAAATGCCCAAAAGCATAGCGGCCGATGCAGGGCAGGAGTGCAGGAAAGAGGCTTCTTGCTTGTAAGAAAGCAGCCCGTGCGAGGCGTGTTCAGCCGTGCCTGAGCAGGCCTTCGATGAAGCTCCATTCCTCGGGCGTGACCGGCGTGATCGACAGCCGATTGCCCTTTTGCAGCACACGCATCTGCGCCAGTTCAGGATGCGCGCGCAGCTCGGCAATCTGCAGCGTGCGTGTCTTGCGCAGCGCCTGCACGTCCAGCGTGAGCCAGCGCGGCTTGTCGGGAGAAGAATTGGGGTCGTAGTACGGGCTGGCCGGGTCGAACTGCGAGGCGTCGGTGCGCAGGTTGCCTGCAATGCGGGCGATGCCGTAGATGCCGGGCTCGGCGCAGCTGGAATGCCAGTACAGCACCCCGTCGCCGACCTGCATGGCATCGCGCATGAAGTTGCGCGCCTGGTAGTTGCGCACCCCGTCCCAGGCAATGGTGGCCTGTGGCGCGGCCAGCGCATGATCTATGGAGTATTCGTCGGGCTCGTTCTTCATGAGCCAGAACTGGCGGGCGGAGGGTGTGGGGGCTGCAGTCATGCAACGATTGTGGCAAATCCCCGGACGCCGTGGCGGCGTTCTGCGCGCGGCGGCAGGAGTGTGTCAGGGGCTGGACAATGGCCTTCAGCCGGGCGCCTTTCCCATGCCCGCGAACCACAGGAATCCTGCATGTCCGACCGCTCCACCTATGTCCCGCCCGCCGTATGGCAGCCTGCGCCCTCGGGCGGCACCTTCGCCAACATCAACCGCCCGGTCGCCGGGCCGACCCACGACAAGACACTGCCGGTGGGGCAGCAGCCTCTGCAGCTGTATTCGCTGGCCACGCCCAACGGCGTGAAGGTCACCATCATGCTGGAGGAGCTGCTGGCGCTGGGCCATGGCGGCGCCGAGTACGACGCCTGGCTGATCCGCATCAGCGATGGCGACCAGTTCTCCAGTGGCTTTGTCGAGGTCAACCCCAATTCCAAGATTCCCGCGCTGGTGGACCGCAGCGTGGAGCCGCCGGTGCGCGTGTTCGAGTCGGGCTCTATCCTGCTGTACCTGGCCGAGAAGTTTGGCGCGCTGCTGCCTGCCGAACCCGCTGCACGCACCGAGACGCTGAACTGGCTGTTCTGGCAGATGGGATCGGCGCCTTACCTGGGCGGCGGCTTCGGTCATTTCTATGCCTATGCTCCCGAAAAATTCGAGTACCCGATCAACCGGTTCACCATGGAAACCAAGCGCCAGCTGGACGTGCTCAATCGCCAGCTGGCCGAGCACGCCTTCATTGCGGGAGAGCACTACAGCATTGCCGACATCGCCATCTGGCCCTGGTATGGCGCACTGGTGCTCAACGAGGTGTACGGCGCGGCCGAGTTCCTGGCGGCCCATGAGTACACGCATGTGATGCGCTGGGCCCGCGAGATTGCCCAACGGCCGGCGGTGGTGCGCGGCCGCCGCGTCAATCGCACCTGGGGAGACGAGGCCACCCAGGTGCCGGAGCGCCACCGCGCCTCGGACCTGGGCTGATCGCCATTTACTGGGAGCGGCCCCAGGGGCCGCGGTCCGGCTGGCGCCAAAAGCGCGGGCGCTTGCCGGATGGCTCGGCCCCGGGCTCGCCCTCGCCCTTGCTTTTGCCGTGCTCATGCAATTGCTTGTCGGTCTGCTCGACCTTGCGGGCCGTGCGTTCCAGCTGCGTGGGCAGATGCGAGGGAATGTCGAGCTCCGCCTGCTCGACCACGCGAATGCAGTCCTGGATGTGGCGCTCTCCCAGGTAGCGCAGCGTGGCGTAACCCAGCGCGGCCGCTGCAGCCTGGCCGGCCAGCGGCACGTACTTTGCCGCTTGGGTTGCCGTCATGCGCATGCCGGCAGCGCGTGCCAGGCGCACCACCATGTCGCGCGTGATCAGCTTGCCGATCAGTACCGAGCCGACCATGGCCACGGCCTTTTGCACCTGCTCGCGCTTGCCGGGGTCCAGCCTGTCCAGCTGTTCGGGCGTGAGGCCGAACTCACGGTTGATGCGCGGCAGCAGGCGCGCCAGCAGGGCTGCGTCAACCAGCCAGTCCAGCCCCGGGATCGGCAGGCTGCTGGCTGCGGCTCCCACCAGCGCACGCCGGTGCAACAGCTTGCGCGCGCTCTCTGCGGCCTGCGCCACATCGTGGCGCGGTGGTGGAGGGGGAGGGGTCTTGTCCGATGTGCGAAAGATCATGCGTGCCAGTGGGTCCGGGGCAGATGTCGATCAGGAGAATGCGCCAGCCGGAGGAGGCGGCTGGCGCCGGTGCGGTCAGCGTGCGCTCTTGCTGCGCACCAGGCTGTAGATGAAGAGGATGACGATGGCGCCAACGATGGAGGCGATCCAGCCAGCGGGCTGCCCGGCTTCATACCAGCCCATGGCGACACCGACATAGCTGGCAAGAAACGATCCTGCCACACCAAGCAGGATGGTCATGATCCAGCCAAGGCTGTCGTCGCCGGGTTTGAGTGCGCGCGCCAGCAGGCCAACGACCAGGCCAACGATGAGGGTGCCAATCAAGGACATCATGCTTTTCTCCGAACTGAAGCTTCCATGCCGCGACTCTAGGGCCCGGCGCATGCCGGCCCTGTCGGACAGCGTCTCAACCTGGGACGAAGGCAGTGCAGTGCCCTGAAAAACAAAACGCCTGCATCTGCAGGCGCCTGGACTGGGGGAGGGCAGACAGCCCGCCGTGGTTACTGCAGCTGGCTTGCCTGCATCTGCATGGCCAAGGCAGCCTTGCTGGCATCCAGGCCCAGGCCGTCGGAGTCCTGCACGCGACGGGCGCCATCGAAGCGGCGGGCCCAGTAGGCGCTTTGCATGCTTTCCACGCGCACCTGTGCACCGGTGCGGGGGGCATGAATGAAGTTGCCGTCGCCGACATAGATGCCGACGTGGCTGAAGGCGCGGCGCATGGTGTTGAAGAACACCAGATCGCCGGGCTTGAGTTCGTTCTTGTCGATTTTTTCCGTGGCCTGTGCCTGCTGGTCAGCGCGACGCGGCAGGACCTTGCCCAGGGTCTCGGAGTAGATGGCACGGACAAAGCCGCTGCAGTCGAAGCCGGTCTCGGCGCTGTTGCCGCCGCGACGGTAGGGAACGCCGATGAAGCCCATGGCGGTCACGACCAGATCGGAGGTCTTTTCGGCGACGCTCTGTCGTGCTTCCTTGACGAAGTCGGAAGTGCGCTCCGCCATGTGGTGGCGGGCTTCGCGCAGCTGCGAGATGAGGCTGCGGTTGACCAGCAGCTGGTTCATATCGTCGTCACGCAGCTCGGGCGGAGCCGCGTGTGCAGTGGCGCTGACGAACAGGAGTGCGATAAGCCATCGGGACATGGGGCGCGAGATTACCACGCAAAAACGTAGGACAAATTCGATAAGACCCCCGAAGGCCCGGGTTTTTGAGCCACCTCAGGAATCGCCGGCGCCCGGCGGTGATGGCCCCCAAGCTGCGACAATAGCGGGCTGTCCTGTTTTCCGATAAGAAGGGCGGCCCGCGCCGCCTCGTATTCCAAGAAAGATCCGCCATGCTGCTTGAAGCCTCCGACTCCCAGCTTGTACTCGTCGATTACCAGGAGCGCCTGATGCCGGCCATCTTCGAGGGCCCGGCAGTCCTGGCCAATGCCGTGAAACTGGCTCGTCTGGCGCATCTGGTGGAAGTGCCGGTGTTCGGCACCGAACAGAACCCCTCGCGCCTGGGTGCCAACGATGCCCAACTGCGCGCGCTGTGCGACAGGACACTGTCCAAGATGCATTTCAGCGCCGTGTCCGAAGGACTGGGCGAGTGGCTGCGTCCGCCTGCACGTCCCCAGGGCGGCAATGCGCGCAGCCTGCCCAAGCACCTGCAAAAGCCCCAGCAGCAGGCGCCCGAGCGCAGCATGGTGGTGATTGCCGGCTGCGAAGCCCATGTCTGCCTGCTGCAGACGGCGCTGGAACTGCTGGAAGACGAGTTCGACGTCTGGGTCGTCACCGATGCCTGCAGCTCGCGCACCGAGCGCAACCGCGATGCTGCCTTCGATCGCCTGGCCGGCGCGGGTGCCGAACTGGTGACCACGGAGATGGTGGCCTTCGAGTGGCTGCGCAGCTGCGAGCACCCGGCCTTCAAGGATCTGCTGGCCCTGGTCAAGTAAGCGGCTGAAGCGATGGTTTTCCGTCGAGGCGCCTGCACGGCGCCTTTTTTTACGCCCGTCGCAAGGCGGGGCCATGAAAGACGAATGGGACGGAGGGGGCCGGCCCGGGTCGCTGTGCAGGATTTGTCAGCTTTGGGCAAGCGCATTATGAATAATTATGAATTCAGAAGCCGCCAATCCATGACAACGACAGGAGACAGACAATGGCCCCGCGTTTCGACGATTTCCACCGCCGCTCCATCCAGGAGCGCGATGCCTTCTGGGCCGAGCAGGCCGGCCGCATCGACTGGCATGTGCCGCCCCAGCGCATCTGCGACTATGACAACCCGCCGTTCGCCAGGTGGTTCGTGGGCGGCCAGACCAATCTTTGCCACAACGCCGTGGACCGGCACCTGGCCGAGCGCGCCGACCAGAATGCGCTGATCGCCATCTCCACCGAGACCGGCACCGAGAAGGTCTATACCTACCGCGAACTGCATGCCGAGGTGCAGCGCATGGCCGCCGTGCTGCAGTCGCTGGGCGTGCAAAAGGGCGACCGCGTCCAGATCTACATGCCCATGATTGCCGAGGCGGCCTTTGCCATGCTGGCCTGTGCGCGGCTGGGTGCCATCCATTCGGTGGTGTTCGGCGGCTTTGCGTCGGCGGCGCTGGCCTCGCGCATCGACGATGCCGAGCCCAAGGTCATCATCAGTGCCGACGCGGGCTCGCGCGGCGGGCGCGTCGTGGCCTACAAGCCTTTGCTGGACGAGGCCCTGCAACTGGCCAGCCACAAGCCAGCGGCCGTGCTCATCGTGGACCGTGGCCTGGCGCCTGCGCCCATGCGCGCCGGCCGCGACCACGACTGGACCAGCCTGCGTGCGCTGCACGCCGACGCCCAGGTCGCCTGCACCTGGGTGGAATCCACCGACCCCAGCTACACGCTCTACACCAGCGGCACCACGGGGCGCCCCAAGGGCGTGCAGCGCGACACGGGCGGCTACACGGTGGCGCTTGCCGCCAGCATGCCGCTGATCTTCGGGGCCGAGGCGGGCCAGACCTTTTTCTGCACCAGCGACATCGGCTGGGTCGTGGGGCACAGCTACATCATCTATGGGCCCCTGATCGCGGGCATGGCCACCGTGCTCTACGAGGGCCTGCCCATACGCCCCGACGCGGGCATCTGGTGGAGCATCGTGGAGAAGTACCGGGTCACCCACATGTTCTCGGCGCCCACGGCCATCCGCGTGCTCAAGAAGCACGATGCCGAGTACCTGCACCGCCACGATATCTCCAGCCTCAAGGCGCTGTGGCTGGCCGGCGAGCCGCTGGACGAGCCCACGGCGCAGTGGATCAGCCAGGCCCTGGGCAAGCCCATCATCGACAACTACTGGCAGACCGAGACCGGCTGGCCCATCCTCACGCTGTGCAACGGCGTGGAGCAGCAGACCACGCGCTTCGGCAGTCCCGGCAAGGCCGTCTATGGCTATGACGTGAAACTGATCGACGAGGCCACGGGCGAAGAACTGCTCGGCGCCGGGCAAAAGGGCGTGCTGGCCATCGAGGGACCGCTGCCGCCGGGCTGCATGCAGACCGTCTGGCGTGACGATCAGCGCTTCGTCAACACCTACTGGAAGAGCATTCCGGGCCGCATGGTCTACAGCACCTTCGATTGGGGCATTCGCGACGAGGACGGCTACTTCTTCATCCTGGGCCGCACGGACGACGTGATCAACGTGGCCGGCCACCGCCTTGGCACGCGCGAGATCGAGGAATGCATCTCCGCCCACCCCCAGGTGGCCGAAGTCGCCGTGGTCGGCGTGGCCGATACGCTCAAGGGCCAGGTGGCGCTGGCCTTTGCCGTGCCGCGCACGGCGCTGGAGGGCGAGGCCGAGCGCGCGGCTCTGCAGGCCGATGTGATGAAGCTGGTCGATGCGCGGCTGGGCGCCGTGGCCCGGCCCTCGCGCGTGGTCTTCGTCAGTGCGTTGCCCAAGACGCGCAGCGGCAAGCTGCTGCGCCGCGCCATGCAGGCCGTGGCTGAGGGGCGCGACCCGGGCGACCTCAGCACCATGGAAGACCCGGCTGCGCTGGCCCAGGTGCAGCAGCAGCTGTGAGGCAGGGCACGCGCCGCAACCGCTTGCAGCCGGGGTGATGTGCGCCGGCGCCCATGCCTGCCGCGCCTACAAGCCTGCCGCGCCTACAATCGCGCCTTGGGCCGCAGCCGGGCCAGGTCCCCAGGCTGCGGCGCCCTGTTTTCAACCGACGAGAAAGCGTTTTCGACGTGCAGGTCGCATCTTCCATCTTCAAAGCCTATGACATCCGCGGCATCGTGCCGTCCACGCTCAACGAGGAGGTCGCGCTCGGCGTGGGCCGCGCCTTCGGCATGGCGGCCCTGGCGGCCGGCGAGACCGTGGTGGCCGTGGGACGCGATGGCCGCCTGTCGGGACCCTCGCTGTCCGCGGCGCTGATCGCCGGGCTGACCGAGGTCGGCATCGAGGTGATCGACATCGGCCTGGCCACCACGCCCATGCTGTACTACGCAGCCAGCACGCTGGCGCGCTCGGGCATCCAGGTCACGGGCAGCCACAACCCCAAGGACTACAACGGTTTCAAGATGGTGCTGGCCGGCCGCGCCATCTACGGCGAGGAAATCCAGGCCCTGCGCCGCCGCGTCGAAAGCGATGACTGGACGATCACGGGCACCGGCAGCGTGCGCCGCGCCGATGTGCAGGCCGACTACCAGGCGCGCATCGTGGGTGATGTGAAGCTGGCGCGCCCCATCAAGATCGTGGTGGACTGCGGCAACGGCGTGGCCGGTGCCTCGGCGCCCGGCATCTTCCGCGCCCTGGGTTGCGAGGTGATCGAGCTGTTCTCCGAAGTGGACGGTGAATTCCCCAACCACCATCCCGACCCCAGCAAGCCCGAGAACCTGCGCGACGTGATCGAGGCGCTGCGCACCTCGGACGCCGAACTGGGCCTGGCCTTCGACGGTGACGGCGACCGCCTGGGCATCGTCACCAAGGACGGCCAGAACATCTTCCCCGACCGCCAGATGATGCTGTTCGCCAAGGACGTGCTCTCGCGCGTGCCGGGCGGCAGCATCGTCTACGACGTGAAATGCACGCAGCGCCTGGCGCCCGCCATCCGCGAGGCCGGGGGCGAGCCCGTGATGTTCAAGACCGGGCACTCCCTGGTCAAGGCCCGCATGAAGGAACTGGACGCGCCGCTGGGCGGCGAGATGAGCGGCCACATCTTCTTCAAGGAGCGCTGGTATGGCTTCGATGACGGCACCTACGCGGGCTGCCGCCTGCTGGAGATCGTCAGCCGCGAGGCCGACCCCAGCGCCTTGCTCAACGCGCTGCCCACCAGCTTTTCCACCCCGGAACTGAATGTGGCCTGCGCCGAGGGCGAGCCCCATCGCCTGGCCGCCGAACTGCAGGCCCTGGCCGCCGAGACCTTTGCCGCACCGGCCCAGGTCAGCACCATCGACGGCCTGCGCGTGGACTGGGCCGACGGCTTCGGCCTGATCCGCGCCAGCAACACCACGCCCGTGCTGGTGCTGCGCTTCGAGGGCCAGACCCAGGAGGCGCTGTCGCGCATCGAGACGCAGATGCTGGCGCTGCTGGAGCGCGTCAAGCCCGGCGCGCAGGTTGGCGGTGCCGCGCACTGATTTGCGCGCCAGGCGATGACTTCCCGCTCTCCCACGTCCTGGGCGCGCGCGCTGTACAGCGCTGTGACCTGGGCGGCGCAGCCGCTGCTGCGACGCAAGCTGCTGCGCCGCGCCGAGGCCGAGCCCGTCTATGCCGAGCACATTCCCGAGCGCTTTGGCCGCTACCAGCCGGCCACGCTGGGGCAGGACGGACGCGGCCTGTGGATCTGGATTCATGCCGTATCGCTGGGTGAGACGCGCGCTGCCGCCATCTTGCTGACCGCGCTGCGCGAGCGCCTGCCCGGCATGCGCCTGCTGCTGACCCATGGCACGGCCACAGGCCGCACAGAAGGCCGCCGGCTGCTGCAGTCCGGCGACCTGCAGGTCTGGCAGCCCTGGGATACGCCGGCGGCCGTGCGCCGCTTCGTGCAGCAGTTCAGGCCCGCAGTCGGCGTGCTCATGGAAACCGAGGTCTGGCCCAACCTGGTCGCCATCTGCCGCGAAGAGGGCGTGCCGCTGGCGCTGGCCAATGCGCGGCTCAGCGACAAATCGCTGGGCCAGGCACTGCGCGTGGCGCCGCTGGCGCGGCCCACCTATGCCGCCCTGGCCGCCGCCTGGGCGCAGACCGAGGACGATGCGCAGCGCCTGCGCCTGCTGGGTGCGCCCGTGCGCGGCGTGCTCGGCAACCTGAAATTCGATGCGCGTCCGGACGCTGCGCTGCTGGAGCGCGCCCGGCAATGGAAGTCCGGCCTGTCCCGCCCTGTGGTGCTGCTGGCCAGCAGCCGGGAGGGCGAGGAGGCCATGCTGCTGTCCGCCCTGCGCACGCTGGGGCCTGTGGGCCGGGCCGTGCAATGGCTGGTCGTGCCGCGCCATCCGCAGCGCTTTGACGAAGTGGCGGCGCTGCTGGCTGGCGGCGGCCTGCATGTCTCGCGCCGCAGCCAGTGGGTGGGTGGTCCGCCCTGCGGAGCTGCGGCGGATGACATCGACATCTGGCTGGGTGATTCGCTGGGCGAGATGGCCCTGTACTACGGCCTGGCCGACGCCACGCTCATGGGCGGCAGCTTTGCGCCGCTGGGTGGCCAGAACCTCATCGAGGCCCTGGCCTGCGACTGCCCCGTGGTGCTGGGGCCGCACACCTTCAACTTCAGCGAGGCCTCGGACCTGGCCTGCGAGGCCGGCGCCGCGCTGCGCGCACCCGACCTGGAGCACGGGCTGCGCCTGGCCGTGGACCTGGCCGGGGACCGCCAGTCCCACGCCCATGCCGTGGCCCAGGCGCGCAGCTTCCTGGACCAGCACCGCGGTGCAGCTCAGGCGACGGCACAGGCGGTGGCCGGGCTGTTGCAGTCCCAACCGTTGCGCTGAGCACTGGGTTTTCGGCTGGCGGTATCCGCAGGCCGGATCAGCCGGCGTCCTGCAGCACGGGCAGGCTCACACTCGCCAGCAGCCCTCCATCCTCCGCACTGAGCAGCTCGATGCTGCCGCCGTGCCGCTCGGTCACGGTCCTGGCGATGGCCAGGCCCAGGCCGCTGCCGCTTTGGCTCTGGTCGGGTACGCGGAAGAAGCGGTCGAAGACACGCTGGCGCCAGGCCTCGGCAATGCCCGGGCCACGGTCGCGCACCTGGAGCACGGCCTGGTCGCCCTGGCGCTGCAGGCGCACGCTGATGGTGGCGTGGGCGGGGCTGTATTTGATGGCGTTGTCCACGAGGTTGTCGATCAGCGAGACCAGGCCTTCGCGTTCGCCCATCACGCTCAGTGGCTCGCTGGCTTCCAGGGCCAGTTCCACCGGGCGGCGGCAGGCCAGGGCGTCGAGTGCGGCGAGCCGGTCTTCCAGCAGCAGGTCCAGGCGCAGCGGCTGCATGGCCATGCCGGGCGCTTCGGTCTCGCTGCGCATGAGCTGCAGCAGCTGGGCCACCATGCGGCTGGCGCGCTGGTTGCTGCGCAGCAGGCTGTCCATGAGTTCCTGCTGGCGCGGTTCGCTGCCAAGGCGCAGCAGGGCCTCGACGTTGACGTGCATGGCTGCCAGCGGCGTGCGCAGTTCGTGGGCTGCATCGGCGATGAGGTTGCGCTCGCGCTCGCTGCTGGAGCGCACGCGGGCCAGCAGGGCGTTGATGTCCTGCACCAGCGGCCGCAGCTCGGCGTGTGGCGGCGCATAGGTGAGCGCGCTGAGGTCGTCGGGGCCGCGTGTGGCCAGCTCGTCGCCCACGCGGCGCAGCGGGCGCAGCGCCGCGCGCACCGACCACCAGGCCGGAAAGGCCAGGAAGGGCAGGCTGATCAGCAGCGGCAGCAGGTAATAGCTGCGGGTGTTGAGGGTGATCAGCAGTTCCTTGAAGGACGGCAGCATCAGCGTGACTTCGGTCTGGCCCGAGGCCGAGCGCAGCGTGCTCATGCGCCAGGTCTGCCCTTCGAAATCTATGTCCTCGACCGTGTCCAGCACGCGGTTGCGCAGGGTGGGTGCCGGCGTGGGCGAGCGGTACAGGAGCTGGCCGCGCTGCCAGACCAGCAGCGTGGGCGTGAAGCGGATGTCGTCGTCTCCATCGCTGTATTCATGGCGCAGGGCCGTGTCCAGCGCGGCCAGGCTGTGCTGCTGGCGGTCCGGAAGGTCGGCCAGGTCCTCGGCCACTGCCATGACAAGTTCGTAGACAGGCTTGCTGACCAGCAATTCATTGTGGAAGTGGGCCATGTAGATGGCTGCCACCAGCAACGCGGTCCAGATCGCGGTGAGCACGCCCATCTGGGCCAGCAGCATCCGCCGGCCCAGTGTGGGCCGCAGCCAGCGGCGCCATCTCGGGCTGGCCTGTTGCCCCTGCACGGTCTGCGATGTCATGGTCAGGACAGGGGAGCCATCGGCTGCGAGTCGATGACATAGCCAATGCCGCGCACCGTGCGTATGAAGCCCGGCCCGATCTTGCGGCGCAGGTTGGAGACATGGACCTCCAGCGCATTGCTGCCGTTGGCGCTGCCTCCCGGGATGACTTCCTCCTCGATGCCGCTGCGCGTGACCACGCGGTCCATGCGCCGCAGCAGCAGGGCCAGCAGGTCGAATTCGCAGCGGGACAGCTCGACGTTCTGGCCTGCAACGCTGACACGGCGCGTGGGCTCGTGCAGCGACAGGCC
The DNA here is from genome assembly GCF_043104415.1 of Delftia sp. WSY_16. NCBI lineage: Bacteria > Pseudomonadati > Pseudomonadota > Betaproteobacteria > Burkholderiales > Comamonadaceae > Delftia > Delftia sp. WSY_16. Next base: position 689,489 of record NZ_JBICKS010000040.1, on the reverse strand, counting down.
GCGCAGATGCAGCGTTCCGTCGCCCTGCCCATAGCTGCGGCGCGCCAGGGCGCGCACGCGTGACACCAGTTCGGCAAGGGCAAAGGGTTTGACCAGATAGTCATCGGCGCCGCTGTCCAGGCCGTGCAGCCGGTCATGCAGGCTGTCGCGTGCGCTCAGGATCAGCACGGGCAGGCGGCGCCATTCGCGGCGCAGGCGCGCCAGCAGGCTGATGCCGTCGCCATCGGGCAGGCCCAGGTCCAGCAGCACCATCTCGAAGCTTTGCTGCTCCAGCGTGCGCAGCGCATCGGACAGGCGGCGCACCCAGACCACGTCCATGGCGTGATCGCCCAATGCGATGCGCACGCCATTGCCCAGATCCAGATCGTCCTCCACCAGCAGCAGTCTCATCGTGTGTTTCCTGTGCCGCTCCCATGCCGCGGACCGGCGCCTGCGGGAGGGCTGCCGCGAGTATCGGTCAAGGCGGGGACGATGCGCTTCAGCATCCCTTCAGGAAAGCCGGGGCAGGTCTTCAGGCGGGTTTGCCACAGTGGCCCGCTCGACAACTCCGAAGAAGGCAAGGCGCGCATGCCAAGACTCTCCCGCTGTTCCTTGCTGAGCCGCCTGGCGGTGCTGTGCGCGCTGGCTGCCTGGATTCTGGTCGTGGCGGGTTTGCGTGCCTCGGCTTTGCCAGAGCACAGGGCTGCGGCGCCAGGCGCGCGGCCCGCGGCGGCCGGGCATCAGCCCGGGGCACTGCCGGCCGTGCGGGCGCTTCAGGGATTCAAGGGGCTGGCGCGCGGAGCGACAGCGCATCGATGGCGCGCAGGTCGTCGTCGCTGAGCGTGCCGGCGGCCTGGCGCAGCTTGAGCTGGCCCAGCAGCACCTGGTAGCGCGCCAGGGCCAGGTCGCGCTGGGTCTGGTAGAGCTGGCTCTGTGCGTTGAGCACGTCGATGTTGATGCGCACGCCGACCTCGTAGCCAAGCTTGTTGGCGTCCAGCGCGCTCTGGCTGGACGCCAGCGCGGCCTCTAGCGCCTTGACCTGGGCCTGGCCCGACTGCACGCCGAAGAAGGCCGTGCGCGTGCTCTGCTCCACGTTGCGCTGGGCGTCGTCCAGCTGTGCCCGCGCCTTGTCTTCCAGCGCCAGGGTTTCCTTGATGCGGTTTTGCACGGCAAAGCCGGCGAACAGCGGCAGGTTCATGACCACGCCCACGCTGGCGGCATTGGTGCGGTAACTGGTGCCGATCTGCGGGGTGACCGAACCGTTGGGATAGCGGTTGACCACGTAGCCGGCCTGCAGGTCCACGGTGGGCTTGTGGCCGGCCTCGGCTTTCTTCGTTTCCAGCTGGGCGATGTCCAGCGCCAGGCGGGCCTGGCGCAGCTGGGGCTGGCCTTGCAGGGCGGTGTCCACCCAGGCCTGGGCATCGGCGGGCATCAGGGCCGGCAACTGCAGCGGCTGGGCCAGCGGGCGGGGCACGGTGCCCACGGCGCCGACGATCTGGTCCAGCACCAGGCGCTTGACGCGCAGGTCGTTCTCGGCGGCGATTTCCTGGGCACCGGCCAGGTCGAACCGGGCCTGGGCTTCGCGCGAGTCGGTGATGGTGGCCGTGCCGACCTCGAAGTTGCGCTTGGCGAATTCCAGCTGCTGTGCAATGGCTGCCTTCTGTGCCTTGACCACGGCCAGGCTGTCCTGGGCACCGAGGACATCGAAGTAGGCCTGGGCCACGCGAACCAGCAGGTTCTGCTCGCCGCTGTCCAACTGGGCGCGCGCCACGTCCACGCCGCGCTGGCCCTGGTCGTAGGCGATCTTGTTGGCCGGGCGGTACAGCGGCTGCTGGGCGCTGAGCTGCAGGTTCTGCTGGGGCGAGCGAAAGCTCCCCGGCAGCACGCTGACTTCCACATGCGATGTGTTGGCGCCCGCCTGCAGGCCCACGCTGGGCAGAAGGCCCGAGCGCGCCTGCTCGGCACGGCTGGCGGCGGCCTGGGCGTCGGCCTGCTGGGCCTGCCACTGGGCGTCGTAGCCGCGTGCCTTGGCGACCAACTCCGACAGGCTCTGGCCCGTGGCCGATGAGGCTGTCACGGCGGGCAAGCCCGATGCCGGGGCGGCAGGGACGGTGGACTGGGCCAGAGCGGTCCCCATGCCGCAGGCACACAGCAGCAAGGCAATCGGGCGAAGGGGCCAGGCGTGTGGGCGGGGCGGGGCGTAAGCGACAGGGGCAAGGGGCCGAAGCAGGGGCATAGAGGTCCTCGAATCAAAACACAGTCGTCACGAAGCACCGGGGACGGCGGGTTGGCCGTGTCCCGGGCTTCTTTTGCGTCTTGCCGCTCAGTAGCGCGGCACGCCTGGGTCGCGCTCGCGCGACCAGGCATCGATGCCTCCGCTGATATTGGCCACGGTCTCGAAGCCGTTGTTCATCAGGAAGGCAGCGACATGCATGCTGCGTGCGCCGTGATGGCACAGGCAGGCTGTGGGGTGATCCGGATCGAGTTCCTGCAGGCGCGAGGGAATCTCGCCCATGGGGATGCAGCGCAGCTCGAAGCCCTCGGGGCGTACGCTGGCCTGGGCCACTTCCCAGGGCTCGCGCACGTCCAGCACCAGGGGCAGGGCATCGGAGCCGCTGGAGTGCTGGGTCAGCCAATCGTTGAGTTGCGCGGGAGGCACTTGGGGAAGCATCGGAAAGATCCTTGCGGAATGGAATGGGGTTGCGGCAGCGGCCATGGTCCTGCGGGCATCGGCCGCTGCAGCGGGTTTCAGAATGTGAAGCGCGAAGGCTCTTCGAAATTGGCCAGGCGGGCGGTCACCACGTCCCAGGGCTGGCTCGTCTCGAACTGGTGGCCGTTCTTGCGCACCAGCGTGAAACGCATCATGGGCAGCTGGCCGACGATGGCCGCCAGGCGGCCGCCGTCGTTGAGCTGGGCCAGCAGGGCCTGCGGTACCTGGGCCACCGAGCCGCTGAGCACGATGGCGTCGAACTGGCCCAGGGCAGCCGCTGCCGTGGCGCCATCGGCCAGCTTGACCTCGGCATTGGTGATGCCGGCGCCCAGCAGGTTTTCGCGGGCCATCTCGGCCAGCTCGGGCACGATTTCCAGCGTCACGACTTCCTTGGCCTGGGCGGCCAGCAGGGCGGCCATGTAGCCCGAGCCGGCGCCGATTTCCAGCACGCGGTCGGTGGGCTTGATCTTCAGGTCCTGCAGCATGCGCGCCTCGATGCGCGGAGCCAGCATGCACCAGCCCTTGGCGGCGGCTTCCTCGGCCGGGGCGACCAGGGGGATTTCCAGGTCCATGAAGGCCAGGCCGGCATGCTCGGGCGGCACAAAATTCTCGCGGTGCACCTTGCCCAGCAGCGCCAGCACTTCTTCATCAAGCACGTTCCAGGGGCGGATCTGTTGCTCGATCATGTTGTAGCGCGCGTGCGCTTGGGCGCTGTGGTGTTCGGGCAGGCTGTTCAGGGGCAGGCTCATGGGGTATCTCCGGAGAAAGACTTGTCAGGACAAACCTTTGATTCTACGAGTCTCGCGGCAGGGTGGGGGCGCTGGCGGCGCCTTGGCCGGGGGCCGCATCGTGCTGGTTGCCGTTCCACAGACGCCGCAGCCACTGGGAGAAGTCGTCGAGGTAGCAATAGACCACGGGCACGACCACCAGGGTCAGCAGGGAGGAAGTCACCACGCCGCCGATCACCGACTGGCCCATGGGCGCACGCTGCTCGGAACCCTCGCTGAGCGCGAAGGCCAGGGGCACCATGCCGAAGATCATGGCCAGCGTGGTCATCAGGATGGGGCGCAGCCGCACGCGCGCCGCCAGCAGCAGGGCCTGCTCGCGCGGCAGGCCGTCGCGGATCTGGCCGGTGTCCGGGTCGCTGTGCGGCCCGCGCGCACGGATGGCGAAGTCCACCAGCAAGATGGCGTTCTTGGTGACCAGTCCCATGAGCATGACCACGCCGATGATGGAGAACATGGACAGGGCCGAGCCGAACATCATCAGCGCCAGCACCACGCCGATCAGCGTCAGCGGCAGCGAGGTCATCAGCGCCAGCGGCTGCAGGAAGCTCTTGAACTGGCTGGCCAGGATCATGTAGATGAAGATGATGGCCAGCGCCAGGGCGGACACGGCATAGCCGAAGGACTCGTTCATGCTCTTGGTGGCGCCGCTGAACTGCGTGCGGTAGCCGGGCGGCAGGGCGATGTCGGCCAGGGCCTTGCGGATGTCGGCCGAGACCTCGCCGCTGGAGCGCAGGTAGACGTTGCCGCTGAAGGCGACCTCGCGCGTCATGTCGCGGCGGTTGATCTGGCTGGGGCCGGTGCCGGGCGTGACGGTGGCCACCTGGTTCAGCCGCACGATGCGCATGTTGCCGTCGCCGGAGGTGGAGGGCAGGGCGAAGGGCAGGCGCTCCAGGTCCTGGGGCGTGCTGCGTGATTCGGGCGCCAGGCGTACCTTGACGTCATAGGTCTGGTCGTCGCTGGCGCGCCAGTTGCCCACGGTCTGGCCGGCCACCCAGGTGCGCAGCGCGGCGGCCATGGAGCCTACCGACAGGCCCAGGTCGGCGGCCGCATCGCGCCGCACGGTGATGTCGATCACGGGCTTGTCGGGCTTGAGGCTGCTGTCCAGGTCCACCAGTCCGGGAATGCCGCGCAGGCGTTCCATCACCACGCGGTTCAGGCGCTCCAGTTCGCCCAGGTCCGGGCCCTGCAGCGAGAATTCGACCTGTTTTTGCCCGCCCACGGGCTCGCGCTGGCCCACATGGGTGACGGTGATGCCGGGCACGCTTTGCAACTGCTCGCGCAGCACGCCCGACAGTTCGTCACCGCTGCGCTGGCGCAAATGGCGGTCCAGCAGGCGGATGTAGATGCTGGCGTATATCTTGCCCTGGGCCGTGCCGGTGTTGATGGTGGCCAGCGTGTAGCGGACCTCGGGCAGGGCGCGGATGATGGCATCGACCTGGCGTGCCTTGGCCTCGGTGGCCTCGATGGACGAGCCCACGGGCGTGTTGAAGCTCACCGTGGTCTCGGAGAAATCGGCCTTGGGCACGAATTCCGTGCCCAGCAGCGGCACCAGGAAGATGCTGGCCACGAAGATGGCCAGCGCCGCCGCCAGCGTGGCGATCTTGTGGCGCAGCGCCCAGCCCAGCACATCCTGGTAGAAGTGGGACAGCGAGTCGGTGGCGCGCTCGAACCAGGCCGTGACCCGGCCCAGCGTGCGGTCGTAGAGGCTGCGGCCGCGCTGCTCGCCATGGGCGTGGATGGTCGGGTCGTGCCAGACGCTGGACAGCATGGGGTCCAGCGTGAAGCTCACGAACATGGAGATCATCACGGCCGCCACGATGGTGATGCCGAATTCGTGGAAGAACTTGCCGATGATGCCGCCCATGAAGCCGATGGGCAGGAACACCGCCACGATGGACAGCGTGGTGGCCAGCACGGCCAGGCCGATCTCCTGCGTGCCGTCCAGCGCGGCTGCATGCGCGTCCTTGCCCATCTGCACGTGGCGCACGATGTTCTCGCGCACCACGATGGCGTCGTCGATCAGCAGGCCCACGCACAGCGACAGCGCCATCAGCGTGATCATGTTGATCGAGAAGCCGAACCAGTACATGAACAAAAAGGTGCCGATCAGCGCAATGGGCAGCGTCAGCCCCGTGATCACCGTGGAGCGCCAGGAGTTCAGGAACAGGAAGACGATGAGCACCGTCAGTGCCGCGCCCTCGATCAGCGTCTGGCGCACGTTGTTGACGGCCACGCGGATGGGGCGGGCGCTGTCGGCAATCGGCTCCAGCCGCACGCCGGCCGGCACTTCGGCGGCGATCTCGCGCAGCGTGGCGTTCAGGCCGTCCACGACTTCGATGGTGTTCTCGTCCTGGGCCTTCTGCACGGACAGCAGCAGGGTGCGGCTGCTGTTGTACAGGGCCACGGTCTCCAGCTCGCCCGCGCCATCCTGCACGCGGGCCAGCTGGCCCAGCCTCACGGGCGCGCCGCCGCGCTGGGCGACGATGATGCGCTCGAAGTCCTGCGGGCGCTTCATGCGCGCGTCGATCTGCACCACGCGCTCCTGCTCGCGCGAGCGGATGGCGCCCAGCGGCAGGTCCTGGTTCTCGCTGCGCACGGCGTTCACGATCTGGTCGGGCGTGATGGCATAGGCTTCCAGCGCCTCGGGCTGCAGGTAGATGTTGATTTCGCGCGGCGTGGCGCCCACCAGGTTGACGGCGCCCACGCCGCGCACGTTCTCCAGCCGCTTCTTGAGGACCTGGTCGGCCCAGCTGGTCAGCGCGACGGCATCGGGCGCCTTGGCGCCGGCATCGGCCTGGGGCAGCACGGCCACGGACCAGATGGGCGAGCTGGCCGGATCGAAGCGCAGCACGCGCGGCTCCTTGACCTCGTCGCGCAGGGTGGGGCGCACCGAGGCCACCTTCTCGCGCACGTCTTCGGCAGCGCGGCGGCCATCGACATGCAACTGGAATTCGATGATGACGACGCTGGTGCTCTCATAGCTGCGCGAGGTCAGCGCGTTGATGCCGGCAATGGAGTTGACGCCTTCCTCGATCTTCTTGGTGACCTCGGACTCCACGATCTCGGGCGAGGCGCCCGGATAGTCCACCGTGACCACGACCACGGGGAAGTCCACATTCGGGAACTGGTCCACCTTGAGTCGCTGGTAGGAAAACACACCCAGCACCATGAGGGCCAGCATGAGCATGGTGGCGAACACAGGGTTGGCCAGGCTGACGCGCGTGAACCACATGGTCAGCGGGCTCCGGGGGCTGGCGCAGCCTGGGGCTGCGGGGCCTGCTGCATTTGCTGCATCTGCACCGCCGTGCCTGCGCGCAGGCCGCCCACACTGCCGGCCAGCACCCTGTCACCGGCCTGCAGGCCGGTGGACACGGCAATCCAGGTGGCCCCATCCTGCGCGCTCTGGCTGCCCAGCGTGACCGGGCGGTGCTGCACGCGCAGCAGGGTTTTGTCCGGTTCGGACTCGCCCGCAGGCTGCAGCAACTGCACATAGGGCTGGGGCTGGTCGGTGCGCACGGCGGTCAGGGGCACGGCCAGCTGTTCGGTCTGCCCCGTGACGATGCTGCCCTGCAGGTACAGGCCCGGGCGCACGATGGGGATGGATCTGCCGGCGGCGCCTGCGTTGACCGGTGCAGCCTGCACACGCAGATAGACGGCCACGCTGCGCGAACCTGCCTGGGCGCTGGGGTTGATGCGTACCACGCGCGCGGGCACGGCGGCCACATCGTCGCCCGCGCCCTGGACCTGCAACAGGGCCTGCTGGCCGACCTGCACACGCACCGAATCGGCGGGCGCGAGCTGGGCCACCACCTCGAGCTCGGAGGGATCGACGATCTCCAGCACCCGCGTTTCCACGCCCACGCGCTCGCCGTCCTGCACCAGACGCTGGGCGACCTGCCCGTCCATTGGGCTGCGCAGCACGCTGTCGGTCACGCTCTTGCGTGCCACATCGGCGGCGGCCTGGGCGGCGGCCAGGTTGGCGCGGGCGGCGTCAAGATTGGATTGGGACGTGGCCAGTGCCGTGGTCGAGATGAAGCCCTGGGTGACCAGGGCCTGGTTGTTGTCGTGCTGGCGCTGGGCCAGCTGCAGCTGCGCCTGGGCCGCGTCGGCCTGCTGGCGGGCCTGGCGCCAGCGGGCCTCGACCTCGGTGGCGTCCACGCGGGCCAGTTCCTGGCCCTTGCGCACGCTGTCGCCCTCGCGCACCTGCAGGCCGCGCAGCTCGCCGGCCACATAGGCCTTGACCACGGCGCTGCGCACGGCCTGCACCACGCCGCTGACGGGCACGGTCAATTGCAACTGGCGCGGCTGCAGCTGCACCACCTCCTGCGGGCCCACGCGCACCGGCATCTCGCGCGGCTGGGTGGCCGCGGCAATGGCGGCCTGCTTGCTGTGCCGGGTGGATGCGGCGCGCCATGCGCTGGCGCCGATGGCGATCAGTAAGGCCAGGCCGATCAGCCAGCCGGTGCGACGCTTCATGGTGTGGGCGGGGAGGAGGGTGGTGTGGTGGCTGCAAGGGGCTGGCACATGCCATGCAGCAGGTAGTCGATCTGGGATTCCAGAAACCGCTCGGGATCGAAGTCGCCGTGCGGCAGGCAGCCGCCCAGCGAATGCTTCCAGATCATCAGGAACATCATCGGGGCGACCACGCAGTGCACGGACAGGTCCAGATCCATGGGCCGGAACTCGCCGCGCTCCACGCCGCGCTGCAGGATGCGCCGGATCAGTTCATGGCCTGGAAGAACCACCTCCTGGTGATAGAACTGCGACAGCTCGGGAAAATTACCCGCCTCGCTGAGCATGAGCTTGGTGATGCCCGACGCCTTGGTGCTGCCGATGCGTTCCCACCAGGACTTGAAGCAGTAGCGCAGCAGATCGGTTGAAGGCGCGCAGTAGTTGTCGAGCTCTTCGCTCCACTCGCCGAAGCGGCCCGCGATGCTGTGGCGCACCACGGCCTTGAAAAGCTCCTGCTTGCTCGCGAAATAGAGGAACAGCGTGCCCTTGGAAACCCCGGCCCGGGCGGCGACCTCTTCGACGCGGGTGGCGGCGTAGCCCTTTTCCACGAAGAGGTCGAGCGCGGCTTCCAGCAGCTCGCCCGGACGCTCGTGCTTGCGGCGGCTGCGCTTTCCGGAAGGCTCGGCGGGGGCGGGTGAAGAGGCGGGGGAGTCGGTCACGGAAAATTAATGACTGATGGGTTAGTTATCGTAACCGCAGAACCGTTCGTCGTCACCTGGCTTGTGCATGGGCTAACCTGTAGGCGCAACGGCCTGCATGCATTGCGTGTGGTCATTTTTTCGATTTCTCACAGAAAAGGCGCATATGACGACTGAAACCATTTATCTGGGCGGCGGCTGTTTCTGGTGCACCGAAGCCGTTTTCGACCGCGTGCGCGGCGTGAGCGACGTGCAAAGCGGCTACGCCAATGGCGATCTGGACGATCCCAGCTACGAAGACATCTGCACCGGGCAGACCGGCCATGCCGAGGTCATCCGCGTGCAGTTCGACCCTGCTGTGATTCCGCTGCGCGACCTGTTGACCGTGTTCTTCGGCACGCACGATCCGACCACGCTCAACCGCCAGGGCAACGACGTGGGCACGCAGTACCGCAGCGCGATCTACACCACGAATGACCATCAGGCGGAGGTCGCACGTACGCTGATCTCCGAGCTGGCCCAGGCGGGCGCGTATGACGCTCCCATCGTGACCGAGGTCCAGCCCCTGGCCAGCTACTGGCCCGCAGAGGACTATCACCAGGACTACTTCCTGAACCATCCCAGCCAGGGCTACTGCGCCTTCGTGGTGGGGCCCAAGGTGCAGAAATTCCGGGGTGCCTTTGCGCGCTGGGTCAAGCAATGAGTCCAGGTGCGCGGGCTGTGTAAGCGGTTGTGATTTGCGGGCATAATGCAACCCGGTTGCGATAACGGTGTCCTGTCGCGCTCTGCAGCCCGCTCTTGCATTGCCCATGTCATCGCCGACTCCCTCCCCCTTGCTCTTGCCTTGCGGCATGCGTTCGACCCGCGCCACGCGGGCCGTGCTGGCGCTGTGGGAGGCGCGCGCCGATGCGTTGTTGAGCGAGGCGGAGGTGGAAGCCGCCCTGCATGCCCAGGGCGTGCAGGTCAACCGCGTCACCGTCTACCGGCTGCTGGACCGGCTGGCCGCAGCCGGCGTGTTGCGCCGCAGCGTGGATGCGGCACGCGTGGCCCGGTACGGCAGGCCCCTGCAGGGCGCGGCCTGCGAAGGCGACGCCGCTGCGCACTTCGAGTGTGCGGATTGCCACAGCGCCTTTCGTCTGGGCGGCGAGGCAGGCGGGGGCGGTGAGCAACTGCAGGCCGCCTTGCTGCAATTGCGGCAGGCGCTGGCAGCCAGCGGCCTGCAGGGCCAGGCCATCGATGTGTCGGTGACGGGGCGGTGCCAGGTCTGCAGCGGCACCGGGCACTCCCGGAATGATCCGTCCGTGTGAGGTGGCCGTCTTCCCCTTTTTCTCTTGCATAGCCCTTCAGGATCTCGCATGACTTTTTCCCCCTTCCGTTCCGTTTCCCTGATCCTGGCCGCTGTCTTTCTGGCCGCTGCGGCCCAGGCGCACGATCACGGCCAAGACCATGACCATGCCAAGACCCCGGCGGACGCCAAGGCACAGGGTGGCTCGGTGCAACTGGATGCCCATACCCGTGCCGACATGGAGCGCCACCGCTCGATGGCCAAGGCCCACGAGGCCGCCGCACAGTGTCTGGCGGCAGGGCGTGACCATGCGCAATGCCACAAGCAGCTGCAGGCCGACTGCAAGGGCCTGGCGCTGGGCAAGTTCTGCGGCATGCGCCATGCGCATTGAGCGCGGCATTGCCCGCCGTGCACTGCTGTGAGCAGTCGCCCGTTTTTGTGACGGGATGCTGGAACCTGCCCCGCCAATTGGCGCATACACTCTGCGCTGCCTGACCCGCTTCTGATTCATCCATGCCCTTCAAACTCCCGAGTCGCCACTCGCCTGCGCCCGCCTCACGGCTTGCGTTGCGCGGTGCCGTGCCGAATCGGGGTTGGCTTTTGGCCTGGTTGCTGGTCTGGTCCATCGCACTGGCGCCGTTGTTGGGCCAGATGCACCGTGTGGTGCATGCTGGCGGCCTGGCCTCGGCCACGGCCCATGGCCCGGTCGAGGTGGTGGCCACCTCCTGCGCTGCACCCGTCGACTGGGTGCATGCGCTGTTCTCGGGCCACGGCCCGGCGGACTGCCAACTGCTGGACCAGTTGCACGAAGGCATGGCGGGGCCACCGCCCGCCGTGGCGCTGCCGCCTTTCTGGGGCGAACAGGCCGAGCCTGCCCAGCCGCCCATCGTGCGCGATGGCCGCGTGCTGGCGGCTTTCTTCGATGCGCGTGGTCCCCCGCATCCCATCACTGCCCGCCTGGCGGCTTGAACCTTGGGCGGCGGCGCTGCATGCGCCCGCCCATTGAAGCTGTTTGCGCGCGCCTTCCTGCATTGCACGCAAGAGGCGCTGTGCCCAGGTTGGACAGATCCTGAATGCATATCCGATCGGATGGCTGCGTGCGCCTGCATGGCGCACCCCGGTTGTCCGTTTCCGACGCCATTTTTTGCAGCGCCCGCATTCCCACGTCCCCGGGGCCGTGGCCGGCCGCTGCCGGGAAGACCAGTGATGAGAGTGACAACAAAGCAATACCACCAGGACGCCAAGGTGCAGGGGGAGAGGATGAAGCTGCGCCCGCTGCTGCAGCAACTGCTGCTGGCGGGCGTGCTCGGCCCCGCGATGGCAGGGCTGGCCATGGCAGCAGAGCCTGCGGAGGCTGGAGTCGCCGCCGCGCCCGGAACTGCCACCGGCGCCCAGGCGGATGCCCCGCGCAGCGACACGCCTGTGCTCAATGAGGTGACGGTCAAGGCCAGCGGCCTGGGCCTGACCTCGGCCGATATGTCCACGCCAGCCACGGTGCTGGAAGGCGATGTGCTGACGCTGCGCCAGGCCGCCACGCTGGGCGAGACGCTGGACGGCGAGCCCGGCATCCACGCCAGCCATTTCGGTGCGGGCGCAAGCCGCCCCATCATCCGCGGCATGGACGGCCCGCGCGTGCAGATCCTCAGCGATGGCTCGGAGCTGCATGACGCCTCCACCATCAGCCCCGACCATGCCGTGGCCAGCGAGCCCATGCTGGCCACGCAGATCGAAGTGCTGCGCGGCCCTTCGGCGCTGATCTACGGCGGCGGCGGCGCCATGGGCGGCGTGGTCAACATCCTGGACGACAAGATCCCCACGTCCATTCCCAAGAACGGCATCACGGGCTCGGCCCAGCTGCGCGGCAGCACGGGCGCGGGCGAGACGGCCGGCGCGTTCTCGCTGACGGGCGGCGCGGGCCAGTTGGCCATCCATGCCGAGGGCATGGCGCGCGATGCCGGCGACTACCGCGTGGGCAGCGGCTGGGCGCCCAACGGCCAGTCGCAGGGACGCGTGGGCGGCAGCTTCAACCGCACCGATACGGGCAGCCTGGGCCTGTCCTGGATCGGCACGCAAGGCTACCTGGGCCTGGCCTACACGCGCCAGACCGCGCGCTATGGCCTGCCGGGCCACAACCACAGCTTCGAGGGCTGCCACACCCATGGCGACCATCTGCACTGCGGCGGCCATGACCACGGCGACGAGGACGGACATGACCATGGCGACGAAGAACACGATCACGACCATGGCAGCGTGCCGGTGGTCGACCTCAACAGCGAGCGCTGGGATCTGCGCGGCGAATGGCGCAATCCGACGGCAGGCATTGCGGCGTTGCGCGTGCGCGGCGGCTGGACCGACTACCGCCATGACGAGATCGAGGACGGCCAGGTCTCGACCACCTTCAAGAACCGCGCCCATGACCTGCGCGTGGAGGCAGAGCTGGAGCCCATCGCCGGCTGGCGCGGCGTCATCGGCCTGCAGACCGTGCAGCGCAAATTCAGTGCCGAGGGGGAGGAGGCCTATGTGCAGCCCACCGAAACCCGCCGCAACAGCATCTACCTGCTGGAGGAATACCGCTGGCAGGACTGGCGCTGGCAGGCTGCGCTGCGCCACGAGCGCCAGACCGTGGACGCCCAGCAAAGCGGCATCTCGCGCAGCCACAGCGGCACATCGTTCTCGCTGGGCTCGGTGTGGAAGTTCACCCCGGGCTACAGCCTGTCGGCCTCGCTGACGCAGGGCAACCGCCTGCCCACGGCCGAGGAGCTGTATGCCAATGGCCTGCACATGGCCACATCCACCTATGAGCGCGGCAATCCCGACCTCAAGCGTGAACGCTCCCAGGCACTGGACATAGGCCTGCGCAAGACCTCGGGGGACACCACGTTCAGCGTCAATGCCTTCCACCATCGCGTCAAGGGCTACATCTACGGAGCCACGCTGGACGAGCATGACGGCCTGCAACTGCTGCAATACACCCAGGCCGACGCACGCTTCACCGGCGTGGAGGGCCAGGTGCGCCAGAAGCTGTCGCGCCAGTGGGGCGTGACCCTGTTCGGTGACGCCGTGCGTGCGCGGCTGGAAGACGGCTCCGCCTTGCCGCGCATTCCCGCGGCGCGCGTAGGCCTGCGCGTGGACACCTTCTACAAGGGCTGGGATGCCCAGGCCGAGTGGGTGCAGGTGCTGCGCCAGAACCGCGTCACCGCCTACGAGACCGAGACGGACGGCTACGGCATGCTCAACCTCTCGGCCAGTTACACGCTGCGCACCTCGGGTGGCACGCCCTGGCAGTTCTTCATCAAGGGCAACAACCTGACCAACCGCCTGGCCTTCGCCCACACATCGTTCATCAAGAACGCTGCGCCGCTGATGGGGCGCAATATCACCGTGGGCGTCAAGGTGTCGTTCTAAGGCGGGTTGCCCGCGCTGCGCTCCCGCGCCGTCTGCTACAGGTAATGCTGCAGATGGCGCAGGGCGCGTGCGCTGTCGACGCCTATCCACTGCACCACTTCGGTCTCGGCACGGCCCGCGCGCAACCACTGCACGATGGCCGTGTTGCGCAGCACCTGCGGCCCGACCCGGTGCAGCGGCGCCTTCTGGGCAGAAGCGGGTTGGGCCGCATGGGCACGCTGTATCAGCTGCGAGGCCACATGGAACAGCACGCGCACCGACAGCGGCTGCCCCTCGCGCGAGTAAAAGACCGGGGCGTCGGGCTGAACGGCCTCGGGTCCGCGCTGGCCGGCGCTGAAGCCTTTCCAGTCCTGCAGCGCCTTCACCACCGTTTCCGACAGATCCAGCGTGCGCTGCTGCGCGGCGCGTGCGCCATCGATATGCAATTGACAGGGGAGGCCATCGCCTGGTCCTGCGCATTGCACATCGCGCCAGCACAGGCCGCGCACCTCCTCGGGCGCCAGCGCCAGTTCGTACAGCAGCAGCAAGATGGCGCGGTCGCGCGCCGACTGAAAGCCGTCGGCCATCGGTATGTGGCGGGGCAGGGCATTCCACAGCGGCGCGGGAAGGCAATGGCCCTGGCCGTCTTCGGCAGGGGGGCGCTCCTGCGGCGCCAACCCTGCGGCGGGATTGGCGCTGACCCAGCCGTGGTCCAGCGCATGGTCGTAGATGCGTTCCAGCAGGCGCCAGTAGCGCCTGCGCGTGACCTCGCTGATGCGGCGGCCGGGCTGGTGGCCCGACAACTGGCCTTCGCGCGGGCGCAGGAAATTCTGGACATCCACGGCGGTGGCCTGTTGCCAGGCGCGGGCCTTTGCGTTGACTTTGCCTTTCGGCGTGGTGGGGGAGGGGGGACTTTCTCTGGCTGGCATGCCCGCATCGCCCAGGCTGCGCAGCCAGGCACGCCATACCTTTTCGTAGCCGCTGTCGGGCGCCGTGTCCAGGGCATCCCAGCCCTTGGTGCCCTCGGTTTCCAGCCAATGCCGGAACAGGGCCAGTCCGTCGGGGACAGTGGACGGCGGCTTGCCGGCAGCGGGTGCCTGGGATGGTGATGAAGTCATGGGCGTCGAGAGCAAAACGAATCAACCAATAGGGATGTTCAATGTAACTTACATGAAGTTGAGTGGCAACCTTGTTATCGACTGATGAATGTCAGTGGCGACAAGTCACCAGAAAAGGGGGCTGTTCGGCATGAATCTGAGCCTTGGCACGTCCGTGGAGGCTGGCCGGGCCTTCGAGGCCCGGGACGACGCCTGAACGAGGCAGGGCCGGGTCTGCGGCGCATAATCTGCGCGCGCCGCAAGCCTGCGCAGGCGCAGCTTCCCGGTCCTGCTTCAGTGAACTCTCCCGTCCTTGCCTCCCTCATCCCTGTCATTCTTTGCATAGGAGCAGGCTTTCTTGCCGCCCGGCTGGCCTGGGTGCGTGCCACAGCCATCAAGGATTTGTCCAACCTTGTGTTTCTGGTGCTTACGCCGGCGCTGCTGTTTCGCACCATGGGTGCGGTGCGGGTACAGGAGCTGGACTTTCAGCCCGTGGCCCTGTATTTCCTGGCGACTGCGCTGATCTTCGTGGTGTCCATGGTGCTGGGCGGTTTTTCCACGCGCTCGGCCGCGCGGGGGCTGGCCAATATGTTCAGCAACACCGTCATGATCGGCGTGCCGCTGGTGGGGCTGGTCTACGGGGAGGAAGGGCTTGTCACGTTGTTCACCCTGGTCTCGCTGCATGCGCTGATCCTGCTGACCGCAGCCACCATCGTGTTCGAGCTGGCCGAGGCCCACGAGCGCCAGCGCTGCGGCCAAAGCGCACCGCGCCCCATGTGGCGCACGGTGCTGCAGGCCGTGCGCAACGGCATCGTGCATCCTGTGCCGCTGCCCATACTCGCTGGCTTGCTGTTCGCTCAGACTGGGCTGGTGCTGCCCGAAGTGGTGGACCGGTCCCTGCAGGTCCTGGGCCAGGCGCTGGGCCCCATGGCGCTGCTGTTGGTCGGCGTGACCCTGGCCTACACCAGGGTGGGCCAGAACTTGCGAGAGGCTGCTGGCATCGCGCTGGTCAAGAACCTGGTGCATCCGCTGCTGATGCTTGCGCTGGCCTGGGCCTTCGGTCTGGGCGGCCTGCCGGTGGTCGTGATGTTCACGGCGGCTGCATTGCCCGTGGGGGCCAACGTGTTCCTGTTCACGCAGCGCTATGGCGTGATGCAGGAGGAGGTGTCCGCCAGCATCGCGGTGTCCACTGCGCTGGCCTTGCTTACCGTGCCGCTGATGCTGTGGCTGGCCCAGCGCCTGCCGGGCTGATGGGTTTCAGCAGCGCCAGCAATCGAGGGGATCAGGGCGCCAGGCGCTGGCGCAGCCAGGTTCCAGCTTCAAGCTGGTAGCAAAGGCGGTCGTGCAACCGGCTCTTGCGGCCTTGCCAGAATTCCCAGCGCTCGGGCACCAGCCTGAATCCACCCCAATGCGGCGGGCGTGGCGGGTTCAGCAGGAACTGCGCGCCGTACTTGGCCGCATTGGCCACCAGCACGCTGCGCCCGCTGATGACCTGGCTTTGCGGGCTGGCCCAGGCGCCAATGCGAGAGTCCAGCGGACGGCTGTTGAAGTAGGCGTCGCTTTCGGCCTCGCTGACCTTTTCCACCCGACCTTCGATGCGCACCACGCGCTCCAGCTCCACCCAGTGAAACTGCAGCGCGGCAAAGGGGTTGCCCGCCAGTTGCTGGCCCTTGCGGCTGTCGTAGTTCGTGTACCAGACCAGGCCGCGCTCGTCATAGCCCTTGATGAGCACGATGCGTGTGCTGGGCCGCAGGTCGCCGCCCACGGTGGCCAGCGTCATGGCATTGGGCTCGGGCACCTGGGCGCTCAGGGCTTCCTGCAGCCATTGGTCAAACTGCTGCAGCGGATCGGCCAGGGAGGCCGATTCGCTGAGTTCCGCGCGCTCGTAGCTTTTGCGCAGATCGGCGATCGAGGTGGAAATGCTGCTCATGGCCTGCATTGTGCCTGCGCCCGACCTCCCATTTGCTGCGCTAGAGTTGCGCATGCTCAGAGACTTCAAAGGCCGGCCTTGCGTGCTCATCCTCGCCTCGGGCCGTGGCGAGCGTTTCCGCGCGTCGGGCGGCACTATGCACAAGCTCGCTGCGCCGCTGGGCGGCAGCACCGTGCTGGAACACACACTGGCCGCCGTCCGCGCCAGCGGCCTGCCCTGGCATCTGGAAGATGCGGGCCACCCCGGAATGGGCGATTCGCTGTCTGCGGCCGTGCGTGCCACAGCCGATGCGCCAGGCTGGCTGGTCTTGCCGGCCGACCTGCCGCTGGTGAGTCCACAGACCTTGCTGAAAGTGGCCGATGCATTGCATGCGGGGGCCCGAGCCGTCCAGCCTGTCCATCAAGGCGAGCGTGGACATCCCGTGGGTTTCGGCGCCGCATGCGGCGCGGCGCTCATGGCGTTGAGCGGAGAGAAGGGCGGGGCGCCTGTGCTGAAGGCGCTGCGCGAAGCCGGACATGTGGTTCAGGTCGATGTGGACGATGCTGGTGTGCTCACCGACATCGATACGCTGGACGATCTGGCGCGCGCTGTGGTGTTGCTGCAGAACCGGCCTGAAGTGGGCTGAATTCAGGCTTCGCCGTCTGCCGTAGCGGGGCCGCCTTCGGTCGCTGGGTCGGCTTGGCTGCCTTGGCAATAACCGCGCAGTTTGAGCAAGGCCCGATACATCACCTCCCGTTCCTCCTGCGTCAGCGCTAGCAGAGCAGCGGCCTGGTGTTGTCGGGCCACGGGCATCACCTCGTCATGCAACTGCCGGCCCGCAGGCGTGATGGAGCACAGGATCTTCTTGCGTGGAGTGGAGCCTTGCGCCAGCAGGGCCACCAGGCCGCGTTCCTCGAGCAGCCGCAGCGCCCGGCTCACCAGGGCCTTGTCCGAAGTGGATTGCACCACCAGCGCGCTGAACGGCAACTCGCCTGCATGCGCGACAAGGGCCAACAGCCGCCACTCCGAAACCGTCAAGCCCGCCGTATCGGCATAGGGCACGGTGATGGTGCGCCGCAGCGCATTGCCCACCTGGCTCATCAGCGTGGTCAGAAAGGCATCGACGGTCAGGCTGCTGCCTGCCTCGTCAAGGTGGGTCCAGGGATTGCCTGCGGGCGTGCTGGGCACAGGGAGAGGAGAAGGTGGGATGGACATGTTCCCATCAATTGTTTCACAGGCTGCCTGACGTTTGTCTTGTGGAATTTCTTTAGAGAAATCAATAGAGGTCAATCGGTGTTTTCAGTAAGTTGATTCATCAACTTGCCGGAGAAAATCGTCATTGATTCTCTTGAGGATCAATGTTTCATGGGTGAATTTTATGAATTCACCCCATAGCCAGCCCCAGCTGCCATGCCCGTATCTGACCGATGCATGTCCGCGCTTTCAAAGGAGCCAGTGATGACCCCCCATCGTCGGCAAGGCCTGACCATTGCAGCATTGGCTTTTGCCACCGCTGTCTGTGGTCCGGCATTTGCACAGGACTACCCCGCCAGGCCGATCACCGTGGTGGTCGCCTATCCCGCAGGTGGTGACACGGACGCCATGGCGCGCCTGTTCGCCGAAAAGCTCACGGTGCGTCTGCGCCAGCCCGTGGTGGTGGACAACCGGCCCGGGGCGGGCGGCACCGTGGGCAACAACCTGGTTGCGCGGGCCGTGCCCGATGGCTACACGCTGCTGTTCACGCCCAACCCCTTCACCATCGCCCCCATGGTGATGAGGCTCCCTCCTGCCGCGACCTATGACCCCTTGAAAGGTTTCACCCCCGTGGTGCAGACCGCCAGCCAGGCCGTGCTGCTCGTGGCCCATCCCTCCACGGGATTCAAAAGCGTGGCCGACATGGTGGCTGCGGCCAAGGCCGGCAAGACGCTCAGCTACGCCAGTCCCGGCGCAGGCTCGCCCATGCACATAGGTGCCGAGTGGCTGAACCGCGCTGCCGGAGTGAGCATTCAGCATGTGCCCTATCGCGGCGTGGCACCGGCCGTCAACGATGTGGCAGCGGGCCATGTAGGACTGGCCTACGTCACGCTGGGGCCGGTGGCCCAGTACATCCAGGCGGGCAAGCTGCGCGCGCTGGCCGTGACCGACCCGAAGCGTTCGCCCCTGCTGCCCGATGTGCCTTCGCTGGCGGAACTGGGCTACAGGGACATCGCCGCGGGTGCCTGGAATGGCTTCTTCGCGCCCAAGGGCACGCCGGCCGCCGTGGTGCAGACCTTGAACACCCATCTCAACGAGATCCTCAGGATGCCGGAGGTGGCGGCAAAGATGGCCACCTTCGGTGCCGCGCCCGTGGGCGGGTCGCCGCAGGTGCTGGCCGATGTCAACGCTGCCGACTACGAGCGCCTGGGCAAGGTGATCCGCGAACTCGGCATCACCGCTGAATGACATGAATACCTCGAATTCCACGCTGGGCCGCGAGACGGCCCAGGTCACGGCGCTGTCCAAGGTACTAGGTCATGCCCAGTACGCGGGCGACCTCAAGCTGCCGGGCATGCTGCATGCCAAGCTGTTGCGCAGCCCCTATCCGCATGCGCGCATCGTGCGCATCGACATTGCTGCAGCGCGTGCGCTGCCCGGTGTGAAAGCCGTGCTGACCGGGGCAGATGCACCGCGCACGCCCTGGGGCGTGAGCCACAAGGAGCGGCGTATCCTGGCCGACGGCCTGGTGCGCTTTGCGGGGGAAGAGGTGGCAGCCGTGGCTGCCGCCACAGAAGAGATCGCCCGCGATGCGCTGGACCTGATCGAGGTCGAGTACGAAGAACTGCCCGCCATCCTGTCGCCCGAGGAAGCCCTGGATGAAGAAGCGCCCGGCGTTCATCCGGGCCGGGGCAACATCGCCCACGAGATCCGCTTCGAGCGCGGCGATGCCGATGCCGGATTCGCCGCAGCTGATCTGGTTCATGAAGCCACGTACACCACGCATGCGCAGTACCCGGGCTACCTGGAACCCATGGCAACCCTGGCCTCCATCGACGCCGATGGCCGCCTGTTGGTACAGACCTCCACGCAGTCGGTTTTCCTGGCGCGTGCCCGGCTGGCGGCGGCGCTGGAGCTGCCGGTGTCCGCCATCCGCGTGGTGCAGGCCACCACGGGCGGCGGCTTTGGCGGCAAGATCGTCGAGGACGACAACCAGCTCGTGGCGGGCCTGCTGGCCCTGCGCACCGGGCGGCCCGTGCGCCTGGTCAACAACCGGCTGGAGGACTTCCTGGCCTGCTGCTCCAGCGTCCCCGAGCGCATCACGCTCAAGCTGGGCATGGCGCGTGATGGCCGCATCCTCGCCAAGCAGGTGCACATCGTTGCCGAGTGCGGTGCCTATGCGGGTCTGTCGGCCGAGGTCATGCACGTCAGTGCCATGCGCAGCGACAACATGCACAGGCAGGGCAACGTCCGATCGCACGCCACCCTGGTCTATACCAACAACCCGCCGCACGGCGCGTTCCGCGGCTTTGGCGGTACGCAGATGCTGTTCGCGCTCAACAGCCACATCCACATCATGGCCGAGCAGCTGGGGCTGGATCCGGCCGAAGTCCACAAGCTCAATGCAGTGCAAGCCGGCGACGTGACAGTGCATGGCTGGAAGATCGGCAGCGCCGGCCTCAAGGAGTGCATAGACCAGGCCACCGATGCCATCGACTGGCGCGGCAAGCGCGCCCGCCCCCGCCAGGCCCTTGGCGCCCGCCGCAGGGGCGTGGGCATGGCCGCGGCCATGCATGTCAGCGGCAACCGCACCATGGGCAACTGGGACGGCTCCTCCGTGGTGGTGCGCATCCATGAGGATGGCCAGGTGCTTGTGCTCAGTGGCGAGTGCGACATGGGCCAGGGCGCGGCCACCATGCTCAGCCAGATCGTCGCCCATGAACTCACGCTGCCGTTGTCGCAGGTCCGCGTGGCCGCACCCGACACGGACAGCACGCCCTTCGCCATAGGCTCGCTGGCCTCGCGCGTGACCATGGCTGCAGGCAATGCCGCCATAGGTGCCGCGCAGGCGGCCCGCAGCAAGCTGCTGGCCCTGGCCGCCGTCGTGCTGGAGGCGCAGGTCGACGACCTGGAGCTGGCCGATGGTCAGGTGCGCGTGCGCGGCACCGACCGTGCGGCAGGCATGGCCGAGCTCGCACGCCAGCACATCTGGCGCCATGGCGGCGAGGGCATACAGGTCAGCCACACCTGGGATGCCCAGACGCAGATGCACGACGCCCAGCTGCACGGCAACATCGCGCCGGCCTATTCCTTCGCGGCCCAGGCAGTGGAGGTCGAGGTCGATACGGAAACCGGCCAGGTCCGGGTGCTTGACAGCTATGTGGCCGACGACTGCGGCAAGGCGCTGAACCCCGTCGCCATCCATGGGCAGACCAACGGGGCCACCGTCCAGGCCATGGGCTGGGCCCTTTACGAGCAACTGCACCTGGAAGGCGGGCGCCTGGCCAACGGCAACTTCGCCGACTACACCATGCCAACGGTCGACGCCGTGCCCTTGCTGCGCGGCGGCTTTGTCGAGTCCAACGACCCCAACGGCCCCTATGGCGCCAAAGGGGCCAGCGAAACCGCCATCCTGCCGGGAGCGCCTGCCATCGCCAACGCCGTGTACGACGCCATCGGCGTGCGCATATGCGATCTGCCGATCACGCCCGAAAAAATCCTGGCGGCGCTGCGCGCACGCGCCGAGGAGGGCCGTCATGCATGACTTCGACTTCCTGGAGCCCACCTCGGTGGCGGAGGCCAGCCGGTTGCTGGCCGAACTGGGCGAGGACTGCCGCGTGATCGCCGGCGGCACGGCCTTGATGCTGGGCATGCGCCAGCGCATGCTCGCGCCCACGCACCTGGTCTCGCTGGCTGGCATCGATGCGTTGCGCGGCCTGGACTTCGACCCGGTGCGTGGCCTGCGTATCGGCGCCCTGGTGCGCCATGCCGAACTGGCGGCCTCGCCGCTGGTGTCGCATCACTATCCTGTCCTGGCCGGCATGGCGCAGCGCATGGCCAACCCGCAGGTGCGCAATCAGGGCACGGTGGGCGGCAATCTCTGCTATGCCGACCCCTCCACCGACCCGCCCGGCTGCCTGATGGCATTGGGCGCCCAGATCGTGCTGGCCAGCGCAAGAGGCGAGCGCCTGTTGGACATCGAGGACTTCCTGGTCGACTACTACGCCACGGCGCTGGAAGGCGACGAGATCGTCAGCGAGATCCGCGTGCCGCCCATGGGGCAAGGAGACGACCGGCGCAGCGGTGTGTACACGCGCTTTCTGCGCACAGCGGCCGAACACCGGCCGCTGGCCAGCGTGGCCCTGGTGGCGCACACCGCCGGGGGCATCTGCCGCGACGCGCGTCTCGTCGTGGGCGCCTCTACGCCCATACCCGTGCGCCAGCGGCGCGCCGAGGGCTTTCTTGAAGGCCGTGCCCTCACCTGGGCCTTGGCGGCTGAGGCGGGTGACATCGTCGCGGCCGACATCACACCGGTTTCGGACCTGCGCGGCTCGGCGGATTTCCGCCGAGAAATGGTGCGCGTCAACGTGCGGCGCACCGTGGCCGAACTGTTTGGCCTGGACCTGGCACTGGAACAAGGAGAGCTGGCATGAGCCGACATCGCATCGAATGCACCGTCAACGGTGAGCCCTGCAGCGTGGACGTGCCTGCGCGCCGGCTGCTGTCGGATTTTCTGCGTGATGACCTGCACCTGACGGGCACCAAGCGCGGCTGCGAGACGGGCGTGTGCGGCGCCTGCTCGGTGCTGCTGGATGGCGAAGTGGTGAAGTCCTGCCTGCTGCTGGCCGTGCAGGTCCAGGGCCGCGCGCTCACCACCATCGAAGGCCTGGCCGACCGTATTGCTGGGGGTGCGGGCGCAGACCCGTCACAACGGCTGCACCCGCTGCAGCAAAGCTTCATGCAATGCGGCGGCCTGCAGTGCGGCTACTGCACACCGGGCTTCATCATGGCCGCCTGCAATCTGCTGGGGCGCAACCCCCGTCCCGGCGCGGACGAAGTTCGCCATGGCCTCAACGGCAACCTGTGCCGTTGCACGGGCTACACCCAGATCGTGGAATCGGTCCTTGTGGCCGCGGAGAAAATGCATGGAAATTGAGAAAACCCTGACTGTTTCGGCCTCGCGAGAGCGGGTGTGGGCTTTGTTACTCGATCCCCAGGTCATGGGAGGTGCCGTGCCGGGCATGCAGTCCATCGAAGTGGTCAGCCCCACCGAATACGTGGCGGTGATGCACCAGAAGATCTCCTTCATCAGCGCCAGATTCAAGCTGCGCACACGCATCGTCGAGCAACGCGCTCCCGAGTATCTGCGCGTGGAAGGAACGGGAGAAGACACCTCGGTGGCCAGCTCGCTCAAGCAGCGCAGTGAAATCTTCCTGAGCGCCACGCCGGATGGAGGCACCGAACTGCGCATCAAGATCGACGTGGACCTGCTGGGCCGTCTGGGCGCCTTCGGCCTGAGCGTGATGAAGACCAAGGCCGACCGAATATGGGAGGAGTTCGGTAACAATCTGGCCGCGCGGCTCGAAGGCGGGGGAGGGGAGCCCGCTGCGGGCAAGGCGACCATGCAGGCGCCTGCACCTGTCGCGCCCGCGACGGCCTCCGAGCCAGCCAGGGAAACGGTGGTGCAAGCCCGGAATTCGCCAGCCCCAGCCCCAGCGCCAGCTTCGGAGCTCTCCTCCACGGCCCAAGACCTGCGGGGCCGTGGCTGGTGGGGACGGCTAATCGGCAGCTTGAGCGGTGAGGGCAGCGCGGGCGCTGCCGACACCATTCATGTCGAGCTGCGCCGTGGCGATACCACGGTCAGCGTCCAATGGCCGGGCGCGCGCGCCGAGCAGTGCGCGGCGTGGCTGCGCGACTGCCTGCGCTGAACGCAGACCCGGCCGAGCACATCATCCGCGCGTGATCACCGCACAGGCCAGGCGCGCCCCCGAATTGCCGGTGGGCTGCGTGGTGTAGTCGTCAGGGTCCTTGTGCACGATCAGGCCGCGGCCCACCACGCTGTTGGGACTCTGATCCAGTGCCAGGCCGCGCGAAACGAAATCTATGCTGGCCATGCCTTGCGCGTCTGACCGCAGACTGGGCAGATCCCCTGCGTGGTGGACAGCGGAATCGAAGCGGCCATGGGCGTGGCCTGTGGGGTTGAAATGGCCGCCCGCGCTCAGGCCATCAGGGCTGGAGCAATCGCCTTTCTCATGGACATGAAAGCCATGCTCGCTGTTGGGCGCCAGCCCCTGAACCGAGCCCTGAACGCGCACGCTCCCATCGGCCTGGGCAGTGAACTGCAGGCTGCCGCTGACCTTGCTGCCTTGCGTGGGCTGCAGCTGGGCCATGGCCACGTTGCGGGCGGCAGGGGCTGCGGTGACGGCTGCCGGGGTGGACGCCGCGGCTGTGGCAGGAGGCTTGGCCTGGCTGCCGCAGGCCCCAAGGGCCAGCACCATCCCGGCTGCCATCAGCAGCTTCACGGCGGTGGACGGGGTGGAGGGGGAAGCGTTCAAACGCATGGTGGCAATCTCCTGGTTGATATCCGTGCTGGAAAAGTTGTGAGGCGCATTGCGCGCAGCCGCCATCTTGCAGCGTGCAATACGGTGGATATGTCGGAGAGGGCAGCGTTATGCGCCTGCGCGCATCAGCGTATCAATCGCATCAAAGCGTCAGCGCGCGGCTTGCGCACCCGCTTCAGGCTGGCCCGCGTAGCTGAGCAGGCGCTGCAAGGCACGGTCCCGGATGCCGAGGCGCTTGAGCTCATCGAAGGTTGCGCGCGCATAGTCATGCGTGCTGCCATAGATGCCCTTGGCCTCGCTGAAGATGCGGCGATAGTCTTCGGGCGCCAGCTCGCCCGTGTGATTGGGGCTTTGACGGGACAGCGTGAACGCCAGCGCCTGCACCGTGCCCTGGCCGGTGCGGCAGGGCAGCCAGCGGGGGTCATAGACGGCATTGGCCATCTCGCGCTGCCACAGCTTTCTCATGACGTCATGGCCGTGGTGCCGGGGAATGCGGAACACCATGCCCTGGCAACTGCCGCCGGACAGCATGCCAAAGACCAATCCAGGATTCTGGGGCGTGCCGCGGTTGATGGTGCTCCACATCTTCAATGCCCGGTGCCAGCCAAAGACACGGGCCGTGCGGCATTCGCAGAAATCGAAATCCGGCCGCCAGATCAGCGAGCCGTAGCCAAAGATCCAGAGGTCGTCGCTTCCGCCCCATCGGTGCAGCGCCTCGTCCAGCATGGGCTGGGACTCTCGGCGGGCAAATGAGAATTCTGGCAGGGCGGACATGGGCGCTGTGGCGTGAAGGAACAATGACGTTTTAACGCCTGTCGGCCCAAACGGTGCACAAGCGCCTGCGTTGCCCTTGCACGGCCGGCCTTTTGTCTCTGCGGCGCCACAGTTCGTGCCGGGTGGCATCACGGGGCTTGGGCGGTGCGCAGGGCCGTTGGCGGCGGCCCTCTACAATCGGCCGGTTTTTCGCAGTCTTTCTGGTTTCCTTCAACAGTTCATTCACGGAGAGTGCTTCATGTCCTTCAGTCAATCCGACGACGACAGCCAACAACGTTTTGCCCTGGGCTTTTTGTTTGCGCTGATTGCGCTCGTCGTCTCCACGGTCGTGGGTGTCGTGGTCTACCAGCGCGGTATTGCGCATGGCCCTGCAAAGACGACAACCGGCGCCACACCTGTGCCGGCGATGGCGCCTGTGGTCCTGGAGGAAGACGTGGCGCGTGTCGTTGTCGAAAACGGCGTGGTCAAGTTCTACTTCGCATCGGCCAAGGCCGAGCTGGCGGCTGGCGCCAATGAAGCGCTGGCCGATGTGGTGGCTGGTGTGCAGGGCGGCAAGCGCGCCGTGATCTCTGGATACCACGACGCCACCGGCAGCGCCGAACTCAACGCCGAACTGGCCAAGAAGCGCGCCCTGGCAGTCCAGGCTGCCCTGTTGGCACTGGGCGTGGCCGAGGAAAAGGTCGAACTCAAGAAGCCCGAACAACTGCAGGCCGATGGCAGCAATGCCCAGGCCCGCCGGGTGGAAGTGATCCTGGTGGATTGAACCGAATCAGCAGTGCGGCTGGCAGCAGCCGCAGCTAAAAACAAAGGCCCGGAGCGATGAACGCTCCGGGCCTTTGTTTTTGGGGCTGCGTGGATCAGGAATTGCGCAGGGGATCGAACTTCTCGCCGCCAGCTGGCTGCACGCCGGCATGGGCGCGTGAGTTCTCCTGTATGAGTTCTATCTTGTAGCCGTCCGGATCCGTCACAAAGGCAATCACCGTGGTGCCGCCCTTGACGGGGCCGGCCTCGCGCGTCACGTTGCCGCCGGACGCCTTGATCTTCTCGCAGGCGGCATAGGCATCAGGCACGCCAATGGCGATATGGCCGTAGGCCGTGCCCATGTCGTAGGACTCCGTACCCCAGTTGTAGGTCAGCTCGATCTCGGCCTGGCCAGGGTTGCCGCCCTCGAAGCCCAGGAAGGCCAGCGAGTACTTGTACTCGGGGTTCTCTGAGGTTCGCAGCAGCTGCATGCCAAGAACCTGTGTGTAGAAATCGATGGAACGCTGGAAATTGCCAACGCGCAGCATGGTGTGAAGGATTCGCATCCACGGATTGTGCCGGGATTTGGCGGTCTCTTCACGCGCTCGGCCATGGGGTGAGGTCGCTTCAGCCCCACCGCGGCATCGGTCGCGGGCTCCTGCCCGGGCGCGTGCATCTCATCCACAGACTCCCGCGTGGTCCGGATGCTTGGCCTGCAACGCATTCAACCACCGATTCAACTATCTGTTGAATTCTAGGAGTGCTCCCTAGGACTGACGCCCGAATTCGCTGCAATTGGGCCAAAAAATCAGACAAATCTTAGATTTTGAAGTGGAAAAATCAGATTAATCCAATTAAATCCTAGTGCGTCACTGCCTAGAATAGGAATGTTCTTCTTGCTAATTTTTTGAGTCATGAAAAATTTCGTCTTGCGGATACTGATTGCCGATGACCATCCGGCAGTTCTGGCAGGCATAGAAAGTGTTTTGGAGGAAAAAAGTGAGATAGAGATTGTGGGTCGAGCGAAAAACTCCACGGAAATCATCAATTTTCTCAGGCAGAACGAATGCGATGTGCTGGTGACTGATTATTCAATGCCCGGCGGAACTTATGGCGACGGCCTGGTCATGCTGAATGTCATCCGGCGACGATTTCCCGGCGTCAAGATCGTGATGCTGACCATGATTGAGAATATTGGGATCATCAAGTCGCTTGCCAATCAGGGGATCTACAGGATAGTCCATAAAACAGATTCTTTGGGGAGCCTGGTGCCGGCGATCTATGCGGCATACACAGATGGTCAATTCATTTCGCCGAGCGCAAGCAAACTGCTTGGCGGCGAATGGCTCGGGGCGGTACGAACATCGATAGAACTGTCAAAGCGTGAAGAGGAAGTTCTGCTGCTTTTCATTTCTGGAATGACAGTGTCTGAAATAGCGAAAAAACTCTATCGCAGCATCAAGACGGTCAGTACGCACAAGGTGGCGGTCATGAATAAACTGGGCATCCGCAAGGACATTGACCTCATTCGCTATGGAATAGAGATGGGATGGATTGATGCCAGAAAATAGTCCCGGTCATGGCAAAAGAATGCTAGTTGCCACAAACGATCCGATGGCCCCATATTGGATACAGCAATGTTGCAAACAGCAAGGAATTTTTCACGGCATTCAATGGATCAGCAATACGGATGAGCTCCTGGCGGAACTGAAGAAATTCAATGCGGATGCGGCCTTTGTGGATATGGATTTCATCGGCGAAAAGCTGATGAGGTTCCTCAATAATCTGGCAGTGTGTGAAGTGGATGTCCCCATCATCCTTGTCAGCAGCTGCGAACCAAGAATCTTCCATGCGGTTGCTGACTATGCCCGGAGCCTGGCACTCAACATCGTCTGTGCAATATCTCGCTCCAGAATGGCAAGAGAGGTGCCGGTCAACGGGGATTTCCTGCTGCGTATCCTGGGGCGGACCAAGACGGAGGGTCAGCCCAGGACGATCTTGCCGATCCCGAGAGCAAGGTTGATGAACGCTTTGCACAGCGGCGAAATCGTTGCCCATTTTCAACCCTTGCATCATGCAGGCTCGGGCAGGATCATCGGGGCGGAAGCCTTGGCCCGGTGGCCTATTTCGGCCACGGAACTGTTGCCACCTGCTGCGTTCATGAAGGCTATCGGAGACCATGGATTGATGCATGAGCTCACTCTCCAAATGCTCCTGCAGTCCATCTCTTTCATCAAATCGGCAGCACCTTCAGGGCAGTTCATCTGCAGCATCAATGTATCCGCCTCCCTGGCGGCATCCTGGGAGTGGATGGATTCGGCATTGCGCGTAATCAGGGATGCAGGGGTCTCCCCTGAAAATATCGGTTTTGAGGTGACGGAAGATGGGGCGGATGATCTCGACAAGTCCCTGGGCGGTGTCATTGCGAATTTACGAATGAGCGGCTTTCAGTGCGCAATGGATGACTTTGGCGTGGGCGGCTCAACCCTAGGGCGCCTGCTTAGCGTTCCTTTCAACCAGATCAAGATTGACAAGGCTTTGCTGCATGCTGCAAGAAACCAGGCCCATGCAAAGAGAGTGCTGAGCAAAGCGGTGTCGCTTGCGAAAGATGTTCGGGCACAGGTGGTTGTTGAGGGAGTGGAGGACGTTGATGATCTGGGAATGATCAGGAGGATGGATGCTGATGTCGCCCAGGGATTCTTGTATTCCAGAGCACTTTCCTGCAAAGATTTTATCGACTACATGAGGCGATCATTGGCCTGAGCAATGGCTGTATATCGATGTCCAGATGGAAATCCATAAAAAAGAAATTGCAGAAAAGGAAGATCTTCTGCTTCTGGCTAGATATAACAAGAGACTGCTTTTTGGTGGGGGGCTGATCTTTTCTTTCCTTGTAATCATTGTCGCGTTATTTGCGGCATCGTTCGAGTTCAATGATTTCATGGAGGAAAGAAGGTCAATTTTTCAGAACAAGAGAACTAGAATTCTGGTGGAGATAGAAACAAAGCAGGTCATCATGATGCGTGGAATAATCGCATCAGAATTGCTTTGGGGGCAAGCGCATATATCGCAACCGGCGGGAGTTGGCAGGCCGGGCGCTATGATCACGGGTGTGAGTCCGGTGGTTTTGCTCGAGGATAAGGGCGACAAGCCTGCATGCAGGCGATACAGGGATATGCTGGAGGAGCTTGCATACCTGGCAAACTCGAGTTTTCTTCAGGATGGAAGAGCCATATCTGTATATGCCTTCAGTCCGGATGGCGGGTTCATCGGTGCTCTCCTGCCTCAGATTCCAGATGAGCCTGAGCGGGAACGGATGCTCTTGGAGCTTCAGCAACAGATTGCCGGGCTGCCGAAAGACAAAGGCGTTCCACTTCATTCCGGACAAGTGCGCCACCCCATTTGGCTTCCCCCGACCAAAAGTATTCTGACGGGTGAAATGTCGTTCCAGGTTGTTGTTTCTGCATTCCACAGGGGTAAGCCATTTCTCACCGTGGTGAGTGACATGCCTACCCAGCATATTGAGAATCTGATGCAGCAAGGTGAGGATAGAAGTTCCTTTCTGATCATGGACTCCCAGGGAAGCGTTGCCCTGGGTGTTGAACCAGAGGGCTACAGCAAAGCGGATTTCTTTGATATTGAAACATCGAAATTCCAAGGCAATCTGGTGAGTCGCTATCTTCTGTTCAAGTATGGTGCTGTATACAAGGATGGTTTTTTTCATTACTACTCGAGGATATCGAATACAAACATGATTCTGCTCCACGTGTTTTCGTGGAAGGATGCGGTTTTTCTAAAGGGAAAATCGTTCGTATATTTGATTCTTTCGTTGATATTCATTGTCTTGTTCTGGTGCTTTTTGATATATTTCTACGAAAAGGTATTTATTCCAATCTATGAAAAGGCAAAGAATGTTTTCGATACCGAGCAGCTGAGTCGAACCATCATTGCCATGGCTCCTTACGGACTTGGACTTCTTGATTTCAAGGAGAAAAAGATGCTGTTGGAGAACAGCATGATGTTCAAATACAAGGAGAGTGCAGTACTGCGTGGCCCGGTCCCTGGCGAGCTATTGATCGGCTATTTCCACAGAGTTTATGTGGAGAAATATCTTGGTGGCGGGAAAAGTGACTATGTGCCCGTGTCCAGCGAGGTGGTGATTTCCAACGATGGAACCATTGCAGAGCTGTCCATGATCATGGTGAAGGCAAAATACCAAGGTCGGAACGTGCTTTTGTGCGGGTTTGCCGATATCACGGCTCACAAGCAGGTCCAAAGAAGCCTGGAGGATGCAAAGAAGGCTGCGGAAGAGGCAAACCATGAAAAATCATCTTTTCTCGCCGTAATGAGCCACGAGATACGCACTCCACTCAATGCGATACTGGGGAATCTGGAAATACTGGGAAGAAGCATTCTTTCCATGGAGCAGAAAACACGGCTGGACATCATTTCGAATTCCTCACATTCTCTTTTGTCTCTGTTGAATGATGTCCTCGATTTCTCGAAGGTCGAGTCTGGTCAGATGAGTGTCGAGATGGCCGGATTCGATCTCAAGTCCGTGATCAGGCAGGTGGCATCCATCTATAAACCCTTGGTGACAGAGGCAAAAATTGAATTTTCCCTGACCATCGATGATTCGCTGAAGTCTGGATATCTTGGCGATGCTGAGCGCATCAAGCAAATACTCAACAATCTACTCAGCAATGCCTTGAAGTTCACCAAGAGTGGAAAAATAGAGGTATATGCATCCGACAGATCCGGCGAGCTGAACATCAAGGTATCCGATACTGGAATAGGTATTCATCATTCGCAGCATGCGTTCATCTTCGATGCGTTCAAGCAGGCCGGCTCGGAAATCGCCACGAAGTTTGGAGGAACCGGACTTGGGCTGACGCTGTGCCAGCGGATGGCCCACCTCATGGGAGGGGAGATCCGGTTTTCAAGTGTCCTTGGAAAAGGCAGCATTTTCGAGCTGGTGCTGCCCGCATACCATGCGCAGCCCGCATCATCCGCTGTCGCTTGGGAGGATGGCGATGTCCTGCTTTCGGAGGACGAACGAGAGGATTTCTCGGCAAGGATTCTGGTGGTGGATGACCACCCTGTTAACAGAATGCTGTTGCTGGATCAGCTGAGGATCATTGGGTATGAGGCCGATTCTGCAGAAGGAGGGGAATCTGCCTTGAGCATGCTGGCACAGCTGGCCTATGATCTGGTTCTAACCGACCTGCAGATGCCCGGCATGAACGGTTATGTGCTTGCACAGCACATCCGTAAGGATTACCCCGGGATTAGAGTGGGGGCAATAACGGCAAACGCAGGCAAGCATGAAAGGGATAAATGTGCCAAATTCGGCATATCCGACATCATCGTCAAACCAGCCTCCCTGAAAAGCATCAAGGAATTCATTGATAGAAATATCGGCAAGTCCGGGGTTTGCCAAGTGGATGCATTGCCGGCAAGAACAAGCAAGATTTCTGGCTACCGTGACATTCTTGTCTCAACAACACAAGCATCCTTGATCTCCTTGAAGAAATCCTTGGAAAAAGGAGATCTCGTGGCTGTGCATAGGGAAATTCATGCCATGAAGGGGGCATTTGCAGTGGCAGGGTTCAATGACATAGTCCAGGCGCTTGATAGGATTTCTTCTCTTGTCAATGCGCGAGATTTTCGAGCGGTCGATGTGGAGCTCGTGAATTTCATGGACGTTCTGAAAGATCTGTGAGAAAGGTTGAAAGCCGGCTGGTGTCAGGTTATTCATATTTACGCACCATGGACTATAAAAAGTACCTGAAAATATCCGTATTGTTGGCGGACGATCATCCTGGGATAATATCAGGTGTCAGGCATGAATTGTCTGGTGAGTCAGAAATTGCATTGAATGGGAGTGTTTCAAATTCAACCGATCTGATTCAAAAGCTGGAAGAGGGAGGTTTTGATGTGCTTGTATCCGATTACTCCATGCCGACCGGGCAATATGGAGATGGACTGCATCTATTCGGTTATATATCGAGAAGATTCCCAAAATTGGGTCTGGTGGTCCTGACCATGCTGGATAACTCGGCAATACTCCAGGCTCTGGGTCGTGTCTCGAACATCAGTATTGTCAGCAAGGCCGATCCGGTGCTGCATCTTGTTCCCGCGATCCACGCGGCATTCACTGGCGGAGTTTATTTTTCGCCAGCCATCGCCGAGCGGCTGGAAAGAGGTGGTGCAGGCGGGTTGGGCGGAGTGCAGGGGGAGAGAAGAGTGCCTGCCGAGCTGAGCCCCAAGGAGTCCGAGGTAGTGCGGTTGTACGCTGCTGGCCTGCGCATTGATGAAATTGCAGCCAAGCTCAACAGGAGCAAGAAGACCATCAGCACGCAAAAAGTCAAGGCCATGCAAAAGCTCGGCATAGAGCGAGACATAGACCTTATGAAATATGCCTTGGAATGTGGGTGGGTGACATCATCGAGATCTCAATGATGCATGTTCATTCCACCTTCAGTGCCTGTATGTCCTGGATGACTGCTTCAAGCTGGAGCTCCAGCAGCGAGAGCGAATGTCTGTGATATGCCAGCCCATCATGGCCCATGCGGCTTTCCAGGTCGGCACACCGTATTGACAACTCGACCAGATCAAAGAATCTCAGTGAGCCAGACAGGTTGTGAAGCTCTCTTTGCACATCTTTGCAGTTTGGGCTGGATTTGATGGTTGCCAGAGAAGAGCGCGCAGATTCCAGGAAGGCATTTCTGATGGGTGGCGCAATTTTCTCGAAATGGACGGCTTCGTCAGTCGGCAGGAGGCTGTCGGGGTTGGCATGCGTTGAATGGATCGCCATCGTCAGCGCATCAAGAATCCCCTGCGGTGAATGCCAGGATACCGCGATGATGCGGGCATTGATCACTCTGGGCTGCATGGGATGGCTGGCTTCACATTCGATGATGCGTGCCGCTCCTGCCACCAGGCGGTTTTCGTCCTTGGGATTCCATGAGGTCTTCGGCCCGCATAGCACGACAACGTGGAACTTCTGTAGCCGATCCTGGCGAATCGCGGTGGGATGGCGGCATGCCGTGGTCACCAGACCCCACTCCTTGAGCAAAGGGAGCAGATGGGCGTGCTGGTCGTCGCATGACGAGATGAACAGAATCTGCTGTCCTGAAAATGGCAGATGGGGCCGCAAGAGTGCATCTGCGACAGGTGTCGTTCCAAAGGCGGTCGGTAGCTTGTCAGGACGGCGTGCGGTGGGGGCACTGTCCGGGGCGGAGATCTGTTTTGTCATGGAAGGCCGAACGTCGGGGGCCGGTCTCTACAGCGAGAAATTTTAAGATGCAGATCAGGCCGACTGATTGAACCACGGCATCCATCCACAGTGCATGTCTAAGGGCATGTGCGCGTGCTTGCCGCGATTGCACGGGGCCAGGCCTGGGCAATGCCGCCCTGCAGAAGTGCAGGCATGCCAATTCAGATGCACGCTCCAGGTGGGGGCAGAATGAAAAAAGCCTGCAAGTGACTGCAGGCTGTTTTCATGGAGGCGTTTATCCAGGGCTTCAGATGGCGAACTGGGCGCGATCCTTGTCCTTGATCCAGGCGGGCGGCTTGCCGCGTCCGGTCCAGGTGTCACCTGTCTCTGGATTGCGGAACTTGGGAGCCACGGTGGAGGAGGCGCGGCGTGCCGTGAAAATGTCGTCGGCTGTCAGGCCGTAATCCTGAACCAGACCGCGAATCTTGGCGATCACATCACTGACTTCTTGCTTGCGTGCTGTCTGGATCTGGGCCTCAAGTGCTTCGCGCTGCGCCAGAAGTTCTTTGTATGTGTTGCTCACGGTAGTTTGCCTTTCATGGATTGAAGCGCGAATATTAACTGTTTTTTAAGAACCGGTTTGCATGCTTTCGATTATTTCCCCCTATGACCACCATTGCCCGTCCCGAATGCGTTCAAACTGTCAGGTAAACCTTGGGTAAAGAGCCGTTGCGCAGTATGGCGCTGTATGTTCTGCGGGTTTTCAAAATCCTGTGCACCCTCGCTTTCGGGCTGGGCGGAACTGGATAAGCCGTGACTCCGGGTTCATGGCCGGCGGTGCTGGGATTGAGTGATGCAAGGGCCGCGCTTTACCCAAACTCCGGTGCGGATTCGGAATCCTTCAAGTCCAGTCTGTACGCTGCTTGCCAGATGAGATGCGAACAAATCAGAGGGTGTGGCCGTCCCGTCGACGTGCCTTGTGCAAGCGTCTGGATTTTTCTGTGCAATGCTGTTTATTTGTACAGTATGATGCAGTCATGAGCATCGATCAGATCGCCTTCGCACTCCCCGCAGCCCTTGCCGTCTGGCTGTCCCAATCCCGTTCCGCCGCGCTTCGGCGATGGGCCTGCCTCTTCGGCCTGGGGGGCATGCCGTATTGGATTTACAGCGCGCTGTCTGCCGGGCGCTGGGGCATGTTGGCCTTGGCCTGCGTGTTTGCGCTGGGGTGGCTTTGGGGGCTGTGGGTGCATTGGCTGACTCCCCGGCGGCGTGTGGCCATGGATTCGGGCCTTGGCACGATCCAGATCACACCGGGCACCCGCTGATGCTTGGGGTTGCAGCCAGCAGCCTTGCGTGGTGCCGATCCTGCAGACGAGCATGAGTTTTGCAGGCGCTGCGCATGATGCGTTCGTGAATTTCAAGCGTTCTCACTGGAATTTGATGCAGGTAAAAGCCGAGTGTTTTGCTGGGTTGGTGTGATTTTCGAGCCGACGCGTTGAACGCCTGGACGGGCTGCGATCTCTATGCCCGGCCGTGCATGGCTGAAAGATCCGGACCGGAATTGCTGCAGCGTGTTCTGCACTCCTGTGCACTGCGGTGGTGCACTCCTTTTCGCTCTTGGTGCAGGCTCACTGATCAGCCTGCTGCGCTGTGCTTTCGTGGATATTTCCGATGGATGAGTTTGGTCTTGTGCATAAAAAGCCACGGAAATCCGCAGTCTGTGCGGGTGCCAGGATGGCGGCACGCTGGCAGCGGCGAGCAAGTGCGAGGCATAGAATCGTTTGCATACAACAGGCAGCCAGCCATCCGACTTGCCTCTAAAAACCACGTGAAATAGCCCACCCCGCCGGCGGTGGGCTTTCTTTTTCGGGCTTTGCTGCGGCGTGCCTGACGCCTGATTTTTCAGTGCGCACCTATGGTTTGCACCTGTTGTCAACCACAAGGTTTGCACACGATGAAATTCACTCTCAACCAACAAGAGGTCGAGATCCAGGGCGTCAGCCCGGAGACGCCGCTGCTTTATGTGCTGCGCAACGACATGCAGCTCAATGGCCCCAAGTTCGGCTGCGGCCTGGGCGAATGCGGAGCATGCGCCGTGCTGATCGACGGCAAGGTGGCCCGCTCCTGCTCCGTTCCCGTGAGCGTGGTCCAGGGCATGAAGGTCACGACGCTGGAAGGCCTGTCCCAGGATGCGACCCAGGCCGAGCACGCCCGGGTGGCGCGTGACTGGGAAGCTGCCCATCCGGCCGCCGTGCCGGGAATGCCTGCCGGCAAGCCGTCGGCTGACACGCATGGCAAGACTGTCCACACACTGCACCCCGTGCAGCAGGCGTTCATCGACGAGCAGGCCGCCCAGTGCGGCTACTGCACCAACGGCATGGTCATGGCCCTGGTGGCCTTGTTCGACCACAAGCCCACGGCCACCGACGAGGAAGTCACCCAGGCCCTGTCCGGCCACCTGTGCCGCTGCGGCACGCATGTGGAAATCATGCGGGCCGCCGCCCGCGCCCGCGTGCTGATCGCCCAGGGAGGTGCAGCATGAGTGCATCCAACCCCCTTCAACTGACGCGCCGCAACCTGCTCAAGCTGGGCGGCATGGTCATGGTCAGCTCGGTGGCGGCCGCTGGCCTGGTGGCTGAAAGCACGGGTACGGCGCCCGCCGTGGCCGGCGCCTTCCCCATTCCCCCCATTGACCGGGTGAGCAGCTTCATCGCCATTGGCGCGGACGGCAGCGTCACGGCCTACCACGGCCACGTGGACCTGGGCACGGGCATCCGTACCTCGCTGGCGCAGCTGGTGGCCGATGAGCTCGATGTGGAGTTCGAACGCATCACCATGGTTCTGGGCCACACGGGCCGCACGCCCAACCAGGGCCCGACCATTGCCAGCAACACCATCCAGGTGGATGCCATCCCCATGCGCAAGGCCGCCGCGCAGGTGCGCCAGCTGCTGCTGGGCCTGGCTGCCGAGAAGCTGCAGCAGCCCGTGTCCGCACTGACCACGTCCAAGGGCGCGGTGGTGGCCAAGGGCGGGCGACGCATCGGCTACGGCGAACTGGCCCAGGGCCAGGACCTGAACATTGCGCTGGACAAGGAAGTGCCGCTGCGCACCGGCGGTTTCAACTACATCGGCAAGTCCGTGCAGCGCGTGGACATTCCGGCCAAGGTGCTGGGCGCGCTGGCCTATGTGCACGATGTGCGCGTGCCGGGCATGCTGCACGGCCGCGTGGTGCGCCCGCCCTATGGCGGTGCCGATGCGTCGGCGCCGCTGGGCAGCAGCCTGATCTCGGTGAACGAACAGTCCGTCGCTCATCTGCCGGGCATCGTCAAGGTGGTGGTGCAGGGCGATTTCGTGGGCATCGTGGCCGAGCGCGAAGAGCAGGCCATTGCCGCCATGCGCCAGCTGGAGGTGAAGTGGAAGGACTGGGCCGGCGTGCCCGACCTGTCGCTGAACGCCATGCACGACACCCTGGTCAAGCACGAGAAGACCGACCGCATGCTGCGCGAGGACGCGGGCATTGACGAGGCCTTCTCGGGCGCCAAGAAGGTGATCGAGGCCGACTACGTCTGGCCCTACCACCTGCATGCCTCCATCGGCCCGTCCTGCGCCGTGGCCGAGGTGTCCGCCAGCCAGATCCAGGTCTGGACCGGATCGCAGAACCCGCACGACGTGCGCAAGGACATCGCCACGCTGACCGGTATGGCGGCCGACCAGATCAATGTGACGCGCCTGGAAGCCTCGGGCTGCTACGGCCGCAATTGCGCGGACGACGTGGCATCCGACGCCGTGCTGCTGTCGCAGGCCGTGGGCCGCCCGGTGCGCGTGCAGCTGATGCGCGAGCAGGAAGCAGCCTGGGAGCCCAAGGGCACGGGCCAATTGATCCGCGTGCGCGGCGGCCTGGACGAGAACCATGCCGTGCTGGGCTATGAGCTCAAGACCTGCTACCCGTCCAACGACGCGGCGGCCCTGGCCCTGATCCTGACGGGCAAGGTGCCCAACAAGCCCAAGGTGCTGCAGATGGGTGACCGTACGGCCATCCCGCAGTACGAGTACCCCAAGATGCGCGTGGTCTCGCAGGATGCGGCGCCCATCGTGCGCGCTTCGTGGATGCGCGGCGTCTCGGCCCTGCCCAACGTCTTTGCCCATGAATGCTGGATCGACGAATGCGCCTACCTGGCCGGCGAAGACCCGCTGGCCTACCGCCTGCGCTACCTGAAGGACCCGCGCGCCGTGGCGCTGACGCACGCCGCCCGCAAGCAGGCCGGCTGGCAGGACGGCCCGGCCCACCGCAACCCCGCGCCGGCCGACCAGCGCCTGGTCAAGGGCCGCGGCTTTGCCTATGCCCGCTACTACCACAGCAAGTTCCCCGGCTACGGCGCGGCCTGGGCCACCTGGATCTGCGACGTGACCGTGGATCGCGAGACCGGCGTGATCAAGGTGGACAAGGTCTTCGTGGCCCATGACTGCGGCGAGATGGTCAACCCGGCCGGCGTGCGCCACCAGGTGCACGGCAACATCATCCAGTCCACCAGCCGCGTGCTCAAGGAGTACGTGACCTTCGACAGCAAGGGCGTGACCTCGCTGGACTGGGGCGGCTACCCCATCCTGCGCTTTGACGAGCTGCCCGAGATCGACGTGCAACTGGTCGAGCGCCCGGGCGAAGACCCCATGGGCGCGGGCGAATCGGCCTCCGTGCCCAGCGCCGCCGCTGTCTCCAACGCCGTGTTCGACGCCACCGGCGTGCGCCTGCGCGAAGTGCCGTTCACCCCGGCACGCGTGCTGGCCGCACTCAAGGCAAAGGCTGCCGATGCAGCCCCGGCCGACAAGGCACAGAACTGAGAGCGGAGGACCGGAACATGCACACACTCAAGAAAATCACCCTCGGCGTGGTCGGCCTGGCCGCCGTGGCTGGCGCCGCCTTCTGGCTGGCCACGGGCCGCAGCGAAATCGCGCCCCTGCAGCAGATCCCGGTGCAGGAATTCAGCCAGCAGCAGATCGACCAGGGGCGCCGCCTGGCGCACATGGGCGACTGCGCTGTCTGCCACACGGCACCGGGCGGCCAGCGCAACGCAGGCGGCCTGGCCATGCCCAGCCCCTTCGGCACCATCTACTCGACCAACATCACGCCCGATGCCGAAACCGGCATCGGCCGCTGGTCGTACGAGGCCTTCGAGCGCGCCATGCGCCATGGTGTGGACCGCGAGGGCAACTACCTGTACCCCGCCTTCCCGTACACGGCATTCACCCGCGTGACCGATGAGGACATGAAGGCGCTGTATGCCTTCCTGATGACCGAGCCGGCTGTCTCCAACCAGGCACCCAAGACCGCGCTGAACTTCCCGTTCAACGTGCGCCGTGGCCTGGCCCTGTGGAATGCGCTGTACCTGGAGCCGGGCGAGCAGCCCGCGCCCGCCAACCAGTCGGGCGAGTGGATTCGCGGCGCCTACCTGGTCGAAGGCCTGGGCCACTGCGCCGCCTGCCACTCGCCGCGCAACCAGTTCGGCGCCGAGAAAAAGGGTGCCGACCACCTGGCCGGCGCCTTCATCGACGGCTGGGATGCGCCCGCGCTCAACGACAAGGCCGTGGCTCCGCTGCCCTGGACGCGCGAGGACCTGGTCCGCTACATGCAGACCGGTTTCTCGGAGCGCCACGGCGTGGCCGCCGGCCCCATGGCGCCCGTGATCGAAGGCCTGTCCCACCAGTCGGCCGAGGACATCAACGCCATGGCCACTTACCTGATGTCGTACCGCAAGCCTGTGGCCGATGCCGCTGGCACGGGTGACGCCGAGGCGCTGGTGAAGGAAAAGACCGAGGTTGCCAAGCTGCCGGTCGACGCCCAGGGCTATCGCCTGTACCAGGGCGCCTGCATGGCCTGCCACCGTGCCGATCCCAGCGGCGTGCTGGCCGGCAGCAGCTTCGGGGTGCGTCCCCAGCTGTCGCTGAACACCAACCTGTACAGCGATTCGCCGACCAACGCCATCCATGTGGTGCTCAACGGCATCACGCAACCGGCGCGCCCGCAGCTGGGCACCATGCCCGCCTTCCGCCACAACCTCAGCGACGATCAGATCGCCACGCTGCTCAACACCATGCGCAGCCAGTACGGCCTGCAGCCATGGCCCGGCCTGAGCGACAAGGTCAAGGCCCTGCGCGAGGAAACACGCCCCGGCAAGGTGGCGGCGCACTGAGCTTGCGCCGCGTCATCTGCGCAGCCTGTGTGCTGCGCTAGGATGGCAAGGGACCGCTGTTCCCACAGCGGTCCCTTTTTTTATGGTGACCCGCAAGATGACAAGCCCCATGCCCGATCCCATGCCTGAGCCCATGCCCAATTTCCCCCTGCTGACCGACGCCAACCGCCAATGGCTGGATGCACGTGCCCAGGCGCTGGATGCCGGCAACGGCGAGGCCACGGCCGCCGTCGTGCCCTATCTGGCCGAAGCCGGGCTGCTGGGCCACGGCTTGGCCGATGCCTTGGGCGGGCAGGGCGGCAGCGCCGGCGATGCCATCGAGGCGATTGCCCAGGTGGCCACGCACTCCATGTCCGCCGCCTTTGCCTTCTGGGGCCAGCGTGTGCTGATCGAGATGCTGGCGAACACCGGCAATGCGGCCCTTCGCGAGCGCTGGCTGCCCGCGCTGCTGGCGGGCGAGGCGGCCGGTGCCTCGGGGCTGTCCAACATCATGAAATTCCTCAGCGGGCTGGAGGCACTCAACATCCGCGCCACGGCCCGGGAAGGCGGCGGCTGGCTGCTCAACGGCAGCGTGCCCTGGTGCACCAACCTGCGCGGGCCGCGCTTTCTGGCCGCCATTGCCGTGGCGCGTGACGACGGCGCGCCGCCCATGATCGTGGCCCTGCCGTCCGACCGGCCGGGCCTGGAGCGCTCGCCGGATCTGGAGTTGATCGCCCTGCGCGGCACCAACACCGCCGCCTTGCAACTCAAGGACGTGGCCATCACCGAAGACGATCTGCTGGCCGAGCGCGCCGGCGGATTCCTGCCGCGTGTGCGCCCGGCCTTCCTGGGCATGCAATGCGGCCTGTCCATCGGCCTGGCGCGCGCGGCCTGTGCGCAGGCCGCCTCGCGCATGGGGCAGGGCGGTCATGTGCTGCAGCAGCCGCTGGACGATACCCGCAGCCATCTGGAGCAGGCGGTGGCCGCACTCAAGGCCGGTGTAGAGGCCGGCGATTTCGTGGAGGCGCCCGAGCGGCTTTTCGCGCTGCGCCTGGCCCTGCACGACTGCGTGCAGCAGGCCATGCAGCTGGAGCTGCAGACGGCCGGTGGCCGCGCCTACAGCCTGGATGCGGACGATGGCTTTGCCCGCCGCTGGCGTGAATCGGCCTTCATCCCCATCGTCACGCCCAGCGTGATCCAGTTGCGCGCCGAGCTGCAAAAACTGCAAAAGCTCGGCGCCTGACGGCTCAGCCCGCCTTGCCTGCGGGCTGCAGCGCCGGCTCCAGCGCCGTGTCCAGCAGCAGCAAGGCGGTCTCCACCGCCGCCAGCAGCCGCTGGCGCGGCACGCCATCGCGGGCCTGCACCGAGATGCCGTGCAGTTGCGTGGCATAGAAATCCCCCAGCGCCTGCACGTCGGTGCCGGCGCGCAGCTCGCCTTCATCCAGCGCGCGCTGAAGGCGGTCGATCAGGGACTGCGTGCGCTGGCGGCGGTGTTCGGCCAGCCAGGCGGCGACTGCCTCGTTTTCCTCGGCGCAATTGGTGGCGGCGGTGACCACCATGCAGCCCAGCGGATGGGCATCGTCCGTAAAGGTGGCCACGGCATCGCGCAGCACGCGCGCCAGGGCGTCGCGCACGCGCGGCTCCTGGGCCATGGCGCGGTCGGCAAAGCCGCCATCACCGGCCTCGTAGTGCTGCACGGCCTCGCGGAACAGGTCCTGCTTGCTGCCGAAGGCCGCATAGATGCGCGCTGACGCAATGCCCAGCGCCTGCACCAGGTCGGCCATGGACGTGCCCTCGTAGCCGCGCCGCCAGAACGCCAGCATGGCGCGCTCCAGCGCCTGGTCTCGGTCAAATTCCCTGGGTCTTCCGGCCATCTTCCTCATCCTTCTCAACAGTCAGGGCGGCATCTTAGCGGCGCCTTGATGCTGTCTTGCATCGGCTTCGCAAAAGCAGCCGCGTTGGCGTGATACTATTCTTTGTCGATCAACAAACAATAGCTCAACGCAAGGAAATCACATGCAGACCATCAAGGGCCCCAGCCTTCATCTGGCGCAGTTCGCCGACAACAAGGCACCGTTCAATTCCCTGGAAGACATCGCACGCTGGGCGGCCGGCGTGGGCTTCAAGGGCCTGCAGATTCCCGCCTGGGACCAGCGCCTGTTCGACGTGGCCACGGCCGCCAGCAGCCAGACCTATTGCGACGATGTCAACGGCATGCTGGCCTCGCACGGCCTGGTGGCCAGCGAGCTGACC
Organism: Delftia sp. WSY_16; assembly: GCF_043104415.1. Taxonomy (NCBI): domain Bacteria; kingdom Pseudomonadati; phylum Pseudomonadota; class Betaproteobacteria; order Burkholderiales; family Comamonadaceae; genus Delftia; species Delftia sp. WSY_16. The sequence continues at coordinate 648,498 of NZ_JBICKS010000040.1, read as the reverse complement.
ACGCACATCTTTGGCCAGCTCGTGGCCGTGCACCCGGCCTACGACGCCATGTGCGACAGCTTTGCGCCCGAGGCGCTGCGCGGCAATCCGGCCGCACGCACGGCCTGGGCGCTGGAGCAGCTCAAGCTGTCGGCCAGTGCATCGCGCCGCATGGGGCTGAGCGACATGGGCACGTTCTCGGGCTCGTTCGCCTGGCCCTATCTGTTCCCGTTCCCGCAGCGCCCGGCCGGCCTGATCGAAACCGCCTTCGAGGAGCTGGCGCGCCGCTGGCGCCCCATCCTCGACGCCTGCGACGAGCAGGGCGTGAACCTGTGCTACGAAATCCACCCCAGCGAAGACCTGCACGACGGCACCAGCTTCGAGCGCTTCCATGAGCTGGTGGGCCAGCACGCGCGCTGCAAGATCCTGTTCGATCCCAGCCACTTCGTGCTGCAGCAGCTCAACTACCTCGACTACATCGACATCTACCGCGAGCACATCCGCATGTTCCATGTGAAGGATGCGGAGTTCCTGCCCAGCGGGCGCCAGGGCATCTACGGCGGCTATTCCTCGTGGCTGGAGCGGGCAGGGCGCTTCCGTTCGCTGGGCGACGGGCAGGTGGACTTCAAGGCCATCTTCTCCAAGTTCGCCCAGTACGACTACCAGGGCTGGGCCTCGCTGGAATGGGAGTGCTGCCTCAAGGACCAGGAGGACGGTGCGCGCGAAGGCGTGGACTTCATCAACCGCCACATCATCCGCGTGACCGACAAGATCTTTGACGACTTCGCCGGCGCCCCCGTGGACCAGCGCCAGATCAACGCCATGCTCGGCATCGCCTGAGCACGCCCGCAGCCAAAGAACCTCAAAAAGAATCCAACAATGAACGCTTTCACATCGAACGCCCTGCGCAAGCAGGAAGACCAGGCCTGCGAGTTCTCGCACGACTACGTGCGCATCGACGGCCGCCGCATCCACTGCATCACGGCCGGGCAGGGCGCGCCCGTGCTGCTGATCCCGGGCTGGCCCCAGACCTGGTATGCCTGGCGCCACGTCATGCAGGCACTGGCGGCGCAGGGCTTTCAGGCCATTGCCGTCGATCCGCCGGGCACGGGCTTTTCCGACCGGCCCGACACCGGCTACGACACGGGCTCCATCGCGCAGACCCTGCACCGCACCATGCTGGCGCTGGGCCATGAGCGCTACCAGGTCGCCGGCCACGACGTGGGCATGTGGGTGGCCTATGCGCTTGCCAGCGACCAGCCGCAGGCCGTGCAGTCCCTGGCGCTGACCGAGGCCGTGATCCCTGGCCTGGCGCCCGAGCCCAGCATCTTTGCGCCGCCCGAGCAGAACATCTTCCTGTGGCACTTCATGTTCAACCAGCTGGCCGACCTGCCCGAGACCCTGATCGCGGGGCGCGAGCGTGCCTACCTGGAATTCATGTTCAACCGCTGGTCGCTGCGGCGCGACCGCGTGGCCGTCGACGTCTATGTCGATGCCTATGCGGCGCCCGGTGGCCTGCGCGGCGGCTTTGCCTACTACCGCGCCATTCCCGAAACCATCCGCCAGAACCGCGAGCGTGCGCTGCGCCCGCTGGCCATGCCCGTGCTGGCCATTGGCGCCGAGCACGCCACGGCCGATGCGCCGCTGGCCACGCTGCGCGGCCATGCCGATGACCTGTCGGGCGTGATCGTGCCGGGCTGCGGCCACTTCATCATGGAGGAAGCCGCCGAGCCCTTCATCGCCGAGCTGCTGCCCTTCCTGCAAAGGACGCTGTGACCATGGGCCTGGACGCTGACATTGCGCGCTATCTCGCCGAGCTGGCGCAGGCAACCCAGGCCGTGGCCCCGCCCACGCAGCCCACGCTGGCGGCGCTGCGCGAGGCCACCGACGCCGGGCTGCGCGCCCTGCATGGCCCGGCCGAGGCCGTGGCCCGCACCGAAGACTTCACGCTGCCCGCGCGCGACGGTGCGCCGCTGCGCGTGCGCATCTACCGGCCGCTGGCCTCGGACACACCCACGCCCCAGCCCGCCCTGGTCTTCGCCCACGGCGGCGGCTGGTGCCTGGGTTCGCTGGAGGTCTACGACAACCCCTGCCGCGCACTGGCCATGGCAACGGGCGCCGTCGTGGTCTCGGTGGACTACCGGCTGGCGCCCGAGCACCGCTTTCCCGGGCCGCTGCATGACTTCTGCGATGCCATTGCCTGGACCTTTGGGCAGGCCGATGCGCTGGGCCTGGATCGCAGGCGCATCGGCGTGGCCGGAGACAGCGCGGGCGGCAACCTCGCGGCCGCAGCCTGCCTGCTGGCGCGGCAGCAAGAAGGCTGGGGAGAGGCGGGCGCACCGGCCATCGCCCACCAGCTGCTGCTGTACCCGGCACTGGACGCGGCCATGGACTCGCCGTCGTTCCTCCAGTTTGGAGAGGGCCACTACCTCACGCGTGCGGCCATGGAGTACTGCTATGGCGCGTACCTGGGCGATGCGGCATCGGGGCGGCACGAACTTGTCTCTCCGCTGCGCGCGGACCACGTGGCAGGCCTGCCGCCTGCCACGGTGATCAGCTGCGAATACGACCCGCTGCGCGACGAGGCCGAAGCCTATGCGCAGCGGCTGGCGCAGGCCGGTGTGGCGGTGCAGGCCGTGCGCCTGCCCGGCATGGTGCACGCCTGCATGCACATGCTGGGGCTGGCGCCGGCATCACGCCGCCTGTTTGACGAAGCGGGTGTCGCCGTGCGCCAGGCTTTCGGCACGGCCATCGGCTGAGGGTTGCGGGGTGCAGGTCAGGTCAGGCCTGCGCCAGGAACACGGCCACCAGCGCATTCGCATGGCCGTGCCCCATCTGGTGCTGGGCCTTGAGCCAGCCCACCAGTTCCATGTGCTTGCGGGTGTCCTGCTGTTGCAGCAGGTCCATCCAGTGCGCAATCGGCTGGCCGTAGGTCTTCTCGATGGAAGGGAAATACGAGGCCGGTCCCTTGACCTTGCTTGTCTCCGTCATGGCGCTTGTCCTTTTTCTGTGATGCGGGTGGCAGATTGTGCCGCTGGCGCTGTCCGGGCCGGCAGGCGGGGTCAGGTCAGGAACAGCACATCCTTGTGCTGCGGCGCAGGGGGCAGCACCTCGCCGGTCAGCTCGCGCAGCGTGGCCTCGATCATCTGCGACATGGCGTCCAGCGCCAGGTCGTTGGGTGCCGTGCCGAAGGGCTCCTCCAGCTCGGCGCCCAGTGCCTCCAGCGCGAAGAAGGTGTAGGCGATGAAGGCCACGATCACCGGCGTCATGAAGCCGATGGAATCCACCAGGCCGAAGGGCAGCAGCAGGCAGTACAGGTAGATGGTGCGGTGGATGATCACCGCGTAGGTGAAGGGGATGGGCGTGCCCGCAATGCGCTCGCAGCCGCCCAGTGCCTCGCCCAGCTTGCACAGCGGCGCCTCCATGGCGGGCACCAGCACCGGCTGCAGGCTGCCGTCTTGGCGGCGCGCCTGCAGCCATTCGCCGGCCATGAGCAGCAGCACGGCAGGCTTGAAGCGCGCCGTGGCCAGGCGTTCGCAGTCGGCGGTGGGCAGCAGGCGGCGCATGTCGGCCGCGGCATCGGTGCCGCGCAACTGGTGGCGTAGCGCATGTACGAAGGCCGCCAGAACCAAGGCCAGCGCCTGGGCGTGCTGCGGTGCGTCGGTCAAGGTCCGGGCCTGGCGCACCAGGGAGCGCGTCTCGTTGAGCAGGGTGCCCCACAGCGTGCGCGCCTCCCAATAGCGCGCGTAGCTGGTGCTGTTGCGAAAGCCCAGGAAGATGGCCAGCGTGAGCCCGATCAGCGAAAACGGCACGAAGTTCAGCGGCACCTTCCAGGCGAACAGCTGGCCGTGCAGGGCCGTGACCAGCACGGCGAACAGGGTGGCGGCCATCAGCTGGGGCAGGATGTCGGGCAGCACCGAGCCGCGCAGCACGAAGAGCATGCGCAGCCAGTGGGGGCGGGGCCGGATGATCATGAAAGCTTGTTCCGTGATGGAAAAGAGGGCGCAAGAGGGGGCAAGAGGGCGCAGCAGCCCCGCAACTCTAACCGCCCCGCGCAGTCAGTGCGCCACCTGTGCGCCACCCTGCACGCGCTGGCTGCGGCTTCAAAGATCGCTGCCGTGGCTGCTGTGGCTGCCGTGGCTGTCGTGGTTGCCGTCTGGCTGGAGAAGGGCCTGTGCCGTGACCGCTGCTGCCTGCTCCGCCTGCCATGCCCTGCGCATGGAAGAGGGCGCCACCGTTGCGCGCGGGGATGGCTGGCTGGTGATGGTGCCCAGGCTGATGAAGCCGGCCAGGTGCTCGCCCTCGCGCAAACCCAGCGCTGAATGCAGGGCCGGGTCAAAACAGCGCTCGCCACTGAGCACGATGGCACCAAAGCCCAAATGGTGGGCGGCATTGAGGAAGTTGCCCAGGGCAGCCCCTGCGGCCAGCCATTGCTCGCGCACGGGAACGCGCGAGCGCAGCTATACAGCGAAATGCGTGCGCAGAATGCTTGCCGAACCTCGCCAGGCGTCAGGCCTTGGTCAGTTCCTGAGGTGCCTGGCCCAGTGTCGCAATCAACTGCCCATACATGGCATCCACGGCCGCCGAGCCCTGCGAGGCCTTGCTGCGCAGGGCCGACACTTCCATGGACACCAGCGGCGGCAGCTCGAAGCCGGCCGGCAGGTTCTGCAGCACCTGCAGGTGCGGGGGCACGCTGCAGCGCGTGAACACCGCCACGGCCAGGCCGCTTTCCACGGCGGCCAGCTGGCCGGCAAGGCTGGAGCTGTGATAGACCACGCGGTGCGCGCGCCGCTGGGCTGCCAAGCTGGACAGCGCGGCCGTGCGCGCCAGGCTGGCGGCCTCGTAGACGGCAATCGGCAGGGGATTCTTCCTCCACACCTCGTGCTGCGGCGCGCCCACCCAGACCAGGGGCTCGTGGAACAGCAGGCGCCCGCGCTGGGGCCTGTCGCGCGAGACCAGGGCCAGGTCCAGCGTGCCGCGCACCACTTGCGGGATGAGTGCAGTGGACTGCTCGCAGGTCAGCTCGATCTCCACGCCCTGGTAGCGGCCCGCGAAGCTGCGCAGCACGGGCGTCAGATAGGTGGATGCGTAGTCGTCCGGCACGCCCAGCCGCACGCGCCCGGACAGGTCGGGGCCGAACAGGGCCGCCTGCGCCTGGGCTTGCAGCTCCAGCATGCGCCGCGCATAGCCCAGCAGCTCGGCGCCTGCGGGCGTCAGCTGCAGATGGCGCGGGCCGCGCAGCAGCACGGGCCGGCCCAGGGCGGTCTCCAGCTTCTTGATCTGCATGCTCACGGCGGCCTGTGATCGGTGCAGCAGCGGCGCGGCAGCCGAGAGCGAGCCCGCATCCACCACGGCCACCAGGGCGCGCAGCCAGTCGATCTGCAGGTCGGGGTGGTTCACGGCATGCTCCATGGATTCGAATATCGAATACTAAACCTGCAAACTATTTGCTTTACGAGAATTTCCTGCCACGAGACGATCGTGGCCATGCAAGACAGAACCCATTCGTTACAGGCCGCATCCGTAGCCTCCGCCGCGACCGCACAAGCCGCTCCCACAGCGCAGGAGACACGCGGCCAGTGGCTGATGATCGCGGGCGGCGTGCTGCTGGGCACCGTGGGCGTGTTCGTGCAGGAGGCCGGACAGCATCCGCTGGTCACTGTGCTGTTCCGCTGCGCCTTCGGTGCCCTGGCGCTGCTGGCCTGGGGGCTGGCCACGGGCCGCATGGGCGAGTTGCGCGTGCGCGGCAGGAGCTGGCCGGTGGTGGCGGCCACCGGCGTCCTCATGGTGCTGAACTGGGCGCTGTTCTTTGCCGCCATACCGCGCACCTCCATTGGCGTGGCCACCATCGTGTTCCACATCCAGCCGGTGTGGATCATGCTGTTCGGCACCCTGGTGCTGCGCGAGGCCGTGGCGCCACGGCAGGCGGTGGCCATGCTGGCGGCGTTGCTGGGACTGGTGTTGACCACGGGGCTGCTGGGTGGCGATGCGGCGGCCTGGGGACCGGACCATGTGTCCGGACTGCTCATGTGCCTGGCCGGCTCGCTGTGCTATGCAGCCGTGACCATCCTGGCCAAGACCGAGAAAGTGGTCACGCCGTTTGCGCTGGCCTGGTGGCAATGCGCGGTCGGCACCGTGCTGCTGCTGTGGGTGCCGCTGGTTCATGGCTGGCCGCAGGCGCCGTCATCCTGGGCCTGGCTGGCAGGGCTGGGTGTGCTGCACACCGGCCTGGCCTATGCCATCCTTTTTGCAGGCATGGCCCGCCTCACGCTGGGCCGCATCGCCGTGCTGCAGTACGTCTATCCGTTGACGGCCATCGTGCTGGACTGGGCCGTCTACGGGCGTGCGCTGGACGCCGTGCAACTGGCCGGTGTGGGCCTGATGGCCGGGGCGCTGCTGGTGGTCAAGGCCCGACAGCTGCGGTGAGCCGTGCGGGCGATGAGCCGTGCGTGCCTTGTGCGCAGGGCCTACTCCTTGCCCAGCGCCTTGTACTGTTCGTACAGCTCGTCGGCCAGCCGGCGCAGGGCGCGGCCTATGGCCGCGTACTCGTACTCGTTGAGGTTGGCCAGCGAGGCGCGGCCCGAAGGCCGGTCGGACCCGAAGCCACGGCCTGGCAGCAGCACGATGCCGGTCTCATCGGCCACGCGGAACAGCATGTCGCCCGTGGACGACTGCTGCACGGCCCATTGCGAGAAGGCCTCGCCGTAGAGCCGGCAGGTCACGTTCTGCAGGTCGATCAGCGTGTAGTAGTTGACCGAGTTGGGGTTCTCCAGCGGGGGCATGCCCAGCTCGCGGTACAGCGTGGCCTCGCGGCGGCGGATCAGCTGCTTGAGGGCCTGCTTGTAGGCGTCCGCTTCATCCATGAGCGCAAACAGCGAGAACAGCACCATCTGCACCTGCTGCGGCGTGGACAGGCCGGCCGTGTGGTTCAGCGCCACCACGCGGCTGTCGGCCACCAGGCGGTCGATGAACTTGAGCGAGCGCACATCGGGCAGCAGCGAGCGGTAGCGGTGGTCCAGCGCCTTCTTGGCGGACTCGGGCAACTGCGCCAGCGCATGGTCGAACACGTTGTCCTTGTGCGCCGCGATCACTCCCAGGCGCCAGCCCGTGGCCCCGAAATACTTGGAGAACGAATACACCAGCAGCGTGTTCCGGGGGCAGACCGAGAACAGCGACTGGAATTCATCGGCAAAGGTGCCGTAGACATCGTCGGTGAGGATCAGCAGGTCGGGCCGCTGCTCGGCCACGATGGCGCGCACGCGGTCCAGGCTGCGCTGGTCCATCTTCACGGACGGCGGGTTGCTGGGGTTCACACAGAAGAAGATCTTGACGTCCGGGTCCTTGAGCTTGTCCAGCTCGGCGTCGGAGTACTGCCAGCCGTTGTCGGGGTCGGCGTGGATGGGCACTTCCTTGAGGTCGTACTGGGCCAGTTCGGGAATCTCGATATACGGCGTGAACACCGGCATGCCGATGGCCACCTTGTCGCCAGCCTTGAGCAGGCCGCTGATGCGCAGGCTCTCGAAGATATAGGCCATGGCCGCCGTGCCGCCCTCGACCGCGAACAGGTCCACCGACTCGGGCGGCACGGCGCCGCCTGCCATCTCGCGCACGATGTACTGGCGCACGATCTGCTCGCTCACGGTGAGCATGCGCGGCGGCACGGGGTAGTTGCAGCCCAGGATGCCGTCCACCATCTCGTGCAGGAAGGCGGCGGGGTCCAGCCCCAGCTGGTCGCGCACATAGCTCAGCGACTTGCCCAGGAACTTCACGCCCTCCTGGTCGCGGTGCTCGGCGATGAAGCGCTCGAAGCGGCCCTCGATGCCGTCGAGCTTGGCCAGCCCGCCCACGCCCACCGTCATGTAGGAGTACGACAGTTCCGACTCCGCCGCCGCGAACAGCCCCAGCCGGAAGAAGGCCCGGCGCGGCGTGGTCGCCAGGAAGTTGGGATTGCCGCGCCCCGCATTGAGCATGAGGCGGTTGGCCTTGCCCGAGGCCACCTTGATCAGCTCGTCCTTGAGTTCGAACGGGCTCAAATTCGCCAGACTCCGATAATCCTTGCTCATTGCGCAGCTCCTTGTGATGGTCCTTGGTGGTCCTTGGGGATCGGTCAGGGGTGATCAGGGGTGATCAGGCAAAGGCGATGACCAGCGGGCCCAGCAATGTGAGGAACACATTGGCCAGCGCATAGGTGATCGCGAACGGTGCCGTGGGAATCGAGTTGCCGGCCTTGTCCAGAATCTCGCCAAACGCCGGGTTGGCGCTGCGCGCCCCCGACAGCGAGCCCGCGAACACGGCCACGTTGTCATAGCGCAGCACGTACTTGCCGAACAGCATGGCGATCAGCAGCGGCACGATGGTCACCACCACGCCCAGCAGGAACAGCGTCAGGCCCTGCTGCATCACCGTGGTCACGGCCTGCTGGCCCGACTGCAGACCCACCATGGCCACGAAGCCGGCCAGGCCCAGGTCGCGCAGCAGCGTGGAGGCGGCCGTGGGCATGTTGCCGAAGGTGTGCTTGCGGCTGCGCCACCAGCCGAACAGCAGGCCCGCCAGCAGGGCGCCGCCGCCGCTGCCCAGCGTGATGGGAATGGAGCCCAGGCGCAGCACCAGCAGCCCGATCAGCAGGCCCACCGTGATGCCCAGGCCATGGAAGACAAAGTCCGTCTTGTCGCTGGGCACGATGATGGGGCCCACCGACTGCGCAGCCTTCTGCACATCCTGCGGCGTGCCGAACAGCGTCACCACATCGCCCGGCATGACCATGGTGGCCGGCGCAATCGGCACCGGCGTGCCCGCGCGCATCAGCGCCACTGCGTACACGCCGTGCTTGAACTCCTGCGACAGGCTGTCCAGGATGTCCTTCACGCTGCGGTTCAGATACTGGTTGTTGGAGATGGCCACGTCGCGCCGCACCATCACCACGTCCATGCCCTCGGCGCCCTGCAGCTCCTCGCCCACCGAGGCGCCCAGCGCCACCACGGCCGCACGCCGGCCCACCAGCAAGATGATGTCGCCGGCCTCCAGCGCCAGGCTGCCGTCCACGCCCACCAGCGCGTTTTTGCGCTGTATGCGCTCCACCGTCACCGTGCCGCCGTTGGCGGTGGCGCTGGCCTCCAGCTCCGCCACGGTGCGGCCCGCCTGGCCCACGCGGAAAATGCGGCCCACCAGATCCGGCACGGCCGGTGACTCGCCGGTTCCGTACACGCGCACGCCCTTGAGCAGCTCCTGCTCGGCCTGGATCGCGTCCTCGCGGATCTTGCGGCCCGTCAGCCACTGCAGCACGTTCACGCACATGATGATGGCGCCGAAGGAGCCGAAGATATAGGTCACCGCATAGCCGATGGCCACATTGGCCTGCATGCGCTGCACCTCGTCGGGCGCCAGCCCCAGCTTCTCGATGGCCGAGCCCGCCGTGCCGATGATGGCCGACTGCGTCAGCCCGCCCGCCGCCAGCCCCGCCGCCAGCCCCTTGTCCAGATGGAACACCCGGGCGATTACTACCACCGTGACCAGCCCCGACACGGCCACCACCAGGGCCATCAGGATCTCCTTGACCGACTGCCGCCCCAGCGAGCGGAAGAACTGCGGCCCGCTCTCGAAGCCCACGGCATAGATGAACAGCGCAAACAGCACCGCCTTGATGCCCGAATCAATGGTCACCCCCACCTGGCTGATCAGCACCGCCGCCAGCAGCGACCCCGCCACGCCCCCCAGCTGGAACGACCCGAACCTGAACTTGCCCACCCAGTAACCGAGCGCCAAGGCCGCAAACAGCGCGATTTCCGGAGCCTGATGAAAGATGCTTCTGAGAAAGTCCACAGCCACCTCTGCTTCTGGGTTGAGGTCCACGGCGGCGCAAGGCAACGGAAGCGGCTGCCCCAGGAGGGCAGGGGGCATTGCGTGCGCGTGGACTGGGAAACGGCGAGTCGCTATTAGAAAATGCCTATCGATATTTGATGAATGCGGCGGTTTTCGTATTCATCAATATTCAATTGGATATGGCGTTTCCATTGGCTTGCTTGAATCAGTATCTTGTCGAAAACAGAGCCACTATTCATGACAAAAAGGAGTGGCGATGTAGGACTTGGCCGTCAGCCTGGAGGCGGCTGATGTCGTAGAACCTGGACAGGCAGGGCTGCACGGGCCGCCCTGCGCCTGGGCAGACCCTGTGCCATTCACGCTCTCAAAAAATATCCGGCTCCGGCACAGCCCTCCCAAAGCCCGTCTCCAGAAAATCAAAATCGCATCCCTCATTAGCCTGCAGGATATGGCGGCCGAACAGCCATCCATAGCCGCGCTCGTAGCGCGCGGGCGGGGGAATCCATGCGGCGCGGCGGGTGGCGAGTTCTGAGTCGCTGACTTCCAGGTGGATGCGGCGGGCGGGCACGTCCACCGTGATGCGGTCGCCCGTGCGCACCAGGGCCAGCGGCCCGCCCACGGCGGATTCGGGCGAGCAGTGCAGCAGGCAGCCGCCGTAGCTGGTGCCGCTCATGCGGGCGTCGGACAGGCGCAGCATGTCTTTCACGCCTTGCTTGAGCAGCCTGGTGGGAATGGGCAGCATGCCCCATTCGGGCATGCCCGCGCCCTTGGGGCCGGCGTTGCGCAGCACCAGGATGTCTTCTCTGTTCACATCGAGATGGGGGTCGTCCACGGCCTGCTTGAGGCTGGGGTAGTCGTCGAATACCAGCGCGCGCCCCGTATGGCGCAGCAGGTGCGGGGCGCAGGCGCTGGGCTTGATGACCACGCCGTCCGGCGCCAGGTTGCCGCGCAGCACGGCCAGCGCCCCTTCTGCGTAGATGGGGCTGGACAGGGGGCGGATCACGTCGTCCTGGTGGACCTGGCTGCCCGCAATGTTCTCGCCCAGGGTCTTGCCGTTGACCGTCATGGCCCCGGTGTCCAGATGCGGGCGGATGCGTTCCAGCAGGGCGCGCAGGCCGCCTGCATAGAAGAAATCCTCCATCAGATAGCGGTCGCCGCTGGGCCGGATGTTGGCGATCACGGGCACGCGGCGGCTGAAGGCGTCGAAGTCATCGAGGCTGACCGGATGGCCCGCGCGCCGCGACATGGCGATCAGGTGAATGATGGCGTTGGTGGAGCAGCCCATGGCCATGGCGCAGGCAATGCCGTTCTCGAAATGCGCACGCGTGAGCATGCGGGCGGGCGTGAGGTCTTCCCACACCATCTGCACGATGCGGCGGCCGCAGTCGGTGCTCATGCGGATGTGGTTGGCGTCGGCGGCCGGAATGGACGAAGCGCCCGGCAGCGCCAGGCCCACGGCCTCGGCAATGCCCATCATGGTGGCCGCCGTGCCCATGGTCATGCAGGTGCCGTGGCTGCGGGCAATGCCGGCTTCCATCTCGCGCCAGGCCTGCTCATCCAGCCGGCCGGCGCGGCGTTCGTCCCAGAACTTGAAGGCGTCCGAGCCCGAGCCCAGCACCTGCCCCTTCCAGTTGCCGCGCAGCATGGGGCCGGCCGGCAGGTAGATGAAGGGAAGGCCCATGGAGATCGCCCCCATGGTCAGCCCCGGCGTGGTCTTGTCGCAGCCGCCCATGAGCACGGCGCCGTCCACCGGGTGGCTGCGCAGCAGCTCCTCCGTCTCCATGGCCAGGAAGTTGCGATAGACCATGGTCGTGGGCTTGACCATGCTTTCCGACAGCGAGATGGCCGGCAGCTCCAGCGGAAATCCTCCGGCCTGCAGCACGCCGCGCTTGACGTCTTCCACGCGCTGCCGAAAGTGGGCATGGCACTGGTTGGCATCGCTCCAGGTGTTGACGATGGCGATCACGGGCTTGCCCATCCAGTCCTCGTAGCCATAGCCCATCTGCAGCACGCGCGAGCGGTGGCCGAAGGAGCGGAAATCATCGGGAGCAAACCAGCGTGCGCTGCGCAGGGATTCGGGGGAACGTGTCATTGTTGTGGGGCTCCTCAGTAGCTGCCGGCAGTGGATGCGGGCCCTGGCGGGTTCGCGGCCAGCGGCCCTTTCCTGAAGCGCGCCGCCGCCGCATCCAGCCCGTCGCGCAGCAAGAGCGTGTCCAGCGCCACGGCCACGAACTGCGCGCCCAGCTCCAGGCATTCGCGCGCCCGTGCCTCGTCCACCATCAGGATCCCCGGCGCCTTGCCGCAGGCGCGGATGCGGGCGATGGCCTGGTCGATGGCCCGGTTCACCACAGGGTGGCGCGCCTGGCCCGGATAGCCCAGGCTGGCCGACAGGTCGGCGGGGCCGATGAAGATGCCGTCCACGCCATCGACGGCCGCAATCGCCTCGATCTGCTCCAGCGCCTCGGCCGTCTCCACCTGCACCAGCAGGCACAGCTCGTCGGCCGCACGTGCCACATAGTCGGCCGTGCGCCCGAAGTTGGCCGCGCGAGTGGAACCGCCCATGCCGCGCATGCCCTGGGGGGCATAGCGCATGGCGCGCACGGCATCCCGCGCTTGCTGCGCGTTCTGCACAAAGGGCAGCAGCAGGGACTGGGCGCCCAGATCCAGGTAGCGCTTGATCAGCACCGCATCGTTGCAGGCGGGCCGCACCACGGCATGCACGGGCAGGGCGCCCGGTGCGGGCAGGGCGGCGGCCACGGCCTGCAGCTGGCCCAGCATCGGCGGCACGTCGGTGGGCGTGTGCTCGGTATCGAGCAGCACCCAGTCGTAGCCCGCGCCGCCGATCATCTCGCAGACAAAGGGGGAGGGAATGGTGGACCACAGGCCGATCTGCGGGCGGCCTTCGCGCAGCGCGCGCTTGAACGTATTGGCGGGCAGCATGCTCATGGGGACTCTCCTGAAGCTGTTCACTGGACCTGGATATTTCCCTTGCGCACCACCTCGCTCCAGCGCGCCACCTCGGCGGCGATGAAGCTGGCGGCCTGGGCGGGCGTGCCCGGCGTGGGCTCGTTGCTCATGGCGGTCAGGCGGGCCGCCACCTCGGGTTCGGCCAGGAGGGACTGGCAGGCCTGGTTGAGCCGCTCCACCACATCGGCCGGCATGCCCGGCGGCCCCGCCAGGCTGGTCCATGAATAGTTGACGACCTGCGGCTGGCCGGCCTCGGCCATGGTGGGCACATCGGGCAGGGCCGCCAGGCGCCGCTCGCCTGCCACGGCCAGCGCACGCAGCTTGCCCGCCTGCGCAAAGCCCACGGCCGAGGTGGCGGGCACGAACAGCAGGTCGGCCTGGCCGCCCATCACATCGGTCATGGCGGGCACATCGCCCTTGTAGGGAACGTTGTTGAAGCTCACGCCGGCCGCTTGGCGCAGCAGCTCCGTCGTCACATGGCTGGACGAGCCAATGCCCGTCAGCGCCACATTCACCGTGCCGGGGCTGGCCCGGGCCAGGGCCACCACGTCGGCCACCGAAGCGACCTTCAGCCTGGGCGAGGCCAGCAGCAGCATGGGCACGCGCCCCAGCATGGCAATGTGCGTGAAATCCCGCCGCGCGTCGTACTTCACGTTGGGATTGACCAGCTGGTTGATGGCATGCGTGCCCGGCCCGCCAATCACCAGCGTGTAGCCATCGGCCCGCGCCCGCGCAACGGCCTCGGAGGCCAGCGAGCCATTCACGCCGGGCCGGTTCTCCACCACCACGGGCTGGCCCAGGCGCTGCGACAGGCGCTCTCCCACCAGCCGGCCCACCACATCGGTCTGGCCACCGGGAGGGAAGGGAATCACCAGCGTGATCGGCCTGATGGGCCAGGCAGCCTGGGCCTGGGCGTGTGCCGGGGCCAGCATCGAGGCCGGAGCCAGGGCCGCAGCCAGCAGGCGCGCCATGGCGCTGCGGCGGTTGGAGTGCGAAGGGCGCATGGTGGTCTCCTCTTGAATGATTGCGCAATCATTTCAAGCAAAGGCAGCGCTCTCCATTCGGACGTACGAGGGGAAACAATCAGACCGTGCTGATGGACATCATCGTTAACATGACCACGCAATCATCCTCAAGCCGCCTCTCCATCGCCATTCCAGGCAAAGGCCTCGCATGACCCTCCGCACCCCGCGCAACGCCAATGCGCCCACGCTCAAGGACCTGGCCCGCATTGCCGGCGTGTCGCCCATCACCGCCTCTCGCGCGCTGCACCGGCCTGAACTGGTGGCCGAGGCCACGCGGCTGCGCGTGGCGCAGGCCGTGGAGCAATCGGGCTACGTGCCCAACTCCCTGGCGGGCGGGCTGACCTCGCGCCAGACGCGGCTGGTGGCGGCCATCGTGCCCTCGGTGGGGCACTCGCTGTTTTCCGACATGCTCGATGCGCTCATCCACACCCTGGCCGCGCAGCGCTATGAAACCACGCTGGGCATCTCCAGCTATGACCCGGAGCATGAGGAAACCTGGCTGGCCGCCATGCTCAGCCGCCGCCCGGACGGCATCGTGCTCACCGGCACCGAGCACACGGCCCGCACGCGGCGCCTGCTGGTCAATGCCGACGTGCCCGTGGTCGAACTCTGGGACTACCAGCCCCATCCGCTGGATATGGCGGTCGGCTTCTCGCAGGAAGACGCGGGCCGCGCTGCCTTCCGCCACCTGGCCGCCTGCGGCTACCGGCGCCCGGCCATCCTGCGCGCCGACGACAGCCGCGCCGCCCGCCGTGCCCTGGGCTTCACCCGCGCTGCCGCGGAAGCCGGTGCCCCGGTTCCTGCGCAAATCGTCTTCTCGGAAGCCATCCCCCAATCCGGCCGTGGCCGCGATGCCCTGAACGCCCTGCGCGCCCAGGTACCGGAGGCCGATGCCGTCTTCTGCAGCTCCGATGCGCTGGCGCAAGGCGTGCTCTCCCACGCCCACGCACTGGGCCTGCGCATGCCCGAGGAATTCGGCGTGCTGGGCTTTGGCGACCAGGCCCTGGCGCTGGACGCCTGGCCCGCCCTGTCCACCGTGCGCGTGGACGGCGCCGCCATCGGCCGCCTGGGCGCAGAGGCGCTGATTGCGCGCATGGCCGGTGGCGTGGCGGTGGCCGCGCAGGATATGGGGTTTGAGGTGGTGGGGAGGGGGAGTACGCGTGGGCACCAAGATGCGCGCTGAGCGCCAGCGTGAGGCGATGGCCGGGCAGCGGCAGGAAGACCGGCTTTATCTCAGTATCAGCAAGACGCCGCGCTTGTCCATAACCGGGCCCAGCCCATGCCCAGCAGGCCGGCGCCCAGTACCAGCCAATGCTCGCCGGCAAGGCCGGGCCGGGTCCTGTTCCACTGCCAAGAGCGCGGGCGCCAGGGCGACGGCGGGCCGGCCCGGGCGCCTGCGCCAAAGGTAGGCGTATTACGACGCACAGGAAGGCGTTGGCCCGATGGCTGTACCGAGGGCCACACCGCATCCTGAAGGCGTTACGGACCAAAGCCCCACCATGAACACAGAACTGCTGGACCCCCCACGTACCGAGCTGGCCGCTGGCGCAGGCACGCTTGAGCCTTCTTTCCTGCATGTGCCGCTCTACGAGCGCCTGGCCAACCATCTGCCCACCGAACAGGAGCGCCAGGCTGCTGCGGACTTCCTGCACGGCGTGATCGCCGAGACCTCTGCCGATGCCGATGGCCTGCCGGACAACCCGGAGCACCTGACCGACTGGATGCGTGCCAATGTCGAAAAAGTGCACGCCCAGTACCAGGCCTACCTGGCAGAGCGCAAGGCGGGTGCGGCACGCCGCTACTTCGGCAACCGCGCCCATGCGTTGTACTTCCTGCGCAATGTGGCACCTATCAAGCTGGTGGACGGTTCCTGGCTGTACGGCCTGTGCGCGCATGCGGGCAACTCACGCATGTCGGACCTGGTCACCACCTATGTGGAAGAACTGGGCGACGGCATGGCCGACAAGAACCACGTCAAGCTCTACCGGGAGCTGCTGGCCAGGTATGGCCTTGACCCCGTGGAGGACCTGCCCGACGACCTGTACCGCCAGGGGCTGGTACAGCTGGCGTTGGGCTGGAATGCGCAGCAGTTCCTGCCCGAGATCGTGGGATTCAACCTGGGCTATGAGCAATTGCCGCTGCACCTGCTCATCACCGCCTACGAACTCAATGAACTGGGGATAGATCTCTACTACTTCACGCTGCATGTGACCGTGGACAACGCCGACACCGGCCATGCCCGGCGCGCCTGCATTGCCGCCTGGGAGAACGCGCCGCGCATTGACGATGGCGGCGAATACTGGCGCCGCGTACGCGCTGGTGCCCGGCTGGCAGACACGGGCACCAGCACGCTGGACGTGATCAGGTCCTTCGATATCGAAGCTGAGGTGGTGCGCATCCTGGCGCGCAAATCGCCTTCCGGGCATGGCGCGCACTCGGACTTCTGCAAGGTGGCCGGCCGCAGCGTCAATGACTGGCTGTCCCGTGCGCAGGACATGCCTGCCTTCCTGGGCGCGCTGGAGCAGGCACGCTGGATACAACGCAACCGGCCTGCTGAGGAAAGCCGCTTCTGGCAGCTGCTGCAGGGCGAGCGGGCAGAGATGTTCGGTGTTTTCTCTCCCTATGAGCTGCAAGTCATTCATGACTGGCTGCGTGGGCCGGCCAGTGCGGATGGCGCCTCCTTCGAATCCGTGGCCGAGCCCGGCAAACCGGCGCGGCGCATGAGCTTTCGCGTGGCCGAGCGCCTGCGCACATCCCGTGGTGAGCGGCCGGACCCGGGCCGCAGCGCGCAGGAACTGGACACCGACCTGATGCTCTTCGAGCAGCGCTACCCCACGCTAGATCCAGCGGCCCAGCATGAGTTGCTGGTACAGGCCATGTCACCGGGCCTGCATTGGACGCCCCTGGGCCTGCGCGCCACCCGCCTGTTCCTGGGCCGGTAGGCCATTCGACCCTCTTTACCTAGCCGGGAAAAATCATCGGGTCATTGGGCAAGACGGGCTTGCTCCTTGACCCATTCCCGGCTTTTGCCACGCACACACCATTCTGGGTTTTTGACCCAGTCCATAGAATCTTTATTTGAGTGGCCTTCTAGAATATTACAGTGTGTATATCCAAGTTGGGGCATGGCGTAGTACTGCAAAGGTAGTATTGCAAAAAATCCGACAGCGGCAAAGAATATATTGACGAAAGTGGAAGAGAGGAGAATGCATTCCACCTTTTTAAGTGTTCGCTTTTTGAAAGGAATTGCGTTGGCAATAACTGCCACTATCAATGTCAATGGGATTGCCCAGAAGGAGCCTATCATTGGAGATAGCGGTGTTATTCTAACGACTGGTGAAAGATTAAAGAGATCTAGAGTCTCCGGTATAACAATTTCACGGATAAGGTAAAAATCGATAATAAGCAGCACTATGGCAAAAGGAATAGCCCAAATAATATTTTTTCTGTTCTGCTTGACGCGATCTTGCATTGTGTATTCCTGGCTGCTAATTTTTGCTGCTGTTTCTGCGCGGCAAGACTGCTTGGTCTTTGATCAATAAAATTGAGCCAATTTCGGTAAATATAATAACTGCAGCCGTTGCGTTCAAAAGAGTACGGTTGCCTTATTTCCCCAAACGAGCTTGCTCATTGACCCATTCCCGGCTTTTGCCACGCACACACCAATCTGGATTCCTAACCCAGTCCGTAAAATATATGGTGGGGTGGTCTTTCAAAACGTTGCAGCGGGTATAGCCCATTTTGGGCATAGCATAGTACTGATAAGGCGTAATTGCAAAAAGACAAAAAAACATAATAAAAACTCCTGCGGCTATGGCGGATAAAAAAATACGCGTTGGGATTTTTATGGCTTCTTCCATGCAAGGGATTGCTTTTTGTATTGCAATGATAATTCCTGTGATTGAAATTATTGGCACACACAACGCAATTGGATCAAATGGTGTGATTCTTACTGATGGCGCGAGTTTATTCAAATCATTTACGGTTTCGCATAGAGAATAGAAAATACTCCAAATTGACATTGCTAGAAGCAGTAGAAAAAGTGGAATACTCCATATTAGTGATCTTCTGATTTCGGTTAAATTTCTTTTGTCCATTTCAAGACTAATCAATTTTTGCGATTGATAGGGGATAGTAAATTTTTAGGATGGTTCTGGGGTATTTCTTTAATCTCTGTTGTTTCATGATTGCCACTCAACTGTTCTGTGACGAGAGCGTCAGTATTAACGCGGTATATGCCAGAAGGTGTGCTGTTTGTCAAAATTTTTAATGAAGTAATAACATTTTTCTTTATTTCCCAACTTTTATCGATTCCATTTAAAGCTATCCCGGTAAAAAGTACCATTAAGGCCATGGCACCTAAAGAAAAAACAGCAATAGTGGTTAAGCTTGCGACAAAAATTCCCGTGCCTATACCAACCATCGTCGCCAACCCCGCCTTGACAGCCTCCACTCCAATCCCTCCCACAAGGTCATGCATGGTCTTCTCGTCGTTGAAGATGAAGTCCAATGTCTCCACGCCGATGCCAACGACCAAACTCAAGATGAAGCCCCCTCTGGCAACGCCCTGAAGGCCGCGCATGCCCAGACCCATCTGGACCATGCGGGGATTGGTGGTGAGAAAGCGCGTGCCCTGCAGCAGATTGCCGCGAAACCCGGCTCGGCCCGTGATGATGATATAGGTGCCTTTGGGCGTCGCCTTGACATAGGTGCGCGCACCGGCAAGGCGCAATGCAATCAGCGTTCTGGTGAACAGGTAGGCGTCATTGGCCAGCATGGAGGCGGGGATGGTCCAGGGTTTGCCGGCATTGGGGCTGGCCGTCTGCGTCCAATACTTGCCCAAGGCGCTTTGGGCCAGGATGGCGCGCAGGCTGGCCTCCAGGCGTGGGTCATTGCGCGACCTGTCTTGCAGGACGCCTAGGAACTCTTGCGGCGTGAGTACCACCACGTCCACCTGCTGGCTGTCCATGGCGCGGGTGATCTGCCTGTTGAAGGCCTTTTCATAGCTGATATACGGGCGGGTGAGATCGGTGGATGTTGCCATGGCCTGCAAGCGAATGGTTAATGGAATGAATAAGGAAATGGTGGTTTGCCAAATGCCAGAAAAATCACAAACGCAGGCCTACCCTCGGTCCTGTGAGAAATCAGGTCCGATCAAGGTATGGGAGTGGGAATTGCGCGTTCGCAATCATTCCCAAGGCCAATGTCAATCAATGGCCTGGGAATTCCGTTGTGGGAGTCCGGCTATTTGATTTCTTGGGTATCTGGAAGTCAAGCAGAAAGGCTGGTGGCTGATTATTTTCAGATTATTCCTAGATGCATATATGAGATGCACGCCTTGAGTGCAGTCGATATGGGTCTTGGAATGGGGAAGAGGGCGGTGATAAAGCCTTGCCAGTCAGGGCAGCCATTTGCCCCAGTGGACGCAGGCCACCCGACACCGCCGTGCTGGGGGCCTCTGCGGCCACAGGCACGGCACCGTGGTGATGCGGTCATGAAGACCCGGTACAAGGACACCGCGCGCAGCGGGCTGGCGTTCCATATCATCGAGTGCTGCGCGGGCCTAGCGGCGCAGCCCCAAGGGCAACAGCCGGCCGCCATCATCCAGCCCGGTCACAACCTCGTATATCCATGACAGCCAGTGAAAGATTGAAGGCCTGGGCACGACGCATCAAGCGCGATGGCGTCACCCTGTGGTTTGCCTGCAAGAGCCCGCAGACGCCCTGGTATGCCAAGACCCTGGGCGCTTTTGTGGTCGCCTACGCCCTGAGCCCCATCGACCTGATCCCCGACTTTATCCCCGTGCTGGGCTATGTGGATGACGTCCTGCTGCTGCCCGCGCTGATCTGGCTCACCGTGCGGCTGCTTCCCCCGGCCGTGTTGGCCGACAGCCGCCAGCAGGCCGAGGCCTGGATGCAGGCCCAAGGCCGCAAGCCCCGAAGCCGTGCCGGAGTCGCTCTGGTGGTGGGCGTCTGGCTATGTGTTTGCGTGGGGGCCTTCCTTGTGCTCCGAGGGCGCTGGGGGCTTTGAGCGCGGAGCTTTGCCGGGCTGAGCGGCGGCGGGCGTGCAACACAAGGATGCGGGAGCTGTGCCTGAGCGCTGTATCATCTCGCCCAGGTGCTGAACACACCTTCACAGGCGGTCCCGCCACACTCCCGAAAGCAGTTGGACGTACTCACAGGAGGCCTTATGGCTGCTTTCCTTGCGGGCGTATCAATGCCCGAACCCTCTCCCAATCCTTTGCGTGGTCCCGTGCTTCGAGCACTTGGGCATTCCTTTGCGTCAGCCGCCAAGCGTGCTCATTGAGGAGTTGCCATGCTGTACTTTCAACTTTCCGAGCCCGAGTACAACAGCCTGCGGCGCGTGCAGGATCAGTTGGGGCTGATTTCCAGTTTGATCATTGGCGCCTACCCGGGGCATGCCTTGGAGCCGGTGACTCCTGGGCAATTGCTTGCGTTTATTCAGGCGCAGGAAGAGGCGCTTGAAGGGGTGATGGGGGGAGTTAGTGAGCGCGGGGTGGTGCGGGAGCTGGATTGACTGTGTGCTGCCCTGGGTGGCCACGCATGTAATGCGTGGCCTTTCTGGGTGCTTTTGCGGTTGCTAGCAGGGTTTGGAGCGCGTGGAGAGCTGGGCTATTGAGGACTGCTCTCGGCCAGGAGCTGCCGGTGGCTGCGAGTACAAGCGGGGGCTCAACGTTTAAGCTGAGCCGCGAGTGGGGCTGGGCACGGAAGCCCAGAATGAAATGACGGGCCTGAAGTGACTAGCCGTTGCGAGTCGGCTCGAGCGTAAGGTTAGGCTGCGGTTTTTGATTGTTCATGCGCGCTCCGTAGGACCTGGAGACAGTAGGCACAGAACTGGATACAACCACCGAAGAGCAAACAGAGCAAGGCTACTTTTGCCCCATTCCGGCTACCGACCGACCACCAGGCGAGCAAGGCGACGAGAGCTACTCCCAGTAGGACCGACACTCCTCGCTGAAGGCGAGCAAGCACCCATGGCGCGAAATTCTCGAAGTCGTTGCCTGCGTGCTTGGCCCGCTTCCAACTCGTGCGTGCGAGGAAGAAAAGCGCGCCCAAGGCCAGCAAAAGCGCCAAGAGCAAAGTTGATACGCCGAAAGCGAAGCCAAACACTCGAGCAGGCCACTCAGATGAGCCCGCCCACCATGCGCCGCCGCCGCACCCTGCTCCGATAACAAACCATACGGGAAGGACACGAAACGAAGCGGCGAGATCGCGCGATGTTGAAGTAGTTGTCATGTGGCAAAAGAAGTGGTGAATTCTGCCGCCTAACGTTGACGTTCAGCCGCCGCCGGAGGTGGTCGGCTCGAACGGCGAGTTAGCTGGCATCTCGTTTCCGAAACAACGAAGGGTGATTTGCTCTCGCTTCCTCGACCGCAGCTGATATGGCCGCTAGATTCTCTGTCTCGCAGGCACGAACCAGCATGAACATGGTCCCACGAAGATCATGAACCTCCTCCATAGATGCCTTTTTGGGTTCCGGAAGGTATTCACGATTCCATTCAACACCCCGAAGTGCCTCCCTCGCCCGGGAGGATATCCAGTCGAGTCTTCTCGTTTGTTGGCGTGACGCGTTGGCGATGCGTGCGATGTGGTCGAGGGCGTCACGCAGAAGTGAAATTTCCTGTTCGAGTGCCATGGCTTCCTAAATGACGGCTAACGAATAAGTTAAGCCGACCGCCGAAGGCGGGGCGGCTTGAGCACCGGCTTAGATAGCACTTATTCGGATCCGTCGCCAACGTACTTCCCGTTTGGAGCAAGAATTGGTCGACCACCAACATATGTGCCATCTGGTGCCAAGTGAGGACGACCAGCCACATAAGTGCCATCTGGGGCAAGTCTGGGCCTTCCAGCTACATATTTTCCATTGGGAGTGAGCTGAGGAGGTCCGCCAACATATGTACCGTCTGGAGCGAGTTGAGGATTACCAAAAACGTATGAACCATCAGGTGCCAAGCGCACATTAGCCATTTCTTCTCCTGCTATATCTACCGTAGTGTAGACCGCACCGAGCCGCAGGCCATATCTGGCGCTTGCGGTCTAAATCGGCACGGGAAAAACGCTGCAAAGGGCTTGTAGCCTAGCTTTGTCGCGTGCATTTTATATAAAAAATACAGTAATAAATTTAGCCATGAAACCCGCCGCCCCTCCTGTGTTGCGCGCCACACGGTTGCTGAATCAGGGCGGTGAGCGCATTCGTTCTAAACACTATAGCTTGCGCACGGAGTGGGGCCATGCCATGGGTTCCGCACATCGGTAGATGACGGCTTTGTAGCTTTGCCTTAGCCGGCTGCTCTGGGTCGAAAGCAGGCCATCTCCAAAACTAAACTCCATTCCCAACCATCTCCCGAGTCCCCCGACACCCCGCACCAAACGCCGAACACCCCCAAAACGCCTTCCCAGCCGCAGGCCCTCGCTTGGCAACCCGCTGAACCATGGCTTTCCCGCATTGAGGACAGCCGGGTATTGGGGCGGCAGCCGGTCGCACGGTGTCGAAAGCAGGCTCCGTCTTGACAGGCTCGGCCACAGACACAGGGCTCGCCAAAGCTACAGAAGTCCGGGCCTTGGTTGTTGAAGCCGCTCCTGTCTGGGCCTTTGCCTCCGTCAGCAATTTCATGAGCGCGGCGCCGTCCATGAGGTGGATATTTCTTCCTGCAGCAAATGCTGCAGCTTCCTGAGTGAATCGGCCAGAGGTCACCACAAAGCCGGCAGCAGCCCCATCAGCTGCCATGACGCCATAAAGCTCGCGCACAGTGGCAACGCCTACCTTGAAGGCTTTCCACTGCTTGCATTGCACCAGTGTCTTTTCGCCATCCTTCGAGAGGATCAGGTCCACGCCACCATCAGGCCCGCCGCCACCGGTTTCCTTGACGCCGTAGCCGCGCCGCCGAAATCCCTCACCCACCAGCGTTTCAAACTCTCGCCATGACATGTTGTTCAGCGCATCCGCGCTGGAGCTAGCCGAGGTGGTTTCGAACAACCGGCTTCGGCGGCGCTTGCGCACGGCGGAAATGGCCGCGCCGGCCAGGCAGATGAGGGGCAGGATGTACTGACCACCGGTAGCCAGGCCCTGCCATATGGCCGTGGTGGCCAATTGGCCTATTTGCTGCGGGCTTTGTGCTGCAGGCAGGGGACGGATGGCAATGGAGTGCAGCACCATGTAGCTGGTGAGTGCCAATGCAATGCCGGCCCACCAGGGCAGCAGGGCGACCAGATCCATGAGGTCTTCTGCCGTGCTGGTCTTTCGTTTTCTTGCCACTCCCGCTCCTCCATCGTTCAAATTGCCGAACATTTTGCAACATTTATGGGTGAGGCGAATTCCTGTGCTAATGAGTGCGGTGAAATCAAGAGAAATTGACACTGGTGGTGTCTTCTGGCTGGCGATGAATGTGTGCAATGCGCTATTGATTGCGTAGCAGGTTGCGTATGCCTGGTCTACGAAATTCCTTGCCTTGTCATTTGGGGCAATGGATTGATCGTGCTCATTGCCATGGGTCGCGCAGGGGACAGGCGCCATTGGGTGTGAGAGAGCAGTCCGGCGGCTGTCCTTATCCCCAGTGCTGTATGAATTTGTGTCACTTGTTTGGGGGACATACAGGGCCATGGTGGCTACCTAGCATCCGGTCGACTGGAGCGCAAAAGGAGGGCGGGCGATGACTGCGGTGCGGTCATTTCTTCAACGCCGCCGCTTGTTTGCACACCGATTCGCGGCCGAATCCGGCCTTTCACCATCAGGAGCCTTCGCCATGTCCGACTCTGCAAATTCAACGAATGCCTTCACCCCGTCTGCCGATATCTACAAGGGAATCTCTGTTCTCAGTTCAGAGGACTGGATCGGGCTGACGACGTTCTTTGAGTCTGCAGTCACCGACAACCCGACCACCACGGAGCTGATGCGCGCGATGCTGGGCATGCAGAAGCAGGATGCTTTCAGGCCGGAGTTTTCCGAAGCGGTGGAGCTGTTCGTCACGCTCAAGGGTGTCGGCCAGAAGTTCAAGGCCGATGTGCAGGACAAGATGCTGACCCTTGCCGACGATATCGTTCAGTACAACGATGTGGCGGCAACCACCTATGAGCGGTTGATCGAGCTGGTGGACCGTTTTGATCTGGAGGGAGCGCCCACCCCATCGGCGGAGCCGGCAGTGGAAGCGAAATGGAAGGCCCTGGTCAAGGTTTGGGAAAGCGATACGCCCAGCGGGCGTTCGGAGCAGATCAAGCGCAATTTCAGCAGCGCGCTGGAGCAGTTGATTGAAGACGCCAATGCGCGATCGGTGCGTGCCTTCGCGCTGCAGAACTCCATTCTTGACAACGGCAACGGAATACTGGTGCGCCTGAATGCCTGCAAGACCTCATTCAATGGACAAAAGCAGAAGTTCACGACCACTCTGGGCGCCGAGGGTGCTGCCAACCAGAAGCTGAAGGCCGCCGTGGAGAAGCTGGAGAACGACTTGAAGGCCCTGCGCCGCAAGGAAAAGGATGAAGTCATCGTGCTGTCCACGTCTCCGGCCTATCTGGCGATTCCGCTTTTCGGGCCGCTGATTCTGGCGGGGGTGGATATCGGTGTGGGTGCGGACCTTGCGGCCACGCGCAGGAAGATTGCCGAGAAGGTGGATGAGGTGAGAACCATCCAGGCCACGATGGCCACGAACGAGCGCTTCATCGGCTACTACAACCGAAGCAATGATCGCTTTGACAGCATCAGCAAGAGCATCGAAGACCTGGGTCCCAAGCTCAAGACGCTGGGCGAGGCATGGCGCGCGATTTCTGCCGATCTGGGCAACATACACAAGGTCTTGAGCGCCACCGGACGCAAGTCCCTGCAAGGGGAAAACTGGTTCAGCCTGACGGTGGTGCTGGGCACGGCAAAGAAGGGCTGGGCGCGTGTCGCCGGACAGGCAGACCATTTCCGCCGTTTTGGCGGCACGCCGAAGAAGGCGCAGAGCGTTGACCAACTGGTGGACCTGGCCAGCAAGAAGGCAGCCTGAGCGATCTGCTCCGGCCTTTGTCCAACCGCTGCACAGGTGCAGTGCCTTACCTGGAACCACCCGCCATGACTTCAGCAATGACTCCCGCGCTCACTGCCGAGATGACTCCCATTGAATTGCGAACCCTGATCGATCGCTACCGAGCCGAGGGCCTGGTGCCGCCAGGGCCGCTGGTCTGCAGCGGTGGCCGGGCGCCGGACGGCAGCTTCAATCCCTTCGGCATCGTGGCCGATCTGGTGGTGGACCTGAAGGTGTTGCTGGAAGAGGCCGACGCGGCCGGCCTGCAGGCGCTGGACATCCATGCCGATACCGTGGTGGTGCCCGAGGGGTTCGACAGGCGGCTTGACGGCGCGGTGCGGCGGCTGACGGTGGTTGCCCGCCGCATTGTTTCCGAAGGCACGACGGTGCTGCGCATGCTGCATGACGCGGACAACGAGCTCAGCAGGGTGCGCATTTTCGTGGAAGCCGTGGAGGGCCGGTTCACGCTGTACGGCGGCCCCACGCGCGACACCCCTTATGCGCTGGAGGAGGCCTGGGACACGGTGGCGCGGCCACAGTTCAGCAATTTCCTGTGGCAGGACAACCGGGCTGTGGTGAAGCACACCCCCGTGCCGCCCGGCCTGCTGGAGCATGGCGAGCCGATGCACAGGGTGCTGGCCGCGCTGTTTGCCCTGAGCGCCGGCATGGCGGGCAGGCCCGGCCACAGCGCGGCCGAGCTGGCGTTGTGCCATGGGGCGCTGGCCTGGATCACGCGCTGGTCAGGGGTCGAGTCCGGGTTTGGCGAGTTGATCCAGGCGGCGGGTTCACTGCAGCGTCTGCTGCCGGTCATGGGTGTTGACGGGCTGGCCAAGCCGATTCCTGATCTGAGCGCCGGCAGCTATCTGTCGCTGGCCAAGGCCCGGCAGGAGGTGATGGCGGCCATGGAGGCCCACCTGCGCAGCCTGCGCGCCAGCGGCGAGCTGGCAGGTGCCGTGGGCAGCGTCGCGCAGGCGTTTGCCGACCGGGACACCTTGGACCTCAAGACGCTGGAGGCACGCTGCACCGAGCTGGAGCAGCGGTTGATTCAGCAGATCGAGGCCCTTGACCGCGCCGCACGCACGGTGCGCCAGGAGGAGCTTGAAGCGGAACTTGCCGCCATGCGGCTGAAGCTGGCGAGCGACGTTGCCCAGATCGTGCGCACCGTGAAGATGAGCCTGGAAATCGCCTTTGGCGTCATCGCAGTCGCGGGCAGCGTGGCGGCCCTGTGCGTGGGCGTGCCGCCCGACCCGAAGGCGCTGACCGAGACCGGTCAGAAAGGCGTGCTCGGCCTGAAGGATTTGTACGGGCAGGCCAAGACGCTAGGCGGCAGCATAGACGGCCCGCTCAAGGCGCTGAAGGCCCTGGGCCAGTCGTTTGCCATTCCACTGCAATGGGCCAGGCACAACTCCAGCACGCTCAAGAATCTGGTGGATCCCGCCAAGGGCGCATTGAATGCGGTGCTGCCGGTGATCCGTGGGCCGCTGGGCGGGCTGGATGTCGAGGGGATTTCCCGGGAGCTGGGCGACACCATGCGTGCACTTGCGCTCATGCCGGATGCCAATGAAGCCAAGGCCGCCTGGACGGTGCTGGAAAACGATGCAGTCAACCGGCTGGATCTGGTGCTTGCCACGGAAGGCACCGAGGCGGCCGTGCGCAACGCCGCCAACACCCTCAAGACACAGGTGCAGAAGGTGGCCGTCTATGGCCGCCTGCTGGCAGAGCAAAGCGCATCCAAGAATGCCATTGCCCGTGAGCTTGCCACGCTCAAGCTGGAGTACGTTGCGGTGATCGGCAAGCGCAAGCGCCTGCAGGCGCTGGAGCAGCAGGCGCTGACAGAGCTGGAGCGCAGCGCGCGGCTGCAGGACGAAATCACCCTCAGGGCAGAAAGTGCGCGCCGCGGCTTCTTCGTGGACTGCTTCGGGGTCCGCGCCGCACAGGCCTACGAGACAGGCAAGCAGCCCGGCCAACGTCTGTCGATGCCGGGCACGGCCGCCGCCATGGCAGATGCACACGCCACCCTGCTGGCAGACCACGCCAGCGCGCAGGCGGCCAATGCGAGGGCCAAAGGGGATTTGCGGCGGGAATTGCGGGTCACTGACGTCGCGCTGCTGCAGCAGCTGGCGCATGGGCAGCCCATCAGCCTGTCCATTGCCACCAGCCATCCGGCACTGGCCAGCTACCGCCGCATCCGCCTTTCGTCGGTGCAGGCCTGGCTGGAGTTTGCCGATGCCTCGGCCCAGCGCATCAATATCGACTTGGTGACCGGCAGCGCCTTTCACGACAGCACGGGCAGCGGGGACGAGAGGCTCTTCTGCTCGCCCCTGAAGATCAACTTCACCTACGCCGGCGACCAGATCGAGTTCTCGCAGCATCTGGGAGATGTCTGCCCGACGCCGTTCACGACCTGGCTGATCGAAGTGCTGGAGCCCCGACGGATGCCGGCAGCGCCTCGGGCCCTGCGCCTGTTGATGGCCGGCACTGCCGCCAGATGACCCGGCTTCTGTGGCTGACCGCCGCTGCCACGGCGCTGTGCTGCGGTGGCGCCCTGGCATCAAGCTGCCGCGTCGAAGCCGAGCCCGCGCGTGAGCCAGTCGCACGGCAGGTATGGACCGATATCGCCGAGTTCTCGTTCCTGACCGGGCTTGATCTGGACGATGCCAGCGGCCGCATGACGCTGGTAAGGAGCCTGGAGAGCATGCAGTCGTTCCCTTCGCTGAAGGCGGCATCGGCCGCTTGGGGCACGCTGCGTGCCCGTATCGACGGGCTGGCCGATACGGTGCAAAAGCTGGGGCAGGCCGTCGGGCGTTTGCAGCAGCTGTGCGACCAGCTGGATGCCGTTTCGCTGGCTCCCGACGCACCGCTGGACGAGGCCCGATGGAATGCGGGTTTCGCAGCCGTCGAGACGGAGATGGATGCGGCTATTGCGGCGGCTGCACCCGTCGTGGCGCAGCTGGAAAGTCATGCCACGCTGCTTCGCGTGGCCGCCGCGCACCATGCCAGGCAGCCGCCACCGGCAAACGCGGTGGTCCGCCTTGGGCCCGCGCCGCAGGCGATGGCAACGGAATTCAGCACCCTGGCATTGCGCTGGCGGGCCGTGGCCTCCGACCTTGCAAATGCTCGCCGCATCTTGCCGGTGAGGCCGGTGCGTGGTTCATCCGCGCCCTTGATCGCCATGACGGCCGCCATGCGGGAACTGGAACGGATCTCCGCCGAGGCGCACGCACTCTCGGCCCAGCGGCTCAGCGATGCGGATTTTCGACGCTACGAGACGGGCGACTATCTGTACGACCAATGCCCCATGCTCAAGGACCGCCAATGGGTCGGGCTGCAGAACCTGTATTGGAGCGAAAGGCGCAATGCGGTAGCGCTGCTGCAGGGCACGGGCCTTGTGTCGCCCCCGGGGCTGTACAACGTCGAGCCATGGCAGATTTCCTTCCCGGCCATGATTGTGGGCGCCGACAGATGGAGGTTCCTGCACACCGGCAAGGGCTACTGGCTTGTCCAGAATGCGGCGTTCGGACCGGGCACCATGGCGCTCGATGTCACCAGCGTGGCCGGGAAACCGCATCTTGAACTGAAGATGACGGCGTCAGCGGGAGACTCCCCACGCTTCAGCGGCCAGCAATGGCGCTGTGCGCCCAGCGACCTGCCGGGCCAGTTCCATCTCTACAACCGCTTCCTGTCGGATGCCGTCGTGCTGGACACGGCCAATAACAATGGCATTGCCGTCATGCTGCCGGCCACCAGCCGCTCCTCTGGCCAGTATTGGCGTGTGATCGAGCGGTAAGAGGTGCCAGGGCGCAGGACCCCCTTGATCTCAACCGCACTTGAGGTTGCATGCTCCAGGCTTGTCGTCGCCATGGCACTGCGCCATGGCCGTCGCAGACCCTGCAACCAAGAAGCATCCATGCCCCATCAAGATTCCCTCACGCTGGACGATCAGGTCCGGCCGACGACCGCCGAGAGCTGGTCCATCCTGTCCTCCCCCTACCGCCTGACGACGATCGGCATCGTCTCGCTGGTGGCCTTGATTGCCTTTGAGGCCCTGGCCGTGGCCACCGCCATGCCAGCGGTGGCCCGCGCGCTCGATGGGGTGCCGCTGTATGCGGTTGCCTTTGGCGTGACCCTGGCCACCAGCGTGGTGGGCATGACGGTGGCCGGCGGCTGGTGCGACGCGCGCGGGCCGGCGGCGCCGCTGTGGTCTGGCATGGCGTGTTTTGTGGCGGGGTTGCTGCTGGCGGGCTTTGCGCCTTCCATGCCGGTGTTTCTGGCGGGGCGGCTGGTTCAGGGGCTGGGGGCGGGTGGCATGTCGGTGGCGCTGTACGTGCTGGTGGGCCGGCGGTATCCCGAGGCACTGCGGCGGCGCATTTTTGCGGCGTTTGCCACGGCCTGGGTGGTGCCCGCACTGGTGGGGCCGGCGTTGAGCGGCCTGGTGGTGGAGCACCTGGGCTGGCGCTGGGTGTTCCTGGGCGTGCCCCTGCTGGCCTTGCCTGCCGGGGCGATGCTGCGCCCGGCGCTCCAGGGCCTGGGCGGCCATGGCCGGGGCATGCAGGGCGGCGTGCGGCGCGGGCTGTGGGCCCTGGGCGCGGCCACGGGCATCTGCCTTCTGTATGTGGGCGGGCAAAGGCAATCGGCGGGCGCCTTGGGGGCGGTGGCGGTGGCCGCGGCCCTGTCGCTGGTCTGCACCTGGAAGCTCTTGCCGGCCGGCACGCTGCGCGCCGGGCGCGGGCTGCCCAGCGTGATCGCCTTGCGCGGGCTGGTGTTTGCGGCGTTCTTCGGGGCCGAGGCGTTTCTGCCGCTGGTGCTGGCGCGCGAGCACGGGCTGTCAGCGCCCATGGCGGGGCTGGTGCTGAGCGCGGGCGCGCTGGGCTGGTGTTCCGCTTCCTGGTACCAGGGACACAGCCGCAACGGCTGGAGCCGTCACCGCTTCCTGCGTGTGGGCACCAGCGCGGTGCTGGCGGGCGTGCTGCTGACGGCATCCGTGGCCTGGCCGGCCGTGCCCGTGTGGGTGGCGGTGGCGGGCTGGATCGTGTCGGGGCTGGGCATGGGCCTGCTGTCGGCAAGCCTGTCGGTGCTCACGTTGTCCATGTCCGCGCCCGGCGAGCAGGGCGCCAACAGCTCGGCCCTGCAGCTGTGCGAGGCCATTGCCGTGGCGGCCACCCTGGCCATTGGCGGATCGCTGTTCGCGGCCTTGCTGGAGACTTCGGCCCAGGCGGCCTATCTGGCGAATTTTGGGGTTGCGGCGGGGGCGGCGGTGCTGGCGGCGGTGATCGTGGGGCGAACGGATACGCGGCAGGTGTTTGTGGGATGAGTTGGCAGGAGGCTGATCCAGCCGCAGGCGGGGGTATCCAAAGTCTTTTTAGTGCCTTGGGGTGGGCGGGGCCTGGGCTCGGGTTTGGCGCAGGCACCGCTGCGCGGACGGGGTGCCGATCGCTCACGCGATTGAGCGGCAGAAGGAGCGACAGAGCGGCAGAAGGAGCGACAAACCGTGGGCTATCATCATCCGTCAGGTCCATCCGCGTAACAGCCGTCTGTTGCGCTGGCAGTGCGGCCTGCAACGTCTGGAGAGCGGCTATGACCACCACTACGCACTATGAGAACGCCAATTTTCTGCGTGAACTTGCGGAAAACCTGCCACGTATCCTCCCCTCCAGTGGCTCCGACAAGATGGAGCTGCTGCAGCGCCTGGCGGATGAGGAACTGGCCCAGGCGGAATATGACGATTGGGTGCGCGCGAAGGTGGCAGTCGCCCGTTCGGACAATCAGACCGGGATGAGTACGGATCAGGTGCGGCAACTCCTGCAGGATCGTGCCGAGGAGTTGCGTGGTGGCGCATAGGGTCGACTGGCGTCCGCCTGCAATTGAGGATATGCGGGCGCTTTTTGAATATTTGCTCGAGCATGCTTCGCTGTGGGACGCGGAGAACGTCACGGAGCAAGTGCTGCGCTCCACAGACCGCCTTGCCGAGTTTCCGCGTTTGTATGAAGCTGATCCGCGCTATGGCGATGGTGTCCGCCGCGTCAGTGTTGCCGGTCAGAACCTTTTGTATGAAGTGGATGACCAGGCGCAAACTGTAAATATCCTCGCCGTAGTTGGGCAACGCCAGCAACCTCGGCTGAAGAAGTGCTGATCGCCTGAACGGGGTCGGCAATGCACCCGGCCGACTGGATGCCGCATCCGTCCGTCCTGTCTGTTCACCGAAATTTGAAGATGGCTTTGTTCGTGTCGAATAGGAAGGAATGCCCGGGACAGGGTCGTCGATTCTGTCTCTGTAGGACGTGCGCGCAGGGGCTGGCGCGCCCCGGGACCACGCCTTGCCCTGTGGCGCATGTGCTGTGATGGCGGCTTGTCCAACCAACGCACAGGAGAAACACATGTCCGAGAAAACCGCTTCCGTCCATTGGGAAGGTGCAGGCAAGACCGGCCAGGGCCGCATCAGCACGGAGACCGGCGCGCTCAAGGACCATCCCTACGGGTTTGGCAGCCGCTTCGGGGATGACCGCAAGGGAACGAATCCCGAGGAGATCGTGGGCGCCGCGCATGCGGCGTGTTTCACGATGGCCTTTGCCTTTGCCTGCGAGAAGGCGGGCATCGCCACCGAGATGCTGGACACCACGGCCAAGGTCCGGCTTGCCAAGGATGGCGAGGGCTTCAAGATCGACCGCATCGCGCTCACGCTGCAGGCCAAGGTGCCCGGTATCGACGATGCGCAGTTCCAGAAGATCGCCCAGGAGGCCAAGTCCCAGTGCCCGCTGTCCAAGGCACTGGCAGGCGTGCCCGAGGTGACCCTGGTGGCCACGCTGCTGCATTGAGTCCGCACAGGCGCTTGTGCCGGGAGGTGGGGCGGGGCAGGTGAAGCACTCTGGCTTGCCGAGTGCTCAATCCTGGGCTGTGAAGCCTTTGCCGCAATCGCCGCAGATCAGG
Organism: Delftia sp. WSY_16; assembly: GCF_043104415.1. Classification (NCBI taxonomy): domain Bacteria; kingdom Pseudomonadati; phylum Pseudomonadota; class Betaproteobacteria; order Burkholderiales; family Comamonadaceae; genus Delftia; species Delftia sp. WSY_16. The sequence continues at coordinate 616,764 of NZ_JBICKS010000040.1, read as the reverse complement.
TTCAGCCCCGGCTTGCCCCAGACATTGACAGGCGCCGCGCAACCGCCGCACCGGTACTTGACGCGCAGGGACTTGTTGACGGGCTGCACGGTGGTCTCGCCGGTGGTGGAGCCCGGCACAGCCACCGAGGTGCCCACGGGCCGCACGGCTTCGGCCAGGGCGGGCACGGATGACATGGGCGGCTGGGTGCCCTGCATGCCCTGGAGCTGCGTGGCCATGCTCCACTGGCCCGTGACCACATGCTCGATGGCCGGGAAGCGGTCGTACCAGCTCAGCTGGAAGCGCGTGGTCAGCAAGGCATCGCAGGCCGCCAGGAAGGGGCCGCCCGCCATGGCGTAGTCGGCCATCATGTCGCCCGTGCGCCGCCCGCCGGGCCGGCCTGTGGACGAGGGCATGAGGCCCAGCGATTCCAGCTTGTCCGCCCATTCCTCGTTGTGATAGCGCGCACGGCCCGGCTTGCCGAAGTGGTGCTGCCACAGGTGCGTCATCTCATGCACCAGGGTCTGCAGCGTCTCGATGATGGGCACCGCCGCGAAGTAGGCGGGGTTGAGCGCAATCTCGTCGGTGGTGCTGCCGTCCAGCGAGGCAAAGCGCGCGGCAGAGAAATAACCGCAGGTGCGTTTCTCGCGCTGCAGCGTGATCAGGCAGTGGGGCAGGGCATCGTCAAAAAGGCGCTGGTTGAAGTGCTCGTAGGCCTGCTGCAGTTCGGAATAGGTTTCGCGCGTGGGTGCGGAGCGGACGGGGGCGGCGGGCATTAATGGATTGTGCAATACAACCGTGTGAACATTGCCCCAAATCGACGTGGCAAGACCGGTATCGAAATTCAGAGCTGTCTGATTGAAAATAGCTATAAAGAATCAATAATTCATTTCCATGAAATTTATTGATCGACAGGGTGCCAGTTGCCATATACCGGGACTGCTGTACGACGGAGTACTTTCAGCTGAGGACTGGCAGTCTGCGCTGGACGCCATGCGGCAGGCGCTGGGCGCGTCCGTTTTCCATTTCTTCACGCTGGGCACCACTGGTGGCGGGGTGATCGAGAGCGTGCACAACCACGACCTGGCGGGCATCGATGCCGATAAATTGCGTGAATACGAAACCCACTACGTTGGCGAGGACCTGCGCATGTCCGTCGTGACGAGCCTGCCCCAGGGCCAGTTCATGCTCGACCATGAGCACTTCAGCGCATGGGAGATGTCGCGCAATGCGGTCTACGTCGATGTGCTGGCGCCCCACGGACTTCGCAACACGCTGGGTGTCAAGGTGCGCGACGAGGGGGGGACGCAGGACTTCCTGGGTTTCATGCGTCCCACGGATCGTGGAACCTATGGCGCACAGGAGCGGGTCTTCATGCAGCAGTGGATGCCCGATCTGGCGCGTGCCGCCCGCCTGCGCATGCACATGGGAGGACTGGCGCGGCAGGCGGCTTTGGGACTCACCGCCCTGGGCAACTTGCCACAAGGCATCGCACTTGTGGATTCAAATTGCCGCATCCACTACTGCAACCCCTCGGCCGACTGCCTGCTGGCAGCTTTTTGCGAAGCCTTGTCTGTGCGCCACGGCCTGCTGCGCTGCGTTGACGGGCAGGCCCAGGCGCAACTGCTGCGTCTTGTGGCCCAGGCTTGCGGCCATCATGCACAGGGCCTGGCCGGGGCTCTGTGCCTGACGGCAGGCTCTGCGTTGCGGTTGATGGTGACGGTCCTGCCGCTCAAGCCCAGCCATGCCGCTGCGTTCCGCCAGCGGCCCATGGCTTTGCTGGTAATGGTGGAAGCCGGTACGCCATTTTCTGGCCCGAGTCCCGGACTCGTGCAGGAGGCGCTGGGTTTGTCGCCCTCGGAAGCGCGTCTGGCGGTGCTGCTTGCCACGGGCAGGACCGTCAAGGACTACGCCCGGATAGAGGGGTGCAGCTGGCATACGGCGCGCACCCACATGAAGAACCTGATGAGCAAGACAGGTTGCCACCGGCAGGTGGAATTGGTGGGGCTGCTGCAATCCCTGCAGCCGAGGTGAGTCCATGCAACAACGCATTGATGCCATCGCCGGTCAGCTGTATGAGGGGGTGCTCGCTCCCCAGGCTTGGAGCGAGGCGCTCGCGGGAATGTGCGCGCAATTGCAGGCGGGCGTCTTTCACTATTTCACGCTGAATGCTGGCGAGGCAGCCGTTCCGCAAAGCGCAAGCAATCTGGAAAGCTTCGGTTTGCATCACGGCTTGATGCAGGAGTACGAGACACACCACGCGCGCAACGACCTGCGGATGGCAACCGTGCAGCGGCTGCCCGTGGCCCAGGTCATGCTGGACCATGAGCACATCAGTGCCAGGCAGGCGTCACAGAACAGCGTCTATACGGATTGGCTGGTTCCGCTGGGACTGCGGCATACCGCCGCTGCCGCCGTTCGCGTGGAAGGCAATGCGCGTGATTTCATCAGTTTCATGCGCCCCAGGGATGCCGGCGTCTATGGTGCACAGGACAAGGCATTCCTAGAGCATTTGATGCCGCACATCGAGCGGGCCGGCCGCTTGCGCGCGCGCATGGGCCAGCTATGCGGCCAGGCAGCATTGGGACTCGCGGCACTGGATGCGCTGGCGCAGGCACTGCTCGTCGTGGATGCTCGGTGCCGGCTGCAGCATTCCAATCCGGCGGCAGAGCGCCTGCTCGCAACATTCGGCACGTTGCAATGTGTGCACGGCGGGCTGCGATGCACATCGGGCGAGGCGCATGCACGCTTGCAGAGCTTGGTCTCCGCCGCTTGCGCCAATCCCGCAAAGGCGGCTGCCTTGGAGCTCCAAGGCAGCCGGCCCAGCCAGTCCCGGCTCAGGCTGACCGCGTTGCCTCTGGCGGCCAACCATGCGTTTGCCGCGCCGTGGCAACAGCCCCTGGCCCTGATCTTTCTGACGTTGCCCGGCTCCATGGTTTTGCAGAATCAAGGCCTGGTGGGCGAGATGCTGGGCTTGTCACCCAGCGAGACCCGCCTGCTGTTGCTTCTGGCAGGCGGAAAGACCGTGAAGGACTATGCCTTGATGGAAGGATGCAGTTGGCATACGGCGCGCACCCACATGAAGAACCTGATGCGCAAGACGGGCTGCCATCGGCAGGTGGAATTGGTGCAACTGCTGCAGGGGTGGGGAATGGTGTGAACAGTCCCTGCCCATCGCGCAGCGCCTTGCGGGCTGGGCGATGGATTGGGCGCTGGTCACGCAGCCCTTGCTTCAGGGGGTGTATTGCAGGTTGTAGTACATCTCCCTGCCGTTGCGGTCGGCGTAGACGAGGAGGAACTCGGCATAGTTCGTGGCCGATGCACCGTCCGGCTTGCCTCCAAAAGGTATGGTGGCCGAGGTGGCTCCTTTGGGAACAGGCACGGTCAGGTTGGGCGTGCGTACCGTGGGCAGGCCGGAGGCAGACCCCGCCGCAGCGCCCTGCCGGTAGGAACTGAGTACTGAAAGTGCCATGGGCATGCTGCCCGCTGGCGGTTGCGCAGCCGACCAGACAACCTGCGCGCTGCCGCCGCCGGCCTTGAAGCCGGCCACGATCTCGCCCTCTGAGGGCGAGATGGTGTTGAACTGGGGATAGGCATTGACAGGTATCTGTGCAAACGGATAAGACCCGCTCTTCAGCGTGACCTGATAGGTGGCGATGGGTGTTTTGCCTTGCTGTCCGTTGACGGCTCTCCAGCCATCGTCGGCATGGATATCGAAGCGCACCTCGGTTCCCGCTGCCAGGCCCAGCGCTGCGAAACGGTTGTCACCGTCTGCCATGGCGGCAGCATCGAACCCGCTGCGCACGGTGGAGCCCCACGAGTCGTTGGCCACACCCAGTTGCGCGTTGGTGCAATCTGCCGTGCCGGCGTTGGCCACGTCGTTGCTGGCGTTCGATCGACACTGCCGGAAGTTGTTGGTATCCGCATAGCTGGCGTTGCCCCGCACGCCTTGCATTTCGGGTGCATCGCGCATGATGCGTGGCGACAGCAGCTTGAGCGAGTTGCGCGCGCCGCCTGCCTGCGCCGACGGCCAACTGACAATGGCGTAAGTTGCCAGCCGAGCAGGATCGGAAATGCCAAACTGCACCTCGCGCCGCAAGTGGAACGGACTGGCGGACGGTTCGCCGTCGGACAGCTGGCGTATCACATTCGCGCGGTTGCGCGACACCAGTCCCACGCTTACCACGCGCTGATTGCCCAGGCTGCGCATCTCGGCTGCATTGCGGGGAGTGGCGCAGGTGCCGCTGCTGCTTCCTGCGATCAGCGTTTCGCGCTGGTCCCTTGTGCTGGTCCCGTCCGTGAATTTTTCGTCGTAGCTGATATCCACCTCATGCCGTGCGGATCCGTCGGCATTGGTGGCTTTGCGCTCTGCCAGGATTTGCAGATTTTCGAAGCTCCGCCCAATCTGGTAGGCATTGGAGGTCTGGACCTGGGTCTGGTTTTCATCCCAATGGGTGATCAGACGCTCCTTGCTGCTGCCGTTGCCCAGGTAGCAGTCGTCGAGATGCGCAAAGCGCTCGGTGCCTTTGGCGGGCAACTGGGTGGCGGTCAGAGCCTGTCTGGTATCCATGTACTTCTGCACCAACTCCTGGGTCGTTTGTGTTGGTGGTGCAACCGGTGGCGTCACTTCGTTGTCTCCGCCACCGCCACTGCCACCTCCGCAAGCCGTAAGCGCGAGCACGGCACCGGCGATGAGGGTGGGGCGCAATTTGGGGGTCTGCTTGGTCATTGGGTATCTGCCTTTCAAACGATTGGGAATGGGCGGCGCAAGGATTCGATGGTTTCCCTCATCCGCCTAGACAGCAGTCTTCCCAGCCATGGTGCGCAAGGCCATACCGCATTTGCGGGATGGCTTCGGCACCGGCTCTGGGATGAAATATTTTTTGAGCGGAGTTTTCAGGAGCTGCAGGCACTATTCGCTTTATTTTGCGATTGGCCCTTTGTAAACATCAAAGCCCGCAGGACTGTTGCAGCACCCAGGAGTTCATCGAACGAATTTTTTATTGAGCTGGTCAATATGCGGTCATATCCTCTTCCAGGATGCGAAAACTAATTGACGATGGTGAGTGATCCATAGGAGCCCTGGCCGCCACGCACGCTATAGAGCTGCGTGCGTCCCGCGCCTGTGGCCCCGCTTACCGTCACTTCCCCTGTATTTCGATCCGCATAGGAGCACGCTCCCTTGTTGCCGCTGCCATTGATGGCCCGTATGCCAAGATAGCTGACTCCTGAGCTGACGGGCACCTCAAAACAACTTGGCTGGTTGAAAAGTTCGGAACGAGCAACTTCCCTTTCATTCAATGTGATGGCTAGAATATCTCCATCCTCGCATTCATTGTCTTTCATGCAGACATCGATATATTTTTGGCCTGCCATATTTGTATTTGCGCTGAAATTCCCCCAATCTGCCAATTGCTGATTGATGGCGTCAGAAACGAACTGGTCCCAGGAAATGGTTTCGTAAGGTGATATCCGATAGCTGCATGACCGGTTGTCCTCGATTTCCTTGTTGACAGTCGTTTTCTTGTCGGGTGTGCCACTATCCCAACGGATGGACTTGAACAGGTATTTGTCAATTTCTCTTTGCAATTCGGCCGGTGCCACGCTTGGTGGACTATCAATGCAGATCATGCGCTGATCGCCCATGATAGGACCGGTGAGCTTGACACGCTTGCCACCATCTCCTGTGGCGACTGCGATGGCATCCAAGACTTCCTCTGCACCACTGCACCCTGTCATCAAGACCGCGATGGGACACGCGATCAAGGAAAAGACAAGCTGACGCATCCACTGGTTTCTTGTTGAGTTCCATTCCATTTTGATTCCCTTCAGTTGATGTGAAAAATAACACCCACGGGAAGGAATAATGGATTGTTTGTCCCAGTGAAAATATACCGCAGATGCGGTATTGATCTTCAGGACGCAGCAAGCATTGCAGTAGAAGTACTGCCAGATTTCTGAAATGGAAAAAGAAACTATTCCTTGCTTTCCTGCACCCTCAACGCCTGCCCAATCGCATAGAACTGCCCACCCGCCACGTAGTGCAGGCTGCGCAGCGCGGGGTCGGCGTCCTCGAAGTGCCAGTGGCCGTTGCGGAACACGCGGGTGTCGGACCAAGCGCCGACGATTTCGGCGATGAACAGGTCGTAGGCCTGCTGGTTGTGGGGCTCGGGGATCAGCCTGCAGGCCAGCCAGCCGGCGCAGCCGTCCACGAAGGGCAGGTCGAACCCTTCCATTCCGAACAGCTGAACGCCGCTGGTGGCGAGCTTGCCGGCATCGGTGGAAAGGGTGCGCGTGCCGACCTGGTGCGTGAGCTGCAACTGGGCGGCCGTGGGCACCTGGATCACGAACATGCCGCTGTGCTCGACCAGGGCGCGCGTGGCCGTGGCCTTGTCCAGCACCACGGTGAGCTTCGGGGGCGCAAAGTCCAGCGCGCAGCACCAGGCTGCGGCCATGACGTTGTCCACGCCGCCGTGGCGGGCCGAGACCAGGACGGTGGGGCCGTGGTTGATCAGCCGGTAGGACTTGGCGAGATCGACCGGGGCGATAGGCGGGTTCATGCAAGGGTTCCTGAAGGGTTCTGTTTTTGCGCGTGCAGGCGCCGGGTTCATTCGGCCAGCGCCTCGGAACCCACGGCATGGACGCCGGGCCTGGCGTTGACAGCAGCCTCTATCAAGGCCTGGGCGATGCGGTGCGCGGGGTTGAGCCGCCAGCGCCGGGGCAGCAGCGGGCCCAGGGCGCCAAGAACGCCGACCATGAAGCGCTCGCCCGCGCGGTGCTCGGTGCGCGGGCCGCTGATCAGGCCGGGGCGCACGAAGGTGAGGGAGGCAAAGCCTTGCGCCTGGAGGTCACGCTCGAGCTCACCTTTGACGCGGTTGTAGAAGACGCGCGAGCCGGCGTCGGCGCCCATGGCCGAGTTCAGCACATAGGTGGGCGTGCCGTGGCGATGGGCCAGGCGGGCGGCCAGCAGCGGATAGTCATGGTCCACACGCTGAAAAGCCGGCTGGCTGCCGGCTGTCTTGATGGTGGTGCCCAGGGTGCAGACCAGGGCATCTGCTCGCCACCAGTCGGCATCTTCGGGCAGGTGCTCGAAATCGACGATGGGGGCTAGCAGCCTGGGATGCGCCGGCAGCGCCCGGCGTACCGGGGCCACGATGCGGGTGATGCGGCTGTCGGCCAGGGCCTGTTGCAGCACTTGGCTGCCCACCAGCCCTGTGGCGCCCACGATCAGCAGTTGCATGGCTTGGTCTTTCGATGGGGACACGGATCAGCCAGTGTGCCGTAGATGGCGTGGCGCATAAAACTGGTGCAGCCCAAGGCAAGGGACACCGAGGAAGGGCCTACGCCGGCCGCGCCGCCCCGCACCGAGGGTGTCGCCGGCTGCCCGGACGCCCCCCTCCCGCGAAGCGAGAGAGGGCGCCGTGCAACGGGGGAAGCGGCGTAAGCCGCTCAGGGGGAGTTACGCCAATGCAGGCCAGTCCGTGTAGCCCTGGGCACCGCCGCCGTAGTAGGCCTCGTGCGGGGCCACGGCCAGTTCCTTGCCGTGGCGCAGGCGGGCCACCAGGTCGGGGTTGGCGATGAAGGGGCGGCCGATGGCCACGGTGTCGATCAGGCCCTTGGCGCGGCGGTCCATGGCCAGTTCCAGGTCATAGCCGTTGTTGCCCATGTAGGCGCCGTCAAAGAGCTTGCGCAGCGCGTCCAGGTCCACGCCGGGCGGCAGTTCGCGCGAGCCGCCGGTGGCGCCTTCCACGACGTGCAGGTAGGCCAGGCCGAAGCGGTTGAGCTGGGGGATGAGGTAGCCGTAGAGCGCCATCACATCGCTGTCCAGCGGCGTGTTGCCGGCGTTGGGCGTGACGGGCGACAGGCGGATGCCCACGCGGTCGGCGCCCCAGACCTTGGCCACGGTGTCGGTGACTTCCAGCGTCAGGCGGGCGCGGTTTTCGATGCTGCCGCCATAGGCGTCGCTGCGGTGGTTGGTGGAGTCGCGCAGGAACTGGTCGAGCAGGTAGCCGTTGGCCGAGTGCACTTCCACGCCGTCAAAACCTGCACGCTTGGCGCATTCGGCCGCATGGCGGTATTGCTCGACGATGCCGGGGATTTCGCTGGTTTCCAGGGCGCGGGGCATGGATACCTCGGCCACGCCGTTGGGCGTGAAGGTGACGCCTTCGGCCTTGATGGCAGAGGGGGCGACAGGGGCCACGCCACCGGGCTGCAGGTCCACGTGCGAGTAGCGGCCCACGTGCCACAGCTGGGCCACGATCTTGCCGCCGGCCGCATGTACGGCGTCGGTGACCTTCTTCCAGCCGGCGACCTGTTCCTCGGTCCAGATGCCGGGCGTGAGGTTGTAGCCCCGGCCCTGGGCGGAGATGTTGACGGCTTCGCTGATCAGCAGGCCCGCGCTGGCGCGCTGGGCGTAGTAGGCGGCGTGCAGTTCGGTGGGCACGCCGTCGTCACCGGCGCGGCTGCGGGTCAGCGGGGCCATGACGAAGCGGTTGGCGAGCGACAGGCCGCCCAGTTGGGTGGGGGAGAACAGATCGGTGTGAAGGCTGTGGTCGGTCATGGTGTGCAGTGTTGGTGGTTGAACAAAGAGGAAGAGGGATGGGTAAGAGGTGAAGGGTTTAAAGTTGACCAGTCGTCTACAAACAAGGCAAATAAAAAGAGGCGGCCAGGCCTGCTCAGCCCAGCAGCCGCTTCGTGGACACAAGGGCTGCGGCAAATGGCTCCTCATGCCTGCCCAGCTTGGACAGCAGGGAGGCGCCCAGCCACAGCTGGTACAGCGATTCGGCCAGCGCAGGCGCGTCCAGGTCGGATGTGATGGAGCCATCGGCCTGGCCGGCGCGCACGCAGTCGGTCAGCCGGGTGATGATGGCGTCGGTGCCGGTGCGCAGCACCGAGCGCATGTCGTCGGACAGGTCGCAGACCTCGGGGCCCAGCTTGACCACGAGGCACTGGCCTCCTGCATGGGCCGAGCACTGGTTCTGCGTCCAATGGCGGAAGTAGGTCATCAGCCGGGAGATGGCCGGGTCGGGCGTCTCCATGAGCGCATCGATCTTGGCCAGGTACTCGTCGAAGTACTCCTGCAGCAGGGCCTGGCCGAACTCTTCCTTGGACTTGAAGTAGTAGTAGAAGGAGCCCTTGGGCACGCCCGCGGCCGCGACGACCTCGGCCAGGCCGACGGCCGTGTAGCCTTTCTGGGTCATCAACGCCTTGGCCACATCAAGGATGTGCTGGCGTGTTTCCTGTGCGGGTTTCTTCATGGGATCGAAGTCTAACGCAAAAACCGACCAGTCGTCTACAAACTTTGTTCCAGCGTCATTCCGGCGGTCGCAACGCCTGTGCCGTCGGGCAAGTGACCCGGCCGGATGACGCGCGCAAGGCCCATCCTGTCGCTCAGAAAGTCGATCAAGGCCCGGGCGGCGCCGGACTGGAAGCGGTTGGGCATGTACAGCATGAACATGCGGCCCTGGTTGATGCTGAATTCGTAGTCCTGCATGGCCAGCACGACGCGGCCATCTTCCACCTGGCGGCGCACCATGTAGTCGGGCACCAGCCCCACGCCCAGGCCGCCGGTGATGCAGTCGCACAGGAAAGGGTAGCTGCGCGACATCAGCGTGGGCGTGATGTCCAGTTCCTCCAGCGGCTGGCCGTTCCGCGCGATCTGCAGGCGCACCTTGCCGCTTTCGCCGCCCGATGTGATGAGCGGCGTGCGCGACAGCTCGGACGGGGTCTCCGGCAGGCGGTGGCTGCGCAGCCAGTCGCTGGAGGCGCACAGGCTGTAGCGCACCGGCCCCATGTCGCGCGCCACCAGCATGGGTGGCGGGTCGGACATGACGCGGATCGCGATGTCCACGCTGTCCTTGAGCAGGTTGTCGATGAAGTTCTCCAGGCGGATGTCCAGCACCACCTGCGGATGGGCGCGCTTGAACTCGATCAGCCATGGCGCCATGACCAGATGGCCGTAGCCGGTGGGCACGCTCAGCCCGATCTTGCCCGAGATGTCGTCCGTGCTGCTTTGGGCCAGCTCGCGCACCAGCTCGGTCTCGTTGAGGATGTTGCGGGCATGGCGGTAGATGCGCTGGCCGACCTCGGTGGCCTCCACGCCCTGGGGCGTTCTGCGCAGCAGCGACGCGCCCAGGGACTTCTCCAGCCGGGCCAGGTGGTAGCTCACGTTGGCCCGCGACATGTTCAAGAACTTTGCCGCCTGGCTCAGGTTTCCGTGCTCGATGATCTGGACAAGGATGTTGAATGCCAGGAGATCCATGCGCTGCAGTCCAAGGGGGTGTCAATATTGTTTGACATGATGTCAACCGCCGCCGCCATTGTCAAAGAGGGTGCGCTGGGCAGAATGGGCCAGCCAGAACACATAAACATTCAAGGAGACAAGATGGCATTCATGACAAAAAGACAGGCGCTGGCCAAGGGACTGGCGCTGGGCGCCATCGGCGTGGCTGCGTTCGCATCGCTGTGCGGCGCGGCGCAGGCCAATACCGATACCGGCGCCTGGCCCGACAGGCCGATTCGCCTGGTCGTTCCCTTCCCGCCGGGCGGGCCCACGGACGGCGCGGCGCGCGTCTACGCCGAGGCACTGGCGCGCCAGCTGGGCCAGCCCGTGGTGATAGAGAACAAGCCCGGCGCATCGGGCGCGGTGGCGGCGGGCCAGTTCCGCACGGCAGCGCCTGACGGCTATACGCTGATGATGATGGTCACGCCCACCATCATGGCGCCGCATTTCTTCAAGAACGTCAAGTTCCACCCGGCCACGGATTTCGCCCCGGTCACCAAGATCTATGACTTGCCCAATGTGATTGCGGTCAATGCGCAGTCGCTGCCCAAGGTGACCGACCTCAAATCGCTGTTCCAGTACGCCAAGGCGCAGCCCGCCACGCTGGACTACACCAGCTCCGGCGCGGGCAGCTCGGGCCACCTGAGCATGGAACTGATGAAATCCGCCAAGCTGCACACCATGCAGCACGTGGCCTACAAGGGCAGCGCGCCCGCCATGAACGACACGCTGGGCGGCGTGGTGCCGGTGATCTATGCGGACATGGTGTCTGCGCTGCCCCATATCCGCAGCGGGCGGCTGAGGGCACTGGCCGTGGGAACGACGCAGCGCGTGAAGGCGCTGGACGGCGTGCAGACCATGGCCGAGCAGGGCTTTGGCGGCTATGAGGCATCGTCCTGGGGCGGCCTGGTGGCACCCAGGGACACGCCGCGCGCCATCATCGACAAACTCAGCGCCACCTCGCGCCAGCTGCTGGCCACCGACGAGGTGCGCGACCGTTTCGAGAAGATCGGCGTGACGGCCGCCTACCTCAACCCCCAGGACACCGAGGGCCTGATCCGCAGCGACTACACGCGCTGGGGCGAGGTGGTGCGTACCAACGGCCTGGGCGCGGAGTGAGCCCATGGCCATGAGTCCTATTCCTGCGCAATCCATGTTCCGGCCCCTGCGGGCCGTGCGTTCCCTGGCCGATGTGGAGGCCATCGAAAGCCAGCCCATGGCCGGGCTGATCACGGCGCAAACGGTCTACGACCTGTTTTGCAACTCCGCGCGTGAGCACGGCCAGGGCAGGGCGCTGAGCTTTCTGCCCCAGGCCGGCAGCGTAGATGATGCCCGGCACCTGAGCTATGCCGAACTGCTGGGCAAGATCCACCAGACGGCCAACGCCCTGCATGCGCTGGGCATGGGCGCCAGCGACACGGTGGCCATCCTGCTGCCCGGCTGCATGGAGTACCACTTTGCGCTGTGGGGCGGCGAGGCGGCGGGCATCGTGCAGCCCATCAATCCGCTGTTGAGTGCCGAGAAGATCTCTGCCCTGATGCGGACCACGGGCGCGCGCTTTCTGATCGCCTGGGCGGACGAGGACGATGCCGGCATCCGCGAGAAAGTCACGGCGCTGGATGCGGATCTGGCGCATGTGCTCTGGGTCTCGCATGAAGGCCGGGTTCCCCAGGGGGATGGACAGCGCTGGCCCGCCAGCGATCTGAACGCCGCCCTGGCCGCCCAGCCCTCCGACCGGCTGGTGAGCGGGCGCCAGCCCCAGGCCGGCGACGTGGCGGCCTACTTTCATACCGGCGGCACCACGGGCGCGCCCAAGATTGCCGTGCAGAGGCATGGCGCCCAGGTCTACACCGCCTGGGCCAGCGTGCAGATGCAGGGCCTGAACACGGCCGACCGCACCATCAACGGCTACCCGCTGTTCCATGTGGCCGGAGTGCTGCCGGGCTCGCTGGCCTGCTTCTCGGCCGGAGCCCACGTCATCATTCCGACCACGGGGCTGTTTCGCAACAAGGCCGTGATTGCCGGCTTCTGGCGCATGGCGGCACAGTGGAAGCCCACGCTGATGTCGGCCGTGCCCACGGTGCTGGCCGCGCTGGTGGAGGTGCCGTTGCAGGGGGGCAATGTGTCCTCCATCCGCTACTTCCGCACGGGCGCCGCGCCGCTGTCGCCCGAGGTGGCGGCGCGCTTCAAGGCGCACAGCGGTTTCCATGTGCACGAGAGCCTGGGCATGACCGAGATGACGGGCATCTCCACCATCACGCCGCCCGGCCTGCACGCGGCGGCCGGCCATGTGGGCCTGCGCCTGCCGTTTGCGCGCCTAGCCGTGCGCCGCATGGGGCCGGACGGCAGGCCATCAGGGCAGGAAGCCGCGCCCGGCGAAACCGGCATGGTGGTGTTCCAGTCGCCCAACCTGTTTTCCGGGTACCTGGGTGGCATTGAGCCGTCCAGCTACCTCACCGATGACGGCTGGCTGATCACGGGCGACCTGGGCTCGGTCGGCGACGATGGCCTGCTGCGGCTGCGCGGGCGTTCCAAGGACGTGATCATCCGCAGCGGCCACAACATCGATCCGCAAGTGATAGAGCAGGCGCTGGAGCGCCATCCAGCCGTCAAGGCCTGCGCCGCCGTGGGCGCGCCCGATGCCTATGCGGGCGAGGTGCCTGTGGCCTTTGTCGCTCTCCACCCCGGCGCCCAGGCCGATGAGACCGAACTGCTGGCCTTTGCCGCAGCCGGCGTGGACGAAGCGCCCGCGCGCCCGCGCTATGTGCGCATCATCGATGCGCTGCCCACCACCAACGTGGGCAAGGTCTACAAGCCGCGCCTGCGCAGCATGGCTGCGGAAATCTACGCCCGCACCCTGGTGGCCCAGGCGCATGAGCGCATGGGCCTGCCGCTGCCGCCCGCGGCCAGCACCACACACGCGGAGGGCGAGGGCTTTGTGCTGTGCCTGGCCAGGGCGCACGACAGGCGTCCCTGGGAGCAGGCTGCCGAGGCGCTGGCCTTCACGGGCGAGCCGGTGCGCATCGAGGATGCCGCCTGAGCGCTGGGCCGGACCCCATTGCAGCCACCTGGTGAACTGCGCCGGGGCGGTGTGCAATGCGCATAGAATGCAAACCATTCGCATTCAATAATCAATGCGGCGACATGCGGCCGCACCCCACTCCCCAAGCACGTTCATGCCGTCGGCCCGTTGTGGCGCCGATGGCTGTTTTTTTGTCCTTTGAGGAAGCTGCAATGAAGAAACACTGGATTCTTGTCTCCGCACTCCTGGCCGCCAGCGGCGCCAGCCAGGCCCACCAGATCTGGCTGGAACAGCCGGCCGGCGAAACCGCCGTGATCCGCTTTGGCGAGTTTGGCGACAACCTGCGCGAGACATCGCCGGGCCTGCTCGACAAGTTCGGCAAGCCAGTGGCCACCCTGGTGTCTGCCCAGGGCGAGAAGGCGGCCGATGGCCGCAAGACCGGCACCGGCTTTGCGCTGCCCTTCAAGGCCGGCCAGGGCGACAGCATCGTGGCCGAGGATGCCGGCTACCCGCTGTACACCAGCAAGAAGGGCGAGCAGGAACTGCGCAACTGGTACCACCCGGCCGCGCGCCTGATCACCGGCTTTGCCGCCCAGGCCCCGCGCCTCACGCTGGATGTGGTGCCCTCGGGCAAGGCCGGCGAGTTCAAGGTCATCTACAAGGGCCAGCCGCTGCCCAAGGCCAAGGTCGTGCTGACCGTGCAATCGGGCTGGAGCAAGGAAGCCCATGCCGACGAGCAGGGCCTGGTGCAGTTCGACATGCCCTGGAAGGGCACCTACGTGGCCGAAGCCACGCACGACGAGCGCAGCGGCGGTGAGCGCACCGGCCCGAACGGCGCAGAAAAATACGACGGCGTGCACTACGTGACCTCGGTCACCTACGTCAAGCCTGATGGCGTCGCCGCCATCCCGGCCGGCCCTGCAGCCAAGCCCAACAAATAGGCACTGCGGTCCTGCACGGTCCGCACCGCCCCGCACCGGCCGGTGCGGGGCACCGGTTTCCATGGCGTCCGGGCCTGCAGGCATACGGGCGCGACGCCAGCCACCAGGCAGGGCTCAGGGCAGGAACGGTGACGACAGCAGCCGCAAGCCGATGGAAAACCACCGCTCCTGCGTGCTGCTGCCCGCGCGGTTGCCGTAGGTGGCATCGACCTGCACATGTCCAGGCACCAGCCAGTAGCGCAGGCCCATCTGGTAGAAGGGCTTGCCCTGGTTCTGGCCGAATGTCTCGGCAATCAGCCAGGTGCTCTGGCTCAATTGGGCCTCGGTGGCCAGGCCCCAGGTCATGAGGTTGCGATGCGTCTGCGCCGTGCGCAGCCAGCCCACGTTGGTGTGGAAGAACAGCCGGTCATCGCGCAGCGAGAACGTGACGGGCACATAGGCGTACAGATCCCCCCGGCCCTGGCCCTCGTCATTCGGATGCCGGGCATTGCCCACGGCCAGGCCCCAGCCCCAGCCATTGGGCTGCAGTTCCTTGAACAGGGTCTTGCCCTGGATCACCACATCCGTGGTCCGGCCGCTGCCGTCCTCTCGCGTGCGTGCCGCGCCCAGTGTCAGCTCCAGATTGCCCGTGAAATTGCAGGCCGGCTGGGCCCAGAACTCCGTGCTGTCCTTCTTGGACTTGACCCAGCTTTCCAGCTGGCAGGACTTGGCATCGACGATGCGGGCATCGTCCGTGATCATGGGGCGAGCCGCGTAAGCCGGGCCGCTACCTAGGGCCGCTGCCAGGCCCAGGGCTGCTGCCGTCCAAAGGGGGTGGGAATTGCGCATGGCCCGCCATCCTAAAGCCGAAAAATGACGCCACCAGAACATTGCTGTACCAGGAGCGCCACAACAACGGCTGTGCACGGATTTGCCCATATGGCCCTGTCCATCGCCAAACTGGGTCAGGCACACATCCCCGGACGGATCGCGCTGGGGAACCACGTCCCCGCACACATACAGCCGCTCCGTGCCCGCCTTCGCAACGTACTTCCACTAATGGTCCCAAGGCAGGCGATAGCCCGTGGCAGCCAGAAAGCGCTGCGCTTCCTCTTGCTGCCATCACTTGTCATTCCGTGGGGTTTTTTGCTCATTTTTACATAACGATAAATGCATCATGCTTTTTATAAAACCGTATCGCATTTATATAGTCAACGATAGTGGGGAATTCCACTTGCTGTTCCAGATTTTCGATTATATCCTCCACATCTTCTTTTGAAAGATAGGGGGAAAATCCTGCCCTGAAAAATAATTCTCTAACTTGTAATTCATCCTGGGGACTCTGATTTAAATCCGCGCTATAGAAAAATACCTTGGCATCATCTTCTATATCGATATCAGTCTTTGCGTAGAGCCATCCTTCATTAATGGAAATTTCCTCAATGACTTTCTTGAGATTGATGAGATTTTTCATGGATGAATAATGAGTTGATTAATGAGGGCGCTGTCATCTTGCTCATGAAAATCAAATTTCGAATAATGCGATCGCAAAAGTATGCGGGACATTTTCCTGTGTTGTACGATTGAATATCTATAATACCTTCAAGTCATAAATAAATGCAGTGGATTCACCAGTGCATGCCGATGTTTTTATTCTGAATACAGCAGTTAAATCAGATGGCTCTCCATCAATCCAGAGATCAATGTCTGAAAGCTTGTCAAATGGCCCCAATCCTTCCCGTGTTTCCATTTCTGCCACACTTGATTCTGGAGGCATCGTGTACCTCTGCCTCTTGTGCTTTGGGTTGGAAATGTAGTTTTCTAAGACACGTGAAATTTCGAATGAGTTATCTTCGTCCAAAATTTGCTTGTTTTGGGTAATTTGATGATTGCAGATGATCTTCAATAGATCCATGATCTGTATTTTTGCATTTGGAATATCTTTGACCATTGACATAGATTCCGTGACAACACTTCAAATAGCAGAACGTCATTGATGTCGATAGTTATGTCGCATAGACAATAAAATCTCCGTTTCTTCAGTTTTTGTCACCAATTCACAGGGTATATATTGGGCTAGCCTAATTCATGACCTGCGTTGATTATTATTTTTCTTAGTAGGCGGATCTTTTTATTATTTTTAAATGCTGTTTGCGTAAGAATTTCTGAAAATTCGTTGTGGATCGCGTTGGTGGAAATACGTTTATTTCGCATCTCATCAATTATTCCTATGTCGGTTTCAAAAGTAAGTGCTAGCGGCTTTTCTTTATAATATGAAAATCTGCAAACACATATTTCATTGATAATGATGGCGCCGTTTGATCTATGGTTGTCCAGAAATAGTCTTATATTGCTTGGTGAATCTATTTTTCTTAAAATATTTGATAATCTAAATCCGTAGAAATCCAGGCCGCTACTCCATAATTTTCTTCTGAATGTATATAGTTTTAAATTAACTCCTTGGTTTCTTTGGTTTATATAATAATTTTTCTCAAATAACTCATGACCACAAGGATCCCCTGTACTATCAAATCCTATTGAGTGTAATTCTCCTAAATTTTCTATGAGGGTGTTGGTTTCTTCAAATCCTGTGCATATTTCCCCATTGATATATTTATTTAAAACATAAGAAATTTTCGAAGAGTCAATGCTCATATTGGTACTCTACTGCAAGCAAATAGTCAGCGAAAATTGAATTTTCATACCGGATCATAAAATCCAATGGGCTTGTATAGCTCATTCATATGAGATTGCATGCTGGCGTTTATATCACTTATGGGTATGTATTTCACACATCGTATGCCATGATCTTCGAATATTTCTTTTGCCTTCTCTGAACCAATTAGTCTTGCCTGACTAGATGATATATTCACAATGTCGAAAATGTCAAAATCCAAGTCATCCTTGAAATGGAGACTTTCATATTCAATGCCTCTTGGAGATATTGGTTTGCTCTTTGAAAGATCCAAGCAGTTTTCGGCTTTGAATTTCTTTGGTATTGCGATGAAAACATCCCTGGTATTTCTTGAAATGCCTTTGCTGTCGATGCAATCAACACGTTTGATTTCGGAAAAATTATGTTTGATTTTTGGCAGGCATCTTGCGAATTCCGCACTTATGACATAAAAGTACTCTGCACCCTTGCGAACTTCATATGTATAGTTATTTTCTCCATCAAAATGAGTTTTTCAGGAAGCGATGGTAGTGTTCCTCCGTATCTTTTGGGGCCGGCATACCAAGGGTTATAACCATAATCCCCTTCTACCTCTTCAAAATCTTTAGCAAGTATGGAATGATAAAATCCAGCAGAGCATCCGAATTCCTCGTTGATGGCCATTATGTAATATTCTTTATTCATTCAAATATTTCCTATAAGTGGTTAATGTCATTTCGTCACATGCTGTTGCAGAGTATTCATACTAGCGCGGACCGATGATGGGTTGAAGGCTTTGGCAAGCTGCGAATCCGCGTTGACCGGCAGCTGAATACCCACGAAGCGTTGTTGAAGTTGGCGGTGGTGATATTGTGCGCACGATTCGCGGTCGGTGGTGTTGTTCACTCTAAAAATTGAGACGTATTTATATCCAAAACTATATTGTTGTGGATGGATAGTCACTGAATTCTTTCATCCAGCCACTATCACCAAACAGCTCTCCAGCAAGACCATCACTCATTTGAGAAATGCTGTCGCTATCGTTGAATTTTATATCAATCACCTCTTGATCAGCCATTCTGAGTATTCTGAAAATAGCAGAATCGATAGCCAGGAGTGCAAGATATTTGAAATCATCTTTTTGATCTTGTGAAAGAGGCGAATAGAATTCACTAAATCTTATAGACTCAGGTGTTCTAAGATTTCCTTGTATAAAATCAAAAACTCTCTCAATAGAAGAGTCTCTTGCCTCTTTGATGAAGATTTTTCCAAAATCTCTTAATATATCTTGTCTGTTCATTTGATGCACCGATGAATATTTGAAAATAATAATTCGACATCCTTGTCAATACGATAATGACTATTTCATAGTGATCACCGGGTCTTTCCAGACATCTTCATAGCCTTCATCATGAATGATGAAGCGATAATCTGGAGCCAGTGCCAAGTATGGAAGTAATTCAGGCCAAAATTCCAAAACATGGCCGACGTGTACACACTGGAAGAAATCTGCAGCGCTGGAATAATCTCCAGCCCATATATACCAACCTGCGCATTCTTGATCGGGTAGAGCGCGCATTCCTGTAACTGGTTGCTGCCCTCTTGTCTGTAAAGCTATTCCTATTCTTGAATATGGGTCAGGGTAAGCTGCAGGTGATTCAAAAAAATCGCACTTTTGACGTTGAATTGCTTTGATGTGAACGGAATCGATAGTGGTCAGAGCTTTAAACAACGCCGAGCCAAAATCATCACCAATCTTGCTTGCAGCTGACCAGTCCAAGTCTCCCAGCGGAACAGACCAGATGGAGGTGTCATTGGGAAGAGATTTGAAGACATAGCCGGTTCCTCCTCCATCTGTGCCAAAACACAAAGCTTCGGCACCCAGGTAATGCTGAACAAGAAAATCCTTGTTGAGTTGCTCCAGTTCGTCCAGCGGCCAGAACGTCAGGTACATATCACCAAAATTTCCTTCGCCTTCATTGGACCAGCGCATCCAATTCGCGTAATCGTCAGGAAGATTGAGCCTTCTGGATATTTCTGTAATTGTTTCCTCCGGCAGAGGAGGTTCGCGACGATATCTGTCAGACATCAAAATCTTTACCGTATCGATAGTGCTGGTCATGATTGTGAATCAAAGGTTTTTGTGACGATTCCCGAGAGGTAAAAGAATACTCCTGGAGTACCTGAAAATGAAACCTGGGTCCACAGCATTAATCGCTCACGACCGTCTATTTAGCCTATCTACCAACTCTACTGCCTTCATGACAATATCATCTGTCTCAGAGAATTGTCTACCGATGGATGACGGACCGATCATCGGTGCCGGTCCGCAACACGCTGCGCATGACCGCCTCACCCCAGACCTTGCAGTCCGCAGCCCAGGCTACCTGGCCTTGCTCGTCGGTCAGCTCCAGCGGCGCACCGATCTGGTCGCACTAGTACCAGTAGGTACTGTGTTTCTCGCCCGCTCCTTGAATGGTGGCCAGCGGCACAAAGCTCCCCGGCTCGTAGATACAGAGCGCCTGTCTTCCTCCACGCTGGCTGTGCGCCATGAGGTCACCATCCCACAGGTAGAGTGGGTGCTGCCGAAGGCATCGCTCTTGGAGACGCGCCGACCTAGGGGGTCGTAGGCGTAGCGGGTGGCCCGGGTGACTCCGTGGCGCGTGGTGTTCGATTCGATGAGCTGGTGGTCTGCGTTCCAGGTCAGGTCCAGTACTTCCTGGGTACCGGCTTTCTGGTTGCCCCGGGTGCGGCGGGTGACGTTGCCGTGGACGTCGTATTCAAAGTGCAGGTCCTGGTAGAAGCGCAGGCGGTTGTCGCCCACCACGCCCAGGGTGGTTTCCACGGGCTGGCCGTCTTTGCCGGGGATGGAGTCCAGCAGGTTGCCGGCGGGGTCGAAGGCAAACAGTTCGCGGGCCAGCGGGCTGCCTTGTGCGGGCAGGCTGGCGAGGATGCGGCCGGTGGTGTCGTATATACGGACGTGTTATGGAATTTTTAAATCATAGAGATAGACTGCTTGAGCATCGGACTTAGGATTTCTTCTTACGCAAAAGGTTGCCACAGCGTCACTTTCTTCGCCGTTGCTCCACAGAAATACATCGATGGCGTATTTATCATTAGGATCTTTGGGAAGGTCAAATACGTATGATTTCTGCAATGCATCGTCGGGTGGTATTGTAATTAATTTTCCGCGAAAGATGTCATGAGAACGCTCAATATATTCCTGTGGCGATGCATCACCTAGCAGGTTTTTTGTATGCAATACGTCATAATTTTCTTTGGCCATTTCTTTTATTATTGACTTTATATTTGAAATGATTCTAGGATTATTTTCCAAGTATGATTCAGTCATTTCATCTCCTGTTTGCTACAGTTCGCATGGGTGTTGTTGCTGTAACCCCAAGGTTGTTGAAATAAGGATCGACATGCATTAGGAATAAACATTTTGATTCCTCTTCTGTCAATCCAGCCTTTCTAATTGCTTTGTATCCTATTCTTCTTTCAGCAGCGTATGTTCCACCCCCTGCCTCACGTTGAATTTGCGTTGCAATATAGTGTTCAGATCCAATTTTTGTAGAAGGTCCACCTAACTGTATGGCTGGTGCTCCTGTATAACTATATTTCGGTATGGTTTTAGCAGCTGCATCTTGGATAATGTGATGACCATCTTTGGCTGTATTTGATTTTGCACCGTAGTCTCTTCCATTCGCTTTCATGTTATCCAATATTTTCTTGCAAGTGCAGGGACAGGGTTTAAACGGTGCCAAGCCATATGGATCAATCCATCCGGTTGTATTGTTCGAATTCAAGAATAGGTTTATTCCACCTTCTAAACCAATAGGATCCTGACTAACAAACCTCCCCACCACCGGATCGTAATACCTGAACCGGTTGTAATGCAGCCCCGTCTCCTCATCAAACTGCTGCCCCTGTAACCGGAAGGGTTGCTCAATGGGCGGCGGTGAAGGTGGTGCAACAGGCTTTGAGCCCCAAGCCCGTGCGCTGACGGGCCGATCATCGGTGCCGGTCCTCAACACGCTGCGCATGACCGCCTCGCCCCAGACCTTGTAGTCCGCCGCCCAGGCCACCTGGCCTTGCTCGTCGGTCAGCTCCAGCGGGGCACCGATCTGGTCGCATTGGTACCAGTAGGTGCTGTGTTCCTCGCCCGCTCCCTGGATGGTGGCCAGCGGTACAAAGCTGCCTGGCTCGTAGATATAGAGCGCCTGCCTTGCACCGCGTTGGCTGTGCACCATGAGGTCACCATCCCACAGGTAGTGGGTGCTGCCGAAGGCATCGCTCTTGGAGACGCGCCGGCCCAGGGGGTCGTAGGCGTAGCGGGTGGCCTGGGTGACTCCGTGGCGCGTGGTGTTCGATTCGATGAGCTGGTGGTCTGCGTTCCAGGTCAGGTCCAGTACTTCCTGGGTACCGGCTTTCTGGTTGCCCCGGGTGCGCTTTGTGACGTTGCCGTGCACGTCGTATTCAAAGTGCAGGTCCTGGTAGAAGCGCAGGCGGTTGTCGCCCACCACGCCAAGAGTGGTGTCCACGGGCTGGCCGTCTTTGCCGGGGATGGAGTCCAGCAGGTTGCCGGCGGGGTCGAAGGCAAACAGTTCGCGGGCCAGCGGGCTGCCTTGTGCGGGCAGGCTGGCTAGGATGCGGCCCGTGGGGTCGTAGCGGAAGTCCTGGCGGCCGCGCAGGGAGTCGGCACGGGCGATGAGCTGGCCTGCTGCGTCGTAGGCGTAGCCACGCTCCAGCGTTGCGTTGGAGTTGCCGGGCCGGATCACGTGGCCGCTGCCTTGCAGCGCTGCGCGGTGGCGCAGCAGGCGCCCGGCCGGATCCCAGTCGTAGCGGCTGGACAGTGCGCCCTGGCTGCGGCGCACTTCGCGGTGCAGGGCGTCGCGTTCGATGTCGGCGATGACCTGGTGGGCGGCCGGGGGCTGGTCAGGGCCTTGTGTTGCAGCGATGTTGATTTGGTGCAGATGGCCCGAGCCATAGAACAGCCAGTGCAGGGTGCGGCCATCTGGCATGCGGGTGTGGCTGCGGTTGCCCAGTTCGTCGTAGCCGTGCGAGAGGCTGCGCTGCAGTTTCTGGCGGGCCTGGCCTGTGGCATTGCCGAGAGCCTGCAGGGTCTGGGTCTCGCTGAGCAACTGGCCCAAGGGGTCATAGGCAAAGGCCAGGTGGGAGGCGGCGTTGCTGGCCTGGGTCAGGCGGCCCAGGGCGTCGTAGCGGTAGGTGGTTTCTTCCACGGGGCCGGTGTGGCCCAGGGCGCGCTTGGCCAGCAGACGGCCCAGGGCATCGCGCTCGAAGCAGGTGACCTTGCCGGGCCCGGCGTCGCTGCCGCCGGCCTCGATGACGTGGGTCAGTTCACCGGCGGCGTTGTAGATGTAGCGCTGCCAGCGGCCGTCGAAGCCGACTTCGTCGGTGAGCTGGTCGCGCAGGTCGTAGCGGAAGTGGGTGCGGGCGTGGTTCTCGTTGTCCAGGGCAATGAGGCGGCCGGCGCGGTCGTAGTGGTAGGCGAGGCTGCGGCCTGCGGCGTCAATCCGGGTGAGCGGGCGGCCCATGCCGTCGTAGGTGTAGCGGGTGCTCTGGCCCATGGGGTCGGTGTAGGCCAGCAGGTGGCCTTCGCCGTTCCAGGCGTAGAGGTGGGTCGGGGTGGCGGGCTGGCTGCCTGGGGCTGCGGGGCTGGATGGCTCGATGACACGTATCAGCTGGCCCGCATCGTTGTATTCGTAGCGGGTCTGCTGGCCCAGCGCATCGGTGCGCAGCACGGGCTGGCCCAGGGCGTCGTAGGCGAAGCGCGTGGTCTGGCCCGAGCAGTCGGTGTAGGCCACAAGGCGGTCGGCCTCATCCCAGGCCAGGCGCTTGGAGCCTCCCTTGGCGTCAATGACTTCCACGGTGCGGCCCCGGGCGTCATGGCGGTAGCGCGTGGTGCGGCCCAGCGGGTCGGTGGCCTGCACAAGGTGGCCGCGGCCGTCGTATTCCTGATGCCATTCGTGGCCCAGGGCGTCGCGCAGCGTGGTGACCAGGTCCAGCGGGTTGTATTCCAGCGTGGTGGCATGGCCCATGGCGTCGATGATCTGGACCAGGTTGCCGCGTGCATCGCGGCGCAGGGTGGTGCGGCGGCCCAGGGGGTCTATGCGGCCTGTGGAGGCGCCGGTGGCATCGGTGGGGGTCTGCTCGATGATCTGTTCGGGCGTGCCTTCCGCGATGACGGTGGCAATGATGTTGAAGCGCGCATCCCAGTGGTAGGCGGTGGTGCGGCCCAGGCCGTCGGTGTGGCGCGTGACACGCTCATGGGGCAGGTAGGTGAAGCGGTCGTCGTCCTGGCCGGGCACCGGCGTGTCGGCGCACCAGGAGCGCAGCACGCGGCCTTGGGGTCCTTCGATGTCGTACTGGGCGAAGTAGCGATGCCCGCTGGATTTGCGGTAGCCCACCAGCACGCCGGAGCGCCAGGCGTATTGGCGGTAGGGCTGGCTGCCGTGGTGCGTGGAGATGAGCTGGCCCTGGGCGTCGTAGGCGTACTGGGCCAGGGTCTGCGGGGCGTGCTCCGGGGCATGCAGGACCACGGCAGTCAGACGGGCGCCGGCAAAGGCGTCCAGCGGCAGTGTGCCTGGCGCGCTCCAGTGCAGGTGCAGGCGGCGGCCTGCGGTGTCGCTCAGGCCGGCGAGCAGTGGGCGGGCAAAGGGTGCAGGGGGCTTGACCTGCGTGGCCGGGGCCGTGCCTTGCCCTGCGGCGTAGCGTGCGCTCCAGGTCTGCGTTGTGGCGGGTTCGTCCGAGCCCAGGGCGTATTTCCAATGCAATTGCACGGTGTTGCCGTCGCGGTCCTGGAGCGCGGCCAGCGGCAGGCGCCATTGCTCGGGTGCTTCGCGGCGGAAGAGGCGGGACAGGCCTTCCTTGTAGGTGATGGTCCAGAGGTCGGGCTCCGGGTGGCTGAGCGTGAACTTTTCATAGATGTCGAAATGCTCGGCTCCCACGGCCAGGGAGGGCAATGTGACGTACAGGCCTGTGTCGTCTGCCAGCACGCACCGCGAGTGGCAGATCAGATTCTGTAGTCAATAAAAATGACCATTTCTTAGCAGCTGCCTCTGGAATTAATTACTCGGAGAGAATTGCTGTTATGGAGTTATATTGGAAAAACTGTGAAACTTAAATGCGTAGTAAGGCTTAAAAATATAAAAGAAGCCGTTTTTATGATTTTGATGAATTATCTGGTAATACGGATTTGATATTTTCCTGTGCATGCAGTGTTATTCTGGCCAGTTGCCAATCTATTAAGCTGAAAACTGCCTGAATTATAATATTTGATGGTAGCCGCCAATACAGCGAAAAAAGCGTTTCGCTATCTGCTCTTCTGTCGAAGGGTATTGCCATTTTTCTCATCACTACATCAGGACTTTCCCCAAATGACAGGCGAAAAGGAAGCAGACCTTCATATCCGAAGGATCCGAGATCTCCTCGTCTTTTGTATGTAATGGCACTTATTGCATTTTTTGATGAATTCTTGCTGCCATCATTCATTTTTTTTAGGTAAATTATAATCCCTTGAGATCTGCTGAGAGATGAAAATTCTTCAGGGCAGTCATAGTCATCAATAGACTGATGTAGCCCATGTTTTGAAAAAAAATCCAGCACTTCCGGAGCATCGTATGCTTTTCCCAAATGAATGCTGCCAATCATGTCTGGGAACGATGCTGCTGCCGTATCAAAATTTGGTTTCAGCATAACCTTGTCATGTATATTTTTTTTTCTTATATGGACGTGAGCTAAGCATGAACTACCTTTTCCCATGAATCCAAAATTGACAATCAGGTCGTATATGTGAAAAAGCTCCACAGGAGTATCGTAAATTATTCTGCTAGCTATTGGATCTCCAAAAAAGGTGTACGCGGGATCATTTTTCTTTGTCTCCATTGTGATGCCCGACAGAAAACTGCCCTGAAATCCTTGATAGGTTTGTACGCCATTGGCGAAGAAGGCAATCTGCTCAAGCACAAACGGGTCAGAGAAGGTTATTTGCTCTGAGTGCGTTAGTTCATAATCCTCCCTTTTCTTGAAAATGAGGCAAAATCCATTCCGTTCTGATCCAATGATCAGCGAATCTTTGGACTTTTGATTTAATTCGTATTCGGCATCTGTATCCTCCTTGTCATCTGCGTCTTCTAGTAACTCCAATTCTTCCACTGTCATCGGGCGATCATGGATGTTATATTCTTCAAGAAAATCTTCCAAACGCTGATCGTTTGAAGAGCAACCAAGGAAATTAATTAGCGCCGAAGAAATTATGGAAGATGGGGTTTTCATGATCTGAGGCGGTTTATCTGATTTTTAGCAAGTCAGATTACTAGATATGGACGCATAAATATCCTGCTTAATCAGGGGCAAAGTCCATGTTTTCTTTTGCCATTTGTAGGAACGCCAAGCTGAAAGAATTCCAATTTATCCTCTTCGAAAGCGACTGTCCATACAACTCCGTCAAGAAAATAATTATCAATCTCCGGCATTCTGCGCTTAAGTTGTCCCAGTTTTTTTTCTATCGCATCCCTGCTGTCATTTGCGCTTAAACCATAAGGTAAAGGTCCGGTGTAAATTCCATTCTTTCCGACATCTCCAGATATTCTAATTTCAAGTTGACTAAATATGAATGCGCCTTCACTTTTGGGTGCTATTCCATTTCCTTTTGCATCGATTTCGAATGACATTGAAAGACCTTGTCCTTTTATTGGGATAAGCGTTTCCAATGACCGTCCTATTTTCGGTCGACTCTTAATGCCATTTTTGGTTAAAAACTCGTCGAACGGTTCATGCGTGCTACTATGGCCTAAAAAAATCATCAGTTCTATTGCATTCATTTCTTTGCCTTTGTTCCGTTGGTGATGGCGTCCTGAATATATTGATCCCAATCCATGTTTCTCAACTCTTGAGCAGCTTTGTCATAGGCATCCTTGCATCCATGATCCTTGTTTTCCATAGCCTTGGAGATGGCATCTGTATTCCTTTTTACAGCTTCATTGAGGTTTCCCGCATCCTGAGAGATTCTTTCAGGAGTGTTTTTATACCGCCAAGTTTGTCCTTCTGCATGAATATCTGGAGGAACAGCAATTGTTGGTGCATTGTTTCGGACAGATTTTCTGATTTCTGAAGCTTGAGCATCGCTAATTTTCACACCAGAATCCCTTAGTTCATTGATCTTGTTTTCGGCAGCTTTTTCGAGAGCGGCACCTGAAGGAGTATGGTCTTTCTCTAGCCCGCTGCCTTTGAGCGATTTTTTGTCGTTGTAAGGCACCTTTTTTCCACAGTCCTTGTGCCTTTTGGGCTTCCCTTTGTCCTTTCCTCCACCCTTACCGTCTGCTTTCTTTGCACCTGTTTCCTTGGCAGCCTTCCCTGCGGCTTCTTCGCTTGCTTCTCGTCCTATTTTTTTTCCTGCAGCCTCTGTTGCCGCTGCTGCTGCCTTCTTCCCATACTTGGCCCCGGTGGCCGCCATCCCCGCGCCCGGGATCATGGCTGCCGCGCTCAAGGCAGCGTTGACTTTATCGCCCTCGGCAAGATAGATCAAAGCGTTGGCGCCGTCGGCAATTTCGCCTACGCCGGGGATGAGGCCCACGACATCCAGACCTGTGTGCACAACGTCGCTGCCCCAGCGCTGCCACCAGCTTTTTTCCTGGGCCACGGGCTTGATGGCGGGAGCCGTGGCTCCGTGGAGGTTGGGGGCCGTGTCTGGGATGACCAGTCCCGAGGTGTTGCCTATCGGCCCTGGAGAAGGGTAGGCGTTGGGCTTGACCTGTGCAGTTTGTGACTGCGCTGCAGGCAGTTGTTTTTTTCTGGTGGCCATGGCGCTTCAGGGCTTCTTCCAGTTCATCCACATCTTGTCGCCAGTGCGCACGATGCCCCGGCCATTGACGTAGACGGTCTTGCTGTGGTCAATGTCGTGGCTGATGCGCATATTGGTCTGGCTGACCACGCCCTTGCCTTGTCCGGGTTCATCGCCCATGACGTTGTCGACATAGCTCTGGTTGTGCAGGTAGACAGGCTTGCCTTGCAGGAAGACGTTGGGAGAGCACTGCCTGCTCTGGTTCATCTGGTGCGTGATGGGGTAGGGCACCGGGACGCCGTTCTTGCTCGGTGTCAGGCATACATCTGGGGTGAGCGAAACGATGCGAAACCGCCCGTCCTTGGATGCGATGTTTTCGTCAGCCACGGCGTGCCTCCTGTGGTTTCGCGCGTTCGCTGGCTGCGCGCTGCATTTCGGCATCCAGTTCCATGCCTGTGCCTTTGGGCCAGGTGCCCAACTCCAGCTGCCTGACATCTGTCTTGGCGCTGATGATTGCCCGCCTGACGGTAGTCACAGTGCCGGTTGCCAAATCCAGGATCACCGTGTCTATGTTCATGGGCGCAAACATCACCACGCCCACATTCAGGCGTACCAGCAGTTGCAGCTCCTGCGTGGGTAGCTTGAAGCGGAAAATGCCCTGGTATTTGTCGGCTGGAATGAGGTTCAGGAGCATGACCTCTTCGCCACCCTGCGGGTAGTCGATCTGCTGGTCTTCCGGCGCACAGTTCCAGTAGCGGTAGTCATGATCCAAAGGACTTTTGGGCCACTGGGATTGCTTCCATGCGTCGTCATGCGTGCCAGCGAGGGAAACCCGAGGACTCCACCAGCGTCCGATGGCGCCCACGCCTACGACCGGATAGTCCTGCTGTCCGTCATAAGGCTGGTTCAAGGCCTCAATCTGCGGCGCTGCGTAGTGCTGCGCGGACTGGGGCTGCTGCTGTGTGTGGATTTCCAGTTTCGCAATGGCTTTGTCGGCGTCGTGGACCGCCTCGGGAAGCCTGCCGCAACCAATCGGATTGGGCGTGTAGAAGGCGGGGAGCGCGTCATGCGCCTGTTGGGCGATCTCGCGTTGGGACTTTGTGGTCCTGACGTCGTCCCTGCCATCCAGAAACTCCTGCAGAAGTTGCTCCTGGCGAATGACATTGGGGCCCCCGAAGGCCAGCTCATAGCACAGCGGCACCTGAGTGACCGGTTTCGGGGCGCCGGGACGCAGCGCTCCGAGGCTGGTCAGAGAGCGCTCGAATTGCCGCGGTCCGGTGACCTGAAGCGTTTTGATGATGCTGTCTGCAAACCTGAAGCCGGCCGGCCACCGCTCATGAGGCTTGCCGTCTGGCGTATATGCAAAGGCATTGGTGAGGATGACATCGCACTTTGGCTTGTAAGGAGCAAGATCGCTTTCCTGCAGCACGCTGCTGATGTTCACGTTTGCGTAGAACTCGTCTGCGGTGCAAAGCGGTGTCTGTTGCTCGGGCGGCAGGACAGTGGGCTCTATGAGATCGCCATTTTTCTGTACCGCGCGCAGCGTGTAGGAGATGCGGCTGACCATGACGTGAAAGATCTCGCCATGTGGGTCCACATGCTGGAAGTACTGGCTGGGCCAGGGCGTGTGGTTGACCACCTCCGGCAAGGGGGCGGACTCCACCGGACTGGGCATTGCGTGGGAAGGGCGCTCCATTCGGGACTCCTCAGTTCAGGTCAATACGCTTGGAGTCGAGGCCGATGTGCTTGCTGCCGACCACGTCGATGTTCTTGCCATTGATGGTGATCGTGCCGTCGCTTTTCATTACCAAGCTGGCAGCGCCCACGGTGATTGAGAGCTCGTCGCCGGCCTGAATGGCGTAGCGCTTTCCTACCGTGGTCTGCTGGTTGCCCTGGACCCTGACGGAACGGTCCACCAGCACCGTCGTGCTCTGGCTCAGCCCCACATTCACCACCATGGCCGCGCCCACGTTGACGTTGTAGGCGGCGCCGATGTTCACCATCTTGGCCAGGCCCACGTTCTGCATGTAGGCCAGTCCGATGGTCTCTGTCTTGAAGCTGCCCACCTTGATCGACCAGTTGTTGCCGATCTTGTCCTTCTCGTTGCGGCCTATGGTCTTGCTGCGGTTCTTGCCGATGGAGATGTTCTCGTCGATGCCAACGTCTTCATTGCGGTTGTCGCCGATGCTGATCTTCTCGTTGTGGTCCACCCGCTCCGTGCGGTTGTTGTGCACGGTGATGGTCTCGTCACGGTCCACGGTCTCGGTGCGGTCGCGGTGGATGACGTTGGTCTCGTCCCGGTCGATGGTCTTGCGCCGGTCGTTGCCCACCCATTTGTCCTCGTCGTTCTCGACTTCGGTGAGCTGGTCCTTCTGCGCGTGCAGCCAAAGCTGCTCTTGCCCAGCCTTGTCCTCGAAGCGGATGGCGTTGGCGTCGCCCTGGCCGTTCTTCATGCCCGCGCCTGGGGCGCCGCCCTTGCTCGACCGGGTCTTGATGCCCGATTGCGTGGCGTTGGCCGGCAGTGCCCAGGGCGGCATGTTGGAGGCGTTGTAGACGCAGCCCATGACGATGGGGTGGTCAGGATCCCCGTTGAGGAAGTCCACGATGACTTCCATGCCGATGCGCGGGATGTGCACGGCGCCAAAGCCCGGCCCGGCCCAGCTGGTGGCCACGCGCATCCAGCAGCTGGAGTTCTCGTTCATGCCGCCGATGCGATCCCAGTGGAACTGCACCTTGACGCGGCCGTACTGGTCGCACCAGATCTCTTCGCCTGCGGGGCCCACGACGACGGCGGTCTGCGGGCCCGTGGTACGTGGTTTGGCGGTGATGCGCTGGGGCTTGAAGGGAAGGCTGGTGGGCTGGGCCTGGAGCACGAATTTCTGCACCGAGCCTTCGCCGCTGCCGCCGTCGCTGACGCGCGGGTTCTCCTCGAAGGCATAGTCGACCGCCGTGACCAGGTAGGTCTGGTTCTGGTCGCCGCGCGGATAGTTGTCCAGCGTGAAGGTGTAGCCCGGCGCCATGGCGCGGTGGTTGGAGCGGCCCTGCACCGTGCTCTGGCGCGTGAGGCTTTGCTGCAGGCGCACGCGGATGTAGTCCTCGCCGTCGCCGGTCTCGGTGTAGCCGCCCGGCCATTCGTAGATCTCGTAGGCGTCGTGCGCGTGGCCGGGCGGGTTGCGGCGCATGTTGGACAGCTCGGCGCGGGGCTTCTTGAAGTCGTAGTCGTCGTTGTAGTGCCGGCCAGGCTTGACGCGCTGGTGCAGTTCCCAGGCGTGTATGCATTCCTCGCGCGCCACGGCAGCCTTGCCCGGCGGGTGGAAGGGGATGACGGCGCCGCCCTGCAGCGGGTCGTGCGAGGCGATGACATCGTCGCCCAATGTCAGCACATGCTGGCCCGCGCTGTGCTGGTGGTAGTAGCAGATGCCCTCGTGCTCCATGAGGCGCGAGACGAACTGGAAGTCCGTCTCGTTGTACTGCACGCAGTACTCCCAGGTGCGGTAGGAGCGCGTCAGGCGCTGCTGCATGGGGTGGCCGTAGATGCCCAGGACCTCGTTGATGATGTCCGGCACGGTCTTGTTCTGGAAGATGCGGAAGTCGCTGCGGCGCGTGGCCAGCCACAGCCAGGGCGACAGGCGCGCGCGGTACAGGAAGTTGCGGTGCTCGTCCTGGCCGCGCATGCCGAAGGCCGTGACCAGGCCGTCGATGTAGCGCTTGCCGCCGTCCTGGGTCTCCACCACCACGGTGGCGCCCTTGCCCAGCAGGGCCTTGGGGTCGATGCTGTCGTCCTCGCTGAGCAGGTCGATCTCCAGGGCGAACAGATGGCTGATTTCCTCGCGCCCCTGCAGCCGGCGCAGCTGCAGCTGGTCTGCCAGGGGGGTGTTGATGGTGACTCTGCGTGTCATGGTGTCGGTTCTCGCGGTGCTTGGGGTGGAAGAGGGGTCGGGGCTTCAGGCCTGGATGGCAGGGCCTGGGTGCGCCGGTCGATGAAGGGCTTGCATGGGGTGGCTGGAAGGTCCTTTGCTGCTATCGGGCTGCGTACACCAGCCCCGGACGGGCACCGTCGGCGTCATCCTGGGCGCCATCCATGACAGGGGCGCTGTCGAAGGACTGGCCCAGCGCAACGAACTGGTAGTTGCCGCTCCGGTCGGTGAAAACCGCCAGGCCGTCCGGCGTCAGGGCTACGTTGAACCAGTCGTTGTCTGTTCCGGGCTGGTCCGGGTCCAGCGTGCGGGACTGGCTCCGGGCCAGCACGCTGCCGGCCAGGCTCGCCTGGTTCAACACCCGGGTCTGCCGGCCATCCGCGCCATACAGCCGCAGCTCCCCGGTGGCTTCGACCTTGCGCAGGCCCTTGCCCAGAGGGACGGAGCGCTTCAGGCCGGCCAGCACGAACCGGCCGCCCGGCGCCAGGTGCAGGTCGGGCGGGATGTCGTTGCCACCGCTGCGGAACTCGGCCAGGTGCACGATGCGCGCCTCTGCGCCCAGCGCCAGTGCTGCGCCCATGCCTCGCTGGCCGGGCAGGGCGTGGGTCAACAGCATATTGCCTGCCGACCACGCCTGGGCGCTGGTCCAGGCCATTGCATCCGCTGCTGTCCAGGCCCGGGCCTGCGCGGCCATGGCAGCGGCCGGGTCCTTGTCCTGGGGCTGCACGGCCAGGGTTCCGTCAGCGGCGCGGGCCAGGCGGGGCAATGCATCGAAGCTGCCCAGATTGCGCGCTTGCTGCAGCGTCCAGCCCGGCAGGGCGAAGGTCAGCAGCTGGTAGGGCTTGCGGCCGTCCGCATCGGGGTCCAGCCGGCTGCTGGCGACGATGCTCACCAATCCGTCACTGCTTCCCTGTGCATCCGGCGTGACGACAGGGCGGGCAAGGTAGCCGCCAGGTCGAACTCCTGGCCATGGCAGCGCCGCAATGGCAGCAGGCTTGCCGCTGCGCTCTGATAGTTGAAAACTGCCTGTCTTGGTTTGCTGGACCAGGTCCAGCCTGTCAACGGTGCCGTTGCAGTACACGGCGTAGAGATAGCGGTGGGGGTTCTGGATGGGTGCTGTGGGGGCCGCTGTCTCAGCCATGCCCAGGCCAGGGCACAGCAGCGTCAATCCGATGGCGCTGGCGGTGGCGCTTCGGTGCATGGAAAGGGATTGCTTATTGCGCTGCATAGACCAGACCAGGCAGCCGGCTGTCGTAGTCGTCGGCGTCCAGGCCCACGACGGGGTCCAGGCCGAAGACATGTCCCAGTTCGACGAAGTGGTAGTTGCCCAGTGGATCGGCGAACACGGCCAGTCCATCCGGGGTGAGCGCGATGTTGAGCCAGTGGCCGGCCGTGCGCGGTGTGTCGCGGTCCATGTCTTCCTTGGGCATCAAGACCATGGAGGGCCCAGCGACGCGGGCATCGTTCAGCATGGCCAGCTGGCGGCCTTGTGCGTCGTACAGACGCATCTCGCCGGTGGCGACCAACTGCTGCAGGCCCCGTTCCACGGGTACGAGCTTGTTCAGGGTCAGCAGCACGTAGCGGCCGCCTGGCGCAAGGCGCCATCCAGGGGCCAGGCTTTGGCCGGGCAGCGCCTGCAACGGCACCGTGAGTGCGCGCTCGCGGTCCGACAGCGCAAAGCCCAAGCCGTCTGCTCCCGGGAGGCGGTAGCTCAGCAGCACGCGGCCTGCCGACGTTTCCTCCGCCCGGGGATCCTCCAGGGATTCGCCACCGGCGTATGCCCTGGCCTGCTGTGTCAACTGCGTGCGCAGGTCGCCATCCGGCTTGTGGACGGAGAAAAGGCAGCTGTCGGTGACGGAGGTGCCTGCGCTTTGGGGTGGCACCGCTGGTGGTTTGCTGCTGCCGTCCGATAGCTGAAAACTGCCTGTCTTGGCCTGGTTCTTCAGATCGAGTCGATCCACCCGGCCATTGCAGTACACGGCATACAGATAGCGGTACGGGCTGCGGTCGGTGGGATCGGCGGGATCGAGTGCCTTGGCCGCAACTGGCGTAGCGAGGGCAACCAGCATCTGGTCGGTGCTGGACGAGCAGCCCGCTGCCAGCGCGCTGGCAGCCATGACTGCACAAGTCACGAAACGGGCGGGGTTCAGGTGCGGTGGCATGGCGGCAAGGGCTTGTGGGTCTAGCGCGACACCTGCGCGGTGCGGCTGCGTTCCAAGTGGAGCACGGCGGCGTCCAGCAGCGGGTCGCCGCCGGCCTGGATAGAGGCGGTGAAGGCCGCGTCCACGGGCACGCGCAGGCGCGGGGTCACGCCTTGGGCCTGTGCGGCGGGGTTGTTGCCGCCAGCGGGGCCGGTTTCTGCGAGCAGGGGGACTTGCACGATGAAGCCGGCCGGCAGGTGCACGCGCGTGGCGGGGCCGGTGGCGCCAGCCGTGGCGCTGGTGGCGACGATGTCGGCACGTTGGCTGTGCTGCAGCCAGGCAGCGAACAGTTCGCAGGGGCCCGAGCAGCCGGGCCCCGTAAGCACAGCAACGGGTGCCGTGAAGGGCGTGCCCGAGGCGGCCAGCGGCAGCTGGGCCGGCAGGCCCAGGCCGCCACGGCTGCGCCAGACGCGGGCGGCGGGGTCGAACAGTCGCTGGGCGGCGTCCTGCATGCGCAGCGGCTTGTCGCGCGTATAGAGCGAGGCCAGCATGTGGGGCAGCAGCTGGTAGGCATCGTCGCCCCGGTGGGCGCGCAGGTCGATGACCAGGCCCGTGACCCTGGCCTGGGTGGCGGCGGCCAGGGCGCTTTCCCAGCGGCTGAGCTGGCCGGTGGCGCCGTCGGCAAAGCTGTCGAGGGCGATGTAGGCCAGGTTGCCGCCCTGGGCGCTGCGCAGCAGGAAGGATGCGAGGGCGGGCTCGGCCGCAGGCAGGGCCGTGGTTGCGGCGGGGGCGGCGTCCAGGCGCAGGGTCTGTTCCTGGCTGGCCGGGGGCGCGCCGGCTGCGGTGCGCAGGCTCAGCGTGGCGGGCGTGCCCAGGTCCAGCGCCAGCAGGTCGGCGCGGCGGGCGTCGGCACCGGCGCGCAGCGAGGCGGGGGCAATGCGGTCCAGGTAGCGGGTCGGGCTTTCCCCTTCGATGGCGAGGATGTCGCTGCCGGGCTGCAGGCCCGCCTTGGCGGCGGCAGAGCCTGGCGCCACGCCGGTGATGGCGATGCGGCCGTCCTCGCGCAGCCAGGTGCGCGGCATGGGCATGTTGACGCTGCCGCGTGCCAGCAGCTGCGGGGACAGGCCCCGGTCTGTGCGGGCAGGCCAGGCCTGGCCGCCGGGCAGCAGAACGCGGTACTGGCCATCGCCCAGGCGCTGGCCCATTTCTGCCAGGGCCTGGGCCTGCGCGGCGCTGTCGCCGCGCTCGGCGGCGGTCTGCAGGCGCTGGCCGTAGTCGGCACGCAGCTTGCCGGCATCAAAGCCGCTGGCAGCGGCCAGCGGGTGGCGCTCGGCAATGAGGCCGATGAGGGCCTGGGCCGCATCGCCTGCGCCCAGGCGGGACAGGTCGATGTCCTGCGCGGGCTGGACGGCATGGAAGGCCAGGGCGATTTCCCGGGCACGGTCGAAGCGCAGGCCCTGCGGCTCCAGCGTGACCACGGTGTAGCCGCGCGGCAGGGTGACCATGGGATCGTCGGCGGTGAACAGGCGTCCGTCGGCGCCAAAGCCGGAAGGGAAGCGCTGCGTGGCATCGCTGGCCCAGACCAGCAGCTTGCCGCCCGTGGGCTCCAGGATGTCGCCGCTTTGGCGCGGCCATTCGGTGCGCACCGAGCTGGCGCGCAGCATGGCGTGCTGCTCTATGGCGTCCAGGCTGCGCCGGCCCGCGCGCTGGGGCACGTCGGCATGGACGGACAGGGCGAAGATGCGCACGCCCCGGCCCCCGGGGCGGGCACGGCCGGTGGACAGGTCATAGGTCGTGCCGTCGGGGTCGCCGGGCAGTTCGATGGCCACGCCGGTGCTGTCGCCGCGCGGCAGGGCCAGCCATTGCGACTTGGCCGGCGCCACATGGGCGGCCTGGCGCTGCACGAGGTACGGCCCCTGGTCCATGAGCGCGACCACGGCCTGGCCGCGCCGGGCGCTGTCCGTCCAGGCGTCGCCCAGCACGGCCATGACGCGGCGTGGGCCGCCCTGGTCGTCCTGCACGGGGGCGGCGCCGGAGGGCGGCGACTGTGCCGCCTCGGGCTGGGCCTGGTTGCGGTCCCACCAGGCACGGGCCTCGTTGGCGGCACCGGTGGCCGCGTTGGTGGCCGTGCTGGCCGCGCTGCGGCCGGCCTCCAGCGCCTGCTGGCCGGCCGTGGCGGCGCCCGAGGCCCGCTGCACGGTGTCGGCCGCCTGGCCGATGGCGCCCAGGTCCAGCGCCTGCGCAGCCGGGGCGGCCAGCAGCGCGGCTGCGATCACGGCCGTGGCAGCGCGTGGCAGGCGGTGCCTTCTCATGCCGGCTCCGCAGCGCGGGTGCGCACGTCCAGCGTGAAGTCGTCGCCGCTGGCGCCGGCATGCAGGCTTTGCAGTTCCTGGCCTTGCACGGTGGCCTGCAGGAAGTGGGTAGCCATGCGCGGCAGCAGGTTCTGGGTAAGGATGCCGTCCACCATGCGCGCACCGGACTCGACCTCGCTGCAGCGGCGGCGCACCAGGTCCACGGCTGCTTCATCGAAGCTGAACTGCGCGCCGTGGCGTTCCTCGATGCGCCGCTGTATGCGCAGCATCTGCAGCCGGATGATCTGCTCCAGCATGGCGTCGGAGATGGGGTAGTAGGGCACCACCGTCAGGCGGCCCAGCAGCGCGGCAGGGAAGGTCTGCAGCAGCGGCTGGCGCACGGCCTGGGCCAGGCCTTCGGGCGTGGGCGCCAGGTCCGGGTCGCGGCACATGCTGGCGATCAGGTCCGAGCCCACGTTGGAGGTCAGGATGATGACGGTGTTCTTGAAGTCGATGTAGCGGCCCTCGCCGTCTTCCATCCAGCCTTTGTCGAAGACCTGGAAGAACATCTCGTGCACGTCGGAGTGGGCCTTTTCGATTTCGTCGAGCAGGACCACGCTGTAGGGGCGGCGGCGCACGGCCTCGGTCAGCACGCCGCCTTCGCCGTAGCCCACGTAGCCGGGCGGCGCGCCCTTGAGGGTGGAGACGGTGTGCGCCTCCTGGAACTCGCTCATGTTGATGGTGATGAGGTTTTGCTCGCCGCCATACAGGGCTTCGGCCAGGGAGAGGGCGGTTTCCGTCTTGCCCACGCCCGAGGGGCCGGCGAGCAGGAAGACGCCGATGGGCTTGCCCGGATCGTCCAGCCGCGCGCGGGAGGTCTGGATGCGGCGCGTGATGGCCTCCAGGCCGTGGCGCTGGCCGATGACGCGCTTCTCCAGCGTGTCTGCCAGCGAGAGCACGGACTGCACCTCGTCACGCACCATGCGGCCCACGGGAATGCCGGTCCACTCGGCCACGACGGCGGCGACCACGCCGGCATCGACCACGGGCTGCAGCAGCGGGGAATCGCCCTGCAGCTCGGCGAGCTGGCGGCGCAGCGCTTCCAGCGAGGCCACGCTGGGTGGCTCGGCAGGTTCGGTTGCGGTGGCTTCGGCGGCCGTTTCCGGCGCCGCAGCGGACGGGTCTGCAGCGGCGCCGGTGGAGAAGACGGGCGGCTTCAGGCCCATGAGGGCGGCCTCGGTTTCCAGGATGCGGCGGGCCAGCGCGCTTTCCTGGCCAAAGCGCTCGGCCAGCGTGGCCTGGCGCTCGCGCAGGCTGGCCAGGTCGGTTTCCAGCGCCTGCAGGCGCTCGGCCGTGGGCAGGCCGAGGGCGGCCTCGCGCAGCAGCACTTCCTGCTCCACGCCCAGGGCCTCGATGCGGCGCTGCACGGCTTCCAGCTGGGCGGGCGTGGCATGCAGGGCCATGGCCACGCGCGAGCAGGCCGTGTCCAGCAGGCTGACGGCCTTGTCGGGCAGCTGGCGCGAGGGAATGTAGCGGTGCGACAGGCTGACGGCCGCGGCCACGGCGTCTGCGGCAATGCGCACCTGGTGGTGGTTTTCCAGCTTGGCGGCCACGCCGCGCAGCATGTCCACGGCGCGGGGCTCGTCGGGCTCGTGCACCTGCACCAGCTGGAAGCGGCGGGTCAGGGCCGGGTCTTTTTCGATGTATTTCTTGTACTCGGCCCAGGTGGTGGCGCCGATGGTGCGCAGCGTGCCGCGCGCCAGGGCGGGCTTGAGCAGGTTGGCGGCATCGCCGGTGCCGGCCTGGCCGCCCGCGCCCACCAGGGTGTGGACTTCGTCGATGAAGAGCACGATGGGCGTGGTGCTGGACTGCACGGCGTCCAGCAGGCCGCGCAGGCGGTTCTCGAACTCGCCCTTCATGCTGGCGCCGGCCTGCAGCAGGCCCACGTCCAGCACGCGCAGCTCCACGCCCTGCAGCGGCGGCGGCACATCGCCCTGGGCGATGCGCAGGGCCAGGCCTTCGACCACGGCGGTCTTGCCCACGCCGGCCTCGCCCACCAGGATGGGGTTGTTCTGGCGGCGGCGCAGCAGGATGTCCACCATCTGGCGCACTTCGTCGTCGCGGCCGGTGACGGGGTCCAGTTCGCCCGCCTTGGCGCGGGCCGTCAGGTCCACCGTGTACTGCTGCAGCGCACCGCCCTGGCCGGGTGCGGCGCCCGTGGCCTGGCTCGCTTCGCCCGGCGTGCCTTCCAGCCCGCTGCCATCGGCCGCGCGCATGCGTGCCTCGGGCGAGTCGGGCAGCAGGCGGGCGAAGGCATCGCTGAGCGCGGGCTCGGAGATCTTGTCGAATTCGCGCGAGATGGAGCGCAGCTCATTGGCCAGCGAGCGCGTGCGCACCATGCCCGACAGCAGATAGGCGCTGCGGATCTGGCTGTCGTTGAACATCAGCGTGGCATAGACCCAGCCGCGCTCGATGGCGGTCTCTATGTGCTCGGAGAAGTCGCTGATCGAGGTGGCGCCGCGCGGCAGCTGGTCCAGGCGGCGCAGCACATCGGCGGCCAGGCGGTCGGAGGCGATGTCGAAGTGGCGCAGGATGCGGATCAGGTCGCAATCGTTTTCCTGCAGCAGCTGGTGCAGCCAGTGCACCAGCTCCACATAGGGATTGCCGCGCAGCTTGCAGAACACGGTGGCGCCTTCCAGCGACTTGAACAGCAGCGGGTTGAGCTTGCCGAAGAGGGATTGGCGGCTGATTTCTGTCATGGGTCTTGGGTGCTTAAAAAGAAGGGATCAATGGGCGGTAGGAATTGCCGGCTAGCGTTGGGGGCGGACTTCGACCTTGCGGCCCTTGGCCTGGCACTGCGCCAGCAGCCGGTCGACCCAGGCGCGTTCGACGAGGAAGCTGCTGCCGGTGATTTCCTGCGCCGTTTCACGGACGTCGGCGGCGAGGTGGATGGCCTTGGCTTCGGACAAGGCATCGCCATCCCATTGCGCTTCATCCGGCGATGGTTTGGCGGTGAAGCGGCGCTGCCCCAGATTGGCGATCTGGCCGCCTTCCAGCCAGACCATCCAGACCGACGAGCGCGCAGGGACTGCGCTGCGGTTGTGCTGTTGCACGAAGCAAAAGCGCTGGAGGGCTGAAGGCTTTCCGGGGCCAGTCGATGCCTGGCGGCTCTTCAAATAGATACGCAGGGCGGCTGGAGAAGGAATCAGGGATTGCGCCGGACGCGAGAAATCGGAAGCCCGCCCGCTTTCAGGCGCTGCCAGCAAAGGCAGGGCCGACCCCGCCAGGGTGGCCAGCAGACACCTTGCGAGCAGGCGACGGCCTTGCCTGACACGGCATGGGCCGGGAAAGCGGTTGCGTCCGATATGCGGCATGCGGCTATCGGGCAGGAGTCACTTTGATGGTGCGGCCCTTGGCCTTGCATTGCGCCAGCAGCATGTCCACCCAGGCGCGTTCGACGAGGAAGCTGCTGCCGTAGATTTCCTGGGCCGTTTCTCGCACGTCGGTCGCGAGCTTGATGGATTTCATTCTTGCCAGGCTTTCACCATCCGCTTTGGCGTCTTCTTTCGTCAGCGTTTTGGGCGAATAGAGATGCCAGCCCATATTGACGATCTCGCCGCCATTGAGCCAGACCATCCACACGTTCGGCTCGGGATCGGACGGATGGTCGGGACGCTGCTGCACGAAGCAAAAGGTATTGCTCTGGCGGGCTCTTTGGGTTTCCCAGACTTCATCCTTGAACTTCAGGTATTGCCGCAGCGCAGTCATGGACGCGACTCTTTCCTGCGCAGGCCGAGAGTAGTCGGCAGCCGTCGGCTGGGTTTGCTGGCTGCTGATTTCAGCCGGCGATGCCGGTGGCGGCGATGATTCGGAGGCTTGGGCACCTATCAAGCAGGCGCTCACTGCAATGGCAGTGGCAAGGCTGGCCATTGGGAAATGGCGATGCGGTTTCAAAGCGCTTGATCCGGTATGGGTTGGTGACATGGAGTGCCCTCCTTGGTTTTCGATGTGTTTGGGGATCAGTCGCGTTTGCGCAGCCGGGCATGTGTGTAGAACATGTTTCTAGCCAGCGCGGCGTGCTGAATGAAGTCGGCACCGGGAGAGCTGGATTTCGCAGTTCTCCAGGCGAACAGGCCTGTGGGGGTAGGGTCTGGCGGCACCGCGCCGGTGGCAACGTCCAGGGCCGCCTGCACAAAGTCCAGATAGGCCTTGCGTTTGGGATGCAGGCCGTTGTTGGCGTTGTCCACATAGTCGCGGAGGTTCTTGGCAATGTCGGGACCCAGCTTCGGATAGACGTTGAAGCCATGGAATTGGACCGATCCCCGGTCATCCGCCATGACGATGTCCTCGACGCTGGTGGCACCGCGGGCCATGAAGTCTTCAGGCTTTCCGCTTTTCAAGCGGTTCTCGATGACTCGGCGCATCCATTGCATTCCGGTTTTCACGTTGTCGAGATTCCAGGCCAGTGAGGTGTCGCCCGGCGAGACGCTTTCCGCCAGGAACAGCCTTGCCAGCATCCCCTCCGTCGTGCTCTCCGCAGGCAGCGAAATGCTCTTCTCCACCTGCACGGTGATGGCTGCGGGCATGACGCTGAGCCCGCTTCCCTGCACCGCCACGATGCTGAGCTTGGTGAGCCCGGGCTGCTGCGCCACGAAGTCGAATTGCCAGCTGTCGGCGCGGGCGTTGTGTACGGGGGGCTGGGCCGCAAGAATGCTGGGCGCATCGATCCTGGCACCCAGCTTGTAGGCCTTTGCGACGGC
Organism: Delftia sp. WSY_16; assembly: GCF_043104415.1. Taxonomy (NCBI): domain Bacteria; kingdom Pseudomonadati; phylum Pseudomonadota; class Betaproteobacteria; order Burkholderiales; family Comamonadaceae; genus Delftia; species Delftia sp. WSY_16. The sequence goes on along the minus strand of NZ_JBICKS010000040.1, from coordinate 576,994 downwards.
CTCGATCTTGACGCGCAGGCGGTTGCCCTCGACCAGCGTCAGCGTGGAAGGAACCGGTGCGTTGTGCGGGAACTTGATCTGTACGGTGGGCATGTGTGCGAGCAGGGAAGTGGTGATTCAGTGGTTCGGTGATTCAGTGGCTCGAGGACTGGGGCCGGGGCCGGGGCGCCGGCCCCGCACGGGCTGGCGGCGCTGGCGCAGCCAGGCTTCGGGGTCCAGGCGGAAGTCGCGCGCGTCCTGTGCGGGCTCGGCATGCGTGAGCCAGGTGGTCCAGCCGAGCTGGGTGCTGCTGCCCAGCCGGGCGGCAGGCACTTCCTGGCGGCGCAGCACCAGCACATAGTCCCAGGCGTATTCGATGCCCAGGTAGTTGCGCACCCAGTCCACCAGGGTCTGGAACAGTGCGGCCTGGGGCAGCAACTGCTGGTACTGCTCCAGGCCCAGCGGGCCGAGCACCAGGCGGAACTTGCTTTGCGCATCGGGCACGCGCGAGCCCACGACGGCATCCACACCCAGGCGCGAGTTGCAGGGGCGGCTTTGCAGCCGGGTCTGCTGCCCGGGTTCCAACTCCAGGTGGTGCAGGCAGTTTTCTTCCAGCCGCACGGGGATCTGGAAGTAGTGCGACAGGGCCTGGCACAGGCCTTCGGGATTGCGTGTCCAGCGGGTCAGGTGGCCGGCCATGAAGCGCTTGGCGTGGTCGGGCACGTCGTCGCGTGCGCGCTGGCTGGGCAGGCCGGTGCCGATGAAGCTGTCTATGTAGCGGCCGAAGGGGTCCTCGCCGGGGCGGTCCAGCGATGCCGTGGGCTGGGCGTCCGACCAGGCGCGGAACAGCAGCAGCAGCATGCGGTGGTGAAAGATGTCGGAAAAACGCGCCAGCGTGGCGTCGTCATGCTGGCGCAGGCGCTCGCGCACGTATTCGGTGATGTGCGTGGGCAGCGGTCCGTTGGGGCCGTAGAGGCCGAAGTTCCAGACCGTCATGCGCTCGGGCTCGCCGGCGCGCGAGGGCAGGATCTCGGCGATGGTGGCGGGCGCGAAGGCCAGCGACGGGTCCTGGCCCAGGCGCAGCGGTTCGTCCTTGGGGCGCGTGGCCTGGCCCAGGCGCGGCAGGCCGGGGTGGCGCGCCTGCAGGTAGCGCAGGCTGTGCATCAGGTCGAACTGGTAGGGCCTGGCGCTCAGGCGCTGCCAGAACAGGCGCGCCCGAGCGTCCTCGGACGCGTTCGCCTGCACGGTGGGCAGCTCCGGGTCCTGATCGGGCACCGGCTGGGCAAGGGGAGCGTGCGCGGCGTTGCTCATATGCCGGGCCGTTGTCCGGGGCGTGGCGCCCAGTGCGCGACGGGGCCGCGCTGGCGAGAGTGCAGCTGCAGCTCGGTGAAGCTGTTGACGCCCACGTGGCGGGCAAAGAACCGCTCCAGCATGTTGGCCAGGGGCCAGGGGCTGACACCGGCCATGGCCGGCTCGTCCACGCTCAGGTGCACGCCCACGCCGCGCCCGTAGACGAGCTGGCGGTGCTGGGGCAGGCGGCGCGTGATGGGTTCGATGCGCATGCCCTGGATGGCGGCGATCTGTCCGGCCAGTTGGTGGTTGCCCAGGTCCAGGTACAGGCGCAGCAGCTCTTGCAGCGTGGCCGCGCCTTCCTCGTCGGACAGGTCGGTCATGGCCAGGTAGTTCAGGCTCAGGTGGGAGATCAGCCGCCAGGTGAGGCCGCCATCGGCCACGGCCGGTATCGGGGCGCTGGGGCCGGCGATGACGCGGGCCCAGTCCACCGGTGCCGACTCCTGAAGGGCAAAGTCGCCGCCCGGCTGGTTGACGCGCATGAGCAGGGGCAGGTCGCGGTTGGTGCACAGGGTATGCATGGACAGCTGCTTGAGCTCGTCGGAGAACGGCGCCTCGCGCTGGTCCACCAGCGAGATGAAGACTTCCGAGCCCAGGTACTGCGTGCGCGGGCCGCTGCGCAGGCTGCGTTCGGAAAACAGCCGGGGCTCGCGCCGCGTGGTGAAGTAGGCCTGCTCGGTGGAGTGCAGGCCGTGAGTGGATGCGTACAGCGGCGCAAATTCACGGTCCTGCGTCTTGCCTTCGTGGTGGCCGGTGACGGCCTGCACGCCGTAGACCTCGAAGTCCAGCGGCCGCATGCGGTCGGCAACAACGTGGTATTCGTGCACGTTGGAGGCCACGTGCAGGCGGTCCGCCGTGTACTCGAACAGGTTGATGGCTGGAATGCAGTGCATCAGCAGCTTGGCCGCGTCGATCTGCGGCTCCAGCGTGGGCGCGGCGCGGCGCAGCAGCAGCGTGATGCCCACGCCGTCGTGGGCAATGCGGCGCATGCTGCGCGACAGGCCGTTGATCGAGAAGAACCGCTGCCGCGCGGGAAACGCGAAGTACTCGTGCAGCAGCCGGTGGCCCTGGAAGGCGCGGTGCGAATAGGGAATCAGGGCCTGTTCGCTGTCATGGCCCTCGGCGCGCAGCGCATCGGGCGGGAGCACGTCCCAGACCTGGCGCGGGTCCTGCGGGTGGTGGACCACGATGGCCAGCGTCTGCGTGTGGATGAGCTCCTGCAGATGGGAAGCGACGACGTCGCCCGCATGGATGTACACCCACAGCTGGTCCAGCGCCACCTGCATGCACTGCGAGGCATCCAGCGTGGCCAGCTGCAGCCGCAGGTGGCCGCCGGCCTCGCCCAGCTGGGGCACCAGCGCATGGGGCAGGTCCAGCGCCGGGCCGCCCAGGCGGGCCTGGCGTATCTCCAGCGGCCACAGCGTCAGCGGCCCGCCGGTGCGGAAATCGCAGATGGTCTGCTCTTCCTGCACCTTGTGGGTGCGCAGCACGCTGCCCGAGGGCAGGGTGAATCCATCGACCAGGTTGCCTTCCTTGGCACTGGGCTTGAGCTGGACCACCACCATGGATGGCGTGGGCGCCAAGTAATGGGGGCAGACCATTTCCAGAATGCGCTGGGACAGGCGCGGGAACTCCGCGTCCATCTTCAGCTGGATGCGTGCGCTCAGAAAGCTGAAGCCCTCCAGCAGGCGCTCCACATAGGGGTCGGCCACATCGGTGTCGTGCAGCGACAGACGGCCCGCAACCTTGGGAAAGGCGGCAGCGAACTCGGCGCCCAGCTCGCGCAGATAGGCCAGTTCGCGGTTGTAGTACTCGACGAGGCGGGGATTCATGGTGTGTGTGGCGGCGTCCGGGCTCAGGCCCTGAGGTTTTGCAGCGAGACCTGGCCCGTCTCCAGGTCCAGGCTGGTCTTGAGCAGCAGCTCCAGCGGATAGGGCATGGACCAGAACTGGCAGCGGATCTCGAACTGCAGCGTGTTGTGGTGGTTGAGCTGCTCGGTGGAGGCCAGCAGCGTCACGGCCAGCGTCTTGGGCAGGATGCGCGGCTCGAAGGCCAGGATGCTTTCGCGGATGCTGCGTTCCACATGGCCCCAGTCCAGCTCGGACAGCAGCTGGCCGGCCAGCGGCGGCATGCCGTAGTTGATGACCGAGCGCTGCACATGCTCCAACCCCTCCATCTCCACGTGGTCCCAGGCATCGCGCGCATTGAGCAGCCAGCCCAGGTCGCGCAGCAGGGCCTCGCGCAGGCGGGATTCGTTCACGAAGACCGCATCGGGCCGCTCGGTGCGCAGATGGGGCTCATGGTCGGTCAGCCGGTCCAGCAGGGCGGGCTGCAGCCGGTCCTTGGCTGCGGTCGCCTGGTTCTGGCGCGTGCGCAGCGTGGGCATGGGGTTGAGGGGACTGGGGCGCATGCAGGGTCCTCAAGGGCCAGTGCGGCCCGAATCGGCCAGTGGGTTCTCGGGCTCCTTACCTTTCAGTGCAGGGTCCTTGCGACAGGCTGAGAGAGGCCGTGCACGTGCAGAGAAGATCTGCACGATCTGCTCTTTGCCATTGTCAGTGGACACCTTCAGGCAGGCGCAGCCATAACCGGCACTGCCATGACTTGTGCGCACCCAGTCACGGTCCGTGAAATGCGGCCATTCGCCGCGCGCCTGGTGGCCGCCCTGCTGGCCGATGGTCCATTCGGCCTGGCTGTCGGTCAGCGATGCATTGCCCGGGGTGGGGTTGTCGAACCAGCCACAGCGCATGGCATTGGACGGGCCGGGGCCGGCAGCTGATGCAAGCCATGGGCCCACGCACATTACGGCGGCCAGCAGAATGCGCGGGCAGCGAAGAGTGGCCGGGAACGGGGTGGCACTTGCTTTTGGCATTGTCTTGTCCTTCATGGCGTGGCGGTGGCTGCCGGTTTGAGGACGCGGGCCTCCAGGAGGATGGCCTGGAACTTGGTGGCGATGGCTGCGATGTCGGTGGCATGGTCGCTGCCGTTGACCATGCGCCGCGCACCGACGTAGTCCGTGGCACTGCCCAGGAAGAACTGACTGAAGCGTCGCCCGTTGGCAAAACCTTCCCCGGTGCGCATGCCATGTGACATGAGGGCGTAGGCCACCTCGGGTGTCTTGACCAGTTCGGGGTCCAGCAACAGGCCCATGCCTCGGCCCACGGCCACGCCAGCGGCTGCATAGTTGGACCACCAGGTGAGCTGGACGTAGCCGCGCCCGTAGAACGCCTGCTCGGCACCGTCGTCCGTTTCGTAGGCCTTGACGGCGGCGCCGCCATCCTTGGTGCCCATGACCGCCTTGGCCTGGCGGGGCGTCACGGAGCCATTGGGAGAGACGTAAAACTGGTCTCCATCCTGTTCGGTGATGCGTATCCTGCCGTCAGGCTGCATCTTGATCTTCACGGGCTCGTGATAGCGCCGCCCCTTGCCCTTACCCGCCTCGTTGACAGGCGCCATGGTCATCAGCCATTTGCGCTCGCGCACGACGATGGGGCGCTTGTGCTTGTCCAGAAGCGGCTGACCCTTCTTGTTGACTGCGATCCGTTCCACACTGGTCGGAGAGGTCGTCTCCCACATCACGGTAGCCAGCATGTAGGCCGCGTAGCGGATGTCGTTGATGCCGGGGTCCTTTTCGATCATGCCCAGCAGTTGGGCGGCGGCAGGAATGGCAGCGGCATCGAACCGCGCGTCCTTGCCGAACTGCTGCATGAATTCGCGCTGGAACACCGCGCGGTCGTAAGTGCCTGCGTATTGGAAGCTGGGTGTAGTCTTGTTGGTCATGCGTGTCGATATGGATAGGCAGTCATTGGGGCAGGCCAGATCAGCCGACGGTCTCCAGCGCCAGCTGGCGCACCTGCAGCATGGGAAAGTCCTCGGAGTCGGTGACCCAGGTGCGCTGGCCGTGGCCGGCGACGTGGCCTGCGGATTCGTCAGGATCGGAGGCATCTGTGTCCAGCGGGCTCCACTGCGTGCGGCGCGACATGCGGACGGCGTCGTCATCGCCGGGCGCCAGCGGATAGCGCGCGGGCATGAAGCCCTGCAGCGCGCCGCCCTCGCGCAGCGTGACCTCGCAGGGCAGCCAGATCAGGTCGCGCAGGTCCTGCACGGGCTCGAAGCCGATCTGTGCAATGGCGTCGAAGGGCAGCCAGTAGTAGCTGCCGTGGGCCAGCAGCTCGCAGACAGGGCCGAGGCGGGTATCGCTGTCGGCCAGCCATTCGAAGCGGTGCTCGCCCATGTGGCCTGCGGTGGCGGGCGCCTCGTCCAGGGCGCGGGCGCGCAGGTCCTGGGCAGCTGCTCCTTCATGGGCCAGGGCGTCGATCAGGCAGGCCAGCCATTGCGCGGGCTCGCCCATGAGAAAGGGCTTTTTCTTGCCGGCGAAGACCTCGGCGCGCAGCACTTCGCAGCGGATGGCCTCGCGGTAGGCGCGCGCCATGGGCTCGCACGAAGGGTCGAGCTGCGCGCACAGCTGCAACTGCTCCAGCGCCTTTTGCCATTCGCCCAGCACGCACAGCAGCTGGAAGTAGTAGACGCGCAGGGGCGCCGAGGCCGGGGCCTGGCGGATCTGGTCCTTCAGGGCCTTGAGTTGCTCGTCCAGGGAAAGCTGTGAGGTGAAGCTGGGCAGGGGCATGGTGAAAACGCAGGAAAAAGAGAGGGGCGGGGTGCGGCTGCGCCCCGGTCAGTCGTCGTAGGAGCGGCAGCCCCAGCGCACGGCGTCGGGCGCCTCGCCGGCCACATGGCCGATGACGATGCGCGGTGGCGTCTCGTCCAGGCCCTTTCTGAGCGGCATGGCGCGTGCGTACTGGGCGGGCAGCTCGCCAAAGCCTTCAAGATCCCAGCTGCTGCGCGCCTGCGGCCGGGCCTTGGTGCGCTGGACCAGCGCCTGCAGGCTGCCCGTGGCGCGCGCCGCGACAATGCTGCCGCTGCCGCCGCGCACGGTGATGGAGGACACCTGCGTGCCATCGATCTCCAGCGGCGTGGCAAACAGGTAGAGCAGGTCCAGGCTTTCGCCGGGCGCGCGGTCCACCACGGTCACGCCCTGCGCGCGCAGGCGCTGGGCGAGCGCTTCGTCGCGGCCATCGGGAAACTCGATGCGGCAATGCAGGGCGTCGGTGAACAGGGTGGTGATGTCCGCTGCCGTGGCAGGTGCGGCTTGCACCGTGGCGCAGGCCGTGCCGGTCAGCAGCAGGGTGAAGAAAGCTTTGGAACAGGCGTTCATGGCGTGGCTCAATGGGCGCATCAGGCGCATCAGGGATGGCGGTAGATCTTGAAAGCGGGCTTGTGGGTGCGGTAGCCGGGGCCTGCCCAGAAGCCGTTCTGCTTGAAGTCCGAGATCCAGACGCTTCCGTCGAACATCTGCATGTGGCCGGCGGGCGATGAGGCGAAGCCCTGCATCACGGCCACATCGCCTTTCTTGTAGCCACCTTCGGGCATGGCGTCGTAGCGTGTGAAGCCGGCGGCCACCAGGCTGGTGCCGTAGTCCTTGGCATCGCGCGTGCGCTGCAGTGCGATGCCGCCAGCGCCGATCGCATCGCGCACATAGCGCGCGCAGTAGCCGGCGGAACTGGCGCGGGCATTGGTCTGCAGGGTGGCGACGGCGTTGTCTACATTCCAGGGCATGAAAAGCCTCTCTGAGTTGGGTCCTGGAGGGGAAAGCTTCTCCAGGCCTGTTTCTTGTTATGGGGCCTGGCCCTGGTGCGAGCGTGTCGGCACCAGGAGCCAGGTGGGCGGACAGTCTTACTTCGCGCCCTGCTTCACGGAAGGCAGCTTGGACACTAGGCGCAGCGACACCGTCAGGCCTTCCAGCTGGTAGTGGGGGCGCAGGAAGAACTTGGAGGTGTAGTAGCCGGGGTTGCCCTCGACTTCCTGCACCTGCACCTCGGCGGCGGCCAGAGGCTTGCGGGCCTTGGTCTCCTGCGAGGAGTTGGCCGGGTCGCCGTCCACGTAGTTCATGATCCAGTCGTTGAGCCAGCGCTCCATGTCGGTGCGCTCGCGGAAGGAGCCGATCTTGTCGCGCACGATGCACTTGAGGTAGTGCGCGAAGCGGCAGCAGGCGAACATGTAGGGCAGGCGCGCCGACAGGTTGGCATTGGCCGTGGCGTCGGAGTCGTAGTACTCGGCGGGCTTGGCCAGCGACTGGGCGCCGATGAAGGCGGCCACGTCCGAGTTCTTGCGGTGCACCAGGGGCATGAAGCCGTTCTTGGCGAGCTCGGCCTCGCGGCGGTCGCTGATGGCGATTTCCGTGGGGCACTTCATGTCCACGCCGCCATCGTCGGTGGGGAAGGTGTGGGCCGGCAGGTTGTCCACCGCGCCGCCCGATTCCACGCCGCGGATGGAGGTGCACCAGCCGTAGTATTTGAACGAGCGGTTGATGTTGACCGCCATGGCGTAGGCCGAGTTGGCCCAGCAGTACTTGCCGTGGTCGCCGCTGTCGGTTTCTTCCTCGAAATCGAATTCATCGACCGGGTTGGTGCGCGCGCCGTAGGGCAGGCGTGCCAGGAAGCGGGGCATGGCCAGGCCGATGTACTTGGCGTCGTCGGACTCGCGCAGGCTGCGCCAGGCGGCGTACTCGGTGTTGGTGAAGATCTTGGTCAGGTCGCGCGGGTTGGCCAGCTCCTGCCAGGATTCCATCTGCATGATGGCGGGCGCCGCGCCCGAGATGAAGGGGCAGTGGGCCGCGGCGGCCACCTTGGCCATTTCACCGAGCAGCTCCACGTCCGGCGGGCTGTGGTCGAAGTGATAGTCGCCCACCAGGCAGCCGAAGGGCTCGCCGCCGAACTGGCCGTACTCCTCTTCGTACACCTTCTTGAAGACGGGGCTCTGGTCCCAGCCCACGCCCTTGAAGCGGCGCATGTTGCGGTGCAGCTCCTTCTTGGAGATGTTCATGACGCGGATCTTGAGCATCTCGTCCACCTCGGTGTTGGTCACCAGGTGGTGCAGGCCGCGCCAGGCGCCTTCGAGCTTCTGGTAGTCGTCGTGGTGGATGATGCGGTTGATCTGCTCGGACAGCTTGCGGTCGATCTCGGCAATGATGGCCTGCACCGTCTGGTAGGCATCGTTGGACAGCGTGATCGCCGAGCCCAGGGCCTGCTGGGCCAGCGTCTGCACGGCCGCTTCCACGGCTTCGCGGGCCTGCTCGGTCTTGGGCTTGAATTCCTTTTGCAGCAGGCTGCCGAATTCGCTGCCGGCCAGCGCCTGGGTCGATTGTTCGAGTTGGGTTGCGGTATTCATGACGTGCTTGCCTTCCTGATGTGCTGCCTCAAGCCTCGGATGCAGGGCCCGAGGCCTGCGGGGCAGTGATATTGGGCGCGGCTGCCAGCGACTTGAGCAGCGCAGGGTCCTTGAGCACCTTGCCGATCAGCTCCTCGGCGCCCTGCTTGCCGTCCATGTAGGACAGCAGGTTGTGCAGCTGGGTGCGTGCCTCCAGCAGCGAGTTGAGCGCGCCCACGCGCCGCGCGATGGCGGCGGGGGAGAAGTCCTCCATGCTCTCGAAGCTCAGGTCGATGTTGAGCTTGCCCTCGCCCGTCAGCGTGTTGTCCACCTGGAAGGCGACGCGGGGCTTGATGGACTTCATGCGCGCATCGAAGTTGTCGATGTCGATTTCCAGGAACTTGCGGTCGGCGATTTCGGGCAGCGGATCGACGGGCTTGCCCGACAGATCGGCCAGCACGCCCATCACGAAGGGGATCTGCACCTTCTTTTCCGAACCGTAGATCTCGACGTCGTACTCGATCTGCACGCGCGGCGCACGGTTGCGCGCGATGAATTTCTGACCACTCTTGCCGGTTTTGGTGAGCGACATGCGGGTGTTCCTTTCAAGAAAAAAATAGGTCGCAGAAGTAAAAAGCCTGGAGTCCCGCCTTGCGGCGGACCGAAGGGCTGAGGGCGCAAGAGGCCGTTTGGAAACGGTCAAAGCCGTGGAAAGGCGCAGATGTCATGGGGACGCTGGCTCCTTGAAGTCGAAGTCCGGCTCCAGCAGATCAGTGCAGGCTTCGCAATAGAGGTAGGACACAGAGCGTTTGCTCTCTGTGGTTCCCCAGCCGGTGCCGTCATCGATGGCCAGCCGGAATTCGCGGCCACCCTTGAAGCGCACGACAGCACTGGCGCTGCAACTACCGGTTTCATAGGCACGCGCGTAATTGAACTGGCTGCTGGGCCTGGCGTGGCGCAGGAAATAGCGCACACGCTTTTCGTCAATGCGCAGTGAATCGCAATGGATGCGGGGGTCTTCGCTTTTGGCGGTGCCGTCGCGGGTCGTGATGCGCTCGATGGCGCTTGCATGCCGTGCACCGGCATCTGCGAAGGCTGGCGTCGAGAGACCCACGCCCAGGGCCATGAAACAGCATTTGGCCTTCATGTCTGCTGCTCCTGCAGGTGGGCGCCCGTGATCACTTCCACCTGGGCCAGGCTGTCGGGCGACAGTTCGCGCAGGATGTCCATGAAGCCCATGCGCATGAAGCGGGCGGCGCGGCGGATGAGCAGGGGGGCGGGGTTGGAGGGCTCGGTGCGCTCCACGAAGGCGGCGATTTCCAGCAACTGGGCAATCGCCTGTTCGCGGTTGCGTGCCGGGGTGTGGGGGGTGCCGGGCGCGGGCTGGGATGCCAGGCCGTCCCCGGTGCCGACCTGTGTGGCCGGATCGGTTTCAGCGGTCGTGTCGGCGTCGCCTGTGGTCTGGGGCAGCCATTGACCGAGGGCCAGCAGCAGCTGGCGCAGGCCGTCGAGCTCGGGCTGCTGGTGGCTGGGCAGGTGCTGTTCGCAGCAGGCGCGGATCCGGTCGAGTTCCTGCAGCGCAGGGGTGACGGCCAGCAGGGTCTCGTGGCCCTCGGCATGCGCGCGGGCCGAGGCCATGCGCAGCTCGTCGGCAGTCAGGTGGGGCAGGTCCTCGGGCACGTTGCCCCTGGCCATCAGTTCGGCGTCGCGCACGCTGATCTGGCCCAGGGCTCCGCGCAGAAAGTCGGCGTTGCGCAGGTCGCGCACAAAGCCCGTCACGTCCGACAGGGTGCCCAGGGCGTTCATGCGCATGAAGTAGTCGTCGCCGTCCTCGGGCAGGGGGTGGACATGCTCCCAGTGGCGCTCCAGCAGGGCGGCGCACAGCTGCAGGCCCTGCAGCGTGCCGGGCAGGCCGTGCAGGATGGTCCAGGCACGGCACAGCAGCACGGCCACGCGCAGGTCCTTGGTGCGCTGCATCAGGGCCGAGGCCTGGCGCTCCACGTCGCGCCAGTCCGGTGGCTCGGCGGGGATGACGGTGTCGCCGAACTGCTGTTCGACCTTGCCCTGGGCAGCGCTTTCCATGGACTGGAAGTCGTTGTCATAGGTGAGGTCCGGGCCGCAGGGGGGCTCGGCGGCGGTCTCGGTCAGCAGGTCCTGGATATTGGCCATGGGCGGGATTCGATGTGGCTTGGGGTTTGGTGTGCAGGGGCAGTGCGCTCTATGCGGGTTCAGGCGCCCTTGAACAGCCGGGTGAACAGGCGGCGGTGCAGCACTTCGTGCTGGACCACTTCGTCAGGGGCGTGGCGCGGCGTGGCCGAGATCCACCAGACGGAGGTGGTGGAACCGGGGCGCATGCAGGCGCGCCAGTCCATGCGCGGCAGGCGCGCGGCGTTGCCTTGCGAGGCGCCCATGTCAAGGTCCGCCAGCAGGCTGTGGATGGAGGTGCTGTCCGGCGCGCTGCGCTCCTGCTGGAACGGCCATTGCAGGGTGGCCAGCCGCTCGTCGAGCTGCTGGGCCGACAGGGGCAGGCGCCGCGCGTCGATGAGCGCATCGCGTGCGCCGCTCAGAAAGCGTTCGATGTCCTGGTCCGACGCCGGTATGCCGGAGCTGCCGTCCACCGTGGCCATGATGGCCAGCGGAAAGAGCCTGCCGATGCGGTCGGAGCTGGGGCCGATCACGCCCACCATGGACTGGCCCAGGATGGAGGCAGGGCACAGGAAGAACCACAGCGGCGAGTGCACGAAGCGCGTGGACCAGCCATCGGCCGCATCGCTGCGCAACTGGTCCATGCCGTTGCGCAGCCATTCGTCCCAGCGCATGGTCAGTGCGTGGGGCATGCGCCGGCCGACGAAATCGCCCTGGCTGGGCAGCTTGCCCCACCAGGCGGCGCAGGGCCGCTGGACAGTCATGGCGTTCACAGCCGGTCCGGACATTCGAATTCCTCCATGGCCTTGAGCCGGAATGGGTTGAGAACGCTGCTGGTGGTGACTTCCATGCGCAGCTTGCGCCCGTCGATGGTGAAGATGGCCGTGAAGCGCTCGGGCGAGTTGCCCGGCAGGATCTGGGCGCGGTCGAACAGGCGGTGCAGGGCCCAGGGGCCTTCGGTCACGATGCCGGTGTTCTGCGCGCCGGCCGCCGTGATCTGCAGCCGGGCCTGGCCGGTGCCGCGCGTGCCGGGCCAGGAGACGGCCTTGGGGATTTGCGGGCCGTGCTGGTAGCGCACGATCTCGCCGTCCACGTCCAGCACCATCTGGGAGATGGAGGCGTCCATGTCCAGCGGCTTGATCTCCAGCCGGATGCCGGGCGTGTTGCCGCCTGCGCGGAAGAACACGTCGCGGATGGAGGCCGCGCGCTGGAAGGCGGCCAGCGAGGCAGAGCCCCCCACCGGCGTGCCGTCCACACCCTGCTTGAAGGTCCAGGGCACGGTGGAGATGTCCACCATGGTCTGCAGCTGGGTGCGGAAGAACTCGTCCATGGTGCCGCCGGTGGCGAACAGGCGGGCGAAGTCGTCCGTGGTCACGTCGCGCGTGGCGCTGCGCGTGAAGGGGTAGCGGCCCAGGATGGCTCGGCGGCAGAAGTCGCCGATGGTGGCGTTGAGGTTGCCGCCCAGCGTGCTGCGCACGCTGCTTCCCACGAAGGACGAGGTGGAGGTGGCCAGGGCCTCGTACATGCTGTTGAGCGGAGGCGGCACGCGCTTGGCCTCCGAGCGCACCTTCTCCAGCGTGCCGCTCAGCGAGGGAGGCACGCCGCCGCCCTGGATCACCTGCTGGCGCGCCGAGGCGATGACGGCCGCCGCCTCGTTGAGCACCTGCAGGCTGGCGGTGATGGGCGCCGGGCCCGAGCCGTTGCTGGTGGCAAGGCGCCGGTATTCGCGGAAGCGGAAGTCCACGATGTCGGCCTCCAGCGTGCCGGTGGCCAGCATGCCGCCCACGTTCAGCGGCTTGCCGGTCAGGCGGCTGAGCTGGTGCTGTTCCTCGCGGATGCGCTGCAGTTTCTCGCCCAGCCAGCTGCTGGTGCTGCCCGAGCTGCCGCCTTCCTGCTGGTCCGGGCGGCGGGCCAGCGTGGTCTCGCGGGCCACGGCGCGGATGAACTGCTCCAGGCTGGAGTTGGCGGACGAGTACAGGCGGGCCTGCTCGCCGGCCTGCTCCAGCGAGGCCGAGCGTATGGGGCGGATGTCGGCCAGGAAGGTCTCCCACAGGCGCGCGTACTCCATCAGGTACAGGCGCTTGACCTCGTTGGCCAGCTGGCCCGTGAGCACTTCCTGGGCCACGCTGCGCCGGCCTTCGGCCTGGCCCAGCACCCAGGTTTCCTCCTTGGCCAGCAAGGTGGTGACCTTGGGCAGCTCGTGCAGGAAGAGGCCGTGGTAGCCGTCATAGGTGAACAGGCCGCTGATGCCCTGGGTGAGCGGCTTGCCGCTTGCACGCGCAAAGACCTGGGGCGCCTCGGGTCCGCTGGCACGCACCACGCTGAAGTCGGGCGGCAGCTTGTCGCCGGTGTTCAGCAGCTGCTTGAGGCGGCTGTAGGCACGCTGGGCGGGCGACATCTGGGCCAGGCGCTGGCGCACTTCGGCGACCAGGTTGGCGTCGATGGGCTGGGCGGAGACCACCACGCGGCCGTCGATGAGGCGGTCCAGGTGCTCGGACAGCTGGTCCACCAGGCCGGCCTGCACCAGATGCTGGGGCAGGGTGTTTTCCCAATCGCTGCGCAGCCAGGCCTTGACGAAGGTGGCGTCGAAGTGGTCGGGCTCGTAGAGCATGAGATAGGCCTTGAGCGTTTCGTAGCTGGCCTCGGGGCTGCCGGTGCTGACCTGGCGCAGCGAGCGCGCGACATGGCTGCTCAGGCGCGGCAGCCAGGCGTCTTCCAGCAGGCGCAGGTAGGTGGCGTGGGCGGCCGTCTGCACCTTGGGCACCTGCAGCAGGCCCCAGCGCCAGCCCAGCGGGGCTGATTCCTCGAAGCGGCTGCTCTGCGCCACGCGCGCCGCGTGGTTGAGCATGGGCACCAGGGCGACCACGTTGTCGGGATCGGTGGCCTTGGATTCCTCCACGGCCTGGCGCAGCGTGCCGGCGTTGTCGGCCACTTCGTTCAGGTAGCGCTGGTTGTTCTCGTAGCTCAGCGTCCAGGCCAGGGCCGCGCCGCCCAGGGCCAGCAGCAGGGCGCACAGGCCGGCGGCCTGCATCAGGCGCAGCTGGCGCTCTTTCTTGGCGTTGCGCCCGGTCAGGCCGGACTCGTTGAACATCACGTCCTTGAACAGCGACTCCAGGAAGTAGCTGCGGCCCTGCTGGGGCACGGCATCGGCCGGCAGGCGGCCGCGCAGCGCAAAGCGGCGCGACAGGGCCGACATCACGCGGTCGAAGGGCATGCCCTCCTGCGTTCCGCTGGTGAAGTAGACGCCGCGCAGCAGCGGCTTTTCCTTGAAGCGCGAGGCGGAGAACGCCGCATCCAGCGTGTCGCGCACCACGTCCTTGAGGCCGGCAAACTGCTGGGGCAGTGCGTAGAGCAGGCTGCGGCGCGCAAGATCGGGCTCGGTCATCAGCCGCTGGGGCAGCAGGCGGTTGATCTGGGCGACAAGGGCGTCGAACTCCTCCATGTACAGGGCGCTGGCGGCCTGCGGGTCGCTCGCGGGCGAGCGCTGGGTCTTTTCGTCATAGGGGTAGGTGAAGCCCCAGACCTGGGCGCGCTCCTCGCGGCTCATGGCCCCGAAGAACTCGTTGAAGCCCGCCAGCAGGTCGCTCTTGGTGACCAGCACGTAGACGGGAAAGCGGATGGTCAGCTCCTCGCACAGCTCGCTCAGGCGCAGGCCGATCAGCTGGGCCAGCTGGGCACGCTCGGTATCGCTGCTGCTGAGCAGTTCCTGCACGCTGAGCGTGACGATGACGCCGTTGACCGGCTGGCGTCCGCGAAAGCGCCTGAGCAGCTGCATGAAGCCCTTCCAGGCAGCCTTGTCCTGCTCCGCATCGCTTTCCTGGGTGGTGTAGCGGCCGGCCGTGTCCAGCAGCACGGCCTGGTCGGTGAACCACCAGTCGCAGTTGCGTGTGCCGCCCATGCCGGGGATGGCGCGCTTGCCGAACTGGGCCGCCAGCGGGAAGTCCAGCCCCGAGTTGATCAGGGCCGTGGTCTTGCCCGAACCCGGCGAGCCGATGATCAGGTACCAGGGCAGCTGGTAGATGTAGCGCTTGTTCCAGCGCCCGAACAGGCCGCCTTCGGTCTGGCCGAAGCGGGTCTTGCTCAGCGTGTCCAGGGCTTCCTTGAAGCGGGACTCCAGCTCGGCCACTTCCTCGGAGCCGGCAGCGGGCGTGCCGTCCGCCTCGCGCGGCGAGGTCAGGCGGGACAGGCCGGTCATGAGGTGCTCGTTCATGCGCTGTGCGCGCCACCATTTCAGCAGCAGGCGCAGGAACCAGAGGATGAACAGGCCGGCGATCAACCACCAGCGCACGGTGGGGCTGCCCAGTGGCTGGTAGGGCTGGATGAAGACGAGGGGGCCGACGAACCAGATGAGCAGGCTCAGGGCCACCAGGCCCAGAAGCTCCAGCATGTAGCGGTTGAACAGCCATGAGGCGATGCGACGGATCATGGGGGTCAGTTCCTGGTCTCGGGTGCGGCAGGCAGGGCCTGCAGTTGCTGGTCACGCTGCTGGGGCGCGACCAGCAGGACGATTTCCACCCGCCGGTTCAGCGCCCGGCCTTCGGCCGTGTTGTTGGGGGCGACGGGGTCGCTGTCGGCACGGCCCTCGGCATGCAGGCGCTGGCGGTCGCGCAGCGAGCCGCCCAGCATCTGGGACACGGCCTGGGCGCGCTCCTGCGACAGGTTCCAGTTGGACGGGAAGCGCGCCGTGCGTATGGGCAGGTTGTCGGTGTAGCCATTGACTATGACCTTGCCCGGCACTTCGTCCAGCGCCGCGGCCACGCGGTGGATGACCTGCACGTAGCGGGGCTTGACGACGGTGGCAGCCGGGTCGAACAGGCCATCGCCGCGCAGGATGACGGTGCTGCGGTCGGCTTCGTCGCGCACGCTGACCAGGCCTTCGCGGATTTCGGGCTCCAGGAACTGGCGCAGCCGCGGCTTGATGGTGGCCACGGTGGCAGCCGCCGAGGTGCGCGGGAACCGGATCTCGTTGATGGCGGCGAACAGATCATCCGAGCTGTTGGACAGCCGGTAGCTGAACCACAGGTAGATGAAGAACGCCAGCAGCAGCGTGATGGCTGCCGCCACCCACAGCGGCACCATGGCCCAGGGCGGCGAGGCCAGGCGCTGCACGCCGCGCCAGTGCACGGACAGCAGGCTGCTGCGGTCGCCGCGCGTCGATTCGATGAGCTGCAGCAGGCGCGCCTTGAGCGTCTCCAGCTGGGCGCGGCCGTTGTCGATCACGCGGTAGCGGCCTTCGAAGCCCAGCATCACGCAGTAGTACAGCAGCTCGATGAGGTCGATGTGCTGGTGCGGCGTCTGCACCAGCCGGGCCAGCAGCTGGAAGAACTTCTCGCCGCCCCAGGTTTCGTTGTGCAGGGCCACGAGCAGGCTGTAGTGAGGCCAGATACCTGCGCTTCCCCAGGGCGTCTGGGCGGCGGTTTCGTCGAGCACGGTGCAGATGCAGTAGCGTGCGCCGATGATGGTTTCCATGGGCACGCCGCTGGCGCCGGCACGCTGCTCGAACTCGCGTATGTGTTCGAGCAGCAGCTGCTGCAGCGCGCGCGGGTCTTCGTTGGTGACCATGGCGCGGATCTGGGGGATGAGGTTCAGCAGCTGGTTGGCGGCGGCCACCAGCGGGTTGCCGCCGCTGACCACGTCGGGCAGGTTGGAGCGCAGCGGCTCCTGGCCGGCAGGCGCGGTTGCGCCGCTGGCTGCGCCTTCGGCTCGGCCCGCGTCGCCGTCTCTCCCCCAGGGCATTTGGTGGCTGATGTTGGAACTGTTCATGTCGGAAGATGCGTCGCGCCGTCAGCGGCGGATGGCCCAGAACTCCAGCTGCAGGTCGGGGAATTCACCGGAGACGTGCATGGCAAGGCCGCCGGAGCTTTGCAGCTGGTTCCACAGGTCGTGCGTGGTATCCACCTCGAAATAGTTGTAGCCCGCGTGGTAGGGAATCTCGCGCGGGGCGATGGGCAGCGGCCGCAGCGTGACGCCGGGCAGGTGCAGGTTCACCAGGTCGCGTATGCGCTCCACGGGGCCCAGCTTGGTCTGGGTGGGGAAGTGGGTGCGCAGGAATTCCGGCGTGGTCTGGGCATGGGCGGCCAGCACGAAGTCGCAGGTGGTCAGCAGCTCGGTGGACGGGATCAGCGCCACGCGCACGCCGTACTGGCGGTCGTGCAGCGGGATCTGGATGGCGTTTTGCTCCAGCACCGAGGACAGGCTGCGCCGCAGCTCCAGCATCAGTGGCGGAAAGCTGCGCCGCAGGTCGTCATGGTCGTAGGCGGGCAGCACCTCGGGGCGGCGGCGCTCGTGGTCGAAGGTGGTCAGCTCGGCGGCCAGGCGCAGCAGTTCCTCGAACAGGCGCTCGGGATGGATGCTGCCGGTGCGCACCCAGTGCTGGGCGGCGCCCGTCCAGTGGTTGATGAGCTGCAGCAGCAGGAAGTCGCCGACCTCGCCGATGCCGCCGCGCTCGGGCTGGATCATGCGCTGGGCCAGAACCTCGCCGCGCTGGCGCAGCAGGCCGTGGATTTCCTTGCAGAAGGTATTGAGCACCGAGCTGGGCCCGTTGTTGACCACGGTGGGAATGAAGCCGGGCTCCAGCAGCACGCCGCCGCTGGCCTGGCGCTCGACCACATGGGCCACGGGCAGGCTGACCCAGCCTTCGGTCAGCTCGTGGGCGGGGCGCAGGCTCAGGCGCAGCCGGCCCAACTGCACCTCGGCGGGCTGGGCGCCCACGTCGTTGCTGTCCGCCACTTCGGTCACGTCACTGAGATAGCGCGCGGGGCTTTGCGTGCCTTCGCCAAAGGTGACCTCGCTGCCCGACAGGCGGCGCAGCGGCAGGGCCAGGTGCACCACCACGTCCTTGAGGTCCTTGCCGATGTCCAGCGGGGTGGGCGCCTCGTCGTCGCCCGGCAGCTGGAACGGCGTGCCGTCGGGCAGTACGCCGTGTGCCGAGCGTATGCCCAGCTTGCCCATGCGCAGCAGATCGGTGTCCAGCTCCAGTTCCGAGAAGCCCCAGAAAAAGGGCTGTCCCGGCAGGCTGCGCGACTGCAGTTGCCGGAACAGGAAGCGCTCCTGCTGCTGGAAGTGCTGGGGCCGAAGGAACATGCCTTCGGCCCAGATGACTTTGCGTTGCCAGACCATGGTGGATAGATGTGCGTTTATTGGGATGCGGGTTGGATGCGCACGGTGACCTCCTCGCGGGTCAGGTGCACCTGGTAGCGCACGGGCTGCAGCTTTTCGGTGGAGCCCATGCCCCACCAGCGCCTGCGCAGCTCCACGGAGTTGGGCGCGGCGGCCGAGGCGCGCCAGGTGCTGCGCTCCAGATCGCGGTAGGCGGCGAACAGGCCGAAGGCGCGCACATCGGGGTTGCCCTTGCGCTCAATCACCTGGCGCTGGCCGGGCGCGATCAGGAATTCCTCGCGCCGCACGAAGTCGCTGCCCAGCTGGCCGTCGTCCTTGTCCTGCAGGTCGAAGAAGCCGGCGCGGTCGAAGGCGGCGGAGGCGCGCAGCTCGTAGATGCGCAGCAGCACGGGCTTGGGGATGCCTTCGCGGTCGGGGTTGATGTCCATGTCGGCCACCACCTCGAACACGGCGGCGGGCACGGCCGTGGGCGCCACTTCAGGCGCGCGGCTCAGGGGATTGAGGGAGCCGCAGCCGGCCAGGCCGGTCGCCATTGCCGTGCCCAGGCCCAAGGCGCCCAGCGTTTGCAGCGCCTGCCGGCGCGCTTGCGGTACATGCGGTGCATGCGATTTCCACATGGCTTCTCCTGTCTCGATATCAGTCATTGGTGTCACGCGGGCAGATCCACACCGTCAGCGCGCTGAGGTTGTCCTGGTGCGGATTGCCGCTGGATACGACGCGGCCGACCATGCGCTGTATCCATTCGTCGGGGCGCTGGCTCGCGGCCAGCAGCTGCTCCATTTCCGACTCGTGCATGCCCTCCCAAAGGCCGTCCGAGCACAGCAGGAAGACATCGCCGGGCTCCAGGGCCACGGCGGCGGAGCGGATGCTGGGCGGCACCTGGCCTTCGGCACCGATGGCGCCGGCCAGGACGTTGCGGTTGGGCAGGCGGCGCGGGTCGTTCTCTTCGTACAGGCCGGCGTGCAGCAACTGCTGCACCAGGCTGTGGTCTTCGGTGCGCAGGTGCATGCGGCCCGCGCGGAACCAGTACAGGCGCGAGTCGCCCCAGTGCGCCCACAGGGCGCGGCCCTGCCCTGGGTCGATGCACAGCACCACCACGGTGGCGCTCATGTGCATGCGCGAGGCCGAGGTGGACTGCTGGCCGCTGACGCGGTGCTCCGCCTGGGAAATCAGGGAGGCCAGGCTGGCAGGGGCGAACAGCGGGTTCTCCCGGAAGCCCTCCAGCACGGCCTGGACCGTGAGCTGGGCGGCAAGTTCGCCATGCCCGTGCCCGCCAGCCCCATCGGCCAGGGTGCAGCACAGGCCGCCAGCGCCCAGGTCCATCATGCCCATGGCGTCTTCGTTGCTGGAACGCCTGCCGCTGTGGGATGCGCT
Organism: Delftia sp. WSY_16; assembly: GCF_043104415.1. Classification (NCBI taxonomy): domain Bacteria; kingdom Pseudomonadati; phylum Pseudomonadota; class Betaproteobacteria; order Burkholderiales; family Comamonadaceae; genus Delftia; species Delftia sp. WSY_16. The sequence continues at coordinate 557,824 of NZ_JBICKS010000040.1, read as the reverse complement.
GGCCACCTGGATGCTGTAGCGGTGGCCGTCTCCGTCGAGGTAGGCGATCACGGCTGGCCTTTCACGGACTGCTCGGCGTTTTCGTAGGCCTCGACGAAGGTGCGGCCCGAGAAGGCCATCAGATCGTCCTCGGCATGGCGGCGCAGCACGTCGAAGTTGTGCTTGTAGTCGTCCCACAGCGCAGCCTTGCGGCCATTGGTCAGCAGCTTGTCCAGCAGGCCGGGGTTGGTTTCGGTGCGGCGCTCCAGCTCGGTCGGATCGAACCGGGTCAGGGCCTCGGCATAGGCTGCGCGGATGCCTGCCATCAGGGCCAGCTGGTGCACGTGCAGATCCTGGAAGGCGTCCTGCATGGCGGGCAGCGGCTTCATGAAGCCCGGGAAGGTCTGGTGGACCATCTGCATGAGCACGCCCTCGGAATTGGGCAGGAACTTGAGCGGATTGTTGGCGCCCGTGGCAATGATGGTGACGCCGGCACGGAACTCGCGCTTGATCTCGGAGCGCGCCGCCAGCAGGTCGATGGTGCCCTGCACGGCAATGCGCAGGGCTTCGCCGAAGGTGCGCATGAATTCGGGCGTGACCTCGAAATGGGTCTTGGCCGGGTTCAGGCCCGCGCCTTCCATGAAGGCCGTGGCCAGGGCCTGCAGGTCGGCGTGGGCGGCGCTGGCGGCCGGCTGGGGCTGCACCGGAGCATCGACAGGCGCGGCGGTGCAGGGCAGGGTGCCGACGGGAATGGCGGCGGCGCCCTGGCCGAGGATGCTGGAGGCTGCGTTGAAGTGGACGCTGGAGCTGGAGCTGGAGCTGGAGCTGGTGTTGGCGGGAGCGGTGGCAGCGCTTGCGGCAGAAACGATGGCTGGCGCAGCTTGGCCTGCGCCGGACTGGAAGATGTCCAGGTCCAGCCCGTTGGTGGGCAGCAGTCCGTCGAGCACGACGGGCTCGGCGGGGATTTCGGGGGCCGTCGCGGCAGCGGGGGCCGTGGCCATCGGTGCAGCAACTGGTGCAGCGGCAGGTAAGGGAGCTGGTACGGCAACTGGTACGGCAGTTGGTGCGGCCTGAACCTGTACAGGTTGCTGTGTCTGCGCCGCAGGCGCCAATGACTGCTCCAGGCCGGCCGGCTGGGCCGGCGCCGCTGCACCCTGTGCAGCAGGCTGCGCAGGCGGCTGCATGCGCGGCAGGTTGAAGGCCTGGCCCAGCTCGGAGCCCCGGCCCGATGCCTGTTGCAGCGGCGCTGCGTCGCCGGGCAGGCCGCCCTGGTCGAACAGCGCGAGCGGATCGAGCTTTTGCGATGCCTCGAAGCACGAAGGCAGGCCGGTATGGGAGGCGTCATGCAGTGCCTCGGTGCTCAGGCCCTTGAGGGGAAGCGTTTGGACCATGCCGTCATGGCGCTGCTGAATCAGCTCGCCCTTGCCGTGCGAGGGCAGGCCGGCCCAGCCTTCTTCCTGCTGCCGAGCCTGCTCGGGCGGCGGTGCAAAGGGGTCGAAATCATTGGGAATCAGCAGCGGGCGGTGCTGCGGCCTGGCCGGCTGCGGCATCGCCATGGCCGCTTGCTCGGGGGGGGGGGCACTCTCGGCAGAAGGCGCAGGCGGGGTCTGGATGTCATCCAGGCTCAGCGCCGTCAGGCCTTCCCAGGGATCGGCGATGCCGGCGGCGGCTGGAGGCAGAACGTCTGCCAGTGGCGCAGCTTCTGCCGGCCCCGTTGCTTGCGGCTGCAGCGGGCTGTCAACTGCGAGGGGCTGCTGGATCGGTGGCTGCGGGATTGCCGTGACCGGCGAGGGAACCGATGGCGTTGAGGGTGCTGAGGACGCAGAGGGCGTCACAGCCGCTGCAAATGCTGCGCTGGCAGGCGCCGGCCCGGCTGCACCGGGCGAGGCCGGTGCCTCGAAAGGCGTGCCCGGCGCCACGGCGGCCAGGGTGTAGGCGCCGATGCGGATGCGCGCGCCCAGTGTCAGGGCCACTTCCTGGCCCGAGCGCACGGGCTGGTCTGCCACCCAGATGGGATCACGCTCGCTCAGGTTCGCAACAAAGGCTCCCTCGGAATCGAGCCTGACCATGGCGTGCACGCGCGCCACGGAAGCGTCCGGATCCGAGATGATGAGCTTGTTCTGGCCACTGCGTCCGATCGTGCCGCCTGCCATGCCGAATACGGCATGCCAGTGGCGGTCGACCGCAACGCCATCGTGGTCCACGACCCTGAGTTCGATTTTGTCCATGGAGTCTTAGGCTAGGCAGTTTTCAGGAAGCGTCGGGGGCCTCGGCAGGCCTCAGGAGGCCTTGCGCGCGGGCGCCGGGCGCTTGTTGCGCAGCGCGGCGCGGGCATTGTTGAATTCCCGGCCCCAGGTGGGATGGCCCTTTTCGGCCTCGGTCAGCTGGAAGGTGGGGTCCAGGGCCAGGGCCATGTCGAAGTGCTGCCGGCAGGGCTTGCGGCGGCCTTCCACGCAGTGGCTGAAGGCGATGTACTTGAGCGCCTTGACCTGGCTGCTCATCGGCAGCTCCTGCGCGGTGGACAGGGGCGTCAGGGCCGTGATGGCATCCTCGTAGCGGCCGTCCACGTAGAGCTGGATGGCCTCGACCAGCTCCTGCTCCTTGATCACCACCGGGTCCACGGGCTTGACGGGCTCGACAGGCGCCTGCACCACGGGCGGTGCTGGCTCGGGCTCCACCGGCTTGGGTGCGGTTTCGCAGGCGGCCAGCCCGAAGGCAACGGCAAGGGCAAGGGTCAGGCGCTGGAGGGAGTGAGGGATATGCATGGACATGGTCATCGGGCATCAAAGTCATGGGAAAGGGTCACCGACTGGCCGTCGGTGATGCGGATCACCTGCCGATAGCTCTCGAAGCCGGGGTTGCGCAGTTCCACCGTGTGGGAGCCTGGCGCCAGCTTGAGCAGCACGACGGGAGGGGTGACGCCGGACGGCTTGCCGTTGATCAGCACGTTGGCCCAGGGGCTGACCCTCAGGCGCAGGTTGTGATCTGTCCGTGGCGTCTCAGGCCGTGCGGCCAGTGCGGCGGAGCGCACCGGGGCCGAGCCCGATGTCAGTGCGGTGATCGATGTGATCACGCGGCTGTTCAGTGCAAAGCCGCCGGCCGTGGGCGCTGCGGTTGCCACGCGCAGCCGTTGGGCGGCAGGGCAGCGCTGGGTCCAGCGTTCCTGGGCGCGGCTGTAGGCGTCCCGCCACGGCGTACCCGTGGTCTCGTAGGCCAGCAGCGCAAAGCCGGGGTGGGCGGCGAACGCGGCGTCGAAGGCGGCCTCGCAGCGCGCCCATTCCTTGTGCGTGCAATAGGTGTAGGCCAGGTACTTGTGGGCGGAGGCCCGCTCCATGGGATCCGCCAGCCCGCCAAACAGCGCAGCCTGCAGCGCACGCTCGGCCTGGGCCAGGTCGCGCGCCTCGAACAGCGCAATGCCCTGCGCCAGCTGCGGGCGTCCTGCCGAGCCGGTTTGGGCCGGCGCGGCCTCCTCGCATGCCGCCTGGGAATGCGCCAGGCAGGGCAGGCCGAGCACTGCAGTGCACAGCATCCATCGCCAGCGGTGGTTCATCAGTCGAGCCATGCGCCGCGCTCATTCGAAAAGATGGTTCACGGTCACCGACTCGCCCTTGGTGACCGTGATGGTCTTGGTCACCGTAGAGGCCGCACCCGGGTTGCTGATGTCGATGCGGTACTCGCCCTCCGGCAACTCCATCTGGGTCAGCGGCGGGCTGGTCCGCGCCGGGGCGCGGTTCACGGAGACATAGCCCCAGGGCACGACCCGGAACACCACCTTGCCCGTGGCCGCTGCGGGCTTGGCGGGGCGGGCTTCGGTCTTGGGCGGCTCGGTGGGCAACGGCTCGGGCACCGCGGCCACCGTGACGGGGGCGACGGGCGCGCCCTGCTCGGGCTGGGAAGGGGGGAGTTCAGCCAGCGCGGCCTGCTCCGGCGGGGTCATCGGCTGCACCTGCTCCGTGGAGGCCAGCGAGGCCTCGTTGAGCAATTGCTTGAGCAGCGCCTGGGCCTCGGTGCGGTGCTGTCCTTCGGGGAAGCTGTCCAGGTAGTCCTGCAGGCGGGCCAGGCTGGACTGGCTTTGGGCCTGCTGCCAGGCCAGGCTGTCGCGGGCTGCCAGGGTCTTGGCACGGGCCTGGTCCTGGGAATGGTCGTACCACAGCACGCCGCCGCCCGCGATGGCCGCCAGCACCAGGGCGCCGATCGCCATCGGCACGGCCATGCCGCTGCGCCTGGCCTTGGGCACTGCCTGGACGGCAGCGGCCGGAGGCTGCACCCCTGCGGGCGCGCCCTGAACGGCGGGTGCGGAGGCGGGCTGTTGGGATGCAGGCGCCTGCGCCTGAACCGGGGGCTGCGCAGGCTGAGCGGGGGGCAGTGCCTGGTCGATGTCGATGTACGGACCGTTGTCCAGGCCCATGGGATCGGCGGCTGATGCCTGAGGCGTCATCTGGGGCGCGGCTGCGGCTGCAGATGGCTGGGCAGGGCCGCCTGTTGCCAAACCCCCAGGCGTGGTGGGAGCGGGCGGCACCGGTGCGACCGTGGCGACAGGAGGGACCGATGCAACAGATGCAACAGGCGGGACCGCAGGCACGGGCATGGCTGTGGCCGCGGGCGCTGCCTGCGGCGCTGCTGCAGGAACGAAGATTTCCGTGATCGGCACGAAGCGCGGCGCCTGCACGGCTGCCGACTGGGTGGCCATGGCGGCCTGTACGGACGCAGGCGGCGTGATCGGGATGTAGATGGGGCTGGGTTCCCCCGGCGCAGGCGCTGCCCGGGCGTCGGTGGACAGGCCCAGCAGGCTGCGCAGCTCGGCAATGGATTGGGGGCGGTCCTGGGGGCGCACGGCCAGCGCCCGTTGCATGCCCTGCAGGAAAGCGTCGGAGTAGCCCGGGACCTGTTCGGAGGTCAGCGGCTGCATGGGATCGGTGACCATGCGCGCGACCGAGGTGGCCGGGATGCGGCCCGTGGCGGCCTGGTGGATCAGGGCGCCGACCTGGTAGATGTCGGTCCACGCGCCCTGGGGCATGGCGCCGTCGTCCACGTATTGCTCGATGGGCGCAAAACCGGGCTTGAGCACCATGGTCAGCGCCTGGGTCATGTCGCCGATGATGCGGCGCGCGGCGCCGAAATCCAGCAGCACGGGGCTGCCATCGCGCTGCACGAAGATGTTGTCCGGCGCGATGTCGCGGTGGAAGCAGTCTTGCGCATGCAGCACTTCCAGCACGTCCAGCAAGGGGATCAGCAGCGCGCTGAGCCCGGCCTGATCCATGCGGCCGGACGATGCCTTCAGCACCTGGCCCAGCGTCTGGCCCTCGTAGTGGCGCATCACCATGTAGGCCGTGCCGCCGGCTTCGAAGAAGCGGTAGACATGCACCAGGGTGGGGTGGGAGAAGCGCGCCAGCAGGCGGGCCTCGTTGATGAAGCTGCGCAGCCCGGCGTCGAAGGCGCCACGGTGCTGCGAGCGCACATGCACCTGATGGGAGCTTTGCCGTCCGGCCAGTGCCGAAGGCATGTACTCCTTGATCGCGACCTCGCGGTCCAGCGAGAGGTCACGGGCCTTGTAGACGATGCCGAAACCGCCTTCGCCGATGACATCGAGCACGCGGTATTCGCCAATCTGGACACCTGCCGGAAGGCAGTTGGTCGAACATGCTGCTTCGCTATCCATGCAATCCCACCCAAGATGTTGTTTCACACGCTGGCGGGCGAGGTCTGTCGCAGTGCCAGGGTGCCGAATCTGTTCGAGGCCATTGGACAAGCACAAAGCCGGCATCGCACCGGCAATCTGTCTATGCAACCGCTGGTTTTCCTCGATCAGCCAATTGTCTGAAGCCGGGGGCCAAAGACGAACGTCATGGACTCGTCATGAATACAAGATCGTATTTCAATCGGACTCCGAATGCGGCGTGAGTGTAGCTTGAGTTCTGCAAAAAGCCATGACACGTATCGAATGGATAAGCGATGGATACATTTTTTTTCAGATGTATCGGCCGTAACAATTCAGTCGGGCCAATTGTTTGTATTTTTCCGATCTTATCCACTATCATCGCGGCTCCAACAAAGGAGGGCGGTTCACGACAGTGAGGATTGCAGGCGATTGTCAATACATTCCTTGACCATCCAGGGTATGCGCCGCACTGATCTGAATCACATGTTCAGTGAATCGGTTTCGTGCGCTCTGCCCGGGAGTGGTTTTCCCCTTTGTTCGCGTGTGAACCATCCGATGCAGTCGGTCTATTGGGTTGCATGCGAACGTTTAATCCATTAATTCGAGAGGTGTGCAATGTCCGTTGATATGTTCATGAAGGTCGAGGGCGCCAGTGGCGAATCCCAGGATTCCAACCACAAGGGCTGGACCGACATCGACTCCTTCACCTGGGGCGCGACCCAGCCCAACACCATGGCCAGCGGCGGCGGTGCCGGCGCCGGCAAGGTGAGCTTCCATGACCTGAACGTCATCGCCAAGGTGGACAAGTGCTACCCCGCCGTGCTCAAGCACTGCGCCACGGGCAAGCACCTGGGCCAGGTCGACATCTCGCTGTGCAAGGCCGGTGGCTCGCAGATCGAGTTCACCAAGATCACCCTGACCGACGTCATGGTGACGAACGTGACCGTCAGCGGCGCCAACTCCTCTGACACCGTGACTGTCAACTACTCGTTCCAGGCTGCCAAGGTCAAGACCCAGTACTGGGAACAGACCAACCAGGGCGGCAAGGGCGCCGAGAGCCAGATGGGCTTCAACATCAAGGAAAACCGCGAAGCCTGAGTCTTCTTGCGCAGGCTTGCTGCTGCGGCAAACCCGCGTCGGATGCATCCGGCGTGGGTTTGCCGTGGATGCGCGGGAATATGGCCTCCATCCATCGATGGAGGCTTTCCAGTATGGAAAGCTGGAATCGAGCGGTGGATGGATATCGGGCAGGACGTGCCTTGTCTCTGCACGCGCAAGGCCGCTGCTAGCAGATTCACATGTCAGTTCCTTGACAGAAAGCCGCCTTCCATTCCTGTCAGAGGCTGAATGCCTCAATATCTTGCAATATTTAACAAATACACAAAACCATGGCCGCAGGCATGGGGAAATTGATGCGCTCGTTGCACCAGGTGTGTGCAGAAACTCTCTGGAAAAAATGGATTGGCGCAAATATGCGCAGGATTACCGCGAGTGGGTTCCTGTTGGTGTTGGTCCAGTCACTTTGAATGCCTGGTGCCGGGGGTTGCCAAACGCTATGGTGTGTATGGCCTTTGCGGCGGCAAGTCGCGGAGCATACACGAAGATCGGCCGTTGTCGAGGATATTCTTGTAGGTCCAATTATTAAAACGCAATTCGTTTCTTTAATAAATTCCACTGCCAACTTGTGTACAAGAAAGAGTACTAAATGCGTGAATGGACCATTGCCCATTGCCTGATCGCAAATCAGGCAATGGTATTGCTGCTACGGTCGGCGTATACCCTGTCTTCGGCCATGCGCGAGTCCGGTGTCGAAGGCAAGGCCTGGCCCTTCTTCAGGGCTCCGGGCATGTCGTTGCCAGCCCCTGGCGGCGGCCAGCGGCAAGGCCTGCGTGCTCCAGCAGGCGTGGCAGTCGCATGAGCATCGCGGTTGTTTCCTCGCCGGTGTGCGAGACGCGCCAGGGGCCTGCAAGCAGCGCGCATTCGCTGGCTGCGCAGATCTACGCCTGCCTGAAGAACGACATCTTCGATTTCCGCCTGCTGCCTGGCGACCGTTTCAGCGAAGGCGAGATCGCCACGCGCATGCAGGTCAGCCGCACGCCCGTGCGCCAGGCGCTGTTCTGGTTGCAGCGCGATGGCTATGTGGATGTGCACTTCAAGAGCGGATGGCAGATCAAGGCCTTCGACTTCAAGTACTTCGAGGATCTGTACGAGGTGCGCACCCTGATGGAGACCAGCGCCGTGGCCAGCCTGGTGGGCGAATCGCTGCAGTCATTGCAGCCGCTGCGCGAAGTCTGGTGCGTGCCCGAGGAGCAGCGCGAGACCGACCCCGCCGTCGTGGCCTCGCTGGACGAGGCCTTCCATACCGGCCTGGTGGCCGCGACCGGCAACCAGGAGATGGCGCGCATCCACCTGGACATTACAGAGCGCATCCGCATCATCCGCCGCCTGGATGTGATCAAGCTGCCGCGCGTCTCGGCAACCTATGACGACCATGCCGCCATTCTTGCCGCCATCGAGGCCGGCGATGCCGCGCTGGCCCAGTCCTGCCTGAAGCAGCACATCGCCGACAGCCGTGCCGAGGTCAAGCGCATCACCTTCTACATGCTGCAGACGGCGCGCGAGCGCTACGGAGCCCTGCAGCAGACGGCTTGATGGTCGGGATGGGTGGAACGGGCCTCTTCGGAGGCCCTTTTTCATGGGCGCACGGGCCGCTGGGCGAAGGCGGGCGTGCATCCGGCCCGGCAAAGGCTGCAAGTCGCGGGTAAGCGGCCCGCTTATCCCTGCATTGCGGCGGCGGCGTCCCGGTAGTCTCCCTGCCAAACCGTGGACGGGCCCTGCGCCCGCACCATCCGCAAACTTACAGGGAAGAGAACATGAGCATCAGAACCGACAACCTGAATGTGCAAAGCCTGTTGGCCCGAGCCCAGTCCAGGCTCAACAGCAGCACCACGGCGCAGACGGCTTCGGACTCGGCCATCAAGAAGAGCGATGCGCAGGCCGGCGCCACGAAGACGGACAGCACCAAGACGGAGACCACCGAAGCGGAGAAAGTCCGCAAGCTGGCGCCTTCGCTGTCCAAGGCGCACGAGCGCATTGCGGCCCAGGCCCAGGCGGGCTCTACCTCGCTGTCGGCGCTGGGGCAGTTCAAGTCGTCCCTGGTGGATCTGGCCACGGCGGGCAAGGAGATGGCGGCCCTCACGGCGACCAGCACCACCCAGTCGGTCCAAGGTGCGCTGGAAAAGCTGGTGGCGCGCTACAACGCCAGCGCGGCCAAGGGCAATGCCAGCGCGGCCGCCGGCTCCACCACCGATGTGGGTGCCACCCGCGCGCTGCGCGAGTTGCGTGCGGCCATCATGAGTGTCACGGGCAGCGCGACTTCGCCCAGCCTGGCCAGGATCGGCATCGTCCAGCGCCAGGACGGCACGCTGGCGGTGGACGCCAAGGCCCTGGAAAAGTCCATGGCCACAGATCCCGCAGGCGTGACCTCGGCTCTGGCCGGCATTGGCAAGGCGGTGGAAAACAGCGCCAACGATGCACTGTCCACGGGCAGCCGGCTGAGTTCGTCCATGGCAAGCCTCGGCGACCGGGTCAAGGCGCTGCAGCAGCAGCAAAGCGCCGTGGTGGCGACGGCCGAGAAGCTCGGCGATTCCCTGGTCGGCTCGGCCAACTGGAATCGCATGGTGCTGGACGCCTACCTCAAGAACTAGTTTTTGCCGCGTTTCCGTCCCGCATCCTGTTTCCCCATCATGAAAAATCTGCGCATAGGCCTTCGTCTCGGAGGCGGTTTCACCATTCTTTTGCTGATCATGCTGCTCATCAGTGTCACCAGCATCGTCAGCATGGGGCACATGGCCCGCTCGACCACGGAAATCACCGAGGTGGCCCTGGCCAAGGAGCGGATGATCAGCGACTGGTTCCGCAACATCCACTCGGGTTCGCGCCGCACAACGGCCATTGCCAAGAGCAGCGATCCCTCGCTGGCCACCTTCTTCGCCGAAGACGCAGCCGAGTCCTCGCGCCAGTCCAGCAAGCTGCAGGACCGCATCGAGCCGCTGCTGCAGACCCAGGAGGAAAAGGACATCTGGGTCGAGATCAAGAAGGCGCGCGCCGGCTATCTGGCGGGCCGCGACGTGGTGACCAAAGCCAAGGCCGAGGGCCGCGCCGAAGACGCCGAGCGCCTGTTCACCCAGCAATACCAGCCCGCCACGCAGCGCTATATCGACATGGTCCAGCGCCTGCTGGACATGCAGCGCGCGGCCATCGACAGCTCCGCCGCCGATGTGCTGGTGCGCTTCTCGGCCAGCCGAGCCGCCATCATCACGGTGGTCTCGCTGGCCTTTGTGCTGGGCGCGCTGGCCGCCTGGTGGATCACGCGCGGCATCACCAGGCCGCTGGCCGAGGCCCTGCGCGTGGCGCGCACCGTGGCCAACAACGACCTGACCAGCCGCATCACCGTCGATTCGCGCGATGAAACGGGCCAGTTGCTGCAGGCGCTGCGCCAGATGAACGACAACCTGGCCCAGGTCGTGGGGCAGGTGCGCTCGGGTGCCGACAGCATTGCCACGGCTTCGGGCGAGATCGACGCGGGCAACCAGGACCTCTCCTCGCGCACCGAGCAGCAGGCCAGCTCGCTGGAGCAGACGGCCGCTGCCATGGAGGAGCTGACCAGCACGGTCAAGCAGAACGCAGAGAACGCGCGCCAGGCCAATCAGCTGGCCGCTTCGGCGTCGCAGACAGCCGTGCAGGGCGGCAAGGTGGTGGCGGGCGTGGTGGACACCATGGGCGGCATCAGCGAGTCCAGCCGCAAGATTGCCGACATCATCGGCGTGATCGACTCCATTGCCTTCCAGACCAACATCCTGGCGCTGAACGCCGCCGTGGAAGCGGCGCGTGCCGGCGAGCAGGGCCGCGGCTTTGCCGTGGTGGCCGGTGAGGTGCGCGCGCTGGCGCAGCGCAGCGCCTCGGCGGCCAAGGACATCAAGGACCTGATTGCCGACTCGGTCTCCAAGGTGGAGGCGGGCACGCGCCAGGTGGCCGAGGCCGGACGCACCATGGACGGCATCGTGCAAAGCGTGCAGCAGGTCAGCGACCTGGTGGCCGAGATCACCGCCGCCAGCCAGGAGCAGAGCAGCGGCATCAACCAGGTGCACCAGGCGATTTCGCAGATGGACACGGTGACACAGCAGAATGCGGCGCTGGTCGAGGAGGCGGCCGCTGCAACCGGCTCGCTCAAATCCCAGGTGCACCAGCTGGCCGCTGCAGTGAGCGTATTCCGTATCGAGGGCGTGGCGTCCGCTCGTCCGGCGGTGGCCCCAGCCCCGGCCCCTGCCGGGCGTGCACAGCCTGCGGCAGCGCAGATGCGCGCTCCTGCCAGGCCGCTGGCCGAGCCTGCGGCTGCTGCGTCCCCGGGCGCACCCGCCGCCAAGCCTGCAGCCGCCAAGCTGCCGGCCTCCCGGCAGTCCGTGCCTGCCACTGGCAAGGACGATGGGGACTGGACCTCGTTCTGAGCCCGGCCAGGTTACTTGGGGGCGCCCAGCTCGTACTTGGAGCCCTCTCCCTGGCCGTCGGTGATGGCGGCGGCCTGGCCGGCGGCCGGATTCACGCCGCCTGCATCTTCCTTGTTGGTGGCACCTGACCCGCTTGCCGGTTCAGACGCCCGGGCGGGCAGCGGCGCGGCAGCCGGCAACGGCTCATGCGGGTCGCCCTTGGCATGGGGCATGACCTGCTCGGCCGTGATCACGGGCTGGCCCAGCAGGGGCTTGTCCGGTGGCGGCTGGTTGAAGCGCGGCACTTCGGCCATGGGAAATCCCGCGCGCTGCGACGAGGTCTCGCCCGAGCAGGCGGCCAGCGTCAGCAAAGAGGTTGCGGCGACGGCCAGGGCCAGCCGTCTGGCAAGTGTCGTGGCATGCACAAATTCATGGGGCATGGTTGTTCTCCGGTGGTCTATCTTCCGGCCGACATGCTCCCACGCGCCCAGGGCTGGTGGCGTAGGTCCATGCCGGATTCCCGGTCGCCGACCACCGCAATCCTTGCTCAGGGCTGGCTGCCGCTGGCCTTCCACGATCCGTCGGACTGCTTGCAGAACCAGAAGCGCCAATTTTCCGAGGTCTTTTTCAGGCGCACATCGGCCGACAGCAGGCGGCAGCTTCCGGCCGTCCCGGTCTGCACGGTCTGCTGCGGCTGCAAGGCCAACGTCACGCGCTGGTTGGTTCGGTTCGGGCCGCTGGTCCATTCGGTCACGGAGCCGTCGGCGGCCTCGTTGAGCACCTTGGCCACGGTGGCCTTGGCATCGGGCAGGTCCCTGGCGGGAATGCGCGCGGCGATGGTGTCGTTGAGGAAGATCGAAGCCGCAGCGCTGGCGCTGGTGGACACCAGCGAAGCGGCAGCGGCCAGCGATGCGACGGTGATGGCAAAGGTTTTCATGCAATGGGTCCTGGAAAGTGGGCCGACGCCCGCAGCGGGGTGTCGGAAGGAAAGTATCGGGCCATGTTAACGGCTGCAATGGCGCCTGCGGGCGTCGCGCGCCGCCGAAACCAGCGCAAGCTGCGCCACAGTGCTGCCGAGGGCTGCGCAAAACGTTTACAGTCCTTGGCGGATTTCCCCGTCCCTTCCTGCCAGAAACTCCACTGCATGCCACGATCCTCCCGCAATCAGAGCACCAAGCGCTTTGCCATTCCATGGACACTTGTTGCCGGCTTTGGCGCGGCGGCACTGGCCACCCTGGTCATTGCCTTCGTCAATTTCAGGGCGTCTGAGACGCGAGGCCAGGCCGTGGTGGCCATGGACCGCACGACACTGGCCATGCGCCAGCTCAGCCAGCTCAATGCTTCGCTCAAGGACGCTGAGACCGGGCAGCGCGGTTTTCTGCTCACGGGCGACCCGGCCTACCTGCAGCCCTACCAGCAGGCACGCGATGTGCTGATGCAGCAGCTGGAGGCGCTCAAGGCGCGCACTTCCAATGACTCCGACCAGCACCGGCTGCTGGCGCAGATCGAGGAGATATCGGCCCAGAAGCTGCGCGAGCTGCAGGAGACCATAGACCTGCGCAAGTCCGGCGATCTGGACGCCGCCATGGCCCTGGTGCGCCTGGACGTGGGCAAGAACGCCATGGACCGGCTGCGCGAGCTGATCGACGACCTCTATACGCACCAGACACGGGAGCTGGCCCAGCGTCGCCAGCTGTGGGTGGAGGCATCCACCACCTCGACCTACTATTCCTGGGGCGGCTCCCTCATCCTGCTGGGCCTGATCCTGGCATCGGCCGCGCTGACGGTGCGCGAGTACCGCGTCAAGGCGCGCCAGTCGTGGGTGACGTCCGGTCTTTCCGGCCTGGGGCAGCAGTTGCAGGGAGACCACCGGCTGGAAGACCTGGGCCAGAAGGCGCTGGAGTACCTGGCCAACTATTTGCGTGCCGATGTGGGCGCCGGCTATGTGGTGGACTGCGCCGATGGCGGGTTGCGCCTGTTCGGCGGCTATGCCCTGCCGCGCGAGCGACTGCAGCAAAAGCTGCTGCCCGGCGAGGGGCTGGCGGGCCAGGCGGCCGCGTCGCGCAAGCTGCTGCATGTCAGCGATGTGCCTGCCCAGCATTTGCAGATTTCCTCGGGCACCGGCCAGTCCAGCCCCTTGCAGCTGATGCTGGTGCCCGCCATGGAAAACGGCGAAGTGTTCGCCGTGATCGAACTGGGCTTTCTGCGCCCCGTGGGCGAAGCCGAGCGCAGCCTGCTGGAGCGCGCCTCCGAATCGCTGGCCGTGGCCATTCGCTCGGGCCTGGACCGTTCGCGCCTGGAGACCTTGCTGGAGGAAACGCGCCGCCAGTCGGAAGAGCTGCAAGCCCAGCAGGAAGAGCTGCGCGTGAGCAACGAGGAGCTGGAGCAGCAAAGCCGCATCCTGCAGGAGTCGCAGACCCAGATGGAGCACCAGCAGACCGAGCTGGAGCAGACCAATGCCCACCTGGAAGAGCAGACCCAGCAGCTGGAGTACCAGCGCGAGCAGTTGCTGCGCGCCCAGGGCGCGCTGACCGACAAGGCTCGCGAGCTGGAGCTGGCCAGCCAGTACAAGAGCGAGTTCCTGGCCAATATGAGCCACGAACTGCGCACGCCGCTGAACTCCACCCTGATCCTGGCCAAGCTGCTGGCCGACAACAGGCCGGGCAATCTGCAGGCCGAGCAGATCAAGTACGCGCAGACCATCCACGCCGCAGGCAGCGACCTGCTGGCGCTGATCAACGACATCCTGGACCTGTCCAAGATCGAGGCCGGCCAGGTCACCGTGGTCGCCGAGCCCGTGACCATTGCCACGGCGCTGCAGACGCTGATGGAGCCGCTGCGCCCGATTGCCCGCGAAAAGGGCCTGGAGCTGACTTGGACGGTGGACCCGGGCGTGCCCGCCACCATGCAGACCGATCCCATGCGGCTGGCCCAGGTGCTCAAGAACCTGTTGTCCAACGCGCTCAAGTTCACGGCCAAGGGCTCGGTGGGCCTGCAGGTGTCCTGCGCGCCCCAGGGCATGCTGTCTTTCGCGGTGCGCGATACCGGCATCGGCATTGCCGAGCAGCAGCAGCAATTCATCTTCGATGCCTTCCGCCAGGCCGATGGCAGCACGCACCGCAAGTTCGGCGGCACGGGCCTGGGCCTGTCGATATCGCGTGATCTGGCGGGGCTGCTGGGCGGCACGCTGACCGTCTCCAGCACGCCTGGCCAGGGCAGCGTTTTCACACTGACCGTGCCCGTGAGCCTGGAGTCGGCCGAGTCCGGCCCGGCCACGGCCCCGACTGCCGCACCGCAGCCTCAGCCGCAGGGGCTGCGAGAGGCCTTGGCAGCGTCGTCCGTGCCCGTGCTCGCAACGGCCAACGTTGCGCCCGCCGCACCTGCGTTCGCGCCGCCCATGTCGCCTGCCATGGCACCTGCCGCGTCGGCGGCAACGGACGCCCTGCGCAAGAGGGGTCAGAGCGGGCGCCGCATCCTCGTGATCGAGGATGACCTGCGCTTCGCGGACATCCTGTCGGAGCTGGCACGCGAGATGGATTTCGAGTGCGACGTGGCCAATACGGCGTCCGACGGCCTGTCCATGGCGGCCGACAATCAGCCCAACGCCATCGTGCTCGATATCAACCTGCCCGATTTCTCGGGCCTGGGCGTGCTGGACCAGCTCAAGCGCAACCCGGCCACGCGCCACATTCCCGTGCACGTGGTCTCGGTCGCGGACTATTCGCAGGAAGCCATGGGGCGGGGTGCCGTCGGCTACGCGCTCAAGCCCGTCAAGCGCGAGGAACTGGTCCACGCCCTGCAGCGGCTGGAGGCCAAGTTCACCCAGGACCTGCGCCGCGTGCTGGTGGTGGAGGATGACGAGCGCCAGCGCGAGAGCGTGCGCCACCTGCTCAGCCGCAGCGATGTGGACATCGTCTGCGCGGGCACGGCGGCGGCCGCGCTGGATCATCTGCGCGGCTCCACATTCGACTGCATGGTGATGGACCTGAACCTGCCTGACATCAGCGGCTACGAGCTGCTGCAGCGCATGACGGACCAGGACGATGTTTCCTTCCCGCCTGTCATCGTCTACACGGGCCGGGCGCTGTCGCGCGATGAAGAGCAGCAGCTGCGGCGCTTTTCCAAGTCCATCATCATCAAGGACGCGCGCTCGCCCGAGCGCCTGCTCGACGAGGTCACGCTGTTCCTGCACCAGGTGGAGTCGGAGCTGTCGGCCGAGCACCGCCAGATGCTGCAGGTCGCGCGCAGCCGCGAGTCTGCGCTGGAAGGGCGCACGGTGCTGGTGGTGGAAGACGATGTGCGCAACGTGTTTGCGCTGTCCAGCATCCTGGAGCCCACGGGCATCCGCGTGGAGATCGCGCGCAACGGGCGCGAGGCGCTGGAGGCGCTGGAGTCTCGCGGCGCAGCGCAGGCCGGTATCGACCTGGTGCTGATGGACATCATGATGCCCGAGATGGATGGCTACACCGCCATGCGCGAGATCCGCAACCGGCCGCAATGGCGCCGCCTGCCCATCATCGCCCTGACCGCCAAGGCCATGAAGGACGACCAGGAGAAATGCCTGGCCGCTGGTGCCAACGACTACATCGCCAAACCGCTGGACGTGGAAAAGCTGCTGTCGCTGGTGCGGGTGTGGATGCCCAAGTAGCAAGGAGGACGCGATGCCTCAGCTGAAAAATAGCCCCCACGCTCCCCTTGCTGCGCAAGGTCCGCTGCCCCCCGAGGGGGCCGCTTTTCATCTTGGGGCGGCCCGGCGATGAAAAAAGCCCGCACCGCCGACATCGAGCAGCGCCTGCTGATCGACGCCATCTACCACCGCTACCACTACGACTTCCGGGGCTATGCCCAGGCCTCGCTCAAGCGGCGCCTGCAGACGGCCCTGGTGCAGTTCGGCTGCCAGACGCTGTCGCAGCTGCAGGACCGCGTATTGCACGATGCAAGCGTGTTCCCGGCGCTGCTGGAATACCTCACGGTCCAGGTCAGCGACATGTTCCGCGACCCGAGCTATTTCCGGGCGCTGCGCACCGAGGTGGTGCCGCTGCTGCGCACCTATCCCTCGCTCAAGGTCTGGGTGGCCGGCTGCAGCGCGGGCGAGGAGGTGTATTCGCTGGCCATCCTGCTGGAGGAAGAGGGCCTGCTGGACCGCACCCTGATCTATGCCACCGACATCAATCCGCATGCGCTGCGCGCGGCCGAGCAGGGCGTGTTCGACATGTCGCGCGTGGCGGCCTTCACCGACAACCATGCGCGCTCGGGCGGGCACAGCTCGCTGTCGCACTACTACACGGCGCGCTACGGCCGCGTGGTCTTCGACAAGGGGCTGCGCGAGCACATGGTGTTCTCCGACCACAGCCTGGCCACCGACAGCGTGTTCGCCGAAATGCACCTGGTGTCCTGCCGCAACGTGCTGATCTATTTCGAGCGCGAGCTGCAGGACCGGGCGCTGGGCCTGTTCCGCGAAGCGCTGTGCCATCGCGGATTCCTGGGGCTGGGCTCCAAGGAGTCGCTGCGGTTTTCAGGGCATTCGGAGGCCTTCGAGGACTTCGTGCTCGAGGACCGCATCTACCGCAAGAAGGCCGGGCTGTGATGCCCGTGACCACGAACACACCCGCCTCCGACGCCGCCACAGCCTACGAGGCCATCGTGATCGGCGGCTCGGCCGGCGCGCTCGACGCGCTATCGGTGGTGCTGCCCGCGCTGCCGGCCAGCCTGCGCGCCTCGGTGCTGGTGGTGCTGCACCTGCCGCGCGATCGCCGCAGCCTGCTGGCCCAGCTCTTCGGCCCGCGCTGCGCCGTGCCGGTGCGCGAGGTGCAGGACCAGCAATGGATCGAGCCTGGGTGCCTGTACTTCGCCCCGGCCGACTATCACCTGCTGGTGGACAGCGGCCCCCGGCTGGCGCTGTCGCTGGATGCGCCCTGGCATTTTTCGCGGCCCTCCATCGACGTGCTGTTCGAGTCCGCTGCGGATTGCTATGGCGAGCGGCTGCTGGCGGTGCTGCTGTCCGGCGCCAATGACGACGGCGCGCAGGGCATGGCCAGCGTGCACGCCGCCGGTGGCCTGGCCGTGGTGCAGGCGCCCGACGGCGCCCGCATGCCCACCATGCCGCTGGCGGCGCTGGCCCGCGTGCCGCAGGCCCAGGCGCTGGCGCCCGAAGGCATTGCCTCCCTCATTGCATCGCTGCACCGCCAGGGAAGGCTTTGAATGTCCAGCCGGCACGCCCCCACAAGACTAAATACCGAGAGAGAATCCATGCCCCATACAGATCGCGTCAAATGCTTGATCGTCGATGACATCGCCGAGAACCTGATCGCCATCGAGGCGCTGCTGCAACGCGACGGCATCGAATTCCTCAAGGCCCAGTCCGGCCCCGAGGCGCTGGAGCTGCTGCTCAACCACAGCGACGTGGCCCTGGCCCTGCTGGATGTGCAGATGCCCGAGATGAACGGTTTCGAGCTGGCCGAGCTGATCCGCGGCAGCGAGCGCACGCGCCATATCCCGCTCATCTTCATGACGGCCGGCTCGCGCGAGCACAACTGGCAGTTCCGTGGCTATGAGAGCGGCGCCGTGGACTTCCTGTACAAGCCCATCGATCCCCACATGCTGACCACCAAGGCCAATGTGTTCTTCGAGCTGCACCAGCGCAAGCAGGCACTGGCCCATCAGCTGCAGGAACGCACCGAGGCGCTGCGCATCAACGAGATGTTCATGGCCGTGCTCAGCCACGACCTGCGCACGCCGCTGCAATCCATCAAGGCCGCCGCCACGTTGCTCACGCGCCAGCCCGATACGGGCAAGGTGGCCAGCATGGCCGAGCGCATGCTCAGCAGCAGCCAGCGCATGTCGCGCATGATCGAGGACCTGCTGGACGTCACCCGCATCCGCCAGGCGGAAGGCCTGCCGCTGTCACCGCGGCCTACCAGCTTGCAAGCGCTGCTGCAGCGCACGCTGCAGGAAGTGGAGACGGGTTTTCCGCAGCGGCGCCTGGACAGCGAGATGCTGGGCAATCTCGATGGCACCTGGGATGGCGAACGCCTGTGCCAGGTGCTCACCAATCTGGTGGGCAACGCCATGCACCATGGCGATCCGGCGCAGCCTGTGCAGGTGACGGCCGATGGCAGGCAGGACCATTGCGTGGTCATCACGGTGCGCAACGGCGGCACCATTCCTGCGGAGCTGATGCCCACCCTGTTCAACCCGTTTCGCGGAGGAGAGCGCAAGCCGGGCCAGCACCAGGGCCTGGGCCTGGGGCTTTTCATCGCGCACCAGATCGTGCGTTCGCACAACGGGCGCATCGATGTGCACTCCGCCGATGGCGTGACCAGCTTCAGGGTGGAGTTGCCGCGCGAGATGGCAGCGGGAGGCTCCAAGGCCGTGCTGTGACGGCGGGAGCCGATGGACCGGCAGGCCGGTCTCGGAAAAATGGGCTCAGTGGACGGGCCTGGTGTGCAGCGCTTCCTGTATGGAGTCCAGCAGCGTTTCCAGGTCCTCGATCTCGAAGGGCTTGAGCAAGGTCCGCACCTGGGGACCCCAGGCGGCCGGGTAGGGTCCCAGGTCGTAGCCGGAGCACAGGATGATCCAGCGCTGCGCATCGGCCTGCAGCAGCTGCCGCGCCAGATCGGTGCCGGACAGGCCCGGCAGACTGACATCGGAGACCACCACGTCGAAAGGCTGGCCCGCATCCAGTTCCAGGGCCTGCTCGGCAGTGGCGCAACTGGTCACGAAACGGGATTCGCTCTCCATCAGCAGGCCAATGGTTTCTCGCAGGTCGGCATTGTCTTCAACGTACAGGATTCGCATATCTCTTTGTTGCAGTGCGTCATGCTGCTATCAAAAAGGCAGCATGGACGAGGGCTGATCATCCACACCCGCCGCCCTCCATCACGTAGGACAGCATGCAAACTTGGTCGACGGTTGCCTTCTGTGCGCGCCAGGCGATGGATTGTGCAATACAAAGTCAAGTCCCACGAACGGCCTGTGCGATCTCAAGTCTGGGCAGTGGGCAGGGGATCCAGCACATGCCTTTGCACGGGCAGGAATTCACCGGCCTGCCGCGAATAGTCCCAGCGCGTGAGCTGCCGGCGCCAGTCCTGGCCTGTGGCGCCATCCCGATGCTCCAGGGTGAACAGGCTGTTGGGCGCATGGGCGCGCAGCCGCACCGAGACCGCGGTGCCCGCCTGCGCTGCCCACAGCCCGGGCAGGGGCTGGACCAGGCCGGGGTCATGCCCATGGCCCGAGAGCACCAGTTGCGCTCCGGCATCGCGCCAGCGGGCCAGGGCCTGCGCGGCGCGGTGAGGACGGTGGCTGCGGTCCTCTTCGTGGGCCGCAGCCAGCGGGTGGTGGCTGACGACGATGCGCCAGTCGGCGGGGCTGGCCTGCTCCAGGCGCTGCGCCACGTGCAGGATCTGCCCGGCCGACAGGCTGCCGCGCTGGTGGCGCCACCAGCGTGTGGTGTCCACGCCGATCACGCAAAAGCCTGGCACGGCACACCAGGGCTGCAGTTCGGAATCGATCCAGCGCACATAGCGGTCGTGGGCGTGGCCACCCAGCCGTTCCCACCAGGCGAGCAGCGGCAGATCGTGGTTGCCGGGCACCACCAGTCGCCGGGGCACGGAAAGGCTGTCGAGAAACTCCCGCGCCTGGGCAAATTGCGCGGCCGTGGCGCGCTGGGTCAGGTCGCCGGAGACCACCAGCAGCGTTACCGGCAGCCGGGCCGCCAGTCTGGCCACGGCGGCGCACACGGCCTGATCGTGGGCGCCGAAATGCAGGTCCGACAAATGCATGAGCAAGGCCATGGGCGCTCCTTGTTCCTCATTCGGCGGTCAGGAGGAGGCGGGCTCTGCCGGGGCAGGCACGACCAGCCACAGCGGCTTCTCGCCCAGGCGAAAGCGGATGGGCGGCGCCATCCATTCGCGTTCGCCATCGAAGGCCACCTTCATGCGGCGAGGACGCCGTCCTGCAGGCTCCGCCACCAGCTCGGTACAGGCCAGGCTGGCGACGGCATCGTCCTGGGCCAGCCGTCCCATCACCGCATTCCAGACCACGCGCGCCGGGGCCTCGCTGGCCTGGGGCAGCAGCAGCACGGCGGCCAGATGCCGGCCATCGGCCACGGCGCGGGCCTCGTCAATCCCCACGCGCTCCAGCTGCAGCGGGTTGTTGCCGACGAACAGGGTGGTGGCCAAGTGCTCCTGCTGCTGCAACGGCGCATCCCGGTCGGGGCGCAGGGCCACGCGCCAGCGGCGCACGCTGCCGCCGCGCAGGATGCTCCAGATGGAGGCGGCTATGGCCACCAGCCGGGTGCGGCCGAAGCGGGTGGACGCGCGTTCGCGTTCGTCGAGCAGGCGGGGGTACAGGCCCAGGCTGGCGTTCACCAGGAAAAGCCGTTCGTTGACCAGGCCCACGTTCACGGCCCGCATCTGGCCGGCCTGCAACGCCTGGAGAATGTCCTGCACGGCCTGGGCCGGCTCCAGTGACAGCGCCTGCTCGCGGGCGAAGTAGTTGAAGGTGCCCAGCGGCACCACGCCCATGGGCACGCCACGCGACCAGGCGGCCGAGGCCACGGCATTGATGGTGCCGTCACCGCCGGCGGCCACGACCAGGCCGCCGTCCCTGCGGGCACTGTCCACGGCGCTGGCGGCCAACTGCACGATGTCGGCCCTTGCGCCCGGCACATGCCAATGCACGCTGCGCTGCTGCAGCGCCGGCACGCCGGTCAGGCGGGCGCGCAGCTGCTCCAGGTCGGCGCCGGGGCGCAGCGGCACGATCAGGTGGATGGGGCCGGCGGGATCAAGCCTGGGCGGCTGGTTGTCGCAAGATGAGGGCGTCATGGAAGGAAGCGGGCTGGAACAGGCGCCGATTGTTCCGTGGATGGCACCTGCCGGTGCACCGGATCATGCAAGCGGTGCGCGTCAGCCAAAGCCGACAGTCTGCGGGCTGCTGACTGTACCTGTTCACTCGCGCCAGGGGGCGCGGTAGTCCAGCATCTGCGCCAGCGGCACGGGCCGCTCGAACAGATAGCCCTGCGCATGCTCGCAGCCGAGCTCGTGCAGCAGCTGCGCCTGGGCCTGTTCTTCCACACCTTCGGCGACCACCTTGACGCCAAAGCCCTGGGCAATGCGCAGCACGGCGGTCACGATGGCCTTGTCGGACTCGGAAGCCGGCAGCTGGCCCACAAAGCTCTGGTCGATCTTGATGCAGTCAAAGCGCAGGCGGCTCAGGTAGGCCAGGGACGAGTAGCCGGTGCCGAAGTCGTCGATGGCGATCTTCACGCCCAGCGCGCGGATGGCGGCAATGCGCTGCAGCGTGGCGTCGCTGTCGTCCAGCAGCATGGACTCCGTCAGCTCCAGGGTCAGCACCCGGGCGGGCAGGCCGCTGGTGGCCAGCGCCTGCTCCAGCGTGCAGGCGAAGTCGGACTGGATCAGCTCGCGTGCCGACATGTTGACGTGCAGCTCGAAGTCGGCCGGCAGGTGTGCAAGGTGCAGGGCAATATCGTGCGCCGCCGTGCGCAGCACCCATTCGCCGACGCTCAGGATCAGGTCCGACTCCTCGGCCACCGGGATGAACACGCCCGGCGGCACCCTGCCGCGCGTCGGGCTTTCCCAGCGCACCAGGGCCTCGGCACCCACCATGCGGCCCGTGGCCAGATCCACCACGGGCTGGTAGAAAACGCGCAGTTCGTTGCGCTCCAGCGCTTGGCGCAATTCCATGGCCAATTGGGTGCGGCCCAGCATTTTCTGCGCCAGGCTGGGCTCGAACAGCAGGAAGGGGTGCGAGCCGCGCTGCGCCTCACCCAGCGCAATGCTGGCGTTGCGCAGCCACTCGGGCAGCGCGCCCGGCAGCAGCTCGCCGCTGACGGCGCCCGCGCAGGCGCGCAGCACGATGTCGTCCTTGCCCACGGAAAATGGCTGGTCGAAGATCTCCAGCAGGTGGCGGCATTTGTCCTGTACCTGCAGCGGCGTGCACTCGTGCAGCCACAGCACGGCGAATTCATTGCTGGCCGTGCGTGCCAGCAGGGCCGGAAATTGCAGATGGTGGTTGAGCAGCCGCTCGGCCACGGCCCGCAGCAACTGCTCGCCCGTGCCATGGCCCACATCGTCGCGCACGCTGCGGAAATTCTGCAGCTCCAGCAGGCACAGCGCGGCAGGGACGGGCGCGCCGGCGTTGGCGGCCGCGTCGGCCCGCTCGATCAGGCCGGCGCGCGTGAGCAGCTGCGTCAGGCTGTCGTACTGCAGCAGGGTGCGCATGTGCTCGAAGGATTCCTGCAGCCGCTGCGCCATGTTGTGGAATGCCGAGACCAGGGACGAGGTTTCCACCACGGACGTGTCCGGCAGCGCCTTCACCGCGCTCCAGTCACCCTGGGCCAGGCGGTTGGCCGCGTCGGCCGCCACGGCCAGGGGGCGCAGCGCCCTGCGCAGGCACCACAGGCCCAGCGCCAGCCCCAGCAAGGCCAGGCCGACAGCCAGGAAAAGGGTCTGGCGGCTGTCCTCCCGCATGCTGCTGACCAGATCGGACTCGGGCTGCAGCACCAGGATCCGCCAGTCGATGCCGCGCACATCGTGGAAGGGGGTGACCTGCCCGTGGTAGATCTGGCCCTGCTCCGTGAAGCTCAGGTTGATGACACGGTCAGGGCCTGTCCGGGCTGGCGTCGAGCCCTCGCGCGCATGCCCGGGCAGGTGCTCGGGAAGCCGGGCTGCCAGCGAGCGCAGCGCCAGGTCGGGGCTTTCGGACAGGCGCAGGCGCACGGGCGGGTCGTAGGGGCCTTCGCGGCGTTTCAGCACCGACAGCTCGGAGGAGTGCGCCACCATGTAGCCCTGCGCATCGACCACGGCGATATGGCCATTGCCGCGCAGGGGCTCGTCGCGCAGAAAGCGGTTCATGCTGCTCAGCCGCACATCGGCGGCCAGCACGCCGGCCAACTGGCCGGACACACGCACCGCAGTGGCTGCGGAAATCGTGGCATCACCCCGGTCCCCCGTCACCGTGTAGATGGGCGACCAGTGCGGGCCGTCTTCGCGAATGGCGGGCTGGTACCAGGGACGCACGCGGGGGTCGTAGCCGGCAAGGCTGGACATGGGCGGGCCCGGCTGCAGTCCCTCGAAAATCTGCAAGGTTCCCTGGGTGCTGCGGTCCTGAAGAATCAGGCGGTAGTGGCCATCGGGCTCCAGCCGCACCCCCGTGTATTCGCCTTGCACGCCTCCAAAGCTCAACAGGCTGATCTGGTGGTGCTGGGCATAGAGCTCGGTGAATGAGCGTGTCAGATAGCCATAGATGGGCCGCAGGTCTCCGGGGGTGTAAAGCGCCTGCCGGGCCACGGTCTCGGCCAGGGCCTGCTGCACGCGCAGCGGAGTCTCCAGATAGTCGGCCAATTGGTGGCGCGTGGTGGTGGACAGGGAGTCGAGCAGCCGCAGACTTTCGCGATTGATGAGCTGGTCCACCTGGCGCTGCTGCCAAGCCGCCAATAGCCCGGCCGTGACCACAAACACCGCAATGAAGGGGGCCGTGACTGCCGTGCGAAGTGAGAGCCGAAAGGCGGGCATGCAGAGGTTTCCGTAGCGTGCGCCGGGCAGCCAAGGGCCGGGTCTGCCTGCGACAGCGGCCATTGTGCAGTGCCTCGGCAGCCTTTCGCGGCAGCTGTCGCCCCTGTGCAGGAGCTCTCCTGTGGGTGATAGGAAAAATTGTCGATAAATGATTTTCAGTAGAAAAAATGAATAATTAACGGTCATTTGCAGCAACGCAAAGGCATGGTCAGTGCGTCTGCAATGCCTTCCATTGCGGTACTCCTTTTACATATCCGTTTACAAATTGATCTTCATTACATGTAGACATCACATGTAATGGTCGCTATGGTATCCGCATGGAACAAAAGACATCAGCCCACTACCAGCGTCTGCACCGGCAACGGCTGCGCGAGCAGGGGCTGGTGAAAAAGGAGGTCTGGATTCTTCCAGAGTACGGTGCTGCATTGCAGCAATTGGAAAAGCAAATGCGCGTGTCCGGCTTGCAACCGGATTCAATGGTTCTCATCCACAAGGAGGGCAGCATGGACAACAGCAGACAGGCATATCGGGATATTCACGCCTTGGCGGGCGATCTGCAGCAATCAACGCTGGTGCAGGGCGGCCGGCTCCATATCGAGGTGCTTGAAGGCGCGGACGCCAGTCTGCTCATCAGCCTGCCCGAATTCGGCGATCTGCCGGTCCACGTGGCCCTGTCGGGCGACCAGCTGGTGGTGGAGGCCTTTCTCTGGCCCGCCGACCAGGTGCGCGATCGCGCCGGCCTCAACGAGCAGATGCTGCGCCTGCAAAAGCTGTTTCCCTTCACCACCATGGCGCTGGAACCCCAGGCCCATGGCGGCGAGGGCTATGTGATGTTCGCCGCCCTGCATGCCAGCAGCAGCGAGGGCGACATCATTGCCGAAATCCTCACCCTGGCCGACAGCGTCATCCAGGCCACCGAGGCGCTGGCCCACTATCTGACCCCTGCGCCGGTGCCCGCGCCAGTGCAGGCCTGAAGCCTGCCCGTTGAAGACACTGAGCCCCAAGGAGATCATCATGACCATCTGGAACAAGCTGGTGACCGCGTTGCGCGGCGCAGCGCACGAGGCCGGCGAGGCGGTGACCGACAGCCAGGCCCTGCGCATCCTGGACCAGGAAATCCGCGATGCCGACAGCGACCTGAACAAGTCCAAGGAAGCGCTGGCCGACATCATGGCCAAGCAAAAGCTGGCGGCCGGCAAGCTCAAGCAGACCCAGGAACGCATTGCCGAGTACGAGGGCTATGCCGTCAAGGCGCTGGACACCAGTGACGAGGCGCTGGCGCTGGAAGTGGCCGGCAAGGTCTCCGTGCTGGAGACGCAGCGCGACGAGGAGCAATCCCAGCTGGATGCCTACACGCAAAGCGTGGAGCAGCTGCGCGTGGCCATACAGACGGCGCAGACGCATATCAAGCGCCTCAAGCAGCAGGCCGACACCGTCAAGGCCACGGAAAGCGTGCAGCGCGCCCAGGCCACGGTGGCCGGCCGCTACGCAGGCTCGCAGACGCGCGTGCAAAGCGCGCTGGATTCGCTGGAACGCATCAAGCAAAAGCAGGCCGAGCGCGGTGCGCGCATGGAAAGCGCGGCCGAGCTGGCGCGCGACAGCAGCGAAGACGCGCTGGATGCCAAGCTGCGCGCCGCCGGCATCACGCCCCAGGCGGGCAATGCGCAATCGGTGCTGGAACGCCTGAAGGCGCAGCGCGCAGCCGCTGGCGGAAAAAGCGCTTGATGCGCGGCCGTGGTCCGGGCAAGCCGCTTCGTGCCCGCCGTCCTGGCTGCCGGGTTTGAAGGGAGGAGATAAAACATGTCTGCATTCCTGCAATACGCGTTCGGCTTTCCGACCTTCATCTTCGGCGCCTTGCTGCTGTTCATGCTGCTGTACTGGCTGATCGCCATGCTGGGCCTGCTGGAGGTGGACTCGCTCGACCACTGGGTGCTGTTCGACGGCAGCGACCATGCGCACGGCGTGGAGCACTCGGCCAGCGCGCTGGCCGGGCTGCTGCTCAAGGTGGGCCTGGGCGGCATTCCGCTCACGGTCATCCTCACCGCGCTGTTCCTGCTGTCCTGGCTGGCTTCCTATGTGCTGTGCCATTTCGTGCCCATGCCCCAGGGCTGGACCCTGGTGAACCTGCTGACTGGCACCTTGGTGGCCGTGGCGGCTGCCGTGCTGGGCTTTGCCGCCACGGTGCTGGTGCTGCGCCCGCTGCGGGGCATCGTCAACAAGGTGGCGCCTGCAGAGGAGCCCAAGGTGCTGCTGGGCCGCACCGGCCTGGTGCGCAGCGCCGTAGTGGACGGCACGCAGGGCTACGGCAGCGTGGAGGACGGCGGCGCCGGCCTGAACG
This sequence comes from Delftia sp. WSY_16, assembly GCF_043104415.1. NCBI lineage: Bacteria > Pseudomonadati > Pseudomonadota > Betaproteobacteria > Burkholderiales > Comamonadaceae > Delftia > Delftia sp. WSY_16. The sequence goes on along the minus strand of NZ_JBICKS010000040.1, from coordinate 531,829 downwards.
TGCAGATGCGCTCGCCCGAGCGCGCACTGGGCCGGGGCACCGAGATCGTGCTTATCGAGCACCTGCCCGAGCACAACGCCTGGCGCGTGGTCAGCAAGGCCGAGTTCGACGGCACCGAGCTGCCGCGCTAGCTTCAGGAATTTCCAGGAATTCCTTTCTATTCGTTCCCATTGATTCCCATTGGCCCGGGCGCCCGTGCGGCGGGCGCGGCCTTTGCGTTTTTCAGCGTTTTCACAGATAGCAATTCACAGGGGAGATTCGCATGAACATGAGCAATATGGAGTGGTACATCGTCGCCGGGGTGGTGATCGGTTCCGTCTTCGTCGTCATCCTCGGGCTGTTCGCCCTGGTCAAGGCCTTCTACATCAAGGTCCCGCAGGGCACGGCGCTGATCATCAACGACACCACCTCGCAGCCCAAGGTCAAGTTCACGGGCGGCCTGGTGCTGCCGGTGATCCACAAGAAGGAATTCATGCAGATCTCGCTGCTGACGCTGGAGATCGACCGGCGCGGCAAGGAAGGCCTGATCTGCCGCGACAACATGCGCGCCGACATCACCGTGGCCTTCTACCTGCGGGTCAATGAAACGGCCGAGGACGTGCTCAAGGTGGCCAAGGCCATCGGCGTGGACCGGGCCTCGGACAAGACGGCCGTCAACGACCTGTTCAACGCCAAGTTCTCCGAGGCGCTCAAGACCGTGGGCAAGCAGATCGAGTTCGTGAAGCTGTTCGAGAACCGCCAGGATTTCCGCGACCAGATCATCCATGTCATCGGCAACGACCTCAACGGCTATGTGCTGGAGGACGTGGCCATCGACTATCTGGAGCAGACTCCCAAGTCCTCGCTGGACCCCAACAACATCCTGGATGCCGAAGGCATCCGCAAGATCACCGAGCTGACGGCCAACCAGAACATCGTCACCAACGAGCTCGAGCGCAACTCCGACTTGGCCATCACCAAGAAGAACGTGGAGACCAAGGAAGCCATGCTGGCGCTGGAACGCCAGCAGGCCGACGCCGAGGCCCGCCAAAAGCGCGAGATCGCCACCATCCAGGCGCGCGAGCAGGCCGAGACCCAGAAGGTGCAGGAAGAAGAGCGCCTGAAGGCCGAGCAGGCCCGCATCCAGACCCAGGAGCAGCTGGACATCCGCGAGGAAAATCGCCAGCGCGAAGTGGCCGTGGCCCAGCAAAACCGTGAGCGTGCGGTGGTGATCGAGGTCGAGAAGGTCACGCGCGCCAAGGAGCTGGAGATCGTGGCCCGCCAGCGCGAGGTGGAGCTGCAGCGCATCGAGAAGGAAAAGGCCATCGAGGTCGAGAAGGCCAACATCGCCAATGTGGTGCGCGAGCGCGTGGTGGTGGAAAAGTCCGTGGCCCAGGAAGAGGAACGCATCAAGGAAGTGCGCGTGGTCTCCGAGGCCGAGCGCATGAAGCAGGTCACCGTGCTGACTGCCCAGGCCCAGGCCGAGGAAGACCTGGTGCGCCAGGTCAAGAAGGCGGAGGCCGAAGAGGCCGCCTCGCGCCACAAGGCCGTGGAAGTCACGACCATGGCCCAGGCCGAGCTGGAGGCGGCCAGCAAGACCGCCGAGGCCAAGAAGAAGCTGGCCGAGGCCATCGAGGTCGAGCGCGCCGCGCCCGGCCTGGCCGATGCCAAGGTGCGCGAAGTCACGGCCGCCGCCCTGGAAAAGGAAGGCCTGGCGCAGGCCAGGGTGATCGCCGAGAAGATGATGGCAGAGGCCAAGGGCCAGCAGGAAAAGGGCCTGGCCGAGGCGCGCGTCATCGAGGCCACGGCCGACGCCAACGAAAAGCAGGGCCTGGCCGATGCCAAGGTGCTGGAAGAGCGCCTGCTGGCCCAGGCGCGCGGCGAGGCCCAGGTGGGCGCGACCAAGGCCTTGGTCACCCGCGACGTGGGCACGTCCGAGGCCGATGTGCTGCGCGACAAGCTCTTCGCCGAGGCCAAGGGCCTGACCGAAAAGTTCACCGCGCTGGCCTCGCTGTCCGACCAGGCGCGCTCGCATGAGGAGTTCCGCATGCAGCTGGAGAAGAACTTCGAGCAGGCGCTGGCCGCCATCGAAGCCAACAAGAGCGTGGCCAAGGACCAGTCCGAGGTGCTGTCGGCCGCGCTCAGCAAGGCCAACATCGACATCGTGGGGGGCGAGGGCGCCTTCTTCGACAACTTCGCCAAGGCGCTGTCCGTGGGCAAGGCCGTGGAAGGCGTGGCGGGCAAGAGCCCCATCGTGCAGGACCTGATCGGCAAGTTCCTCAGCGGCAAGGGCGGCGCATCGCTGCTCAACGCGCTGGGCGACGGCAAGGGCCTGCCGCCCACGCAGAGGGTCGACTGAACGGTCGATTCAACGGCCGACTGAACGGGGCGGCCGCCCGGCCGCTCCCTCCGCCGCCTGCCCAGCCTCCCGCATCCGCCTTCGTCTTCGCCTGCCTGCCCGCCCGTCTGCCGGCCGGCGGGGAAAGGCGTGAATGGTCCCTGACACGCGAAAGCCCGTGACGCCCATGTCCCAACCGTCCCCATCGTCTACACCGTCCTCACCGTCCCTCTCTCCCGACACTGCCGCCTCCGCCGTGGACCAGGCAGTCGCCAGCGGCGGCTCCTACGAAGTGCTGGCCAAGCGCCTGGACGGCCAGGGGCAGGCGCTGGAGGCGCTGGTGCGCCAGCTCAACGAGGAGCGGCTGGAGGAATTCGGCCGCAGCCAGATGGAAGTCATCGGGCGCATGCGCGTGCGCACCGAAAACAACTGCCTGGGCCGCGACATCGCCCAGGTCGGCGGCTACCTGCTGTTCGGCTACAACGTCTTCATGGGCCTGAAGCAGTCCACGCGCGTGGAAGACGTGTTCGGCCTGTACCGCCTGCACGAGGGAGAGCAGGGCTACGAGGTCACTCCCGTGGACCTCAAGGACAGTTTCCTGGGCATACAGAGCTTCGTGCAGGACTTCCAGGAGCTGTACGCCTACTACAAGAACACGCGGCTGATGCAGCTGGCCGTGCGCGACGGCAAGCTGCTGGCGAGCTTCCAGATCGGCGAGCGCCTGTCCGATGTGCGCGTGTTCCGCTGGTCCGTGCCCGTGGACGGCCAGCCCATACGCTACATAGACAACCGCGGCGAGCGCGACATCGAACTGCCTGCGCCCCATGACTTCGAATGGCAGCGCGCCGGGCGCGAGCAACTGGTGCAGGGGCGCCACCCGCACATCAACGTGCTGGACAAGGTCTTCGTCGAGACCCTGGGCGGCACGCTGACCATCAAGGTCGAGAACAACACCAACGACGGACTGGGCATCTACAGCGAGCCCGTGCAGGAGAAGAACCAGTCGCTGGACGACGCCGTGTTCGAGTACGCGGCCGTCGGCAGCCTGATCCTGCTGAAGATCCTGCCCTACCGCGAAGAGCAGTGGCGCTACCTGATCTTCAACACCGTCTCCCGCCAGGTGCTGCGCATGGATGCCATCGGCGCGGCCTGCATCCAGCTGCCGCAGGACCACGGCATCATCTTCCCGGGCGGCTACTACCTGCAAAGCGGGGAGAACCGCTCGTTCGAGCAGAACATGCAGGGCATGCGCTACCGGCGCAGCATCCGATCGCCCAACGGCGAGGACGTGCTCTACGTGTTCTACGAGCCCGAGAGCGGGCGCATGGCGCTGTTCAAGTACAACCTGATCGAGCGCGCCCTGCAGCCGCCCATCATCGGCCACGGCCATGCGCGCATGGACGACGGGCGCATCGTCATCTTCGCGGCCGAGAGCAACGAAGCCTCGCGCGTGCACCCCATGCAGGTCTGGCGCACGCCCTTCGCCTCGGACGACTACGCGGCGCGCCAGCCGCAGCGCGACAGCTTCCTGGGCCGCATAGGCAATGCCGAGCTGGTCAGCGGCATCTCAGACCTGTACAGCGTGCGCAAGGAAATCGCGGCCACCGAGGTCTCGCTGCCGCGCTACGAGCGCCTGATCGACGCCGCGCGCCGCCTGTTCGAGCGCTACCACTGGCTGGGCGCGCCGCAGCTCAAGGGGGTGCACGAGACCCTGCTGGGCATCGTCGCCACGGGCGATGCGGTCATCGACGAGTACGAAAAGGTCGAGAGCATCCGCAATGCCTCGGCCAAGGCCATGGGCGAGGTGTCCGGCCGCCATGGCCGGTTGCTCAAGCAATTGCGCCTGGCGGACTGGAAGGGCATTGGCGAATACGTGGATGCGATCACCCAGCTGGGCCAGCTGCGCGGCCAGCTCATGGCCACGCGCGACCTGCGCTATGTGGACCAGGCCGCCATCGACACCATGGTGCAGGGCGTCAACGAGGCCCAGGCCGATGTCTCCCAGCGCACGGCCGCCTTCATTGCCACCGACGAGGCCATGCAGCCCTATGCCGAGCAGCTGCAGGCGCTGGACCAGGCTGCGCAGGCGGCAGCCACGGTGGCGCAGATCAACGAGCCGCTGGCGCGCATGGCCGACATGGCGGCCGCGCTGGACATGCTGTCCGAGCTGATGGGCAGCCTTTCCATCGACGACGCCACGCAGCGCACCCAGGTGGTGGACCGCATCTCGGCCGTCTATGCGCGCCTGAACCAGGTGCGTGCACGCGCCGAGCAGCGCAGGTCTGGCCTGGGCGGCGCCGAGAACGTGGCCCAGTTCGCGGCCCAGCTGGCGCTGTTCTCGCAAAGCATCGTCAGTGCCCTGGGCCTGGCGCAGACGCCCGAGAAATGCGACGAGCAGCTGGCGCGGCTGCTGGTGCAGCTGGAGGAAATCGAAAGCCGCTTCGGTGAGCACGAGCAGTTCCTTGGCGACATCATGGCCAAGCGCGAGGAGGTGCTGGAGAGCTTCGAGGCGCGCCGCCAGTCGCTGCAGGACGAGCGCCAGCGCAAGGCGCAAGGCGTGCTGGACGCGGCCCTGCGCATCGTGCAGAGCCTGCCCAAGCGCACCGAGAAACTGGCCAGTGCCGACGCGCTGCATGCTTTCTTTGCAGGCGATCCGCTGATCGGCAAGCTCAAGGAGTTGTCCCAGCGCCTGCGAGAGCAACTGCACGACCCGGTCAAGGCCGACGATATCGACGGCCGCGTCAAGAACCTGCGCGACCAGGCGTTTCGCGCGCTGCAGGACCGCAGCGAGCTGTACGAAGGCGGCGGCGCCATCATCCGCCTGGGCCGCCACCGCTTCAGCGTGGGCAACCAGGAACTGGACCTGACCCTGCTGCCGCGCAACGGCGCACTGTTCCTGCACTTGGTCGGCACCGAGTATTTCGAGCCCGTGGACAATCCCGAGCTGGCCGCTTTGCAGGCCTACTGGGATGCCTCCACGCCGGCCGAATCGGCAGACTTCTATCGCGGTGAATACCTGGCCCTGGAAGTGGTGCAGGCCGCACGCCAGCGCCGCGACGGCTGGAGCGAGGCCCGGCTGGCCCAGTTGCTGCCCGACGAGGCGGCACTGACCCAGGCCATCCGCGAATTCTCCGCGCCGCGCTACCGCGAAGGCTATGAGCGCGGTATCCACGACCATGATGCGGCCCGCATCCTGCAGGTACTGCTGCCCCTGCGCGATGCCGCCGGCGTGCTGCGCTTTGCGCCCCACGCCCGTGCGCTGGCCCTGCTGTTCTGGAGCGCACAGGCCCAGGTGCAGCAGCCGCAGCTGGCTGCCGCCATGGCGCAGTGGCCGCTGCGCGCCCAGCAGGCCCAGGCCATGCAGCAGATGTTCGGCAGCGAGGCCGAGCAGTTGAGCCTGCGCGCCGACATTTCCGAGCGCCTGCGCGCCTATGCCGACGAGCGGGGCCTGCTGCGCGACCTGCTGCCAGGACAGGCGGCGTCCGCAGACAGCGATATCGACAGCCTCATCCACGGCGCCGCCGACTACCTGCAGGCCGAGCTGGCGCAAAAGGCCGTGCGCTTTTCCTTCTCCAGCTACAGCCAGTCGGCCATTGCCGCACTGCAGGCCGCCGTGCAGCAGCAGGCCCAGCCGCTGCAGCGCTGGGAGGAAATGCAGGCCTACTGGCAGGGCGAGGACCGGCACGACAAGCCTTTGGCGCCGCTGGACCAGCGCTGGCGCAGCGCGCTGCACTGGCTGCAGACCGCCTGTCGCGCGCTGGACGACGGGCAAGGGCAGGCCTGGCTGGCCTATTGCGGCGAAGCCGCCGCCTGGCTGTGCTGCGCCGGCCCACTGCCCTGCAAGGTCAGCAATGTGGACCTGCGCCATGAAGTGCCGGGCCTGCTGGGCCAGCATCCGCGCATTGCGGACGGCCGCATGTGGCTGCAGATCGACGACCTGGGCCAGCGCGCCGCGCGCCATTTCCGCAGCTTTGTCCCCGAATTCGGCCGCTACCAGGCGCTGCGCCAGCAGCTGCTGCAGGACTGGCGCTCGCGCGTGCGGGTGGACGAATTCAAGGCCCGGCCGCTGTCGTCCTTTGTGCGCAACCGGCTCATCAACGAGATCTACCTGCCCGTGATCGGCGACAACCTGGCCAAGCAGATCGGCGTGGCCGGCGAGAACAAGCGCACCGACCAGATGGGCCTGCTGATGATGATCTCGCCGCCCGGCTACGGCAAGACCACGCTGATGGAGTACGTGGCCAACCGCCTGGGCCTGATCTTCATGAAGATCAACGGCCCGGCGCTTGGCCACTCCGTGCGCTCGCTGGACCCGGCCCAGGCGCCGGACGCCACGGCGGCCAAGGAGCTGGAAAAGCTCAACCTGGCGCTGGAGATGGCCAACAACGTGATGCTGTACATCGACGACATACAGCACACGCACCCCGAGTTCCTGCAGAAATTCATCTCGCTGTCGGACGGCACGCGCCGCATCGAGGGCGTGTGGAAGGGCCAGACCCGCACCCACGACATGCGCGGCAAGCGCTTTTGCGTGGTCATGTCGGGCAATCCGTACACCGAGTCGGGGGAGGTCTTCAAGATCCCCGACATGCTGGCCAACCGTGCCGACATCTACAACCTGGGCGATGTGCTGGGCGGCATGCAGGAGGTGTTCAAGCTCAGCTATATCGAAAACAGCATGACCTCGAACGCCGTGCTGGCGCCGATGGCCACGCGCAGCCTGCAGGACCTGTACCTGCTGCTGGACAAGGCGCAGGGCAGGGATGTCTCGGGCAACGCGCTGTCGCACGACTATTCATCGGCCGAACTGCGCGAGATCGAGGCCGTGCTGGCCCGCATGGTGCAGGTGCGCGAGCTGGTGTTCAAGGTCAACCAGCAGTACATCCAGAGCGCCGCGCAGGACGACGGCTACCGCACCGAGCCGGCCTTCCGGCTGCAGGGCAGCTACCGCAACATGAACAAGCTGGCCGAAAAAATCACCCCGGTGATGAACGACCAGGAAATGCAGCAGATGCTGGCCGACCACTACCAGGGCGAAGCGCAGATGCTGACCACGGGCGCCGAGGAGAACCTGCTCAAGCTCGCCGAGCTGCGCGGGCAGATGAGCGACGAGGACAGCGCCCGCTGGCAGCAGATACGCCAGCAGTTCCTGCGCCGCCAGGCCGCAGGCGGCGCCAATGCCGACGCCGCCACGCGCGTGACGGCGCAGCTGGTCGACCTGGTCGCCGCCACGCGCGAGGTGGCCCAGTCGGTGGCCCAGCCCCAGCAGCAGGCGATGCAGGAAGGCGCCGCCGAACAGTCCCAGCTCCTGCAAGCGCTGCAGGCACTGCTGGCCCGGCTGCTGCAGACGCAAAGCGCCGCAGGCGACTCGCTGCACGGCATACGCGAGCTGATGGCGCAAAGGGCGGCCAGCGAGCCCGCCAGCACCCAGGCCGGCACCCCGTCAGAGGTGCAGGCCGCCCAGGACCGTCAGGCCCTGGTCCACATGCTGGGCCAACTGCTGACCCGGTCGCTGGCCCAGTCCCTGGAGCCCGTGGTCACGCACCTGGACCAGGCCCGCCGCCAGCAGCTGGGCCTGCACCGCGTGCTGATGCAGGTGGCCACGCGCATGCAGGAGCAGATCGACGCCCAGCGCGCGGGCCGCCCCGTGCCGGCTGCGGGCGCCATACGCTCCGAGGAAATCGACAAGGCCTTCGAGCGCATGCAGCGCGGCGACGTGCCGCCTGCGGCCTAGGCCCATCTCTGGGGCAAAGCCGGGGCAGGGCGCACCGGCAAAGGCTGGGGCGCCTTGCTGGCGCTGCCTTTGCATGGGCCGGGGGTCCTCGCACGTCTGCATGCGCTGATCCGTCATCGGACAACCCGATGTCCCGGACGTTGGACCATCACCTACAACCCGGGGCGCGTCCCGAACCGATGCTTGGAGTGGCGTGTCCGCAGCAGTGTGCACGCCCCACGAACGAGCCAACACGATGGACGCCCCATGGAACACAACCCCCAGCTTTCCGTTTCGCGGAGGGACCTGCTGATTGCAGGTGCCTCCACGGCTGCGGCAACGGCCGTGCCTCGATCCGCCGGCGCGCAAGTGCAGCCTCCCTCCATCCCTGAAGAGGTCCAACTGCCCGTCACCCTGCAGGTGAACGGCCAGGAACACCGCCTGGACCTGGACACCCGCACCACGCTGCTCGACGCCTTGCGCGAGCATCTGCACCTGACCGGCACCAAGAAAGGCTGCGACCATGGCCAGTGCGGGGCCTGCACGGTGCTGGTGAATGGCCGGCGGGTGGTGTCCTGCCTGAGCCTGGCCGTGATGAACCAGGGCGCCGCCGTGACCACCATCGAAGGCCTGGGCACGCCGCAATCCCCGCACGCCATGCAGGCCGCCTTCGTGCGGCACGACGGTTTCCAGTGCGGCTACTGCACGCCGGGGCAGATCTGCTCTGCCGTGGGCATGCTCGACGAGATCCGGCAAGGCATGCCCAGCCATGCCAGCGAAGACATCGTGGCCCAGCCCCTGGTGTCGGCCCATGAACTGCGTGAACGCATGAGCGGCAACCTGTGCCGCTGCGGGGCGTATTCCAACATCGTCGATGCCATCACCGAAGTGGCGGGGGAGGGGCGCACATGATTGCCTTCACCTACGAACGCGCCCAATCCCCCGCGCAGGCTGCCGCCGCCGTGGCGGCCCGGCCGGGCGCCCGCTTCATCGCCGGGGGCACGAATCTGCTGGACCTGATGAAGCTGCAGATAGAAACCCCCGTGCATCTGGTCGATGTCAACGGCACCGGCATGGACACCGTGGAGCCCACCGCGCAAGGCGGCTTGCGCATAGGCGCGCTGGTGCGCAACAGCGACCTGGCTGCCCATGCGCGCGTGCGGCGCGACTACGGCGTGCTGACCCGCGCCCTGGTGGCCGGCGCCTCTGGCCAATTGCGCAACATGGCGACCACGGGCGGCAATCTGCTGCAGCGCACCCGCTGCCCGTATTTCTACGACACCAATATGCCGTGCAACAAGCGCGTGCCGGGCAGCGGCTGTTCGGCCATTGCCGGCGTGAGCCGCCAGCATGCGGTGATCGGCGGCAGCGAGGCCTGCATTGCCACCCACCCCAGCGACATGGCCGTGGCGCTGCGCGCGCTGGACGCCACGGTGGAAACCATCCAGGCCGACGGCAAGGCCCGCGTCATCCCCATTGCCGACTTCCACCGGCTGCCCGGCAGCACGCCGCATGTAGAGACGGCCTTGCAGGCCGGCGAACTGATCACCTCCGTCACCCTGCCGCCGCCGCCGGGCGGCACGCACATCTATCACAAGGTGCGCGACCGTGCCTCCTATGCCTTTGCGCTGGTGTCGGTGGCCGCCATCGTGCAGCGCGACGGCAGCGGGCGCGTGGCCCTGGGCGGCGTGGCGCACAAGCCCTGGCGAGTGGAGGCGGCCGAAGCGTTGATGCCGCAGGGCGCCAAGGCCGTTGCCGACCGCCTGCTGGCAGGCGCCCGGCCCACGCACGACAACGCCTTCAAACTCACGCTGGCCGAGCGCACGCTTGCCTCCGTGCTGGACCAGGCCAGGAACTGACGCCATGAAATTCGACACCCCCGCAACGGTCAATCCCATTGACCAGCTCAAGATCATCGGCCAGCCGATGAACCGCATCGACGGCCTGCTCAAGACCACCGGCACGGCGCCGTATGCCTATGAGCGGCATGACGTGGTCCAGCACCCGGCCTATGGCTATGTGGTGGGCTCGGCCATCGCCAAGGGCCGCATCCGCAGCATCGGGCTGGCGCAGGCAAGCCGCGCGCCCGGCGTGCTGGCCATCGTCACCGCACAGACCGCTGGCAAGCTGGGCCAGGGCAAGATGAACACCGCGCCGCTGCTGGCAGGCCCCCAGGTGGCCCACTACCACCAGGCCGTGGCCCTGGTGGTGGCGGAAACCTTCGAGCAGGCGCGCGCTGCCGCGCAATTGGTCCGTGTGGACTACGAGCCCGTGGCTGGCGCCTACGACCTGGCCAAGGCCAAGGACTCCGCCGTGCCACCCGACAGCATCAATGGCGATGCGCCGGATACGGCCATTGGCGATTTCGAGGGCGCCTTCGCCTCTGCCCCCGTGAAGGTGGACGCCACATACACCACGCCAGACCAGTCGCACGCCATGATGGAGCCCCATGCCACGCTGGCCGCATGGAAGGGCGACCAGCTCACGGTATGGACCTCGAACCAGATGATTGCCTGGGGGCAGGGCGAGCTGGCAAGGACGCTGGGCATTCCCAAGGGCAAGGTGCGCCTGGTCTCGCCATTCATTGGCGGCGGTTTTGGCGGCAAGCTGTTCCTGCGGGCCGATGCGCTCTTGGCCGCACTGGGGGCGCGCGCGGCAGGCCGCCCGGTCAAGGTCGCACTGCAGCGCCCGCTGATGGCCAACAACACCACGCACCGCCCGGCCACCATCCAGCGAGTGCGCATCGCGGCAGGGCAGGATGGCAGGATCACCGCCATCGGCCACGAAAGCTGGTCGGGCGACCAGCCCGGAGGATCGGCGGACGGTGCCGTGGACCAGACCCGCCGCATGTATGCCGGCACCCATCGCATGACCGCCACGCGCCTGGCCGTACTGGACCTGCCCGAGGCCAATGCCATGCGCGCCCCCGGCGAAGCCACGGGGCACATGGCCCTGGAAGTTGCCATGGACGAGCTGGCGGAAAAGCTCGGCATCGATCCCGTGGAGCTGCGCATCCGCAACGACACCCAGGTGGTGCCGGACAGCGGCAAGAAGCCGCAACCCGAGGCGAAGGAGGGCACCCCTGCCCAGGAGCACAAGCCGTTTTCCCGCCGTGAGTTCGTGCAGTGCCTGCGCACGGGCGCCGAGCGCTTCGGATGGAGCCAGCGCAATCCCCAGCCGGCCCAACGGCGCGAAGGGCGCTGGCTGATCGGCCTGGGCATGGCCGGCGCCTACCGTGGCGCGCCTGTCATGAAGTCCGCCGCCCGCGTGCGCCTGGACAGGCAGGGCATGCTCACCGTGGAAACCGACATGACCGACATCGGCACGGGCAGCTACACCATCATTGCCCAGACGGCGGCCGAGATGCTGGGCCTGCCGCTGCAGCAGGTGCGCGTGCGGCTGGGCGACTCCGGCTTTCCCGTGTCGGCTGGTTCGGGCGGGCAATGGGGCGCGGCCAGTGCCACCTCCGGCGTCTATGCCGCCTGCCTGAAGCTGCGCGAGGCCGTGGCGCGCAAGCTGGGCATGGACCCGGGGACGGCCGAATTCTCGGATGGGCATGTGCAGGCGGGCGGCAAGCGCAGGGCCCTGGCCAGCGCTGCCGGCGACGCCGACCTGACGGCCGAGGACGCCATCGAATTCGGCGTGCTGGACAAGAAGATGCAGCAGTCCACCTTTGGCGCGCACTTCGTGGAGGTCGCCGTGGACGCATTCACCGCCGAAGTCCGCGTGCGCCGCATGCTGGCCGTTTGCGCGGCCGGCCGCATCCTCAATCCCAAGACGGCCCGCAGCCAGGTCATCGGCGCCATGACCATGGGCGTGGGCGCGGCCCTGATGGAAGAGCTGGCCGTGGACACGCGCCTGGGCTTGTTCGTCAACCACGACCTGGCGGGCTATGAGGTGCCCGTGCATGCCGACATCCCGCACCAGGAAGTGATCTTTCTGGACGAGGTCGATCCCATGGCCTCGCCCATGAAGGCCAAGGGTGTGGGCGAGCTGGGCATCTGCGGCGTAAGCGCAGCCATTGCCAACGCCATCCACAACGCCACCGGCGTGCGGGTGCGCGACTACCCGATCACGCTGGACAAGCTGCTGGCAGGATTGGGGAGGCTGGCATGAGAGGGCACTGCACCTGAGGCAGCCCGCTCAGGCCCTGGATTCTTGATGAACGAAGGCCGGTCACCTCTGGGTGGCCGGCCTTTTTGCATGTAGCCATCAATAGAACGCATAGCTTGCGCGTCCGTCGGCATTGGCCTGGAGAGGCTGGCGTGGAGATACTTTTTGCACTGGGAAATGTCGGCGCTGTGCGCTCCGAACGCAGGCCACCCCCAGTTTCCCCACAACAGAACCTGGCCTGGGTGCAAAGCGCCTGCCAGGGCAAAGAGACAACCTGCTCCGACAAGGACTTGTATGAAAGATATCCGCAAGACGATGGACGAGGGCGCCATGGCGCCGTTCCAGTGGCTCGCCGTGGCCATCTGCATCCTGCTCATCATGCTGGACGGCTTCGATGTGCTGGTGATGGCCTTCACCGCCTCGGCCGTCGCTGCCGAGTGGAAGCTCAACGGGGCGCAGCTGGGCGTGCTGTTCAGTGCCGGGCTGATCGGCATGGCCATAGGCTCGCTGTTCCTGGCGCCCGTGGCCGACCGCCGTGGCCGGCAACCCGTCATCGTGCTGTGCCTGGTCGTGGTGTCCGTGGGCATGCTGCTTTCTGCCGCAGCGCGCAGCTATGTGGAACTGGCAGCCCTGCGCGCCATGACGGGCGTGGGCATTGGCGGCATGCTGGCCAGCGTGGGGGTGATCACCTCGGAGTATTCATCGAACAAATGGCGCAGCACGGCGATTGCGCTGCAGGCCACGGGCTATCCGATTGGCGCCACGCTGGGCGGGCTCATGGCCGCCTGGCTGCTGACACACCATGGCTGGCGCTCGGTCTTCGTGTTCGGCGGGCTGGCCACGGCGCTGATGGTGCCCATCGTGCTGTGGCGGCTGCCGGAGTCGGTGGACTTTCTGTTGGGCCGCCGCCCGGCACGTGCGCTGGAAAAGCTCAACCGGCTGATGGCACTCATGGGGCACCCCGCCATGCTGCAGCTCCCCGCGCAAGCCGGCGGTGACGTCCAGCAGGGCAATACCGTGGCCGCATTGTTCAGGAACGGCCTGGCGCGCCCCACGCTCATGCTCTGGGCCGGCTTCTTCCTGCTGATGTTCAGCGTCTACTTCTCCCTGAGCTGGACGCCCAAGCTGCTGGTGCAGGCCGGCCTGTCGGCACAGCAGGGCGTGACGGGCGGCGTGCTGCTCAACCTGGGCGGCATTGTCGGCGGCAGCCTGTTCGGCCTGCTGGCAGTGAAGGTGAGGCTGCGCCAGCTTGCCATGGGCAGCCTGCTGCTGAATGCCTTGTTCACTGCGCTGTTCGGCCTGGCCTCGGCCAGCCTGGGCTGGGCGTTCGCCGCAGCGGTGGGCGTGGGCGTGTTCCTGTTCGCCTCCATGGCCGGGCTGTACGGGCTGGTGCCGGCCACCTATCCGGCCCAGGTGCGCGCCACCGGCATGGGCTGGGCCATAGGCATTGGGCGCATAGGCGCCATCGTGGCGCCCACCATGGCCGGCCTGCTGCTGGACGGTGGCTGGCAGCCTGCCTCGCTGTACTACGTCTTTGCCTTGCCGCTGATTGCCGCTGCGCTGGCCGTGTGGGCCACGGGTGCCGGCCGCGCCCTGGCGCCGATGGGTGGCGCGCTGCGAGCGCCTGGTGCTTGATCCTTGAACCCCTATCCGTGAGCACGCGCCCAAGCGCCCAAGCGCTCAAGCGCAGGAGAAACACTTCCATGGCATTGGACAAACCCTATCTCGACGTACCGGGAACCACGGTCTTCGACGCCGAGCAATCCCGCCAGGGCTACTGGCTCAACCAGTTCTGCATGTCGCTGATGAAGGCCGAGAACCGCGAGCGCTTTCGGGCTGACGAGCGCGCCTATCTGGGCGAATGGGCCATGACGGCCGAGCAAAGACAGGCCGTGCTGGACCGCGACCTGAACCGCTGCATTGCGCTGGGCGGAAACATCTACTTCCTCGTGAAGATCGGCGCCACCGACGGCGTCAGCGTGCAGAACATGGTCTCGACCATGAGCGGCATGAACGAGGAGGACTACCGCCAGATGATGCTGGGCGGCGGACGCAGCATCAATGGAAACCGCTACCTGCATGAGCAGGAACGACAGGAAAAAGGCATCTGATGGCACGCATCACCGCATCCGTCTACACCTCGCATGTGCCCGCCATCGGCGCGGCCATGGACCTGGGCAAGGTGGGCGACCCCTATTGGCAGCCGCTGTTCAAGGGCTTCGAGCACTCGCGCCAATGGCTCAAGGACAACAAGCCCGACGTGATCTTCCTGGTCTACAACGACCACGCGACCGCGTTCAGCCTGGACTTCATTCCGACGTTTGCCATCGGCACGGCCGCGGAATACCAGCCCGCCGACGAAGGCTGGGGCCCGCGCCCCGTGCCCAAGGTCATCGGCCATCCGGAACTGGCCAGCCACATTGCGCAGTCGGTGATCCAGCAGGACTTCGACCTGACCATCGTCAACAAGATGGACGTGGACCACGGCCTGACCGTGCCGCTGTCGCTGATGTGCGGCGAGCAGGACGCGCGCACGGGCGCCTGGCCCTGCCCGGTGATTCCGTTTGCCGTCAACGTGGTGCAGTACCCCGTGCCGTCGGGCCAGCGCTGCTTCAACCTGGGCCGCGCCATCCGCCGCGCCGTGGAAAGCTTCGACGAAGACCTGAACGTGCAGATCTGGGGCACGGGCGGCATGAGCCACCAGCTGCAGGGCGCGCGTGCGGGCCTGATCAACAAGGAGTGGGACAACCGCTTCCTGGACCTGCTGATCGAGAACCCTGCCGGCCTGGCCAAGATGCCGCATATCGACTACGTGCGCGAGGCCGGCTCCGAAGGCATCGAGCTGGTGATGTGGCTGATCGCGCGCGGCGCCATGGCCGATGTGGATGGCCCCGCGCCGCTGCCCAAGGTCAACCACCGCTTCTACCATGTGCCCGCGTCCAATACGGCGGTGGGACACCTTATCCTGGAGAACGCTGCATGAGCCGGCCTTGCGTGGTACTTCTGCCGGGCCTGCTGTGCGACGAGACGGTCTGGCGCGAGCAGCATGCGGCCCTGTCCTTTGCTGGTGTTGCCGAGTGCATTGTTCCGTCCTATGGCGCGGCGGCCACCATCGAAGACATGGCGCGCCTGGTGCTGGATGGCGTGGCGGCCGAGCGGTTTTCGCTGGCGGGCCATTCCATGGGCGGGCGCGTGGCCTTGGCCATTGCCGGCATGGCGCCCCAGCGTGTGGAACGGCTGGCCTTGCTGGACACCGGCATGGACCCCATCGCCCCGGGCGAGGCCGGCGAGAGCGAACGCGCCAAGCGCATGGCGCTCTTGCAGATCGCCCGGAACAGCGGCATGCGCGAGATGGGCCTGCAATGGGCGCGCGGCATGGTGCATCCGGACCGGCTCGATACGCCGCTGTTCAGTGAGGTGCTCGACATGGTGGCGCGCTTCACGCCCGAGGTGTTCGCCGCGCAGATCAATGCCTTGCTGAACCGCCCCGATGCGGGCGATGTGCTCAGGCAGCTGCGCTGCCCGACCCTGCTGGCCTGCGGTCGCCAGGATACCTGGAGCCCGCTGTCACGCCATGAGCGCATGCAGGCCCTGTGCCCGGGCGCCGAGCTGGTGGTGATCGAGGACAGCGGCCACATGAGCACCATGGAGCAGCCGCAGCAGGTGTCGCGGGCACTGCTCGACTGGATGGGGCGCTGAGCGAGCGCTGCGCTCAGCCTAGGCCGGCAGATCGCCCACGGCCCGTCGGCAGGCCTGCATGAACAGCTCCAGGTCCTGCGAGGCCGTGCTCAGCGCACGCGTGGCCAGCCCGATGCGCCTGCGTGTGGAAGGCAGGTCCACGGGCACGATGGACAACTGCCCGCCGTGGTCATCCTGCAGGGCCTGTCCGCGCGAGGCCAGGGCCAGCCGGCCCGTCTGCAGCACAAAGGCCAGCGTCATGGTCGGGCTGCTGGCGCGCAGGCTGGCGCGCGGCGGCTCCAGGCCCTGGCTGCGGAACAGCTGGACCATGGCGCGGTCGGCCGGCGTGCCGGGCAGGGGCGACACCCAGGGCCATTGCAGCAAGTCCTCCAGAACCAGCTGGCCGCAGCCCAGGCAGGCATGGCCGGCCGGTGCCACCACGACCAGGTCATCGTCGAACAGGTGCAGCTGGCGTACCTCATCGGAGGGCATGTCGGCGCGCAGGGCACCGGCGATGGCGTCGATGTCGGCGCTCAGCAGGTGCTGCACCAGGCTCTCGTAGGTGCCGTCCACGATGCTGACCTCGATGTCCGGGTGGCTGGCGGCCAGGCTGTCGACCGCGCGCGGCAGGAAGATTCCCACCGACAGCGGCAGCACGCCGACCACCACGCACCCCCGGATCTCGCCGCGCCAGGCGGAAATATCGCTGTCCATGCCGCGCACCTCGGCCAGGGCCAGCTTGACGCGGCGCAGCAGCGCTTCGCCGGACGGCGTCAGCCGCGTGCCGAAGGCCAGCTTGTAGAACAGCTGCATGCCCAGACTGGTTTCCAGCCCCTGCAGCGCCGCATGCACGGCGGGCTGCGTCAGGCCCAGCCACTGCGCGGCCAGGGATTCGCTGCCGCAGTCGGCAATGGCAACGAGGGCGCGCAGCTGGCCCGCAGGCACGGTCTCGGCAAAACGCTCGGGCAGGGGAGGGCGCTTGGCCGCCAGCGTGGCGGCGGCCTGGGCGTCGGCAGCGCCGCTGCCCAGATGCTGGAGCATGGCCTCGATGCGGGCGGCCAGTTGGCTGCCCAGCGGGGTCGGCATCATGCCGCGCGCACCGCGCATGAACAGCGGCACGCCGCAGGCCTCTTCCAGTTGCAGTACCGAACGCGCCACGGCCGGCTGAGAAAGATGCATAGCCTGGGCGGCCCGCGTGGTGCTGCCGTGGCGCACCACGCTCAGCATGGCGCGCATGGCTCGCAAATGGCCTGCCAACTCGGGAAAACGCGAGGGATTGCTGCTGGCCCAGGGGGCAAGAGAAAGGTTCATTGAAAGGTGCTTCGCGGTACGTTGGAAGAACGTGTTTTGATTGTCCCATAAGAAAAACGCATTGATGGCCGGGGCTCCGGCATTGGCCGGATCGGTGCCGGCATGGAATGCTTGGGGCCTGGATCAAGACAGCCCATCGCAGGCTGCGAATTCCGGGGAGACAAGAAACATGAACCATGAAATCGACCGGCTGCTGGCCCGCCAGGCCTGCCTGGACCTGGTGCTGCGCGCTGCTGCCTTTGCGGATGCCGGTGATGCCCGGGCCCTGGCGCAGCTGTTTGCCGAAGACGGCCAGCTGCAACGGCCCGGCGGCGAGGTGCTGGGCGGGCGCACGGCCATCGCCGCTGCGTACTCCCGGCGTCCCGCGGGCCGCATGACCCGGCATCTGGTCACCAACACGCTGGTGGAACTGCAAGGCCCGGACCGCGCCAGCGCGCGCAGCCAGGTGCTGCTGTGGTCCTGCGACGAGGCCGATGCCATCACGCCGCACGGCCGCCCGGCGCAACCGCGCCAGCTCGTAGGCGAGTTCGATGACACCTTCGGCCGCAGTCCTGAAGGCCGTTGGCTGATCACGCGCCGCGTGGCGCGCTTCGTCATGTACCGGGACCTCCCGGGCGCCTGAAGAGCAGGGCGCCCAGCCGCTTTCTCCCATTTCCCCGTGCCCGCCACTCTCGCCTTTCCCAAGGCGCAGCGTTGCGGCGTGCCGATTCCGCAACGACAACGACAGGAGACACAAGCATGAACCGCACTCTCAAAAGCATTCCCCAACCCCCAGCCAGGCGCCCACTGCGGGTTTGTCTGGGCCGCCTCGCCCCGCTCGCCATGCTGGCAGCAGCAGCAGGCGGCGCCCAGGCCCAGACCGCCTCATCGGTGACGCTGTACGGCCATCTGGACACCGGCATCGAGCACCTGACGAATGTGCAAGGCGGCGGATCGCTGACGCGCATGCCTGGCCTCACGGGAACGGCACCGTCGCGCTGGGGGCTGCGCGGCAGCGAGGATCTGGGCGGCGGCCTGAGCGCCGTCTTTGCGCTGGAGTCAGGCTTTGGCCCGGATGCCGGCACCTTCAACCAGGGCGGGCGGGGCTTCGGGCGCCAGGCCTGGGTGGGGCTGTCCGGAGGCTGGGGCAGTGTCTCGCTGGGGCGCAACTACACCATGCTGTACTGGGCATTGTTCGATGCCGACCTGCTCGGCCCCAACGCCTTCGGCCTGAGCAGTCTGGACAGCTACATCCCCAACACGCGCACCGACAACTCCCTGGCCTACCGGGGACGCTTCGGCGCCTGGAGCCTGGGCGCCGCCTACAGCCTGGGACGCGATGCCGTCAACGCCGGCCCCAGCCCGGCCGGCACCAACTGCGCCGGCGAATCGGCCACGGACAGGCAGGCCTGCCGCCAGTGGTCGGCCATGCTGAAGTACGACACCGCGCCCTGGGGCTTTGCCCTGGCCGTGGACGAGATGCGCGGCGGCGCCGGTGCATTTGCAGGGCTCACGCGCTCGGACCTGAAGGACCGCCGCATCATGCTCAACGGCTATGCCGCGCTGTCACCCACCATCAAGCTGGGCGCCGGCCTCATGCGCCGCGACAACGACGCGGCCCAGGCGGCCTCGGCCAGTAACGGCGCCACGCCGCGCAGCACCCTGGCCTGGGGCGGCCTGTCCTGGTCCCCCAGCGCCGCCGTCGTGGTCGATGGCCAGCTGCAGCAACTGCGCTATGCCCGGGGCGGCGACCGCTCCACCCTGCTGGCCCTGCGCGCCACCTACAGGTTCTCCAA
Source organism: Delftia sp. WSY_16 (assembly GCF_043104415.1). Taxonomy (NCBI): domain Bacteria; kingdom Pseudomonadati; phylum Pseudomonadota; class Betaproteobacteria; order Burkholderiales; family Comamonadaceae; genus Delftia; species Delftia sp. WSY_16. Next base: position 512,922 of record NZ_JBICKS010000040.1, on the reverse strand, counting down.
GCGCACGGCGGTCTATGCCCAGGCCGCGCGCATTGACAACGGACAGCGCCTGGCCATCTCGGTCAGCTCGGCCGCAGCCGGCGGCAGCCCGCTGGCGGGCGCATCGCAGACCGGCCTGATGCTGGGCCTGCGCCACTCGTTCTGAAACCGACGGCAAATACAACAGGCCAGCTGGGCAAGTCGGCAATTTCCTGGCGCAGTTCGGCGAGCAGCCCGGCGTCGTCGCTGGGTGTGCGATGGCTGCGGCCATCGGCCCAGCCTCACCGCGCCCAGGCAGGTCGCGCACAGGCGAGCGCAATCCACTTTTTTCTGCGGCGTACCGCACGGCTTCCTTGAGGATTTCGTTCTCCAAGGTTGTCTTGCCGAGCACGCGCTGCAGCTTGGCTATTTCCGCGCAGACACCGACAGCGGACTCCTTGATATCCGTACATGCCGAGTTGTGGATCGGAGATGTGCTCACGCGCATAAGTAGCAATTTCCTCAAATTGATAGAAAAATTTAATTCATATTTGATTAAATTGATATCTATGATGCAGCCATCGGATCAATTTTGGCATTCAATGGCAGCATGTGGCTGCGCCGATCCGGCCAGTTCAGGGTGACGCGGGACAGCGCAGGGCAGGGGGCTGAAAAGTCGCAAGCCCCATGCTCTGCGCCAAGCCAGATCGGCCTGCATGGCGAACTCAACTCCATCGTCCTGGTCGAGGGCGAGAGCACAGTGGAAGGAACAACAATGAGACTCCAGATCAAACAAGCCTACAGTTTTGGTGCCGCTCTCCTGTTGGTTCTTGGCGCGGCCACCATTGGCGCAGCCATCATGAGCAACCGCAGCAGCGCTCTTGCCGACGAAACCGCCGCCAGGCGATACCAGTCGTACCTGTTGGCCGATGAGTTGCGGCAAAGCTCTGACGATCTCACCCGACTGGCGCGCACCTACGTGGCCACCGGTGACGCCAAGTGGGAGAAGCAATACATCGAGATTCTGGATATTCGCAATGGCAAGCTGCCACGGCCTCAGGCCTACGAGCGGATCTATTGGGACTTCCGGGCAGCCGATGCGCAAAACGTGCGTCCTGCAGGCGAAACGGTGCCGCTGCTTGATCTGATGAAGCGGGCCGGCTTTGCAGACAACGAACTCGCCAAGCTGGCCGAAGCCAAGGCCAACTCAGATGATCTGGTGCGCACTGAAACCATCGCCATGAACATGGTGAAGGGCCTCTATGACGACGGCAAAGGTGGGTTCACGCGCCAAGCTGAACCCGACAAGGCCAAGGCTCTGGGGATGATGCACGACTTGGCGTACCACCAGTACAAAGCCAAGATCATGAAACCCGTGGACGAGTTCCTGATTCTTCTCGATGAGCGCACGTCAGCACAGCTGGCCGCAGCCGTGGCGGCGCGGCAGCAATGGTCGAAACTTGCCATGGCCTCGACGGCATTGCTCATCGTGAGCCTGCTCGCCGGGCTACTTTATCTGCGTCGTCGCACCAGCGCCGTGCTTGGCGACGTCAGTCGTGTGGCATCGGGCATTGCGGCAGGGGAGCTTGATCAGTCGATCGATCTCGGAGTGAGGGGTGAAGAAGGTGACCTGCTGCGCACTATGGGCAGCATGCAGCAACAATTGTCTAGCGTGGTGGGCGCCATTCGCAGTGGTGCCGACAGCGTGGCGACAGCCAGCTCCGAGATTGCACAGGGCAACCAGGACCTGAGCCAGCGCACCGAAGAGCAAGCCAGTGCCCTGCAACAAACGGCCGCCACGATGGAGGAGCTGGGCACCACCACCCGCAACAACGCCGACAACGCCAAGCAGGCCAATCAACTCGCTCAGGGCGCCTCGGCCGTCGCTGCGCAAGGTGGCGAGGTGGTCGGCAAGGTCGTCACCACGATGCAAGGCATCAGCGACAGCAGCCGCAAGATCGGCGACATCATCGGCGTGATCGACGGCATCGCCTTCCAGACCAACATCCTGGCGCTCAACGCAGCCGTTGAGGCGGCCCGCGCAGGTGAGCAGGGCCGCGGCTTCGCTGTCGTGGCGTCTGAAGTGCGCAGCCTCGCGCAGCGCAGCGCTGAGGCTGCCAAGGAAATCAAGGCCCTGATCGGCCGTAGCGTCGAGCAGGTGGAGCAAGGCACCGTGCTGGTGGACGAGGCCGGCAAGACCATGGGCGAGATCGTCGCCTCGATCCAACGCGTGAGTGACATCGTGGCCGAGATTACCTCGGCCAGCGTCGAGCAGAGCTCCGGCATCGGGCAGGTCGGCGAGGCCGTCAGCCAGATGGACCAGGTGACGCAGCAGAACGCGGCGCTTGTGGAAGAGAGCGCTGCCGCCGCAGAGAGCCTGAAGGGCCAGGCCCAGAAACTGGTGCAGGCCGTGGCGGTGTTCAAGCTGTCGCATGAAGGACTTGGAGGCTCGACCCACGCTGCGGCCCCAGCGGCCAACGCTGCTGCCGTCGAGCGTCGCGGCCCGGACCGTGCCAAGAACATCGCCCGGCCGGCATTCAAGGCGAAGGCTGCTGCAGCCCCAGCATCGACTTCTGAGTCGAGCCGGCTCGCTATCGCACCTGCCAAGACCGGCACTGACGACTGGACGTCGTTCTGAGCGCGGCTCGCCGCGCCAGAACCCGCCCCCAATCTCCAAGGAGTCGAAGATGACCGCCATGATTGAAGAGCGCCCAACGGTAGCACCGGTTACGGCGCAGACGACAGCCGCCTCATCAACACGGGCTGCCAAGGCAGTGGCCGCCATGCCCAACGAGTTCCTCAGCTTCCGCCTGGGTGGCGAGGAATACGGCATCGACATCCTGCGGGTACAGGAGATCCGCAGCTACGAGGCTCCCACCCGCATTGCGAACGCACCGCATTTCATCAAGGGAGTGATCAACCTGCGTGGCGTGATCGTGCCCATCGTCGACCTGCGCCTGAAGCTCTGTTGCGAGTCGGCCGAGTACACCGATTTCACCGTCGTCATCGTGCTGAACGTGCGCGGACGGGTCATCGGCGTGGTGGTCGATTCGGTGTCGGACGTTCTGGCGCTGGGCGCGGACAACATCAAGCCGGCGCCCCAGATGAGTGCCTCGGTGGATGCCGGCTACATCATGGGTATGGGATGCTTCAAGAGCGGCGATGTCGAACGCATGCTGATTCTGACCGACATCGAAGCGCTCATGAGCAGCGCCGAGATGGGGTTGATGGAGGCCGCGATGCTTTGATTGATACGATGTATATTATGTTAAATCACAGTTGCGATTAGCACTGTCCAAACTCAGGAAGGCACTCTTCCTGCACCAGGCCTGCCTGTCTTCCGCCTCTTTTTTCAGCTGTTCAACCCTCTTTCCAGGCTCTCCAGTTCCTGCCTCAACAACAACTCCGTCTCCTGCGGTTCGAATTGGCGTTGCAGCAGCGGGATGGTGAAGACGTAGCGTGCGTCGTGCACGCCGTGGGTTTCATCGCGGCGCAGGACGTAGGCCAGTTGCAGGCGGGCCAGGGATCGGCGCAAGGCCTGGGCCTGGCCGGTGGCGCCGTGGGCCTGGACCAGGGCGTCGAGCGCGGTCAGGCTGGTGTGACCTTGCTGGGCCGTGTGATAGACGGCGATGCGGTCCAGGCGGCAGGCCTGTTCGTCGGTGCTCAGGCGGCCCCAGCCGACCAGCGCATCCTGTACGGGCTGGGATTCCAGCGCCTGGCGCAGGTGACGCTCTTCGATCACGCGTTCGTCGGGCCCCAGGGCTTGCAGGCATTCCTGGCAGAGGATGGCGACCAGATTGGCCCGCCTGCCGCTGGCCTCGATCAGGCGTTCGGCCAGGGCGTCGTTGGCGTAGCCCACGCGCAGCCTGCGCAGCGGCTCGGTGGCCAGTGCCTGGCAGGCGGACGGCTCCAGGCCGCCGATGGCCAGGATGTCGCCGAAGTTGCGCAACGGCGACTGGTAGTCGAGCAACGTTGCCGCATAGAGATCCCAGAATCCAGCCAGCATGAACCAGCAACGGCCCTCCTCGCTGAGCGCGCGCAAGGCGCTGAGCTGGGGATAGCCGTTGCGGGCCTCATCGCGGAAGAACAGGTCGGCCTCGTCGATCAGCAGGTACAGCCGCCTGCCCTGCGATTGCGACTGCAGGTGTTCGATGATGGCCTCCAGCGGTGTCTCCACGGGCAGGCCGAACTGGGTGGCCAGGCGCGGCGTAAGGCGGTGGTCGCGCAGCGAGAGGTAGTGGCAGGCAATGGACGGATGCTCCTGCAGGCGCCGTTGCACGGCCTTGAGCAGGCTGCTTTTGCCGAGCTGGCGCCCTCCCACGACCAGGTAGTTGGCCGGTTCGCGGTTGAGTATGCGCGCCAGCAGGCGCTCGCGGCCGAAGAACACGTCCTCGCGCGTCACGCCGCCGCGCGTCTGGTAGGGCGAGATGCGCGTGACCTGCAGCTGCGCGGCCAGCAGCCGCAGCAGCACCTGCGCGGGCTCGCCGCCCATCAGCCATTCGGTCTGACCGGGGCTGTCCAGCACTGCGTGCAGATTGGCGCGGTCCTCGGCATGGCGCTGCAGCAGCGGCATGGGCGACTGCGGATGGTGCGGGCTCACGATGAGCACCACATCGCCGCCGGTTTGCAGCAGGCGCAGCTGGCGCACAAGTTCGCCCTCTTCCAGTTCTTCCAGTTGCTCTGGCAGCGCATAGACCAGGCAGCGGCCCAGGGCGATGGGCAGGTCCGGCGGCAGCGTCCATTCGAACATGCCACCGGGCACGGGCCATTCGCCCTCGGCGGTTTTGCAGGTGGCCGACAGTCGTTCGGCCAGGGCGCGCACGCGGGCGGCGGGGCTGGCACCGGCAAGGCGCAGGGCACGCTGCCAGTCGGGCGGGCGTATGCCTGCGGCGCGCAGCACGGCGGACCGCCGGCCGGTGAGCCGCAGCAGCCGGTCCAGCTGGGGAAGATGCTGATACGGCTTGCGGCGCAGGCGCCCGGGCTTGAGCTGCGCCGGGCCTATCAGCGGATGGCGGACCAGCCACAGCAGGGCCAGGCCACCAAAGACCAGGGCGCAGGTCCAGATGATGTTGCGCAGCCAGCCAAAGGGCTCGTGCTCTGGCTGGCCTGGCGAGGGGCTGCAGTTCAGCGGCAGATAGCGTGGCGGGGTGGGTGGCTGGCCGCCCTGGCAGCTCCAGTCCTGGCTGGGCATGTTCAGCTGCAGCAGGACCTGGGTTCCTGAGAGCACGCCCATCTGGCTGTCGCGCACGATGTCCGCCCGCAGCACGAAGGGCCTGGGCGAACTCATGCGCACGCGGGGCTCGGCAATCTCCGGTGCCACGCTGGCGATGTCCTGCGGCCAGCTTTCATGCTGGCGCACATGCTCCATCAGGGCCAGGCGCCACAGGATGATTTCGTTCCAGACCCGCCCTGAACTTTCCGCGCCCTGCAGGCTGCCGCGGGTAACGGGGTTGTAGCGGGGCAGAAGGATGGCTGTGCCTATGAACAGCGTGAACAAGGCCAGCAGCGCGGCGCGCCAATAGGATCGGGGCAGCTGCAGAAGGCGGGCCGGGCCGCTCATGCCTGCAGCACTGCCATTGCGGCTTCGCGGGCGATGTCGCAGCGCCAGTGCAGGTGGGCGCCCTCGCCCGCTCCGCGCACCTGCAGCAGATTGCCCCAGAACAGGCCCCGCAGCACGGCATCTTGCAGATAAGGCCGCGCACGGCCCAGCGATGCCGCATCCACCAGGCTTCGCAATTGATCGCGTGCGGCCGGCTCCTGGGCCAGGGGCAGCAGGGTCTGCCACAGGCGCGCACTGGCCACCAGATGGGCGCGCAGCAGTGGCGAGTGCACGGCAGCGATGCCTACACCCTGCTCCACCAGCCATTGCAGCGCTTCCTCGAAGAGCGCGGGATGCCCGCCCGTCAGGGCCTGCAGCGCCTCGATGACCTCGACCGGCCAGGCTGTTGCCGGCCAGCGCTGGCGCGCCATCAGGGCCAGGTCTTCCAGCGTGGGGTCGGGCCAGTGCGCCACCTGGCCGATGTTGAGCAGGGACAGATCGCCGCTGCGGTACTTGAGGTCGGCCAGCGCCTCGCTGCCGCACAGCAGCAGGTGCAGGCGGCCGCTGTGCATTTCGCTGAGGCTGCGCAGGATGCCGGCCAGCGTCTCGCGCAGTGCGGCCGTGCCTTGCTCGAAGCGGCTGACCAGGCAGAACAGGCGGCCGCCTGCCAGCAGGCGCTTTTCCAGCAGGGCCTCGAATTCATAGTCCGAGCCCACCTCGCCCAGCCCGCACTGCCGGCCCAGGGCCGCAAAGTAGTCGGCCGGGGCCGTGCTCACGCTGTACGGCGGCTGGATGTGCAGTACCGCCTCGGAGCCGTACTGGGCGCGGGCACGCAGCAGCAATTCCTGGCGGAACGGGGGCTGCCCCCAGTGCGCGGGAGACAGCAGCATGGTGATGGCATAGGGCGAGGCCTGGGCCAGCTGGGCAAAAAGCCGGTCCATGAAGCCGGCAAAAGGCTGGGCGCCAGCGGCTGGCGCCTGCAGCGGGAACTGCGTGGCAAAGCCGGCGGCGGAGAACAGGCGATTGGTCTCCGCCTCCGTCAGCCGCAGATACTGGGCGCAGGCGGCCAGCCGGTCGCGCGAGCGCGGATTGGGCAGGGAAACCCCATTCCTCCAGTTGTTGACGGCTTCCCGGCTCAGCCCGATCTCGGTGGCCACCCCCGAAGCGCTGGCACGGATGCGGCGCATGTACAGACCCAGAAGATGGCCGAAATCCTCGTGAACGCCTGCGGCCACGGCGGGGCCCTGCTCGATTGCGGTGGGCTGCATCAGCGCTGGCCCTGCTCAAAAAGACGGCGCCTGATGGCGCATGTCCATCCTGCCGTGACGACGGTCGGTATCCACATCCTGTTCACCCTCTCCTGGGACTTTGCCGGATCTTGTGCAATTTGTTTCATTCTGCCGAGCGCGGATTGTCTCAGGATGCCGGGTCGCTGCCGCCCTGCCCCGCGAACTCCCGCCGCGCACTGGCCATCCGGTACAGCGGCAGCACGACCGCCAGTACCAATCCCAGGGCCAGCCAGAGCCACAGACCCTTGCCTCTGAAAGCCAGGGCGGCAACGACGGTGAAGGCGACGGCCTCGCACAGTCCGCGAAAGCCTGCCCGCAGCATGAACAGGCCCGCGATGCCGTCCACCGGCGACACGCCGCTCTTGCGCAGGCTGGCCATGGTCTCCAGCAGGGCCTGCACGGACTCCTGGGCCTGGCGATCGCGTTCCTGGTCACGCTCGCGCAGTTGCCTGATGGCCATGGGCTGGGCGGGATTGCTGAGTGAGGTGCCATCGTTGCCCTCTTCCTGCCCCGGGCGCGGATAGACCTCTGCGTCGGGATCGACCAGCACCTGGCGCTCCGGGTAGCGGGCCAGCCAGGCATGGTGGCTGACCCATTGGCCGGCATCGAAGTGATAGCGCTCGCTCTCTCCCACCTGGTCATAGAAGACATGCAGCACCGCCGCCTGCAGGCCGTGCTGGAACAAGGTCTCCAGCAGCCGCCAGGGCATGCCGGCTGTGGTGCGGGTGTCAAAGCCCAGCTCCAGATGCTGGGGATGGCCCAGGGCGCTGGCATTGGCCCAGTCGTCATCCCACAGCGCGGATCGGTCCAGGGCGGGGTCCAGCTCATGGATCCAGCGCTCGGCCTGCTCCCAGGACTGCCGGGCCAGGTACTGGCAGATCAGTTGCACGCGGCGCAGCTGCAGGGGCGTATCGAAGAACAGATAGAGGTGATGGACGTTGCTGGACATGGCGGGCCTGAGGCGTTTGCAGGAATGCCGCGATTGTTCAATTGCAGCTGCCAGCCGGCCCTCCCAGGCCTGTCCAGCACGCGGCTGGCAGGCGCTCCCACCGGTTGACATTCTGTCCACTGCAAGAAGCGGGATGCAGGCGCTGCTGCGGCGCCCTAGACTGCGGCAATTGCCCACAGCGCCCATACCGCCAACCGCGCCCGCCATGCACAACCTCCGTCTTTTCGACAACGAAGCTTGCGAATCCGCCCCGCCCTGCCAATGGACGCAGATGGAGCACCAGCTCGACGAGCACGGCTGTGCCCGGCTGCCCGGCCTGCTGGACGCGCAGCAATGCCGTGACCTGGCGGCCCTCTACACCAGGGAAGACGTTTTTCGCTCCCGCATCGTCATGGCCCGCCACGGTTTCGGGCGTGGCGAATACCGGTATTTCGACTACCCCTTGCCACCTCTGCTGCAGCGGCTGCGCGAACAGCTGTATTCCCGCCTGGTGCCGGTGGCCAACCGCTGGAACCAGCGCATGGGGCTGGATGTGCGCTATCCGGACCGGCTGCAGGACTTCCTGGCGCGCTGCCACGCGCACGGCCAGTTGCGGCCCACGCCGCTGATCCTTCAATACGGTGCGGGCGACTACAACTGCCTGCACCAGGATGTCTATGGAGAGCATGTGTTTCCGCTGCAGGTGGTGCTGCTGCTGTCGCGGCCCGGGCGGGACTTCACGGGTGGCGAGTTCGTCATCACCCAGGCCGATGGCGACCGGCAGCGGGCCGATGTGATGGCGTTGGACCAGGGCGATGCGCTGGTCCTGGCTGTGCGCCACCGGCCCGTGCCGGGGCGGCGCTCAGGCTACCGCCGCGCGGCCATGCGCCATGGCGTCAGCCGCGTCCGAAGCGGCCATCGCCATACCGTGGGGCTGATCTTTCATGACGCACTCTGATATGACGCACTTTGATGGACGGCCGGTATGAGCACGCTGGATCTTTTTGCCGATGAACCTCCCATGGGCATCGAACCCATTGGTCCCCAGTCCGTGGTGCTGCGCGGCCATGCCCTGCCCCATGCGGCTCCACTGCTGGCTGCGGTGGACGGCGTCATGGCCCAGGCGCCGCTGCGCCATCTGGTCACGCCGGGCGGCTTCACCATGTCGGTGGCCATGACCAACTGCGGCGCGCTGGGCTGGACCAGCGACCGGCGCGGCTACCGCTACAGCGCCATCGACCCGGTCAGCGGCCAGCCCTGGCCCGCCATGCCGGCCGTGTTTGCGCAGCTGGCGGGCGAAGCGGCCGCCGCTGCGGGTTTCGAGGGCTTCGCGCCCGACGCCTGCCTGATCAACCAGTACCTGCCCGGCAGCCGCCTGTCCCTGCACCAGGACCGCGACGAGCGCGACCTTGGCGCGCCCATCGTCTCGGTGTCACTGGGCATGCCGGTCACATTTCTGTTTGGAGGGCTTGCGCGCGCGGACAAGACGGCCAGGGTGTTGTTGCAGCATGGCGACGTGGTGGTCTGGGGCGGCGTGGATCGGCTGCGCCACCACGGCGTGTTGCCGCTCAAGGACCAGCCTCACCCGCTGCTGGGCGGGCGGCGCATCAATCTCACTTTTCGCAAGGCGGGTTGAATGGAGGGGTCGAAATGGATGGGCTGAACAGCAGTGATCGCTTCGCCGGCCTGGACTGGGGCCGCATTGCCACCCAGCTCGATGCAGAGGGCCATTGCCTGCTGCCACGGCTGCTGAATGCGGATGAAAGCCGCGCCCTGGCCGGCGAGGCGGCCATGCGCAATGGCCTGCCGCCCTCCCTCGACACATGGCGCCCGGTACTGTACCGGCACCTGCTTGCCATTGCCAATCGCTGGCGTGCCCAAATGGACATGCAGCCTGCCCTGCCCGCCTCGTTCGAGGCCTTCGGGCAGCTGGGCCACCAGCGCGGCCAGATGCATCCGCAGTCGCACCTGCTGCATGTGGCGCAGGCGGGCCATGCGCCGCTGCGCTCATACAGCGAAGGTGCGGCGGTGTTCCCGCTGCAGCTGGTGCTGCTGCTGTCCCGGCCGGGCCAGGACTTCGAGGGCGGCGAGTTCGTGATGACCGAGCAGCGCCCGCGCATGCAATCGCGCCCCATGGTGCTGCCGCTGGGCCTGGGGGATGCGGCCATCATCGCCACGGGGCCGCGCCCGGTGCGCGGTGCGGCAGGCTTTTACCGCGTGCATCTGCGGCATGCCATCAGCCGCGTTCACCGTGGCGAGTGGCTGGGTGTGGAGCTGCTGCTGCACGACGCGCCGCAGGCTACCGACGCGGGCCGCTGGCTATAATGCCGCGCCTGCAAAGGCATCCGTGCAACAGGTGTCCGCATGCCAGCCATGGGGATGAAACGGGAACAAGGTGACTGCCAGCAAATGCTTTTTGCGCTGCCGGCACAGGCCTTGGCTGCCCCCGCAACGGTAAACAAGTCAAGGCGCTCCATGCCTGTCCCGCCAGTCTCCGCAACCCTGCGGAGGGGCGATGACAGGCTGTCACTGGTTCATGGCGTGGTCTGCAACATGCAGCTTTTCGCGGGTGGATTGGGAAGACGGGGCGCTGGGCGCAAGGCATGTCCTTGCGCCGCTTGTGAGCCCGGAGACCGGCCTGCTGCGTTTCGCGCCTGCTGTGCAGGCGTTTTCTTGACTGTCTGCGGGGTGCGGATGGCAACGTCCTGCTCCCCTTCCTCCCACGCTGGCTGGAGAGGTGGCAGTGCCTTGCTTTCGCATCAGACGGTCGAAGACCGATGTTCGAAATGCATTCTTCCTTTTCCAGGGTTTCCAGCGCTCACGCTGCCCAGTCCCTTTCCGTGCGGCTGAGCCCGCTGGCCCTGGCCTGCGCCTTCATCTGCCTGCCGGCGCAGGCTCAAACACAAACGCCCACGCCCCCATCAACCGCCCTGCCCGAGGTCCAGGTCACCGGCCAAGCCGAACGCATCGGCCAGCAACTGGCCCAGCCTGCGCGCTCTGCCAGCCATACCGGCGTCTCCAACCAGGAAGTGCCGGCCAGCGTGGATGGTGTTTCTGCCGAGCAGATGCAGGAGCGCGGCGACTACGCCCTGGTGGACGCCGTCACGCGCACCGTGGGCCTGACGGCCAGCAGCACGCCGGGCAACGGCGGCCTGTCCTTCAGCAGCCGCGGCTTTGCGGGCGTGAACTCCGTGGGCGTGGCCGAAGACGGCATGGTGCTGGGCGTGGCCGCCGGCACCACGGCCTATCCGGGTGACAGCTGGGGCTACGAGCGCATCGACGTGCTGCGTGGACCGGCCTCGCTGATGTACGGCAGCGGCACCATGGGCGCCACGGTCAACGCCATCCGCAAGCAGCCCAGCCGCACCAGCTCGGCCGAGGTGCTGGTGGGCGCGGGCACGGACGACACGCTGCGCCTGGGCCTGGGCGTGACCGGCGCCCTGGGCGCCTATGCCAGCTACCGTATCGACAGCTACACCGCCCGCAGCGCAGGCGAGCGCGATCTGGACCAGTCGCGCAACGGCAAGTTCATGAGCACGCTGCGCTTGGAGCCCACGAGCGACCTGCAGATCGACCTGATTGCCGACCGCAGCGTGCAAAAGCCCAGCCGCTACTGGGGCACGCCGGGCCTGGACGGCAAGGTGGTGGAGTCCCTGCGCGACCGCAACTACAACGCCGAAGACAGCGTGCTGCGCTATGCCGACGAGCGCCTGCGCGCCAAGGTGCAATGGAAGGCCAATGACTGGCTGACGGTGCGCAACGAGCTGTACCACGTGCAGTCCGACCGCCACTGGCGCAACATCGAGGCCTACGCGCTCAGCCCCGCCACTTGGACCGTGGGCCGCTCCGACTACCTGGAAATCCTGCACGACCTGGAGCAGACCGGCAATCGCCTGGGCCTGAACGTGGACCGGGGATCGCACAAGATCGCCATGGGATGGGAGGCCGCACGCATCAACCTGCGGCTGTCCAACAACTCGCCCTACGGCGGCTCGTCCACGGTCTCGGCCTGGGACCCCGTGCATGGCAGCTGGGCCAGCCCCGATGTCACCAAGGCCAAGACCGAAACCGGCGTGACCCAGCATGCGCTGTACCTGGAGGATGCCTGGCGCATCAGCAACCGCTGGCTGGCCATGGCCGGACTGCGCCGCGATGTCTACAGCTTTGCCAGCCATTCCCTGGTGGGCGGCACGGATTTCAACAAGACGCTGGCCGCCACCTCCTGGCGCCTGGGCCTGACCTATGAGCTGGCCCGCGACACCCATGTCTATGGGCAGATCAGCTCGGGCCATGATCCCGTCAACAGCCTGGTCTCGCTGAACCTGGCCAACACGGCTTACAAGCTGAGCAAGGGCCACCAGGCCGAGATCGGCATCAAGCAGCAGGTGGCAGGCGGGCGCGGCGAATGGACGCTGGCCGTGTTCGACATCAAGAAGGACGACATCATCACGCGCGACCCCGACCGCCCGGCCATCTCCATCCAGGGCGGCAGCCAGTCCTCGCGCGGCGCCGAGGTCACCGCCAACTTCCAGGCCACGCCCGCCCTGCGCCTGGAGGGCAACCTGTCCTATGTGGACGCCCAGTTCGACAAGCTCATCGAGGCCGGCGGCAACCGCGCCGGCAACCGCCCGCAGAACGTGGCCAAGACCACGGCCAACCTCTGGGGCCACTACCGCGTGGGCGCCTGGCAGGCCTCGCTGGGCCTGCGCTACGTGGGTGACCGCTTTGGCAACAACGCCAATACCGTGAACCTGCCCGCCTACACCGTGGCCGACGCCGCGCTGAGCTGGCAGGTGGACGCGCGCACCACCCTGAGCCTGATCGGCCGCAACCTGGCCGACAGGGTCTATGTGGGATCGAGCTACGGCAGCCAGTTCCTGGTCGGGCAAGGCCGCCGCTTCGAGATCGCGGCGCATATCCGGTTCTGATGGCCATGCCGCGCTCCAAAAGCCTCCACGGTCTCCAGGGCCTGTGCGCTGGCGCCCTGGCGGCCACCCTGCTGCTGGCCGGCTGCTCGCGCAGCGATTCCGGCACCACCAGTGAACTGCCGCCGCCGGCTGCCGCACCGCAGGCGGCCGTGACCGTCAATGTCTGCGGCAGCCCCGTGACCTACGCCAACGCACCGCTGCGCGCCGTGACCCATGACGTGAACATCACCGAGATGTTTCTCTTTCTGGGCCTGGGCGAGCGGCTGGTGGGCTACAGCGGTATCACGCAGGCCAAGCAGATCGACCCGGCCTTTCAGGCCCAGCTGGCCCGCGTGCCGCGGCTGGCCGAGCGCGAGATGAACCTGGAGGCCATCCTGGGCGCCTCGGCCGACTTCGTCTTCGGCGGCTGGAGCTACGGTTTTCGCCAGGGCCAGGTCACGCCCGAGGTGCTGCAGCGCCACGGCATTGCCTCGTATGTGCTGTCCGAATCGTGCATCCGCGTGGGGCCGCGCAGCCAGGTGGCGCTGGAAGACGGCCTGACCGACCTGCGCAACCTGGGCCGCATCTTCCGCATCGACGCCCATGCCGAGCAACTGGCGCAGGGGCTGGAGCGCGACCTGAAGGACCTGCGCGAGCGCATGCAGGGCGTGCGGCAGCGGCCTTCGGTCTTCGTCTACGACAGCGGCCAGGACATCCCCGTGACCGTGGGCCGCTACGGCATGCCGCAGGCCATGATCGAGGAAGCGGGCGGGCGCAACATCTTCGACGACATTCCCAGCAACTGGCCCGCAGGCAACTGGGAGGACGTGGTGCAGCGCAACCCGCAGTGGATCGTCATCATCGACTACGGCCAGCCCCATGCCCAGGGCAAGATCGACTTCCTGCTGGCCAAGCCCGAGCTGGCCGGCGTCGATGCCATTCGCGAAAAGCGGTTCTTCGTGATGACCTATGCCGAGGCCACGCCCGGCCCGCGCAACATCGCTCGGGCCCGCGCGCTGGCCCAGGCCCTGCACCCCGACCGCGTGCCGGCGACCGCCCATGCCGGGCACTGAGGCACGCACCCGCTGGCACAGCCGCCCGGGCGCTGCCCGCGCCTGGTGCCTGCTGCTGTTCGCGGCCCTGTTGCTGGTGATGACGCTGGCCATCACCTGGGGGCCCGTGGACATGCCGGCCGGCACGGTCTGGCGCATTGCCTGGAGCCGGTTGCTGCAGGCGCTGGGCATGCAGCCGCCGCCGCTGGAGGGCATCACGCCGCAGCACCAGCAGATCGTCTGGCTGATCCGCATGCCGCGCGTGCTGCTGGCGGCCCTGGTGGGCGCGGGGCTTGCCGTGGTGGGCACCATCATGCAGGCCATGGTGCGCAATCCGCTGGCCGATCCCTATCTGCTGGGCGTGTCCTCGGGTGCGTCGGTGGGCGCCGTGGCCGTGCTGGCCTTCGGTGCGCTGGCCTCGGCCGGCATGTACGCCCTCACGGCCGGGGCCTTTGTGGGGGCGCTGGCGGCCACCGTCGCCGTCTACCTGCTGGCGCGCTCCCAGGGCCGCATCCACGCCACGCGGCTGATCCTGGGTGGTGTGGCCATCGGCTATGTGCTGGCAGGCGTGACCAGCCTGATCACCCTGTCATCGGGCCAACGCGACCTGGCCAATGCCCTGCTGACCTGGACGCTGGGCAGCCTGGCCGGCACGCAGTGGGAGGAACTGGGCATTCCCGCTGCCGTGCTGGCTGCGGGAATGCTCTGGCTGGGGCTGCAGACGCGCCCGCTCAACGCCCTGCTGGCCGGTGACGAGGCCGCCGCCACGCTGGGCGTGGACACGGCACGGCTGCGGCGCGCACTGTTCCTGGCGGTCTCGCTGCTGACGGGCACCATGGTGGCGGTCAGCGGCGCCATCGGCTTTGTGGGGCTGATCGTGCCGCACGCCGCGCGCATGCTTGTGGGCACGGACCACCGGCGCGTGCTGCCCGTGGCCGCCCTGGCCGGCGCCCTGCTGCTGGTGCTGGTGGATCTTGTCGCGCGCACGGCCTTTGCGCCCATGGAACTGCCCGTGGGCGTGATCACCTCGCTGATCGGCGGACCCTTCTTCGTCTGGATGCTGGTGCGCCAGCCGGTGCAGGGAGGGCGCGGCCCATGAAGCTGCAAGCCCAGGACCTGTGCTGGAGTGCCGATGCCCGGCGTGCCGACGCCCGGCGCATCGTGGACCAGGCCAGCCTCGCCCTGCACGGCGGCGAATGCGTGGGGCTCATCGGCCCCAACGGCAGCGGCAAATCCACCCTGCTGCGCATGCTCTACCGCGTGTTGCGCCCCGACGCGGGCTGCGTGCTGCTGGACCAGCGCGACATCCGGGACATGACGGCGCGCGAGTTCGCGGCCCAGGTCTCGGTCCTGGCGCAGGAGGCGCCGCAGAGCTTTGATTTCACCGTGCGCGAAGCCGTGATGATGGGCCGCATCCCCCACCAGTCCCCCTGGGCGGGCGACAGCGCCGAGGACCTCGCCTGCATGCGGCAGGCGCTGGCCCAGGTGAATGCCCTGGCGCTGGAGGAGCGGCGTTTTTCCAGCCTGTCCGGCGGCGAAAAGCAACGCGTGCTCGTGGCCCGCGCGCTGGCCCAGCAGCCTCGGCTGATGCTGCTGGACGAGCCCACCAACCACCTGGACATACGCCATCAGCTGGAGTTGATGTCACTGGTCCGGCGCCTGCAGATCAGCAGCATCGTCGCCCTGCACGACCTCAACATCGCCGCCCACTACTGCGACCGTCTCTATCTCATGGAACAAGGCCGCATCGTTGCCCATGGCACACCGGCCCAGGTGCTGACCCCTACCACCATCGGCCAGGTCTACGGCGTGGCTGCCGAGGTGGACATCCATGCCGCCACCGGCCGGCTGCGCATCAGCTTCATTCCCGATGAACTCCTCTGAAACATCCATCCCGCCCGGGCCCGATGCCGTGATCGTGCTGGGCCGCGGCGGCACGGGCGCCGCCTCGCGCCAAAGCCTGATCGAACTGGCCGATGCCTTGCGCCAGACGCTGGAGCCGGCCTGCAAGGTCGTCACATCGTTCGTGGACAAGGCCGCACCCTCGCTGCCCGAGGCGCTGCAGCAATGCCTGCCGGCGCGCTCCATCGTCGTGCTGCCCCTGTTCTCGCCCGACGAGCCTGCCCTGCTGCGCTGGCTGCACAAGCTGGCCATGCGCTGGCGCTCGCAGTTGCCGGACCAGGGCGTGCAGGTGCGATTTGCCGACCATCTGCTGGGCGCTGCGACCATGCCCGCGCTGCTGCTGTCGCAGATGGCCCAGGGCCTTCAGGCCCCCGATATTGCCGAGACCGCAGGCGACCAATGGCAGCACGATCCCCAGGCCTGGTCCCAGGTGCCGGACCACCAGCACCATGCCCTGGTCTGCACGGGACCGCGCTGCACCGCCCTGGGCGCCGTGGCCGTCTGGCAAAGCCTGGGCGAGGCAGTGCAGGCCAGCAGCGAACTGCGTGCCAGGCTGCGCCTGCTGCAGACCAGCTGCCAGTACCCCTGCAACCATGGCCCGCTGGCCATCGTCTATCCGGACGGCGTCTGGTACGGGCGGCTCACGGCCGAGAATGCCGCCGAAGTGATCGAAACCCATGTGCTCTCGCGGCAGGTCTGCGCAGAGCACCATGTGCACGGGCCTGTGGAGCTGGGGACGCGGGCTTCGTGATGTCTCAGGGCTGTGCCGCCTCCAGCTCGGCCAGCCTCACCGCCACAAAATCCCGCAACGCACGCACCAGCGGCGTGAACTGCCTGCGGCTGGGGGCGACCAGGAACAGGGGCACGCACTCGGTCGTCCAGTCGGTGCACAGCGCAAGAAGGCGGCCCCGGGCCAGGTCCTCGGCCACGTCGAAATACGACTTGTAGGCAATCCCCCGCCCGGCCACGGCCCAGCGCCGCACGGCATCTCCGTCATTGGCCACATTGCGGCCGCGCACCCGCACATGGACGGGCTCAGGTACGGCAGCCCCCTGCCCTGCCGGCCAGAAGCTCCAGCGGTCGTGCACTTCCTCGCCCAGCATGAAGCACAGGCAGTCATGGCCGGCCAGGTCGTGGGGGGTGGCGGGGGCGCCGCGCTGCTGCAGATAGGAGGGCGCGGCGCAGAGCACGCGGCGGTGCGTGTCCGACAGCGGCAAGGCCACCAGGCTGGAATCCTGCGGCCTGCCATAGCGAAATGCCGCGTCCACAGGCTCGCTGTAGACATTGGCCGCGCGGTCGGACAGGTGCAGGCGCAGATCCACGCCTGCGTGCTGGCTCTGGAACTCGTCCAGCCAGGGCATGAGCACATTGCGGCCCAGGTCGGAGGGGGCGGCCAGTTGCAGCGTGCCGCGCAAAGCGGCCTGGCCGCCAGCCAACTGGTCGCGCACCTGGCGCAGGCCGGCCAGCGCGGGGCGGCAGTGCTCCAGAAACAGCTCGCCCTCCTGCGTGAGCCGCAGGCTGCGCGTGGAGCGCACGAACAGGGTCACGCCCAGCTCTGCCTCCAGCCGCTTGAGCGCTGCGCTGGCCGCAGCCGGGGTCAGGTCCAGGGCGCGCGCCGTGGCCGAAAGGCTGCCGCTGTCTGCGGTGCGCACGAAGATATCCAGGTCTTGCAGGCTTTTCATGGGCATTCGCCAGGCTTTGATTTTCAAAAACTATTTGAAGCTTAGTCCAACGAGAAAGCCATTTGTCGCGCTTGCGCCAACTGGGCGCAGGGCCTGGGATGGAAGCCGGCTTCCATCCTTTGGCAGCGGATCTTGGCGCCGAGGCAACCGTAGTATGGTTGCCGCCATGCAGCTCAAATATTTCGCCGGTGCCCTGGCTGGCAGCCTTGTGTTCGCCACAGCCACGGCAGGGGTCACCGCAGCCAAGACCCCCTCCTATCCCGATGCCGATGCCAGCGACCCCGCAAAGCTGGGCTGGATGGTGGGCTCGCCGCCGCCGCCGGACCGCACGCTGCGCTTCGACGACGGTTCCTATTTCCAGTTTCCCGCCATGCGCTGGAGCGTCTCGCACTTTCGCCAGCTCATGCCCACGGTGAATGTGTCGCGCGGCCTGGCGCCTGCAGCGCCGCTGGCCCAGGCGTTGCGCGAAGACATCGACGATCTGCGCTTCACGCCATTGGGTGCCAGCCAGCCCATGACCTGGCGCGATTCGCTCAAGGCCAACTACACCGACGGCATCGTGGTGCTGCACAAGGGCCGCGTGATCTATGAGCGCTACTTCGGCGTGCTCAAGCCCGAAGGCCAGCACGGCGCCATGTCGGTGACCAAGTCCTTCGTCGGCACGCTGGCGGCCATGCTGGCTGCCGAGGGGCAGCTCGACCCCTCGCGCCGCGTGTCGGAATACGTGCCCGAGCTGGCGGCCTCGGCCTTCGGCAACGCCACGGTGCGCCAACTCATGGACATGACTACGGGCATACGCTTCAGCGAAGACTATGCGGACCCCCAGGCCGAGGTCTGGGCGCACGCGGCAGCGGGCAACCCGCTGCCCAAGGCCAAGGACTACACCGGGCCGCGCAGCTACTACGAATTCCTGCAGACCGTGAAGCCCGAAGGCGTGCACGGCAAGGCCTTCGGCTACCGCACGGCCAACACCGATGCGCTGGGCTGGGTGCTGGCGCGCGTGAGCGGCCAATCGGTGGCCGATCTGCTGTCCGAGCGCATCTGGAGCCGCCTGGGCGCCGAGCAGGATGCCTACATGTCGGTGGACTCCACGGGCACGCCCTTTGCAGGCGGCGGCCTGAACCTGGGCCTGCGGGACCTGGCGCGCTTTGGCGAGATGCTGCGCAACCGGGGCCAGTTCAACGGCCAGCAGATCGTTCCCGCAGCCGCCGTGGACGACATCCGCCGTGGCGGCGATGCGGCGGCCTTTGCCAAGGCCGGCTACAAGCTGCTGCCGGGCTGGACCTACCGCAACATGTGGTGGGTCACGCACAACGCCCATGGCGCCTTCGCAGCGCGCGGCGTGCATGGCCAGACCGTCTACATCGATCCCAAGGCACAGATGGTGATTGCGCGCTTTGCCTCCCATCCGGTGGCTGGCAATGCGGCCAATGACCCGACCTCGCTGCCGGCCTACGAGGCGCTGGGCAGGCTGCTGGCGGGGGAGCGCTGAAGGGGAGCGAATTTCCCGCATAGGCTTCGGCGGCCAGGGGGCACCGCCTGCAAGCATGCGTATTGTCAAGAAAATTTGCTAACGTATGTAGCATCTTCTTGCAATAAGTAATTCTTCTATGTTCCAGTCCCTGCGTGCGCGACTCATCGCGCTCAGCGTGGCCATCGTCACCGTGGCCATGCTGGCCCTGGCCATTGCCAACTTCCTCACGGTGCAGCGCCATGTGCTGTCCACCCTCGACGACCAGAGCCGCCAGCTCGTGAACGCCCAGGCCCAGGTGCTGGGCGAATGGGTGGCGACCAAGCGCCTGCTGACGCATACGCTGGCCCAGGCCGTCGATACGCCGGACCCGCGTGCCGTGGTCCAGGCGCTGCGCGACGGCGGCGGCTTCTCGGATGCCTACTTCGGCTACACCGACAAGCGCATGTTCTTCCTCAACGAGATGGCTGCCGACTACGACGTGACGGCCCGCCCCTGGTTCAGGCAGGCGCTGAAGGAAGGCCGGCCCATCGTGACGGCGCCCTATCTGTTTGCCTCTCCGCCCGAAGTGGGCGTGACCTTTGCCGAGCCCGTGGGACCGGCCGGCAATCCCGTCGCCGTGGTCGGCACCGACGTGCTGCTGACCACGGTGGTGCGCACCGTGGGCGCCATCCGGCCCACGCCGGGCAGCTTTGCCTTCTTGGTGGATGAGGCCGGTGCCATCGTCACCCATCCCGATCCGGCACTCACGCTCAAGCCCGTCTCCGCGCTCTCGCCCCAGTTGGGTGCCGACGCCATCCAGGCCCTGCCCAAGGAGGACACCGGCATGCGCACGGCCGTCGGTGGCCAGGACTTCCTGTTCTACGGCCAGGGCGTGCCCGGCACGAACTGGCAACTGGTGGTGGCCGTGCATCGCGACGAGGCGCTGTCCGCGCTGGGTTCGCTGCTCAAGGTGTCGGGCGCCATCGTTGCCATTTCGCTGATCCTGGCGATTGCGCTGCTGGGCGTCGTCATTGCCCGCGTCACGCGCCGGCTGGCCGTGGTGCGCGATGCGCTGGAAGACATCGCCTCGGGTGACGGCGATCTCACGCGCCGCCTGTCGGTGCAAGGCAATGACGAACTGACGCAGATCGCACGCGCGTTCAACCACTTCACCGACAAGATCGCCTCGGTGCTGGTGCGCATCCGGGAATCGTCCGAGACCGTGCGCCATGCCTCCACCGAAATCGCCAGCGGCAACCAGGACCTGTCGGCACGCACCGAGCAGCAGGCCAGCTCGCTGGAGGAAACGGCTGCCGCCATGGAGCAGCTCACGGCCACCGTGCAGCACAACGCCGAGAATGCGCGCCAGGCGCGGCAACTGGCCAGCAGCGCCTCGGACATCGCCACGCATGGCGGCACGGTCGTGGACGAGGTGGTGCG
This sequence comes from Delftia sp. WSY_16, assembly GCF_043104415.1. NCBI lineage: Bacteria > Pseudomonadati > Pseudomonadota > Betaproteobacteria > Burkholderiales > Comamonadaceae > Delftia > Delftia sp. WSY_16. The sequence continues at coordinate 492,772 of NZ_JBICKS010000040.1, read as the reverse complement.
CACCATGGGCGGCATCGAACAATCCTCGCACCGCATTGCCGACATCATTGGCGTGATCGACTCCATCGCGTTCCAGACCAATATCCTCGCGCTCAACGCCGCTGTGGAAGCAGCCCGTGCCGGTGAGCAGGGCCGCGGCTTTGCCGTGGTGGCCTCTGAAGTGCGCACGCTGGCCCAGCGCAGCGCCACGGCCGCCAAGGAAATCAAGGCGCTGATCGATGACTCCGTGGGCCAGGTCGATGCCGGCAGCCGGCTGGTGCAGGACGCAGGCGCCACCATGGGCAAGGTGGTGGAAAGCGTGCAGCGCGTGACCGCCATCGTCACCGAGATCAGCAATGCCAGCCAGGAACAGAGCACGGGCATTGCCGAGATCGGCACGGCCGTCAGCCAGATGGACCAGTCCACCCAGCAGAACGCGGCCCTGGTCGAAGAGGCCACGGCCGCCGCCCAGTCGCTGCAGCAGCAGGCCGCGCAACTGGCGGATGTGGTGGCGGGGTTTCGGCTCCAGTCCTGACCGGGCCCAGCCAGGGGCGCAGGCCCTGACTGCTAGCCCCGCCTGTCCTTGAGGCGCGTCATGGAGCGGCGCGCCGCAGACAGGCTTGCGCGCCGGCCCATGGGCAGTCCAGCACCCGCCTCGGGCGCGGCCGCACCGGCCAATCGCTGCTGCGCCTGCAGCAGGCTGCGCAGGTCCGCTGCCCGCTCCTGCGCCAGGGCGGCCGCATTCTGGGCGGTCTGCAGCTGGGAATGCAGGCTCAGCTGCTCCTCCTCGCTCTTTTCATAGCGGCTTTGCAGCTCTGCAAGGCGGGTCGCTGCCTTGCGCTCCTGCTCGGTGGCGGCCTTGCGCGCGGCCGCCAGTTCCTGCCGCGCACGATCCACCTCATTGAGCATGTGGCGCTCATTGCCCGCGTACTGCTCGGCCATGCGCTGGCGCTCCAGCGCGGCGGACTGCATTTCCTCGCCATGCTTTTGCTGCAACGCCTCGCGCTGGCGGGCGGCTTCGGCCAGCGCATCGCGCATTTCTTCCAGGCGTTCGTCGCGGTCCTGCAGCTGCTGCTGCATTTCATCCAGCCGGCGCGACAAGTCCTGCGACTGGGCCTGGGCCACTTGCAGGGCCTGGTCCATGGCCTCTTTCTGCGCTTGCATGGACGCCTCGCGCCGCGCCATTTGCTCCTGCTGCTCCTGCAGCTCGGCCTGCGTGGCCTGTGCCGCTTCCTCCCGGGATTGCAGGGCGGCGCGGGCGGCCTCCATGGCCTCTTCCTGGGCGGCGTCCCACAGCTGCTGCGCCAGGCGCTGAACGGGATCGGGCACCGACGACGGCAGCAGCTCGCCCTGCCCTGCCGCCACGCCCAGGCGCTGGCCCAGCGTGGCAAACCAGGTCTCCAGCATGGGGCTGACGGTATTCGGCGAGCCCCGGCCAATGTGCTGGCGCACGCGCTCGATGGTCGGCCGCAGGCCCTGGGCGATCAAGGCGTCTGCCGCGGCCCAGACATCGGCTTCCTGCACGCCACGGGTGGATGTTTTCTGCATATCGTGAACTATTTCCAAGATTACCAACGATAAGAGTTTGTTATCGTGAGTTATTTTAACTTCATGTAATACATCATATGTTAGATGTATTAAATATTACGTATGAAATTTTCATACAGTATGGATGCGCACATTACACGGATTTGTGGCGCAAAAAGGCCGCTCCTGGTCGCTGGAAAGTGAACTTTGCGTCGTGCCGATCGCTGCAGGCCCGTAAGGGATTGCCCGGGCGGCGTCGGGCGACAATCCATGGATGCGCACCGGCCCTTTTTCGCTGACCTCCCGACCTCAGCCCCTGGACGACATCCAGGAAGGCAACGCCCTGCCGTCCGCCGGCCTGGAGCCTGCCGCCCGGCAGGCCGTGCGCGAGCTGATGCACGAGGGCGAATCCGCCAACACCAGAAACAGCTACCAAAGCGCCATGCGCTACTGGTCCGCCTGGCATGCGCTGCGGTTTGACCGGCAGATGCAGCTGCCGCTGGATGTGCCCTGCGTGCTGCAATTCATCATTGACCATGCCCAGCGGCAGACAGGCGCGGGCCTGGCCAGTGAAATGCCGATGCACATCGACCGCGCCCTGGTCGAGGCCGGATACAAGGCCAGGGAAGGCCCCCTGTCGCACAACACGCTGGTGCACCGCATGGCGGTGCTGTCCAAGGCGCATCAGGTGCATGGACTGGCCAACCCCTGCCAGGACGGTGCGGTGCGCGAGCTGATGTCGCGCACGCGCAAGGCCTACGCGCGGCGCGGTGAAGGTCCCGCCAAGAAGGATGCGCTGACGCGCGACTTGCTGGAGCAATTGCTGGACACCTGTGACGACAGCCTGCGCGGCCGCCGCGACCGCGCCCTGCTGCTGTTCGCCTGGTCCAGCGGCGGGCGCCGCCGCTCGGAGGTGGCCGGAGCCGACATGCGCCACCTGCGGTCCGTGGGGCCGCAGGAATTCATCTACACGCTGGCCCACTCCAAGACCAACCAGTCCGGACGGGACGCGCCCGAGAACCACAAGCCCGTCACCGGGCGCGCGGCCCAGGCGCTGGCCGATTGGCTGCGTGCCGCCGCCATACAGGAAGGGCCGATCTTCCGGCGCATCCGCAAGGGCGGCCATGTGGGCGAGCCCCTGTCGCCGGCGGCCGTGCGCGACATCGTGAAGCAGCGCTGTGCGCTGGCAGGCGTGGAGGGAGATTTCTCGGCGCATTCCCTGCGCTCGGGCTTTGTGACCGAGGCCGGGCGCCAGAACGTGCCCCTGCCCGACACCATGGCGCTGACGGGGCACAGCAGCGTCAATACGGTGCTGGGCTATTTCCGTGCGGATTCCGCGTTGAGCAACCGTGCGGCCCGGCTGCTCGATGCCGGCGACGACGATGCGGCCGCCGCCGCGCAAGGCAGCGGCCGGCCGCAATCCTGAGCCGCTGGCTCAAAAGAGCTCAAACTCTCAAAAAGCTCACTCCTGTACCGAGGTCCGCGTGCCGCTCAGGCCCAGCTTGCGCAGCAGCGTGGTGTCGGCCTCCACATCGGGGTTACCGGTGACCAGCAGCTTGTCCCCGTAGAAGATGGAATTGGCGCCGGCCATGAAGCACAGGGCCTGCACGGCGTCGCCCAGTTGCTGCCGGCCTGCCGACAGGCGTACGCGCGCCGTGGGCATGGTGATGCGCGCCACCGCGATCACGCGCACGAAGTCCAGCGGATCGACCGGCTCGCTGTCCGCCAGCGGCGTGCCGGGCACGCGCACCAGGCTGTTGATGGGCACGGATTCGGGATGGGGGTTGAGATTGGCCAGCTGGGCGATCAGGCCCGCGCGGTGCACAGGCGCCTCGCCCATACCGATGATGCCGCCGCAGCACACGCTGATGCCCGCGCCGCGCACGGCCTTGAGCGTGTCCAGGCGATCCTGGTACTGGCGCGTGCTGACCACGTCCTGGTAGTACTCGGGCGCGGTGTCCAGGTTGTGGTTGTAGTAGTCCAGGCCCGCTTCGCGCAGCGACTGCGCCTGGTGGGGCTGGAGCATGCCCAGCGTGGCGCAGGTCTGCATGCCCAGGCCCTTCACGGCGCCGATCAGCTCGTTCATCTTCTCGATGTCGCGGTCCTTGGGCGCGCGCCAGGCCGCGCCCATGCAAAAGCGCGTGGCGCCGGCATCCTTGGCGGCCTGGGCGGCGCGCGTGACTTCGTCCACGCTCATGAGCTTTTCTGCCTTGACGCCGGTGTCGAACTCGGCCGCCTGCGGGCAGTAGCCGCAGTTCTCGGGGCAGCCTCCGGTCTTGACCGACAGCAGCGTGGCCAGTTCGATATCGCCCGCAGGCCAGTGCTCGCGGTGCACGCTCTGGGCCTGGAACATCAGGTCCATGAAGGGCTTGTCCAGCAGTTCCTGGATGGCCTGCACGCTCCAGGCGCCTTCAAACGGCAGCGTGTCGCTTTTGGAGGGGCGTGCATGCCATTGCAGGGGGCTGCCGGCCGCAGGCTGTGCGGAGGTGGCGGAAGTCGTCGGGGTGGTGCTGCAGGCGGTCATCAATAACTCCTCTGTGGGTCTGCTCTTTTCATTCTGATGAGCAAAAAAAGCCTTGGGAATGAAAAAGCCGGCTCCTTGGCAAAAATAGTTGCCCCGTTTTCATGGCCTGCAAAAAAAGCGAACTTCGCTTATTTTTGAGCGATGTTGGGCATGTTTTGGCAGAAGTTCTTCTCGGTGACTTCTTCTTGCCGCAAGCACGCGGCCATTGGCGGTCAACATCGCTCAATTGTCCGATGAGCGCTTCAAAAGATGCGTGGACAGGCGCGGCAACGGATTCCCAATACCTGCCAGATGCCTCTCCAAAACGACCACAATGGGTGCCCGCCGTCGTCGCCACGGCGGCTTTCAGCCCTGCCGGACTGCGGCTGAACCGCTTCCCTCTGCTTTCGCCGCTTTTGCTCAGATTTCCCTCACATGTCCCTGCGCTCCCTGGAATTTCCTACCGATCACGGCAAGCCGCTGCTGCTCTCGCGCGAGCAGCAGGCCATCCTGGCGCATGAGGGGCGTTCGGCCATCGTGGCTGCGCTGGCGGGAGTGGGCAAGACCACGACGCTGGCCTGCAAGGTGGTCCAGGCCTGCCGCAGCGGCCAGGCGCAGCGCATTCTGGTGCTGGCGTATTCGCGCTCCGGCGTGGCGGCCTTTCACCACCGGCTCAAGCAACTGGTGCGCGAAGTGCCGCCCCAGGTACAGATCACCACGGTGGAGCGCTGGGCGGCCCAGCAGATCCGCCGCCGCGACCCTGCGGCCCGCTTTCTGGCCGACCGCGTGGCACTGCAGGCCCGTGTGCGCGAGGCACATGCCGCGCTGTGCGAGCGGCTGGCCTGGCAGCCCGACCCTTTGTTCGAGCAGCCCGGCGATCTGGATCTGGACGCCTTCTGGGGCTTCAACCTCGGCGCCAAGAAGTCGTTGCTGCCCCAGCGCCTGGCCGAGGAAGGCATGGGACTGGCGAGTTTCTGCGAGGAGTATTTGCTCGACTATCGCCTGGCCTGCCTGTTCTTCGAGTACGAGCGCCGCCGCATCGATCACTGCGGCGACCCGCTGTACTACGCCGAAGGCGACTGCAGCCATGCACTGGCCAGCGACGCCCTGCAGGGCCAGGCGCTGAACCTGCCGCGCTACGACCTGGTGGTGTTCGACGAGATGCATGACCTGGACCCTGCCTCGCTGCAGGTGCTGCGCGCCCTGGTCGGAACCAGCGGCTGCGCCTTTCTGGGTGCAGGCGACTTCAACCAGCACATCGAGGCACAGGCCTGGTCCGTGTTCCGCGACAAGCTCCACCAGCTCGATGATTTCCTGCCCCAGGCCACGGCCACGCTGGCGCTGACCCAGTCGCGCCGCTTCGGCCCCCAAGTGGCCAAGGCCGTCAATGCGCTGTTCAATGTGGGCCTGACAGCGGCGCCCACGCGCTTCAGCACCGTGCACCAGTTGCAGCACTCCGACGACAGCGAGTGCATTGACCAGCTGCTGCAGATCCAGGCCAGCCTGGCACGTGCCACCGAACCCGCTGTGCCGGGCGAGCCGCCTTCTGGCAGCGCGCGCAATCCCTCGCTGACCGTGATCCTGCGCCACGAGCAGGACGCCTGCGCGCTGGAATGGGCCATCCACCGCGCCGGCAAGTCCGCCAGCTTCTACGGCTTCAAGCGTTTTTACCTGCAGCGCGAGATTGCCCTGCTGCTGGGCCTTTGCTATGCACATGGCATGCAGGCGCTGTCCTGGAAGGCCGAGACCAGCGTTCTGGGCAGCGAGATCCTGGCCGCCTTCGTGGAAGGTGCGCTGTTCTACGGCAAGGGCAGCGTGGCAGGCGGTGACATGGCCGATCCATCCAGCCGCCACACACTGGCCCAGCGCATGGCGGGCGAGATGCTGCACAACCCGCAGATCATCTGGCGATTCCTGGGAAACCAATCCAGCCTGCAGGGCGGGCAACGCAACTTCCAGGCCTTTGGCAGCTTCTTGCAACTGCCTCTGGCGCTTCAGTCAGACGCACGCAGCCTGCTGGAGCAGGCCGATGTCTGGGGCCTTTTTGCTGGCGTGGCCCTGTCGCAGGCCCAGACGGCGGCATTGCGTCAGCGCGTGAAGGCTTTCATGGATTCGGTGGCGGGCATGGCCGTGCCCGACATGCTGGCCCAGGTGGCGGCCATGGCCACGCGCTTCGAGCGTGCCGTGCGGGCCGAGCGCGGATTCGACTTCCATCTCAGCACCATCGAGGAAGCCAAGGGCAAGGAGTACGACCACGTCGCCCTGCCCTTCATGGAGCCCGGCCGCTTTCCGGCGACGGCCCCGCACGCGCTGGCCTTTCTGGAGCGCAACCGCCTGTACGTGGCCATGACGCGCGCCAGAAAAAAGCTGTGGCTGCTGGAACATGTCCAGCGGCGCGTACAGCCTTTTGCCTGAGGCGCCTCAGCCCAGCGCGGCGATCACCTCGGCCGGCGCCTGCACCAGCTCGATCAGCACGCCCTCGCCGGCAATCGGGAACTCGTCATTGCTCTTGGGGTGCAGAAAACAGATGTCGTAGCCGGCCGCGCCCTTGCGAATGCCGCCGGGCGCAAAGCGCACGCCCTGCTCCGTCAGCCACTGCACGGCCAGCGGCAGGTCGTCGATCCACAGGCCGATATGGTTCAGCGGCGTGGTGTGGACGGCAGGCTTCCTGTCGATGTCCAGCGGCTGCATGATGTCCACCTCGACCTTGTGCGCGCCCTGGCCCATGGCCAGGATGTCTTCGTCCACGTTCTCGCGCTCGCTCTGGAAGGTGCCGGTCTGGGTCAGCCCCAGCATGTCCACCCACAGGCGCTTCATGCGCTGCTTGTCGGTGCCGCCGATGGCCACCTGCTGTATGCCCAGAACCCGGAAAGGACGCTGTTCGCTTGCCACTGTCTCGCTCCTGTTGATATATGAAGAATCACATTGTGGAGCCAATCCGCAAGGCCGCAGCCCATCGCACAGCGGCTCAGAACTCCCCCAGCACCCATCCGCTGATCACCGCAAAGTACTCGCGCAGCCAGGCGTTGGCGCGGATCGTCGCCGGCGTGGGCGCGCCCACGGTGAAGGCCTGGCCGTAGCCGCTGCGCTCGGCGATCCAGCCCGCGCGCAGCGTGTGGAAATCGCTGGTGACGATGGCAATCGACGCGTCCGGGGCCACGCCGCGCTCCTGCAGCAGGGGCAGGCTCCACGCCAGGTTCAGCGCCGTGCTGGTACTGCGCTGCTCCATCAGCAGGCGTTCTGGCGCAATGCCGTGGCGTTGCTGCAGATAGCGCGCCATGACGGCGCCCTCGCTCTCGCTTTCCCCAAAGTCCACGCCGCCGCTGGTGACCACCAGCGCCTTGGGCTGGCTTGCAGCCAGTTCGGCGGCGCGGTCCAGCCGCTGGGCCAGCGTCAGCGACGGTTGTCCCTCACGCGTGGCGCTGCCCAGCACCACGATGGCCTGCACCGGCTGGTCAGAGGCCAGCCGGGAAGAAGCAGACAGCAGATGCGCCCAGAACAGCAGCAGGCTGGCCAGCCACATCGCCAACGCCGCCCAGCCCAACCACCAGGCGCGCCGCAGCCAAGCATTGGCGCGCAGCCTGCGCGCAATGGCCGGGCGCCAGAAGCTGCAGGCCATGAACAGCAGGCCCAGCACCGCTGGCAGCGTCACGCCCAGATTGAACATGCCGCGCGCCATCAGCACCACGGCATCGCCCAGCAGTACGGCGCCAGTGATCAGGCCCAGCCACTGCAAGGGACCCAGCCGCCGAATGCCCGCGACGGCGTTGCGTCCGGGCACTGGCCCGGGCGCGGCAGAGAGCTTGTGCAACAAGCGTCCTCAGTTCCAGCGCTGGTTGGGGCCGCCGGCGCAGGACCACACGATGACGGGCTGGCCCGGCCGGGCATTGCCGCCTTCGATGTCCAGGCACTTGTTGGCAAAGCGGCTGCGGATCTGTCCACGGCTCCAGTCCCATTTCTGGTTGGGCTGGTTGCGGCATTGCCAGGCGATCACGCGCGCGCCATTGCGCGTGCTTCCGTCGGCGACGTCCAGGCACAGGTCGCCCACGCGCATCTCGCCATCACGCGTCAGCGTGAAGCGCTGGTTTTCACCGCCGCTGCAGTGGTACACGATAAGGCCGTTGCCCGGGCGCAGGCCGCCCGACACATCCAGGCACAGGCCGTTCTGGCCCCGCACCTCCCGTCCGCCCCACGACGGGTAGCCGGGCTGATGGCCCGGGTAGCCCGGATAGTGGTCATCGTTCCATTGCTCGTCGCGTTCACGTTCGCGGTCCTTGTCGCGCTTGTTCGCCAAAATGGCGGCGCCGGCAATGGCTGCCACGGCGGCACCGGCGATCCATGCGCCCGTGTTGTCGCTTCCGCCTTCCTGGCCCTGCGCGCCCTGGGGCAAGCCGGTCAGGATGCGGAAACGCCCGCCGCAGCCACCCTTGACCCACATCTCCCGGCGGCCCAGGTCATAGCCCCAGTTCTGGTTGTAGCTGCAGTTGCCCGCCAAGGTCTCGACCAGTTGGACCTGCTGCGCGTCGTCGGGCAGGCTGTAGGTCTGATAACGACCGTTGGACATGAGCTGCACCGTCTCTTCGCCTGCATGCGCAGGCAGAACCGGCAGGATGAAGCTGCTGGCCAGCAGGACGGAAATGCATTTATTGATTTGCATGGGATTTCTCGGGCTGCGTTGATCTGAGGGGCGGCTACGCGCAGCAACCGGCCTTTTCTTTCAGGCCAAGAATGCAGCCACCGCCTCCTTCCAGGCTGTGGAGTTTAGCCAAGCAATTTGTAGGATTGCGCCAGATTCTGGCAAGGCTGGCTCAAATCATTGCCTGTTGAATCCCGCCACCCCCGCCCGAAACTCCCCACTCCCATACACCGCAGACACCAGATCCTCATCATCCAGCCGCTGCTCCACGACGATGCGCCGCAGGCTTTCCTTGACTGCTGACTGGGTGGTTGCCGACAAGGCCATGAGCTGCTCGGCCAGCGCCTGTGCCTGGGCTTGCAATTGATCTGCCGGCACCACCGCATGCACGAACCCGCAGGCCTCGGCCTGCCCGGCTGACAGGTAGTCCGCCAGCAGCAGCATGCGCTTGACGCGTGGCACGCCCAGGCTGGCCACCAGGCGGGCAATGTTGCGTGACGACAGCGTGTTGGATAGCGTCTTGGCAATCGGCGCACCGAAGCGCGAGCCGGTGCTGCAGATGCGAAAGTCGCAGGCCGTGGCCAGGGCCAGGCCGCCGCCCACGGCCCAGCCGTCGATGACGGCAATTGTGGGCACGGCGATGCGCTCCAAGGCGTCGATCACGCGCTCCACGAAGGCTTCGTAGGCAACGCCCTGCTGGCCGTGGTGGAAGTCTTGGAAATGGCTGATGTCCGTGCCGGCGATGAAGGACTTGCCGCCCGCGCCGCGCAGCATCACGCAGCGGATGGCCGGGTCGGCCTGGCAGCGCTCCAGGGCCGTGAGCAAGGCCTCGTACATGGGCATGCTCATGGCGTTGCGGCGTTCGGGGCGGTCGATGAGGATCTCGGCCGCGCCCCCGGCGTGAACGGTCAGTGCCACGGCTTCATGCAGGGCGGTGCTCATACGGCGGCCTTCAGGGCACGGAGTTCGGCCATGATTTCCGCGTTGTGCTCGCCCAGCAGGGGCGGATGGCGGCGCACCTGCTGGGGGGTGCCGAGCATCTTGACGGGAAAGCCGATGTTCTTGACCTTGCCCTCGATGGGGTGGTCGATCTCCATGCACATGCCGCGGTGCCGGCCATGCTCGCCCTCGAAGGCTTGCGGATAGGTGAGCAGCGGGCCGGCGGGAATTCCGGCCTCCAGCATGCGGTCCACCCAGTCGGCGCTGTCGTGGTGGGCGAATTCCGCTTCCAGCTCGCCTATCAGTGCCTCGCGGTGCTTCAGGCGCAGCGCCACGGTGGCATAGTCGGGGTGCTCGAGCAGATCGGGGCGCTCGATCAGCGCGCACAGCCTGGACCAGAGTTTCTGGTTGGTGGCGCCCATGACGAAGTAGCCGTCGCGCGCCTTCACGGCCTGGTAGGGGGCGCTCATCTTGTTGCTGGTACCCAGTGGCGAGGGCGGCACGCCGGTGCCCCAGTATTCGGACATGTCCCAGATCGAGAAAGCCATGGCCGAGTCGAACAGCGAGGCGTCTATGTGCTGGCCCTGCCCAGTTTTCTGCGCGCCGATGTAGGCGGCCAGCAGTCCGTAGGTGGCGAACAGTGCGCAACCGATGTCGGCCACGGGCACGCCGGCCTTGACGGGTTTCTCTCCCTTGTAGCCGGTGACGCTCATCACGCCCGACATGGCCTGGGCCATGAGGTCGAACCCCGGCCGCTGGGCCCAGGGGCCGCTTTGGCCGAAGCCCGAGATGCTGACATAGACGATGCGCGGATTGATGCGGCGAATGCTTTCGTAGTCGATCTTCAGGCGCTGGACAACGCCGGGGCGGTAGTTCTCGACGATGACGTCGGCCGTCGCGGCCAGCTGGTAGAAGGCCTCGCGCCCCTCCTCGCTCTTGAGGTCCAGCGTCAGCGACCGCTTGTTGCGGTTCATGTTCAGAAAGCCCATGCTGTCCGGGCCCTTCATCTTGAAGCCCATGGCGCCGCGCGTCTGGTCGCCGGTGCCCGGAGGCTCGACCTTGATGACATCGGCGCCCAGGTCGGCCAGCAGCATGCAGGCAAAGGGCCCGGCCATGACCTGGCTGACGTCAAGCACGCGTATGCCTTGCAGGGGCAGTTGTTGCGGGTTGGATGGGGAATTGCTCATGCCGGGTCCTCAGCTTTCTTCGGTCACTTTTGCGGCGCGCACCACGTCGCCCCACTTCTTGTATTCGGCAGCCATGAAGGCCGCGAACTTGTCCACGGAGCCGCCGCCGTCCTCCACGCCGTATCCGTCGAAGCGGCTGACCACGTCGGGCATGGCCAGCACGCGGTTGATGTCGGCATTGATGCGCAGTGCCAGGTCGCGGGACATGTCGCGCGGACCCACCACGCCGTACCAGCTCGATGCATCGAAGCCCTTGAAGCCCTGCTCGTCCATGGTGGGCATGGCCGGGAATCCCTTGGCACGGTTCACGCGGGTCTGGGCGATGCCGTGCATTTTTCCGGCGCGCACCTGGGCGGTGGCGGCCGTCATGGTGTCGAAGCTGAAGTCGATCTGGCCGCCGATGAGGTCGGTCTGCATGGGGCCGGAGCCCTTGTAGGGCACGTGGATGCTCTTGACGCCGGCCGCCATGTTGAACATTTCGGCCGCCAGGTGCTGTACCGAGCCCGTGCCCGACGAGCCGAAGCTGATCTTGCCGGGGCTTTTGCGGCACAGCTCCACCACCTCCTGCACCGAGCCATGGCTGTTCCTGCTGCTGGTCACCAGGATGTGGGGCGTGGCGCCGATGAGGGCGATGGGCGCGTAGTCCTTGAGCGGGTCATAGGTGATGGACCTGAAGATCTGCGGCGAGATGGCATGGGTGTTCACATGGGCCATCAGCAGGTTGATGCCTTCGGTGAAGCGCGTCCTGGCGAAGTACTCGGCCGCCAGCGAGCCGGTGGCGCCGGGCTTGTTCTCCACGACCACGGGCCGGCCCCAGACCTCGGACAATTTCTGGCCCACGATGCGCGCGAACACATCGGTGCCGCCACCGGGCGCCCAGCCCACCAGGATCTTGACGGGGCCCTTGGGCAGGTCGGAGCCCGGGGGCGAGGCCCCTGCCCAGGGAGCGGCCAGCGCGGCGGCGCCGGCCGCGATGAAGTCGCGGCGTCTCATGTCTGTCTCCTGCACATCGTTGTTGTGCAGCCACTGTCGCCGCGCGCCGGATTCGCCGCAAGCCTGTGGAACGCATGCCTGGTTTCGCCATATGCGAAACCGTGACGCTCTCAGTTCGCCTCGGAGGCGGGATGCAGCAGCGCCGCCACCACGTTGTGCAATGCCTGTTGCTGGGCCTGCCCTTCGATGAAGGACAGCACATAGCTGCGCTCGTGCCAGTCGCCTTCCAGCGCGGCACAGCCCAGCTCCGGCCCGGGGTGGAAGCTGCGCAGCACGCCTGGCGGCATCAGGCCCACGCCCAGGCCTTCGCGCACCAGGGCCAGCATGGTGTCGAAGCCGCTGACCGTGAAATCATTGCGGAACACCCTGCCCCGGCTGTGATGGGCACGGCGCAGGGCATTCAGGATGGCCGAGCCCCGGCCCAGGCTGACGATGCGGCACTCCAGCAGCCGGTCCAGCTCCACGGGCTGGTCGCCGAAGCTGAAATGCCTGCGGCTGTAGACCAGCACCAGGCTGTCGCGCCGGTAGTCGGCGCGCGGCAGGTCCACGAATCCGCTGGTTTTCTCGAAGATGCCGATGTCGATGACCTTGTCGCGCAGCAGTTGCTGGACGATGCGGCTGTTTTCTTCCATCACCTGCAGCGTGATGTGGGGATAGCGGCGCTGGGTGGCCGCGATGTCGGCGGCCAGGAACTGCAGGATGGCCGACTTGGGCGCGCCGATGATGATGCGGCCGTCACGGCCGCGGCCCAGGGCCTGGGCATCGCCCTCCAGGCGATCGACCAGGTTGCCGATCTGGCGGATATGGGCCAGCAGCTTGAGGCCGGGCTCGGTGGCCTGCACGCCATGGGGCTGTCGCTTGAACAGGCGCGTGCCGAGCTGGGCCTCCAGATCACTGAGCCGCCGCGAGGCCGCCGCCACCGCCAGCTGCAGCCGGTCGGCAGCGCGCGAGATGCTGCCCTCCTCGGCAATAGCCAGCACGAGCTGCACGGTGGTGGAGTCGATCTTCATCATGGCGGCGGCCCTCTCGTCTGGCTTCTCGTCTGGCTGGAGGGCGACGATTGTGCCGCAGCGCCCCGCTGCGTCCCACCGGCCCTTTCGTCAGGCTTTGCGCAGAGCCTTGGCCTCGCGGGCCAGCGCCGTGATGCGGCTCCAGTCGCCCTGCTCCAGCGCATCCGTGGGCACCAGCCAGGAGCCGCCCACGCAGACCACATTCTTCAGGGCCAGGAACTCCTGGGCATTGGCCGGCGACACGCCGCCCGTGGGGCAAAAGCGCACATCGCCGAACGGACCCTGCCAGGCCTTGAGCATGGCCGTGCCGCCCGCCTGCACGGCGGGGAAGAATTTCAGCTCGTTGAAGCCGTCGTCCTGGGCCGCCATGATCTCGCCGCTGGTGGCCACGCCGGGCAGCAGCGACAGCTGCAGGTCCTGGCAGGCCTGGCCCAGTGCGCTGGTGTAGCCGGGACTCACGGCAAAGCGCGCGCCGGCATGGGCACAGGCGCGCGCATCGGCTGCGCTGCGCACGGTGCCGGCGCCGACGATGGCCTCGGGCACGGCGCGCGCAATGGCCTCGATGCTGGCCAGGCCCTGGGGCGTGCGCAGCGTGACTTCCAGCACGCGGATGCCGCCCGCGACCAGGGCCTGGGCCATGGGAACGGCATGCGCGAGGTCGTTGAGAACGATGACCGGGATGACCGGCGCGTCCTGCATGAGCTCCAAGGCCGTCAGTCGTTGATCCATGTGCAAGCTCCCTCTTCTGCGCTGAGCGCGTGGCGCCGGAATCCGGCAAACAGTTCGCGGCCGAAACCCCGGCCATTGGCTTGGCGCAGCGCCCGGGGCATGGTGGCCACCAGGCGTTGCTGCCATTCGGATTCATCGACCAGCACGGCCAGGGTGCCGGCCACGGCGTCCAGGCGCACCAGGTCGCCATCGCGCAGGCGCGCCAGCGGCCCGCCCACGCAGGCCTCGGGCGAGACGTGGATGGCGGCAGGCACCTTGCCCGAGGCGCCGCTCATGCGGCCGTCCGTGACCAGGGCCACCTTGTAGCCCTTGCCCTGCAGCACGGCCAGGGGCGGAGTGAGCTTGTGCAGCTCGGGCATGCCATTGGCGCGCGGCCCCTGCCAGCGCACTACGCAGATGACATCGCGGTCCAGTTCGCCGGCCTTGAAGGCCTGCTGCAGCGCTTCCTGAGAGTCGAAGACGCGTGCGGGCGCCTCGACCACATGGCGGTCCTCGGGCACGGCGCTGACCTTGATCACGCTGCGCCCCAGGTTGCCGGACAGCAGCTTGAGCCCGCCCGTGGCGCTGAAGGGCGCATCGGCCGGGCGCAGCACGGACAGGTCGCCGGAGACTTCGGCCGCATGCCAGGCCAACTGGCCGTTGTCCACGGCCGGAATGCGCGCGAACTCCTGCAGGCCATCGGGCCGCACGGTGAGCACATCGCCATGCATGAGGCCGGCCTTGAGCAACTGGCCGATCACATAGCCCGGACCGCCTGCGGCCTGGAACTGGTTCACGTCGGCGCTGCCATTGGGATAGACGCGGGCCAGCAGCGGCACCACGCCCGAGAGCTCGGAAAAATCGTTCCAGTCGATGGTGATGCCCGCAGCGCGCGCCACCGCCACCCAGTGGATCAGGTGGTTGGTGGAGCCGCCCGTGGCCAGCAGGGCCACCATGGCGTTGACGATGCAGCGCTCGTCCACCACGCGGCCGATGGGGGCGAAGCGCTTGTTCCTGGTGATAGCCAGCACGCTGCGCATGGCCTCGCGCGTGAGCAGTTCGCGCTCGCCGTCGGCCGGGTTGATGAAGGCCGTGCCCGGCACGTGCAGGCCCATGGCCTCCAGCAGCATCTGGTTGCTGTTGGCTGTGCCGTAGAAGGTGCATGTGCCTTCGCCATGGTAGGCAGCCGATTCGGCGGCCAGCAGCTCCTTGCGGCCGACCAAGCCCTGCGCGGCCTGTTCGCGCACCTTGGCCTTGTCGCCGTTGGACAGGCCCGAGGTCATGGGTCCGGCCGGCACGAAGACCGTGGGCAGGTGCCCGAAATGCAGGGCGCCGATCAAGAGGCCCGGCACGATCTTGTCGCAGATGCCCAGCATCAGCGCAGCGTCGAATACGTCGTGCGAGAGCGCGATGGCCGTGCCCATGGCAATGGCATCGCGGCTGAACAGGCTCAGCTCCATGCCGGGCGCGCCCTGGGTCACGCCGTCGCACATGGCGGGTACGCCGCCGGCGACCTGCGCCGTGGCGCCCAGCCTGCGTGCCTCGTCCTTGAGGATATCGGGATAGCGGGCCAGCGGTGCGTGGGCCGACAGCACGTCGTTGTATGCGGTGACGATGGCGACGTTGGGCGCCTTCTCCTCGACGATGCGTATCCTGTCGCCGCCTGGAATGCCCGCAAAGGCATGCGCCACGTTGGCACAGCCCATGGACTGCGCGCCGGGCGGGCGCGCGGCCATGGCGTCCACCTGTTCCAGGTAGGCGGCACGTGATTCGGCACTGCGCTCGCGGATGCGGCGCGTGACCTGGTCGACGATGGGGTGGATGGTGCTCATGGGGTGTCCTGCGGATGCGCTGATGCGCGTTTTCTCTGTGTCGCGTTGTCTTTTTGGTGGATGTCGGCCGGGGCATCCCTCCCAGGTGCGTCCGGCCCTGAATCGAAGCTTACTTCACTGCGCGCGCCTGCTTGACGGCGGCCTGTACCTCATCCCAGGTACCCTGGCCCACGGTCTTGGCAATGCCGGCATTGACCGTGGCGAGCTTGTCGCGCATGCGTCCCACCTCGGCGGCGGGCAGCTCGTTGACCTGCATGCCCTTGGTCTTGATATCGGCCAGGGCCTTGGCCGCTTCCTCGCGCGTGTCCTTGCGCTCGAACTCGCGGCTCTTGACGGCGGCGTCCTGCAGCACCTTCTTCTCGGCCGGTGTCAGCGTGTCCCACCACTTCTTGCTGACGGTGACGATCCAGGGGCTGTAGACGTGGTTGGAGATGGTCAGGTACTTCTGCACCTCGTAGAACTTGCTGGACAGCACGGTGTTGAACGGGTTTTCCTGGCCATCGACGGCGCGGGTTTCCAGCGCGGTGAACAGTTCGGAGAACGGCAGCGGCACGGCGTTGGCGCCCAGGGCCTTGAAGCTGTCGAGGAAGACGTTGTTCTGCATCACGCGCAGCTTCACGTCGGCCAGGTCTTCCAGCTTGGCGATGGGGCGCTTGTTGTTGGTGAGGTTGCGGAAACCGTTCTCCCAGTAGACCAGGCCCACCATGCCCTTGGGCTCCAGCGTGGCCTTGACCTTCTCGCCCACGGGGCCGTCGAGCACGGCGTCGGCCTCCTTGGTACTGCTGAACAGGAACGGCGTGTCCCAGACCGCCATCTCGGGCGACAGGCCGACCAGGGTGGCGGTGGAGCCGACCATCATCTCCTGGGCACCGCCGATCAGCGCCTGCTGCATCTGCGTGTCCGATCCCAGCGAGGCATTGCCGATGGCGCGCACCTTCATCTTGCCGCCCGTGGCCTTTTCGACCTCCTTGGCAAAGAAGCGCGCCGCGCGGCCTTGGTTGGAGTCATCGACCAGGCCGTAGCCGAAGCGCACGATGCGCGGCTTGAAGTCCTGGGCCATGGCCTGGCCCGTGGCGGCCAGCGTGGTGATGGCGGCCATCAGGCCGGCGAGTGCAAAGGGAATACGCATGTTCATCTCCTTGGGTTGTAGTGGGGGGTCAGTGCATCCAGCGCAGAGGGGCCAGGATGATTTGCGGAAAAATCACGAAAAGCACGGCAAGTAGCACATAGACCATCAGGAATGGGTTCGTGCCCTTGATCACGGTCTCCATGCGCAGCCGGCCCACGCCGGCAATCACGTTCTGCACCGTTCCCACGGGCGGCGTGATCAGGCCGATGCAGCCCACGTAGATGAACATGAAGCCGAAGTAGATGGGGTCGATGCCCGCCTTGACGGCCAGCGGCGCGCACACGGGGCCGAAGATCAGGATGGTCGGCGTCAGGTCCATGGCCGTGCCCACCACCAGCAGGAACAGCATCATCGTGGCCATGAACAGCATGGGGTTGCCCAGCAGGCCGGAGAAGCTGTCGGCCAGCATGTTGGGCAGGTCGGCCAGGGTGATCATGTAGGCCGTCACCGTGGCGGCGCCACACAGCAGCATGACCACGGCCGTGGTCTTGGCGGCGGCCAGGAACACGGCGTACAGACGGCTCCATGTCATCTCGCGGTAGATCACCATGGACACGAACAGCGCGTAGACGGCTGCGACCACGGCCGCCTCGGTGGGCGTGAACACGCCGCCCTTGAGGCCGCCCAGGATGATGACCGGCATCATCATGGCCCAGAAGCTCTTGGCCAGTGCCTTCAGACGCGGGCCCCAGGCCATGCGTTCGCCGCGCGACAGGTCGAACTTGCGGGCGATGGACCACCAGGCAAAGATCAGGAAGACGCCCATGATCAGGCCCGGCACCACGCCCGACAGGAACAGCTTGCTGATCGAGGTGTTGGTCGTCACGCCGTAGATCACGAAGGGCATGGACGGCGGAATGATGGGCGCAATGATGCCGCCCGAGGCCAGCAGGCCCGCGCTGTAGCTGTCGGGGTACTTTTGCTCGCGCATCATGGGCAGCAAGATGGTGGCCAGGGCGGCGGTGTCGGCAATGGCCGAGCCGCTCATCGAGGCCAGCAGCACGGCGGCGCCAATGGCCACGTAGCCCAGGCCGCCACGGATATGGCCCACATAGGCGCGCGCCAGGTCGATGATGCGGCGCGACAGGCCACCCGCGTTCATCAGCTCACCCGCCAGGATGAAGAAGGGCACGGCCAGCAGCGGGAAGTTGTCGAAGCCGGCCTGCAGGTTCTGCGCAAGCAGCTGCGAGTCGAAGAAGTCCAGATGCCACATCAGCGCCACGCCGGTCAACACCAGCGCCTGGGCAATGGGCATGCCGATCACCATGCCGCCGATCAGCACGGCCAGAAAGATCAGGGTCACAACCATGGTGCCTGCTCCTTACTCGACCGAAGTCTCGCCATGGTTTTCTGCCGGCGCGCCGCGGCGCAGGTCGCGCAGCGACACCATCAGCAGGCCCACGGCCAGCACCAGGGTGGCCGCAGCGCCCAGGGCCAGCGGGTAGCCCAGCACCGTGCTGTAGCTGTTCAGCCCGGCCTGCACCTGGGCCCATGAGCCCCACAGCAGCAGGCCCATGCAGACCAGGACCAGCGCCTGCGACACCCAGAACAACACCTTGCGCGCGCCAGGGCCCACGCGAGATGTCACAAGGTCGAAGCCCAGGTGGCTGCCCTCGAAAGCGGCCACGATGGCCCCAATGGCCACCAGCCAGACGAAGAGCAGGCGCGAGATTTCCTCATAGGAAACGATGCTGGTGTGAAACACATAGCGCAGCACCACGTTGACGAACACGGCAATGACCATGCCGGCCAGGGCCAGCACCATCAGCACCTCGGCAAAGTGCTGCAGGCGCGGCTTGGGCCGGACTGCGGGGGAATCGGATTGCATGGTTTTTGTCTCCTGGCGTTATGGGTTCTGGGAGAGAGGGGCGGCCTGCGGCGCCGGATGGACGAGCCAGTCCTGTGCGCGGTGCACGATGTCGGCCAGCGGCAGCGTGGCATCCACGGACAGCACGGCGCGCTCGCCTGCCGGGCTTTCCAGCGTGGCGAACTGGTTGGCCACCAGCTCGGGCGAGAAGAAGTGGCCGGCGCGCTCCTGCACGCGCTGCAGCGCCGTGCCGTAGTCCAGGTCCAGAAAAACGAAGCCCACGGCGCCGGCCGGGCCGGCGGCACGCAGGCGGTCGCGGTACTTGCGCTTGAGGGCCGAGCAGGTCAGCACCACGCCCTGCCCCGGCATGGCCTGGGCCAGCAGCCGTGCCAGCCGGTCCAGCCAGCCGCTGCGGTCGTCGTCGGTCAGGGGGATGCCAGCCTGCATCTTGCGGATGCTTTCCTCGGCATGGTGGGCATCGCCCTCGTGCAGGGTCCAGCCCAGGGCATCGGCCAGGGCCTGCCCCACGCTCGACTTGCCGCAGCCGGAAACGCCCATGACGACCAGCGCCCGTGGGCGGCTGCCTGCGGCGGTGGCGTCGGTTGTTGTTGGGATAGCGCTATCCATGTTCTTGCAAAAATTGGCAGACCAGGGTCTGCCTTGGATTTCGGTGTGCTTCAGAGGCTTTCGTCCGGGTTTACACGCAGGACTGCGGGCCTTCGAATGATTGGGATAGCGCTATCATAATCTCCAACCCTCTCGCCACCGACCTAGGACATTCCCTTGGCCCGCCAGATTCCGCCTGCATCTCCAGAATCGTCCTGCGCCGATCCTTGCGACCCGGCCCTGCCCGCCACGGGCCGCGCCCGCTCCTCGCGGGCCAGCGGACGCATCACGCTCAGCGATGTGGCACAGGCGGCCGGCGTCAGCCCCATGACGGTCTCACGCGCCCTGCGCGGCGAGCGGCGCGTGGACCCGGCCCTGGTCGAGAAAATCCGCGCCGCCGCCGCGCGCATGGGCTACGTGCCCGACCCTGCCGCGCGCGCTTTGGCCTCCCAGAAAAGTGCCCAGGTGCTGGTGCTGGTGCCCATGCTGTCCAACACCTTGTTCGTGGACCTGATCGAGTCTGTGCACAAGGTGCTGTTCGCCGCCGGCTACCACGCGCTGATCGGCGTGACCCACTATGACCGGGCCGAAGAGGAGCAACTGCTGCGCACTTACCTGCCCATGCGCCCTGCCGGCCTGCTGCTCACCGGCTTTGACCGCAGTCCCGCTGCGCGCGAACTCGTGCAGGCCAGCAAGGTGCCCTGCGTGCACCTGATGGAGCTGGGCGGCGAGCCGGGCACGCCCAGCGTGGGGTTTTCGCAGGCCGAAGCCGGAGCCGCCATCACGCGGCATCTGATGGAGCGCGGGCACAAGCGCATTGCCTTTTGCGCAGGCCAGCTCGATGCCCGCGTGATGCAGCGCGCCTCTGGCTACCGCCAGGCCCTGCAGGACGCGGGCCTGCACGACCCGGCCCTGGAACTGCTGTGGCCCCGCCCCACTTCGATGGCGCTGGGCGCCGAGCTGCTGGACGCCGCCCTGCGGCTGGATCCATCCGTCGATGCCCTCTTCTTCTGCAACGATGACATTGCCCAGGGCGCCCTGCTCGAAGCCCTGCGCCGCGGCATCCGCGTGCCGCAGCAGATCGCCATCGCCGGCTTCAACGACCTGCCCGGCAGCGACCAGATGGTGCCGCCACTGACCACCATCCGCACGCCGCGCGGCCATATCGGAACCGAAGGCGCGCGCATGCTGCTGCAATTGATGCGCGGCGAGGCCTTGCCATTGCACAGCCTGGATCTGGGATATGAGCTGGTGGTGCGGCAAAGCAGTTGAAGCGACAGTGGAAATGAAAAGGCCGGGTCTGCTGCCCGGCCTTTTCTCTGGTCGACGCCTGCGGCGCAGGAATCACGCGGACATCACTCGAATTCCAGGATCACATCATCCACGGCCAGCGAGTCGCCCTTGCCGGCGCTGATCTTGCTGACCACACCGTCCTGCGACGCGAACAGGATGTTTTCCATCTTCATGGCCTCGATCACGGCCAGCTTTTCGCCGGCCTGCACCTTCTGGCCCGGCTGCACGGCCACGTCCACCAGCAGGCCCGGCATGGGCGACAGCAGGAACCTGGACAGGTCCGGCGGTGCCTTGTAGGGCATGAGCCGGTGCAGTTCGCCGCCGCGCGGCGACAGCACCAGGGCGTCGATCTGCGTGCCGTTGTGGATGACGCGCAGGGCCAGCGGGTTCCTGGCCGTGCCGCGCTCGACCTGCGCCGTGAAGGGCTTGCCGTTGCAGCTGCCCTGCACGCACATGGCGCGCATCGGCGTCTCGCTGCGGAAGGTGTAGGGCTTGCCGTCCACGGTGACGGTGCTGGCGCGGCTTTCCGCGTCGAAGTCGGAAACCTGCACCTCGCGGTACTGGTGCTTGCCATCGGCCCCCAGCACGACCACGCAGTAGTCGGCCGAGACCTTGAGCTCATGACCGCGCATCTGGCCGCTGATGGTGGCGGCGCGCGCGCGGTAGCGGCGGTTCATGTGGCCTGCCAGGGCGACCAGGAAGTCGGGGTCGCCGTGCGGCACATCCTCGGCGTGGAAGCCGTGGGCGTAATGCTCGGCAATGAATCCGGTGTTGAACTCGCCGCTCTTGAACTTGGGATGGGCCAGCAGCGCGGCCTGGAACGGGATGTTGGAGCTGATGCCCCGGATCACGAAGGCGTTGAGCGCCTCGCGCATCTTGGCGATGGCGTCGTTGCGGTCGCTGCCGTGCACGATGAGCTTGGCGATCATCGAGTCGTAGAACATCGGGATTTCGCCGCCTTCATACACGCCCGTATCCACGCGCACGCCGTGCAGGTGGCCGGTGTCGGCCTGCCACATGGTCTGCTCGGGCGGCGAAAAGCGCACCAGGCGGCCGGTGGACGGCAGGAAGTTGCGGAACGGGTCCTCGGCGTTGATGCGGCACTCGATGGCCCAGCCATCGCGCTTGACGTCTTCCTGAGCGATGGCCAGCTTCTCGCCAGCGGCCACGCGGATCATCTGCTCGACCAGATCCAGGCCGGTGATGCACTCGGTCACCGGATGCTCCACCTGCAGGCGGGTGTTCATTTCCAGGAAGTAGAAATCCTGGTCCTTGCCCACCACGAACTCCACCGTGCCCGCGCTCTGGTAGCCCACGGCCTTGGCCAGGGCCACGGCCTGCTCTCCCATGGCGCGGCGCGTGGCGTCGCTGATGAAGGGGGACGGCGCCTCTTCGATCACCTTCTGGTGCCGGCGCTGGATGGAGCATTCGCGCTCGTTCAGGTAGATCACGTTGCCGTGGCCGTCGCCCAGCACCTGGATCTCGATGTGGCGCGGCTCCTGCACGAACTTCTCGATGAAGATGCGGTCGTCGCCAAAGCTGTTGCGTGCCTCGTTCTGGCAGCTGGCAAAGCCCTCGAAGGCTTCCTTGTCGTTGTAGGCCACGCGCAGGCCCTTGCCGCCGCCGCCGGCGCTGGCCTTGATCATCACGGGGTAGCCGATGCCCTTGGCGATTTCCACGGCGGCCTCGGGGCCGGCGATGGGATCGTTGTAGCCGGGGATGGTGCTCACGCCCGCCTTGTCGGCCAGCTTCTTGGAGGCGATCTTGTCGCCCATGGCCGCGATGGCCGCGTGCTTGGGGCCGATGAAGGCGATGCCCTCTTCCTCCACGCGCCGGGCGAAGGCCTCGTTCTCGGACAGGAAGCCATAGCCCGGGTGCACGGCCTGCGCGCCGGTCTGCTTGCAGGCGGCAATGATGCGGTCGGCCTGCAGGTAGGACTCGCGGCTGGGAGCGGCCCCGATGTGCACGGCCTCGTCGGCCAGCTTGACGTGGCGTGCCTCGCGGTCCGCATCGGAGTACACCGCCACGGTCTGTATGCCCATCTTGCGGGCGGTGGCGATGACGCGGCAGGCAATCTCGCCGCGGTTGGCAATCAGGATCTTCTTGAACATCTTCTTAGCCCATTCTTGGAACTAAATCATGGGAACCGGAGCTGTCGTCAGCTTCGCTGTCCCTGTTTTGCGCTTCGCCAGCACTGTCAGTAACCGGCGCGACCAACGCGAGGGACACCGAGGAAGGGCCGCCCCGCACCGAGGGTGTCGTCCCCCTCCCTCGCGAAGCAAGTTAGAGAGGGGGAAGCGGCGGAGCCGCTCAGGGGGTGCTTCACAAGGGGATGTTTCCATGCTTGCGCCACGGATTTTCCAGCTGCTTGTTCTTGAGCATCTGCAGCGAGCGGCAGATGCGCTTGCGCGTCTCATGCGGCTGGATCACATCGTCGATGAAGCCGCGCGCGCCCGCCACGAAGGGGTTGGCGAAGCGGGCCTTGTACTCGGCCTCGCGCGCTGCCAGCTTGGCGGGGTCGTTCTTGTCCTCGCGGAAGATGATCTCCACGGCGCCCTTGGCACCCATCACGGCGATCTCGGCATGGGGCCAGGCCAGGTTGACGTCGCCGCGCAGGTGCTTGGAGGCCATCACGTCATAGGCGCCGCCGTAGGCCTTGCGCGTGATGACGGTGATTTTCGGCACCGTGGCCTCGGCATAGGCGTACAGCAGCTTGGCGCCGTGCTTGATGATGCCGCCGTACTCCTGGCTGGTGCCGGGCATGAAGCCGGGCACGTCCACGAAGGTGACCACGGGGATGTTGAAGGCATCGCAGAAACGCACGAAGCGCGCGGCCTTGATGGAGCTCTTGATGTCCAGGCAGCCGGCCAGCACCAGGGGCTGGTTGGCGACGATGCCCACGGTCTGCCCGTCCATGCGCGCAAAGCCCGTGAGGATGTTCTTGGCGTAGTCGGGCTGCAACTCGAAGAAGTCGCCGTCGTCCACGGTCTTGAGGATCAGCTCCTTCATGTCGTAGGGCTTGTTGGCGTTGTCGGGCACCAGGGTATCCAGCGACTTGTCGGCGCGGTCCACGGGGTCCGAGGTGTAGCGCACGGGCGCCTTCTCGCGGTTGTTCAGCGGCAGGTAGTTGTAGAGGCGGCGCAGCATCATCAGCGCCTCCACGTCGTTGTCGAAGGCCATGTCGGCCACGCCGCTGCGCGTGGTGTGGGTGATGGCGCCGCCCAGTTCCTCGGCCGTGACCTCCTCGTGCGTCACGGTCTTCACCACTTCGGGGCCGGTGACGAACATGTAGCTGCTGTCCTTGACCATGAAGATGAAGTCGGTCATGGCCGGCGAGTACACGGCGCCGCCCGCGCAGGGGCCCATGATCATGGAGATCTGCGGCACCACGCCGCTGGCCAGCACGTTCTTCTGGAACACGTCGGCATAGCCGCCCAGCGAGGCCACGCCTTCCTGGATGCGGGCGCCGCCCGAGTCGTTGAGGCCGATCACGGGGGCGCCGACCTTCATGGCCTGGTCCATGACCTTGCAGATCTTCTCGGCATGGGTCTCGGACAGCGCACCGCCGAAGACGGTGAAGTCCTGGCTGAAGACGAAGACCAGGCGGCCGTTGATCATCCCGTAGCCGGTGACCACGCCGTCGCCGGGGATCTTGCTGTCTTCCATGCCGAAGTCGGTGCAGCGGTGCTCGACGAACATGTCCCATTCCTCGAAGGTGCCGTCGTCCAGCAGCAGCTCGATGCGCTCGCGCGCCGTGAGCTTGCCCTTCTTGTGCTGTGCATCTATGCGCTTTTGGCCGCCACCCAGGCGGGCCTGTTCGCGCTTTGTCTCCAGTTGATCCAGGATGTCTTGCATGCTGCGATTCCTCTAACGTCTAACGGTAAGGTTTGTCTGGTCTTGTCTTGTCGGCCGTCACTGCGGCGCCGCCACGGGGCCGGCCTGCGCCTGCAGCAGATTTCTGGCGGCCGTGCTGGCCGCGATGCGCCCTGCTGCCACGTCGGCCTGCAGCTGGGGCAGCAGCGCCCGCACCTGCGGATGCTGCCGGAAGGCCTGCTTGAGGCCGGAGTCGATACGCTCCCACATCCAGGACAGCGCCTGGCGTTCGCGGCGCAGCGCCAGGCGCCCGTTGGCCTGCTGCAGGCGGCGGAATTCCTCCACCGCATCCCAGAAACCTTCAACGCCCTCCTTCTTGAGCGCGCTGATGGTGATGACCTGGGGCTGCCAAAGGCGCTCGTCGTGGTGGGCATGCTCGGGGTTGCCGTGCATGCCCAGCAGGCGCAGGCTGGAGGTGATCTGGGCCTGGGCGCGCGTGGCGGCATGCGGGTCGATGTCGGCCTTGTTGATGACCACTAGGTCGGCCAGCTCCATCACGCCCTTCTTGATGGCCTGCAGGTCGTCGCCCGCATTGGGCAGTTGCAGCAGGCAGAACATGTCGCACATGCCCTGCACGGCGATCTCGCTCTGGCCCACGCCCACGGTCTCGACGATGACCACATCGTAGCCAGCCGCCTCGCAGACCAGCATGGCCTCGCGGGTTTTCTCGGCCACGCCGCCCAGTGTGCCGCTGCTGGGACTGGGGCGGATGTAGGCATCCGGATGAACGGACAACTGCTCCATGCGCGTCTTGTCGCCCAGGATGGAGCCGCCCGACACGGTGGACGATGGGTCGATGGCCAGCACCGCCACGCGAAGGCCGCGCCCAATCAGGAACAGGCCCAGCGTCTCGATGAAGGTGCTCTTGCCCACGCCCGGCACGCCGCTGATGCCCAGGCGGAAAGATCCGCCCGTATGCGGCAGCAGGGCCGTGAGCAGCCCATCGGCCGCAGCGCGGTGATCCGTGCGCGTGGATTCCAAAAGGGTGATGGCCTTGGCCATCGCCCGGCGCTGAACGGCAGGGTTGCCGTTCAGGATGCCGTCTTGCATTTGCTCGGGAGTCACTGCGGCGGGCTCAGAGGCTGTTGGCCTGGCGGATCTGCTCGAGCACGTCCTTGGCGCTGGCCGGGATGGGTGTGCCCGGGCCATAGACGCCCTTGACGCCGGCGTTGTAGAGGAAGTCGTAGTCCTGCGCGGGAATCACGCCGCCCACGAAGACGATGATGTCGTCCGCGCCCTGGCGGCGCAGTTCCTCGATGATGGCCGGCACCAGGGTCTTGTGGCCTGCCGCCAGCGTGGACACGCCCACGGCGTGCACGTCGTTCTCGATGGCCTGGCGCGCGCATTCCTCGGGCGTCTGGAACAGCGGGCCCATGTCCACGTCGAAGCCCAGGTCGGCAAAGGCCGTGGCCACCACCTTGGCGCCGCGGTCATGGCCGTCCTGGCCGAGCTTGGCGATCATCACGCGCGGGCGTCGGCCCAGCTGCTCGGACGATGCATCGATCTCGCCCTTGAGCTTTTCCCAGCCCTCGGCCGAGTCGTAGGCTGCTGCATACACGCCGGTCACCTTCTGTGTATCGGCGCGGTGGCGCCCGAAAACCTTCTCCAGTGCGTCCGAGACCTCGCCCACCGTGGCACGCAGGCGCACGGCCTGGATGGACAGGTCCAGCAGGTTGCCCTCGCCGCTTTCGGCGGCCTGGGTCAGGGCCTGAAGGGCGGCCTCGACCTTGGCGGCATCGCGGCTGGCCTTGATCTGGTTCAGGCGCGCGATCTGGCTGTCGCGCACCTTGACGTTGTCCACCTCGAGGATGTCGATGGCGTCTTCCTTGGCCAGCTTGTACTTGTTGACGCCGACGATAACGTCCTTGCCCGAGTCGATGCGCGCCTGCTTCTCGGCGGCGGCGGCCTCGATCTTGAGCTTGGCCCAGCCCGAATCCACGGCGGCGGTCATGCCGCCCATGGCCTCGACCTCCTCGATGATCTTCCAGGCGGCGTCGGCCATGTCCTGGGTCAGCTTTTCCATCATGTAGCTGCCGGCCCAGGGGTCGATCACATTGGTGATGTGGGTCTCTTCCTGGATGATCAGCTGCGTGTTGCGCGCAATGCGGGCCGAGAACTCGGTGGGCAGCGCGATGGCTTCGTCAAAGCTGTTGGTGTGCAGGCTCTGCGTGCCGCCGAAGACGGCGGCCATGGCCTCGATGGTGGTGCGCACCACGTTGTTGTAGGGGTCCTGCTCGGTCAGCGACCAGCCGGAGGTCTGGCAGTGCGTGCGCAGCATCAGGCTCTTGGCCTTCTTGGCGCCGAAGCCCTTCATGATGCGGCACCACAGCAGGCGGGCCGCGCGCATCTTGGCGATTTCCAGGTAGAAATTCATGCCGATGGCCCAGAAGAAGGACAGCCGGCCCGCGAAATCGTCCACATCCATGCCCTTGGCCGTGGCGGTCTTGACGTACTCCTTGCCGTCGGCCAGCGTGAAGGCCAGTTCCAGCGCCTGGTTGGCGCCCGCCTCCTGCATGTGATAGCCCGAGATCGAGATCGAGTTGAACTTGGGCATGTTCTTGCTCGTGTACTCGATGATGTCGCCGATGATGCGCATCGACGGCTGGGGCGGGTAGATATACGTGTTGCGGACCATGAACTCCTTGAGGATGTCGTTCTGTATGGTCCCCGACAGCTGGTCCTGGGCCACGCCCTGCTCCTCGGCCGCCACCACGTAGCCGGCCAGCACGGGCAGCACGGCGCCGTTCATGGTCATGGACACGCTGATCTTGTCCAGCGGGATCTGGTCGAATAGCACCTTCATGTCCTCGACCGAATCGATGGCCACGCCGGCCTTGCCCACGTCGCCCGTGACACGCGGATGGTCGCTGTCGTAGCCCCGGTGCGTGGCCAGGTCGAAAGCCACCGACACGCCCTGCCCGCCGGCGGCCAGCGCCTTGCGGTAGAAGGCATTGGATTCCTCGGCCGTGGAAAAGCCCGCGTACTGGCGAATGGTCCAGGGCCGGCCCGCGTACATGGTGGCCTGCGGGCCGCGGATGTAGGGCTCGAAGCCTGGCAGGCTATCCGTATGGGGCAGATCCGCCGTGTCGGCCGCCGTGTACAGCGGCTTGACGTCGATGCCGTCGGGCGTGGTCCAGTGCAGTGCCTGGATGTCGCCCCCGGGAGCGGCCTTGGCGGCCGCCTGGGCCCATTTCTTCAGGTCGGCAGTTGCGAATTCCTGGCCGTTCTGCGCTGTCGGATGGTCTTGTCTCATGTTCTCAGGCTCGTGAATGACAGGTGCCCTTGAGGGCATGCCCCAGAGCTGCCGCAGTTTACATCATTCATAATTATTCATTCAAAATATCTTTGCCGATACAATCCGGGCCACATGTCGACAAACACCCTCACTCCCCGCGCGCTCTACGAACAGGTGGCAGAGAAGCTGCGCCTGCGCATCTTCGCGCACGAACTGGCGCCTGGTGACTGGATCGACGAACTGAAGATTGCCGAGGAATACGGCATCAGCCGTACCCCGCTGCGCGAGGCCCTGAAGGTGCTGGCCGCCGAGGGACTGGTGACCATGAAGGTGCGCCGCGGCGCCTATGTGACCGAGGTGTCGTCCAAGGACATTGCCGATGTCTATCACCTGCTGAGCCTGCTGGAATCCGATGCCGTGCAGGTCGTGGCCGAATCGGGCAGCGATGAGGAACTTGCCGCCCTGCAGCAGACCCATGAGGAACTCAAGGCGCAGATGCGCGATGCAGACCGCTTCTTCGAGCTCAACGAGAGCTTTCACATGCAGCTGCTGCAGATCGCCGACAACCGCTGGCGCAACCAGCTGGTGGCCGACCTGCGCAAGGTCATGAAGCTCAACCGCCACAAGTCGCTGTTCAAGCAGGGCCGCATCGAGGACTCGCTGGCCGAGCACGAGACCGTCATGCAGGCCCTGCTGCGCCGCGATGGCGCGGCCGCCGCGCAGGCCATGCGTCAGCACTTCAGGAACGGTCTGGCTGCAGCGTCCTGAACTCGGGTTCATCTGAACCCTGGCTGGCTGGGCAACAGTGGCGACGTAGGCGGGCATGCGGCTCCTGGTTCGCTTCAGGCGCATCGCCCGAGAACGCTGCAGTGCAGCATAAACCTCGCCGCCAACTCCGCACATGTCCGAAGCTGACGCCGGGGCCTGCGGTAACCGGCAGCTATCATCAGCGGCACCATCCACTTCGGTCCGCACCTCTTCGCATGAGCATCCAAGATCCAGCCCGCGCCCCTTCCCTGGCCATGAGCCTGCCTGCCGATGCCAGCATGGCCACGGCCGCCACCCTGGTGGAAATGCTGGCCCTGCGCGTGCAGCAGACGCCCGCAGGCGAGGCCTATCGGGCCTATGACGAGGATGCGCGCAGCTGGAAGTCCCTGAACTGGGCGCAGACCGGCGCGCGCGTGGCCCTGTGGGCGCAGGCCCTGGCCGCGCAGGAGCTGGCACCGGGCTCGCGCATTGCCATTCTTTTGCCCAACGGGCTGGATGCCATGTCCATCGACCTGGCCAGCCTGCGCTGCGGCCATGTGCCGGTGCCCCTGCATTCCATAGACAACGCAGGCAGCATTGCCTACATCCTGGCCAATGCCCAGGTGTCCATGCTGTTCGTGGCACAGCAATCCACCTGGGACAAGATCTGCGCCACGGGCCAGGCCCTGCCCGCGCTGCGCAAGGTGGTCGTGGCATCGGCCAAGCCGGCTTCCCGGGCCGCAGAGCCTGAAACCGAAGGCGATGCCGCCGTCCTGGAGGCCCTGGGGCAGATCCCCGTGCAACCGCTGGCCCAATGGCTGGCTGAGGGCGGCGCAGTCCCCCTGCCCCCGCCTCCCTCTGCCGAGGACCTGGCCGCCGTCGTCTACACCTCGGGCACCACGGGCAAGCCCAAGGGCGTGATGCTCACGCACCGCAACGTGGTCTCCAACGTACAGGCCGTGATGCAGCGGCTGCTGCCGCGCAGCGATGATGTTTTCCTGTCCTTCCTGCCGCTGTCGCACACCTTCGAGCGCACGGCAGGCTACTACCTGGCGATGGCCGTGGGCGCCTGCGTGGCCTATGCGCGCTCCGTGGCTCAGCTGGCCGAGGATCTCAAGACCCAGCGTCCCACGGTGCTGGTCTCCGTGCCGCGCATCTACGAGCGCGTGCACGCCAAGGTCATGGAGGCGCTGGCGCGCGCACCGCTCAAGGCCCAGCTGTTCGAACTGGCCCAGGCCAGGGGCTGGCAACGCTTTTGTGAAACACAAGGCATTGCCGATGCGCAGGCGCCCCAGCCCGACGTGCCGGGCTGGATGCAATGGCTGCCCTGGCCCGTGCTCAACCATCTGGTGGCCAAGCCGCTGCTGGCCCAGTTTGGCGGGCGTGTGCGCGTGGCCGTGAGCGGTGGCGCGCCGCTGTCGCCCACGATTGCGCGCTGTTTTCTCGGCCTGGGCCTGCCGCTGATCCAGGGCTACGGAATGACCGAGACCTCGCCCGTGGTCTGCGCCAACACGCTGGAGGACAACCACCCGGCCACCGTGGGCCGCGCCCTGCCGGGCGTGGAAGTGCGCATTGGCGAGAATCGGGAACTGCAGGTGCGCGGGCCCTGCGTGATGCGGGGCTACTGGCAACGCCCCGAAGACACCGCCAAGACCTTCACAGACGACGGCTGGCTGCGCACCGGCGACCAGGCCGTGATCGAGGATGGGCGCGTGCGCATCCAGGGCCGCATCAAGGAAATCATCGTCACCTCCACCGGCGAGAAGATTCCACCGGCCGACCTGGAGCTGGCCATCACCGGCGACCCGTTCTTCACCCAGGTGTTTGTCGTGGGCGAAGACCGCCCCTTCATCGCCGCCGTGGCCGTCATCGAGCGTGGTGAATGGCAGGCCATGGCCCAGCGCCTGGGCCTGGATCCCGAAGATCCCAAGAGCCTGAACCACGCCGCCGCCGAGCGTGAAGCGCTGGCCCGCATCGAGAAACAGGTGGCCAGTTTTGCCCGCTATGCGGTCCCCCGTGCCGTGCACCTGGAACTGGAGCCCTGGACCATTGAGAACGGGCTGATGACGCCCACCCTCAAGCTCAAGCGCAACAACCTCATGGCGCGGTTTGAATCGCAGATTGCCGCCATGTACACCAAGCCCGCCGAGCGCTGGCAAGGCCGCAACAGCGCGGGGTGACCCCCAGCCCTTGACAAGCCGCAGCCGGAAAACGGCGGCTTTCCTTATCTCTGATTTGAAAATTGATTTATGTAAGTTACATTGAATTGATCAAAAAGAAGGCAAGAGCGCCCTGTCCGCGCTCTTGCCTTGCCCGCTTCAGGCAACGGCCAATGCCCTGCCGGCGGGCGCCATGCCAATCTCCTTGAACTCGCTGATCCTGAACGTGGCCACCGCCTGGGCCAGCACGCGGGCCTGTCGCTCCAGGCTGGCAGCTGCGGCGGCAGACTCTTCCACCAGGGCAGCGTTTTGCTGCGTGACCTGGTCCATCTGGGAGACCGCCTCGCTGATCTGTCCCAGGCCGCCGCTTTGCTCCACGCTGGCGGCCGAGATGGCCTCGATCAACGACGCCACTTCGCGCACCTGGGATTCGATGGCGTCCATGGCCTTGCCGGCTTCCCGGACCTGGTTGCCGCCCATTCGCACCGTCTCTGTGGAGGCCGTGATCAGCGCCTTGATTTCACGCGCCGCTGCGGCGCTGCGCTGGGCCAGGGAGCGCACTTCCCCGGCCACCACGGCAAACCCCCTGCCCTGCTCGCCCGCCCGCGCGGCCTCCACCGCTGCGTTGAGCGCCAGGATGTTCGTCTGGAAGGCGATGGAATCGATGACGCCCGTGATCTCGGCAATCTTTCCGCTGCTGGCCGAGATTTCGTCCATGGTGCCCACGACCCTGGCGACAGCGCCACCGCCCACGCCCGCCACCTCCTTGGCACGCACGGCCAGGGCGCTGGCCTGCCGCGCATTCTCCGAACTCTGGCCCACATTGCCTGCCAGCTGCTCCATGGAGGCCGCCGTCTCCTGCAGGCTGGAGGCCTGGTGTTCGGTGCGGCTGCTCAGGTCCTGGTTGCCTGCCGCGATCTGGCTGGATGCCGTGGTCACCGACTCCACCCCGCGCCGCACATCGCCGACGATGCTGGCCAGCGATTCGCGCATGGCACTCATGGAGCGCAGCAGGTCGCCGACTTCGTCGCGCCCCGTGGCCTGGATCTCGGAAGCCAGATCGCCCTGCTCGATGTGCCTGGCCACCTCCACGGCGGACTTCAGGGGAACGGTGATGGAGCGCGTGACCACATAGCCCAGCGCCACGGCGAGGATGACAGCGGCCGCAACAAAGCCGTAGATCAGCATCTGCGACTGCGCCAGGACCTGGCGGGAGTCCGCATACACATCCTCGGATGCCTTGAGCTGCAGCTCCACCAGTTCGCCGATCTTGGCGCTGATGGGGTCTACGCTGGCATACAGCGCGCCATCGAACTCGTCCAGGCTGCCGGCCCTTTTTCCATCCAGCGTCTTGAGCCGCTGCAGCAGCCTGTCGATGCTCTGGTTGGCAGGTGCGAACAGCGCCTGCGCCTGGCTGGCCAGCACGGCCTCCTGCGAGGTCAGCTGTGTGGACGAATAGCTGCGCCAGGCCGCGTCGATCGCGGGCAGCGTGCCGGAAATGCTCGCCGCTGCCTCCTGCGCCGTGATCAGGCCGGCATTCGCCTTGTTGACCGTATCTATGACGTTGACGGCGTAGGCGTCCGCAATCTGCTTGAGCTGCTTGAGCGGAACCACGCGGTCCTGGTACATGGTCTGCGTGCCCGAGAACACATGGCCCAGCGCCCTTGCGCCGACGGCGCCCACGGCCATCAGGCAGATCAGCAGAACAAGAAAAACACCGGTAAGCCGGGTACCGATACGCACATCGCCGAGTTTTTTCATCGCAGATCCCTCTGTCCCCGTGACGCCATCGGTATAGGCCATCGCTATCGCATCCAGGCAGTCACATTGCTTGCCTTATCGGTAGCAACCGCCGGTTTCTTGAGAGTCAAAAATCAATAAGTTCCATAGGAGTTGCGACGCTCGCGGCTACCGCCCCGCAGGCAAGCCCCCTTCCCCATCCGTGTTGCAGAGCCAACCCTCTCAAAGTCCGATCAACATTCTCATGTAAGTTACATTGAATGTCTTGAAAAACGGCCCGTGAAAACACGGGCCATCTCACTGGATCAGACGTAGACGTCGACCACGCCGCCCAGCCCGGGCGCCTTGCCGCCCTTCGATGGGGATTGCGATGGCGCCTCGGCGGCCTGCTGCTGCTCGCGCTGCTTGTCGAGCTGGGCCTGCTGCCTGGCGCGCATCAGCGCCTCGATCTGGTTTTGCACCATCATGATCTGCGTCTGCAGCAGCTTGGACTTCTGTTGCTTGGCCTTGGCGTCGATGTTCTCGGAGGCCACTTCCTTGAGCGCCTGCTGCAGCTCCTTGAGCTTGCGCTGCAACGCAGCGATGTCATTGCCGCCGGAGGATGAAGCGGCTCCCGAGGCGGAAGCCGAGGTGGAGGATGAGACTTGCATGCCCCATACATCGACCACTGGCGGGCGAACTGAAGACCCAAAACGCCCCACCCCCGGCCGCCATCACCCCAGCCAGTGCCGCAGCGCACCCGCCGACGCAATGCCGATCAGCACCGTCGGCAGAATGGGCAGCCGGCTGGCCGCCACCAGCGTCACCACCAGGGCCAGCAGATCGGCCGGACGCTCGGACACAAACGCCGGGGCAATCACCGAGATCAACACGCAGCCCGGCAGGCTTTCCATCACGTACTGCATGCGCGGGCTCAGCGTGCGCCCGCGCAGCAGCAGGTAGCCGATCACCCGCGTGAAATACGTGCTGCACGCCATGAGCACCAGCGTCAGCAAGGTTGTGGCTTCCATCGCTCAGCTCCTGGGCGCCAGCAAGGCCGCGCAGATCAGGCCCGAAACGGCGCCGGCCGCCACATACCAGGCGCCAGGCACCAGCATGTAGACCAGGGCCGCCGTCAGCAGGCTCACCAGCCAGGGCCGGCAAGGTCTGACGCCCTTCCACATGCCGCGCAGCAGCACCAGAAACACGGCGGTGAACGCCATGTCGAAGCCGTACTGCTCCAGGTCGCCAATGCGCGGCCCCAGAAAGGCACCGGCCGCCGTGCAGGACACCCAGGCCATGTACAGGCCTGCCGACACGCCCATGTAGTAAGGCAGGCTCACGCGCCGCGCGGCACTGCGCTGGGCGTCGGCCAGGGCCAGCGCCCAGCTTTCGTCGCACATGAAGAACAGGGCCGGCAGCGCACGGCGCCTGGGCAGATGGCGCAGATAGGGCGCCAGTGCCGCACCCATCAGGATGTGCCGGCAATTGACCAGGAAGGACATGGCGACGATCAGCAGCACATGCGGCGGCGAAGTCCACAGCCGTATGGCCGTGAACTCCGAGCCGCCGCCGAAGTTCATCCCGGTCATGAGAGGAACTTCCAGCGGTGCCAGCCCCTTTTGCACGGCCTGGGCGCCCAGCACCAGGGCAAAGGGCACGAAACCCAGCATCACGGGAATCGCATCCCTGAAGCCGCGAAAGGCCTCGGAACTGCGGGAAACGGAATCTGCCGAAACGGCAGCGGGGGAAAGTGGAATGGATGAAGACATGGAGAGCGGCGATTGTCGGCCTGTGCCGCTGGAATTTGCTGCCGATTCATGCTTCCACCAGCCATTTGACAGATGTTTATGCCGATTTATTGGAGCAACTGGAAATAATCTGCCGCACACAGGCTGATCAACCCATTTCCATGGCTGGCGGCGCTCCTCGGATGGCCGCGCCTGCCCTCCAGGCATTTCACGAAACCCAACGGCCATTGGCTCCCGCCATGCTGCAGTGCGTCGCAAACGGCTGTGCCGGCCAGGGCGGCAGCGGGACCATGAAGCCCTCATCACCTTCACCTGAAAGGTTCCCCATGCGCACTTCCCACTTCACCCGCTTCATCGCCCTGGCCGTCCTCAGCCTGGGCCTGGCCGGCACCGCCCTCGCCCAGGAAGCCACGCCCTCGTCCACTGCTGCCCCCACCGACCTCAGCCGCGCCCAGGTGCTGGCCGACCTGGAAATGTGGCACCGCGCCGGACTCACCTATGTCTCGGACCGCGAGATCGATGTCCGCTCCACCGAATACCAGCGCGGCCTGGAGCGTTACCAGCAGTTACGCGCCAGCCCCGCCTACCGCGAGGCCGTGGCCAGACTGGAGAAAGGGCATGCGGTGGCTCAAGACAAGTGAGCGTTGTCGGTGTGGCCGGTGGTCGAACAGGGGTCAGGAAGCCACCGGCCTGATGGAAAACCCTTGCCTCGTCCCCGGCACCCGCGAGCCATGCGGCCATTCGGTGTTTCTGCAATAATTGCCGCAACAATCATTGCGCAGTCAATCATTTCACCCGCAGACACCATGACCCAGCCACCCCTGCCCAACGGCCTGCAGCCCTCAGACTTCTACAGCCCTGGCAGCTACACGCCCTTCGAGAGCGTGGGGTTCCTCATGCGCAAGGTGCTCAGCTCCATCCTCCAGCAGGCCGATACGCAGTTGGCCGAGCATGAGCTGACCTATGTGCAGTGGCTGCCGCTGTACAAGCTGCTGCTGTGCAGCGACGCCACCAATGCCGGCATGGCGCGTGACCTGGGGCTGGATCCGGCCTCCATCACGCGGGCGCTGGACCGGCTCGAATCCAAGGGCATGCTGCGGCGCGAGCGCTCCACGGTGGACCGGCGCGTGGTCAAGCTGGTGCTGACCGATGAAGGCCGCGCCATGGCGGCCAAGGTGCCGCAGGTGCTGTCCAGCGTGATGAATGCCCATATGGCCGGCTTCAGCCATGACGAGTCGCGCCAGCTGCTGGACATGCTGCGCCGCCTGCTGGCCAATGGCGATGCGATGCGCGCGCCGGAAGCTGCGCCGCCAGCCCCTGCGCCTGCCACGCCCGCGGCCTGACAGCGCCAGCCCCTTTTTCCGCCCCGGTTTCCGATTTCCTGATTCTTGACCCCCAACAGGCAGACCACCATGCCCAAATCCTTTGTTTCCGTGTCCGCCGCGCCCCGCCGCGTGGCCGCCGCAGCGGCCACCCTGTGCGCCGCGCTGGCCCTGGCCGGTTGTGCTTCCCAGGGCCCGGCCCATGAGCCGCTGGCCCGGCTGGGCGCCTCCGACCTGGGTCTGACGGCCCAGTCCGAGACAGGCGCCAATACCAGCCTGCCCGCCGCCGATTGGTGGAAGTCCCTGGGCGATGCCCAGTTGGACGGCCTGATCGCCCAGGCGCTGCAGGGCAGCCCCAGCCTGGCCATGAGCCGCGCCCGCTTCGACAAGGCCGCCGCCCTGGCCACGGCCACCAGCACGGCCACCGATGTGCGCGGCACGCTCGGCGTCGACGCCACGCGCCAGCACTACAGCGCCAACGGCCTGGTGCCTGCTCCCATTGCCGGCCATACCTACAACACCGGCAACCTGCAGGCCGGGCTGAGCTGGACGCCGGATTTCTTTGGCCGCCATGCCGCCGACCTGCAGGCCGCCCTGGGCCAGGCCCGTGCCGCCCAGGCCGACAGCGCCGCCGCCGCCAACCAGCTGGCCGCCCAGGTGGCGCGCAGCTATGTGGCGCTGGCCCGGCTGATTGCCCAGAAGGAGGTGGCCGGCCGCACGCTGACCCAGCGCCAGTCGCTGCTGGAGCTGAGCCAGCAGCGCACGCGCGCCGGGCTGGACAGCCAGGTGGAGCTGACCCAGGCCCAGGCCGGCCTGCCCGATGCCGGCACGCAGATCGAGATGCTGGACGAGCAGATCACGCTGGCGCGCCGCACCATCGCCGTGCTCTGCGGCCAGGCGCCCGAGGCGCAGCTGCAGCTGGCGCCCCGTCTGGCCGCGCTGCAGATCCAGGCCATGCCCGGCCAGTTGGGCGCAGACCTGCTGGGCCGCCGCCCCGATGTGGTGGCCGCGCGCTGGCGCGTGGAGTCGGCAACGCAGGGCATAGAGAGCGCGCGGGCGGATTTCTATCCCGATATCAACCTGACGGCCTTCATCGGCCTCAATGCCGTCGGGCTGGACAACCTGTTCAAGGGCAGCTCGCGCCAGATGGGCGTGACGCCCGCGCTGCGCCTGCCCCTGTTCGACGGCAAGCGCCTGCGCGCCCAGTTGCGCGGCACGCAGGCCGACCTGGACACCGCCATTGCCCAGTACAACGGCGTGGTGCTCGATGCGGTCAAGGAAGCGGGCGATGCCATCACGTCCGTGCAATCGCTGGTGCGCCAACAGCAGCTGCAGGCCGAGTCGCTGGAGAAGGCCGAACGCGCCTACGACTTTGCAGTGCAGCGCTACAAGGCCGGCCTGGCCAGCCAGGTGACGGTGCTGAACACCGAGACCCAGGTGATCACCCAGCGCCGCCTGGACGTGGACCTGCGTGCCCGCGCGCTGGACACGCGCGTGTCGCTGATGAAGGCCCTGGGCGGCGGCTGGACCGATGGCACGGATGCCGTGCAGGTCAGCCAGCACTGAGATCGCAACCCGCACAGGAACCCACCTCACTCTTGACC
This sequence comes from Delftia sp. WSY_16, assembly GCF_043104415.1. Taxonomy (NCBI): domain Bacteria; kingdom Pseudomonadati; phylum Pseudomonadota; class Betaproteobacteria; order Burkholderiales; family Comamonadaceae; genus Delftia; species Delftia sp. WSY_16. The sequence continues at coordinate 456,213 of NZ_JBICKS010000040.1, read as the reverse complement.
CTCCACCGGGCAGACCGCCAGCCAGCGTGACAGACCGCCAGCCCCCTGCCCCGGCCGCACAACCACATTCACAGATAACAAAGCGCCGAACACCATGACCGATACCAACAAGCAAGCATCCAATGCACCCGCTGCCGCAGCCTCGCCCGTGGCCAACCCGCAGGGCCGCCGCAAGGGCCTGACCATCGTGGCCGCCGCCGTCGCGGTGGCCGCCGTCGCCTGGGGCGGCTGGCACTGGATGGTGGCGCGCAACTACCAGACCACGGACAACGCCTATGTGGCGGGCAACGTGGTGCAGATCACGCCGCAGGTCGGCGGCACGGTGATCAGCATCGGCGCCGACGACACCGACTACGTCAAGCCCGGCCAGCTGCTGGTGCAGCTGGACTCGGCCGATGCCCTGGTCGCCCTGTCCCAGGCCGAGTCGCAGCTGGCCCAGACCGTGCGCCAGGTGCGCACGCTGTACGCCAACAATGCCCCCCTGGTCGCCCAGGTGGCCCAGCGCGAGGCCGATCTGGCCCGCCTGCAGGCCGATGCCGCCCGCGCCCGCGAGGATGTGGAGCGCCGCCGCCCGCTGCTGGCCACGGGCGCCGTGGGCAAGGAGGAGTTCGACCACGCCCAGTCCCTGGCCCGCACGGCCGGCAATGCCGCCTCGGCAGCCGAAGCCGCCGTGCGCGCCGCCAAGGCGCAGCTGACGGCTGCCGAAGCCCAGACCAAGGGCAGCAGCGCCGAAGAGCACCCCAGCGTGATCGCCGCCTCCGCCAAGGTGCGCGAAGCCTATCTTGCGCTGCAGCGCACGCGCCTGGTCTCGCCCGTGGAAGGCTATGTGGCCAAGCGCGGCGTGCAACTGGGCCAGCGCGTGGCCTCGGGCGCGCCGCTGATGACGGTGGTGGGCCTGCACAACCTCTGGGTGGATGCCAACTTCAAGGAAAGCCAGCTGGCCCAGCTGCGCATAGGCCAGAAGACCGAGCTGACGGCCGATGTCTACGGCGACAAGATCAGCTACCACGGCACCGTGGTGGGCATGGGCGCAGGAACCGGCGCGGCCTTCTCGCTGCTGCCCGCGCAGAACGCCACCGGCAACTGGATCAAGGTGGTGCAGCGCGTGCCCGTGCGCATTGCGCTGGCGCCGGAAGACCTGGCCCAGCACCCGCTGCGCGTGGGCCTGTCCATGGAAGTCAAGGTGGACGTGCGCGACCAGCAGGGCGAAGTGCTGGCAACCGCCACGCGCAATGCCCCCGTGGCCCAGACCTCCATCTACGACATGGCATTGCCCCAGGCCGAGGAGCGCATCGCCCACATCGTGGCAGGCCAGAACGTGGCGCCGCTCAAGCAGCTGCCCGAGCTGCCGCCCGTCGCCATGGCCGATGCGCAAGACAGGGCACAGGGCAAGGCGCCAGCCGCAGTGGCCTCCGCGCCGGTTGACGCGCAGGCCACGCAGTCCAAGTAAGCAGGCATCGCTTCCCCGCCTTCCCAGAACCTACGCGGACTGCCTATGACTTCCTCTACCACCGCCGTGCCGGAGCCGGCGCAGCCGGGTGGGCCGACCGTGCCGCCTGCCGCGCCACCCTCGGCACCGCCTGCCATGCCCGCACGGCCAGCACCGCTCAAGGGCGCCCAGCTGGCCCTGGGCACGCTGGCCCTGTCGCTGGCCACCTTCATGAACGTGCTGGACTCGTCCATCGCCAACGTCGCCATTCCGGCGATCTCGGGCGACGTGGGCGTCAGCCCCAGCCAGGGCACCTGGGTGATCACCAGCTTTGGCGTGGCCAACGCCATCTCGGTGCCGCTCACGGGCTGGCTCACCCAGCGCTTCGGCGCCGTGCGCCTGTTCACCATGAGCGTGCTGCTGTTCGTGCTGACCTCCTGGCTGTGCGGCTTTGCCTCGTCGCTGGAGATGCTGGTGCTGTTCCGCGTGCTCCAGGGGCTGGTCGCCGGGCCCATGATCCCGCTGTCGCAGACGCTGCTGCTGTCCAGCTATCCCCCGGCCAAGGCCGGGGTGGCCCTGGCGCTGTGGGGGATGACCACCCTGGTGGCCCCCGTGGTCGGCCCGCTGCTGGGCGGCTGGATCACGGACAACATCTCCTGGCCCTGGATCTTCTATATCAACGTGCCGGTGGGCCTGCTGTCGGCCCTGATGACCTGGAGCATCTACCGCAGCCGCGAGACCCCCACGCGCAAGCTGCCCATCGACTCCGTGGGCCTGGCCCTGCTGGTGCTGTGGGTGGGCGCGCTGCAGCTGATGCTGGACAAGGGCAAGGAGCTGGACTGGTTCGCCTCGGGCGAGATCATCACGCTGTGCGTGCTGGCCATCGTGAGCTTCGTGGTCTTCCTGGTCTGGGAGCTGACCGATGCCCACCCCGTGGTGGACCTGCGCCTGTTCATGCGCCGCAATTTCGCGGCCGGCACGGTGGCGCTGTCGATTGCCTACGGCCTGTTCTTCGGCAACGTGGTGCTGCTGCCCCTGTGGCTGCAGCAGTGGATGGGCTACACCTCCACCACGGCCGGCATGGCACTGGCGCCGGTAGGCATCTTCGCCATCATCCTGACACCGCTGGTGGGCCGCAAGGTCACGCAGTGGGACCCGCGCAGGATGGCCACGGGCGCCTTCATCGTGTTCGCCCTGGTGCTGTGGATGCGCTCGCGCTTCACGGTGGAGACCGACTTCATGCACATCCTGGTGCCCACGCTGATCCAGGGCGCGGCCATGGCCTTCTTCTTCATTCCGCTGACCACGATCACGCTGTCGGGCATCTCGCCGGACCGTATCCCGGCCGCCGCCGGCCTGAGCAACTTCGTGCGGATCACGGCGGGGGCCATGGGCACCTCCATCGCCACCACGCTGTGGGAAAACCGCGCCGCGCTGCACCACGCCCATCTGACAGAAGGGCTGGTCCAGGGCCAGGGCGTGTTCGGCGTCACCCTGCAGGGGCTGCAGGCCGCAGGCCTGAGCCAGGCGCAGGCGCTGGCCCAGATCAACCGGCTGGTGGACCAGCAGGCCTACACGCGCGCCGCCGACGACATCTTCCTGGCGTCGTCCGTGCTGTTCCTGGTGCTGATCGTGCTGATCTGGATGACCAGGCGCCCTGCGGGCCATGCCGGCGGTGCCGAGGCGGCCGGCGCCCATTGATGACCAGCCTCCGGGCCATCACCACAAGGAGCTGCCTGCAGGGGCAGCTCCTTTTTTGTTTACATGACGACACGCAAGGCGCCTTGAACGGGCCGCCAAGACCACCATCTCGACAGGGCTGCGCCATCGGTTCCATGATGGCGGCGGCCTGAACACCGACGGAGCACCGTGAAAACAACCCGCATCTTCCGCGCCCCGATTGCCGACTACTCCCAATCGCCCCAATCGTCGGCCGGGCGCTTTCGCAACATCCATCCCCGCCCGGCCAATGCCCCCCAGCCCGACGCCAAGGTGATGTGGGACTTCTTCTTCAACAAGCCCAAGGACACCGAGCCTGCGGCGCCCCTGCCCGTGCAGCGGCTCAACCCGGCCGACCTGGCCGCCGCGCCCGAGCGCAGCCTGTATCGCCTGGGCCACTCCACGCTGCTGATGAAACTGCGCGGCGGCTGGTGGATCACCGACCCGGTGTTTGCCGAGCGCGCCTCGCCCTTTTCCTTCATCGGCCCCAAGCGCTTTCATGCGCCGCCCATCGCCCTGCATGAACTGCCCGCGCTGCGCGGCGTGGTGCTCTCGCACGACCACTACGACCATCTGGACCGTGCCACCATCCGCGCCCTGGCGCCCCGGGTCGACTTCTTCCTGTGCACGCTGGGCGTGGGCGACCGGCTCATGGCCTGGGGCGTGGCCCCCGAGAAGGTGCGCCAGTTCGACTGGTGGCAGGACGTGCAGGTGGACGGCCTGCGCTTCACGGCCACGCCGGCCCAGCATTTCTCGGGCCGGGGCCTGCGCGACGGCAACCGCACGCTGTGGGCGTCCTGGGTCATCGAGGACCTGGCAAGCGCCGACACGCTGCGTGTCTTCTTCAGCGGCGACGGCGGCTATTTCGACGGCTTTGCGGAAATCGGCCGGCGCTTCGGCCCCTTCGACCTCACGCTGATGGAGACCGGCGCCTACGACCCGCACTGGCCCTATGTCCACATGCACCCGGCCCAGACCGTGCAGGCCCACCGCGACCTGGGCGGACGCTGGCTGCTGCCCATTCACAACGGCACCTTCAGCCTGGCCATGCATGCCTGGTGGGACCCCTTCGAGCGCGTGCTGGCCCTGGGCGCCGAGCACGGCATTGCCGTGGCCACGCCCATGATGGGCGAGCGCGTGGACCTGGCCGCCCCCCATGCAGGCGAGCGCTGGTGGCGCGCCCTGGTATCTGAGGTCACGCAGGACGGAGCCGCGCCGGCACCCCGGCCCCAGCCGCGATAAACGCGTTTTTGCTGCATTGCGTCATCGGCCTACGCGGACCGGCATGCATCTGGCTAAAGTGGAACCGGCAAGTGGATCTGGCAGGTAGATCCGGCAAATGGATCCAGAGCTTCAGGAGCGCACATGGCAAACCGCAAATCTTCCAAGGCCGCTTCGGTGGCCCGTCAGGCCACCGATCTGGCCATTGCCGCGCCGCAGGTGGTGGCGCACAGGCTCACCCGCATGGCGCTGGCCGGGGCCAATCCCTCCGCACGGGACCGGCGCGAATTCACGCGCATGGTGTCCGAGAAACAGACAGCCTTCCACCAATCCTGGGCCGCCATGGGCCTGCAGTCCATGGTCGCCAGCCAGGCCCTGATGCAGGCCTGGATGCGCATGTGGTGGATGCCCTGGAGCGCCTCCACCTGGAATGGGGGCGCACTGGCATCGCAGGCCTCGCAATGGAGCAACGCCATGTGGGGCGTGGTGGGCAAGGGCATGGCCCCCGTGCACCGCACCGCAGTGGCCAACGCCCGGCGCCTGGCGCGCGGCTGATCCACCCATATCAAACCCGCTTCATTGACTGGAGCGGCACGGCGCGGCAGGGCTGATGCGGGGCGAGGTTCAGGTATCCTCGCGGCCTTCGTTCCGTTTTGCTGCGCTGCCGCATTTCCAGGCATGGACTCCATGCAGAGACTGAAAACACGGCCGCGGCAGGCGGATTTCCCCCTTTCTGCCATCGCTTTGCCAGTCTTCCCCGGAGTTCTCTGATGACACACAAGGCCCCGCCTGCCGGCCAGGGCCTGCACGGTCAAGACGACCTGCAGCGCAATCTCACCAACCGCCACATCCAGCTCATCGCCATCGGCGGTGCCATCGGCACGGGCCTGTTCATGGGCTCGGGCAAGACCATCAGCCTGGCGGGTCCGTCCATCGTCTTCGTCTACGCCATCATCGGCGTGATGCTGTTCTTCGTGATGCGGGCCATGGGCGAGCTGCTGCTGTCCAACCTGCAGTACCGATCCTTCATCGATTTCTCGGCCGATCTGCTGGGGCCCTGGGCGGGCTTCTTCACGGGCTGGACGTACTGGTTCTGCTGGATCGTCACGGGCATTGCCGACGTGATCGCCATCTCGGCCTACTCGCAGTTCTGGTTCCCCGGCCTGCCCCAGTGGGCCCCGGCCATTGCCTGCGTGGGCCTGCTGCTGGGCCTGAACCTGCTGACGGTGAAGCTGTTCGGCGAGATCGAGTTCTGGTTCGCCATGATCAAGATCGTGGCCATCGTGGCCCTGGTGGCAACGGGGCTGTACATGGTGGGTGCCGCCTTCGTCTCGCCTGCGGGGCGTGCGGCCAGCCTGTCCAACCTCTGGAACGACGGCGGCATGTTCCCCAACGGGATGATGGGCTTTTTCGCGGGCTTCCAGATCGCGGTGTTCGCCTTCGTGGGCATCGAGCTGGTGGGCACCACGGCGGCCGAGGCCAAGGACCCCGAGCGCACGCTGCCGCGCGCCATCAATTCGATTCCCGTGCGCATCATCGTGTTCTACGTGCTGGCCCTGATCGCCATCATGGCCGTCACCCCCTGGCGCGACGTGGTGCCGGGCAAGAGCCCGTTCGTGGAGCTGTTCGTGCTCGCAGGCCTGCCGGCCGCTGCGGGCGTGATCAATTTCGTGGTGCTGACCTCGGCCGCCTCGTCGGCCAACAGCGGCGTGTTCTCCACCAGCCGCATGCTCTACGGCCTGGCGCTCAAGGGCGATGCGCCCAAGTCCTTCCACCGGCTGTCGCGCAGCAGCGTGCCCTCGCGCGGGCTGCTGTTTTCCTGCACCTGCCTGCTGGCCGGCGCCTTCCTGATGTGGGTGGTGCCCGATCTGGTGGAGGCCTTCACGCTGGTGACCACGGTATCGGCCATCCTGTTCATGTTCGTGTGGTCGCTGATCCTGCTGTCCTATATCGCCTACCGGCGCCAGCGCGCGGCCCTGCATGAGGCTTCGCGCTACAAGATGCCGGGCGGCGTGGCCATGTGCTGGGCCTGCCTGGCGTTCTTTGCGGCCATCCTGGGCCTGCTCACCCTGCAGGCCGACACGCGCCAGGCGCTGGTGGTGACGCCGGCCTGGTTTGCCCTGCTGGCCATTGCCTACCAGTTCGTGCGCCGCCGGGCATCGAGCCAACCCTCGGGCAGCTGCGCTGAGCCTTCCAGCGCCCTTCCGGGCGCCGTGGCCAAGCCGCGCTGAACTGGTTTCTGGCCGCCCCCTGCGCTCCGGGGCGGCCTTTGCACGGAGGCGCTGCACCCCGTGCTCCCTCTCAGCGCCCTGCCGACCCCCTTCATTTTTGTGCACCAGACTTGTGCACATCGCCTCAGGCGTGTCCAGCGATTAGATAACGCGTGAACAAAAAACAACTGTCTTTACGTGAAGGGAAAGATGTAGATACAAATCGTTATCATTCGCACCTTGATTTTTAACCAAACCGGAACTTTACAAAGATGGTCAGAATCTCGGTGCTCCGCCCGCTTCCTCTTTGCGCCGCCCTGGCATGCACAGCCATGGCCCATGCCCAGACGGCCGACAGCAAGGCCGACACGTCCTTGTCCACGGTGGTGGTGACCGCCTCGGGCACGGCCGTGGACATCAAGGAGGCGCCGGCCAGCATCAGCGTGATCACGCGGGAAGACATCGAGCGCAAGCCCGTCACCAGCATCGGCGAGCTGCTGTCCACCATTCCCGGCGTGACCGGCGGTCTGTCGGGCACGGGCGCCCAGTCCAAGATCAAGCTGCGCGGCCTGCCCGAGAAATACACGCTGATCCTGGTGGACGGCAAGCGCCAGGGCAACTCGGCCGGCATCAACTACCGTGACGACCTGGGCTCGCAGGATCTGGACTGGATCTCGCCCGAGATGATCGAGCGCATCGAGGTCGTGCGCGGCCCCATGTCCTCGCTGTACGGCTCCGACGCCATGGGCGGCGTGATCAACATCATCACGCGCAAGATCGGCAAACGCTGGAGTGGCTCGACCACGCTGAACTACAGCAAGCCCTCCGACGGCGACCGCGGCGACACGCGCCAGCTGGGCTTCAACATCAGCGGCCCGCTGTCCGACAAGTTCGGCCTGCGCCTGGGCGGCAACTACACGGACCGCGCTGCCGACGAGGGCACGGGCGGCTTCCCGGGCACCTACCAGTCCACGGCCGGCTCGCGCAAGCAAAACCTCAACGCCCTGCTCAACTGGCAGCTCACGCCCGACCAGGTGATCGGCATCGAGGCCGCGCAAGGCATCCAGCGCGCCACGGGCTCCGATCGGTTGGTGAATGGACGCCCCGTGGTATCGCAATGGGGCCTGAGCAAGCTGGAGCAGACCAAGTTCGGCCTCAGCCACGATGGCCGCTGGGGCGACATGACCTCCAAGCTCAACCTCGTGCACAACAGGTACGAGGACAAGGGCGACACCATCGGCAACAACTCCAAGGAAACCACGCTGGACGGCCGCATCGACAAGCCGTTGAAGCTGTGGGGCCTGGACCAGGCCATGACGCTGGGCATGCAGTGGCGCCGCGAGTCGCTGGACAACCGCGACACCATCGGCCTGGCGCCCATCGACTACGCGGGACGCCCGGTCTCGGGCTCGGGCCTGAGCGCCACCACCTGGGCGCTGTTCGGCGAGGACCAGATCTTCCTGCGAGAGAACCTGGCGCTGACGCTGGGCCTGCGCATGGACCACCACCAGAAATACGGCAACAACTGGAGCCCGCGCGCCTACCTGGTCTACCACCCGGCCTCGGAGTGGACAGTGCGCGGCGGCGTCTCGCGCGGCTTCCGTGCGCCCAACCTGAAGGAAAACTCGGCCAGCGCCGCCACGCAATCCGGGGGCAACGGCTGCCGCAGCCTGGCCGGCATGGGCTGGACCAGCACCAGCGTGAATGCCGACGGCACGCGCGGCTGCTACATGGCCGGCAACCCCGACCTGCAGCCCGAGACCAGCACCAACTTCGAGCTGGGCACGAGCTGGGACCGCAATGGCTGGGCCCTGGGCGCCACGTACTTCCACACCAACTTCAAGAACAAGATCGACTACCAGCCGCTGGGCTTGTACAACGGCTTCTGGTGGACCCGCATGGCCAACGCCCAGCGTGCCCGCACGCGCGGCCTGGAAGGCTTCGTGAACGTTCCCCTGGCCAAGGGCCTGACCTGGAACACCAACATCACCAAGATGTTCGAGTCCAAGAACCTGAGCACCGGCGCCTCGCTGCTGGCCGTGCCCGAGCTGTCCATCTACTCGTCGCTGCAGTGGCAGATCCGCCAGGGCTGGTCCGCCATGTTCAGCGCCCGCCACGTGGGCAAGGAAGTCGTGACCACGGGCACGGCCACCACCTTCGCCAAGGCCTACACGACGTTCGACGTGTCCATGAACTACAACGTCACCGACTCGATGACCCTGCGCGCCGGCATCATCAACCTGACCGACAAGGAAACCCGCACCATCGGCGCCAACTACGACAACGGCGGCCGTACCTACTTCGTGGGGATGACGGCCAGGTTCTGATGGCCTGTCACCAGCCCTTGCGCTGACCCAGACAAAGCGCCCGTTGTGACGGGCGCTTTTTTCATGGCGAAGAGCAAAGCCTCACTCCCAGACACCGCCCTGCGCAGGGGGCGTGCGCGTCAGCAATTCCTCGTCTGTCAAGGGCCGGCCTGTCCAGACATTCACCTTCGAGGCCCCGGCCGCGCTGCCCAGCTCGCGCAAGGCCCTCAGCTCCACCTGAGTGAATCCGCCCTCGGGGTCGCCGAGCGGATGGATGACGATGTGCGGGGAGGCCGCCAGCCAGGCACGCCGATGCATGCGCCTGAGCTGGTACTTCAGAAGCTGCTCGGCCAGGATGAAGTCCGATATCAGCGAACGCGGGTGGGCGAAGGGATTGACGACTTCGGCAGGCTCCGATGCAGCCGCGAGCCTGGCCTGCGGGCCGGCCGCGAGAATCCGGCGCCGGGGCGGCGGACTCAGGGCCAGCTCGGGAACCTCCGACAGGGTCTGCTTGGTCTTCGGATCCTTCAGCGTCAGACGCTCGGGAGAAATCTGTACGTAGATGAGTGATACGAAGGCAGAGAGCATGGACATCCATCAATCGATTTTCTGAACCACGGTCTGGCCCGGCAGCAAGGCCCGGCCATCACCACCGCGCGGCAGCATGGGCGCGACAGGCAGGCCGGTCTGGCGATCCAGCAGCAGCGAATGCGCCTCGCCCGGCGCGAACAGATGGCCTTCGCCCCACTGCCGCAACGCCACGACCACGGGGAACAGGTCCAGGCCCTGGGCCGTGAGCACGTATTCCAGGTAGGCCGAGCCTTCTGCGGCGGGGCGGGTTTCGAAGATGCCGGCCTCCACCAGACGCCGCAGCCGGTCGGCCAGGATATTGCGGGCCGCGCCCAGGCTGCGCTGGAAATCGCCAAAGCGGCTGATGCCATCGAAGGCATCGCGCACGATGAGCAGCGACCAGCGGTCGCCGATCACATCCAGGGAGCGGGCCACCGGACAGGGCTGCGGTGTGTCAGGACGGGTGTCTTCTTTCATGGCGTCATTTTGGTTGCATTTCAAAACTGGTTCAACTAGCATCCAACCAGTTTTGTTTTGCAACTGGATTCAACCCATGAACGCCTTCCCTGCCCCGGACACGGTCCGCATGCCGCGCAGCCTGGTGCTGCTGTTCGCCGCTGCCAGCGGCCTGAGCGTGGCCAATGTCTACTACGCCCAGCCGCTGCTGGAGGCGCTGGCGGCCGACTTCGGCATCAGCCATGCAGCCGTGGGCGGCGTGGTCACCGCCACGCAGGCCGGCTGCGCGCTGGCACTGCTGCTGCTGGTGCCGCTGGGCGACCGGCTGGAGCGGCGGCGGCTCATGCTTTTGCAGTTGCTGGGCCTGGTGCTGGCCCTGGCGGCAGTCAGCACCGCGCGTTCGGCCGTTCTGCTGCTGGCGGGCATGCTGGCCGTGGGCCTGCTGGGCACGGCCATGACGCAGGGGCTGATCGCCTATGCGGCCAGCGCCAGCCAGGCGCATGAGCGCGGGCGCGTGGTGGGCGCAGCCCAGGGCGGGGTTTTCATCGGCCTGCTTTTGGCGCGCGTGTTTGCCGGTGCCGTGGGTGACGTGGCTGGCTGGCGTGGCGTCTATGCCTGCTCGGCCCTGTTGATGTTGGCCCTGGCCTGGCCCCTGTGGCGGCAACTGCCCCGGCTGGCGGTGCCCTCCCCCGTGCCCGGGTACACGCAATTGCTGTCATCCATGCTCCAGCTGCTGCGCCAGGACCGCATGCTGCGCACGCGGGGCATGCTGGCCCTGCTGATGTTTGCCACCTTCAACATCTTCTGGAGCGCCCTGGTCCTGCCGCTGAGCGCGCCGCCCTACAGCCTGTCGCTCACGGCCATCGGCGCCTTTGGCCTGGCCGGCGTGGTGGGCGCACTGGCAGCAGCCCGTGCCGGACACTGGGCAGACCAGGGTTTCGCGCAGCGCACCAGCCTGGGCGCGCTGGTGATCCTGCTGCTGGCCTGGGTGCCGATTGCGCTGCTGGAGCAGTCGCTGTGCGCGTTGGTCGCCGGTATCGTGCTGCTGGACCTGGGCGGCCAGGCCCTGCATGTGACCAACCAGAGCCTGATCTTTCGCAGCAACCCGCAGGCGCACAGCCGGCTGGTGGGCCTGTACATGCTGTTCTATGCCGTGGGCAGCGGGCTGGGGGCGCTGATTGCCACCAACGCCTACGCGCGGTTTGGCTGGCACGGCGTCTGCGTTGCGGGGGCGGCGTTCAGCCTGGCGGCCCTGGTGTTCTGGGCCATGACACGGGAAACGGCTGCCCAGGCCAGCGTTCCCGCCTAGACCCGGCTCACCAGCTCCGAAGGCACCCGCCCCAGCGCCTTGCGGAACATGGTGGAAAACGCGCTGGGGCTGTCATAGCCCAGGTCCAGCGCCACCTGCGTGACCGATGAGCCCGCAGACAGCCGCGACACCGCTGCCAGCAGGCAGGCCTGCTGGCGCCAGGCGCCAAAGGCCATGCCTGTGTGCTGCTGGAAAAACCGGCTGAAGGTGCGCAGGCTCTTGTTCAGCGCCTGTGCCCAGTCCTGGGGCGTGGCGCGGATGCTGGGCTGGGCCAGGAACTGCTTGCACAGGGCGGCCAGCTTTTCGTCGCGGGGAATGGGCGCGAACAGCGGCAGGCTGCGGGCCGAGGCCAGCTCGTGCAGCACCAGCGTGACCAGGGCGCCGTCGCGGCCCGCTTCGTCGTACAGCGCCGGCAGGTCGGCGCAGGACAGCAGCAACTGGTGCAGCAGCGGGGTGACGACCAGGGCCTCGCAATGCACACCCGGGCGGGGCGCAGCAGCCGGTTCGATGTACAGGCTGCGCGTGCTCACGCCCTGCATGCGCACGCTGTGCGGCTTGCTGGCCGGAATCCACACGCCGCTGTAGGGCGGGATGGTCCAGGCACCGTCATCGGTTTCCACCTCCATCAGCCCGCTCATCCCGTAGAGAAACTGGGCACGCCGGTGGCTGTGCGTGGGCAGCAGCGTGCCAGGCGTGTAGTCGGTGCCGATGGCCAGCACATCGCGCGCTACGGCGTCCACGGAGTGCAGCGGGATGTTGAGCATGAGGATGTCCGGAAAACAGCCAACAGGCTTTGGCAGGAATTCAAGGATTATTGACCCATCCGCGAAAGCAGGCCAAACCGCGGCATCCTAAGGTTCAGTCCTTGCTCGTTTTTTCCAAAGGACTGTCTGTGTTCCCTCTTCTGCTGCTGGCTTTCGGTGTGCTTGCCGGCGTGACCACCGTGCTCTTCGGCTTTGGCGGCGGCTTCGTGGCCGTTCCGCTGCTTTATGCGCTGCTGACCTCCATCCACGGCGCGGACTCCGCCGTTGGCCAGGCTGCCATGCACATTGCCGTGGCCACCTCCACCTGCGTGATGATTTTTGGCGCCTCCATGGCCACGCTGCGCCAGCACCGCGCGGGCGCCCTGCCCTGGGATCAGGTGCGGCCGCTGGCCGGCTTCATCGCGGCCGGCGCCGTGGCAGGCGCGGCGGCCGCCACCTGGATCAGCGGGGAATGGGTGCGCTGGGCCTTCATCGCCTACCTGGCCCTGACCATCGCCGACGCGCTGCTGCGCCCGGGCTTCGTGCACGGCACCGCCGCCCAATTGCAGCCCATGGGCCGCAGGCCCGCCGCCATCGCAGGCTTGGCGATTGGCGCGATTGCAGCCTTCCTGGGCGTGGGCGGCAGCGTGATGACCGTACCGCTGATGCGCCGGCGCGGCGCCAGCATGGCGGCCGCCACGGCCATGGCCAGCCCGCTGTCCCTGCCCATGGCCGTGGCGGGCACCGCCGCCTACATGCTGGCATCGCAGGGCGCGGGGCTGGGCCCCTGGCATGTGGGCTATGTGGACCTGCAGGCCTTTGCGCTGCTGACGGTCGGATCGTGGACCGGCATCAGGCTGGCGGCACCGCTGATCGGCCGCATTCCCGATGCCCTGCATGCCAAGGCCTACCTGGCCCTGCTGGGCCTGGTGCTGCTGGTCATGATCGTGGCCTGAGCGCTGCGCTCAACCCTCCTGGAAGATCGCCTCGATCCGGGTCTCGAACACCCGGGCAATGGCGAATGCCAGCGGCAGGCTGGGGTCGTAGCGGCCCGTCTCGATCGCGTTCACGGTCTGGCGCGACACGCCCAGCAGGTCCGCCAGCGCAGCCTGGCTCCAGCCGCGCTCGGCGCGCAGTTCACGGATGATGTTTTTCATGGGCGGGGCACTTTGGCGGAACAGCTCATCGGCTGCGCAGCCAGTGGGCCACCGAAGCCGCCACCCAGAGCGCACCCATCAAGGGCCACACCATGAACATGCTGAGCTTGGGAAAACCTGCCATTTCCAGGAATCCGTAGGTGAAGGTGAGGCCCGCCGTACCCGCCGCCGCAATCGCCAACTGCTCCAGCATGGACTTGCGCAGGAACTCGTCGGTATCGCGCACCAGGCGCACGATGGCCCGCACGGCCAGCGCAAATGCCAGCATGGGGCTGAGCAGCAGGGCCGTGCGCAGGGCCCCGGCCCGCATGTCGGCGCTGAGCAAAAGCGCCCCCACAAGCAGCGCCATGTAGAGCAGCAGCGCAAATCCCAGCTCCTTCTGGTAGCGGCGGTTGGTGACCGTTGTTTGATTCATGGAAGTCTCTCGCAATGTGTAAAGGATGCTTGACATTGTGCGATGCCACCCGCGGGCATGTCAAGCAAGCTTTACATCGGCACTGAACGCCCCGCCGTACAATCGCCGCCGTTGGTGCCAGCAGCCCCAGGGGCTGCGGTTAAACGGGAAACATGGGGCGGCCAGATAAAGCCGCCCGCATGTACTGCCCCCGCAACAGTGAGTGAAACGCCGCGTGCATGGCACCGGCCCCCGCCAAACCCGTGCCACTGGGCGTACAGCCCGGGAAGGCCTTGGCGAGTGCGTCACCAGTCTGGATACCGGCCAACAGGCGGCCGGCCGCGCATGCAGCGCAGCCGGTCTTTGTGGTTTCCGTGCCGGCGGGGTCGCTGGCGCGCAACTGGCTCGCATCCATGCACACCCTCGCCCTCGCGCGCGCCCCTGGCGCCGCCCTTCGCTCGCCCTCGGCGTTCCCCGTACTGCGCACGTTGTCCGCCCTGGCTGCGGCCTCGCTGCTGGCCTGCCAGGCCCATGCACAGGCACAACAGGCACAACAGGCACAGCGCGCACAGACCTCCCAGCTCGATACCGTGGTCGTCACCGCCTCGCGCAGCGAACAGCCCCTGCGCACCGTCACGGCCGACATGACCGTGATCGACGCCGAGACCATTGCCCGCAGCGGCGCCACGGGCGTGGCCGACCTGCTGGTGCAGGTGCCGGGCGTGCAGATCAACCGCAACGGCGGGCCGGGCCAGGTCACCTCGGTCTACCTGCGCGGCACCAGCAACCAGCACACTGCCGTGTTCATCGACGGCGTGCGCTACAGCTCGCAGGAGCTGCAGGGTGGCGCGGTCTGGTCCACCCTGCCGCTGGCGCAGATCGAGCGCATCGAAGTGCTGCGCGGCCCGGCCGCAGCCATCTATGGCTCAGACGCCATGGGCGGCGTGATCCAGATCTTCACCAAGCGGGCGGACGGCCAGACCCGCGCCTATGCCGAGGCCGGCATAGGCAACCAGGGCACCAGCAAGCTGGCCACGGGATTTCAGGGCGGTGCCAACGGCTTCACCTACGGGCTGAACCTGGCTGACGAACGCAGTGACGGCTTCGACGTCTACCCCGGCAACACCTTCTCGCCCAACCCGGACAAGGATGGCTACAGCAACACCTCACTGGGCCTGAACGCGGGCTACAAAACGGGCATCCACCAGATCGATGCCAGCCTGCTGCACAGCCGCCTGCGCACCCACTACGACCAGAGCCCGCCGCCGTTCGACGACTACGACGTGGTCAAGAACACCACCGGCAGCCTGCGCTGGCAGGCCGGCTGGAACGCCATATACAAAAGCGTGGTCCAGATCTCCCATACCGACAGCCAAAGCGACCGCCACACCCAGTCGCCCGAAAGCGCCAAGGGCCGCTCCACCAACTACCTGCTGCAGAACCTGTTCACGCTGGGCCAGCACCGTTTCAACATCGACCTGGAGCGCCGCGAGGACAAGCTGGACACCCAATACGCCTGGACGCAGAACACCGACAGCCGGCGCGTGCAGAACTCCCTGTCGGCCGGCTGGCGCCTGACCGAGGGACGCCACCAGTTCGACGCCAACCTGCGCCACGACCAGGTGCGCGACCAGCAGAACAAGACCACGGGCGGCCTGGGCTACGGCCTGCAGATCGACGAGCGCTGGCGCTGGGTGGCATCGGCCGGCACGGCTTTCAGAACTCCCACGCTGTACGAACGCTTCACGGGCCAGGCGGCGGCCGACCTCAAGCCCGAAAGCAGCACCAACGTGGAAACCGGCCTGCACTATGCGGCCGGTGCCAACCGCCTCTCGGCCGTGGTCTACCGCAACAAGTTCAAGAACCTCATCACCTACGACTGGAACAGCGCCCTTCCCTGCAACTGCTACCGCAACTGGCAAAGCGTGGAGATCACCGGCCTGACGCTGTCTGGCGGCACGCGCCTGGGCAGCGCCAATCTGGGCGCCGCGCTGGACTTCATGAACCCCGAGAACCTGGAGACCGGCAAGCTGCTGCCCTACCGCTCCAAGCGCATGCTCAAGCTCAACGCCGACACCCAGGCGGCCGGCTGGACGCTGGGCGGCGAAGCGCAGCTGTACAGCGGCCGTTACGCCGACGAGGCGAACACCTTCAAGCTGGGTGGATACGGCGTGGTCAACCTTTACGCCCAGCGCCCGCTGACCAGGCAATGGACGCTGCTGGCCCGTGTCAACAACATCGCCGACCGCGACTACGCCCCCACGCGCGGCTATGCCAACGCAGGCCGCACCGTGTTCGTCAGCGTGCGCTGGACACCTCTGCCCTGACCCCATGCATCTGCTTCTGCGCCTGCTTTCGCGCCTGCCCCGCATCCTGCTGCTGACTGCCGCCCTGGCCTGCGCAGGCGGCGCGGGCAACGCCTTTGCGCAAAAGGCGGCGGATGCGGGAACGGGCGGGGCAACCACCACCTACACCGTCACCGACATGCGCGGCCGTCAGGTGCGCCTGGAGCGCGTGCCGCAGCGCATCGTCTCGCTGCTGCCCTCGCTGACCGAATCGCTGTGCGCGCTGGAGGCCTGTGAGCGCATCGTGGGCGTGGACGAGTTCTCCAACCACCCAGCCCGCGTGGCCGCCCTGCCCAAGCTGGGCCATACTTTTGCCCCGCTGGTCGAGGCCACCGTGCGGCTCAGGCCCGACGTGGTGCTGATGGCGTATTCCGCACCCGTCATCGCACAGCTGGAGCGCTTCGGCATTCCCGTGCTGGCGCTGGACGCCAACGACATGGCGCAGCTGGAGCAGGTGCTGCACAAGCTCGAACAGCTGCTGCAGGTGCAGCGCGCCAACGCCCTGCTGGCGCGCATGCAGGCCGAGGTGGACCAGCAGGCCAAGGCGCTGGCGGCGCTCACGCCCGCCGGGCAGAAGGTGTATTTCGAGGTGGACGCCACGCCTTATGCGGCGGGGCCGGACTCCTTCATAGGCCAGCTGCTGCAGCGCCTGGGCGCGCGCAATGTGCTGCCGCCCAACCTGGGGCCCTTCCCCCGCATCACGCCCGAATACGTGCTGCGCCAGCAGCCCGAACTCATCATCCACACGCCGCAGACGCCATCGGCCAGCTTTGCCACCCGCCCCGGCTGGAGCCGCATGCCCGCCGTGCGCTCGGGCCGCATCTGCGCGCTGGACCTGGTCGAGACGGACGTGGTCTCCCGCCCCGGCCCGCGCCTGGGCGAGGCGGCGCGGGCGCTGGCCCGCTGCCTGGAGATGCGGGGCACGGCGCCGCGTTGACTTCTCTGGCCTGATTGACCCGCTTGGCCTGCTTGGCCGATGACTTGCCTACTCCAGCACCACGGCCGTGCCGCTGGCAGACACCATCAACATGCCGTTGCCCTGGCCCAGCACTTCGTAATCCAGGTCCACCCCCACCACGGCATTCGCGCCCAGTTCCTGGGCGCGTTCCTCCAGCTCCTTGAGCGCAATCTCGCGCGCCCGCTGCAACTCGCGCTCATAGGTGGCCGACCGCCCACCCACGATGTCGCGCAGCCCGGCAAACAAGTCCTTGAACACATTGGCGCCCAAAATCGCCTCGCCCGCAACCACGCCGCAGTAGCGGGTGATGCGGCGGCCTTCGATCTGGGGGGTGGTGGTGATGATCATGAGAAATCCTCGGTGAAGATGTTGAAGATGGATTTTGGCCGCCCAGCCTGCGTAAGCCCAACGCAAGGCAGGCCTGCACGCTGCAGTCTGA
Organism: Delftia sp. WSY_16; assembly: GCF_043104415.1. Classification (NCBI taxonomy): domain Bacteria; kingdom Pseudomonadati; phylum Pseudomonadota; class Betaproteobacteria; order Burkholderiales; family Comamonadaceae; genus Delftia; species Delftia sp. WSY_16. Next base: position 438,957 of record NZ_JBICKS010000040.1, on the reverse strand, counting down.
CATAGGCCTGCGCTATCATCTTTCGCCTTCAGATCTCGGAAGGTGGTTTCAAAAAATTCAATCGCGTGCAGGAGCCATTGGGACTCATCTCCATCTAGATAGCGAAAAAATCAATGCGAGACCCACCTATTCGGCTCCACCCGCGTCGCAGCGCCCCATGGCAGTGCAAGGCGCCGCAAGCCGCAACATCTTCCCCGCGCCCCAGGCTTGCACGATCGATCCGGCACGATAGGTTCGGCAAGCGCGCGCCCCATCAGCCCCATAATCTGGCTTCAAAAATTTCGCACCCCCTATGACACAGTCCCTCAAAGAACTCCTTGCGGCCAAGGCCGCGCTGGACATGGAAATTGCCAAGGCCCGCACCTCGGCGGCCGACGCAGCCCTGTCCAAGGTCCAGAAGCTGGTGACCGATTTCGGGTTCACCCAGCAGCAAGTGTTCCCCTACATCCCAGCAAAAACCAGCGCACCGGCGAAGTATCGCGATCCGTCTACAGGAGCAACGTGGACAGGTCGCGGCAAGCCTCCGAACTGGATCAAGGACCAGGATCGCGACGACTTCCTCATCGAACGCAAACCCGAGGCGGCCCAAGGCCCGTTCCTCGCCGAAATGGCGGCAGCAGCAGCTCGCAACTGAAAGCGCTGCACAAGGCGGCAGGCAGGATGCCGTGCGGTGCGGTGGAGTTCCGATGCGAAGGATCTGTGCCTTCCGAAAAAAAGCCCTCTGAGCATTCAGCGGGCTTTTTTTACGGCCTGGCGCCGGCAGCGTAGTCACTGCCGGCATCTTTCGAGGGCGTGCATCGCGCTCCGGCAGGGGGACCAGCCGGGCCTTTGCGGCACCGCCAGCCCTCAGGCGTGGCTGACGGGGCAGCTGCCTGCCTTGCCCATGATGCTGTCCGCAGGCGCCTGCGCGCGGTCATTCAGGCCGTAGTCGCGCAGCACCTGGGTGACGCGCACGCGGTAGTCCTTGAAGATCTTGTCGCGGCCGGCGCGCTGGGCGCTGAGGTGGGCTTCCACGTTGCGCCACTGGACGACGGCTTCCTCGTCGCGCCAGGTGGTGACGGACATGACTTTCTCGGGGTTGAGCGTGCTCTGGAAGCATTCCACGGAGATGAACCCCTCCATGGGCTTGAGCATGGGGGTGAGCTTGTTGACCAGGTCCACATAGGTCTGGTTCTGGCCGGGCAAGGCCTGCAGTTCGAACAGTACGACAACCATCTTCAACTCTCCTTTTTTCGGGAACAGAGATTCCGGCGCCGCGCAGCGGCGGCTCCGGCGTGGGGGAAATGGGTGAATGGGCGGCGCCGCAGGTTCAGCGGCTGCGCTCCAGGTGGGTCAGCCAGGCGGCCAGCACATCGCGCGCGGCCAGCGCCAGCAGGCCGCCGTATTTCTGGGCATCGGCACGCAGCGTGCGCGGGTCCACCTTGGCCATGCCGAGCTCACAGGCATGGCCGACCAGCCAGCGCTCCAGCCGGGCCGCGTCGGCCTCCAGATGGAATTGCAGGCCCAGCACCTGCGAGCCGACTGCGAAGGCCTGGTTGGCGCCGATGGCGGTGCCGGCCAGGTGCACGGCGCCTTCGGGAATGTCGAACTGGTCGCCATGCCAATGGAGCACGGGCACGCCGTCCAGTTTGGCGAGGGGCGAGGCAAGGCCGGCGTCGGTAAGCGTGAGCGGCGAAAAGCCGATTTCCTTGACGCCCAGCGGATAGACCCTGGCGCCCAGCGCGCGCGCAATGAGCTGGGCGCCCAGACAGATGCCCAGCAGCGGCTTGCCGCTGTCCAGCCAGCGGCGCACGGCCGCCAGCTCCTGGACGACGAAGGGATAAAGCGCCTCGTCATAGGCACCTATGGGGCCGCCCAGCACGACCAGCAGGTCGGCACGGCCCAGGTCCAGGGTGTCAAGCTCGCCGATGCTGGGATCGACGTACTGCACTTCGTAGCCGCGGCTGGCGAACTCGGCATGCAGGGTGCCCAGGTCTTCGAAGTGGATGTGGCGCAGCGCGATGGCTTTTTTCATGGGAGGAACTCAGGTGGATACAGGAGGTTGGCTTGGAACGTGCGGAGCCCGTCAGGCGCCGGGCTTGAGATCGACGTGGATATGGCCTGCCGAGGGGAAGGTGCAGCAGGCCAAGGCATAGCCGGCTTCCTTTTCCCTGTCGCTGAGGCAAAAGTCCGCCTCCAGCCGTGAACTGCCTCCCGTGATGCGGATGCGGCAGCTGCCGCAGATGCCGGCCCGGCACTGGCTGCGGATGGCAATGCCCACGCCTTCCAGGATCTCCAGCAGGCTTTTGCCGGACGCGGCTTCGACAATCTGCCCGCTGTGCGCGATCTGCAGCTGGCATGCCTGCGCGGTCTCGCCTGGCTGGGCGGTGGATGCGGCAGGCGGCGTGAAGGCCTCGATATGCTGTATGGCACCGGGAAAGCAGGCCCGCGCATGCTCGCGAAAGGTCTGCGCAAAGGCGTGGCCGCCACAGATGACGACCGCCTGGGGCTGGCCCAGCGCCAGCAGGGACTGCTGCGAGGGGCGGCCCGGCACGAAGGGCCCGTGGGCGGCAATGTCTTCACGCGTGATGTGGATACGCAGGTCGAACCAGGGGGCCGTTTCGCACAGCTGCTGCAGCTCCTGCAGGAACGGAATGTCGGCCATGCGCGCAAAGCACAGCAGCAGCGTGGTGCGGGGCACGCGCCGGCCCTGCTGGCGCAGCCGGTCCAGTTCGCGCAGCAGCGCCAGCGGCAAGGTCAGGCCGATGCCGCCGGCCAGCATGACCAGGGAGTCCAGGCCCAGCACCAGGTCGGCCGTGATGTCGCCGGCCACGCCGCCCAGCGGCAGCGTGGAGCCTGCGCGCAGCACCGCATGCATGTGGTCGGAGACGCTGCCCCGGCCCGAGCTTTTGACGGCAATGTCGAACTGGCCGGCGCCGTCGTGCTCGCTGCAGGGCTCGTAGCGGGTGATGGAGTACAGCCGCTGCTGCATGGTGCCACTGGCGTCGGCATGCTCGATGGCCACATGCCGGCCGGGCCGCAGGCCGCCGAGGAATTGCGCCGAGGCGCCCTGCACGCGCAGGGTGTAGACCATGACGCCGCCCGCCTCTGCCCGTGCAGCGGCGCAGCGCGCGAGCATGCTGCCTGCCTGGAGGGCGGCGCTCATGCCTGCATCTCCTCGAGGACCGAGGACACCAGCGCCACGCTGCCGCCCAGGTTGCGGCCCGCCAGGCCGATGCGGTCGATCAGGCTTTGCACCGAGTCGGTGTAGACGCCGATCTCGTTGCTGTCGCCCACGTCGTGCAGGATGTCGCGCGCATGCGGCATGCCGACCATGGTGAAGACGGTGGACCAGGCGCCCAGTTCGTTGTTGGCGAACATCTGCACGGTCTTGAGGATGATGGAGCGCAGGTAGCTGCGCTCGCGGTTGCTCAGGCCCTGGACGATGTCGGTGGCCACCGAGCTGAAGACGCTGGAGTGGCTCCATTCGTCCACGGCGTGGGTGCGCGTGACCTCGTGGCAGATGGGCTGGATGCTGCGGTCCTCGGCCATGGTCTTGAGGTAGTCGGTGATCAGGGTCTCGCTGGCGCAGGCAATGGCGAAGCGGGCCAGGCGGCGCTCCCATTCCGCGCCGCACTGCGCCAGCACGCCGTTGCGCCAGCCGACGAGGTTGAAGTCCGCGTAGTCCAGCGGCGCCAGGCCGCGCATCTCGTAGATGTAGTTGCAGGCCATGATGGACATGCGGGTGTGCAGGGCCTCGTCCAGCAGGGCCTGGGACATGACGTCCTGCAGCAGCGCCCGGTTGGCGCTGGGCGGCGGGGTCTTGATGATGTCCTCGCAGGCCGGCGTGACCACGTTGCACTCGATGTAGATGGTCTTGAGGTTGTAGATGCCCCAGGCGTAGGACAGGCATTGGTCGCGCAGGTGCTGTGGCGCCTCCACCCATGCCTGGTGATCGCGAAACGGCAGCAGCGAGGCGGTGAAGTCCTGCCGGGCGGGGTCGAACGCCAAGCCGCAGTAATCAGGCAGGTCCTGATTCACGGCCGCTCTTGACTTCCAGAGCAGGGACAGCTTTTTGAGCGCATCGCGCACGGCGTCATCTGTCCGAGAGATATCGAGATTCATTTTTCAACTCCGTGTGATTGAACTTGATTGATCTGAGTCAAATCGCCTATTCCCTCCCCCCGCTTTCTCCATCTGCCGCAATCACCAATGGTGCCGCAAATGGCACTGCAATTGACGCTGCAGATGGCAGATACGTTGTCATGGATTTCTTCACTCTGTCATATTCCACCTTGAATCAATCTCCCCGACTGCAGATTGCGGATGATTCCTGGCGGTATTGGATCTCATGACTTTCAACGTCTGGCGGCGAATTCTATGGAGAGAGCGTGGATTCAAACAGACCTATTTTCGCCAATGAACCAGACCGCTTTTTTCAACGGTTTACATTGGCATGCCACCTTAATTGGTCTGCTCACCCGCTGAAACATGGTCGGAATCAAGGCAGCTGCACTTTGTAGACTGCCCATTACCGATGCGCCCTGGTTTCCAAATCCTTCCATAACCCGGGCGCTGCCGATTCCCGTGCTTCAGCGCCTCCAAGACAGCCAATGCGACATGGACGATTTATCGCTCCCCAGAATCAATTCCCTGGAACTCCAACACGCGGACAGCGAGGCCTGGGACGCCATAGCGGCCGAGCGGACACGGCAGGCGCGTTCGATTGAATTGATTGCCTCTGAAAACTTCGTGAGCCGCGCGGTGATGGAGGCACAGGGCTCGGTGCTGACCAACAAATACGCCGAGGGCTATCCCGGCGTGCGCTACTACGGCGGCTGCGCCAATGCCGATGCCGTGGAGAACCTGGCCATTGCGCGTGCCAAGGCGCTGTTCGGCTGCGCGCACGCCAACGTGCAGCCGCACTCGGGCAGCCAGGCCAACCAGGGCGTGTACCTGGCGTTCCTGGAGCCCGGCGACAAGATCATGGGGCTGGACCTGCGCTCGGGCGGGCACCTGACGCACGGCTCCAGCGTGAGCGTGTCGGGCAAGTGGTTCCAGTCCATCAGCTACGAGGTGGACGCCCGCTCCCAACTCATCGACATGGACCAGGTGCGGCGCATTGCGCTGAAGGAGCGGCCCAGGCTCATCATTGCCGGAGGCTCGGCCTATTCACGGCAGATGGACTGGGCCGAGTTCCGGCGCATTGCCGACCGGGTGGGCGCCATCTTCATGGCCGACATCGCGCACGTGGCGGGGCTGGTGGCCGCGGGCGTGTTCCCCTCGCCCGTGGAGCACGCCCATGTGACCACGACCACCACGCACAAGACGCTGCGCGGGCCGCGCGGCGGCATGATCCTCTCGGCCGACGCCGAGATCGCCAGGCGCATAGACGCCGCCGTGTTTCCGGGCCTGCAGTCCGGGCCGCTGATGCATGTGGTGGCGGCCAAGGCGGTGGCGCTGGGCGAGGCGCTCAAGCCCGCCTTCCGTACCTATGCGCGGGCCGTGGTGGACAACGCCCGCGTGCTGTGCGACCGGCTGTCGCAGGGCGGGCTGTCCGTGGTGTCCGCAGGCACGGACTGCCATCTGGGCGTGATCGACCTGCGCCCCTGGGAGCTGACGGGCAAGGCCGCCGAAACGGCGCTGGAGCAGATCGGCATCACGGTCAACAAGAACGCCGTGCCCGGCGATGGCGCGCGGCCACTGGTGACCTCGGGCATCCGCGTGGGCAGCGCGGCCTGCACCACGCGCGGCATGGGCGCCGACGAGTTCCGCGAGATCGGCGACATGATTCTTGCCACGCTGGGCGGCATACGCAGCGGCACCATGAACGCGCGCACGCTCAAGTCCATCCACGAAGGCGTGTCCGACCTGACCGGGCGCTTTCCCCTGCCCTACTGAGGCATGCAGCGCCCGGCTTCTCCCAACCTGTCAGGGTTTTCGCAGCGCGTTGGCCAGGCGCAGCACGGCGGCCTCGATCTCGTAGGCCGTGAGCGAGGCATAGCCCAGCAGCCAGCCCGGCTGCCGCTGCTCGCCCGCGTACAGGCGGCTGAGCCCCTGCAGCAGCACGCCGGCCGCGGCGGCGCGGCGGATGGTGTCCTCCTCGGACCAGCCGGGCTCCAGCAGGCAGGGCACCTGCATGCCGCCCTGGGGCCGTGGCGCGGTGACGATGCCGGCCAGGTGCCTGCCTATGGATTCGAGGATGACCTCGCGCCGCCCCGCATACAGCTTGCGCATGGCCCGCACGTGGGAGTTGTAGTGGCCGTCCTCCATGAAGCGCGCCAGCGTCAGCTGCTGGATCTGGGGCGTGTGCCCGTCCATGATGCTGCGCGCCTGGACAAAGGCGCGCACCAGCTCCTGCGGCAAGGCCATGTAGCCCATGCGCAGGCCCGGGTACAGGGTCTTGCCGAAGGTGCCGATGTAGATGGTGCGCGCGTGCTTGTCCAGGCCTTGCACGCAGGCGGTGGGCATGCCGTCGTAGTGGAATTCGCTGTCGTAGTCGTCCTCGATGATCCAGCGCCCGCGCTCGAATGCCCAGCGGATCAGGTCCAGCCGCCGCTCCAGCTGCATGGTGACGCCCGTGGGGTACTGGTGCGATGGCGTGACATAGACGCAGGTGGCGCCGCTGCGGTCGGCATGCAGCAGGTCGGTGCGAATGCCTTGCGCGTCCACGTCGATGGGCAGGACCTTGGCCTCGGCCGACTCGAAGGCCTTGCGGGCGCCGAAGTAGCCCGGATTCTCCAGCAGGATGGGCCGGCCCGCATCCACCAGCAGCTGCGCGCACAGGAACAGCGCCTGCCGCGTGCTGCTGAGCACCAAGATCTGCCCGGCGTCCACCTTGGCGCCGCGCTCCAGATTGAGGTAGGTGGCAATGGCCTTGCGCAGCGGCTCGGCGCCCTGCGGGTCGCCGTGCAGCAGGACGCTGGCCCGGTAGTCCTTGAGCGCCTGCCGCTGCAGCCGCTCCCAGACATCGGTGGGAAAAGTGCGCGTCTCGGGCAGGCCGGTGGCAAAGGCCCGAATGGTCTGCTGGTCGGCGATGCCGCCGCCATCGACGATGGCCTGGCCGCGCCGGCTCAGGCCGGCACCGGCCCTTATGGCGCCGGCAGCACCGACAGCATGGGCGCTGCGCTCGTGCTCGGGCAAGCGGCCGCGGCGCGCCGCCCGGCCCCGCAGCTCGGTGCCGATGGTCTCGGAGACATAGCTGCCCGATCCCTGGCGCCGCACGATGAAGCCGTCGCGGTGCAGCTGGGTGTAGGCGTTCTCCACCGTGTCGCGGGCAATGCCCAGCGAGTCGGCCAGCGAGCGCGTGGCCGGCAGCTTCAGGCCCGGCAGCAGCGCCCCATCCAGGATCAGCGCACGCATGGCGCGCTGCACCCGCTGGTGCAGGTCCAGCTGGCGCAGGTCGGCATCTCCCATGCGGATCTTCAGGGTCTCAAGCTCGAAGGTCTTGCTCATGCGGTCTGCCGCCTTTCATCTCATTGCACCTCTTTGGCAGGCCATTGTACTGACGCAAATGCTGCGCGCCCATTGCAAAGTGGTCTGCAACAAGAGAGCGAAGTGTATGGATCATTCAGTCCACTTCGGCGCTCAAATACCCCTTTCCCCAGACAGCCAGGAATCCAACCCCCAAGGAAAACGAGAAGACCATGCCTTCATCAGACACACACTCACCCCTTCGCTTCAGCGACCTCATCCACCCCGTGGTGGCCGGGCTGATCTCGGTCATCGTCAACTACGGCGGCACCTTCATCCTGGTGTTCCAGGCAGCCAAGGTGGCCGGCCTGAGCCCGGAACTCACGGCTTCGTGGGTGTGGTCGATTTCGATTGGCGTGGGCGTCACCGGGCTGGTGCTCAGCTGGCTCTCGCGCGAGCCCATCATCACGGCCTGGTCCACGCCGGCCGCCGCCTTCCTGGTGACGGCCCTGGGCACCACGCCGTATGCCGAGGCTGTGGGCGCCTATGTGGTGTCGGCCGCGGCCTTCGTGGTGCTGGGACTGTCGGGCTGGTTCGAGCGCGTGATCCGGCTGATTCCGCCCGGCGTGGCCTCGGGCCTGCTGGCGGGCATCCTGCTGCAGTTCGGCATCAAGGCCTTTGGCGGCATGAGCGTGGACCCGGTGCTGGCCGGCCTGCTGATCGTGGCCTACGTTCTGCTCAAGCGGCTCACGGCACGCTATGCGGTGGTCGGCATCCTGGCGCTGGGCCTGGCGTTCCTGCTGGCGCAGGACCGTGTGGACCTGTCCGGGCTGCAGCTGCAATTCGCGGCGCCCGTGTTCACGCGGCCCGAGTTCACGCTCAACGCCCTGCTGAGCGTGGCCCTGCCGCTGTTCCTTATCACGCTGACCGGGCAGTACATGCCCGGCATGCTGGTGCTGCGCAACGACGGCTTCAAGACCAGCGCCAACCCCATCGTCACGCTGACGGGCCTGGGCTCGCTGCTGATGGCGCCGTTCGGCTCGCACGCCTTCAACATCGCCGCCATCACGGCCGCCATCTGCACGGGCAAGGAGGCGCATGAAGAGCCGTCCAGGCGCTGGATCGCAGGCATCGCTGCGGGCGTGTTCTACATCCTGGTGGGTGTGTTCGGCGTCACGCTGGCGGCCGTGTTCATGGCGTTCCCGGCCACCTTCATCACCACGCTGGCGGGCCTGGCGCTGCTGGGCACCATCGGCGGCAGCCTGGCCAATGCGCTGGCCGACGCCAAAACCCGCGAGGCCTCGCTGATCACCTTCCTGGCCGCCGCCGCCAACATTTCCATGCTGGGCATAGGCGGCGCCTTCTGGGGCCTGGTCATCGGTCTGGTGGCCCATGCCGTGCTCAACGGCCAGTGGCCGCGCCGGACCGCCCGCAGCGAGGCGGGCACCGGCAACGTGCCCGCCGCCGATGCCGCCATCAAAAGGAGCTGAAACCATGCTTGCGACACAAGACACCACCGGCGGCACCGCCCAAGCCGCCGACACCCTGACGCGCCACGACCAGCACGGCCGCTACCCCCAGGCCGAGACGGTGGACGATTTCCGGCACAACCTGGCCACCGTGCAGGCGCGCATGGCCGCTGCGTGCCGCCGCGCAGGGCGCGACCCGGCCAGCGTGCGCCTGCTGCCCGTGAGCAAGACCAAGCCCGAATCCAGCCTGCGCCTGGCACACGCGGCGGGCTGCCGCATGCTGGGCGAGAACAAGGTGCAGGAAGCCTTCGGCAAGTGGGAGGCCATGCAGGACCTGGCCGATCTGCAGTGGTCCGTCATCGGCCACCTGCAGACCAACAAGGCAAAGCTCGTGGCACGCTTTGCCAGCGAGTTCCAGGCGCTGGACAACCTGCGCGTGGCCGAGGCGCTGGACCGCCGCCTGCAGGCCGACGGCCGGGCGCTGGACGTGTTCGTGCAGGTCAACACCTCGGGCGAGGCCAGCAAGTACGGCCTGCCGCCCGACGAGGTGCAGGGATTCCTCCAGGCCCTGCCCGCCTTCAGTGCGCTGCGCGTGCGCGGCCTGATGACGCTGGCCCTGTTCTCCAGCGAGGCCGAGCGCGTGCGCCAGTGCTTCGTGCTGCTGCGCCGCCTGCGCGACCAGCTGCGCCAGAGCGCGCCGGCGGGCATCTCGCTGGACGAACTGTCCATGGGCATGTCCGGCGACTTCGAGATCGCCATCGAGGAAGGCGCCACCGTGGTGCGCGTGGGCCAGGCCATCTTCGGCGCCCGCGCCCAGCCGGACAGCTTCTACTGGCCCGTCGGCGGCCCTGATCCCACCGCCCTGGCGCTGCCCTGAACGCGCCCCCTCGCCACCCTTTTCGATTCAACCCTGACCCCGCTTGAGGACCTTGACATGCAAAAAGCCATGCAACCCCTTGATTCCCGCCTGATGAAGGCCTATGCCCGCCAGCCCGTGTCCTTCGTCCGCGGCTGTGGGGCCCGGCTCTGGGACGAGCACGGCACCGAATACCTGGACGCCATTGCGGGCGTGGCCGTGACCGCCCTGGGCCACGCGCACCCGGAGATCGCCGCCGTGATCGCCGAGCAGGCCGGCCTGCTGCTGCACACCTCCAACGTGTTCCGCATCGACTGGCAGGAACGCCTGGGCCAGCGCCTGTGCGCCCTGGCCGGCATGGAGACGGCCTTTTTCTGCAACTCCGGCGCCGAGGCCAACGAGGCCGCGCTCAAGCTGGCGCGCCTGCACGGCCACCGCAGGCAGGTGGCGCGGCCGCAGATCCTGGTGATGGACAACGGCTTTCATGGCCGCACGCTGGCCACGCTGTCGGCCACGGGCAACCCGGCCAAGCAGCGCGGCTTCGAGCCGCTGATGCCGGGCTTCGTGCGCGTGCCCTATGACGACATCGCGGCCGTGCACCACGCCGCCGCCCAGCATGGCGACATCGTGGCCGTGCTGATCGAGCCCGTGCAGGGCGAAGGCGGCATCCGCCTGGCAAGCCCCGACTACCTGCGCCAGCTGCGCAGCCTGTGCGACCGGCATGGCTGGCTGCTGATGCTCGACGAGATCCAGACCGGCCTGGGACGCACCGGCGCCTGGTTCGGCCACCAGCACGCGGGCATCGCCCCCGATGTGATGACCCTGGCCAAGGCCCTGGGCAACGGCATTCCGATCGGCGCCTGCCTGGCACGCGGGCCTGCGGCCGACCTGATCTCGCCCGGCCAGCATGGCTCCACCTTTGGCGGCAACCCGCTGGCCTGCCGCGTGGGCTGCACGGTGCTGGACATCATGGAGACCGAGGACATCCCCGGCCGCGCCAGGCAACTGGGCCGGCGCCTGCTCAACGGCCTGCAGCAGGCGCTGCACGGCCACCCCGACGTGCTGGCCGTGCGCGGCCAGGGCCTGATGGTGGGCATCGAGCTGAACCGCAACTGCCAGGACCTGGTGGGCCGCGCGCTGGCCCAGCAGCGCCTGCTGATCACGGTGACGCGCGAATCCACCATCCGCCTGCTGCCGCCGCTGATCTGCGACGAGCGCCAGATCGACGACATCGTCGCCCGCCTGGCCTGCCTGCTGGAGTCGGCCAGCGCCGCGCAGGCAGGCGCACCCGCCGCAGGCCAGCTGGCGGCTGCATGACCATCCCTTCCAACAGCCCTTGCCCCCATACAGGAACCATTCACCCATGTACGACGCATCCCTGACCCTGGCCGACTTCGACCTGCAGCTGGCCAAGGCCATCCAGAGCGAGAAACGCCGCCAGGAAGACCATGTGGAACTCATCGCCTCCGAAAACTACGCCAGCCCGCTGGTGATGGCGGTGCAGAACTCGGTCTTCACCAACAAGTACGCCGAGGGCTACCCCGGCAAGCGCTACTACAGCGGCTGCGAGAACGTGGACGTGGCCGAGCGCCTGGCCGTGGAACGCGCCATGGCGCTGTTCGACTGCGACTACGCCAACGTGCAGCCCCATGCCGGCGCCCAGGCCAATGCCGCCGTGTTCCTGGCGCTGGCCCAGCCCGGCGACACCGTCATGGGCATGAACCTGGCCCAGGGCGGCCACCTGACGCATGGCAACCCGTCCAACTTCTCGGGCCGCCACTACCGCATCGTCCCCTACGGCCTGGACCCCGCCACGGGCCTGATCGACTACGACGAGATGGAGCGCATCGCCCTGGAGCACCGGCCCCGCATGCTCATCGGCGGCTTCTCTGCCTACTCGCGCCACAAGGACTGGGCCCGCATGCGCGCCATTGCCGACAAGGTGGGGGCCGTGTTCTGGGTGGACATGGCCCATGTCGCAGGCCTGGTGGCTGCGGGCGAATACCCCAGCCCACTGCCCCACGCGCATGTGGTCACCAGCACCACGCACAAGACGCTGCGCGGCCCGCGCGGCGGCCTGATCCTGTCCAAGGGACAGGACGAAACCTTCAACCGCCGCCTGAGCTCGGCCGTGTTCCCCGGCGTGCAGGGTGGGCCGCTGATGCATGTGATCGCCGCCAAGGCCGTCGCCTTCAAGGAGGCGCTGCAGCCCGGCTTCAAGGCCTACCAGCGCCAGGTGCTGGCCAACGCCCGCGCCATGGCCGCCGTGATCCAGCAGCGCGGCTACCGCATCGTCTCGGGCGGCACGGACAACCACCTGATGCTGATCGACCTGTCCGACCGCAGCTACACCGGCAAGGATGCCGACGCCGCGCTCAGCGAGGCGCACATCACCACCAACAAGAACACCGTGCCCAACGACCCGCGCTCGCCCTTCGTGACCTCGGGCCTGCGCATAGGCACGCCCGCCGTCACCACGCGCGGCTTCGGCCAGGCGCAGTGCGAACAGCTGGCCGGCTGGCTGTGCGATGTGCTCGATGCGCTGGACGCGCAGGAAGGCGCCCGCTTTGCCAAGGTGGCGGCGCAGGTGCGCGATCAGGTGACGGAGCTGTGCGCCCGCTATCCGGTGTACGGATAGCCCGCGCTCAGCCGTGGTGGATCAGGGGTTGGCGTTGAGGTTGGGGTTGGCGCAGGCGCCATCCATACCCGCCATCTCCGCCAGCTTCTGCATGCGCGAGCGCTGGTCCAGGCAGGCCTGGTGCTGGGCTTCGGCCGCCTTTTGCTGCGCCAGCTTCGCGGCCTTGGCGCGCTCGGCCTGCAGCTGGGCGATGCGCTCGCGGATCTGGGGCATGGCGGCCACGGCGGCCTTTTCGCCCTCAAGAATGGCGCTGGCGCGCTGGGTGAAGTCGGCCGGGCCGATGTCCAGCACCTTGGGGCGGATGGTGATGTCGGCGCGGGCCAGCTCGGCCTGGCCCAGCTTCTGGCCCATGATCGCAATGGACTGGCCCAGGGCGCCCAGCATGTTCTCGGGCGCCTTGCCACGGGCCTTGTTGGAGATGTCCACGGCGATCACCAGATCGGCGCCCAGCTGGCGCGCGGCGTCCACGGGCACGGGGCTGGTGATGCCGCCATCGACGAAGTGGAACTTGCCGATGGCCACGGGCTGGAACACACCCGGAATGCTGCTGGAGGCACGCACCGCCTGCCCCGTATTGCCGCGCGCGAACACGGTGCGCTCGCCGTCTTCCAGCCGCGTGGACACCGCCACGAAGGGCTTGGCCAGTTGCTCCAGCGGCTTGCGGCCCACCTGTTCGTTCACATAGTCTTCCAGCTTCTGCCCCACCAGCAGGCCGCCCGAGGACAGCTGCAGGTCGCGGATTTTGGTCTCATCCAGCGCCACGGCCTTTTCCTGCAGCTCGAAGGCGTTCATGCCGCCCGCATACAGCGCCCCCACCACGCTGCCCGCGCTGGTGCCGGACACCACCGCAGGCGCAAGGCCATTGGCTTCCAGCATCTTGATGACGCCGATATGGGCAAAGCCCTTCACGGCCCCGCCGCCCAGGGCCAGACCGATCCTGATGGGCGCCACGGGTGTGCCCGGCGCGGTGGGCGTGGACTCGGGCGTGGCCGCCGAGGGGCTGGGCGGGTTGCTGCCGCAAGCGACCAGCCCCGCCAGGCTCAGGTACACCAGTGGACGCAAAAGGGCTTTCAGGCGCATGCCAGGGATCCTGCTGTCGGATGACGAGATTCGGGGCGGGCAGTATAGCGGCAGGGGCCTGACCGCCGCAGGCCCTCAGGCTCTGGGCTTCAGCAAGCCGCCCATGCCCTGCACAGCCTCCCGCAAAAACCCCCAGACCGCCTCGATGCGCTGAACCTGCCGGGCATCCGAGGGCATGCTCATCCAGAAGGTGCGGGTGAAGCAGGCCTCGGCGGGCAGCACGCGGCTGAGCACGGGGTCGCGGTCGGCGATGAAGGCGGGCAGCACGGCCAAGCCGGCGCCGGCGCGCACGGCCTCGTACTGGGCGGTGATGCTGGTGCTGCGAAAGGCAAAGCGCTCGGGCTGGAACAGGGTTGACAGCAGCTGCAGCTCGCGCGTGAACAGCAGGTCGTCCACATAGTGGATGAAGCTGTGGTGGCGCAGGTCCTCGGTGCGCGCCACCAGCGGACGGCGCGCAAGGTATTCGCGCTGGCCGTAGAGGAACAGCCGGTAGTCCGTGAGCTTGGTGACCACGGCCGAGCCGCGCGTGGGACGCTCCAGCGAGATGACGATGTCCGCCTCGCGCCGCGACAGGTGCAGCAGGCGCGGCAGGGCCAGCAGGTCGATGCTCAGCAGCGGATGGCGCTGCGTCAGCGCGGCCAGCTGCGGGGCCAGCAGCTGGGTGCCGAAGCCCTCCGTGGCGCCCACGCGCACCAGGCCGGACGGTCCCTGGCTGGTGGATTCGGCCGCCAGCGGCATGCGCTCCAGCCCGGCTGCGGCGCGCTGCATGGCGTCTGCCACACCCAGCAGCTGTCGGCCGGCCTCCGTGGGCCGCCATTGGCCCGCTTCGCGTTCGAAGAGCACGGCCCCCAGCTGCTTTTCCAGAGCCTGGATGCGGCGCGACACCGTGGTGTGCTCCACGCCCAGTTGCCGCGCGGCGGCGGCCATGCTGCCGCTGCGCGCCAGTTCGCCAAAGAATCTCAGGTGGTCCCAGTCCATGGGTCGAGGCCGCCTCAGTCGGCTGCGGCGCGGCGCGCGGCCAGCGTGCTGGGCGCGCGCGCCAGCTCGTCGTTTTGCCGCACCAGGACGGCCATCATGTCCATGAACAGGCCCCGCTGCTCCTGCGGCAGCGGCTCCAGCATGCGCTGCTGGGCCCGCAGCACCGAGGGCTCGGCAGCGGCCAGCAGCGCAGCGCCTTCTGCGGTGACCGACAGCAGGCGCACGCGCCGGTCGGCCGGGCTGGTGTTGCGCACCATGAGGCCGCGCGCCTCCAGCCGGTCGATGACGCTGCCAATGGTCGAGGTATCGAAGCCGATCATCCGCGCCAGCGTGCGCTGGTCCACGCCGGGCTGGCGCAGCACGGCAGACAGCGCCGCGTACTGCACGGGGGTCACGCCGAATTCCTGGGTCTCTTCCATGAAGACGGCCACCGCGATCTGCTGCAGGCGGCGGATGTGGTAGCCGGGGTAGTTTTCTAGTTCTGCGGGTTGGTAGTCCATGGCCATTGCGCTCTTTTCCGGGTCCCTGCGGGCAAGCGCAGATGTTCGCATGAACTGCGCCCTCCGTTGGCGTTGGCTGGCGGACAGGTGATTCACCCGGACATGCTGTCCACCACCGTTTGGCCTGCATCCAGGGAAACCCCAGGCTGGCCTGATGCAAATCAACACTACACTCATCGTCAGCATACTGTTTAATTAGTCGCGACGCAGCTGACCCGCAGGCTGGCGACACGCACCACGAAGCACAGGACATCCATGAGCACCAGCATTTCTTCCCGGGCGCTGCCCGTTCTTGTGGCAGGCGGCGGCATTGGCGGCGTGGCGGCCGCGCTGGCCCTGGCACGCCAGGGATTCGCCGTCAAGGTGCTGGAGCAGGCGCCGCAGCTGGGCGAGATCGGCGCCGGCATACAACTGGGGCCCAACGCATTCGCGGCCTTCGACGCGCTGGGCATTGGCGAGCTGGCCCGTGGCCGCGCCGTCTATACCGACGAGATGGTGATGCACGACGCGCTCGATGAGCGGCTGGTCGGCCGCATTCCCACGGGCGAGGCGTTTCGCGCCCGCTTCGGCAACCCGTATGCGGTGATCCACCGCGCCGACATCCACACCTCGCTGCTTGAAGGCGCGCGCACCCACGGCCAAATCGAGACGCTGACGGGCACGCGCATCGAAGCCGTGCAGCAGGAGGGTGACACCGTCACCGTGCGCGACCAGCACGGCCAGGTCCATGTGGGCCAGGCGCTGATCGGCGCCGATGGCGTGAAGTCCGTGGTACGCCAGCAGTACGTGGGCGATGCGGCGCGTGTCTCCGGCCACGTGGTGTACCGCGCCGTGGTGGAGAAGAACGACTTCCCCGAGGACCTGCGCTGGAACGCGGCCAGCATCTGGGTCGGCCCCAACTACCACCTGGTGCACTACCCGCTGCGCGGCGGCGAGCAGTACAACGTGGTCGTCACCTTCCACAGCCGCGAGCAGGAGGAATGGGGCGTGCGCGAAGGCAGCCGCCAAGAGGTGCAAAGCTACTACAGCGACTGCTGCCCGCGCGCACGCCAGCTCATAGACCTGCCCAAAAGCTGGAAGCGCTGGGCCACGGCCGACCGCGAGCCCATTGGCCAGTGGAGCTTCGGCCGCGCCACGCTGCTGGGCGATGCCGCACACCCCACGCTGCAATACATCGCCCAGGGCGCCTGCATGGCACTGGAAGACGCGGTGACGCTGGGCCAGGCGCTCAGGCACTGCGGCAACGACTGGCCGCAGGCGCTGCGGCTGTACGAGCGCTCGCGCATCGCCCGCACGGCGCGCGTGGTGCTGTCCGCGCGCGAGATGGGCCGCATCTTCCACGCCAGCGGCGTGGAGCGCCTGGTGCGCAACGACCTCTGGAAGGGCCGCACGCCCCAGCGTTTCTACGACGCCATGGAATGGCTGTACGGCTGGAAGGCCGAAACCTGCCTCGCCGAAGACTGAACACAAGGAGACCGCCATGCAAGAACTTGGCCGCCTGGAAGACCTGCCCCAGGACTACCGCGACGAACTCGCGCGCAACAACCTGGTGCCGCTGTGGCCCAGCCTGCGCAACGTGATGCCGCCGCACACGCCGCGCCCGCGCACCCAGCCGATTGCCTGGCCGTACCAGTCCATCCGCCCGCTGCTCATGCAGGCGGGCGAGCTGACGCCCATCGAAAAGGCCGAGCGCCGCGTGCTGGTGCTGGCCAACCCCGGCCATGGGCTGGAGAAGATGCAGGCCAGCTCCTCCATCTACCTGGGCATGCAGCTGCTGCTGCCCGGCGAGTGGGCGCCCTCGCACCGCCACACGCCCAATGCCGTGCGCATGGTGGTGGAAGGCCAGGGCGCCTGGAGCCTGGTCGACGGCGAGAAATGCCCTATGGAGCGCGGCGACCTGATCCTCACGCCCACGGGCCTGTGGCACGAGCATGGCCATGACGGCGACGAGCCCGTGGTCTGGCTCGATGTGCTGGACCTGCCCCTGGCCTACTACCTGGAAGTCACCTACCACGTGGACGGCCCGCGCCAGCCCGCCCTGCCCGGCCGTGGCGACCGGGCATATGCGCGCGGCGGCCTGGCACCCACGCAGGTGTTCGCCCGCAGCGCCAAGGCCTACCCCATGCTGCGCTACCCATGGAAGGATGCCCGCGCCGCGCTGCTGGAGCTGGCCGCCGACCGCCCCGATCTGGACTGCGTGCAGCTGGCCTACACCAACCCCGAGACCGGGACCGACTGCGAAAACATCCTGGGCTTCTACGCACTGATGCTGCGCCCGGGCCAGACGCTACAGCTGCCCGCGCGCTCGCCGGCCTGCGTGTTCCATGTCATCGAGGGCGGTGCCAGCGTGGCCGCCGTGGACCGCCATTTCGACCTGGCCCCGGCCGACACCTGCTGCGTGCCCGGCTGGGCGCCCGCCACGCTGGCCAATGCCAGCGCCAGCGAGCCCGCCTTCCTCTTCCTGGCCGACGAGGCGCCTTTGCACCGAAAGCTGGGCCTCTACGAAGTCCGGCCTTGAATCCTCCGATGTCTCTTTCCTCCCCCATCGCCAATACCATGACCGCCCCCCAATACCTCTGGACCCCGCCCCCCGTCCAATCCCTGCCCGTGCGCGGCAGCACGCAGCGCCTGCCCGTGAACCGCCTGTTCTTCGTGGGCCGCAACTACCACGCCCATGCCGTCGAGATGGGCCGCCCGGTGGACAAGAGCGTGGAGCGCCCCTTCTACTTCACCAAGGCCCCCTCCACCCTGACCGACTCGGGTGCCACCGTGGCCTACCCGCCCGAGACGAACAACTACCACTTCGAGATGGAACTGGTGGTGGCCATCGGCAAGGCGGGCTTTCGCATTGCGGCGGACCAGGCGCATGAACACATCTACGGCTACGCCTGCGGCCTGGACATGACGCGCCGCGACCTGCAGCTGGTGGCGCGCGACAAGGGCCGGCCCTGGGACCTGGGCAAGGATGTGGAGCAGTCCTCGGTAGCCAGCGAGATCGTGCCCATGCCGGGCCAGGTGATCGAATCCGGCGCCATTGCACTGGCCGTCAATGGCGAGACCAGGCAGCAGTCCGACGTGGACAAGCTGATCTGGAACATCCGCGAAATCATTGCCGACCTCTCGCTGTTCTATCACCTGCAACCCGGCGACCTCATCTACACGGGCACGCCTGAAGGCGTGGGTGCCGTGCTGCCGGGCGACCGCATCACCGGCCATGTGCAGGGCGTGGGCGAGATCGCGCTCACCGTGGGCCAGCCTGAATAAGACCGGGGAGACCACCACCATGAAGCTCTACAGCTTTTTCCGCAGCGGCACCTCGCACCGCCTGCGCATCGCGCTCAACCTCAAGGGCCTGCGCGCTGACTACTTCCCCGTGGACCTGCGCGTGGACGAGCAGGCCCAAGCGCCGTTCAAGCAGGTCAACCCGCAGGGCCTGGTGCCGGCGCTGACGCTGGACGATGGCCGCACGCTGATCCAGTCGCCGGCCATCATCGAATGGCTGGAAGAGCGCCACCCCGAGCCGCCGCTGCTGCCCGCCGACCCCGAGGACCGCGCCCAGGTGCGCGCGCTGGCCGCCATCGTGGGCTGCGACGTGCATCCCATCAACAACCGCCGCATCCTGCAGACCCTGCGCCGCCAGTTCGGTGCGGACGAAGCCGCCATCAATGCCTGGTGCGCCACCTGGATTGCCGACGGCTTCGACGCCATCGAGGCCCTGCTGGCGCAAGACACGCGGCGCGGCGACTTCTGCTTCGGCCACGCACCCACGCTGGCCGATGTCTACCTCGTGCCCCAGATCGAAAGCGCACGCCGCTTTGGCGTGGACCTGGACCGCTGGCCGCTGATCAGCGCAGTGGACAGGGCCTGCGCGGCCCTGCCCGCCTTTGCGCAGGCCGCGCCCCTGGCCCAGCCTGACGCCGGCTGAACTTCGCCTGAACCCCGCCGCACCTTTGCCGGCAGCCCTAACCCGCCCCGAGTCCTCGCCAGAAGGACCGGGGCATTGCAAGCAGTGAAAAAAGCAGATCCAACAGGAGACAGACTGTGAAAGCATCCCCATCCAGCCGCCTCGGCACCGCCCCCTCCCGCCGCAAGGCCCTCGCAGGCGCCGCCCTGCTGCTGGCCTCCATCGCCCCGCTGCATTGCGCCTGGGCGCAGGCAGGCTCCAGCAGCGCCGCCAGCTTTCCCACGCGCCCCGTCACCGTGATCACGGCCTTTGCCGTGGGCAGCGGCCCTGACGCCGTGCTGCGCATCGTGGGAGAAAAGCTTTCCGCGCGCTGGAAGCAGGGTGTGACCGTGGACAACCGCCCAGGCGGCGGCGGCTTTGTCGCCATCGAAGCCGCACGCCGCGCCAAGCCCGACGGCTACACCCTGCTGCAGCTCGACAGCGAACATGTCTCCGCCCTGCCCTACCTCTACAAGCAGCGCAACTTCCATCCGCTGCAGCACTTCGACCCCGTGGCGCCGCTGTTCCTCACGCCCTTCTTCGTCGCCGTGCCCACGAACTCGCCCTGGAAGAGCATGGGCGACCTGATCAAGGCGGCCAAGTCGGAGCCCGGCAAGGTCAGCTACGGCTCCTGGGGCGTGGGCAGCCCCGGCCACCTGGGCGGCGAATGGCTGGACTTCCTGACCGGCAGCAAGATGACCCATGTGCCCTACCGCGAGGTCAGCCAGCTCTACACCTCGGTGGCCAATGGCGATCCGGCCTGGAGCTTTGCCAGCCTTCCTTCCAGCCAGGGCATCTACAAATCCGGCAAGATCCGCTACCTGGCCGTGGCCGCGCCCCAGCGCATCGCCCAGATGCCCGACGTGCCCACCGTGGCCGAATCGGGCGGCCCCGCCGACCTGATCGTGAACTCCTTCGTCTCCCTGCTGGCGCCCAAGGGCGTGGACGCCACCCTGCGCGACAAGATCCACGCCGACGTGGTCGCCGTGCTGCAGGACCCGCAGGTGCGCGAGAAATTCGCCACCTTCGCCTTCCAGCCCATCACCTGGGAAGTGCCGGAAATGGAGAAATTCGCCAGGACCAAGGCGGACCAGTACAAGCTGCTGATCCAGAAGGCGAACATCAGCCTGGATTGAGACCGCCGCCTGCCTCAGCCCTGCGACTGCGGATTCACGAACCCCGCCACCTGCTCGTAATGGCGGGCAATGGCGCGCAGCTCGTCCTGGCTGATCAGCTCGTCGATATGGCCGAAGGGCTGGCCGCCGCTGAGCTCGTCGGCCTTCATGATGATGAAGTCGGGCGGCGTGGAGCGGTTGGTCAGCACCACCTGGCTGGTGGCGGGCAGGCGGCTGGCCTCATAGGCGGCCAGCAGCGCCAGCGGGTCGCCTTGCGGGTCGGCGGCCAGCAGGTCGGCCAGCACGCGCGCATCGCGCATGGCCTGGGCAGAACCGTTGGAGCCGCGCGGATACATGGGGTGGGCGGCATCGCCCAGCAGGGTCACGCGGCCGAAGCTCCACTGGTCCACGGGGTCCTTGTCCACCATGGGGTACTCGAAGATGGTCTCGGCCGAGCGGATCAGGGCCGGCACATCCAGCCAGTCGAAGGTCCAGCCGCCGAAAATCTCCAGCACATCCTCCATGCGCCCGGCGCGATTCCAGTCGTTCATGCGCATCTGCGGGTCGCGGATCTCGGCCACCCAGTTGATGCGCTGCATGCCCTGGCCGTCGACGTTGTCCTCGATGGGATAGATCACCATCTTGCCGGTATCGACCGAGCCGATGCGCAGATAGCTCTTGCCCGTGAGGATGGGCTTGAAGCGCGAGACGCCGCGCCAGGTGTTGATGCCGCCGAAGGCCAGCTCCTCCTGCGGATAGAACTGGCGCCGCACGGCGGAGTTGACGCCATCGCAGGCCACGACGATGTCGGCCGTGGCCGACGGCGGCACATGGCCCTGGGCATCCGGCGCGAAATGCACGGTGGCGCCATGGGCCGACTGGTCCACACGCACGCAGCGGTGGCCCGTGTGCACTGCGCCCGGGCCCAGGCGCTGCACGGCAGCCTCGAAGAGAACGCGGTGCAGGCGGCCACGGTGGATGCCCAGTTCGGGTAGCTCATAGCCGGCATGGCGGCCGCGCGGCTCGCGGTAGACGAACTGGCCATAGCGATTGAAGAACACGCTCTCCAGGTTCTCGATCGCCAGCGCCTCCAGCTGCGGCTGCAGGCCCAGGTCGCTGAGTTCGCGCATGGCATGCGGCAGCAGGGTAATGCCCGCGCCGATCTCGCGGACCTCGGGCACGGCCTCGAAGACTTCGCAGGCAATGCCTCTTTGATGCAGGGCCAATGCCAGGCACAGGCCTGCGATGCCGCCCCCCACGATCGCTACTTTCATCCGCTGACTCTCCATGCTTTCTCCAGGGGCGCTGTTGGCGCCCGCCCCGCCTACTCGGCGGTAATCCCCCGCGCCTTGACCAGATCGGCCCAGCGCCGGGCGTCCTTTTGCACCAGGGCCTTGAACTCGGCCGGCGTGCTGCCGGCCGGATCCATGCCCTGGGGCGCGAAGGCATGCCGGACTTCCTCCGACGCCAAAATCGCGCGGATCTCGCGATTGAGGGCATCGACCTGGTCCGCCGGCATGCCGGCCGGCGCAAACACGCCGTACCACATATCCACGTTCACATCGCCCGCCTTGGCCTCCTTGAGCGTGGGCACATCGGGCAGCAGCGGGTGGCGCCGCTGGCTGCCAATGCCCAGCGCGCGCAGCTTGCCGGCCTTCACATGCGTCAATGCCACATGAATGGGCAGGAACATGCATTCCACCTGGCCGCCCAGCAGGTCCGTCAGCGCCGGCCCTGTTCCGCGATAAGGGATGTGCGTGATCGATACGCCCGCCGTGCTCTTGAAAAGCTCCATCGCCATATGGTGCGGAGTGCCCACTCCCGGAGATGCGTAATTGATGCGGCCCGGCGAGGCCTTGGCCGCCTTCACCAGATCGGCCGCCGTCTGATAGGCGGAGGCCGTGGGCGTCACCAAAATCAGCTGTCCCCAGCTGGTCAGCGTTACAGGTTCGAGGTCCGTCAGCGGATTGAATGGCAATTTGGGATACAGCGATGCGTTCATCACCAGGGTATTCACTGTCACCAAAAGCGTCTGGCCATTGGCGGGCGAGCGCACAACGGCCTCGGTTCCGATATTTCCAGAGGCGCCCGGCTTGTTCTCCACCACCACGGGCCGGCCCTGGCGCTTGGCCAGCAAAGGCCCGATCGTTCGCGCAATCGTGTCGATTCCAGTCCCCGGAGTGAAAGGCACAATCAATTTCAGAGGCACACTCTCGGTGCTGGCGATGGCGCCTGCTACGGGTAAACCCAATACTCCCAATCCGCTTGTCTTCAAAAATTGCCGTCTGCCAACAAAATTTCGCATGTAGACCTCTTTTGTAGTTAGCATGCAAACGCATGGTAATCATGCACCAGAATGGGCACAATTGGTGGAAATCGAATGAATACTGGACATCTCTGCAAGAATACTAGACGCATATGGACACGATGACGCCTGCACCACTGCCGCTATATCAGCGCCCTGGCTTTTTGCTGCGGCGCGCCCACCAGATTTCGGTCGGCATTTTTGAAGAGCAATGCCGCCCCCTGGGACTGACGCCGCCACAGTACGGCGCCCTGGTCCTGATCGACGCCTCCCCCGGCTCCGACCAAAGCTCCCTGGCGCGCGCCATGGGCTTCGACAAGGTGACCACGCTGCGCCTGGTG
The DNA here is from genome assembly GCF_043104415.1 of Delftia sp. WSY_16. Taxonomy (NCBI): domain Bacteria; kingdom Pseudomonadati; phylum Pseudomonadota; class Betaproteobacteria; order Burkholderiales; family Comamonadaceae; genus Delftia; species Delftia sp. WSY_16. Next base: position 416,340 of record NZ_JBICKS010000040.1, on the reverse strand, counting down.
CGCGGGCTGGAAGAGCGCGAGTACGTGCACCGCGCGCTGAGCACGCGTGACCGCCGCCAGCACCAGCTCACGCTCACCGAAAAGGGCCGGGCCCTGCTGGCCGCCAGCGTGCCGCTGGTGGACCAGGCCTACCACCGCCTGGTCTCTCCGCTGGAAGACGAGGAACTGCAGGAGCTTTTGCGCCTGCTGACCAAGCTGGAGTCCGGCCTGGGTGCCAGCGCCCGCGTGAAGCTGGAGCCGCTGCACAAGCCCGCCGCCCGCGCCGTACACCACTCCAGCCCCGCTGCAGACGACCGCCTGCCGGCCACCGGTACGGACTGAGCCTTCAAGCCCTGAACCCGCATGGCCTGCGAACACCGCAGGCCATGTTTTTTGGCGTGGCCGAGTTGGCATGCCGATGTGCAAAAACGCACATGCATACTGCAAACATCTCCATTGCTTGCGAAAAACCGCACAGCTACCATGCGATGAACGCCCGGCGCACGGCATGCCGGGCCGACACCACCGCAACAGGAGACAAGCCATGAATGCATCCACGTCCGCCAAGGTTTTGGCGCCCACGGTCAAGCTGCTGATCAACGGCAAGCTGGTCGAATCCCAAAGCACCCAATGGCGCGATGTGGTCAACCCGGCCACGCAGGAAGTGCTGGCCCGCGTGCCCTTTGCCACGCCCGACGAGGTCAACGCCGCCGTCGCCAACGCCAAGGAAGCCTTCAAGACCTGGCGCAAGACGCCCATCGGCCAGCGCGCCCGCATCTTCCTGAAGCTGCAGCAGCTGATCCGCGAGAACATGAAGGAGCTGGCCGCCCTGCTGACCGCCGAACAGGGCAAGACCCTGCCTGACGCGGAAGGCGATGTCTTCCGCGGCCTGGAAGTGGTGGAGCATGCGGCCAACATCGGCTCGCTGCAGTTGGGCGAGCTGGCCAACAACGTGGCCAACGGCGTGGACACCTATTCCGTGCTGCAGCCCCTGGGCGTGTGCGCGGGCATCACCCCCTTCAACTTCCCGGCCATGATTCCGCTGTGGATGTTCCCCATGGCCATTGCCACGGGCAACACCTTCGTGCTCAAGCCCTCCGAGCAGGACCCCATGGTCACCATGCGCCTGTGCGAACTGGCCCTGGAAGCCGGCATTCCGCCCGGCGTGCTCAACGTGGTGCACGGCGGCGAGGACGTGGTCAACGCCATCTGCGACCACCCCGACATCAAGGCCATCAGCTTCGTGGGTTCCACCAAGGTCGGCACCCATGTCTACAACCGCGCCAGCCTGGCCGGCAAGCGCGTGCAATGCATGATGGGCGCCAAGAACCACGCCATCGTCATGCCCGACGCCAACAAGGAGCAAACGCTCAACGCCCTGCTGGGCGCAGCTTTCGGTGCGGCAGGCCAGCGCTGCATGGCGCTGTCGGTGGCCGTGCTGGTGGGCGATGCGCAGAAGTGGATTCCCGAGCTGGTGGAAAAGTCCAAGACCCTCAAGGTCAGCGGCGGCACCGAGCCCGGCACCGACGTGGGCCCGCTGGTGTCCTGCGCGGCGCTGTCGCGTGTGGAAAGCCTGATCGAACGCGGACTGGCCGACGGCGCCAAGCTGGAACTGGACGGCCGCAAGCCCCAGGTGGCCGGCTACGACAAGGGCAACTTCGTCGGCCCCACCGTGTTCAGCGGCGTCAAGCCCGGCATGAGCGTCTATGACCAGGAAATCTTCGGCCCCGTGCTGTGCCTGGCGGCTGCCGACAGCCTGGACGAGGCCATCGAGTTCATCAACGCCAACCCCAACGGCAACGGCACGGCCATCTTCACGCAGTCGGGCGCCGCGGCGCGCAAGTTCCAGGAAGACATCGACGTGGGCCAGGTCGGCATCAACGTGCCGATTCCCGTGCCGGTTCCGCTGTTCTCCTTCACGGGCAGCCGCGCCTCCAAGCTGGGCGACCTGGGCCCCTACGGCAAGCAGGTCGTGCTGTTCTACACGCAGACCAAGACCGTCACGGCGCGCTGGTTCGACGACAGCACCACCAGCCAGGGCGTGAACACCACCATCAGCCTGCGCTGATGCACGGGTGGGCGGGCCTGGACTGATCCGGGGCAGGCCCCGGCTCTGGGATGATGGCGGCATGCGTTTTCCAATGACCGCCTCCCTCTCCCGGAGCCTGGGTGCCGCCTTGCTCACCGCCCTGGCCGCCCTGCCCCTGACCCTTCACGCGCAGGCCGGTGCAGCCTGCGACCCGGCCTCCACCACCGCCGCCAGCCGCAATGCCTGCGCGGTCCAGGCCTTCCAGGAGGCCGACACCGCGCTCAACATCCGCTACCTGGACGTCATGCAGCAACTGCCCCAGGGCAAGCGCACGGGACTGCGCCACGACCAGAACGGCTGGATCAAGGGCCGCACGGCACGCTGCAAGGCCGCCACGCGCGACAGCGAAACCCAGCCCGAAGGCCCGCGCCTGTACCACGACTGCCTCACGGCCGCGACACAGGAGCGCATGCAGGCGCTGGAGCGCTGGCTGCAGTACTGACCGCCGCAGCACCCACAGCCATCGAAAGCCCCCCCAGAACAACAAGGGCCCCAGAGCCCAACGCAGGAGACAAGCCAGCCATGGACTTCGAACTCAACGACGACCAGCGCGCCTTTGCCGAATCGGCCCGCGCCTTTGCCCAGGCCGAACTCGCGCCCCATGCCGCGCACTGGGACCGTGAATCCATCTTCCCGCGCGAGGCCATCGCCAAGGCGGGCGAACTGGGCTTTTGCGGCCTGTACGCGCCCGAGAACGCTGGCGGCCTGCAACTGCCGCGCCTGGATGCCACCATGGTCTTCGAGGAACTGGCCGCCGTCGATCCCTCCACCACCGCCTTCATCACCATCCACAACATGGCCACCTGGATGCTGGGCACCTGGGCCACCGACGCCGTGCGCGCCGAATGGGGCGAGGCCCTGACCAGCGGCCGCAAGCTGGCCAGCTACTGCCTGACCGAGCCCGGCGCGGGCTCGGACGCCGGCTCGCTCAAGACCCGGGCCGAACTGGCGGGGCATGAATACATCATCAACGGCGCCAAGGCCTTCATCAGCGGCGCGGGCAGCACCGACATGCTGGTGCTGATGGCCAGAACGGGCGACGCCGGCTCGGGCGCCAGCGGCATCTCCGCCTTTGCCGTGCCCGCCGACCTGCCCGGCATCAGCTACGGCAAGAAGGAAGAAAAAATGGGCTGGAACAGCCAGCCCACGCGCGTCATCAGCTTCGACAACGTGCGCATCCCCGCCCATAACCTGCTGGGCCGCGAGGGCGAAGGCTTCAAGATCGCCATGAAGGGCCTGGACGGCGGGCGCATCAACATCGCCACCTGCTCCGTGGGCGCCGCCCAGGGCGCGCTGACCCAGGCCCAGCAGTACATGCACGAGCGCAAGCAGTTCGGCAAGCCGATTGCCAGCTTCCAGGCCCTGCAGTTCAAGCTGGCCGACATGGCCACCGAACTCGTGGCCGCGCGCCAGATGGTGCGCCTGGCCGCCTCCAAGCTCGATGCCGGCGCGCGCGACGCCTCCACCTACTGCGCCATGGCCAAGCGCTTTGCCACCGATGCCGGCTTCATGGTCTGCAACGAAGCCCTGCAACTGCACGGTGGCTACGGCTACATCCGCGAATACCCGCTGGAGCGCCTCATGCGCGATGCCCGCGTGCACCAGATCCTCGAAGGCACGAACGAAATCATGCGCGTCATCATCGCGCGGCGCATGCTGGAAGGCGATGCGCCGGACATGATCCGCTGATTCATCCACATCCAGCCCGCGCCATGCCCGCCCGCCCGCTCTCCGACACCACGCTGCACCTCATAGACGCCGTGCGCGAAGCCCTGGCCGGCTGCGACGACGTGCAGGAAAAGCGCATGTTCGGCTGCCATGTCTTCATGGTCAACGGCAAGCTGTGCCTGGGCGTGGAAGACGACGAGCTGCTGGTGCGCCTGCCGCCCTCGCAGCACGCGGCCGTGGCCGAGACGCCGGGCCTGCGCCCGCTATCGTCCAAGGGCCAGATGGACGGCTACTTCTTCATCGGCCCCGCCGCCTACGCCACGCGCCAGCAGTGGCAGCACTGGATTGCCCAGGCCCTGGCCTTCAACCCCCACGCCAAGGCCACGCCCCCGAAAAAGCGCAAGGCCCAGGCCAGCGAACCCGCGCCCGCCGACGCAAAGACACCGCCAGCGGCGCCCGCCCCGGCCGGGCGCCGCACACGCAAGCACCCCATCTTCGGCGACGAATAAGCCCCCTTTGCAGGAGAGCCCCATGCCCATCCGCATCGTCCAGCTAGGCAGCCCCCGCCACGCCGATGAAGGCCTGCGCATAGGCACCGTGCGCCGCCCGCCGCGCGGCGTGCCCAAGGCCGAATTCGCCAGCCGCGACTACTACGACGTCTGGTACCCCGAACTCTCGCCCCAGCCCGACACCATGCACACCGCGCTCGAATCGCACCGGCTGCAGGACCACGGCCAGCAGGCCGAGGCCGACAAGCTCTGGCAGCAATTCGTGCGCAAATTCCGCAAGGAAATGGCCGAACCCGCCGCCAGCCGCACCCTGGACCTGCTGGCCGCCCTCTCGCAGCACAGCGCCTTTGCCATCGGCTGCTACTGCGAGCAGGAGGCGCGCTGCCACCGCGGCATCCTGCGCTCCCTGCTCAAGGAACGCGGCGCCGACATTGCGAACGGTGACAAGGACACCGGCGACATGGACCCCGGCGAAAACTACACCGACGACACGGTCCACTGAGAAACACCACAAGCTTCACAACACAGGAGACAAGCACATGCAGATCGCATTCATCGGACTCGGCAACATGGGCGGCCCCATGGCCATCAACCTGCACAAGGCCGGCCACACGGTCAAGGCCTTCGACCTCTCCAAGGACGCCTGCGCCAAGGTCGCTGCAGAGGGCGTGAGCATTGCCGCCAGCGCCGAAGACGCCGTGCAGGGCGCCGAAGCCGTGGTCTCCATGCTCCCCGCCAGCCAGCATGTGGAAGGCCTCTTCCTCGGCCGTGACGGCGCAGCCGGCCTGCTGCAGCGCATTGCCAAGGGCGCGCTCATCATCGACAGCTCCACCATCGCCGCCGCCACCAGCCAAAAGGTCGCCAAGGCCGCACAGGCCGCAGGCATTGCCTTCATCGACGCCCCCGTCTCCGGCGGCACGGGCGGTGCCATTGCAGGCACCCTCACCTTCATGGTGGGCGGCAGCGACGCCGACCTGGAGCGCGCCCGCCCCCTGCTCGAAAAAATGGGCGCCAACATCTTCCACGCCGGCGCCGTGGGCGCGGGCCAGACCGCCAAGATCTGCAACAACATGCTGCTGGGCATCCTCATGATCGGCACCAGCGAAGCCATCGCCCTGGGCGTGGCCAACGGCCTGGACCCCAAGGTCCTCAGCGAAATCATGCGCCGCAGCTCGGGCGGCAACTGGGCCCTGGAAAAATACAACCCCTTCCCCGGCGTCCACGAAAACGCCCCCGCCTCCAAGAGCTACGCAGGCGGCTTCGGCACCGACCTCATGCTCAAGGACCTGGGCCTGGCCCAGGAAAACGCCATGGCCGTCAAGGCCTCCACGCCACTGGGCGGCATGGCCCGCGCCATGTACGCCATGCACTCCATCGCCGGCAACGGCGCCCTGGACTTCTCCAGCGTCATCCGCTCCCTGCAAAAGAACGGCTGACCGCCAAGCTCAGGCCAGCGGACGGATGCCCATGCACCCGCACCCGCCCCCAATCCCGTATGCCCGCGCCTGCGTCGGGCCGCCTGCGGGGTTGCATGCCCGCGCCTGCGTCGGGCCGCCTGCGGGGTTGCAGTCCTGCCGCAGGACAGGACTGCTTCGTCAACTGACTCGCCGCAGTTGTCTGAACGGAGCGCGCAGCGCGCAGTGAGTTCTGCGGCGAACCCCGCAGGCGGCCCGACGCAGGTTGCCCCGCAGCGCAGCGAAGGGGTCGCGGGCATTCGGGTCGCCTTCTTTGATCTGACCTTTCTTGGCGAATCAAGAAAGGGCAGTCGGCTGCCGGGCCGAAACCCGGCCTCGAAAAACAACCACCCGGCAGGGCCAAGAACCAGAAACCCCGGTCAATCCAACCGGGGTTTTCTCTCTCGGCCACCCCCAACAGCCCTGCGTAAGCTGCCACGGCTACCCTGAATCGCCAGAGCGTCATCCATCACAACGAACACAAGCAACCATGACCACTACACCCCCCACCTTCTCCCCCATGCCCACAGCAGAAGGCTACTTCGGCCCCTACGGCGGCCAGTTGGTCCCGCCCCACCTCAAGCAGGCCATGGACGACATCAACACCGCCTACGCCGAAATCACCAAACGCCAAGACTTCCAGCAGGAACTGGCCCAGCTCTTCGCCGACTACGTGGGCCGCCCCAGCCCCATCTTCCACGCGCGGCGCCTGTCGGAGCAGCTCGGCGGCGCACAGATCCACCTCAAGCGCGAAGACCTCAACCACACCGGCGCCCACAAGATCAACCACTGCCTGGGCGAGGCCCTGCTGGCCAAGTTCATGGGCAAGAAGAAGGTCATCGCAGAAACCGGCGCCGGCCAGCACGGCGTGGCCCTGGCCACGGCCTGCGCGCTGGTGGGCATTCCCTGCGAGATCCACATGGGCCAGGTGGACATCGAGAAGGAACACCCCAACGTCACCAAGATGCGCATCCTGGGCTGCAAGCTCGTGCCGGTCACGCGCGGCGCGGCCACGCTCAAGGAAGCCGTGGACAGCGCCTTCGAGGAATACCTCACCAACCCCACCGACTACATCTACGCCATCGGCTCCGTGGTCGGCCCCCACCCGTTCCCGATGATGGTGCGCGACTTCCAGAGCATCATCGGCCGCGAGGCGCGCGAGCAATTCCAGGCCAAACACGGCAAGCTGCCCGACCACGTGGCCGCCTGCGTGGGCGGCGGCTCCAACGCCATGGGCATCTTCACGGCCTTCCTGGGCGATGCCTCGGTCAAGCTCGTCGGCGTGGAGCCCTCGGGCGAAGGCACGGACAAGCCCGGCCGCCATGCGGCCACGCTCAGCATGGGCAAGCCCGGTGAAATCCACGGCATGAAATGCTACGTGCTGGAAAACGCAGACGGCACGCCGGCTGCCGTTCACAGCATTGCCTCGGGCCTGGACTATCCGGGCGTGGGCCCGCAGCACAGCTACCTCAAGGACCTGGGCCGCGTGCAGTACGAATCCGTCACCGACAAGGAATGCCTGGACGCCTTCATGCAGCTGTCGCGCGTGGAAGGCATCATCCCCGCGCTGGAAAGCGCCCACGCCGTGGCCTGGGCCATGCGCGTGGCGCCCGGCCTGCCCAAGGACCAGCACATCCTCATCAACCTCTCGGGCCGGGGCGACAAGGACGCCGACTACGTGGCCAAGGTGCTGGGCCTCTGAACGCAGGGCTTGCGCGGGATCAAACCGCAGCACGCGGGAGGGGGCAAAGGGCGCCCTCTCCGACAACCGCTCTCCGGGACGGTGGAGACAATGGCCCCGACCGTTGTCTTGTCCAACCCCATTCCCGGAAGGAGCCACACCCATGAAGCCTGCCCCGTTCGCACGCACTGCCGCCCTCTCCATCGCCCTGGCCCTGACCTGCGCCACCGCCGCCCTGCCCGCCGCAGCCAAATCGGTGGCCGAATGGCAGACCATCACCAGCCAGGCCAAGATCCCGCTGGAGCAGGCCATCACCCGCGCCACCCAGGCCGTGCCCGGCAAGGCCATCGAAGCCCAGCTGGACGACGGCGACGGCACGGGCCCGCGCTACGAAATCGAAGTCATCACCCCGGCCGGCGACAGCGTGGAAGTCTGGGTCAACGCCATCACCGGCCAGGCCGCCCAGCACAAGAACGACGGCGCCGCCAAGCGCAAGGACCGCCAGCGCCTGGAAAAGGCCAAGTCCACCATTGAGCAGGCCATCCAGGCCGCCACCCGCCACACCCCGGGCACGCCCGTCAGCGCGGAACTGGACTCCCACTGGGGCCAGACCAGCTACCAGGTCGAAGTGCTGCAGGCCAACGGCACGCTCATGGAAGTCAAGATCGACGCCGTGGGCGGCGAAGTCATCCGGGCCAAGAAGGACTGACCCACGGCCCCAACCGGCAGCGCGCTTCAACATGAGGCGCGCTTTTTTTCGCCCATTTTTCGCCTTTTTGGTCTTTCTCCCCGCCATGTCCGCAGGCCATCCGCGCCTGCAGCGCCCTTCAGGCCAACGCTACCGACACCCCCTCATCCGCAAACCGCTTCGCCGCCCTGAGCAGATAGCTCACGGCATAAAGAATGGGGTCATCGGCCTCATCGCCATTGAGATGCTCCACCACCTCAATGGCATAGCCCAGGTTCACCGCCGTGTCGTGCAGCAGGCCCACCAGTTCCTTGTCCTGCGGCTCCAGCGACTGCGCCTGATCGGCCTTCACGTAGTAGATGCGCAGCAGATCGCGGCACACGCAATTGATGGCCGTGACCTTGTGGCGAGCGTGCAGGTCCAGCACATCCAACGCAGCGCCCATGTGCAGGACGGCGTCTATGGCGAGGTCTTCGAGTTTGGGTGGGGGTGTGGTGGCTAAGGCTTGCTGCTCCATCTGCGCTCCTGTCGAGAGTTGCTCAGCGCCCAAGATCACTGGGCAAATGCGACGCCCACCTGTTGGGAGTGTCGTCGTCGCTTTACAAAACTCCAACTATAGGTGGAAGACTGTCTGCACGCAAACCGGGAAGCTTTGCTCACTTTAGTGAGCAAATATGACAGAACTTGATAAAGCCTTTGGAAGCCTGTTGCGTGAGCTACGAAATGAGCGTGCACTGTCCCAGGAGACCCTTGCCGCCGAGGCCGGGCTGGCGCGCAACTACATCAGCCAGTTGGAGCTTGGTAGCAAATGTCCGAGCCTTCGGTCTGTTTTCAAGCTGTGCAAGGTGTTGGGGGTTGCCCCGGGGGATGTGGTGGGTGAGGTAGATAGGCGAGTAGAAAGAAGTGAAATCGGTATCTAGTGAAGGATTGTTGCCGGCCACGAACGGACTACGAGGCGATGAAGAAATGATGTTGCCCCCGTATTCCCGACCCCACCCTATTCGCAATAAAGCACTTGGTCAGCCCCTGCAGCCTGTTGCCGCCTGAACTCCCGAGGCGAACGCATTTTCAGCGAAGAATGCGGATGTACCTCGTTGAAGTGCTCGAAGGCTGCTGGCAATTGCGCCAGCACCCTCTGCGCGTCACGCAGGTCCATGCGCGCCACATAGTCGCGCTTGAAGGTGTTGACGAAGCTCTCGGCCATGCCGTTGCTCTGCGGGCTGCAGACGGGTGTGTTGATGGGCTTCAGGCCCAGCGCGCGTGCCAGTGCACTCGTTTCGGCGGCGATGTAGGCACCGCCGTTGTCACTGAGGAACTCCAACTCCTGGCCCTGCGGGACCGCTTCGACCGAGCCGAATCGGCGTTCGACGGCCTCGATGAGCATCTCGCGAACCGGCTCGCCTGGCAGTCCCTTGCCCTCCCATGCACGCCAAGCCAGCACCTCACGGTCGCAGCAGTCCTTGGCGAAGGCGGCTGTCACGGTCTGCCCTGAATCGCACTTGATTTCCAGACCATCGGAGCACCATCGAAGGTCGCTGCGCGAGACCGCAACACGGCCCTCATGCGTGCGTGCGGACTGGCGGCGGCGAGGCGCCTTGGGCAGCAGCAAAGCGGCTTGTGCCATGACGCGATAGACGCGTTTGGCGTTGACCCTCGGGGCGCCCCGTGCCGCACGCTGGCGGTTCACCAAGGCACAGGCACGTCGGTAGCCATAGCTGGGCAAGTCGGCAATTTCCTGGCGCAGTTCGGCGAGCAGCCCGGCATCGTCGCTGGGTGTGCGATGGCTGCGGCCATCGGTCCAGTCTTCACCGCGCCCAAGCAGCTCGCGCACATGCGAGCGCGCCAGCCCCATCGTCCTGCAGACCGTCTTCACTGGTCGTCCCCGGGCAACAAGGGCGAGCGCGCAATCCACTTTTTTTCTGCGGCGTACTCCACGGCTTCCTTGAGGATTTCGTTCTCCAAGGTTTTCTTGCCGAGCACGCGCTGCAGCTTGGCGATTTCCGCGCGGGCAGCCGCCAGTTCGGATGCGGGCACGACTGCCTCGCCAGCGGAGACGGCGGTCAAAGCCCCCTGGCGTTCGAGCTTGCGCCACTGGAACAGCAGTCCAGCCGAAACGCCTTCCTGCCGAGCGACCAATGACACGCTCATGCCTGGTTCGTAGGTTCGGCGCACCAGCGCCGCCTTCTCTGCGAGAGACCAGCGCCTGCGGCGCTGGTCCTTCACGACTACCTCGATTGACTCCGTATGCCTAGTCATATGCACAGTCCTGTTCCTATCTTCAAAGATAAGCGATAGGACGGGGCCGGGGAATCAGGGGGCTATTTCACTTGGAGGTAGATTCTGCCGATAAGGCGAGATATGCTGATCATCTAGCTAAGATTTACCAACTATTGTGGCAACATGCCGGCAGCAATCGATTACAAGTCTCGATAACGGGGGAGGCCAGCCATGCAGGTGGACATCGTCGGACGGATTCGCAACCTCCAGTTGCCCGTCACCCAGCCGCTCATCCCGCTGTTTGAGTGCTTGGTGAACTCAATTGAAGCCATCGAAGACGCTGGCATATCAGATGGCCGCATTGACGTCTACTTAGAGCGTGATGCACGGCAAGTGGCTTTGGCCGGCAACGAAGAGACGACACTGTCCGCTATTCGGGACGTCACCGTAGTCGATAACGGTGCCGGCTTCAACGACGGCAACGTCCGCGCCTTCTTCCTGTCCGACTCAACCCGAAAGGTTACTCGCGGCAATAAGGGCATCGGACGCTTCACTTGGCTGAAGGTGTTCCGCGAAGCTGCCATTGATAGCACCTATCCGCAAGACGACGGCAACTGGATGCGTCGGACTTTCCGGTTCGTCGTTACGACGGAGGGGGTTGAAGGCGAGGAAGTCAACGATGCCGAGAGCGAGGAACGCAAGACATCGGTGAAGCTGGCCGGCTTGCGGGCCGATTACGAGAAGCACTTTCCCAAGTCGTTGGAAACCATTGCTCACAAGGTGATTGACCACCTGCTTATTCACTTTGTAGGCGGCCAATGTCCTCAAATCACCCTTCACGACGCCGATGGCCAGTCATGCAGCTTGAATCATATCTTTGCCGAGGAAGCGAAGGAGCGGGCTCGAGAGGTGAGTTTCAAGCTTAAAGGACACGACTTCAAGGTGACCGTGCTGCGCTACCAATCGAGCGCGGTCAAAAATCACACCATCTCCTACTGCGCAAACCAGCGTGAGGTACTGGAGTGGAAGGCCAGCAAGGCAATCCCAGACCTGCAGGGTCGTCTGGTCGATGATCAGGGCGAGCAATTTGTCTTCCGAACTTACGTAGCCGGTGCATACCTTGATGCCAAGGTGAGTTCGGAACGAACAGCTTTCATGTTTATGCAAGAGTCGGATCTCAATTTTCCTGAGGAGATGACCCGCGAGGAACTCGATGGCGAAGTCGTCCAGGCGCTCAAGCAGGTTGCCGAGCCATACATGAACCAGTTGCGTGAGGAGAAGCGCCAAGTCATCGAGGACTTCATTCAGCAAGACGCGCCGCAGTACCGCTTCCAGCTCCAGGAGCGCTATCGTGAAAGGCTAGAACGCATCCCCGCCAACATCTCGCGGGATCAACTCGACGTTGAGCTCTACAAAGCCCAGAAGGACATAGAGCTTGAGCACCGGCAGCGGGCGGCTGAAATAAATAAGGTGCCGATCGACGCCGCGGCCGGATCGCCTGAATACACAGCCCTCTACAAGCAGTATCTAGACGAGGAGAACGAACTTGGCAAGGCAGCCCTTGCCAAGTACGTTGTGCATCGTCGCACCATACTTGAGATGCTGGATACCGCGTTGAAGGTGCAGGATTCCGGCGCCTACGCACGCGAGGACCTCGTGCACAGCCTCATCTATCCGATGCAGGCGGATTCAGAGGACGTCGAGTTTTCGCGACAGAACCTGTGGGTCGTTGACGAGCGACTCGCCTATCACTCCTACTTGGCGTCCGATCTACCGATGAGGAGTCTGAAGGCTGTAAATGCAACAGGCGGCGATGAGCCAGACTTGGCCGTCTTCAATACGGCACGGGCCTTCTCTGAGACCAAGAGCCCGTACCAGTCGGTGGTCATCGTCGAGTTCAAGAGGCCCGAGCGCAACGAATACCCGGTGAAGGATGAGAATCCAGTGGAGCAGGTTCTTCGCTACGTCCGCAAAATCAAAGAAGGTACGGCCAAAGACAAGGACGGCAAGACCATCAATGTCGGATCTATTCCGTTCTATGCCTACATTCTCTGCAGCCTGACGCCGCGAATCAAGGCTATAGCCGACAACCACGACTTCGTGAAGACACCTGACAACGAAGGTTACTTCAGATATCACCAGTCGGCGGGCTGCTACATAGAAATCGTGTCCTACGACAAGATCCTGAGCGACGCAAAGAAGCGCAACCGCGCATTCTTCGAACGACTACAGATACCGATGAGTTGACGTAATTTTTCGCCGCAGAGACAACCGCAATAAATCAATCGGCGACAGATTCTGTTCGCCGAGAGCGGCCAACCTTCATTTTCGGCAGTTCATTTTATTCAAAAATTTTCAGCATGACGCATTACGTCATATTACAGCAAATATCTCATGCTAGTTCAGCTACGACTTCAAAACTTCCGCTGTTTCAACGACCATATAGTTCCATTTCGTCCTTGCACCATAATTGTTGGTCGGAACAATGCAGGAAAATCCACATTGGTAGACGCGCTGCGATTGGTATCGATAGTCACCGCTAGGTATAGGACTCTAGCGTTTCGAAGCGCCCCTGATTGGGCAGACATCCCAGCCAGGGAGGTTGGTCTAAGTCCATCGATCGACGGAATGGAGTTCAATGTCCAAAATTTGTTCCACAGATATGGGGAACCCCCTGCTGTCGTAACCGCAACCTTTTCCAATGGTAGTTCGACAAAAATCTACATTGGACCGGCAGGCAAACTTCATGTGGTGCTTATCGATGCAGACGGGCGCATCATTCGCAATCGAGCTTCCGCACCTGAAGGTTTTCTGCCACGTGTCGAGATCATGCCTCAGGTTGCCCCGGTGCAGCGGAGTGAAATCATTCTTGATCCCGACTATGTAAGGCGTAATCTGTCGTCGGTTCTCTCTCCTGCGCACTTCCGAAACCAGTTAAACCTGCTGAGCGATCGCTTTCCCCGCCTTCAAGCTCTGGCAGAGCAAACGTGGAGAGGATTGCGAATTGAAGAACTCACCGGAGCAGGAGCGGCAAGAGGCAGAGAGCTCCAACTCCTTGTTAGAAATGAAGATTACGTCTCTGAGCTATCAACGATGGGACACGGGTTGCAGATGTGGCTCCAGACCATGTGGTTCCTAGCACGAGTAGAAGAATCCTCGACTGTCACTCTAGATGAACCTGATGTCTATATGCATCCTGATCTTCAAAGGCGGCTTATACGACATCTCAGAACATCACATCCACAGGTAATTGTGACGACTCACTCGGTGGAAATAATGTCAGAAACTGAGGCAGATGACCTACTCGTCATAGATAGATCGCAAGAGACATCCCGCTTCGCGACATCGATGCCTGCTGCGCAACGTGTGTTGGAGCAGCTTGGAAGCGCTCAGAATCTTCAACTTGCCAAACTCTGGCACGCTCGTCGATGTTTGCTTATCGAGGGCAAGGACTTCCGTTATCTGTCGGATTTCTATGACGCGCTCTTTCCACTAGATAGTGAAGGCTTGGCGGCCATACCAAGTCTGGCGATTGGCGGTTGGGGCGGATGGCAATACGCCGTTGGATCTGCGATGTTGCTGCAGAATGCAGGCGGCGAACATATTTCACTCTACTGTATACTGGACTCTGATTATCACACAGAATCGCAGAAAGCCAGCCGACGCACGCAAGCAGCACGCAACCAGATCAATCTTCACATCTGGGAAAAAAAGGAGATAGAAAACTATCTTTTGGTGCCAAGCGTTATTCAGCGATTAATCGCTAATAGGGGCGCACGCCGTATAGTCCCCCCCACCGAAGCAGAGATTGCGCAGAAAATTGATCTCCTTGCTCAGGAGAGATATGATGAAATATTCGATGGACTAGCCGCAGAAATTTTATCGGACGAGCGCGGGCTTGGTGGTGCTGGCGCAAATCGTGCAGCACGTGTTGTCATCGATACAAAATGGACGAGCGCGGAGGGACGACTGACCTTAGCATCCGGGAAGGCACTCTTGTCTGCTCTTTTTCGCTGGGTTCAAGACGAATTTGGAGTGTCGTTAACTTCTGCGGCGGTTATCCGTGAGATGCGTCCAGCGGAAGTGCATTCCGAAGTGAAGCGTTTCTTAGAATCTGTAATTGGTGGTCGCCCTATCCCTTGAGAAACGAAACAACGTTTTCGAAATTAGAAACTTAGATGTTCAATCCCACTGTGAGATGGTACGGATGAAGTCTAAAGCGGCTTGGATCTTTTTCCCATGCCTCGCAAATCGCCCGGAATGGTGTCTTCCACCTGAGCGCCTTCAAGTGTTTGCCGAAGTTGTAGCTTTGAACGGAGGCCTGGACATGCTCCCGTAGCTGCTCCAGCCCCTCGTACTCGTAGGCCTTGATCGTGGATTCCTTGGTGGTCCGGTTCATGCGCTCGACCATGCCGTTCGTCCAGGGGTGATATGGCTTGGTGTGCCTTTTATCGACGCCATTGAACTTGCAAATGCGTTCAAAGATGTGACCGATGCATGTGTCGGTGACGCCGCCTCTGAAGCGCTCTTGCTCTGTAAAGGCCATGCCGTTGTCCGTCAGGACGGTATGTATGCGGTACGGAAAGGCTACAAGCACCTGCCGAAGGAACTGCGCTGCGTTGGCTTTCGTGGCCCTGTCAAAGAACGCGACATGCGTGAATTTTGTGACGTGATCTAGGGCGACAAACATGTGCTGTCTGCCATTGGAGATCTTCATTTCGGCGCTGTCGATGTGCACGAAGCCCAGCGTCGTTTCTTCAAACTTTCCGTGCCTTCGTGGCAGGTGTGTTGCGGGTTGTCGGCTGATTCCGTGACGCTGCAGGCATCGATGCAAGGCGCTACGGCTGAGCTTGGGTGCTGTCTCCAGGAGTTGTCCCATGAGATCGTCCAGCGACAGATGCCCTTGCTTGCGCAACGCAATCGCCAAGTGCTCTTGCTCTTGCTGGCTTGCTCTGCCCCGAGGACCCATGGGCTCATTGAGCACCGAGGTGCGCGCACGCCACTTGGCCACGGTCTTGGGGTTGATGCCGTAGAGCTGGGCCAAGGACCGATGGGAACCGGTCGCTAGCTGGAGCTCTGCGCGGGTACGTGGCGTTGTGCGGGCGCTGCCATGCAGGCGGATTGCCATAGTGCTTTCTCCTGCTCCTGGCTGAAGAATGCACCATGACTTCCTGGGACCGCACATCTAAAGATTGGAGAATATCCAGTGCACTTCTCTTGGCAGATTACTATAGAAAGACCTTAAACGCTGTGGAAACGATGGTGTCACCTAGCTCCAATCGATCTGGTCATGTTCACGTATGAGAGTCAGCATGGCTTGGCACGACTACTCCCAGACGCCTGCGGTATTCCAGTCGCGCAAGCGCCGCCAACAAGTCTTGCCGCTGCCGTGCTCAAGGGATTGGGAAAAGTCTTCCCAGGGAATTCCTGTTTGCGGCACAAACAAGATGCCATTGCGGGGGACCTCATCGCTAACTGCGAGCTTGCGCGCTGCCTTTGACAGAAGGAACCAAGGCAGGGATCAGGGGTTGTAACTGTCGCCACAGTTCTTTGCCTACGGGACGTCGTGCCATGAGGGCAACGAGCACAACTGCTTTGCGGTGGGCTCTGACCAAGTGGTGTGAGTCACTTTACGCGGTAGCCAAGTATTCCTGATGCCTAGGATTTCACTCTAATTCTTGGGTGTGATTGGCGCCACAATTGGCACCAAAACACGCCACACTTTTTTGTTGTGCAATGTCGATTTACAGACGACTTGAACGCTTTTTCTGGCTAGTCCACCGTCCGATGGAGCCCAATCTGATTCAAGAGAAGTAGCGCATTGCTCAACTATTATCTTTGGATTGACACGCGCAGTAGTGAATTCCGTTTTTTGGCGTTTGTTTTCTTCTTTCAAAAATTCATCTGCGGATCTCTTTATTTCTTGCAAATCTTGAATTGGCGGCAAAGCATCTTCACCGGCAGACGTGATACCGGAAATCATCAATCCGACGAGTATGAATATAATTTTCATCATCATTTTTGCACCGTCAATTTACCCACATAGCGCCCGTCTGGCGTACGATGGCTAATCAAAGCCTTGTAGATCGCGTTCCACTTATTCAAATCCATGACCGTAACACATCCTTCTGATATATTTCCAAGGTGGATGAATCTGCTGTTATCCCCAAATTCGATCGGAAACCATACCTGATCTGAGCGCAGACTGGGTTCGACCTGTGTTCTATAGAATTCGGTCATATTCTTGTCGTGTGGATTTGGCGGCACAAGAATCTTATAGATCCCAGGGGGAATCGGTGTGAAGCCGCCCTCAATCGTAACTGCGCCAAGATCCGTGTTCAGTGTCACTAAAGCGCTGATGCCATCAACAATCAAGGTGCCAGTTTGCTGTTTGTATTTCTCACCTCTCGCTCTGGAATACACTTCATCAATGGCCCCATATTTAACTATGACCTGAGCACCAGCTTGCTTTGGCGCATTTGATCCGAGATATTCTTTCGCGTTATTTTCACCAAGGCTGGCTATTTTATTCTTCTGACCTCCATCCAGAATTTTGAAATAGACGCGGTTATGAGAAATATCTGTGATTTGCAGTCTTGTATATTCCAGCAATGGAACCCAGACGCCAGATGACTTCAATGCAACTGATAACCAACCAGATGCCGGCACCTTATTGACGTAGACAATTTTTCCAATAGTAAAACCCATACTTCCTCCCTCATGATTCGTTTTCGCAAAAAATTCTGAGATTGCCCTGCTTGCCACAGCATTGACTTTTTTCTGTAGTCTAGTTTGACGCAGTGGCCGCGCCAAATACGGATTCAATTTTTCACAGTTCGGCATGAATGATCAGCACTTCGCTGATGCAGTGCTCTATGGATTGATCTTGACTAGCACCCAAAGTATCCTCGACTCCGCTCCGAGTCACTTCATATCGAACCCCGTCATTCGACATGAATGACGCTAGTGGCCTACCCGTCTTGAGTAGCCGCATTTGGCTATCCAGATGGGCGCTGTCGCCCATTGCTCGAAATGCTGTCTTCCATCTGCGTGCCCCAAACGCTTGCTGGAGCTAAGGCTTTGAACGACTGCGTGGACTTGCTCCCGCATTTGCATCAAATCCTCGTACTCATACGCCTTGGTTGGAATCTTGGATAGTCGGCGCTGCGACTGAACCTGAGGGGCCTCGGCTGGACCAGTTGGGACAAGGACGAAACGGGAATAGTACACAGTTGGCATGGTTGCACCCGCACAACGCTGCGCATCCCTCAGAACACCGGCAGGCGAGCGGCCCACATCGGGCTTTGCCCAGGCTCCACAGCGTCAACCCTGCATACAGCCCCCTGACGCCCCTGCGCCGTATAACGTCTTGACACGCTTTTGGGCTGCAAGGTGGCTGCGCACCTCCGAAATCCTTGGAACACTCTGCGCCACGCGCCGAAAAGCGAGGCAGTTCGTTGCCACGCCCCGGCCTCTGCCTGAAAGCCCACAATGCACCCCACACCACAGGTTGCAGCCTCCACGCTGCAGCCGCCCGACCGCGCGCCCGCGGATTCCTTGCCTGCCTGCGCAGAGCCCGGCCACCTCGGCCACGAACCGAAGAGCTCCCTGATTCCTCCCGCCCTGGCCTCCTCCCTTGCGGCCGCGCTGCTGGTGGCCTGCGGGGGCGGTGGGGGCGATTCAGCCCCCGGCACCGGCACTGGCGGCACGGGCGCCGGCCCTGGTGGCGGAACCGGTACGGGCACCACGGCCCCCCCCGCCAGCGATGAAGAAGCCGCGCGTTTCCTGCTGCAGGCGCAGTTCTCGGCCACCGACGAGGAGATCGCAGCGCTGCGCGCCAAGGGCTACGGCCCCTGGCTGGCCGAGCAGTTCGCGCTGCCCGTGGACACCACGGGCACGGCCTGGCTGATGCAGCGCGGCTACGGCGTGGCAGAGGCCGGCACGCGCTACGACAACGTCTCGTATCCCTCCGACTTCATGCTCTGGAGCCAGCTTTTCACGGAGCGCGACGCCGTGCGCAAGCGTGTGGCATTGGCGCTGTCGGAGATCATGGTGGTCTCCACCACGGGGCTGGAGCAGCCCTGGAGCATCTTCCTGGCTTCCGGCTACTGGGATCTGCTGAACCAGCATGCCTTCGGCAACTTCCGCACGCTGCTGGAGGCCGTTACGCTCAGCCCGGCCATGGGCATCTACCTGAGCACGCGCGGCAACCAGAAGGAAGACGCCCGCAGCGGCCGCCAGCCCGACGAGAACTACGCCCGCGAGGTGATGCAGCTGTTCACCATCGGCCTCTACCGCCTCAACCCCGACGGCACCGAGCAGCGCGACGGCAACGGCAACCGCATCGACACCTATTCGGCAGCCGATGTGAGCAACCTGGCGCGCGTCTTCACCGGCTACGACTACGACACCAGCAAGAACCAGCCCACCAACCTGAGCGGCAGCACGGTGACGGGGCTGCAGCAGGCGCTGCTGCCCATGGCCTTCAACGCCGCGCGCCATTCCACGCTGGCCGCCACTTTCCTGGGCACCACCGTGGCTGCGGGCACGTCGGGGCCAGCGGCGCTGAAGGCGGCGCTGGACACGCTGTTCAACCACCCCAACGTGGGGCCCTTCATCGGGCGCCAGCTGATCCAGCGCCTGGTCACCAGCAACCCCAGCCCCGCCTATGTGGGGCGCGTGGCCGCCGCCTTCGCCGACAACGGCAGCGGCACGCGGGGCGACCTGCGCGCCGTGATCGCCACCGTGCTGCTGGACCCGGAGGCGCGCGGCGCGGCAGGGCTTGCCAGCCCCCAGTACGGCCGCCTGCGCGAGCCCATGGTGCGCTTCGTGCAATGGGGCCGCACCTTCGGGCTGCGGTCGGCACGCGGCACCTGGAAGATCGACAACCTGAGCGACCCGGCCACCCGCCTGGGCCAGAGCCCGCTGCGCTCGGGCTCGGTGTTCAACTTCTTCCGCCCGGGCTACGTGCCGCCCTCCACGCCCCTGGCCACGACGGGCCAGGTGGCGCCGGAGTTCCAGATCGTCACCGAGACCAGCGTGAGCGGCTACCTGAACTTCATGCAGAACGTGATCCGCTTCGGCTACTACGTGAACGCGCCAGACCTGCCCCAGGGCGGCAGCAGCGCAGCCAACGGCTTCGATATCACCTGCAGCTACGCCAACCTGCTGCCCCTGGTGGCCGACGCCGCCGCGCTGGTGCGCAAGGTGGCGCTGCTGCTGTCGGCAGGGCAGGTATCGGCCGCCACGCAGGCGCGCATCGTGGCAGCGCTCAATGCCACGCCGGTGACGGCCACCAGCAACACCGCCACCCAGCTCAACCGCGTGGCAGCCGCCGTGCTGCTGGTGATGGCCAGCCCCGAATATCTGGTGCAGAAGTGACCGAACAAGCGACCGAACAAGTGACCGAACGTCTGCAAAGCAAAGCGACATCTCCATGAATTTCATCGACCCCGCCCGCCACACGCGCCGCGCATTCCTGCGCCGCAGCACGCAACTGGCCGCCGCCGGTACCGCCCTGCCCTTCGCCCTGAATCTTGCCGCGCTGGGCGAGGCCGCCGCCTTCGAGGCAAGCGAC
This sequence comes from Delftia sp. WSY_16, assembly GCF_043104415.1. Taxonomy (NCBI): domain Bacteria; kingdom Pseudomonadati; phylum Pseudomonadota; class Betaproteobacteria; order Burkholderiales; family Comamonadaceae; genus Delftia; species Delftia sp. WSY_16. The sequence goes on along the minus strand of NZ_JBICKS010000040.1, from coordinate 396,478 downwards.
TACAAGGCGCTGGTCTGCGTCTTCCTCTATGGCGGCTGCGACTACGCCAACACCGTCGTGCCCTACGACAGCACCCGCTACGGGCAGTACTCCGCCATCCGCGGCGGCAACAGCGATGGCACGGCCGGTGGCATTGCCCTGGCCCGCGCCGCGCTGGGCAATACGCTGCTGCAGCCCCGCACGGCGCTGGCCGGTGGCATGCAGTACGCGCTGCACCCATCCATGACGGGCCTGGCCGGCCTCTTCAACGCGGGCCGCGCTGCGGTGCAACTGAACGTCGGCCCGCTGCTGGTGCCGCTCACGCGGGCCCAATATGCCACCGGCGACCGGCGCAGCTACCCGCTGCCGCCCAAGCTTTTCTCGCACAACGACCAGCAGTCGGTGTGGCAGTCGCAGGGCGCAGAAGGCTCCACCCTGGGCTGGGGCGGCAACCTGGGCGACCTGGCGCTGTCGTCCAACGCCACGTCGCTCTTCACCTGTATCTCGGCCACGGGCAACGCCGTGTTTCTCTCGGGCGACCAGGCGCTGCAGTACCAGATCAGCCCGGGCGGCGCCGTGCCCATCAACGCCGTCAAGGGCACCAGCGTCTATGGATCGACCGCCGTGCGCGGCCTGTTGAGCGAGCTGGTGCAGACGGCCGGCAGCCACGCGATGGAGGCCGAGTACGCCCGCGTCACGCAGCGCTCCATCAGTGCCGAGGGGCAGATCTCTTCAGCCCTCTCCAGCGCCAGCCTGTCCACCGCCTTCCCTGCCAACAACCCGCTGGCCGACCAGCTCAAGGTGGTGGCCCGGCTCATCGCCGGACGCAACGCGCTGGGCACGCGCCGGCAGGTGTTCTTCGTCTCGCTGGGCGGGTTCGACCTGCACGACAACCTGATCGCCAACCAGCCGCAGCTGCTCGACAAGGTGAGCAGCGCCATGACGGCCTTCTACAACGCCACGGCCGAACTCGGCGTGGCCGACAAGGTCACGGCCTTCACCGCGTCGGACTTCGGCCGCACGCTGACGTCCAACGGCGACGGCTCGGACCATGGCTGGGGCGGCCACCACTTCGTGGTGGGCGGCGCGGTGCGTGGCGCGTCCTTCTATGGCGCGCCGCCGCCCATCAGCGTGGGAAACGGCAGCGGCAGCGAGGACCAGTGGCATGTCGGCCAGGGGCGCCTGTTGCCCAGCACTGCCGTGGACCAGTACGCCGCCACCCTGGCGCGCTGGTTCGGCGTGGCGAATACCGAGCTGGCGGGGGTGCTGCCGCACATCGGCAACTTCGGCGGCTCGGCGTATCCCATCGATCTGGGGTTCATGGGCTGAAGCCGTGCGCGCCGGGCCTGCACGGCCGATTCGAGTCAGCCTCTGGGTGGCCCTGAGGGCGCCTTTGACAATTCCGAATTTTCAGGGATCGGGATTGCGAAGACGATGGGGCCACTCAATTCAAGTGGAGACAAAAATGCGATTCGAATTCCGCCCAATTGCCACACCAATTGCCACCCCAATTGCCACCCCAATTGCCACGCTGGCCCGGCATGCACGGCATGGCTTGTTCATCGCAGCGGCCCTGTCCGGCGCGCTGGCGCAGGCGGCACCGCTGCCGTTGGACATGGCCACCACTTCCGAGCAGCGGTTTCAACTGGCCCTGGAGGCCCAGACTGCGGGTGACTACGCTTCCATGCTCGCGTTGCTGCGCCAGGCGGCCCGGGATGGCGAGCCACAAGCCCAGGAAACACTGGCATGGATTCTTCTGGCAGGTCCAACCCTGTATGGCACCGCGGTGAAAGCGGATCGCTGCGAAGCAGTGCACTGGCTGCGGCAAGCCGTGGCAAAAGGGAATCAAACGGCCAAAAGCCAGCTGGATTTCCTGAACCGCCTGCGCAATGCGCCGAGTGGCAAGATGGCGTGCACATCCGAGTGGGAAGGGTGATAGGCACAACATCCTTTTCGGATCGCAGCGCCATCCTCAAGAATGCGCTGCGGGTGCAACGCCACTGGTACCACGCCTGGAGCCCTGACCACCGCACCACGGACTTGTGCCCCTCCTCGCCCTGCCCTCAACCCGTATTCACCTCGCCCTCACCCAGCATTCACCAGCGCCTTCGCAAACGCCCCTTCACCCGCCACAGTCAATACCAGTTTTTGTGTCGCCCGCGTCGCAGCCACATAGAACAGTTTGGCCTCGTCCGCCGCATCTTCGCCTTCGCGCGGCATCTGCCCCACTCCTGCAACGGCCACGACCGGGAACTCCAATCCCTTGCTGGCGTGCATTGTCATCACTTTGATGGTGTCGGCCAGTGGATCGAAGTCACCTGACCGATGACGCACGCGATGCGGCAGTTTTTGGCGGCCAAGTGCCATGGCGCACTGGTTCATGGAGTCGTGATCGCGGCACAGGATGGCCATGTCACCCCAGGCGTGGCCTTCCTGATGCGCCGCAGCCAGCAGCTCGGCGATCTTGGCGGGCTCGTCCCGCAAGCTCGGCAGGCGCACGATCAGCGGCTCCTGCCCTTCGCGGCCGCAGCTGATGGGTTGCACCAGCGGCACACCGTCCTCATCCTGGGCATTGGGTTGCAGGAACTCGGCGGCGACGCGGTTGGCGATTTGCAGAATCTGCCTGGTGTTGCGGTAGTTGATCTTGAGAATGGTCGTGCGCCCAGAGGCCTGGATTCCCACGCTCTTGAAGCTGAAGCCACGCGCCTTGCTCTTGCCATAGATGTTCTGGGCGCTGTCGTACAGGATCAACAGGCTGTTGGTCTCAGGGTCGACCATCTGGGTGACGAGCTTGAGCCATTCAGGCTGAAAGTCGTGCCCCTCGTCGACCATCACGGCCTGGTACTGCCCGGACGGAATCTGTTGCCGGTCCACGCCGCGAATCACAAAATCCACCATCTGATCAAACATGCCAGGGCCCTGAGCAGGTAGCGTCTGACCATAGGCCACCAACTGCTGGCGACACCACTTGTGGAAGTTGCGGGCGTGCACCCGATCGGCCAGGCCCTTGGCCGCAAACCAGGCATTGAGCTTCACGGCCAAGGGCTCGTTGTAGCAGAGCACGAGGATGGGCTTGGTCGAAGCAGTCTTGGCCAGGTGTTCCGCACGATAGCCAAGAATCATGGTCTTGCCTGAGCCGGCAACTCCGTGGATCACGCGATGCCCATCGCCCAGGCTGCGCGCGAGTTGCTCCTGCTGCAAGTCCATGACGCGCATGATGTCCGGCAGCTCGTCCGCGTCTTCCGGCAGAAGGCTGCCTTGCACCGGAACACGCACCTGCGGGAACATGATCCACCGCGTGCGCTCGAGCTGCGGCACCGACATGGCTTTGCCGAAAGCGTGGGGGAACATGTTCCACAGGCGCTGCTGAAAAGCCTCCGCATCAACGGATTCCAGCATCTCGTCCTTGCAGATGACCAGATGCGCATCAATCGTCTGGTCCAGTGCAGATTCTTCAAACTGCTTGCGCGTGATGTTGGTGAACACCACGCCGCTGCCCCAGGGAAATGCCAGCTTTCCCTGATGAGGGCCTTCGCCGTGAATGAGTTGCTGATCCCGCTCCAGTGCATTGACCACTTGAATGGCGCAGTGTCGCGCCTGGGCTGCCGGATTGATGACGACTTTGGGCCTTCCATCCACGATGAGCGTCCAGGCCTGTTTGGTCGCCTCTTGAACCGTCTCGAGCCGCCAATCCTTGGTCTCAAGAATCATAACGCCCCTGCGTGGATGAATGACGACAAAGTCAGGATGCGTCTGCTTGGGGCCGATGGGCACGTCATACCAAAGCATGTAATCGTCTTCGAGCTTTTGCTCCAACCGCTCGGCCAGCCGTCGCTCGCCAGGCGTCATGCGCCCAACGCACGCCCCCATCGCAGGAATCAGTACCGCCACTTTCTTCTCCTCTACAGAGCGGCTGAGGATACCGCACGCACTATCTCTTCAGGAATTCGATGACTGGCCAATCCCAAGCCATCGAAAATCCGGAATTGAATTCTGAACGGCTCTCTGTTGAATTTCCTCGACTCACGCGGAAACCAGCATGGAATTTGAAGGCGCTTCTGAAATGGCCAAGCAGATGGGCATTTGATTGTGGAAGTGATCGGCTCGGACGTATGCCTGCCATCTACGCACTCGACGACTACCGCTTTGGGCAATGCCGTAAGACTGCTGGAGGTCGAAAGGTCCAGCCATTGCGGCAACCCCGCACTTTCGCCGCAACGGCGGCGCTGCTCCGTGCAGATGCCAGAGGAGGCGACATCAGCGTTGCGGCCCGTCGCAGCGCCTTCGCGCTGGACGAACCGCCCTGGATCGCCTTGGCCCCGTTGTCTTGCCTATGCCAAGCAGTCGCAGTCGTTCAGGGAGCGCCGTATTCGCTCAGTTTCTTGCTGAACTTAAAGGTCCACAGTCGCTGCGTGCGGTCGTTGACGTCATTGGTGGTGAAGCGAAGGCTCGCCGCGCCCTTGGCGCATTGGCCGTCCTTCACGATCTTGCCTTCGGCGTCCACCATGCATTTGGTGACGTTCGAGCCTTCGATTTCCTTGCCGCTGGCGTCCAGCACGGCCAGCGAAACACCGAAGTCGGTGTCGTTGGTCAGCGCCAGCGTGTAGTCATCGACCAGTGCCAGGCCTTCGGCCTTCTCGGCCACCCAGCCGGTGGCGTTCAGGTTGAAGAGCCGGGTCTTCTTGAGCGTCACGACCTTGGAATAGTCCGAGCCATTGACCGGCTTGCCAGTCAGGCTGCTCTTTTCCAGGTCGGAGCCCAGCGCAGTGATGTCGGTGGCGTTGGCCGGAAACTCGATCAGAACCAGGTCGTTGAAGACTTTCTTGTCCTTGCCCGTGCCTTGCTCGATGGCGATGAATTTTCCCTTGCCCAGCGAGACCACATCACCCAGCTTGGCATTGCCGGTCTTGCCTTGGTTGTACCAGCGGCTGTCCACGGGCAAGGCAAACAGGCGGGTTTTCTCGGTGGTCGGGTCAAACTCCACCCAACGCACAAAGCGAGCGTAGTCGCGCACGTTCTCCGATTTGCCAGTGGCGTCGGCAACGGCAGCGGTGGTGTAGTCGGCCTTGCCGTCGGCCAGGGGGCTTTGCAGGAAACCGTGCAGCTTGCCGCTGGCCACATCGATGCTCAGCCCCTCCATGCCACGGTTGGCGCGGCGCTTGGCGAGAATGGCCGGCAGATCGGCCGCGCCGGTGCCGGGCCCGTATTTCTTCTGGATGATGCCGGTCGCCGGGTCGATCTTCACGATGAAGGGTCCGTATTCGTCGGACACCCACAGCGCATTGCGTGCGGCATCCACCACCACGGATTCTGTGTCCAGGCCGAATTCGCTGTAGCCCTTGGCCTTGCCGGGATAGGTGAAGGTGTCGTCCAGGACTTGCTCGCCCGTGTTGCCTGTGATGCCCCGCGGCTGCACGCGGCCGTTGGCGTTCTGTGTGGCGCTGAATCTGAGCGGCAGGGTGGAGACGAGCCTGGCTCCGTCCTTTCCGAGGGCGATCACGCCGATAGACGGAGTGAAGTTGGGCGAGGGAAACACCGTGGAACTGGCAAAGCCCGCGGGATTGGAGCCGTCGGTGATCTGCGTGACCGGGCCGGTGGTCGCGTTCGGGCCGCGATCGGTGATGGCGTAGAACTCCAGCGTGCCGTCGGCACGCCTGCCCTTCAAGGCCAGGCCCGAACCGTAGGCTGGCAGAAAGCCCTTGGGAAAATCGGCCTTGGTGGCGGGGTGTTGGCCTTCGTAGGGGAAATAGAACCTGTCGTCGAACTGGACTTCCTGGCGCGTGACGGTGGCGCGGATGCTGCCGACGCCGGTGGTCTGCGTCACCGTCTCGGAGCCAGCGACCTGGAGCGGGCGGGTGTCGGCGCAGGCGCTCAGCAAGGCAGCCGCGGCGGCGATCACTGCCACCAGGCAGGGAGAAGAATTGGGGGGTCGCATGGCGAGTAGGTCTTGAGAAGAAGAGGCAAGCCTGATAGGTAGATAGGCAGATCGGCAGGCCCTGCGTGGCAAGGGCCTGCCCAAGCTTGAAGGCTTCGTTTCTGGAAAAGGCGCTGCGCCGCTCAGAACGAGTGGCTGATGCCCAGATCCACACCGGTCGAGCCGGCGTTGGCCACACCCGCAGGGCCGCCAATCAGGCCGACGCTGGCGCCGTTCTTGTTGTTCACACGCGCCAGACCTGCGTACAGAGAGGTGCGCTTGGAGAAGTCGTAGACATATCCGATCGAATACTTGTCGGCCTTGCCGCCGCTGCGCGTGAGGGCAGAGGCGTTGCCGCTGAACTTGGCGCTGGCGTACTTGACGCGCAAGCTGCCTGGCCCCATGGGGATGGTCGCGCCCAGGTAGAAGCCGTCCACCTTCCCGGAGGTTGCGCCGTTGACGGGCTCCCACTTCAGGCTGTTGTATCCGCCATTGAGCAGGAAACTGCCGAAGTTGTACGAGGCGCCCAGCACCAGATCTTCCAGATCGCTGGTTGCGGCGATGGCGCTGGGTGAAGCCACGGCTGCGGTGCCGTCGATCCTGCCGTAGCCGATACCCACGTTCAGCGGGCCAGAGCGATAGCCCAGGTTGCCGCCTATGTACCTGCGGGCCTTGCTTGCGCCAGAGCCGGAGGCGTTCTCGTCACCAAAGGAAACCGAGAACTGGCCATAGATACCGCCCAGGTCGCTCGGCAGGAAGTAGCCCACGGCGTTGCTGATGCGCGTGCGGTCGACCACGCCGCTTTGGCTGGCGGCGTTGTAGGCAGTCTGGCGGATCGTCTGGAACAGATTGGCCTGCACACCGGTGGTGGTGTCGGGGCCCGCGAAAGCGGTGAAGATGTTGTAGCTGGGGGTGTAGTCGCGACCCAGCCGGATTTCACCCCAGGAATTGTTGCTCAGCCCGATCGTGGAGCGGCGCTCGAAGCCAAGGGAGCCGCTGCTGCCGCCAGAGCCGACATCGGGGTTGAGGCCGCCTTCAAGCCAGAGCTGAGCTCGGTTGCCGCCGCCGAGGTCCTCCGTGCCGCGCAAGCCAAGCAAGCTGGTCTTGCCTTGGCTGGAGTTCAGTGCATTGAGCCTGTTGCTGCCGGACTTGGCAACGGTGACACCGACGTCCACCACACCAAAAATGGTGACGGCAGATTGTGCCAGGGCCAAGCTGGAAGGAGAGGCGAAGAATGTGCCCATCGCGAGTCCCAGAATACGCGAGCACGTTTTTTGATTTTTCATTGGCGAGATACGAACCGAACTTATTAATGAGAATGACGGTAGCCTCCTGCCACCGCTGCGGGAACTCTAGGCAACACATAAGTATTCTTCGTGACAGCTGTGCTGTGTGACATGAAAGTCACAGCAGCGGCGGTGCCTGCGGCACGTTTCCCGCAGGGAAGCCCCATCGCCGCCACCCTTCAGCCATGGCCCGCACGACGGAGCAGATCATTCATTGCCGATTTGTTTGATTCATATTCGAGAAATTGGCGGAAATATGCATTCTTTTGCCATTTTCCCGATAAGGTTCTCGACTTCCATATTTTCAATGGAACATTTCGAGCGTTCGTCGACCGATTCATCGGTCATTGGGGACCCAAATTCAGCCCATTGCACAGCCAGTTCAACCCCATAGTCCCTGGGAGGGCGAAGTCCCACAAGAATTGCCGCACCGAGGACTGCGCCTCAACATCGGTCGCACCAGCAGTCACAGCTATGATCCCCAGCAGCATCGCCGTCCCCGCCAGCGGCGAGCTGCCCCCTCTCCTCCACCCAACGCCCCGCTCCACCCCCCCCATGATCCAAGAGTCCGAAGAGATTGCCCTGCTTCGCGAGGAAAACGCCAGGCTGCGGGCGCAGCTGGCGATTGCCACGGCGGGCCATGCCAGCGCCGTACAGGGCGCGGGCGCCAGCGATCAGGACCCTTTCGATGCGCAGGTCGCGGACCAGAAGACGCTGTTCTCGGATTTCATCGAGCATCTGCCGATAGGCCTGTGCCTGGTGGGCAAGGGTGGCAAGGTGCTGATGTCCAACCCGGCCTACCGCCATTTCCTGCCGGACACCCCCATCCCTTCGCTGCTGTCGGCCGAGGAAGACCGCGGGCGCTGGCGCAGTTGGGACAAGGACGGCAAGCCCGTTCCCCGCGACCAGTTTGTGGCCGCCCGCGCGTTCCGCGGTGAGCTGGTGGTGCCGGGTGTTGACTGCGTCTATGACACGCCCCAGGGACTTGAGGTATGGACGCGCGTTTTCGGGGTGCCGCTGCGCAATGCGGACAAGGAAGTCGTGGCCACGGCCATCGCCATTTTGGACATCGATGCGGAACGGCGGGCGCTGGACATGTTGCGCCAGAGCGAGGAGCGGCTGGATGCGCTGGTGCGCTCCTCCTCGGAGGTGCGCTACTCCATCAGTGCGGACTGGAGCGAGCTGCACCAGCTGGCAGGCGGCGGGTTCATCCCCGACACGCAGGCGTCCAACACGAACTGGCTGGAAGACTACATCCCCCCGGAGGACCGCGACCTGGTGCGCGCGGAGATCGCGCGGGCCATCCGCACGAAGACCGACTATGTGATCGAGCACCGGGTGAACCGGGTCGATGGCAGCGTGGGCTGGGCGTTCTCGCGCGCCGTGCCGCTGTTCGATGCCGCAGGCGCCATCACCGGCTGGCTGGGAGCGGCCTCCGACATCACCGAGCGCAAGCAGGCCCAGGCCGCGCTGGAGCGCTTGAATGCCACGCTGGAGGAACAGGTGGCAGAGCGCACGGCCGACCGCAGCGCGCTGTGGCAGTTGTCTTCCGACATCATGATGCGCTGCACGTTCGAGGGCATCATCACTGCGGTCAACCCGGCCTGGACCGAGGTATTGGGCTGGCGTGAAGACGAGCTGCTGGGCACCACGCTTTTTCATCTCATCCATCCGGAGGATCTGGCGCGCACCATCCAGGACACGCAGGAGCTGGCCACAGGCATGGCGCATGCCCGGTTCGACAACCGGTACCGCCATCGGGACGGGAGCTACCGCTGGATCTCCTGGTCCACCCGTTCGGCGGCAGGCCGCATCAATGCGGTGGGCCGCGACATCACCTCCGAAATGGCCAAGGCCGAAGCGCTGGCCAAGGTGCAGGAGCAACTGCGCCAGTCGCAGAAGATGGAGGCGGTGGGCCAGTTGACGGGTGGCCTTGCGCACGACTTCAACAACCTGCTGGCGGCCGTCATGGGCAATCTGGAGCTGCTGCAGCGGATGCTGGCGCGCGGCCAGGTGGACAACCTCACGCGCTTCATCCATGGAGCGCAGGGGGCGGTGCGGCGCGCCGCCACGCTCACGCAGCGGCTGCTTGCGTTCTCGCGCCGGCAGATCCTGGACTCCCAGCCCACCGATATGGCCGCGCTCCTGGCCGATTGGGAGGACCTGCTGCGCAGGACCGTGGGCGCCAGCGTGGACATCGACATCGTGCCGGCAGCCCATCTCTGGCACGCGCAAATCGATGGAACGCAGCTGGAGAACGCCATCCTGAACCTGTGCATCAACGCCCGCGATGCCATGCCCGAAGGCGGCCGGCTGACCATCAGGACAGCCAATATCGAGCTTGAAGAGGCGGCAGCCCGGGAGTGGGATCTTCCGCCGGGCGGCTATGTGTCGCTGTGCGTCACCGATACGGGCACCGGCATGTCGGAGCAGACCATTGCGCGCGCCTTCGAGCCGTTCTACACCACCAAGCCGGTGGGCCATGGAACAGGGTTGGGGCTGTCGATGATCTACGGCTTCGCACGGCAATCGGGAGGAGCGGTCAGGATCTTCTCCCAGCCGGGCCAGGGCACCACCGTCTGCCTGTATCTGCCCCGGTGCGACGCCGCACCCGTTGCAGAACGCGCGGTCGATGCGGCACGGCAGGTGGTCGTTCCTGCCCAAAGGACCTTGCTGGTCGTGGATGACGAAGCCCCGATCCGCCATCTCATCGACGAGGCACTTGTCGACCTGGGCTACACGGTGCTTGCCGTGGCCGATGCAGCCGCCGCGCTGCAGGTGCTGCGTGCCGGAACCCGGGTGGACATGCTGATCACGGACATGAGGCTTCGCGGCGGAATGAACGGCAAGCAGTTGGCCGACGAGGCTCGCCTGGCCCGGTCCGACCTGCCGGTGCTCTTCATCACCGGGTTCACCGAGGCATCGCCCCTCAGCCAGGAAAACCTGCACCCCGGGACGCAGCTTCTGACCAAGCCGTTCACATTGGAGGCGCTGGCGCTCAAGGTGGCGGAGATTCTGGGCAGTACAGACGCTGTGCCATTGGACTGAGTTGCGCGGCTGGCGCTGGAGCTGGCGCAATGGGGGCCTGTAGATTCCGGGCGCCTATCCCTGCGCTGAAACCCTGCGGCTTCCCTTTGCCATCACCCTCACCCTCTCAATAAACGCCTGCAGCACCGCCGCAGGCTGGTCCGCCCGCCAGGCCATAACGGCGGGCGTCATGGCCTGCTGCGGCCCGCGCAGCGGCACGAACACCACGCCGTTCATGCCCACGCGCTGCATGCAGCTGGGCACCAGGGCCACGCCCTGCTCTGCCGAGACCAGGGCCATGACGGTGAGCCACTGGCGCGCGGCGTGGCGTGTGTGGGGGTGGATGCCGGCCTGCTGCAGGCAGGCGATGACGTTGTCGTAGTTGGCCGGGGCCACTTCGCGGGCGAACATGACGAAGGTGTCGCGGGCCAGTTCGCGCAGGTCGATGTCGGGCTGCTGCGCCAGCACATGCGTGGCGGGCAGGCAGCAGACAAAGGGTTCCTCGCCGATCGACAGGGTCTGCAGGCCGTCTGGCGGGGTGGCTATGTTGAGAAAGCCGCAGTCGATCTGGCCGCTGGCAATGGCCTGCAGTTGCTCGCGCGTGGACATTTCATGCAGGCAGACTTCGACCAGGGGGCGTTCAGCGCGGAAGGCGCGGCAGAAGTCGGGCACCTGGCGGTAGACCATGGAGCCGGTGATGCCCACGTCCAGCCGGCCCTGCATGCCTTCGGCCACGCCACGCACCACGTCGGCCGCATGCTGCAGCTGGGCGAGCACCTTGCGTGCCTCGACCAGGAAGGCCTCGCCTGCGGGGGTGAGGCGCACGTTCTTGGCGTCGCGGTCCATGAGGCTGGCGCCCAGGTCCTGCTCCAGGGTCTTGAGCGCCATGCTCAGCGGCGGTTGGGTGATGCACAGCCGCTGGGCCGCGCGGCCGAAGTGGCGTTCCTCGGCCAGGGCGACGAAATAGCGCAGCAGGTGGGTCTTCATGAGAGGCGGCGGATGGGGAGCAAGCGAGATGGCATCTTGCACCATGGCTACCTCTGAAATACAGATTGATAAATCATGGGACTTCAGATGGTTCGCAGCCACAAAACCCGCGCACCTCAACTTTGAGACACCGAGGAAGGGCCGCCCCGCACCGAGGGTGTCGTCCCCCTGCGCGCAGCGAGAAGGGGGAAGGCGCGAAGCGACTCAGGGGGTCAATACGATTTAGGCAAGCCCAATACCTTTTCGGCGATGAAGCACATGATCAATTGGGGGCTGACGGGCGCCAGGCGTGGGATCCAGGATTCGCGCATGTAGCGCTCCACGTGGTATTCCTTGGCGTAGCCCATGCCGCCGTGCGTGAAGATGGCGGTTTCGCAGGCCTTGGCGCAGGCTTCCGCCGCCAGGTATTTGGCGGCGTTGGCCTCGGCGCCGCAGGGCAGGCCCCTGTCGTAGAGGAAGGCGGCCTTTTGCACCATGAGGTGGGCCGCCTCAAGACCCATCCAGGCCTGGGCCAGCGGGTGCTGTATGCCCTGGTTCTGGCCGATGGGACGGTCGAAGACCACGCGCTCCTTGGCGTACTGGGTGGCGCGCGCCAGGGCGGCGCGGCCCAGGCCCACGGCCTCGGCGGCGATGAGAATGCGCTCGGGGTTGAGGCCGTGCAGGATGTACGAGAAGCCCTTGCCCTCTTCGCCGATGCGGTCCTCGGCGGGGATGCGCAGGCCGTCGATGAACAGCTGGTTGGTGTCCACGCATTTGCGGCCCAGCTTGTCGATCTCGCGCACTTCGATGCGTTCGCGGTCCAGGTCGGTGTAGAACAGGCTCAGGCCTTCCGTGCCCTTGCACTCTTCCACGGGCTTGGTGCGTACCAGCAGCAGGATCTTGTTGGCGACCTGGGCGGTGGAGATGAAGACTTTCTGGCCATGGACCACGTAGACGTCGCCATCGCGCACGGCGCGAGTCTGCAGCTTGAGGGTGTTGAGGCCCGCATTGGGCTCGGTGACGCCGAAGCAGGCCTTGTCCGTGCCCGCGATCAGCGGGGGCAGCCAGCGGCGCTTTTGCTCGTCCGTGCCGAAGACGACGACGGGGTGCAGGCCGAAGATGTTCATGTGCACGGCCGAGGCGCCCGACAGGCCCGCGCCCGTGGCCGAGATGGTGTGCATCATGAGCGCCGCTTCGCTGATGCCCAGGCCTGCGCCGCCAAACTCTTCAGGCATGGCAATGCCCAGCCAGCCCGCGTCGGCCAGGGCCTTGTGGAAGTCGTGCGGGAAGCCGCCTTCATGGTCCTTGCGCAGCCAGTAGTCGGCATCGAAGGGTGCGCAGGCGCGCTCGACGGCGTCGCGTATCTGTTCCTGTTCTTCGTTCCACAGAAAGTCCATGGTGTGTTCTCCGTTGCTTGTAGCTGTTCGCTTGTTGTGTCTGTGGGGTGACGGCGCTCAGGCTGCCGGCCGGCGCACGCGCTCCGGGTTCTCGCCGTACGGCGGGCTGTAGAAGACCAGCAGGCGCACGGGCTCGGCGCTGGTCACGCGGAAGATGTGCATGCAGTCCTCGGGGAAGAAGCAGGTGTCGCCGGGCTGCATGGCAAAGCGTTCCTTGCCGTCCGGGGTGTCGATTTCCACTTCGGCCGTTCCGGCCAGCAGGTAGCAGGCCTGCTCCATGCCGGGGTGGGCATGGGGCAGCGCGCCGCCGCCCTGCTCCAGCGTGCCCAGCACCAGCTCCATGTGGCGCGCGCCCACGTTGGCGGCACTGACCAGGCGCCGGTTGACGGTGCCGTGGTGGTTGGCGGGGCTGTAGCCGGGCACGTCTTGTTCACGGATCAGGTAGCGGGGCATGGGCGGTTTCCTTCTGTTTGTGTTTGTGTTTGTGTTTGTGTTTGTGTTTGTGCTTGTGTTTGTGGTGGGGCGTCTTGCAGCGCGGCAGCCTGGCTGCAGGCGCGGCTGGCCTGCAGGGCGGCCAGTTCGGCCTCGGTCAGGCCCGCGTCGCGCAGCACCTGCAGGGTGTGTTCGCCCAGGCGCGGCGCGGGGGCGGCGCGTTCTGCGGGCGGCGTGGCGCTCCAGCGCGTGGGGCTGGCCGTGGTGCGCAGCCGGCCTTCGCTGGGGTGGTCTATCTCGTGCACGAAGCCGGTGGCCTGGTGCTGGGGGTCGGCGATCAGGTCCTCGGGCGAGGCCATGGGCATGTTGGGCACGTCGGCCGCGTCCAGTAGCGTGCGCCATTCGGCGGTGGTGCGCCCTGCCATCAGCCGCGAGACTTCGGCATAGACGGCATCGATGTGCAGCGCGCGCTGGCTGTGGGTGGCGAAGATGGGCTCGGCCATGCGCTCGGGCTGGCCTATGGCGTTGAAGAAGCTGTGCCAGTGCTTGTCGTTGTAGATGAGAACGCACAGGTGGCCGTCGCTGGTGCGATAGGGCCTGCGGTGGGCCGTGAGCAGGCGCGCATAGCCGGGGCCGCCCAGCTGCGGCTCGAACGACAGGCCCGCCATGTGGTCGCCCAGGATGAACTGGCTCATGGCCTCGAACATGGGCACGACCACGGCCTGGCCCTTGCCGGTCTTCTCGCGCGCATAGAGGGCGGCAGTGACGGCGTAGACCGCGTGCAGACCGGTGACGCGGTCGCCCAGGGTCATGGGGGCATAGGCCGGCTCGCCGCCGCCGTATTGCTGCGCCAGCCAGGGCACGCCGGTGGCGCCCTGGATGAGGTCGTCATAGGCGGGCCGGGCCGCGTAGGGGCCGCGCTGGTCGAAGCCGCAGCAGCTCACGTGGATGATGCGCGGGTTGCGCGCCGCCACGTCCTCGTAGGCCAGGCCCAGGCGGGCCATGGCCTGGGGCCGCACGTTGCTGACCAGCACGTCGCAGCCTTCGGCCAGGCGCAGCAGGGCCTCGCGCGCGGCGCCCTGCTTGAGGTCCAGCACCACGGAGCGCTTGCCCTGGTTGGCCTGCAGGAAGATGTGGCCCATGGCGGGGTTGCGCATGGGGCCGACGTGACGCATGTTGTCGCCCTCGGGCGATTCGACCTTGATCACCTCGGCCCCCAGGCCCGCAAGGATCTGGGTGGCAAAGGGGCCCATGACCACCGAGGTCATGTCCAGCACCTTCACCCCTGCAAGAGGGCCTTGCCGCCCTTGCTGCGCTTGTTCCATGCGGCTCTCCTTCACTGCGCCTCGATGCCCGCCTGCTTGACCAGTTGCCCCCAGCGGGCCATCTGGTCCTTCACATAGGTGGCGAACTCGGCAGGCGTGGCCGTGGGCCAGACCTCGAAGCCGACCTGGGCCAATTGCTCCTGCACGGCCTTGTCCTTGAGGATGGCCTGCAGCTCGGTGTTCAGCCGCTCGGTGATCTCGGCCGGCATCCCGGCCGGGCCGAAGATGCCGTTCCACGACGTAATGTCGAAGCCCGGCAGCGTCTTGCCGATGGCCGGCACATTGGGCAGCAGGGTGGAACCCTTGGCCGCCGTCACGGCCAGGGTGCGAACGCGGTCGGTCTTGATCGTGCCCCAGGCCGAGCCCAGGTCGGCCACGTAGACCTGGATCTGGTTGCCCATGAGGTCGGTCAGCGCCTGCGGGCTGGACTTGTAGGGCACCGAGGTGATCTGGGCGTGCGTGACGTACTTGAAGGTTTCCGAAGCCACCAGCGAGGTGCTATTGGGCGTGCCGTAGGACAGGCGGTCGGGATTGGCCTTGGCGTAGTCGATCAGTTCCTGCACGGTCTTGGCAGGAACGGAGGGGTGGACCAGCAGCGCAAACGGCAGCTCGCCCACGCGCGCCACGGGCGTGAAGTCCTTGACGGGGTCGTACTTCAGGCCCTTGACCAGCCAGGGGTTGGCCGAGTGCGAGGTGTTGGTGGTCATGAACAGGGTGTAGCCGTCCGGCTTGGCCTTGGCCACATGGTTGGCGGCAATCTGGGCATTGGCGCCGGCCTTGTTGTCCACGATCACGGGCTGCTTGAGCCGCTCGCCCAGCCGGGTAGCCACCACGCGCGCCACGGCATCGGTTCCACTGCCGGCCGCGAACGGCACGACCAGGGTGATGGGGTTGGAGGGATAGCTGCCCTGGGCCTGCGCAGCGGGCGCTGCAACGACGGCCATGGCACTGAGAGCGCCAAGGGCCAGGGCCCTGCGCAACGGGGAATGCTTCATTTGCTTGTCTCCTGTTTCCTATGGAAAGCGGCGCTGTGTATCCAGCGCTCGCCGCCATGGTGCGGGCGTCAATGATTCAAGTCCAATTCTTTAAAACCAAGCAAGGATTCGATTTATGAATCATTGAATCCTGCATCAGGCTCCATGTGCCGCCTCTTGCGCAAGGACTGCATCGGTGCGAGGCTGGCAGCCCTGCACGACACCACGCCAAGGAGTTCCGCATGCCACACACCGTCCACACCATCCGGCTGCACCGCGTCCTCAAGGCGCCGCCGCAGCGCGTGTACCAGGCCTTCACCACGGCCGCTGCCCTGGCCAAATGGCTGCCGCCCCACGGCTACATCTGCGAGGTGCCCGAGTTCGACGCCCGGGTCGGCGGGCGCTACCGCATGGCCTTCGTCAATCTGTCCACGGGCGGGCGCAGCGGCTTCGGCGGGGAGTTCCTGGACCTGGAGCCTGGCCGGCTGGTACGCCATACCGACCGCTTCGACGACCCGCAACTGCCTGGCGAGATGATCACCACCATCACGCTGCGCGAGGTGTTCTGCGGCACTGAAATGGATGTGACCCAGGAAGGCGTGCCCGCCGTCATTCCCGCCGAGGCCTGTCACCTGGGCTGGCAGGAGTCGCTGCAGTTGCTGACCCTGCTGGTGGAGGCCAGCGTGCCGGGCTGAGACCCTGCACAAGCCCCTGCTGTCACACAGCTGCGGTTGATGGATTGCGGTGCTTCGGAGGACAATGGCAGTATTGCCCGCCAACGCCTGGAGGTCCGCCATGGCCACCCCCTTTGCACTGACCGCTCAAGCCATCGATGTCCTGCCGTTTGGTGCGCGGCTGGCGGGCGCCCGGACCTGTGCCCTGTTCAAGTCCCAGGACATGGAGGTCATCCGCGTGGTGCTGCGCGCCAGCCAGTCGCTGCCGCCGCACAAGGTGCCTGGCAGCGTCAGCCTGCATTGCCTGGAAGGCGAGCTGGAGGTGATGCTCGGCGAAAGCCGCCAGTCCCTGCAGGCCGGCCAGCTGATGCACCTGCCGGCCAACATGGCGCATGCGGTACGCGCCATCGAAGACACCTCCGCTCTGGTTACCATCGTTCTGTGTGACGAGTCCTGACGCCTGCCGCCTCAGCGCACAGGCAGGAACTGCATGAAGGGTCCCGCCACCAGTCCCTGCCCGTAGCCGATGAAGGAGCGCCTGTAGCGCTCGGTGGTGTAGTTGGCGATCAGGTCCAGCCGGCCGATGATCTTGCCCATCTCGCGCTCGAAGCTCAGGTTGCGCGCGTCGTCGCCCAGGTGGTTGGACAGCAGCAGCGGCCCGCCTGCGGCATTGCGCCGTGAGTTGAGTATCCAGTTGGCCACTTCCACGTTGCGCGCGGCGTTGTAGATCAGCTGCGGGTCCAGCCCATGGACCAGGGTGAAGCTGGTGCGCCCGCCGTGGGCCGTGATGATGGTGTCGGCCAGCGCATGGACGAAGGCGGCCACGCGGTCGCCCTTGAAGTCGGGCTGCAGCGCCAGCGAGAGCGCGGCCACATCCTGGGCGCCGCGCAGGTCGGCCCAGGGCTGGCGCTCGGTGATGGCGATGCGCACGTAGGCGGATGCGGCCTCGCGGCTTTCGGCGGTTTTCTTCCACTCGGCGGGGTTGCGCAGGTAGAGCTTGTCCATGATGCGCATCAGGCTGTCCAGGTTCTCCTTCATGGCCAGCGTGGCCATGCGGTTGCTGTCGGACTGCACGATTTCGCTGGGCTCGAACGAGGCGCCCTCCACCTTGCCGCGCGGCGCGGGCGTGTCGGCGCAGCCCGCCGTCAGCAGCAGCGCCAGCACGGGCGCCAGGCGGCGCGCAGCGCCACCTCCCGGCCGGGGCTGGCTGTCGTTCACCCCGGCTCTTCGGCCGGCCTCCCCTGGCAAGACAAGCTCAATAGTCATCCCGGAACGATAGCAGCGCACTACCGGGGCGCCGAGGCCCGATGCCCTGTCTTACACGCCCTGGCGCCGGCAGCGTCAACCTCCCGTCAGGCAGTGTTGCTGCACCGTCCACTCATCCACCACCGCCCCGGTGCTGCGCCAGCAGGTGGCCAAGGATCTTCCAGGTCTGGGGCTGCTCCACCATGGGCACTGGAATGCGCAGCATGCTGCCCGCGGCCTGCCTGGGCGAAAACAGCAGGCCCGGCGCCAGCAGCAGGCCCTGCGGCGCGGCATGGCGGGCCAGCACCTCCGAGTCCACGCCGCAGTCCACCCAGGCGAACATGCCGGCCTGCGGCTCGTGCGGGGCGCGGCAGTCCAGGGCTTCGAGCATGCGCAGGCAGCGGTTGCGCGCGCGGTCCACGCGCTCGCGCAGGCGGTCCACATGCTTGCGGTACTGGCCATCGGCCAGCACGCGGTGCACCACCTGCTCGCCCGGCAGCGCCGTGGTCAGCCCGCCCAGCAGCTTGAGGTCGGTCAGCCGCCGTATCAGGTCGGTGTGCGCCGCGACATAGCCCACGCGCAGGCTGCCGGCCAGGGTCTTGGAGTAGCCACCCACCAGGAGCACGCGCTGCAGCCGGTCCATGGCGGCCAGGCGCACGGGCACGCCGGGCAGGAAGTCGGAGTAGGTGTCGTCCTCGGCCAGGTAGAAGTCGTGGCGCTCGGCAATGCGCAGCACCTCATGGGCCACGCCGGCCGACAGGGTCTGGCCCGTGGGGTTGTGCACGGCCGTGTTCAGGATGAAAAGCCGGGGCTGGTGCTGGCGGGCCAGCCGCTCCAGCGCCTCCACATCGGGGCCTCCGGGCAGGCGGGGCACGCCGACCACGTTCACGCCCAGGGCGTTGAGCCGGCCGAAGATGAGGAACCAGCCGGGGTCTTCCACCAGCACCGTATCGCCAGGGCGCACCAGGCTGCGCACGATGAGGTCCAGCCCCTGCGTGACGCCGGCCACGGTCATCAGGTGGGCCTCGGGGTGGGCGGGCACGTCCTGGGCCTGCAGCACCGAGGCGATCTGCTGGCGCAGCGGCAGATAGCCCTGGGGCACGCCATAGGTCAGCAGGCTGGTGCCCGTGCTGCGGCCGACGGCGCGCAGGGCCGAGGCCAGCATCTCCTGGTCCAGCCATTCCGGCGGCAGCATGCCGGCGCCACCCGAATGCTCCGTGCCTTCGCGGAACATGCTGCGCAACAGAAAGGCGGTATCGAAGGCTGCGCCCTGCTCCAGCGTGGGCAGGCCCTGGCTGGCGCGGGGCGCCGCCTGGGCCGCACGCCGGGCGCTGACGAAGACGCCCGAGCCGCGCCGCGAATGCACCAGGCCCTGGGCGGCCAGCCGGTCGTAGGCCTGGACCACGGTATCGCGGCTGACGCCGGCCTGCTGGGCCAGCGCGCGCACCGAGGGCAGCCGCGAGCCCGCGCGCAGGCCATGGTGGCGGATGAGGCTGCCGTAGTGGTCCACGAGCTGCTCGACCAGCGAGAGATCCGAGGAGCGCAGCGGACGCCAGGGCGCAGCGGCCTGGAAAGCCGTAGCGGAGGATGCACTCGATGTCTGCGGTGTCTGCTGTGCCTGCGCTTGCTTCGGCGTGGCTGCGAGATCAAGTGTCAGGGTCATGTGGGCAGGCCAGTTGGCAAATTGTTCTGGCAAAGTGTACTGCTACTGTACCGAACACTGCCATTAGCATGGCCTGACGGCGCCGCGGCCTGCGGCATGCGCAGACAGGGCGCCGGATCCCCTGTCATGCCTGTTGCCACCATGCCCTTCGATACCGCCCACACCTCGTTCCTGCTGCCGCTGGCCATGTTCTCCTTCGTCAGCTCCGTCACGCCCGGCCCCAACAATGTGATGTTGACGGCCTCGGGCGCCACCTTCGGCTACCGCCGCACGGTGCCCCACATGCTGGGCATCACCCTGGGCGTGGTGGTCATGGTGCTGCTGGTGGGCGCGGGGCTGGGCGCGGTTTTCGAGCGCCTGCCGGTGATCTACACCGCGCTCAAGTACCTGGGCGCGGCCTACCTGGTCTGGCTGGCCTGGAAGATCGCGGGCAGCGGCGGCATCGACGGCGGCAACGCGGGTGCCCGGCCCTTCGGGTTCTGGCAGGCGGCGGCCTTCCAGTGGGTCAACCCCAAGGCCTGGATCATGGCCATCGGCGTGATTGCCACCTACACGCCGCGCGAGGATTTCTTCATCAACCTGGTGCTGGCCGCCCTGGTGCTGGGCATCGTGAACTATCCCAGCGTCAGCGTCTGGACGCTGTTCGGCAGCGCCGTGGGGCGCGCGCTGCGCTCGCCGCAGGCACTGCGCCGCTTCAACTGGTGCATGGCGGCCCTGCTGCTGCTGTCGCTGTATCCGGTGCTGGCCGACTCACACGGCTGATTCAAACGCCTGATTCACGCGGCTGCTTCATGCGGCCGATGCCCCATCCAGCGCCAGTATCTGGCGCGCCAGCGCGGTGATGCCGGCCTCGCTGAGGTCGTCGGCCTGCACCCTGCGGCGCGTGCGCCACTGCGTGAAATGCCGCTCCTGCGAGCGCTCGTAGTGCGGGTCGTAGTGCTGGGCCATGAGCTCGGAGAACAGCGGCGAGAGGCTGCGCTCATGCGCCCAGGCCTGCCAGCGCGAGATGGTCTCCTTGCCCTGCAGTTCCTTGAGCCAGCCCAGCTTGTCGGCCAGCATCTGCGGATCGTCGCCCAGGTAGGCGTAGTCGCGCAGCAGGTAGGCCAGGCGCGCCTCGGGCGTGGCATCGAGCGCAATCACGGGCGACTGGCGCATGTGCTCGACCAGCACCAGCGGCAGGGACACGCGACCGATCTTGGCGCTCTCGCCTTCCACGTACACGGTGCGTGCGGTGTCGAAACTCTCCAGCTGCTGGGCCAGCAGCGTCTCGAAGTATTTCTGGCTGGGCTGCTCCACGCCGGGCAGGTTGCCCAGCAAGGAGCCCTTGTGGCTGGCATAGCCCTCCAGGTCCAGCACCTGCTCGCCGGCCTCGGCCAGGGCATGCAGCACGCGGGTCTTGGCGCTGCCGGTGGCGCCGCACAGCACCTGAAGGCGCAGCTGGGGCACCAGGCGGTCGATCAGCTCGATCACATGGCCGCGATAGGACTTGTATCCGTTGGCCAGTTGCTGGGCATCCCAGCCGACCAGGCGCAGCCAGGTGACCATGGAACCACTGCGCAGGCCACCGCGCCAGCAGTAGACCAGCGGCTTCCAGTTGGCCGGTTTGTCGGCGAAGGTTTCCTGCAGATGGCGCGCCAGATTGGCCGAGACCATGGCCGCACCAAGGCGCTTGGCCTCGAAGGGGCTGACCTGCTTGTAGATGGTGCCGATCCGGGCGCGCTCCTCGTTGTCGAGCACGGGGCAGTTGATGGCACCGGGAATGTGGTCCTGCGCGAATTCGGCAGGCGAACGGGCGTCGATCAGGGTGTCGAACTGGTGGCGGTCGGCGATGCGGATGGGCTGGCGGTGGGACACGGGCAAACGGTGATCTGGCGATCATGCGGGAGGCAGAAACAACCGGCGCCATGGCCTCTGGGGCTCATGGGCCGGCACCGGAACCAGGAAAGTGGATCGAGCCTCGACACGCACCGGCCCGCCCCGCTTCGCGCCCTGCTTGCGCGAGCCGGGCATGCGGCCGACCTTGGAAGCGGGGATTCTCGCACGCCCGCCGTGCCCGCGCACGGCTGTCAGGGCAAGGCAGTCAACGCCAGGCAGTCAACGCAAGGCAGCGGCGACCAGGCCCTGCACGGCCGCCACGCGCTGCACCTGCTGGGGGCTGTCGTAGTTGCCCATGAAGACGGCATACACCAGCGAATGCTGGGGCACGACCACCAGCCGCTGGCCGCCCAGGCCGATGGCCATGTAGTACGCCAGGCCGGCGCGGGTCTGCCCCACGTACCAGTGGTGGCCATAGCGCAGGCCGGGCCAGGCGTCCACGCGCGGCTGCATGGATTGCACAATCCAATGCCGGGGCACCAACGCCCGTCCCTGCCATTCACCCTGCTGCAGCACCAGCTGGCCAATGCGGGCCAGGTCCCGCGCCCGCAGGCGCAGGCCGGAGGCGGCGGCCGCCTCGCCGTTGGTGCCAGGCGTCCACTCGGCCTTGTCGATGCCCAGCGGAGCAAACAGCTTGTGCCGCGCATAGTCCAGCAGCGGCATGCCGCTGCCCTGCGCGATCAGATGGCCCAGCAGTGCCGTCGCCCCGCCGCTGTAGCACCAGCGTTCGCCGGGCGGGGCGACGATGGGCTGTTCCAGCACGTAGCGGTAGCGGTCGCTGCTGCGCTCCATGGCGATTTCGCTGTTGCGCGGGTCGGAATACGGAAGGTCCTCGTCCCATTGCAGGCCCATGGTCATGCCCAGGGCATGGGAGATGAGGATGGCGCGCCGGCGCCCATCGGCCGCCAGATCGCCGTAGGCGGGAAAAGCCTGGACAAGGGGCGTGTCCAGCGCGGGCACCTTGCCCTCGGCCAAGGCCATGCCGTACAGCAGGCCGACGATGCTCTTGCTGACCGAGCGCACATCGTGCAGGGAGTCGGCGTTGAAGGCCACCTTGCCCAGCGGCTCGCCCCAGCGTTCGTCCTCACCCTCGAAATAGCGCTCCAGCGCCAGCCGGCCGTGGCGCATCACGACGACGGCGTGCAGGTTCGCCAGTTCTCCGCTCTGCACGCCCTGGTCCAGGCGTTCGCCCAGGTCCTCGGCCAGGCCGGTGCCAGTGCCGGTGCCGGTGGAGAAGGCACCGCCCTGCCCCACGCTGGCGCAGGCCGTGCAGCCCAGCGCCGCCAGGGCTGCGCCCGTCTGCAGCCACCTGCGCCTGTCGGTGCGAAAGCCGTTGTTTGTCATGTCCCTCTCCCTTGCTTAGCTAGTTAGTTACTTAGTTGCTTACGTACTTACTGCCTGGGCGAAGACCCGCTGCCGCGCGGATGGATCAGCATGCGGTCGCCGCGTATTTCCACATCGAACTGGCGCAGGAAGTTCTGGCCCAGCAGCGCATCCCTGTCCGTGCTGCCCGTATAGCCCGTGCCCACGCGCAGGCCGCTGACCACCAGGGAGGCCACGCGCACCTGCTCGGCGACCACCATGCGGCCGTCGCGCTCGCCATTGGCGGTGCGAAAGCGAACCGGCTCGCCGCCGTCCAGGCCTGCGCGTTCGGCCAGCGGCTCGGTCACGCCGACCATGCTGGCGCCCGTGTCCACCAGGAACAGCACGGGCTGCCCGTTGACGGCCCCTTCCACGCGGAAATGCCCGTCGCGGTCACGCGCAATGGCCACCGTGCCATCGGCCTGGACCTTGACGCCGGCCGGCTTCAGGTACATCTGCATGGCCCAGTACAGCACGCCCATGACCAGCAGCCAGAACAGCAGAAAACCCAGCATGCCGCGCCGGGCGACGGACTGGACACTGGGCTCGGCGGCCGGTGCAGAGGAAGCGGACGGGTCGGACGGATCGGACGGAGGCGGCGTGGACTTGAGGCGCATGGCAATGCAGACGGGATCGACGATGGCAGCACGGTGGCTGCACGGCGGCAGTCGCCCATTCTGCCTGCGGCCCTGCCCCGTCACGGGCAAGCCAATAGCCGCTACAGTGGGCGCCTTCATCACAGCCCGCTCCTGCCATGACCACGACCGCGCAGCCGCCCTTTGTCCTTCACTACATCTTTGACCCGCTGTGCGGCTGGTGCTATGCCGCCGCGCCCCTGGTCAAGGCCGCGCGCAGCGTGCCCGGCGTCACGCTGCAATGGCATGGCGGCGGCATGCTCACGGGCGCCCACACCCGCACCATCACGGCCGACTGGCGCGGCCATGTGATGCCGCACGACCAGCGCATTGCCGAGATGACGGGCCAGCCGTTCGGCCCTGCCTACTTCGATGGCCTGCTCAACGACCTGGGCGCCGTGCTGGACTCGGAGCCGCCCACCACGGCCCTGCTGGCCGCCGAGGAACTGGCGGGCCGGGGCCTGGACATGCTGGCGCGCCAGCAGCAGGCCCACTACGTGGAAGGCCGCCGCATCAGCGACCCCGCCGTGCTGCAGGAACTGGCCCGTGACCTGGGACTGGACGGCGAGGCCTTTGCCCAGGCCTTCCAGCGCTTGTCCGGCGCTGCCACCCAGGCGCATATCACCCAGGCGCGCGAATGGCTGAACCTGGCACAGGGCCAGGGTTTCCCGACCTTCGCGCTGGAGTTCGACCACCCCGAGGCCGAGCAGCCGGGCCAGCGCGCCATCCAGCGCATCGACATCGGTCCCTGGCTGGGAGATGCACAGGGCTGGGCAACGCAGCTGGGCGAGTGGGTGCAGCAGGTGGCGGCCATCACCGCCGGCGAGCAGACCGCGCCCCAAGGCGAGGACTGCGGGCCCGATGGCTGTGCGCTGCCCAAGAGCTGACCCGTCAACGCCCGTCAAAGAAAAACCGCGCCCTGGCGCGGTTTTTTCATGGAGCGCGGGCGCCCGTCAATCCATCTTGGAGATCATCACCTCGCCAAAGCCGGAGCACGACACCTGGGTGGCGCCGTCCATCAGGCGGGCGAAGTCGTAGGTCACCTGCTTGCTCTGGATGGCCTTTTCCAGCGCGCTGATGACCAGGTCGGCCGCCTCGCGCCAGCCCATGTGGCGCAGCATCATCTCGGCCGAGAGGATTTCGGAGCCCGGGTTCACATAGTCCTTGCCCGCGTACTTGGGGGCCGTGCCGTGCGTGGCCTCGAAGCAGGCCACGGAGTCGGACATGTTGGCGCCGGGCGCAATGCCGATGCCGCCAACCTGGGCCGCCAGCGCGTCCGAGATGTAGTCGCCGTTGAGGTTGAGCGTGGCCACCACCGAGTACTCGGCCGGGCGCAGCAGGATCTGCTGCAGGAAGGCGTCGGCAATCGAGTCCTTGATGACGATGTCGCGGCCCGTGCGCGGGTTCTTGAACTTGAGCCAGGGTCCGCCGTCGATGGGCTGGGCGCCGAACTCGCGCGCGGCCAGCGCGTAGCCCCAGTCGCGGAAGCCCCCTTCGGTGAACTTCATGATGTTGCCCTTGTGGACCAGGGTCACGCTGGGCTTGTCATTGTCGATGGCGTACTGGATGGCCTTGCGCACCAGGCGCTCCGTGCCCTCGATGGACACGGGCTTGACGCCGATGCCCGAGGTCTCGGGGAAGCGGATCTTCTTGACGCCCATTTCCTTGACCAGGAAGTCGATGAGCTTCTTGGCGTTGTCGCTGCGCGCCTCGTACTCGATGCCCGCGTAGATGTCCTCGGAGTTCTCGCGGAAGATGACCATGTTGGTCTTCTCGGGCTCCTTCAGCGGCGAAGGCACGCCCTTGAAGTACTGCACGGGGCGCAGGCAGACGTAGAGGTCCAGCTCCTGGCGCAGCGCCACGTTCAGCGAGCGGATGCCGCCGCCCACGGGCGTGGTCAGCGGACCCTTGATGGAGACCACGTACTCGCGCAGGGCCTGCATGGTTTCCTCGGGCAGCCAGACATCGGGGCCGTAGATGCGCGTGGATTTCTCGCCCGCGAAGACCTCCATCCACTGGATCTTGCGCTTGCCGCCATAGGCCTTGGCCACGGCGGCATCCACCACCTTGATCATCACGGGCGTGATGTCCACGCCGGTGCCGTCGCCTTCGATGAAAGGAATGATGGGCTGGTCTGGCACGTTCAACGACATGTCGGCGTTGACAGTGATCTTCTGGCCCTCGGCCGGCACCTGGATGTGCTGGAAGCGGTTCATGGGGACGGGTCTCCGTTGGCTGGTGCACGAGGCAAGAGTGAATGCCCGGAATGGGCACAAATTTGGTGCAGAAAATTCTAACGACAATCGGGTCGCCTTCCTGTCAACGGCGATACAGTCAGTGCGTTGAGCATCTGCGGTGCATCAACAATTTCGCACCGCTGTCTGGTTCAACTTGGCTTCTACCGCTTTTCTAGGAAATGGCATATATGAAAAAACTCCTCGCTGTCCTGGTCGCCGGTTCGTTTGCCGCAGGCGCCTTCGCACAGGCCGCCGCAGCACCCGAAACGCCGATGTCGGCTCCCACGGCCGCTTCCGCAGCTGCTCCCGCTCACACAGCCAAGAAGGCCAAGGTCGCCAAGAGCGGCAAGCATTCCGGCAAGAAGCACGCCAAGCGTTCCACCAAGAAGGCACACAAGGCCGTGGCCTGATCCAGGCGCCGGGATGCCCGCTGGCATCCCCTCAAAAAAAGCCCGCAAGTCAGCAATGCACTGCGGGCTTTTTGCCGCCCGCCCGGCCCTGATGGCCCGGCCAGGCCGATTTTTGCGTCCGGCCACGCGCCCCCTGCGACAAAATGTGCAAGATGACGAAGCCTTCGACACCCCTCCACACATCCCTTTCCCGCCGCGCGCTGCAGCGGTTGCTCATGGCCGCCTGCCTGGCTGGCGCGGCCGTATCGGCAGGCGCACAGCCCCAGGGCAGCCCCCAGATGAACCTGCGCCGCGTGGAGTTGACGGCCGGAATCCACCGCATCGACGCACAGGTGGCCGCATCGGACCGCGAGCGCGCCATCGGCCTGATGTTCCGCCAGGACATGCCCCAGCAGGAGGGCATGATCTTCGTCTTCGAGGTGCCTGCCGTGCAGTGCTTCTGGATGCGCAACACCCTGCTGCCGCTGACCGCCGCCTTCGTGGCCGATGACGGCACCATCGTGAACCTGGCCGACATGAAGCCCATGACCGAGGACTCGCACTGCTCGGCCAAGCCCGTGCGCTATGTGCTGGAGATGAACCAGGGCTGGTTCGCCAAGCGCGGCCTGAAGGCCGGCGTCAAGCTGGGCGGCAGCCTGTTCACGCCCGCGCCCGCCAAGCCATAATCACGGCCCATGCAAGCGCTTCGCTCCTCGTTCTGGCTCACCCGGCTGATATTGGCCTGGTTTGCCGTGACGCTGGGCGTTGCCGTGGCTTCGCCTCTGGTCCATCCCCAGGGTTTCGAGCTGGTCTGCACGGCCAGCGGCGACGTCAAGCTGGTGGCGCTGGGCGACAGCGCAGCCCCGGGCATGGGCCACCACCAGCTTGACTGCCCCATGTGCCTGCCCGCTGGCGCACCGCCGCCGGCCCTGCCGCAGATGGCCGTGCCCCACCAGCAGCCGCTGGCCCACGCGCTGCTGCCGCTGGTGGCGGCGCACATTGCCTCCGTCACACGCGCGCCGCTGCCGGCGCGCGGCCCTCCTCCGCTGACTGCCGTGTTCTCTTGAATCGCCGCCGGGCCTGCTGATGCGCGCCCGGCCCGCCTGCGCCGCATGCGCGGCGCAAGACCCGGAGTCAGTTCGTGAATTCCTTCCCCTTCCCCGCGATGGCAGCGCCTCTGCGCCTGCCTGCACCCCTCTTTCGCCCCCATCCCCTGGCCGTAGCGCTGTGCTGCGCGCTGGGCACGGCCTGGACGCCTGGCGTGCAAGCGCAAGCGCAGGCACAGGCCGATATCCCGCTGGCCCCCGTCGAGGTCTCCGACCAGGCCACGGCCGACGCCAACGGCCTGCTGCCGCTGAACAAGACCGTGGGCACGGCCAGCCGCCTGGGCCTGACGGCGCGCGAGACGCCGGCCTCGGTGCACATCGTGGACCGCGCAGCCATCGAGGCGCGTGGCGCCCAGGACACGCAGGAGATCCTGCGCTCCATTCCGGGCGTCACGGCCTACAGCCCGCCCGGTAACATCGGCATCAGCTACCGGGGCTTCGGCACGGGGTCGGTCAGCCAGCTGTTCAACGGCATCAACCTGCAGTACTCCATTGCGGCCCGGCCCGTGGACAGCTGGATCTACGACCGGGTGGAGGCCGTGGGCGGCGCCTCCGGCTTTCTCTATGGCGCAGGCGGCGTGGGCGGCACGCTGAACTACATCACCAAGCTGGCCCAGCGCGACAGCTTCACCGAAGGCCAGCTGCGCCTGGGCAGCTACGGGCTGAAAGAAGCCTCCGTCGGGCTGAACCGCCGCCTGGGCGATGCCACTGACAGCCAGGGCACGACCCATTACCTGCGCCTGGACCTCAACCACCGCGACGCCGGCAGCTGGGTGGGCGGCACGCAGTCGCGCTCCACGCAGCTGGCGACCTCGCTGCTGTCCGACCTGGGTGGCGGCCTGACGCACACCCTGGCCTACGAGGCCCAGCATGAGCGCGTGGACCGCCCCTACTGGGGCACGCCGCTGCTCAACCCGCTGCGCGGCCAGGCGCGCATTGACGAGGCGACCCTCGGCAAGAACTACAACAGCGCCGACGGCCTGTACGCCCAGCGCGTGCAGTGGCTGCGCTCCATCACCGAATGGCGGGCCAGCGACCGGCTCAAGCTGAGCAACACCTTCTACGCCTATGACGCGCTGCGCGACTACCGCAACGTGGAGACCTACCGCTTCACGCCCGACAACAGCGCGGTGGTGCGCTCGGCCGCGCTGCTGCAGCGCCATGACCAGCGCATGGTGGGCGACCGCATCGAAGGCAGCTACCTGGGCGAGCTGGCCGGCCGGCGCAGCGAATGGGCTTTTGGGCTGGATGTGAGCGTGAACCGGCAGACGCGCTTTCCGAACAGCCTGTCGGGCACGGTGAGCACGGTCAATCCCTACGATTTCACGACGGAGAACTTCTACGACATTCCCGGCATGGCGCCCGGCTTTAGGCCTGACCGCGACAACAAGGTCACCACGACCGCCCTGTACCTGGAAAACCGCACGGCCCTCACTCCTGCCCTGCACCTGCTGACGGCGCTGCGCCATGAACGCATCGAGGTGGACCTGACCAACCGGCGCGATGTGACGCCCGCGCTGCCCGCCAGCTACAGCCGCAGCTATAGCCCGACGACCGGGCGCGTGGGCCTGGTCTGGGATGCCACGCCCGAGGCCAATCTCTACGCGCAGTTCTCCACGGCGGCCGATCCGCCGTCGGGCATGCTGATGGGCGCCTCGTTTGCCGACGCCATCAACAACACCGGGCTGACCACGGGCCGCCAGGTGGAGGCGGGCAGCAAGCTGTCGTTCTGGCAGGGCAAGGGAACGGCGGCGCTGGCGGTCTATCGCATCACGCGCCGCAACATCTCCACCCAGGACCCGCAGGACAGCACGCGCACGGTGCTGGTGGGCCAGCAGTCCTCGCGCGGGGTGGAGCTGTCCATGGGCCTGGCGCCCACGCCGCGATGGTCCATCCAGGGCAACTGGAGCCATGTGGACGCGCGCTATGACAACTACCAGCAAGGCGGCGTGTCCCTGGCGGGCAAGCGACCCACGAACACGCCCGCCAGCGTGCTCAACCTCTGGACCAGCTACCGCATCACGCCGGCGCTGGAGGTCAATGCCGGGCTGCGCCGCGTGGGAGGCATCTATGCCGATGCGGCCAACACGCTGTCCTGGCCCGCCTACACCCTGCTGGACCTGGGCCTGAGCTACCGCATCGACCCGCGCATGACCGTGGTTGCACGGCTGCGCAATGCCACGGACCGCGTCTACGCCGCCAGCCTGACCAGCACCATGGCCTACCTGGGCGCGCCGCGCACGGCAGACATTTCGCTGCGCGTGGCCTTCTGAGCAGGAGACGCACCATGCGCCTTCACCTCAAACGCTGGCTGTTCCTGCTGCACCGCTGGCTGGGCATTGCCCTGTGCCTGTTCTTTGCGCTGTGGTTTGTCTCGGGCATGGTGATGATGTACGTGGGCTACCCCAAGCTCACGCAGGCCGAGCGGCTGCGCCACCTGCCGGCGCTCGATGGCAACGCCGCCCTGCTCGCGCCCGCCGAGGCGCTGCGCGCGGCCGGCATCGACGGCCCGCTCAAGGACCTGCGCCTGCATGCCGGCAGCGCCGGCCGTGCCAGCTATCTGGTCACGCCCGAGGGGCGGCGCCAGCCCGTGGCCATCGATGCGGCCAGCGGCCAGGTGCTGCCCGCCACCAGCCAGGCGCAGGCCCTGGCCAGTGCCCGCACCTTCGCGGGGGACGGCACGGGCCTGCACTACCTGGGCACGGTGGATGAGGATGCCTTCAGCCACTCGCGCGCGCTGGACATCCACCGCCCCCTGCACCGCGTGCAGCTTGACGATGCAGATGGCACGCTGCTGTACATCTCCGGCACGACGGCCGAGGTGGTGCGCGATGCCACGCGCACCGAGCGCGGCTGGAACTACCTGGGCGCCTGGCTGCACTGGCTGTACATGTTCAGGGGCAATGCCTTTGATGGCGCCTGGGCCGACATCGTCAACGTGCTGTCGCTGGTCGGCATTGCCGTGGCCATCACCGGCACCGTGGTCGGGGTGATGCGCTGGCGGTTCAGGCAGCCCTACCGCAGCGGCCTGCGCACGCCCTACCCGGGCCGCGCCATGCGCTGGCACCATGTGGCGGGCCTGCTGTTCGCGCTGACCACGCTGGCCTGGATCTTCAGCGGCCTGATGTCCATGAACCCCTGGCGCCTGTTCGACACGGGCACGCCGCCACTGCACATGGCCCGGTGGCAGCAGGGCCCGCTGCGCCTGACCGGGGACGACGCCACGCCGCAGTCGCTGATCGCCGCGGCGGGCGGTCCCGTGCGCGAACTGCGCTGGCTGCGCACCGCAGGCCGCACCGAGGTGCTGGCCCAGCCCGCAGCAGGCACGCCCCTGGTGCTGGACAGCGCCAGCGCAGCGCCCGCAGCCCACTCACGCGAGGCCCTGCTGGACCGCGCGGCCGTGCTGGTCGACGCACCCGTGCTGCGCAGCGAATGGCTGACCGCGCACGACCTGTACTGGTACGAGCGCGCCGAGCACACCATGATGGGCGGCCATGACAAGCCCCTGCCCGTTCTGCGCGTGGTCTTTGGCGATGCCGCGGCCAGCTGGGTGCACATCGACCCGCACACGGGACAGGTGCTGGGCCGGCTGGACGGCATCCAGCGCCTCAAGCGCTGGCTGTTCGCCATGCTGCACAGCTGGGACTGGCTGCCGCTGCTGCAGCGCCGGCCGCTGTGGGATGCGCTGCTGCTGGCCTTCAGCCTGGGCGGCCTGCTGATGAGCGCCACGGGCGTGGTCATCGGCCTGCGCCGGCTGCGCAAAAAGCGCAGCCACGGAGCCCGGATGCCGGCAACGGCCAAGGCGGGCGCACATGGTTAGCCACCATACTGTATGCTTGCCACATGCAACTCGAACAGAAATACCAGGCCCTGCTGGCCGAGGCCGAGCGCCGCAAGCTGGACGACGTGGACAGCATGCGGCTGTGCTTCCAGACCCTGTCCCTGGCTGCGCGCATCGACCGTGACTGCGCCGCGCTGCTGGCGCCGCACGGCCTGTCCGAAGGGCGCTTCGTGCTGCTGTTCCTGCTGGAATCCGCCAGCGAAGGGCTGGCCCCCAACCACCTGGCCGAGCAGGCCGGCATCACCCGCGCCACCGTGACCGGCCTGCTGGACGGCCTGGAACGCGAGGCCCTGGCCGAGCGCCTGCCCGACCCGGCCGACCGCCGCGCGCTGCGCGTGCAGCTCACCGCCAAGGGCCGCCAGCTGGCGCGCAAGCTGTTTGCCCGGCACAGCCAATGGATCGCCGGCCTGTTTTCCAACCTGTCGCCCGCCGAACGCGGCCAGTTGGGAAAGCTGCTGGCCAAGGCCGCCGCAGGCGTGGAGGCCTGCGCATGAAGGCGCCCGCCCCCCGGCGCAAGGGCGCCAACCGCACGGTCGATATCACTCCCGAACTGCTGCAGGCCCTCTCCCTGGGCGAGATAGAGACCGCCACGCTGACCGAAAGCCTGGCCGTGGACCAGGCCCGGCTGCTGCAGGCCGTCTTCCCCAACGCGTGGCCGCAGCTGGAGGATACGGCGCAGGCGCTGGGCCAGCTGGGCATTCTCAAGCGCATGGAGTGCATTGGCGGCCTGCTGTGGCAGGCGCTGGGCCAGGCCGGCTGGCAGCGCTGCCTCACGCACCGATCTGACACGGTGCGCGGCTGGGCCTGCTTCATGGCCGGTGCGCAGCCGGGCCTGACCCTGAGCCAGCGCCTGGAGCTGCTGCAGCCGCTGGCCGATGACCCGCATTTCGGCGTGCGCGAATGGTCGTGGATGGGCGTGCGCCCGCATCTGGCCAGCGATCTGCCGCAGGCCGTGGCCGAGTTGTCCCGGTGGACAAGGCGGCCCTCCGACCGCCTGCGCCGTTTCGCCAGCGAGGCCCTGCGGCCGCGCGGCGTCTGGTGCAGCCATATCGCGGCGCTCAAGCAGCAGCCGGAGATCGCCCTGCCCCTTTTGCAGCGGCTGCGCGCCGATGCCTCGCCCTATGTGCAGGACTCGGTGGCCAACTGGCTCAACGACGCGGCCAAGAGCCGGCCTGACTGGGTGCGCGCCCTGTGTGCGCAATGGCTCCAGGAATCGCCCGTGCCCGCCACGCGCCGCATCTGCGAGCGTGCGCAGCGCAGCCTCAAGGAGCGGTAGGCGCCTGCCGGCCCGCCAGCCGCTCGCAGTCGGGCTTGACGCAGCGCCCGTAGAGGATGTGGGAGTGCTCCACGATGGCAAAGCCATGCGAGCGCGCCAGCAGCTTCTGGCGCTGCTCGATCACCGCATCGTGGAACTCCTGCACCAGGCCGCAGCGCGTGCAGATCAGGTGGTCATGGTGCTCGCCGTCATCGAGTTCATAGACCGCCTTGCCCGCCGCAAAGCGCTGGTGCCGCAGCAGCCCGGCCTGCTCCAGCTGCGCCAGCACGCGGTAGACCGTGGCCAGGCTGGTGCCCCGGCCCTGGTCATGCAGCTGGCGATAGACCTCCTCCGCCGCCAGATGCCGGTCGGCCCCGTGGCGAAAGATGTCCAGCACCCACAGTCGCGCCAGCGTGGCCTTCAGCCCCAGGTTCTTGAGGTCAGCGGAATCGGACATGCAGCCCTCCCGGCCGGTCAGAACTCATTGTGGATGGCCTTGTAGCCGCGCACCAGTTCGTTGTTGGTGCGGACCACGTCCTCGGAGAAATCGCTGGCATCGGCGGGCACCTGGGCCAGCGTGGACAGGTCGGTCTCCGGGCCTATGCGCGCGGTGGACGGCACATAAAAGCCTGGCGGCAGGTGGCATCCATCGACCACGGCGTTGTAGCGCACCACGCAGCCGTCATCGACCACGCAGTTGAACAGCACGCTGTTGAAGCCGATGAACACGCCATTGCCCACGGTGCAGGGTCCGTGGACGATGGCGCGATGGGCGATCGAGGTGTGCTGCCCCACGCTGACGCGCGCGCCCGACTTGGAGTGGATCACCACCCCGTCCTGGATGTTGGAGTGGGCACCGATCACGATGGGATCGATGTGGCCGTCCGCATCCATCTCGTCGGCACGGATCACCGCATAGGGGCCGATGAAGACGTTCTCCTCCACGATCACCAGTCCGCACAGGATGGCCGTGGGGTCCACGAAGGCGCTGGCATGGATGCGCGGCAGGTCGCCGCGCGGGTTCTTGCGGATCATCCCTTGCGCCTGTTCTTTGCGCCGCCCTGGCGGGCCTTGAAGCGCGGGTTGCTCTTGCAGATGACGTAGATGCGGCCGCGGCGGCGCACCACCTGGCAGTCTCGATGGCGCAGCTTGGCTTCCTTGAGGGACGAGAGCACTTGCATGGAAAACTCCTTGGGTTGTAGACAAACGGGGGCCGGCTCGCGGGTCATGCCCAGGACACGGCGTCGTGCGGATGCAGGCTCTCCATGTGGCGCACATGCACGCGCGGCTGGGCGTAGCTGCCTTCCAGCGCGGCCTGTATGCGGCGCGCCGCATCCTCGACAAACATCAGGTTGCGGCCGTTGAGCGCGGCAAAGGCCTGCTCGTCGGCGCGCTTGACGGCGGTCTGCACGGGCGTGCCCAGCGCCTGCTCCACGCGGGCGATCAGGGGCAGGATGCCCAGGTCGGGCGCATCACAGGCCAGGTCCACGCTGATCTGGGCCTCGCTGCGCTGGCTGTGTGCCGTGGCCAGCGTGCCGTGCCGGCGCAGCCAGGAAGCCACCTGGTCCGGCTCCACCAGCGGCTCGCCCGCAAAGGCCTGCAAAAAGCCCTGCTCCAGCAACTGGCGCGACAGTGCCGCCGAGCAGGGGCAGGTCGAGGAATAGCCCACGCCCACCTGCAGCCGCAGCTGGAACACGCCCTGCGCCAGCGTGGCGTCCAGGCGCACGGGATAGGACTTCCAGCCCGACAGATCGTGGGTGACCAGGGCGGGCCGCTGGGTCAGCAGGTCCAGCGACAGGCGCAGCCGGGCGCTGCGGCTTTGGCAGTCCAGGTGGCTGTCGATCATGGCCTGCAGCGCATGGCGCAGCGCCAGGGCAGACAGCGCGGATTCCTCGGCCAGGCTGTCCAGTTGGCGGTACAGCCGGGACATGTGTATGCCCTTGACATGGGCCGCAGGAAGATCGACCTGCACATCGGCACGCGCATGCAGCTCGCGCCAGTAGCCGGGCTCGGCCACGGTCACGGGCAGGTCTATGCCCTGCATGCCCACCCATTGCAGCGGGCTGAGGCTGGGCGCGGGATCGGTCAGGGAAACATCGGGAAGAGGTGCAAGCATTCGGGGCTCCAGGGGCCACGCCCGCGAGGGCGGCGCGGCAAGCGTTCAATGTCGGCTCAGGGCCGACTCAGGGCCGGCTCGGTACCGGCCGGGCATCAGTTCCATCCGGGAAAGGGGTTGTCCCACTGCGTCCAGGCCTGCGGGCCCAGGGCCATTTCTGCATCGGTCAGCAGGCACTCGTCCAGGCGGGCGCGCAGCGCGTCCTCGTCCATGCCCATGCCGATCAGCACCAGTTCCTGGCGCGCGTCGCCCACGCCATCGACCCATTTGTCCAGGATGCGCTCCACGCTTTCGGGGTCGCGCGGCCAGCGCTCGGCCTCCACGGCGGCCCACCAGTGGCCGGCCGGCCCATGGCGGGCCACGGCGCCGGCCTGCGACCAGGAGCCGGCCAGCGCCGGATGGCTGGCCAGCCAGAAAAATCCCTTGGAGCGCACCACTCCGGGCCATTCGCTTTGCACCAGGCCGAAGAAGCGCCGGGGATGAAAGGGGCGGCGGGCGCGGTAGACAAAGCTGGCAACGCCATAGGCCTCGGTCTCGGGCTGGTGCGTGCCACGCAACTGCTGCAGCCAGCCCGGCGCCCTGGAAGCCTCCTCGAAATCGAACAGCCCCGTATCGAGCACGCGATCCAGCGGCAGCTGGCCGAAGGACGCGATCTCCAGCCTGGCACGCGGGTTGAGCCCGCGCAGGATGGCCATGAGCCGGCTGCAGTCCTCGTCGGTGACCAGGTCGATCTTGTTGAGCACGATCACATCGCAGAACTCCACCTGCTCGATCAGCAGATCGACCACGGTGCGGCGGTCCTCCTCGCCCAGCGATTCGCCGCGCGAGCGCAGGCTGTCGCGCGAGCCATAGTCGTGCAGGAAGTTGAAGGCATCGACCACGGTCACCATGGTGTCCAGCCGCGCCACATCGCCCAGGCTGCGTCCGTCCTCGCCCGCGAAGGTGAAGGTCTCGGCCACCGGCAGCGGCTCGGAGATGCCCGTGGACTCGATGACCAGCTGGTCGAAGCGGCCCTCGCCCGCCAGCCGCGCCACCTCCACCAGCAGGTCCTCGCGCAGCGTGCAGCAGATGCAGCCGTTGCTCATCTCCACCAGTTTTTCGTCGGTGCGCGACAGGTCGGCCCCACCATCACGCACCAGGGCAGCGTCGATGTTGACCTCGGACATGTCGTTGACGATGACGGCCACGCGCCGACCTTCGCGGTTGTGCAGGATGTGGTTGAGCAAGGTGGTCTTACCCGCGCCCAGAAAGCCCGACAGTACGGTCACCGGCAATCGGGCATGCGGCGGCTGAACCGGCGCTACGGTATGCATCATGGAATCTCTCAAGCAGGGAAAGGGAGCACGCTGCTGGCACTGCAGCCGCGTGCGGCAGGCAGGGCCTCAGGCGTGCAGCGCAGTGCAGGCAGAGCACTTGCCATGCAGCTCGATGTTCGAATGGGCCAGCGCGAACGCATGGCCGTGCGCCCAGTTGCCCAGGCAGCGGTTGAGCGCGTCGTCGACAAACTCGTCCACCTGCCCGCAGCTGTCGCAGATCGCAAAGGCCGAGAAGTCATGGCTGCCCTCATCCGGGTGCGAGCAGCACACATAGGCGTTCAACGACTCCAGGCGGTGGACCACGCCCTGCTCGGCCAGCTTGTCCAGCGCGCGGTAGACCTGCGTGGGGGCGCTCAGCCCGTCGTCACGCAGCTGGTCGAGCAGTGCATAGGCCGTGCGCGGTGCACCGGCCTGGCGCAGGGCGTCGAGCACCCGTTGCTGGTTGGCGGTCAAAGGGGTGGGCATGGTGATTTCCTGTTCCAGAAAACGGTTGGCGATGTTGCGCCACATCAGAATTGTGACGTTATAACATAACAAAACAACGGCTGTCAGGCAGGTTTTTACAATTAAAAAGAATATTAAGTTGCGTTTAAATATTCAACAGGATATAGTCAGCACCGTTGTCGAGACCCGTACCCAGTACCTGAGTCGGCAACCACATCTCCCGCGCAACGGCTTGCCAGCCGCTTCCTGCAGGATGTGTTTCGCGACCTTTGTCGCCCAGTTGGTCTGTAGAGCTGCAGCCAACCGAGTTCCTAGATGCTCACGCAGGCCTTTTCAAGGCTGCGAACCTGACTGAACCACATTTCAAACACCGGCATTCCCATGGGCAAGTACGTCGTCTCGCCCTCGACACACCCGACCGACTGCGGCCGCTTCCGTGCCTCCTTCTCGGTCCATCGCTCCCAGGGCAACGGCAGCTACTGCCGCGTATTCCGTTTCGACAAGGCATTCGCCTCCAGCGAAGCGGCACGGCTGTTTGCCGTCACCCAAGGCTGGCTTCAGACCTGCATGCAGCACCCGCCTGCGTGCTGATGGCCCGCTTGCTGCGAACCCCTATCCATTTCCTGCGGCGGATTGCACAGTCCTCCGCCTGCATTCCAACGGTGCGCCCGTTTGCGCACATCTAAGCAAAGAGGTTTTCCTATGACCACCAAAATCTACGTGGGCAATCTGCCCTACTCCGTGACCGACTCCAGCCTGGAAAGCAACTTCGCCGAATTCGGCAGCGTGGCTTCCGCCAAGGTCATGATGGACCGCGAAACCGGCCGCTCCAAGGGCTTCGGCTTTGTGGAGATGGCTTCTGCCGAAGTCGCCCAGGCCGCCATCACCGGCCTGCACGGCATGTCCGTGGACGGACGCTCGATTGTCGTGAACCTGGCGCGTCCTCGCGAAGAAGGCCGCAGCTCGGGTGGCTACAGCCCGCAAGGCTATGCAGGCAAGCGTGCCGACGTCGGCTATGGCAATGGCGGACACGGCGGCGGTCGCTACTGATAGCGTCCAATTCCAAGAAAGCCGGCTCTCTGGGCCGGTTTTTTTTTCGCCTGCGGTTTTCTGCCGATGTCGGCATGAAAAAACCGGCCGCCCTTGCGGGCCGGCCGGTCATGCTTCAAGCCTGCCGGGGTCTGGCCCCGGCAAAGGCGAAGTGGCTTACCGCAGCGCGTCGATGGCGGCGTTGAAGGTGGCGCTGGGGCGCATCACGGCGTCCATCTTGGCCACGTCGGGCTGGTAGTAGCCGCCAATGTCCACGGCCTTGCCCTGCACGGCGCGCAGCTCTTCGATGATCTTGGACTCGTTGTCCGTCAGCTGCTTGGCCAGGGGAGCGAACTTGGCGGCCAGCTCGGCGTTCTCGGTCTGGGCAGCCAGGGCCTGCGCCCAGTACAGGGCGATGTAGAACTGGCTGCCGCGGTTGTCCAGCTCGCCGGTGCGGCGCGAAGGCGACTTGTCCTCGTCCAGCAGCCTGCCGGTGGCTTCGTCCAGGGTCTTGGCCAGCAGCTTTGCGCTGTCGTTGCCGTTCTTGATGCCCAGGTCTTCCAGCGACACGGCCAGTGCCAGGAACTCGCCCAGCGAATCCCAGCGCAGGTGGTTTTCTTCCACCAGCTGCTGCACGTGCTTGGGAGCGGAGCCGCCGGCACCGGTTTCGTACATGCCGCCACCGGCCATCAGCGGCACGATGGACAGCATCTTGGCGGAGGTGCCCAGTTCCATGATGGGGAACAGGTCGGTCAGGTAGTCGCGCAGGATGTTGCCGGTCACCGAGATGGTGTCCAGGCCGCGGGCCACGCGCTCCAGCGTGTAGCGCATGGCGCGGACCTGAGACAGGATGTGGATTTCCAGGCCCGTGGTGTCGTAGTCCTTGAGGTAGGTGTTGACCTTCTTGATCAGCTCGGCCTCGTGCGGACGGTAGGGGTCCAGCCAGAACACGGCAGGCATGCCGGAGTTGCGTGCACGCGTGACGGCCAGCTTGACCCAGTCGCGGATGGGCGCATCCTTGACCTGGCACATGCGCCAGATGTCGCCCTGCTCCACGTTCTGGCTCATCAGCACTTCACCGGTGGCCAGGTCGACGATGTTGGCAACGCCGTCTTCCTCGATCTCGAAGGTCTTGTCGTGCGAGCCGTACTCTTCGGCCTTTTGCGCCATCAGACCCACGTTGGGCACGGTGCCCATGGTCTTGGGGTCGAAGTTGCCGTGCCACTTGCAGAAGTTGATCATCTCCTGGTAGATGCGGGCAAAGGTGGACTCGGGCATCACGGCCTTGCAGTCGTAGGGCTTGCCGTCGGCGCCCCACATCTTGCCGCCCTGGCGGATCATGGCGGGCATGGACGCATCGACGATCACGTCGTTGGGCGAGTGGAAGTTGGTGATGCCCTTGGCGGAGTCCACCATGGCCAGCGCGGGACGGTGTTCCTGGCAGGCGTGCAGGTCACGGATGATCTCTTCGCGCAGCGAGGCGGGCAGCGTCTCGATCTTCTCGTACAGCGTGGACATGCCGTTGTTGACGT
This sequence comes from Delftia sp. WSY_16, assembly GCF_043104415.1. NCBI lineage: Bacteria > Pseudomonadati > Pseudomonadota > Betaproteobacteria > Burkholderiales > Comamonadaceae > Delftia > Delftia sp. WSY_16. The sequence continues at coordinate 358,459 of NZ_JBICKS010000040.1, read as the reverse complement.
TGACGCCCAGCTCGTCGAACAGCTTGCCGTGCTTCTCGAAGGCTTCCTTGTAGTAGATCTTCACGCAGTGGCCGAACACGATGGGGTGCGAGACCTTCATCATCGTGGCCTTGACGTGCAGCGAGAACAGGATGCCGGCGTCGCGGCAGTCGTCCAGTTCCTTTTCGTAGAAGTCGCACAGCGCCTTCTTGCTCATGAACATGGAGTCGATGATCTCGCCGGCCTGCAGCGCGACCTTGGGCTTGAGCACCACGGTCTTGCCGCTCTTGGTGGTCAGCTCCATCTTGACGTCGCGGGCCTTGTCCAGGGTCATGGACTTTTCGCCGTGGTAGAAGTCGCCGTGCTCCATGTGCGAGACATGGGTTTGCGACCACTGCTTCCACTCGCCCATGGAGTGCGGGTGCTTCTTGGCGTAGTTCTTGACGGCGGCGGGAGCGCGGCGGTCGGAGTTGCCTTCACGCAGCACGGGGTTCACGGCCGAGCCCAGGCACTTGCCGTAGCGCGCCTTGATGTCCTTTTCCTGGTCGTTGGACGGGTTCTCGGGGTAGTCGGGGAGTGCGTAGCCCTTGCCCTGCAGCTCCTTGATGGCAGCCGTCAGCTGAGCCACGGAGGCGCTGATGTTGGGCAGCTTGATGATGTTGACATCGGGCTCCAGCGTCTTCTTGCCGAGCTCGGACAGGGTGTGGGCCACGCGCTGGTCTTCGGCCAGGAATTCGGAGAACTCACCCAGGATGCGGTGGGCCACGGAGATGTCGGCGGTCTCGACATTCACGCCGGCGGGTGCTGCAAAGGCGCGCACCACAGGCAGGAAGGCACTGGTGGCCAGGCGCGGGGCCTCATCGGTCAGGGTGTAGATGATGGTGGGTTGCTGCGTGCTCATCTCTTGTCTCAGGTAGTGAAAAAGGTAGGGGTCGCGCCGCAGGCCGTCGAACCGGGCATCCCCTAGGGGAAACGGGCCGGTGCAGCCTGACGCTGTAGGACCGTCACGCAATGCCCCGTCGCGCCAGCATGCTGCCCCGGCGTTTTCTGCAATGCGATCCCACAATACAAAATTCTAAGCGGAACCTGCCGGATTTTTTAAGTCTTGTAGAAGACTTAGGGTTTTACAGCGGCATTCAGGCCCTGTTTTCACAGGGAAACGGCTTGGAGCCCCTGCGTTTTCTGCCATGCAAAAAATGCTGTGGCGTGACGGACACGCAAGCATGGCAGAGCACCGGGCCACACCCAGAGCCGATACATCCACAACGATTCATCGTGCGCGAAGCGGCGGGCAAACACCCCCGGCGAAAACCCCGTGATCAGGCGCTGATCAAGCGCTGTTCACGGCACACACAGGCCGGGTCGGAAACGCCCCCGGCCAGCACCGGCGTCTGGGGCAGCAATCGCACGCCAATGCCCGGGAACACGGGTAAACGTGGCGACATATTGCGCCAAGTCATCTACAAAGCACGCCAATTACGCCAAATTGTCATCCATCCACCTTTATTCTGTCTTTTTGACTAGAACTACTGGACTGGAGACGATTTGAGTACCCTGGCAATCGTGATTTCACTGGCGGGACTGATGTTCCTGGCCTACCGAGGCATCTCCGTGCTGCTGCTGGCCCCCCTGATGGCTGCCGTGGCCGTGCTGCTGTCCGGCGACCTAGGCCATATGCTGCCGCTGTACACCAGCACCTTCATGGGCGCACTGGGCAACTACATGCTGCAGTTCTTCCCCGTGTTCCTGCTGGGCGCGCTGTTCGGCCAGTTGATGGCGGACTCGGGCGCGGCCACCGCGATATCGCACTGGATCATGCGCGTGCTGGGCGAGAAGCACGCCATCCTCACCGTGGTGCTGGCCTGCGCCGTGCTCACCTATGGCGGCGTGTCGCTGTTCGTGGTGGCCTTTGCCATCTATCCGATTGCCAAGTCGCTGTTCCGCGCGGCCCATGTGCCCAAGCGGCTGATACCGCCCACCATCGCGCTGGGCTCGTTCACCTTCACCATGACGGCGCTGCCGGGCACGCCGTCCATCCAGAACGCCATTCCCATTCCCTACTACGGCACGAACGTGTTCGCGGCGCCGGGCCTGGGCATCATCGGCGGCATGACCATGCTGGCCCTGGGCCTGTGGTGGCTGCAGTCGCGCGCGGCCAAGGCACGCGTGGCGGGCGAAGGCTACGGCGATCATGACGACGCTGTCGAACAGGGCCTGCATGACGAAAGCGACCCCGCCCTGCACAGCCGCCGGGACCTGCCGCTGCTGCTGGCCCTGCTGCCGCTGGTGCTGGTGATCGCGGTCAACGCGCTGCTGACCTACGGCGTGTTCCCGCAAATGGATTTCGGCTTCCTCAAGGACCGTTTTCCTGCCGTGAACCCGGCCAAGCAGACGGGCCTGTGGGCGCTGATCCTGTCCCTGGCCGTGGCCTGCGCCGCACTGGTGCTGCTGGGCCTGGGCCGCTGGCGCAATCTCAAGGAGTCGGTGAACAAGGGCGTGCTGGGCTCCATGCTGCCCATCTTCAACACCGCCTCGGAAGTGGGCTACGGCGCCGTCATCGCGAGCCTGGCCGGCTTTGCCATCATCCGCGAGGCCGTGCTCAACGTGGCGCCCCACAACCCGCTGATCTCCGAGGCCGTGGCCATGAACGTGCTGGCAGGCATCACGGGGTCGTCGTCCGGCGGCCTGTCGATTGCGCTGTCCACGCTGGGCAAGGACTACCTGGCCATGGCCGCCCAGCTGGGCATCAGCCCCGAGCTGCTGCACCGCGTGGCCGTGATGGCGGCCGGCTGCTTCGACACCCTGCCGCACAGCGGCGCCATCATCACGCTGCTGTCCATCTGCGGCCTCACGCACCGCCAGTCGTACGGCAACATCGCCATCATGACCATAGGCGCGCCCCTGCTGGCCCTGGTGCTGGTGATCACGCTCGGCACCATGTTCGGGTCCTTCTGAGGGACCAGGGCGCAGAGCGCGCGCGGGAAATACCACGGCATCGCGCCCGCCACAACCGGCATATGACGTATATGCGCGGGGCGGGTGCATGGCAACAATGCATGCACGGCGATAAGGCATCGCCCCGGTTCATTCCCGCATCACCGACAAGACGACATCCGCTGCCAAAGCTGCCAGCGCCGATGTCGGGCAACAAGGCCCGAACCGCTCCCTGACCTGGAGCGGTTCGGGCCTTTTTTTGTTGGCCGGGAATCGAAGGGGCAGCGATGCCGCACGCCGCCCCCTCAACCCCTTCAGGAGCAGCAGCATGAGACACGGAGATATTTCCAGCAGCAACGATTGCGTCGGCGTGGCAGTGGTCAACTACAAGATGCCGCGCCTGCACACCAAGGCCGAGGTGCTGGACAACTGCCGCAAGATCGCGGACATGCTGGTAGGCATGAAGCGCGGCCTGCCGGGCATGGACCTGGTGATCTTTCCCGAGTACTCCACGCACGGCATCATGTACGACGCCAAGGAGATGTACGACACGGCCAGCGCCATCCCGGGCGAAGAGACCGAAATCTTTGCCGACGCCTGCCGCAGGGCCAATGTCTGGGGCGTGTTCTCGCTGACCGGCGAGCGCCATGAGGAGCACCCCAACAAGGCGCCCTACAACACCCTGATCCTCATGAACAACCAGGGCGAGATCGTGCAGAAGTACCGCAAGATCATGCCCTGGGTGCCCATCGAGGGCTGGTACCCGGGCGACTGCACCTATGTGAGCGAAGGCCCCAAGGGCCTGAAGATCAGCCTCATCATCTGCGACGACGGCAACTACCCCGAGATCTGGCGCGACTGCGCCATGCGCGGCGCCGAGCTCGTCGTGCGCTGCCAGGGCTACATGTACCCGGCCAAGGAGCAGCAGATCATGGTCTCCAAGGCCATGGCCTTCATGAACAACTGCTACGTGGCCGTGGCCAATGCGGCGGGATTCGACGGCGTGTACTCGTACTTCGGGCACTCGGCCATCATCGGCTTCGACGGCCGCACCCTGGGCGAGACCGGCGAGGAGGAAATGGGCATCCAGTACGCCGAGTTGTCCAAGCACCTGATCCGCGATGCGCGCAAGAACGGCCAGTCTCAGAACCACCTGTTCAAGCTGGTGCACCGGGGCTACACCGGTACCATCAACTCCGGCGACGGGGACAAGGGCGTGGCCGCCTGCCCCTACAACTTCTACAGCCAGTGGGTCAACGATCCCGAGGGCACGCGCGAGATGGTGGAGTCCTTCACGCGCACCACCGTAGGCACGCCCGAATGCCCCATCGAAGGCATTCCGCACGAGGCGCCCAAACACCGCTGACAGCGTCCTGCCTCCGAGCCTGCAGGCCTGGGGGCAGGCCCGCATATGAACACGGAAAGGTGAAGAGTGAAGATGAGCACGACAACAACCACAGGCCCGCTGCACGCTCCTGCCAACCAGGCCGCCGACCCGCTGGCGGCCTACCGCATCGAGGAAGAGCCCTTCTACCGCCCCTCGGGCCGCGAGGTGCAGCTGTACCGCCAGGCCTACCAGCACCGCATGCCGCTCATCCTCAAGGGCCCCACGGGCTGCGGCAAGACGCGCTTTGTGGAGTACATGGCCTGGGCGCTCAAGCGCCCCCTGGTCACGCTGGCCTGCAACGAGGACATGACGGCCTCCGACCTGGTGGGCCGCTACCTGCTGGATGCCGACGGCACGGCCTGGCACGACGGCCCGCTGACCCTGGCCGTGCGCCACGGCGGCATCTGCTACCTGGACGAGGTGGTGGAGGCCCGCCAGGACACCACTGTCGTCATTCACCCGCTGACCGATGCGCGCCGTGCCCTGCCGCTGGACAAGAAGGGCGAGGTGGTGCATGCCCATCCCGACTTCCAGCTGGTGGTCTCCTACAACCCCGGCTACCAGAGCAGCGCCAAGGACATGAAGCCATCGACCCGCCAGCGCTTCGCGGCCCTGGACTTCGACTACCCGGCGCCCGAGATCGAGGCGGACATCGTGGCCCACGAGACCGGCATTGCCCCGGCCACCGCTCGCAGCCTGGTCAGCCTGGCACGCAGCACGCGCGAACTGCGCCACCGGGGCCTGGACGAAGGCGCCTCCACCCGCATGCTGATCTACGCAGGCCTGCTGATGCGCGACGGCATGCCGGTGCATGACAGCTGCGACATGACCATCACCAGCGCCCTGACCGACGACCCCGACACCGCCGCCGCGCTGCGCCAGCTGGTCGAAGCCGAGTTCGGCGCCTGAGGGCCGCGCGCCATGGCCATCGTCTCCGCTGTCTTGCCCGAAGAGTCCCGTCTGCTGCACACGCTGGGCCTGCTGGCCAGCGGCCTCGCGCGCCAGCCTGTCGCCGTGCAGGCGCTGGCCAGGGCGCCGGCGCCGGGCCAGGCCCACGCCCTGCCGCCGCGCGCCGTGCTGATCAGCCAGCCTGCCCGGCTGCTGATTCCCGCCAACTTGCCCATTCAGGCACACCTGCACGCAGCGACGATGGCCCATGCCGCAGCCCATCTGCGCTTTTCACCCGCCCGCCAAGACAGCAGCGCCCTCAAGCCCATGGGCCAGGCCGTGGTGGGCGCACTGGAAGATGCGCGCGTGGAGCGGCTGCTGTGCCTGCAGCACCCCGGCGTGCGCCACTGGTTCGAGGCCTGCATCGCGCCCGAGCCCGACCCATCCGACCTGGGCTTTGCCGCCTTCATGGCCCGGCTGGACCGCATGCTGCTGTGGCCAGGCCGTATGGACGGCAACCACTGGATCCACAAGGCCCGTGACCTGTTCGAGGACACCGCCACGCGCCATGGCCTGGAGGACTACGCCGCATTCCGGGCCATTGCCTCCATCCTGGCCAACGACCTGGGCCAGATGCGCGTGCGCATGGACCCGCAGCACCATGCCGTGCCCAGTACCTACCGTGATGACAACAGCTATCTCTGGCAGCATCCGGAGTCGCCCCAGGGCGAGGAAGACACACTCGCGCTGCAGCAGAACGCTGCGCGCACGGCTCCGCCTCCATCGGCCGGCGCAGGACAGCAGTCCGATGCCCAGGAAGGCCAGTCGCTGGACCTGGACCCAGGCCTGGAACTGTCGCGCCACAGCTATCCCGAATGGGACCGCAGGTCGGAGCGCCTGAAGACGGACTGGTGCACCGTCATCGACACCCTGCCCGCATGGCAGGCCGAGGCTCTGGCCGGCAAAGGCTCCCAGGCCGGTAGACAGACACTGCCGCCCCTGCCGCTGCCGCCCGCACGCCAGCTGGACCGGCGCCAGCGCCTGCGCCGCCAGTGGGAGGGCGACGACCTGGACTTCAATGCCGCCATCGAGGTCCAGGTGGACCGCCGCCTGAACCTGCGACCGGAACCTCGCCTTTTCATGCGGGCCGGCAAAGGCCCGCGCCCCACCAGCGTGCTCGTGCTGATGGACGCTTCCGAATCGGTCAACACGCCCGGCCTCCACGGCGCCAGCCTGCTGGAGCTGGAGAAACAGGCGGCCCTCATGCTGGCCGAGTCGCGCGCAGGCCGCAGGACCGGCGTGGACCGCCTGGCCATCCACGCCTTCTCGTCCAACACGCGCGCCGAAGTCCGCTACCTGCGCCTGCTGGACTTCGGCCAACCCTTTGCCGCAGCAGCGGCCACCCGGTTGCAGGCACTGCAGGGGCGCCATTCCACCCGCCTGGGCGCCGCCCTGCGCCACGCCAGCAGCCTGCTGGCGGCCGAGCCTGCCGGCCAGCGCCATCTGCTGGTGATCACCGATGGAGCACCCGCCGACATCGACGTGCATGACGACCGCTACCTGATCGAAGACGCGCGCCATGCCGTGCAGCAGGCCCGCGCCGCAGGCATACGCATCAGTTGCCTGGCCGTGGACAGCCAGGCCGACGGCTATGTGCGCCACATCTTTGGCGGGCGCAACTACGGCATTGCCGACGACGCGCGGCATCTGCCAAGGCGGCTGTCCCAGATGGGCGCAAGGCTCGCAGCCGGCCGCTGACCACGGCAAGCGCCACGGAAATCTCGATTAACCTGAAGCCTGCAAAGAACGCACGCCAGCACCTGGCATACAAGGAACCCATGAACGACCCCGTCAGAGTCGGCATTCTTTACTCGGCCACCGGCACCACATCGACCATCGGCCAGTCCCAGCTGCAGGGCGCGCAGCTGGCCATCGACGAAATCAACGAGTCGGGCGGCCTGCTGGGGCGTGAACTGGTCGCCGTGCGCTACGACCCGGCCTCCACGCCGGCCCGCTATGCGGCCCTGGCCGAGCAGCTCATCGTGCGCGACGGCATCAACGTCATCTTCGGCTGCTACATGTCCAGCAGCCGCAAGGCCGTCATCCCCATCGTCGAGAAGTGGAACCGGCTGCTGTTCTATCCGACGCTCTACGAAGGCTTCGAGTTCTCGGGCAATGTCATCTACACGGGCGCCGCGCCCAACCAGAACAGCGTGCAACTGGCCGACTACATGACCAGCAGCTTCGGCGCGCGGGTCTACCTCATCGGCTCGGACTACATCTATCCCTACGAGTCCAACCGCATCATGGGCGAGCTGGTCATGCAGCACCCGGGCAGCGACAAGCTGGGCGAACACTACCTGCCGCTGGACGCCACCGAGCGCGACTACGCGGCCATCATGCAGGACATCCGCGCAAGGCAGCCGGACTTCATCTTCTCCACCGTGGTCGGCGACTCCACGGCCAGCCTCTACCGCGCCTATGCCGATGCGGGTTTCAACCCGCAGACCATGCCGATTGCCAGCCTCACCACCTCCGAGGCCGAGATCGCCCAGATGGGTGCCGACGTGGCGGCCGGCCACTTCACGGCCGCGCCCTACTTCCAGTCCATCGATTCACCGGCCAATGCGCGCTGCCTGGCCCGGCTGCGCCAGCGCCTGGGCGACGACTGCCGGCCCAACCTGTGCTGGGAGGCCGCCTACTTTCAGATGCACCTGTTCGCCAACGCCTTCCGCCAGGCCGGCAGTGACCGCATAGGCGAGCTGCTGCCCCATCTGCTGGGCAGCGAATTCGACGCGCCCCAGGGCCGCATCCGGCTGGACCCCGACAACCACCACACCTGGCTGCACCCGCGCGTGGGCCGCGCCAATGCACAGGGCGGCTTCACCATCGTGCGCCAGGCCACCCGGGCCGTCTCGCCCGACCCCTACCTGGTCACCCACTCCCTGGGCGACTGGACCGCCAGCCTCGGTGCCCTGGAGAACTGAGCGTGGATGCCGCCCCGAACAAGGACGCAGGCAGCGCTGCCACAGGCCGGCCGCTGCTGGAAAGAAAACCGCTGCTGCGTGCCACCTCGCCCCAACTGAAGGAACTGCGCCAGCTGCGCATTGCCATCGTCCACCCCGACGACGCGGACGGCCGACTGCTGGCCCAGCAACTGCAGCGCATAGGCTGCCAGGTCCAGGCCATCTGGCCGCCCCAGCCCAGCCTGCCCGAGGGCACGGACGTGGTCTTCCTGGCCGTGCGCCCCGATCACCTGCAGTTGAACTACGCCTGGACCCAGGGCGAGGGAGAGAGCCCGCCCACCGCCATCGCCGTGGTCAACTACGAGAACCCCACCATCGTCTCCGCCGTGCTGGAGCTGCAGGTGCAAGCCATCCTGCCCTCGCCCATCCGCTCCTTCGGCCTGCTGTCCACCCTGGTGCTGGCGCGCAGAAACCACAAGGAATCACGCCAGCAGCAGCAGCGCATCGCCAAGCTCCAGGCCAAGCTGCTGGGCCAGCGCCGCGTGGCCGAAGCCAAGGCCATCCTCATGCAAACCCACCAGATCAACGAAGACCAGGCCTACGACATGATCCGCGCCCAGGCCATGAGCCGGCGCAGCTCGGTGGAGGAGATTGCCCAGGCCATCGTCCATGCGAGCGAAATACTGTCGCTGGGCAAGCGCGTGGGCGGGTAAATCACGCAGGACTCCTGCCGCCAGCAGCCATGGCTTGACCCCGGGGAACCAGGGCCCTCTTTCTTTTGAACGCATGCAACGTGTCAAGAAAAGTGCCCCCGACGCCGAGGCTGTCGGGCTCGGCACGACGTGCTGATGCCCGCTAACTGAGGCTTTACATGGTCGGTTGATAGCAGAGTGCTTTCGCCTACAAGAGAAGCCTCTCAGCAACCTTACTTTGTCGCGGCCAGTTGGCTGATTCTCTGCATTGCGTTGTAGATTTCGCCAGCCATATACGAAGAAATCTCTTCACTGCTCACGCCAGGAACGAGGGCAGCGCTTCCCTTCTCAGCGGAAGCGCTCCAATGCAGATTAAACAAAAGCTCCTTCATATCGGCAGACTCCATTACATCAGACATCAGCCCGTGAAATTCCGTAATGATCTCCATACGTTTCTCGCCATCCTTCGCCAGCTTGCAAAGCTGCTGAAACCAAGATGCTCGACGCAGGTATTCTAGGAATTCAAGTACTTCAGGTTGATATACACCCTCCTGCCCATCAACCAAAAACTCTTTCCCAGGCGCAAAAGTATCACGATAACGGAGAAGCTCCTGTAGCTCATCAGCATTGATGTCAAAATCCAGCGCTGCCAACTTCTTGCGCGGCACTTTTAGCCAGCGCAGCTTCATTTCATGTACATCGCTCGTAATGCGCTGCGGAACCTGGCTCACACCTTTCTCATACATCTGGATATCCTGAACAAGGAGAGGGCGTTTCCCTATCAGGGAGGTTTTTGCCTCCTCACAAGCCCGGATGATCCAGTAAGATTGATCCTTGTCTTTGGCACTGAAGCTCGTGGAACTCCGGGCAATGAACTGAATATTTTCTGCCATTTCCCAAGCCACCACTGCCCAATAGCGGTGATCCGTCAGCTTCTCTCGGGAAGGCGATTCGTCATGAATATACTCATTCCATGGGCCGCTGGGCACAGTTCCGATGGCGGCAACCACTGCGGTCTTTTCATGGGTTCCCAACCATCCATAGCCATGAGCCTTGCCCCCTTCGAAAACACATAGAGCGTAGTCTTTACTGCTCTCCTCTGACTCAAAGCGGACGAAGCTTCCATCTCGCACAAAAGAAGCCAGAGCCTCGAACTGTTCGGATACCTGTTTGGTTATTTTATCAACATCAATCTCATCAATTATCAGCAGAGTTTTTTGATATTTTCCATGCCAGCCAATAGCTGCCATTGCGGCATCCAACGGCATATCCTCGGCAATCCATCCCTTGTCCTGCAGAAGCTTGGAAATCTCCTTGCCTTGCTTCTTGGCAATCTTGATGTTGATTTCAGTCTGACGAAAAGCGATACCCATTGCCAATTTCCTCTGAATATTTATCGCAAGCCTTGACACAGCTTCAGGCGCACGCATGAAACGCCCTACCAGGCGCATGCGTTCAAGTTACGAACGCAGCTTCCCGCAGACGGAATATAGCCTCAGAGCACCCTCCGGAAGTTGACGCTTTGTCCAGTCATCACCACCTGCGGATCTATTCTCAAGCGAAGCCTGCCATTCAGAAACGATCATTCCTCGGGCACCGAAGAGTTCGAATAATGGCTCTCAGTCCTGCCGTATTTCTTGGCAGTCGCAGTGAGCGCACAAGGGCCGTGGGCCGCTCGGACGCCCTGCGTTCCGCGCAGACCTCGCTGCGTACCGCCTCCTTGCGTACCGACTGCTCGGCCTTGTCCTGGATGCGTCCCGACAGCATCCAGCTCCAGTCATCACTCTCAGCGCGCTTGCGGATCGCCCCCTGGCTGATGTTCTGCTCTGCTGCGATCTGCCTCAGGCCCTTGATGCCGGCCCTGTAGTCCAGCTTGATGCGTTCCCACTGCGGAAACTGCCTGTATTCCGTGCTCATCCCTCGAAGCTGGCAGGCTTGGGACGACCACCGCAGGGCCAGGCCGCCTAGCCGGAGTAACTACCAAGTTTCAGTGATAGACACAATATACACAAATTCATACAATTTGCAGCGCGTTTGGTCATCAAACAAAAGTTCAGCAAACAGAGCTAGAGAGATTGCGCCGATCTCCAAAGTAAGGGAACAACATGTCTTCTGGGGTTTTCCGCACATGGGTGCTAGGCGGCATCTTTGCTCTTGTCACCTACACCGGCTCTGCAAGCGCACAGCTGACCTTGTCCGTGTCCCACACCGATGCCTCTTGTAACGGGGCAAACAACGGCACGGCCACTGCCCAAATCACCCAGAACGGTGTTGCGCCCTTCAGTTACTCATGGAGCCCCTCTGGAGGCACAAACGCTACCGCAACAGGGCTCACAGCAGGCACCTATACAGTTACGGTTACTGACAATAACGGCCTGCAAGGAACAGCTTCTACGACCGTTGGACAGCCTGAAACATTGTCAGGCACACAGTCGCAGATCAATCCCGTTGGAGGCAACAACGGTAGCGCAACAGTTGTCGCGACAGGGGGGACTCCTGGCTACGCTTACTCATGGACCCCCTCCGGTGGCGCAGCGGCAACCGCGACAGGACTGGCTCCCGGTCAATATTCGGTGACCATCACAGACTCCAAAGCCTGCGAAACCACGCTGAGCTACACGCTTGTAGCTCCTGCCGCCTCAGTGCAATCAGTAAGCGTCCCCCCCGACGGAACCTATAGTGCTGGACAGAACCTGCAGTTCACTGTGACCTACAGCGCTCCCGTGACCGTCACAGCTGGCGGCACGCCCTCAATTCCTTTGACGATTGGTTCAACTCTGCGGCAAGCGAACTTCGTCGGTGGCAGCAACAGCTCCGCCCTGACCTTCATATATACCGTGCAGCCAGGTGATGTTGACGCAAATGGAGTGTCGTTAGGAACCGCTATCGATCTCAACGGGAGCACGATGACGAGCGGTGGCGCCAACGTTGTGCTGAATTTGGCGAACGTAGGCGCCACGACCGGCGTACTGGTGAATGGACAGCAAAACCAGAACATCACGTTCCCAAACCCCGGCGACCAAACTTTCGGCACAACGCCAACACTGACCGCGACGGCCAGCTCCAGCCTGCCGGTGGCCTTCAGCGCAAACACAACTGCGGTGTGCACGGTCACCACGGGCGGCACGCTGACTTTTGTGAACACAGGCTCTTGCACCGTTGATGCGAACCAAAGTGGTAGCGCAAGCTACCTGCCTGCATCACAGGTGTCTCAAACCTTCATGGTGAATGCAGCGGCACCCGGAGCCCCCACCATCGGCAACATCGCTGCAGACGACGGGCAGGCTACGGTAACCTTCACTGCACCTGCTTCCAATGGCGGCGCGCCCATCACAGGCTATACCGTGATCGCGACCCCCGTGGCCGTGCCCGGTGCGCCTGGCGTGATCACTCAGCAAGGAACGACATCCCCCATCGTCGTGGCTGGCCTGAGCAATGGCTTCACCTATAACTTCACGGTCGCAGCCTCCAACGGGACAACCGGTGCAGCCTCTGCAAGCACACAAGCCACGCCACGCAAACTGCAACTGGTGAGCGCGCCCGGCAGCGTGCCTGGCATGACCGGCATACCGTCTGCCACGATGTCCGGCGGCGGCACCACTTGCACGCTGCAACCTGGCGGCGGCTTCGGACCTGTGACCTCCACCCCACCGAACCTGCAAGCGCCCAGCGGACAATTCGCTTTCAGCGCCGAAAACTGCACCGGATCTGTGACGATGACTCTCACCTATCCCAGCGCTCTCCCCGAAGGCGTGCAGTTCCGCAAGCCCGATGGTGTCGGCGGCTGGTTTGACCCTGCGACCGCGCTGAACGTGATCGTGGACAGCGCGCGCACCACGGTGACCTACACCATCACGGACAACGGCCCTGGTGACACCAACCCTGCCGTGGGCGTGATCGCCGATCCGCTCGTGCCCGTGCTGGCAGCAGCCCCAGCAGGCGGCGCAGCAGCCGTTCCCACGCTCAGCGAATGGGGCGCCATCCTGATGTCTGCCCTGCTGGCAATATTCGGCCTGCGCCGCATGCGCCGCCAGCGCTGATGCAGGCCTGACTTGAAAAAGCAAGGCCCGCAACTGCGGGCCTTTCCTTTGTCCGGGCGTCTACAGGCGGCGCGCGGCGATCAGCAGGCGCTCGGCCAGCGTGGGCTTTGCAGCCAATCGTCCTGCCGTTCCCAATACACCGTCGCGGCCCGTGGCTGCGCGCGCTATCAGTGCCGTGCCCAGCGCACCACTCACAAGGCGGCCCATGCCACTTTCCGCGCGCCGGGCATGGCGCAGCGCCAAGAGGCCGGCACCGAGCACAAGCCAATGCTCTCCCGTGAATCCCTTGCGAGAGTCATCCCACTTGCGCAGGTCCTGGATCTTTTCTGAAATCGCCATTCATTGCTCCTGTTGCTTCAGAGCTGTCATGGTGTGCCAGCAACAGGCTGCAGGCTGTCGGTCCCTGGGCAAGATTCCGGTGGCGAGAGTCCTACGGACGCGCAGCGAGGACCGGCTCCAGCAATCCCGCTTGATGCGCTCCCACTGCGGCGCCTGCATGTGTTCCTTGCTCATCCTGCCGAAGGTGGCAGCCTTGGTAGGCACGACGTCGAGATTTATGCCAAGTGACCATCCGTGTTTCCACGTATATCCAGATATTACTCTTGCCAAGCGTGATTTTGATAATAAATTATCAAAATCAATTACTTTGTCAAATTTTGCATCAATTGAAATATCGAGCGGCTTTCATAATAACATTTCATGCTCAAGAATTGGCATGGTGGCGCCAATAATAAATCACAGCACAGCGAGGCATAAAATGATCGAAGGCGGATGGTGGAAAGCCTATACAAAAAATGGCCGGTATATAGGAATAATCGAAGGAGATGAATTCATAGTCGGAAAAACGAGGATTTTATATAGAATAAGCAAAAACAAGCTGTATTCAACAGAAGTACCGCCTTCACTTATAGCTGACATATCAGAAAAACAAGCAATTACAACCAATGGAGAAATTCTACTCAAATTCTCAAAAACAACCAGAGAGCGAAGGCTATAAAAAACTGGACCAAGTCCAGACCAAAATAATTACTCAATCCAATCAAACAGCCGTCGCTACAGCACGAATTGGAAACTTTCGACCAAGATCAACACGCAATTGCATTCTGCGTATCAACTCTGGCGTCAGAACTCGACCTGCTGTAAGCAAGACCAAGCCTTCCCTCGATACGAAGTCTTGAGCCAAAATCATCCCTGGCCTCAATTCTGAACAGGGAACATTAATTGGAGCCGGGTCGGGAGCAGGGGTCGCCTGAATCACAATTTGCAAGAAAGCATCCACAACCTCTGGATCAAATTGTGCTCCTCTACTATGCGAAATGAGCGTTCTTGCCTCTGCGCAAGTTAGCGGCTTACTGCTCAAATGCCCCACCATCAGGTCATCGTAAAAATCAGCAACCGCAATTATGCGAGCACCTATTGGAATATCCTTCCCCTTTAGGCCATCAGGGTAACCTGCTCCATCGAATCGCTCATGGTGAGACCTGACGAGAGTAGCGACAAGATGCGCATCATCTATCGACAGAAGCAGTTGCTCTCCCAAACTGCTATGGTTTCTATACTTATCCAGTTCCTCATGACTTAAACTTGGGACGGGCTTGCTTAACATCCCATCGGGAAGAGTAATATGAGCGATATCATGAATGAGCGCAGCGACAAAAGCATTCTGCTGCTCTGCTTCACTTAGCTGCATAATACTTGCGGTTCGGCGGGTTAGATCCGCAACGCGTCTTGAATGTCCGGCAAGTATCCCCCCTCGCCACTCAAGCAGATTTGAAAACATTCGGATCGATGCGACGAAGCTTTTTTTAAGTTTCCTATGCGCCTCCAACAATTCGTCGTCATGCTCATGGGCAGTCAGCTCAACAGCTGCATTTAGTTCTGCCAACTCCTTCGTCAGCGCTCTATTTTTTTGCTCTAGCCGAATATTCTCATAGCGTGTAATTTTTTGATCATTCAGTTGCTCAATGACAGCCAAAAATTGCTCACTATTCCAAGGTTTGACTATATGGCGGTGCAAGCCCAGCAACCGACCAAGGCCTTTCGTAATTGCCACGGGACTGCATTCCGAAAGAAAATCACGAACAGATCAGGGGACTGCCCAACGAGATTTTCCAGCCACTGCCCACCATCCTTGTCAATTACACGCGTATTGCATATCAACAAATCAATTCGTCCACCAGCAAACTCAGCCAACGCTTCCGGCGCACTTGCCGCCATTCGCGTATCATATCCAGCCTGACCGAGCAACAGGCCCAACCCTGAAAAATCTTCCACCTCGCAATCAACCATCAATGCTTGCAACCGCGATTGCGGCGCGAATGATTCTTGCCTCTCTCTAACATTCATTTGGCGTGCCTCCATTTGTCTTATTCGATGCATGGCCTCGCCAATATGCCATCGAAAAGCAATGTGCAGATAGAAATTCTTTACCAACACCAAATGAATGAAGATCAAATTTATCCGCTTCTCGCCACTCACTTACATCTAGCTACCATTACCCCAGTTTCGCGCAATGGATGAAATTTGCTCCAGGGAGAGCTCTCACTTGGATTCAAGGCAGTCTTGTCGGCCACGCTTGAAGCCCGGCCGCGTAGGCGGGCACCCGCGTGCGCAGCAGCTTGAGCCTGGCGCGGTCCAGCACCTGCAGCGGCGCATCAATGCCGCGCGCGGCCGAAGCATGCAGGAAGACCTGGCGCAGCCACACCATGTCATTGAGCACGGCGGCGGGCCGGCCTCGTCTTCCGTGCGCCGCTTCTTGGTGTGGCCCATCAGATCCTGCACCGTGAGCTTGGCGGCCTGGAGGTCGGCCCGACCAGAGGCCTGCAGTCGCGCGATGCCGGCCTTTTTGCAACGGCCCCACTCAGTCACGTTTTTGACCGCACTGACATAATCCCGCAGTGGCTCCCCCACTGAAATTTTCTTGCGCACGGCCTGGCGCTTGGCCAGAAGCGTGCTCCCGGTCCATCTCGTGCTCGCGCCTGCGCAGCCACCCATTGGCCAGCACTTTCCGACGGTAGGCCTGGCTTTCGCGGTGGACAAACGTGCCGTTCTCCATCAGCCGGGTCTGTGCGGTGCAGGCAAGCGGGCAAGCAAGCCATCCGTGCGCTTGCGTGAAGTGATGGTCCCATCTGTTTTGCGACAGGTGAAGGATGTGGCAAAGCCAGCGAGAAAATCAGCAAAAACGGGGTTGGATGGCGAAGAACCAGACAACGACGCCAGAGCAAAAAACCCAATCAGATCAATGACAAACGTAGAAAACCAAGCACCTGCCAGCATGTGGCGCATGTCCGTTGCGCCCATGATGGACTGGACTGACAAGCACTGCCGCTACCTGCACCGACTGCTGAGCCGCCATACCCTGCTGTATACCGAGATGGTGACCACGGGCGCACTGCTGCACGGTGATGTGCCACGGCATCTGCGGTTCGAGGCCGAGGAGCATCCGGTGGCGTTGCAGCTCGGCGGCAGCGAGCCGTCGGATCTGGCGCAGGCTGCGCGGTTGGGAGCGCAGTGGGGATATGACGAGATCAATCTGAACTGCGGCTGCCCCAGCGAGCGGGTGCAGCGCGGTGCATTTGGCGCCTGCCTGATGAACGAGGCGCCGCTGGTGGCCGATTGCGTGAAGGCCATGGTGGATGTGGTGGACGTGCCTGTCACGGTGAAGCACCGCATCGGCATCGACAAGGACGAGAGCTACGGATTCGTGCGTGACTTCGTGGGCACGGTGGCCGATGCGGGATGCCGCGTGTTCATCGTTCACGCACGCAATGCCTGGCTCAAAGGCTTGTCTCCCAAGGAAAACCGCGAGATCCCGCCGCTGCGCTACGAGATCGTGGCCCGGCTCAAGCAGGATTTTCCGCAGCTGACCATTGCCATCAATGGCGGCATCAAGTCCGACGCCACCGTGCAGGAGCTGCTGCAGCAGGTCGATGGCGTGATGGTGGGGCGTGAGGCCTATCACAACCCCTGGTGGCTGGCCTCGTGGGATGCGCTGTACTACGGCGATGCTGGCGTGGAGCACACGCGCGAGTCCATCGAGGAGCAGATGGTGGCCTACATGGAGCGAGAGGCGCGCACGCACGGCACGCACTGGTATTCGATAGCCCGCCATATGTTGGGGTTGCGCAACGGGCTGGCAGGTGCGCGGCGCTGGCGCCAGGTGTGGAGCAACCACCAGTTCAAGCAATTGCCGCCTTCAGAGGTGATGCGGCTTGCGCGCACCAAACCGGCCGAAGCGGCGCTTGCCGCCTAGCGCGCCGCACTGCATTGCAGGAATGCCGGGGGCTGGGCGGCCGCCAGCTTACAACCATCAGTCAAGCTATCACTTAAGCGACAGCATTAGAGGGGTTTTACTACCAATTTTCTTAGCGTGCTGCTGATATATTGCACTGCAACAAATCCAAACAACCCCTTGTATCCATGCTCTATCAGCTCTACGAAATCCAGCGCGCCATGGTCGAGCCCTTTGCCGATTTCGCGCAGGCTGCAGCCAAGCTCTACAGCAACCCCCACTCGCTGCTGAGCCAGGGTCCGATGTCCCAGCGCATGGCCGCCGGGTTCGACCTGTTCTACCGCCTGGGCAAGGATTACGAAAAGCCCGAGTTCAACCTGCGCAGCGTCGATGTCGGCGGCGTGGACGTGACGATCCGCGAGCGGGTCGAAGTGGACAAGCCGTTTTGCGAGCTGCGCCGCTTCAAGCGCTTCTCCGACGACACCGAGACACTGCAGACCATGCTGAGCCAGCCCGTGGTGCTGATCGTGGCGCCGCTGTCGGGCCACTACGCCACGCTGCTGCGCGATACGGTGCAAAGCATGCTGGGCGACCACAAGGTCTACATCACCGACTGGAAGAACGCCCGCCTGGTGCCGCTGGCCGATGGCGAGTTCCACCTCGACGACTACGTGAACTATGTGCAGGAGTTCATCCGCTACCTGCAGGGCAAGTACGGCCAGTGCCATGTGGTCAGCGTCTGCCAGCCAACGGTGCCGGTGCTGGCGGCCGTGTCGCTGATGGCCAGCCGTGGCGAGACGCCTCCGCTGTCCATGACCATGATGGGCGGCCCCATCGATGCGCGCCGCTCGCCGACCTCGGTGAACAACCTGGCGCAGAACCGCAGCTTCGAGTGGTTCGAGAACAATGTGATCTACCGCGTGCCCGAAGGCTATCCGGGCGTGGGTCGCCGCGTCTACCCCGGCTTCCTGCAGTACTCGGGCTTCGTGGCCATGAACCCGGATCGCCACGCCAAGAGCCACTACGACTACTTCAAGGACCTGATCAAGGGTGACGACGCCAGCGCCGAGCACCACCGCAAGTTCTATGACGAGTACAACGCCGTGCTCGACATGGATGCCGACTACTACCTCGAGACCATCGCCACGGTGTTCCAGGACTACAAGCTGGTCCATGGCACCTGGGAGGTGCGTTCGCCCGAGGACAAGGTTGAACTGGTGCGCCCGCAGGACATCAAGGGCAGCGCCCTGCTGACCATCGAGGGCGAGCTGGACGACATCTCCGGTTCCGGCCAGACGCGGGCTGCGCACGATCTGTGCACGGGCATTGCCGCGGATCAGCGCAGGCACCTTGAAGTGCCGGGCGCGGGACACTACGGGATTTTCAGCGGCCGCCGCTGGCGAGAGATCGTCTATCCGCAGGTGCGCGAATTCATCAGCACTCACCAGCCCGAGAGCGCCACCGCCGCCAGCGCTGCAGGCCATGCCAGCAGCCTGAGCGATGACGCACCGACGGCCGCCGAGCAGCCACGCAAGCGTGGCGCCAAGGTGCAGGCAGGCTGATTACCGAGCAAGCCCGCCACGCCATGTCCTCCACCGCCATGCTCGCCCGCGACGATCTGGCAGCGCGCATAGACGCCGCGCTGCCGCAGACGCAGTGCACGCGTTGCGGCTACCCTGACTGCGCCAGCTACGCCCAGGCCGTGGCCTCGGGCGAGGCTGGCATCAACCAGTGCCCACCGGGCGGCGCTGCGGGCGTGGAGCGGCTGGCCGCATTGACGGGCCGGCCCGTTGTTGCGCTGAGCGCCGAGCACGGCATGGAAGCCCCGCGCACCGTGGCCGTGATCGACGAGGCCTGGTGCATCGGTTGCACCCTGTGCATCAAGGCCTGCCCCACGGATGCCATCCTGGGGGCCAACAAGTTCATGCACACGGTGATCGCAGCCCACTGCACGGGATGCGAACTGTGCATTCCCGTGTGTCCGGTCGATTGCATCGAACTGCACAATGCCAGCGGCCCGGCCACAGGCTGGTCTGCCTGGAGCCCCCAGCAGGCCGAGCATGCGCGCCAGCGCTATGTGCTGCGCCGAGAGCGTGAACAGGAGCGCGAGCGTTTGAGTGCAAGCCGGGCACCGACGCCTCGTGCGCAGGCAGAGCAGGCAGCCGACGACGACGCCAGCCCTCACGCACCCTGCCCCGCACCTCCCGTGGCCGAGAGCAAGCAGGCCACCATCGCCGCCATCCTGGCCCGCGCTCGTGCCCAGCGCGCGGGCGGCGGTTCATCGCCGAACGCGTGCCAGTGAAGCCCGCCAGGCGGCAGTCTGCCTTCCAGGCCAAGGCTATGCCGCCAGCGCCAGACTCTTGTAGACGCCGCATCCCCAGTACAGCCCGCCATGCTTGCAGACGAAGGACATCTTGGTCTGTACCTGTTGCGTGGCCGGGTTTCTGAAGTCGTACTCCACCCAGCCTGGGCCGCGCTCGGCCTGGGCAATGATGTCGGCCAGCAGCTGCTCACCCCGCACGCCTGGCAGCTCCTGCACGCGCACGCCCACACGCGCAGGGTTGCCGCCAAAGGCGCGGTAGCTGCCGTCGGCGGCCAGGGCGAAAACGTACATATCGCGGTCATGGAAGGGCTGGCCGGGGTCGTTCACGGCGGCCAGCAGTGCCTCGGTGGCCACTCCGCGCCGCGCCAGGCCCAGGGCCGACTCGACCAGGGCCACGGCCTCCTCCGCCGTGCCCTGCTGCAGCCGAAAGCGCGACACCGCCCCTGACAGCATCTGCGCGCGCTGCTGCAGCGCGCGTGCCTGGTCCAGCGCGTGGCCCACCATCTGCGCGTTGTGCTGGGTGATCTCGTCGATCTGGTGCACGGCGCGGCTGATCTCGGCCAGGCCCGTGCTCTGGCTGCCGGTGGACTGCGACAGCTCTCCCATGTGCTCGGCCACCTGCCGAATGCCTTCGGTCACGCGCTCCATGCCACGTCCGGCCGTGCGGATCAGTTCGGTGCTGTGCTCCACCTGGGCCAGCGCATCGCCGATCAGGTGGCGGATCTCGCGCGCCGCCTCAGCCGAGCGGCCGGCCAGGGAGCGCACCTCGCTGGCCACCACGGCAAAGCCGCGGCCCTGCTCGCCCGCACGCGCCGCCTCCACGGCAGCGTTCAGCGCCAGGATGTTGGTCTGAAACGCAATGCCGTCGATCACACCGATGATCTCGCGCATGCGGCCGGCGCTGCTTTCAATGGTCTCCACCGACTCCACGGCGCGGCCCATGGCCACCACGCCTTCATCGGCGGCGCCGCGCACGGCGCTGGCCTGGTGATGGACCACGCCCACCACGTCGGCGTTGTGCTGCACGGCGCTGCTGAGCTGCTCCACGCTGACCACGGTCTGGGCCAGGTTGGTGGCCTGCAGTTCGGTGCGATCGGACAGTGCCTGGTGCTCGTTCACCAGTTGTTGCCCGGCCTGCGCCACCAGGGCCGCATTGCTGCGCACATCGGCCACCATGCCCGACAGCGAGGTCACCATGCCGCCCAGCAAGGCCTTGGGCGTCTGGACGTCGCCTGCGCACTCCTGGGAGGCCGCAGCCTCCACGGCCACGCGCTGGCTCAGGTCTCCCTGGGCGATGCCCTGCATGGCCTGCTGCAGCAATTCGCGCTCGCCGATCACCCGCGACCAGAGCCTGTGCATGCCGCCCAGCAGCAACCCGGCCCACAGCAGCAAGGCTGCCCAAACCCAGGGCCCCAGGCCCAGCGAATCGGCCACCAACGCCAGCGCCGGTCCCGCCAATGCCCACACCGTGCATACGAGGAAGCCGGCACCTGGGCCGGATGTATGCTTACGATGCCTGCTTCCATCTTTTTCCATGCCAGCGCCTGCCTGCATAGCTGTCTGCCTCTCTTGTCATTGGTATCTGGAACTCACCGTTTGCGAGGCCCCGCCACACGAGTTGGCATGGCCCCAGTCGAGACCATGCCAGAATAGGTAACAGAATGCAAAAAAGCCAGCGTGCAGACCCGCAGTCCCCTGTGACAACGGCATGCCGAAAGCGCATCAATCCATAATGCGAGCCCATGAATCCCCTGCTCTCCCGACTCCAGCCCTACCCGTTTGAGCGTCTTCGCAAACTGTTCGCCGGGGTCCAGCCACCGGCGGGCGTGCGCCCCATCAGCCTTGGCATCGGAGAGCCCCGCCATGCCACGCCGTCCTTCATCGAACAGGCGCTGAGCGCCGACCTGGGCGGCCTGGCCAAGTACCCGGCCACCGCCGGCGAGCCCGCGCTGCGCGAAGCCTGCGCCCAGTGGGCGCGCCAGCGCTACGGCATTGCGCTGGACGCCGCCGCCCAGGTGCTGCCGGTCAACGGCTCGCGCGAGGCCCTGTTCTCCTTCACCCAGGTCGTGGTGGACGCCAGCCAGGACGGCGCGCGCGTGATCTGCCCCAACCCGTTCTATCAAATCTACGAAGGCGCCACCCTGCTGGCCGGCGCCCAGCCGTACTACGCCCCCAGCGATGCTGCGCGCAATTTCGCGGTGGACTGGGACAGCGTTCCCGCCGACGTGTGGGAAAAGACCCAGCTGATCTTCGTGTGCTCTCCCGGCAACCCCACAGGCGCGGTGATGCCGCTGGCCGAATGGGAAAAGCTGTTTGCGCTGTCCGACCGCCATGGCTTCGTGATTGCCAGCGACGAGTGCTATAGCGAGATCTACTTCGACGGCACGCCTCCGCTGGGCGGACTGGAAGCCGCGCAGCGCCTGGGCCGCACGGACTACAAGAACCTGCTGATGTTCACCAGCCTGTCCAAGCGCAGCAACGTGCCTGGCCTGCGCAGCGGTTTCGTGGCGGGCGATGCGGCCCTGATCAAGGCCTTTTTGCTGTACCGCACCTACCACGGCGGCGCCATGAGCCCCGTGGTGCAGACGGCCAGCATCGCGGCCTGGGCCGACGAGGCCCATGTCGAGGAGAACCGCCGCCTGTACCGCGAAAAGTTCAACCAGGTCACCCCCGTGCTGGCGCGCGTGATGGATGTGCGCCTGCCCGATGCCAGCTTCTACCTGTGGGCCGGCATTCCCGAATCGCTGGGCCTGGACGACGCCGACTTTGCACGCGAGCTGTATGCCGCCACCGGCGTGACCGTGCTGCCCGGCAGCTACCTGGCGCGCGAGGCCAATGGCCGCAACCCCGGCGCCGGGCGCGTGCGCATGGCCCTGGTGGCCGAGACCGCCGAATGCCTGGAGGCGGCCCAGCGCATTGCACAATTCATAGAATCACGCCAGCGCTGAGCCACGCCTGGCCACCCCTTTCCTCACAAACCCTTTGATCACCAAAGCCATATGACGCAACAGCTGCAATCCATCATCGACACCGCCTGGGACAACCGTGCCAGCCTCTCCCCCGCTGCCGCGCCCAAGGAAGTGACCGAGGCCGTGGACCACGTGATCGAAGCCCTGAACAACGGCCAGCTGCGCGTGGCCACGCGCGAAGGCGTGGGCCAGTGGACCGTGCACCAGTGGATCAAGAAGGCCGTGCTGATGTCCTTCCGCCTCAAGGACAACGTGCTGATGCAGTCCGGCGACCTGAACTTCTTCGACAAGGTGCCCACCAAGTTCGCCGGCATGACCGAAGCCGAGATCGCCGCCACCGGGGTGCGCGTCGTGCCTCCGGCCGTGGCCCGCCGTGGCAGCTTCGTGGCCAAGGGCGCGATCCTGATGCCTTCCTACGTGAACATCGGCGCCTATGTGGACGAAGGCACCATGGTTGACACCTGGGCCACCGTGGGCTCCTGCGCCCAGGTCGGCAAGAACGTGCACCTGTCCGGCGGCGTGGGCCTGGGCGGCGTGCTGGAGCCGCTGCAGGCCAACCCGACCATCATCGAGGACAACTGCTTCATCGGCGCGCGTTCCGAAATCGTCGAAGGCGTGATCGTGGAAGAGAACTCGGTGATCTCCATGGGCGTGTACATCGGCCAGTCCACCCCCATCTATGACCGTGCGACCGGCGAGACCAGCTACGGCCGCGTGCCCGCCGGCTCGGTGGTGGTGTCGGGGAACCTGCCCAAGGACAACGGCCGCTACAGCATGTACGCCGCCATCATCGTCAAGAAGGTCGATGCCAAGACACGCTCCACCACGAGCCTGAACGACCTGCTGCGCGATTGACCTGCATCCGGACCGCGCCAAAGGCGTGGTTGCGGCGCCAAAACATCCCCTGTTCAGGGGATGGACCAAGGCATACTCTCGAGGGCGTCCCCGGCCACCAGGCAGCGGACGCCCGTTTCACGTCAAAAGCGCGTGACAACGATCCAAGAACAGCGACAGCACACGAATTTGGGGGAACACATGGGCACGATGGAGAGGATTTTGCGCCTGATGGGCGAGAAGCAGGCGTCCGACGTCTACCTGGCGGTCAACGCGCCGGCGCTGATCAAGATCAACGGCGAATGCGTCCCCATCAACAACCAGCTGCTGCCGCCCGATGCGCCGCGCAGCCTGCTGGCCGAGATCGTGCCGGCCGAGCGCCTGCAGGAGCTGGACGAGACGGGCGAGCTCAACATGGGCGTGCCGCTGCGCGGCGTGGGGCGTTTCCGCGTCAGCGCCATGCACCAGCGCGGCAGCTGCGCCGTGGTGATCCGCTTCATCGCCCAGCACATCCCGCCCATGGACACGCTGAACCTGCCGCCCGTGCTGGGCGAGCTGATCATGCAAAAGCGCGGCCTGCTGCTGGTCGTGGGCTCCACGGGCTCGGGCAAGAGCACGACGCTGGCCTCGATGATCGACGCGCGCAATGAAAAGCTCACGGGCCACATCCTCACCATCGAGGACCCCATCGAATACCAGTTCCGCAACAAGCGCTCCATCGTCAACCAGCGCGAAGTGGGATCCGACACGGCATCGCTGCAGGTTGCGCTCAAGAATGCGCTGCGCCAGGCGCCCGACGTGATCCTGATCGGCGAGATCCGCGACCGCGAGACCATGTCCTCGGCCATGGGCTTTGCGCAGTCGGGCCATTTGTGCCTTGCCACGCTGCACGCCAACAACAGCTACCACGCGCTCAACCGCATCCTGTCCTTCTTCCCCGAGGAAATCCGGCCGACCATGCTGGGCGAGCTGTCGGCAGCGCTCAAGGGCGTGATCTCCCAGCGCCTGGTGCGCACCGTGGATGGCGGCCGCATGCCGGCCGTCGAGGTGATGCTCAACACCAAGCTGATCGCCGACCTCATCGAGCGCGGCAACTTCTCGGGCGTCAAGGAGGCCATGGAGAAATCCATGGCCGAAGGCTCGCAGACCTTTGAAGAGGCGCTGGCCCAGCTGATCCGCTCGGGCCGCATCGACCGCGCCGAGGGACTGGCCTTTGCCGACTCGCCCACCAACCTGATGTGGCGCCTGGAAAACGACGTGGTCAAGGCCGGCCATGCCGCGCCGTCCAGCCAGTTCGCCGAACTGGCCACGCCCGGCGAGGACGACATGCCCTCGTTCACCGAAATCATGCTGGAAGTCAAGCCGAACTGAACAGCCGGGCCTGCAGCGTTCACAATGTCGGAGCACGCTGGCGCCAGCCAGCCCTCCGACTTTTTTGTTTTTTGACCTTCCCACCATGTCCCGCACCTTGCAACTGACCGAGCAGCTGATCAGCCTGCCATCCGTGACCCCGGAAGACGCCGGCTGCCTTGAACTCCTGGCCGATGCCCTGCTGCCCATGGGCTTTGCCTGCGAGCGCATCGATAGCGGCCCAGACAGCTTTCGCGTGCGCAATCTCTGGGCCAGGCGCTCCGGCGCAGGCACCGACCGGCCCGTGCTGGTCTTTGCCGGCCATACCGACGTGGTGCCCACCGGCCCCCTGGAGCAGTGGAGCAGCCCGCCCTTCGTGCCCACGCACCGCGACGGCAAGCTGTACGGCCGCGGCGCCAGCGACATGAAGACCTCCATCGCCGCCTTTGTCGTGGCACTGGAGGAGTTCCTGGCCGAGACGCCAACTCCCTCCTTCGACATTGCCCTGCTGCTGACCAGCGACGAGGAAGGCCCTTCGGTGGACGGCACCAAGGTCGTGGTCGAGCTGCTGCGCGAGCGCGGCGAGCGCCTGGACTGGTGCATCGTGGGCGAGCCCACCTCCGTGGACCGCACGGGCGACATGATCAAGAACGGCCGCCGGGGCACCATGAGCGGACGCCTCACCGTCAAGGGCATCCAGGGCCACATCGCCTACCCGCAGCTGGCGCGCAACCCCATCCACCAGGCCCTGCCGGCCCTGGCCGAACTGGCCGCCACGCGATGGGACGAGGGCAACGCCTTCTTCCCGCCCACCAGCTGGCAGATCAGCAACATGCATGGCGGCACGGGCGCATCCAACGTCATCCCCGGCCATGTGACCATCGACTTCAACTTCCGCTTCTGCACCGAGTCCACGGCCGAATCGCTGCAGCAGCGCGTGCACGCCGTGCTGGACCGCCACGGGCTGGAGTACGAGCTGGCCTGGACCATTGGCGGCCAGCCCTTCCTGACCACGCCAGGCACGCTGGTGAACGCCGTGCAGGCGGCCATCCGCGCCGAGACCGGCCTGGAGACCGAGCTGTCCACCACGGGCGGCACCAGCGACGGCCGCTTCATCGCCCAGATCTGCAGCCAGGTCGTGGAAGTGGGCCCGCCCAACGCCAGCATCCACAAGATCGACGAGCACATCGTGGTGGCCGACATCGAGCCCCTCAAGAACATTTACCGCCGCACGCTCCAGGAGCTGCAGCGCCAGCAGGCCGCCTGAACGCGCGCCCAAGGAGCCGACGATGACATCCGCCCCCACCCCTGCCAATATTCCCGCCATCTCGGGCAGCACCATCGCCGACCTCGTGGCCTCGGGCGCCGCGGCGCTCACGGCGGCCGGCGTGGCCTTTGGCCACGGCACGGCCACGGCCGAAGACGAATCGGCGTGGCTCACGCTCTGGAAGCTGGGCCTGCCACTGGACAGCGAACTGGCGCCGGGCGCGCCCGAGTCCCTGGCCAGCCAGCCGGTGAGCGCCGAGCAGCAGGCCGAAGTGGCCGAGCTGTTCGCAGAGCGTATCCGCACACGCAAGCCCGCCGCCTACCTCACGCGCGAGGCCTGGCTGCAGGGCGTGCCCTTCTACGTGGACGAGCGCGCCATCGTGCCGCGCAGCTTCATTGCCGAACTGCTGGCCGACGGCAGCATCGACGGCTGGCTGTCCGACCGCACGCGCCGCGTGCTGGACCTGTGCACCGGCAACGGCAGCCTGGCCTGCCTGGCGGCCATGGCCTGGCCCGAGGTCGAGGTCACGGGCGCCGACATCTCGGCCGACGCGCTGGCCGTGGCCCGCATCAACGTGGACCGCCATGAGCTCGCCGAGCGCGTGCAACTGCTGGAGAGCGACGGCCTGGCCGCCCTGCCCGGCCCCTGGGACCTGGTGCTGTGCAACCCGCCCTATGTGAATGCCGACAGCATGTCGCGTCTGCCTGCCGAATACCAGGCCGAGCCCGAGCTGGCGCTGGCCGGTGGTGCCGACGGCATGGACTTCATCCGCCGCCTGCTGCAGGACCTGCCCTCGCGCCTGGCCAAGGAAGGCGTGGTCGTGCTGGAAATCGGCAATGAAAAGGACTTCTTCGAAGCCGCCTTCCCCGACCTGCCCGTGTTCTGGCTGGACACCAGCTCGGGCGACGAGCAGGTGCTGCTGATCACCCAGGAGGCACTGCGCGCCTGGACCGAAGGCGATATCGAGGCCCTGCGCCCCACCTACCGCCCCCTGGGCTGAGATGGACCTGCGGGCGCTGCGCTACTTCATCGCCGTGCTGGAGGCTGGTAGCCTCTCGCGCGCCGCGCACTCGCTGTACGTGGCCCAGCCCGCGCTCACGGCGCAGATCAAGAAGCTGGAAGGCGAGCTGGGTGCGCAACTGCTGGAGCGCAGCCACGCCGGCGTGACGCCCACCCCGGCCGGCGCGCAGCTGTACGAGGATGCCCGCCGCCTGCTGTCAGACGCCGATGCCATGCGCGAGCGCATACAGCGCCTGCCCCAGGGCCCCGAAGGCTCGGTCACCATCGCCCTGCCTTTTTTGCTGACCAGCCTGCTGGCAGGCCCCCTGATTGCCAGCCTGCGCCACAGCCACCCGCGCATACGCATCTTCGTGCTCGACGACCTCAGCCTTATGGTGCAAAAGGCCATGCTGGACCGGCGCGCCGACCTGGCCATTCTTGTGGACACGGCCAGCCTGCATGACCTGCAGGTGCAGCCCATGGCAGAGGAATCCATCTACGTCTGCGGCCAGGATGTCGATGGCAGCGTGGCCCCGCTGCTGCGCCCGGCGCCGGACGGCGGCCTGCCGCACATGGACTTTGCCCATGCCTGCCAGCTGCCGCTGGTGCTGCAATCGCGCCGCTTTTCCATCCGCCAGACCGTGGAGGCCGCCGCCGATGCGCGGGAGCTGCGGTTGAACATCGTCCACGAACACGATTCCGCGCGCGTCATCCGCTCGCTCTACCACTGCGGCGCGGGCTTCACCTTCACGCCCGCCTGCTCGCTGAGCGATGCGCCCGCCTGGCTGCGCGAGGGCGCCAAGGCGGCGCCCACGGGCCTCCAGCCCGGCTGGATCGTGGCCCGGGTCGCGGCGCCCGCGCTGCTGCGCCGCTACTTCCTGGCCGTGCAGGCCAACCGCGGCGGTGACCCGGCACTGCAGGTGGTCCGGCAGGCACTGCTGGACCAGGCCCGGCAACTGATCACGGCGGGCCTCTGGCAGGCGCGCTGGCAGCATCCGCAGCAGATGTGATGCAGCAGCCCAGCGTAGTGCAGCAGCCCGATGGTCATCAGCAAAAACGGCAAGGGTTGGTCTGGACATCAATTTTTCTGATGCAACTGAATCACTAATCGGTATTTCCCCGGCCCGGTCCTCTTCTGCAACAGTGCATGGCACGCCGCGCAAAACGCGCGGCTTCAGCCAAGGAATGCCATGCACGAGACATCCCGGCCCACCGCAGGCCACCCCCATTCCCTCCCCATACCCAATGTCGGCGAACTCGTCGCACGCAGCTGCAGGGCCCATGCCGCGCAGCCTGCGGTGACCAGCGCCGCGCGCAGCATCAGCTACGCAGAGCTTGAGCAGCGCTCCAACCGCCTGGCGAACGCCCTGCTTGCCCAGGGGCTGGCCCGCGGCGACCGCGTGGGCATCTACCTGCCCAATTGCGTGGAAATCGTGGAGATCGAGATCGCCTGCTACAAGGCCGGGCTCATCAAGGCGCCCTTCAACGCACGCCTGTCTCCACGCGAAGTAGGCGATATCGCGGCCAACAGCGATGCTTCCATCATCGTGACCACGGCCGCGCGCGCCGAGGCCTTCAAGCCGCACCTGCAGTCTGCCGACGTGCGCCTGCTGCTGCTGGACGGCCCTGCCGACAGCAACTACGAAGCGCTGCTCGCCCGCGCCAGCGACCGCTTCCAGCCCGTGGCCGTGCACGAGCACGAGGTGGCCGTGCTGCACTACACCTCGGGCTCGTCGGGCGTGCTCAAGGCCGCCATGCAGACCTTCGGCAACCGCTTGGCCCAGCTGCGCAAGTTCCTGATGCGCGGCGAGGGCATGCAGGCCGGCCATGTGCTGGGACTGGTGGGGCCGGTCACCCACGCCTCGGGCATGCAAATGGTGCCGGCGCTGTGCACGGGCGCCACCATCCACCTGTTCTCGGGCTTCGAGCCTGGCGCCTTCATGGCCGAGATGCAGGCGCGGCGCGTCACCCATACCTTCATGGTGCCCACCATGATCAACATGCTGCTGGCCGAGATCGGCGGCCGCTACCGCCCGCTGCCCGACCTGCAACGCCTGGGCTACGGCGCAGCGCCCATGGCGCCCGCGCGCATCCTGCAGGCCATGGACGTGTTCGGCCCCATCCTGTCCCAGGGCTACGGCGCGGGCGAGACCACCTCCGGCGTCTGCGGCCTGACGGTGCAGGACCACCTGCAGGCACGCGCGTCGCGGCCCGAGCG
The DNA here is from genome assembly GCF_043104415.1 of Delftia sp. WSY_16. Classification (NCBI taxonomy): domain Bacteria; kingdom Pseudomonadati; phylum Pseudomonadota; class Betaproteobacteria; order Burkholderiales; family Comamonadaceae; genus Delftia; species Delftia sp. WSY_16. The sequence goes on along the minus strand of NZ_JBICKS010000040.1, from coordinate 329,382 downwards.
GCTGGCATCATGCGGCCGGCCCTTTCTGGAATCCCTGGTGGAGGTGGTGGACGACGAAGGCCGCCGCGTGCCCGAGGGCGAGATCGGCGAGATCGTGGTCAGCGGCGCCGATGTCTTCGCAGGCTACTGGCGCGCGCCCGAGCTGACGGCCGAGGTGCTCAGGAACGGCCGCTACCACACGGGCGACCTGGCCCGCATGGACGAGCAGGGCTTTGTCTACATCGTGGACCGCAAGAAGGACATGGTCATCAGCGGCGGCTTCAACGTCTATCCGTCCGAGGTGGAGTCCGTGCTCTACGAACATGCCTCGGTGGCCGATGCCTGCGTGTTCGCCATCCCCGACGACAAATGGGGCGAGGCCGTGGCCGCCCACATCGTGCTCAAGCCCGGCCTGGCCGGCGACAGTGCCGCGCTGGACAGCTTTTGCGCCGAGCGCCTGGGCGGCTTCAAGCGCCCGCGCCACATCGAATTCGTGCAGCAGCTGCCCAAGAACCCCAACGGCAAGGTCATGCGCCGCGCCGTGCAGGCGCCCTACTGGGCCAACCACGCCCGCAAGGTGAACTGAGATGAACGCCAAAGACACACTCCCCACCGCCAACGCTGCCCTGCTGGAAATGCCCTTTGAAGGCTCCGAGCGCGCAGCCGGCCTGATCGACGCGCTCAACGCCTTCATCCACGGCGAACTGGCCGACCTCGCCCGCGCGCATGGTGTGGACCATGAAAACAGCGCCTCCACCGATTTGCTGCGCCAGGTCTGGAAGCTGTCGCATGCGCGCGGCTTCTACGGCATGACCCTGCCCGAGGCCATGGGCGGCGCCGGCCTGTCCGTGCTCGACCAGGTGCTGGTCAAGGAGGCCATCTACGCCACGGGATCGCCCTTCGCGCCCCATGTGCTGGGCGAACTCAGCGGCCCGCCGCGCATAGGCGCGCTGATCCGCAAGGCCACGCCCTTGCAGATGGAGCAGTTCATCCTGCCCGTGGCACGCGCCGAAAAGTCCATCTGCTTTGCGCTGACCGAGGCGGCGGCCGGCTCGGACGCGGGCGCGCTGGAGACGCGCGCCGTGCTGGAAGGCGACCATTACGTGCTCCACGGCCGCAAGCGCTTCATCTCGGGCTCGCCGTTTGCCGACTTCGCCGTGCTCATGGCCTCGACCGCGCCCGAGGGCAGCCCGCAGCGCGAGATCAGCGCCTTCTTCGTGGACCTGCATGCACCGGGCGTGCAGGTGGTCAGCGGCTACAAGACCATGGCCGGTCAATCGAGCACGGGCGACATCGTGCTCGACGGCTGCCGCGTGCCCGCGGCCCAGTTGATCGGCGAGCCGGGCCGGGGCCTGGCCCTGGCGCTGGGCCGCATCACCGTCAACCGCCTGCTGCACTGCCCGGCCATGCTGGGGCTGGCGCAGGTGGCGCTGCGCGATGCGCGTGACTATGCGCTGGGGCGCCAGCAATTCGGCCGCAGCATTGCCCAGTTCCAGTCCATACAGCACATGCTGGCCGACATGGCCACCGAATGGATGGCCGCGCGCGCGCTGATGGTGCAGACGGCCCGCGCCATCGACGCCGGCATCGACGCGCGCGCCCAGGCCTCGATGAGCAAGCTGTTCTGCTCGGAGACGGCGTTCCGCATTGCCGACCGCGCCGTGCAGATCCATGGCGGCGAAGGCATCGTCCAGGGCAGGCGCGTGGAATTCCTGTTCCGCATGCTGCGCATGTACCGCGTGCTCACGGGCACCAGCGAGATACAGCGCAACACCATCGCCAAGGAGCTGCTGGAGCGGGCCGGCGCCTGAGGCTGGCCGGCAGCCCCAGCACTCCCCCAGCAAACAGAAAAGACAAAAGACCAGGAGACAAAGCCATGCCACACATCACCAGCAGCGGCCAGGACCGCCGCCAATTCCTGCGGGCTGCAGGCGCCGCATCGCTTGCGGCAGGCCTGCCCTGGGCCGCCACAGCCTCAGCGCACGACAGCGCCTGGCCCACGCGCCCCATCAAATGGGTGGTGCCCTACCTAGCCGGCACCAGCCCCGACACGGCCGCGCGCATCGTGGCCGAGGCGCTGTCGGCCCAGCTGGGCCAGCCCGTGGTGATAGACAACCGCGCCGGCGCGGGCGGCAACATCGGCGCCCGCCAGGTGGCCAAGGCGCCGGCGGACGGCTACACCCTGCTGTACTCGGGCTCGCCCATGGCCGCCGCCATGCGCATGTACAAAAGCCCGGGCTACGACGTGTTCAAGGACTTCCGCCATGTGCTGGGCATGTCGCGCTCGGACATCCTGGTCGTCGTGCATGCCGACTCGGGCATGCGCACGCTGGATGACCTGGCCGCCCGCGCCAAGGCCAGGCCGGGCGCGCTGGACTATGCCTCGGGCGGCGTGGGCACGCCATCGCACCTGGGCGTGGAGATGCTGGCCTCCAGCATGGGCCTGCAGGTCAACCATGTGCCCTACAAGGGCGCGTCCGAGCTGGTCAATGCCGTGCTGGGCCAGCAGGTGGCCTTCGGTGCCCCGCTGTTTTCCGTGGCCTATCCCCAGGTGCTGGCGGGCAGGCTGGTGCCGCTGGCCATTGCCGGCCCCCAGCGCAACGCCAAGCTGCCCCAGGTGCAGACCCTGGCCGAGCTGGGCGTGCCCGACGTCAACCTCACGTCCTGGGGCGGTGTGTCCGTGCCGGCCGCCACGCCCGAGGCCATCGTCCAGCGGCTGCGCACGGCGCTGGAGGAGGTACTCAGGCAGCCCAAGGTCATCGCCTTGCTGGAGCAGGAAGGCGGCAAGGTCGCCATCACCAGCGCCGAAGCCTATGCCAAGGGCTTCGAGCGCGAGATCCAGTTCACCCAGTCCATGATGCAGCGCGTGGGCATACAGCCGATCTAGGGCCTGGTACCAGGGCTTTGCACCGTGGCCGGGCACGGGCATGGCGGGCGGCAATCCTGCCCTGGCGCAATCGCTGGGATAATCCTGCCCATTCATGATCAGCCTTCGCAACATTACCCTGCGCCGCGGCACCCGCGTGCTGCTGGACAGCACCTCCGTCTCCATCAACCCCGGTGAAAAAGTCGGCCTTGTCGGACGCAATGGCGCCGGCAAGTCCAGCCTGTTCGCCCTGCTCAACGGCAGCCTGGCCGAGGACGGCGGAGAGTTCTCCATCCCCTCGCAATGGCGCCTGGGCCAGGTCGCGCAGAACATGCCCGAGACCTCGGAGACGGCCACCCAGTTCGTGCTGGACGGCGACACCCGCTTGAGCGAGCTCAACGCCCAGCTCGCGGCCGCCGAGGCCAGCGAGGACGGCATGGCCATTGCCCACGCCCACGTGGACCTGGCCGATGCCGGCGCGCACGACGCCGTGCCGCGCGCACAGGCCCTGATCCTGGGCCTGGGCTTCAAGGTCTCCGAGCTGGAGCACCCCGTCAACAGCTTCTCCGGCGGCTGGCGCATGCGCCTGCAGCTGGCGCGCGCGCTGATGTGCCCCTCCGACCTGCTGCTGCTGGACGAGCCCACCAACCACTTGGACCTGGACGCCCTGGTCTGGCTGGAAGCCTGGCTCAAGCGCTACCCCGGCACCCTGGTCGTGATCAGCCATGACCGCGAATTCCTGGACGCCATCACCAACACCACGCTGCACATCGAAAACGCGCAGGTCACGCGCTATGGCGGCAACTACAGCAAGTTCGAGGAACTGCGCGCCCAGCAGATGCTGCTGCAGCAGGCTTCGTTCGAGCGCCAGCAGGAAAAGATCGCCCACCTGCAAAAATTCATCGACCGCTTCAAGGCCAAGGCCTCCAAGGCCAAGCAGGCGCAAAGCCGCGTCAAGCAGATCGAGCGCATGGAAAAGGTCGCGCCCATGCTGGCCAGCGCCGATTTCACCTTCGAGTTCAAGCCGCCCGCCAACCTGCCCAACCCCATGCTGGCGATCACGGACGCCGCATTCGGCTACCTGGACGACGAAGGCCAGGCGACCACCATCCTGCGCGGCGTCAACCGCTCGGTGCTGGCGGGCCAGCGCATCGGCATCCTGGGCGCCAACGGCCAGGGCAAGTCCACCCTGGTCAAGACCATCGCGCGCGAGATGAAGGCCCTGGCCGGCACCGTGACCGAAGGCAAGGGCCTGAACATCGGCTACTTCGCCCAGCAGGAACTGGACGTGCTGCGCCCCGGCGAAAACCCGATGGAGCACATGATCCGCCTGGCACGGGACACCGGCGCCACCGGCCCGCAGGCGCGCGAGCAGGACCTGCGCAGCTACCTGGGTACGTTCAACTTCAGCGGCGACATGGTCAAGCAGGCCGTGGGCAGCATGAGCGGCGGCGAGAAGGCGCGCCTGGTGCTGGCCATGATCGTCTGGCAGCGCCCCAACCTGCTGCTGCTGGACGAGCCCACCAACCACCTGGACCTGGCCACGCGCGAGGCCCTGGCCATGGCCATCAACGACTTCGACGGCACCGTCATGCTGGTCAGCCACGACCGCGCCCTGCTGCGCTCGGTCTGCGAGGACTTCTGGCTGGTCGGCCGTGGCGTGGTCGGCCCCTTCGACGGCGACCTGGACGACTACCAGCGCTACCTGCTGGAAGAATCCCGCCGCCTGCGCGAGGAAGCCCGCAAGGCCGAACAGGCGGCTGCGGCCACCAGCAAGGCGGCAGCGCAGGTGGAGCCCGCAGCAGGTGCAGCAGCTGCAGCACCTGCAGTGCAGGCCCCCGTGGCTGCTGCGCTGGCCCCGGCCCCCGCTGCCCCATCCACGCCGCCGGCCGCCAGCGCCGGAGACCAGCGCGAGCAACGGCGCCTGGCCGCCCTGGCCCGCCAGCAGATGGCCGAGAAGACCCGGCCGTTCAAGAAGGAACTGGAACAGCTGGACAAGCGCCTGCCCCAGCTGCAGGCCGAACGCACGCGGCTGGAGGGCCTGCTGAGCCAGCCCATCTCGCCCGCCGAGATGGCCGAAGCAGGCCGCAGCCTCAAGGCCTGCAACGACGAGATCGACAGCCTGGAGGAACGCTGGCTGGAACTGAGCGAGCAGATCGAGCAGCTGTCGGCCGCGATGTCCGACTGATTCCAGTCGTTCTCGAAAACCAGGCGGTCCCATTGGCCCGCCTGCCACAAGCGTCGTCCCGCGTGAAGACGGCGCTCCACTTCGGCCCAGCCGAAGTGCGCCCCTGAGGCCCCTCCCTCTCCCAACGCCCCCGCACTCCCCCGCAGCCAGCGGAACGCATGGATCGTTCGGTTCAGGGTTTCCCCTGAATGAAAGATTTCATTCCTAAAAAATAATTGATGAAAGAGACCATTCAATTTCATTCATTCATGGAACTCCACCCCCACCCCGCCGTACAGGAACTGCTGCGCGCCAGCGTCGATGGCTCGCCCGCCGTCGCCCGGGTCGGCCGCTGGATGGCCGCGCATCCGGTCCTGGCCGTCACGCTGAGCGCCGAGGAAGTGGCCAATGCCTGTGGCGGCTCCCTGGCTGCCGTCAACCGCTTCGCCAAGCACGCCGGCTACGAAGGCTTTGCCGATCTGCGCCTGCACCTGGGCCGCCAGCTGCAACAGGCCCTGGAGCCCGTGAACAAGCTGCGCGCGGCGCACGAGCCTGCCGCAAGCGCCGTGGGAGCGCAGGCCTTCGAGCACACGCAGCGCAATCTGCAGGCGGCCGCACAGGCCTGCGACCCCGGCCTGCTCGATCAACTGGCCCAGCGCATCTGCCGCGCGCGCCGCGTCCTGTTCATGGGCTTTGGCAGCTCCCACCATGTGGCAGCCTTTGGCGCCGACGCGCTGCAGCCCTATCTGCCCCAGGTGCTGGAAGTGGCCTGCGCAGGCGGCACGGAGCAAGCCGTCCGGCGCATGACAGGGCTGACGGAGCAGGATGTGCTGATCGCGATCTCGCTGCCGCGCTACTCACGCGAAGCGGTGGAGCTGACGGCGCATGCGCGCCAGCGGGGCGCCCTGACCATCGCCATCACCGACGAGGCCACCAGCCCGCTGGCCGGCCGGGCCGACTACGTGCTGCTGGCCCCTGCCGCCCACCCTCTGCTCCCATCGTCGGTGCTGGCGGCCATGGCCATGGTCGAAGCGCTGGCCACCCAGGTCATCCGCGCCACGCCCCAGGCCGTGCGCAGCCTGGTCGAACTGTCCGAGTCGGTGCTTCCCTACCTGACACCGGACAGCAGCCCCGCTTCACCTGCGGCGAGCAAGCCGCAACCCCAGGCCCCCCATCCCGCCGCAAAGGACTCCGCATGAATGCCCCTGCCCGTTTCCGCTTTCTTTTCGCCTCGATGGCCGCCGCGGCCACGCTCGCTGCCGCGCCGGCCTACGCAGGCAAGACGCTGGATGGCATCAAGCAGCGCGGCGCCGTGGCCTGCGGTGTGCACACGGGGCGCGCAGGCTTTGCGCTGGCCGACGGCAGCGGCAACTGGTCCGGGCTGGACGTGGATTTCTGCCGCGCCGTGGCGGCCGCCACCCTGGGCGACGCCGGCAAGGTCAAGTTCATTCCCACCAGCGGCCAGACACGCATCACGGCGCTGCAGTCCGGCGAGATCGATCTGCTGGCACGCAACACCACCTGGACCTTCACGCGCGACAACGGCCTGGGCCTGATGTGGGCGGGCATCAATTTCCACGACGGCCAGGGCTTCATGGCCAGGAAGAAACCCGGCCTGAACAGCGTCAAGCAGCTCTCTGGCGCCACCATCTGCGTGATCAGCGGATCCACCACGGAAAAGACCCTGTCGGAGTACTTTCGCGCCCACAAGCTCAACTACAAGGCGGTGGTGTTCGACAACCCCGAAGCCGCCCTGCAGGCCTTCAGCAGCGGGCGCTGCCAGGCCTATACCGGCGACCTCGGCGCCCTGGCCGTGCTGCGCGGCAAGGAACTGGCCAACCCCGACGACTACGTGATCCTGCCCGAAGTCATCTCCAAGGAGCCGGCCGGCCCGGCCGTGCGCCGCGGTGACGACGAATGGTTCGCTGTCGTGCGCTGGACACTCAACGCCATGATCGAGGCCGAGGAACTGGGCATCACCCAGGCCAATGCCGACGAGCTCAAGACCCGCTCCGACAGCATCCAGGTCAAGCGTTTCCTGGGCCAGAGCGACGACCTGGGCAAGCAGCTGGGGCTGGACAAGGAATGGGCGCTGCGCATCGTCAAGGCCGTGGGCAACTATGGCGAGAGCTATGAGCGCAACCTGGGCGCCAGGTCGGGCCTGAACGTGCCGCGCGGCAAGAACGCGCTGTTCACCAAGGGCGGCCTGATGATGTCGCCGCCGATGAACTGACGCGCCGAGGGCACCCTGCCATGAATGCCGCGAACGCTGTAGATGCTGTGAAAGCCGTGAATGCCATCGACGCCGGGGCACGGAAGCCACCGGCCCCCACCCGGCCACGCTGGGGCCAGCTGGCCTTGCAGCTCGCCATCGGCTGGCTGCTGATATTGCTGCTGGGCTGGCTGGCGCACAACGCCAGCCGCAACATCGCCGCGCGCGGCATTGCCGGGGGCTTCGGCTTTCTGGAGCAGACGGCCGGCTTTTCCATCTCCGAAGGGCTGCTGCCCTACGAGCCCGGCGACAGCTACCTGCGTGCGGTCGCAGCCGGCGTAGCCAACACGGTTCGCGCCGCCGTGCCCGCGCTCGTGCTGGCCACCGTGCTGGGCCTGCTGCTGGGCGTGGCCGCAGTGGCAAGGCATCCGCTGCTGCGCGGCGCCGTGCGCCTCTATGTCGATGTGGCGCGCAACATCCCGCTGCTGGTGCAGGTGCTGCTGTGGTATTTCGCGCTGACTTCGCTGCTGCCCGATGTGGACCGCCCTCTGGCCATCGGCCCCCTGGGCTTTCTGAGCAAGGCGGGGCTGGCCCTGCCCGGCCCGGTGTACGACAGCGCGGCGGGCTGGCACTGGAGTTCCCCGCAACCGGGCATGTTCGGCATCGACGGAGGACTGGCGCTGACGCCTGAATTCCTGGCCCTGGTGGGCGCCCTGGGCCTGTATGCCGCCGCCTATTGCGCGGAGATCGTGCGCGCCGGTCTGCAGGCCGTGCCGCGCGGGCAATGGAATGCTGCCTCGGCCCTGGGCATGCGCCGCGGCCAGCAGCTGCGCCTGGTCGTGCTGCCGCAGGCCCTGCGGGTGATCATTCCCCCCTATACCAACCTGGCGCTCAGCACCATCAAGAACTCCTCGCTGGCCGTGGCCATCGGCTACCCCGACGTGGTGATGGTCGCCAACACCGCCATGAGCCAGACCGGCCAGGCCATCGAATGCGTGACCATCATCGCGGTGGTCTACCTGGCCATCAACCTGCTGACCTCGCTGGCATTGAATGCCTTCAACCAGCGCAGTGCCTTCATCACACGCTAGCCGGGAAAGACCTGCCCATGAGTGCCGTACTCCGCGCACCGGCCCTGCCGGTGGCCCCGCCCCGGGTTCCGCTGGCGCAGCGCCTGCGCGCCAGCCTGTTTCCGGATGCGCTCTCCGGGCTTATCACCGCCACGCTGCTGCTGGCCGCGCTGTGGGCAGGCTGGAAGCTGCTGGCCTGGGGCCTGCTCGACGCCGAAACCGCAGCCAACCCCGACACATGCCGCGCTGCGGCCGGCGCCTGCTGGGGCGTGGTGCGCGAGAAATACCGCCTGGTATTCCTGGGCCGCTATCCCGTGGCAGAGCAATGGCGCCCCGTCGCCGCCAGCCTTTGGCTGCTGGGCAGCGTGGGCGTGGCGGCGCTACCGCGCTTCTTCGGCCGCGCCGGCATGGCGATGCTGCTGGCCGGGTTGACCGGCTTCGGCGTGCTGATGGCCGGCGGTGTGGCCGGCCTGGCACCCGTGCCCAGCGATCTGTGGGGCGGCCTGCCGCTGACCCTGTTCCTTGCCGTGATCGCCTGCCTGGCCGGCGTTCCGCTGGGCATCCTGCTGGCGCTGGGCCGGCGCTCCAGCCTGCCCTTGATCCGCATCCTGTGCACGGGCTTCATCGAGGCCGTGCGCGGCGTGCCCCTGATCACACTGCTGTTCTTCGGGGCCTTCGTGCTGCCCATGCTGGTGCCCGCGCAATGGAGGGTAGACCCCATGGTCCGCATCGCCGTCTGCCTGGCGGCCTTCAGCGCGGCCTATCTTGCCGAGGTGTTTCGCGGCGGGCTGCAGGCCGTGCCCCAAGGCCAGGTCATGGCGGCCCAGGCCATGGGCTTCACCAGGGTGCAGGTGCTGCGCCACGTGGTCCTGCCGCAGGCGCTGCGCGTGACCATAGCGCCCACGGTGAGCAACTTCATCGGCGCGGTGAAGGACACCTCCCTGGTGGCGATCGTGAACATCTACGACATCACTGGCTCCCTGAAGATGGCCATGAGCGACCCCCACTGGATTGCGTACTTCGTGGAGATGTACATGGTGGTCTGTGCCGTCTACCTGCTCATCGGCCTGGGCATCGCCCGCTATGGCCGCTTCCTGGAATCGCGCTACGCACTCCAATGAACATGCCCCAGAACTCCCGAAAATTTTCCATTGCCGTGCACGGCGGCGCAGGCACCGTCATCCAGGGCCAGGCCGACGAGGCCCCTTACCACGCCGCGCTGGCCCAGGCGCTGGAGGCGGGCGCCGCCCTGCTGCGGCGCGGCGCCAGCGCGCTGGACGCCGTCCAGGCCGCGTGCCAGTCCCTGGAAGACTGCCCGCTGTTCAATGCCGGGCGCGGCTCCGTCTACACACGCGACGCGCGCCACGAGATGGACGCCGGCCTGATGGACGGCAGCAACCTGCGGGCCGGCGCAGTCGCTTCCGTCAGCCAGGTGCGCAATCCGATTGCGCTGGCACGGCATGTTCTTGACGATGGCCAGTGCGTGCTCCTGGTCGGCGAAGGGGCGCAGCGGTTTGCCGATGAGCGCGGGCTGGCGCGGATGGATGCAGGCTACTTCGAATCTGCCGAGCGCCTGGCACAGCTGCGCCGGGTGCAGGCGCAATCCGGCCAGACCGCGCTGCTGGACCACGACGCCAGCGGACTGGCGGCGCACCCTGCTCCGCTGAACGAGAACGGCAAGATGGGCACGGTCGGCGCCGTGGCGCGCGATGTGCATGGCAACCTGGCCGCGGCGGCATCCACCGGCGGGCTGACCAACAAGCGCCCCGGGCGCGTGGGCGACACGCCTGTGGTGGGCGCAGGTTTCTACGCCGACAGCACCACCTGCGCCGTGGCGGCCACCGGAACCGGCGAGCATTTCCTGCGCGCAGCCATCGCGCACGACATCCATGCGCGCATGCGCTACCTGGGGCAAAGCCTGGAACTCGCAGCCGACGCCGCAGTGCGGGGCACGCTGACACACATCGGTGGCCAGGGCGGCGTGGTGGCCGTGGACAGCGACGGACGCGTGCACTGCCCCTTCAACAGCGCCGGCATGTACCGCGGCTACATCGTGGACGACGCGCCTGCCGTGACCCTGATTTTTGCCTGATGGACGTTTTCACCCCGGGTTGACCTGTGCCCACGCATTGCGGGCAACGAGGCGTAACAGCATCGGCATTAGCCCGCCACGCCCGTAAGCCTCTGTCAGAAAACGGATTTTTTCTCACCGCGCCAGAAATCTGTCTTCAAACTGACAGATCACCACCTCCGGGCTTGCAATTGCTTGCGTCCTGGGGCAATCCCTGAGTCAACCTGCCGCCACTGCCCCGCGTTGAACACGCAAAGGAGTGACTGCAATGACCGACATCTTTTCCCACACCGCCCTGCAGACCCGCTTTGCAGCCGCTGCGCTGGCCCAAGCTGTCTGGCCATGGGATGACCGTGACCGCAAGCGCGGCCCCCGCAGCGCTTGAAAACCGGGTCACGAAAAAGTTTCGACTTCCTTCGAAAATTTTTTAAAAACCTGTCAACCAGCTGAATCCAGCCCGCGTTAAGAGAGCAATACAGGAGAAGTTTCCATGCAAACGAACGCCATCATGTCCATCTGGCCCGAAGACGAACGCGATCGCAAGCGCTGAGGCGCTGGCTGGCGCACTCGGTGCCCCAGTCTCTGACACCACCGGTCTGACGGCCTTCCGTGCAGACCCCCTCTTCCACAGAACCCGCTTCAGCGGGTTTTGTCATTTCTGGGCCATTTGCCGCGGGGCTGCCCTACAAAAAAGGAGCCCGGAGGCTCCTTTGCAGTGCGAACCCTTGCAGGTTCAATGCATGTGCAGGCCACCGTTGACCGAAAAATCGGCGCCGGTGGAATAGCCGCCTTCCTCCGAAGCCAGCCAAGCGATGATCGATGCGATCTCGCTGGGCTCGCCCAGGCGCTTGACGGGGATGGTGCCCACGATCTTCTCCAGCACGTCGGGACGGATGGCCTTGACCATGTCGGTGCCGATGTAGCCGGGGCTCACGGTGTTCACGGTCACGCCCTTGGTGGCCATCTCCTGCGCCAGCGCCATGGTGAAGCCGTGCATGCCCGCCTTGGCGGCCGAGTAATTGGTCTGCCCGGCCTGGCCCTTGGCGCCATTGACCGAGCTGATGTTGATGATGCGGCCCCAGCCCTTTTCCACCATGTCGCCCACGACCTGCTTGGTCACGTTGAACATGGAGTTGAGGTTGGTCTCGATGACGGCCTGCCAGTCTTCGGGCGTCATCTTGATGAACATGCGGTCACGCGTGATGCCGGCATTGTTGACCAGCACATCGATGCTGCCGTGCTCGGCCTTGGTCTTGCTGAAGGCTTCGACGGTGGAAGCCCAGTCGCCCACATTGCCCACCGATGCATGGAAGGTGAAACCCAGCGCCTTTTGCTCGTCAAGCCACTTCTGGAAGTCGCGCGACGGACCACAACCTGCGATGACCTTGAAGCCTTCCTTGTGCAGACGCTGGCAGATGGCCGTTCCGATGCCTCCCATTCCCCCTGTGACATACGCTACTTTTTGAGCCATTCTTCTCTCCTGTCAATCAATGGTTGCTTCAGATCAATCTATCCATGACAACCGGAACATTGACGCCGGTTATCGCCAAGGGTGCCTGAGCCTCTGGGCCCGGCCCCCTCGCATGGCTAGTATGCAGCGCGTGCGCTGCGCCCCTCTTCGGGCAGGCCCTAGTCAAGCCTAGGATCTACCCTGAAAGCTTGCTAACGTTTTCCCGGAGCCTTTCAGACGCGCTCCACGGTCATGGCCACGCCCATGCCGCCGCCGATGCACAGGCCGGCCAGACCCTTCCTGGCGCCGCTGCGCTGCATCTCGTGCAGCAGGGTCACCAGGATGCGGGCGCCCGATGCGCCGATGGGGTGGCCGATGGCAATGGCGCCGCCGTTGACGTTGACCTTGGCCGGGTCGATGCCCAGCTCCTGGTTCACCGCACAGGCCTGTGCCGCGAAGGCTTCGTTCAGCTCGAACAGGTCCACGTCCTGCGCAGACCAGCCGGCGCGCTGCAGCGCCTTGCGCGAGGCGAACACCGGGCCCAGGCCCATGGTGGCGGGGTCCAGACCGCTGGTGGCATAGGAGACGATGCGCGCCAGCGGCGTCAGGCCCAGGGCCTTGGCCTTGGAGGCGCTCATCACCACCACGGCGGCGGCGCCGTCGTTCAGGCCCGAAGCATTGCCGGCCGTCACCGAGCCGGCCTTGTCGAAGGCCGGACGCAGGCCTGCCAGCGCCTCGGCGTTGGTCTTGCGGTTGATGTACTCGTCGGCCGCAAAGACCACGGGATCGCCCTTGCGCTGGGGAATGCTGACGGGAACGATCTCATCCACGAACTTGCCGGCGTCCTGCGCGGCCGTGGCCTTTTGCTGGCTGGCCAGGGCCAGGGCGTCCTGCTGTTCGCGGCTGACGCTCTTTTCCTTGGCCACGTTCTCGGCCGTGATGCCCATGTGGTACTGGTTGTAGACGTCCCACAGGCCGTCCACGATCATGGTGTCGGCCATCTTCCACTCGCCCATGCGCTGGCCGTCGCGCGAGCCCGGCAGCACGTGGGGGGACAGGCTCATGTTCTCCTGGCCGCCGGCCACGACGATCTCGCTGTCGCCCGTGGCCACGGCCTGGGCCGCCAGCATCACGGCCTTCAGGCCCGAGCCGCAGACCGCATTGATGGTCAGGGCCGGGGTTTCCTTGGCGATGCCGGCCTTCATCATGGCCTGGCGTGCAGGGTTCTGGCCTGCGCCAGCGGCCAGCACCTGGCCCATGATGACTTCACCGACCTGGTCGGTGCCGACCTTGGCGCGGCTCAGAGCCTCGCGGATCACGATGGAGCCCAGTTCGGTGGCGGGGATCTTGGCAAGGGTGCCGCCGAACTTGCCAACGGCAGTGCGGACAGCGGAAACGATGACGATGTCTTCCATGATGACGGACCTTTCTTTGGACTCTTGAAGGGATGCCCGGGCGCGCACTGCCGAAGCTGCGGCAGCGGCACCCTGCATTCAAGCCGCAGCGTTATTGCGCTGCAGCATCGAAACGATTGTGCCTCAGGCCTTGACCAGCACGTAGCGGCCCGGGGCCGGCTCGATGGCCGTGTATTCCCTGCCCTTGCCGTACTGCTTTGGCGCCGCGACCAGCTTGCCGCCGTGCTCGGCCAGCCAGGGGCTCCAGTCGGCCCACCAGCTGCCCGGGTACTCGTCGGCGCCGGCCTGCCACTCCTTGAGCGTGGGCGGCAGCTGGCCGTCCTCGCGCAGCCAGTAGCTGCGCTTTTTCTTGGCCGGCGGATTGATCACGCCCGCGATGTGGCCGGATGCGCCCATGACGAAACGCTTGTCGCCACCCAGCACCTGGGTCGATGCATAGGAGCCGCCCACGGGCACGATGTGGTCCTCGCGCGAGCCGTAGATATAGGCCGGCAGGCGCAGCTGGTGCATGTCGATGCGCTCGCCGCAGACGGTCAGCGCACCGGGCTGGACCAGCTTGTTTTCCAGGTAGAGGTTGCGCAGGTACCAGGCGTAGTACGGGCCGGGCAGGTTGGTGCAGTCGCTGTTCCAGTACAGCAGGTCGAACGGCGGCGGTGTTTCGCCCTTGAGGTAGTTGCCCACCACGTAGTTCCAGACCAGATCGTTGGGACGCAGAAAGCTGAAGGTCGATGCCAGGTCCTGGCCCTTCATGAGGCCGCCCTCGCCCATCTGCATTTCGCGGAAGCGCACCACGGACTCATCGATGAAGACATCGAGGATGCCGGTGTCGCTGAAGTCGATGAAAGTGGTCAGCAGCGTGACGCTGGCCACGGGAAACGGCACGCCGGCCGGCGCCGTGGCGCGGGCTGTGGATGTGCGGGCGGCGCTGCGGCTGCCAGCCGCGCGCTTGGCCGCAGGCGCCTTGGCCGCCGGAGCAGCAGCTGCACCATGCTCGCGGTCGTGGCGTGCCTGCAGCACGGCCAGCGCGGTGGACAGCATGGTGCCGCCCACGCAAAAGCCCAGCACGTTGATCTGCTCGGCCCCCGCGATCTCGCGTGCCACGCGGATGCCGGTGAGCACGCCGTCTTCGATGTAGTTGTCCCAGGTCTTGTGCGCCAGGCTGTCGTCGGGATTGCGCCAGCTCATCACGAAGGTGCGGTGGCCCTGGCTGACGGCATAGCGGATCAGCGAGTTGTCGGGCTGCAGGTCCAGGATGTAGAACTTGTTGATGCACGGCGGCACCATGAGGAAGGGACGCTCGTGCACCTTGTCCGTCAGCGGCTTGTACTCGATGAGCTGGAACAGCTCGTTCTCGAACACCACGGCGCCTTCGGTGGTGGCAACGTTCTTGCCCACGGTGAACAGGCTCTCGTCGGTCATGGAGACATGGCCCTGGCGCATGTCGGCCAGCAGGTTGGCCACGCCCTGGGCCAGGCTCTCGCCCTGGGTTTCGATGGCCTTCTTCTGCGCCTCTGCATTGAGTGCCAGGAAGTTGCTGGGCGACATGGCCGCCAGCCACTGTTCGACAGCGAAGCGCACGCGGTTGCGGGTCTTCTCGTCGGCCTGCACGGCCTCGGCCAGGCCCATGAGCATGCGGCTGTTGAGCAGATAGGTGGCTGCGGTGGCCGCCGTCAGCGGGTTGTCGGCCCAGGATTGGGTGTTGAAGCGCTTGTCCTTGGCCAGCAGCGCCTGGGCGCCGCCCTGCTCGCACATGGCCTTGGCGCCGTCCAGGTACTGGCGCTGCAGCTCCAGCAGCTTTTCGGGGTCCAGCGACAGCGCGTTCTCGGGCAAGGCGCCGGGTTCGGGGACTGCAGCCTTCCAGGCCTGGGCCATGTCCGGCATGCCCGCGCCCTGTGCTCCCGGCATTCCCGGTGATCCCATCTGCTGCAGTATCTGCAGCGTCCGGCTCCATTGCTCGTTCCAGAATTGCTGGATGGGTTGGCCTGGCAGGCCTGCGAGTGGGTCAAAATTCATGCTGCATCCTTGTTCGCGGATGCCGTTCGCAATAGCCTGGGGCTTGCGGGGCATCCGTTTTGATTGTGACCCAGGCGAGCCCCCCGTTGCCCGGCACAGCCCTCCACAAAAACCCGTGCCCGGTGCGCCTTTTTCGAATCGACCATGTATCTCGTTGTTATCGCCTGGTTGTATGTCACGCTGATGATGGCCGTGGCCGAAGCCGCCAGCCCCACGGGCAGCATACTCGGCGCCCTGGTCACTTTCGCACTGTATGGACTGCTGCCGCTGTCCATCGTGATCTACATCATGGGTACGCCCGCGCGCAACCGAAAGCGCCATGCGCGCGAACTGGCCGAGCGCCAGGCCTGGCTGGCGCAGCAGCAGGCCTCGCAGGGCACGGCGGACGCACCGGACGCGCCCGCGCCCTCAGTCCTTCCAGATGCAGGCGGCGAATCGGCCGCTGCTGCCCAGGCGGGCAGCGTCGCGCCGGTGCGAAAAGAACCGTGAGTCGTTGAGCACCGTGCACCATGCGTCGCTGCCGTCATTGCCATGGATGGCCGTGATGCCCAGCGCCGCCAGGCGCTGTCGCGCAAGCCCGGCCAGGCTGGCCAGGTACTTGGGGGTGCCCTCGCCCGCCTGAGGTATGGCGGTGAAATGCGCGGCGGCGGCGGCGTCATGCGCGATGAAGGCAGCACGCACCTCGGCACCGACCTCAAAGGAACGCGGACCGATGCAAGGGCCCAGCCATGCCAGGGTCTGCGGCGCCACCTGCTCGGGCGCGGTCCGGAGCTGATCGGCAAAGCGCTTGAACAGAGACTCCAGCACACCGCCTGCCAACGGCTGACCCGCATGGCCAGGCGGCATTCCGGCCAGACCGCGCCAGCCCGCATGGGCCGCGCCCACCACGGCGCCGCTGCGATGGGCCAGCAACACGGGCAGGCAGTCGGCCACCATGATGGTGCAGACCACGCCCGAGGCGCTGGTCACGCAGGCATCGAAGGCCTGGCCCTGCGCGCTGCCTGCATCCAGTGCGATGACATCCACGCCATGCACCTGCTGCAGGAACACCGCGCAGGCATCCGGCGTATCCGCACGCACGATCTCCTGCAGGCGCTGGCGGTTGGCGCGCACGGCCTGCGGGTCGTCTCCCACATGGTCGCCCAGGTTCAGGCTGCCCCAGGGCGCCGTGCTGACGCCGCCTTCGCGCGAGGTGCACAGCGCGTGCACGCCGGGCGGCGCGGGCCAGTCGGGCACCAGCCAGGATACGGGGATGGTGCCGGGGATGGAGTCAGGCCGGGCCGCGCTCATTCCGCGTCGGGGCAGGCCGAGGGATGGGCCTTCTGGAAGGCCGGCAGCGCCTCGCAGCGATCGACGATGGCCGCCAGGCGCGGCAGGCCGTCCAGGCTCACGTTGAAGCGGCGGCCGTTGAAGATCTGCGGCACCAGGCAGCAATCGGCCAGCGTGGGCGTGTCGCCCCAGCAAAACAGCGAAGGCGGCAGGCCGGCCGCCTCGCGCTCGGCGGCCAGCAGGTCCAGCTGGCGCTCGAAGGCCTCCAGGCCCGATCGCACCCAATGCACGTACCAGCCGCTCTTGGCCTCGTCGGAGACACCCAGGTTGCGCACCAGGTACTTGAGCACGCGCAGGTTGTTGAGCGGATGGATCTCGCAGGCCACCATCTGGGCCAGTGCGCGCACATGGGCACGGCCCAGGGCGTCACGCGGCAGCAGCGGTATTTCGGCATGGGTCTCATCGAGATATTCGATGATGGCCATGGACTGGGTCAGCCAGTGGCCGTCCTCGGTCTCCAGCGCCGGCACCAGCGCATCGCCGACATGCTGGGCATAGGCCGGCGCCTTGTGGTCGCCGCGCAGCAGGTGCACGGGTACGGATTCATAGTCCAGGCCCTTGATCTGCAGCGCAATGCGCACGCGGTAGGAGGCCGACGAGCGGAAGTAGGTGTGGAGCTTCATAGACTGCAAAGCATACCGTGCAGCCGCGCCGATGCATGGCACACTTGCGGCGGCGCCCAAGAGACAAGGCGCCAGAGGAACACCGACATGAGCTACGTTTTCAACCCGCCCGCCGTGGCCAGCGTACCCGTCCTGGGCCGCCCCGAGCGCTTCCCCGTGCACCGCATCTACTGCGTGGGCCGCAACTACGAAGAACACGCCAAGGAGATGGGCTTCACCGGCCGCGAGCCGCCCTTCTTCTTCCTCAAGCCTGCCGACGCCATCGTGCCCGTCGAGGCCGGCACCACGGGCACCATGCCCTACCCCACGCTGACCTCCAACCTGCACCACGAGATCGAGCTCGTCGTGGCCATCGGCAAGGCGGGCAAGAACATCCTGGCAGCCGATGCGCTGGACTACATCTGGGGCTACGCCGTGGGCCTGGACATGACGCGCCGCGACCTGCAAAACGACATGAAGAAGCAGGGCCGACCCTGGTGCATCGGCAAGGCCTTCGAGCATGCCGCACCCATCGGCCCCATCACCCCGGCAGCCGAGGCCGGCGACATCGCCAAGGCCGCGATCTCGCTGCAGGTCAATGGCGCCGACCGCCAGCGCAGCGACATCGGCAAGCTGATCTGGAACATTGCCGAGACCATCGAGCACCTGTCGGCGGCCTGGGAACTGCAGCCCGGCGACCTGATCATGACGGGCACGCCCGAAGGCGTGGCCGCCGTGGTGCGCGGTGACCTGCTGGAAGGCCGCATCGACGGGCTGAGCCCCTTGAGCGTCAAGATCGCCTGAGTTTTCCCTGAGCCTGGCGACAGGCCGGCAAGGCAGCAGGGAGCACGCTCCCCGGCCTGCCGGCCTTTGTGTTTGAACCCACGGTCCGCCGCACGGAATGCCTTACTGCCTTCCGTCTGGCGGCGCTTTCACTTTCATGGTGTCGGCATGATTTTTCGCAGCCCCATCAAGTTCTGCCGAGCCTGCGGCACGGCGGTGGTCTACCGCCTTCCTGACGATGGCGACACGCGCGAGCGCGCCGTGTGCCCGCACTGCCACACCATCCACTACGAGAACCCGCTGAACGTGGTGGGCACCATCCCCGTGACCGACGACGGCCGCGTGCTGCTGTGCAAGCGCAACATCGAGCCACGCCGGGGCCTGTGGACCCTGCCCGCAGGCTTCATGGAACTGGCCGAGACCACGGCACGCGGCGCCCAGCGCGAGACCGACGAGGAAGCCGGCGCCGACATCGAGATGGGGCCGCTGTTTTCCATCGTGGACGTGCCCAAGGTCAGCCAGGTCCATCTGTTCTACCGCGCCCGTCTGCGCAGCGAGCAGTTCTACCCCGGCCCCGAGACCATGGAGGCCCGCCTGTTTGCGCAGGCCGATGTTCCCTGGGAAGAACTGGCCTTCCGCACCGTGCGCGTGACGCTGGAGCGCTACTTCGCCGACCGGGCTGCCGGCCTGCTGGACGCGCACCGGGTGCATTCCATCGACCTGAGCCTGTAGGCCTGCACGGCCGCCAGGCACCACAGTGCTGCACGGCGCCGGCGTACGCACTGCGGTGATGCCGGGCCATGCCCCGGTGTGGCACCGGACGGGCTGCGGGCGTGGACCAGGCGGCGGTCCGTCACCCCTATGTCACCTTGCAGACACATTTAGTCACAAACTGGCCTCCTTCTTGCTCTTTGCATAGGGCTTTTCCCTGAGCGGAAAAGTTGGTTTACCAAACCTGAACCTGACTGCGGAGCGCCCCATGGCCACATCCCTGCCCACCGACCTGATTCTTCCCCACCTGCGGGAACTCAACCGCAACGCCGCCGACCTGCGCGAGATCCGGCTCATGTGGCGTCTCATCGAGGCTTCGGCCCGCATGCAGGCCTCGCAGCAGGGACAGGCCCTGGTGTCCATGCTGACCGACACGCGCCAGGGGTTGGAGCAGCTGGAGCAAGGCCTGCTGCAGTCGCAGCTGGCCCAGTCCGCGCAGGAAGCCATGGCCCAGTTGGGCATGCAGTCCAGCCATGCCATCGACCTGCTGGTGCGCAGCCTCTACGAGCGCACGGCCGATGTCGGCTTCCTGGCCGCCGATTCCGTGCTGTGCGAGGCCATGGCCCAGCTCGGCGATGGCGACATCCTGCTGGACATGGCCGCGGGCGGCCTGCACGCCTGGCAGGCTCCGCTGCAGCTGCACCTGCAGGCCTACCGTGCCAAGTACACGGTCTACGACGACATCCTGCTGCTGGACACCCAGGGCCAGGTCTGCGCACGCGCCCAGGCAGGCGACAAGCCGCTGCCGCCCTGCGCCGAGGGCTGGTTCCAGCAGTGCCTGCAGCAGGCCGGCCATGTCAGCCATTTCGGCGCCAGCTGCGTGCTGCCCGGCGCAGACCGCCTGATCTACGCGCAGCGCCTGCTGCATCCACGCACCATGGCGGTGCTCGGCGTGCTGTGCCTGAGCTTCGACTTCGCGGCCGAGATGCAGGCCATCTTTGCCTCGGGCGGGCCGCGCGCCCAGGTGGGACTGCTGCTGGATGCGGCTGGAGTGGTCATTGCCAGCAGCGATGACCACTGGATCGCCCCCGGCAGCCGCGTGCCCATGCACCACGGCGATGCCGTGCAGCCGCTGATCCACGCCGGCCGCACCTATCTGGTGCGTACGGCCCGCGCCCTGCCCTACCAGGGCTATGCGGGCCCCGAGGGCTGGCAGACCCAGGTCATGGCGCCGCTGGACCTGGCCTTCGCTACCCAGCAAAGGCCGCAGGTCCTGCAGGCACTGGAGCCTGCCATCGCCGAAGGACTGATGGCCCAGTCCCGGGGCTTTTGCCCGCCCCTGCACGCCATGGCACGCGCGGCCGACGACATACGCCGCGTGGTCTGGAACGGCCAGGTGCTGGCTGCCAGCCAGGCACCGGAGTCCCCCGTGCAGGGCACGGCCCACCCGGACCCGCTGCAGGCCGTGCTGGAGCAGATGAGCGAGACCGGCGACCTGACCCATGCCGTGTTCACGCGCGCCATCCACGGCCTGCACGAAACGGCGCTGTCCACGCGGCTGCAGGAGCACACCACGCTGAACCGGCTGCTGATGGACCTGCTGGAGCGCAATCTCTACGAACGCGCCAACGATTGCCGCTGGTGGGCCCTGACGCCAGGCCTGCAGAAAGTGCTGCAAGACAACAGCGGCTGCCTGGCCCTGTCGGTACAGGCACACGACGCCGCGCAGCGTCTGCTGGAGCAGCTCAATGCGCTGTACACCGTCTATGCGCGCATTGCGCTGTATGACGCCCAGGGCCTGGTGCTGGCCTGCAGCCATGAGGACGAACCCGGTCTGCCGCTGTCACCCGGCGTGCGCGTGCAGGCCTCGGCACTGCAGGCCACCATGGCGCTGCGCGATGCCCAGGCCTATCACGTGCAGGAGCTGGACGATGGGGGCCTGCCCGTCCACGTCTACCACGCCGCATTGCGCGCCCCCTCAACCACCAATGGACATGGGCATGGGCAGGGCGCAGATCAGGGCCCCGCCATCGGCGGCATTGCCCTGCTGTTCCACACGCGCCGAGAACTGCAGGCCATGCTGCAGGCCGCTGCACCGGAGCAGTCCGAAGACGCCGGCCCCGAAGACCACGGCCTGCCCCGTTTGCCGATGGAGGCTTTCTACGTGGCACGCGACGGCCGCATCATCGCCGCCAGCCACGGCGGTCGGCCGCTGGGCAGTTGCATAGAAGGCGTGGCCGGGCTGGCAACGCTGGCCGATGGAGAGGTACGCAGCAGCATCGAGGAAATCGAAGGCCACTACTGCATCGTCGGCATGGCTACCGGGCGCGGCTACCGCGAGTTCCGGCTGGACCAGGGCGCGGCACGCGATGCAAAGGAAAGCGCAACGGAGGACACACTGGCCGGCCTCGTCAGCCTGAGCCTTCAGCGGCTGGGCCCTGTGCATGCCGATGCGCGCAACCGCGCCCTGCGCCTGGCGCCGGCCACGCGGCTGGATGGCTCGCGTCCTGTCGCGCGTGCGCTCGCCGCGCACGGCGGTGGCGATGCGCCGGTGGAACTGGCCAGCTTCTACGTGGGCGCCAGCCTGCTGGCCCTGCGCGCGGGCGATGTCTGCGAGGCCCTGCCCGCCAGCGCCATCTCGCCCGTGGCGGCAGGGCGGCTGCCGTTTTGCGTGGGTGCGCTGGCGCGGCGCAGCCAGGGCAGCGTCAGCGGCTATGTCTGGGTGTTCGACCTGGCCGCGCTGCTGCAGGGCCGGCCCGGCGTGGTCACCGAGCAGTCGCAGGTCATCGTGGTCCAGCACGGCGGCCTGCGCGTGGGGCTGCTGGTCAGCGCGCTGCAAGGCGTGCACCGGCTGCCGGCCAGCGCGCTGGTGGAATCGCCCATGCTCAGCGTGGCCTCCACGACGCCGGCCCTGGTGCGGGAGCTGGTGCATGCCGGCGCGGGCCTGCCGCTGATCCAGTGCCTGGATCCGGCCGCATTGATGCAACGGCTGCAGCCTTCGCGCGGCGCGGCGGCCAACGCAGACCGCAGCGCGGCAGCAGTGGAGCGCGATGCGGCCTGGGATGCCCAGGCGGCATAGGGCGCGTTCCCCCGGGGCCTCACAGACCCCAGTGGCGCAGGCCCGGAAGCGCGGCCTGCGCCGCCTCGTAGCCTTCGTCGATGGCCTCGCGGGCGCGGTGGAAGTCCAGCAGGCCCAGGTGGGACAGGCGCGGGGCGATCACCAGCTCGGGCGGGTCACCCGCCATGCGGCTGCGCGTGATGCGCATCTGCATGATGTTGACGCTGGTCATCACCACGTCCAGCAGCGAGGGCGGCCGGGGCGGGGGCTCGGTCTCGCGGCCTGCCTCGTCGCGGTGGTGGCCGGGCATCCACCCCATCACGCCGCGCTGCAGCCGGCGCATCCAGGCCGAGCCGGCCACGGCGCTGGCCTGGCCCGACAGGTCCTCGGGCGCCACGCCCTGCTCCACGGCGGGCGGGGCCTCCTCCAGCGACGGCGCAGCGGCCATGGCGGCAGCGGGCGCCAGCGGCCGCATGTGGCGCCGCATGATGTCGGCATTGAGATCGACCGCGATCACGATGTCCGCGCCCATGGCGCGCGCCAGCGAGGCGGGCACGGGGTTGACGATGCCGCCATCGACCAGCAGCCGCCCTTCGCGCTGCACGGGCGTGAACAGGCCGGGCAGCGCGATGGAGGCGCGCACGGCATCGGCGATGGAGCCCTTGCGCAGCCAGACCTCGGCACCCGAATGCAGGTCGGTGGCCACGGCGCCGAAGGGAATCTTCAGATCCTCGATGGCCGAGTCCACGAAATGCTCGCGCCAGAACGAGATCAGCTTCTCGCCCTTGAGCATGCCGCCCGCGATGTTGAAGTCCATGAAGCCGAAGACCTTGCGCATGCCCAGGCCCAGCACCCATTCCTCGAAGCGCTGCATTTCACCGGCCGCATAGGAGGCGCCCACCAGGGCGCCGATGGACGAGCCGCAGATGATGTCGGGCCGCAGGCCCGCATCCTCGAGCGCGCGCAGCACGCCGAAATGCGCCCAGCCGCGCGCCGACCCGCTGCCCAGCGCCAGGCCGACCACGGGTTTGCGCGGACTCAGCGCCATCAGCCCTGCTCCGCTGCGGCTGCAGCAGGGGGGTCACCCGCCAGCAGGGCCAGCATGCCGGCCTCGTCCAGCACGGGCACACCCAGTTCCTCGGCCTTGGCCAGCTTGCTGCCGGCCTCGGCGCCCGCGACCACGTAGCTGGTCTTTTTGCTGACCGATCCGGAGACCTTGGCGCCAGCGGCCTCCAGCATCTCCTTGGCCTGGTCGCGGCCCAGCGTGGGCAGCGTGCCGGTGAGCACCACGGTCATGCCGGCCAGGGGCTGGGCGGTCTGCTCGCGCGCCGCGCCCTCTTCCCAGTGCACGCCGCAGGCACGCAACTGCTCGACCACCTCGCGGTTGTGGGGCTGCGCGAAGAAGGTGTGGATGCTCTCGGCCACGATGGGCCCGACGTCGCGCACCTGCAGCAGTTGCTCGACGCTGGCGTCCATGATGGCGTCCAGCTGGCCGAAATGGCGGGCCAGGTCCTTGGCCGTGGACTCGCCGACCTGGCGGATGCCCAGGCCGAAGAGGAATCGCGACAGCGTGGTCTTCTTGGATTTCTCCAGCGCATCCAGCACGTTCTGGGCCGACTTCTCGGCCATGCGGTCCAGCGATGCCAGGGCCACCAGGCCCAGGCGGTAGAGGTCGGGCAGCGTGCGCACCACATGGCCGTCCACCAACTGGTCCACCAGCTTGTCGCCCAGGCCCTCGATGTCCATGGCGCGCCGCGCGGCGAAGTGCAGGATGGCCTCCTTGCGCTGCGCCGGGCAGAACAGGCCGCCCGTGCAGCGGTGGTTGGCCTCGCCCTTGGGGCGCGACACCGCGCTGCCGCAGATGGGGCATGCAGCGGGCATGCGGAAGTTGGGCACATAGGCCGGCCGGTCGCCGGGCACGCGGCCCACGACTTCGGGAATCACATCGCCGGCGCGGCGCACGACCACGGTGTCGCCGGTGCGCACGCGCTTCTTGCGGATCTCGAACAGGTTGTGCAGCGTGGCATTGGTGACGATGACGCCGCCCACGGCCACGGGCGCCAGGCGCGCCACGGGGGTGAGCTTGCCCGTGCGGCCGACCTGTATGTCGATGCCTTCCATGCGCGTGGGCATTTCCTCGGCCGGGTACTTGTGGGCCACGGCCCAGCGCGGCTCGCGCGAGACAAAGCCCAGCTGGCGCTGCTGGGACAGGCTGTTGACCTTGTAGACCACGCCGTCGATCTCGTAGGGCAGCGTGGCGCGCTCGGCGCCCATGCGCTGGTGGAAGGCCACCAGCTCGGCCGCGCCCTTGGCAATGCAGACCTGGGGCGCCACCGGGAAGCCCCAGTCGCGCAGCGTCTGCAGCATGGCGTAGTGGGTGCCGAAGTCGGGGCCGCCCTGCGCGGCCGGCGTGATCTCGCCCAGGCCATAGGCGAAGAAGGACAGCGGGCGCTGGGCCGCAATGCCCGAGTCCAGCTGGCGCACCGAGCCTGCCGCCGCATTGCGCGGATTGGCAAAGCTCTTGCCGCCGGCGGCCTGCTGGCGTTCGTTGAGCCGGACGAAGTCGGCGCGGCCCATGTAGACCTCGCCGCGCACCTCGACCACGGGCGGCACGCCCTTGCCTTCGGGCAGGGACAGCGGAATTTTGCGGATGGTGCGGATGTTGTGTGTGACGTCCTCGCCCACCTCGCCGTCGCCGCGCGTGGTGGCCTGCACCAGGCGGCCGTTCTCGTAGCGCAGGTTCATGGCCAGGCCATCGAACTTGGGCTCGGCCACGTATTCCACGGGCGGTGCGCCTTCGGCCAGTTCCAGCTCCTTGCGGATGCGTGCGTCGAAGGCCTCGGCACCCGTGGCCTCGTTGTCGGTCTCGGTGCGGATGCTGAGCATGGGCACGGCATGGCGCACAGGCATCAGGCCGTCGAGCACGGCGCCGATCACGCGCTGCGTGGGCGAGTCCGGGGTGACCAGTTCGGGGTAGGCACCTTCCAAGGCCTGCAATTGCTGGAAGACGCGGTCGTACTCGCCGTCGGGCACGGTGGGCGTGTCCAGCACGTAGTACTCATGTGCCCATTGGTTGAGCTGGGCGCGCAGCGCCTGCACCTTGGCCAGCACCTTGTCGGGGGCGGCCCCGGACTCCGGCGCCGCGGGGGCTGCGCCGGAGAAGAGATCCAGATTGTCGTTCATGGGGTTGAGGCCAGGAGCCTGTTGTGCACCAGGGGCACCGCGCCGCGTCAGCTGAACAGTCGCCGCGCCAGCATGGAGCCCGCCGACAGCTCGCGGCTGTCGAGCTTGTCATAGAGTTGTTCCAGGTCGTGCTGGATGGGGTCCAGCGCCATGGCCGGCAGCAGGTAGCCGTTCTGGTCGCAGAGCACTCCATCCATGGTCTGGCACAGGCGCTCGGCCACCTGGCGCAGCTGCACGAAGGCCTGCTCGCCGCGCGGCACCTGGGGCACGTCCAGGCTCAGCAGGAACTCGCGCACCACCGAGGTGTCCAGGTCGTCGGCCATGGCCGCCTGCGGGTCGTAGTTGAGCACCAGCACCGGCGGCATGCCGGGCGTGGGCGAAGGCAGGGCCATGCGCCCGGGCATGGAGCCCGGCAGAAAGCCCTGGCGCGATGCGTTCTGCTGCACATAGCCCGCGCTCCAGGAGGCCTGGCGTGCGCGCAGCATGAAGGTGAGCTGGGCATCGTGCTCGCTGGCGAACTGGTCGAGCTCGCGCGCACGCGCCACTTCCTGCAGCATGTCGGGCACGTCGGGCGTGGCGCCCAGCGCGTCGGCAAAGCGCTGCACCTTAGCAACGAACTCGGAGAACTCGATCTCGTTGAGCGCACCCGTGCGGTTGGCCAGCTGCACGCCGGCCTGGAAACCCAGGTAGCGCTGGCCGGGCTGCAGCGGCTCCCACTGGTGGGTGGACTGGTTCATGCCTTCGATGGCAAACGGCTTGTTGCCCGCGCGCCGCGTGGCCGGCTGGGCCTGCAGCGCCAGTTCGCCAGGCACGGCCTGGCCGACCTGCACGGGGGCAATGGCATCGATCAGCGCATCCAGGCCCGGCCGGCTGGCCGCAGCGCTGGTCAGGGCCGCGTCGTTGAGGGAAGGCTCGATGGACTGCGGTGCCAACGGGGATGGCGCAGGCACTGACGCAGATGCGGGTGCCGATGCGCTGGCGTCTTCAGCCGCCTGCAGGGCATGGGCAGCCTGCGCGGTCTGCACCGCCTGGGCTGCCTTGGCCGCCAAAGCGGCCTGGGCCTCGGCCTGGCGCTGCTGCTCTTCGAGCTGGACCAGATGGGCCAGTTCGGCATCGGTTTCGGCAAAGCGGTCCACGGCGGCAGGGCTCTGGCCCGGGGCTGCGGTGCCGAAGTCGCCCAGCACGGGCTCGCGCAGGCTGTGCGTCAGGTCTGGGCCGTGGCCCACGGTGTCCATGCCGGGTTCATGGCGCGAGGGATCGCGCTGCGCCTCTTCGACGGGGTCGGCGCGCTTGGGTGCGTTGCGGCGTGCGGACCAGCTGTTGTAGGCAATGATCAGGGCCAGCACCACAAAGCCCAGGACGGCCAGACTGATTTGCAGGTTACTCATGGAATGAAGGAATGAAACGTCGTTCCAGCAAATGGGTTCGGAAGGTTGCGGACATGCTCAGGATAGCTCAGCCATGGACAGCGCGGACTCCATGTCCACGGCCACGATGCGGGACACGCCCTGCTCCTGCATGGTCACGCCGATGAGCTGCTGCGCCATTTCCATGGCGATCTTGTTGTGGCTGATGAACAGGAACTGCGTGCCCTTGCTCATGCTGGCCACCAGCTTGGCATAGCGCTCGGTGTTGGCGTCGTCCAGCGGCGCGTCCACCTCATCCAGCAGACAGAACGGCGCCGGGTTGAGCTGGAAGATGGCGAAGACCAGGGCAATCGCCGTCAGCGCCTTCTCGCCACCGGACAGCAGGTGGATGGTCTGGTTCTTCTTGCCGGGCGGCTGCGCGATCACCTGCACGCCCGAGTCCAGGATTTCATCGCCGGTGATCACCAGCTTGGCCTGGCCACCGCCGAACAGCTCGGGGAACATGCGCCCGAAATGCCCGTTCACGGTCTCGAAGGTGCCCGACAGCAGCTCGCGCGTCTCGGCGTCGATCTTGCGGATGGCATCTTCCAGCGTGTTCATGGCCTGGGTCAGGTCCTCGGTCTGCGCGTCAAGGAAGGTCTTGCGCTCACGCGCCAGCTTCAGCTCGTCCAGCGCCGCCAGGTTGACGGCGCCCAGGGCGGCGATCTCGCGGTGCAGCCGGTCGATTTCGCCCTGCAGGCCGTGCATGCGCACATTGGCCTCGGCAATGGACTGGGAGACGGCGGCCAGGTCGGCACCGGCCTCCTCCAGCAGGGTGGAGTACTGCTCCAGGCCCAGGCGCGCGGCCTGCTCCTTGAGCTGGAATTCGGTGATGCGCTGGCGCAGCGGGTCCAGCGCCTTCTCCAGCTGCTGGCGGCGTTCGTCGCTGGCGCGCAGCTTGTTGGTCAGGTCGTCATATTCGCTGCGGCGCGCGGCCACGGCCTGCTCGCGCTGCATCTTCAGATCCAGCGCGTCCTGCAGGCCGCCCTGGGCGGCGGCATCGGTCAGGCGCGTGAGTTCGTCCTGCGCGCGCTGCTGCTCGTCGGCCAGCGAGCGGGCCTGCTGGCTGGCCGTCTCTATGGTGCGGCTGAGTTCGCCCCGGCGCGCCTCCAGGCTGCGCCGCGAGAAGGTGGCCTCCTGGGCCTGGCGCTCCAGCGTG
The DNA here is from genome assembly GCF_043104415.1 of Delftia sp. WSY_16. Classification (NCBI taxonomy): domain Bacteria; kingdom Pseudomonadati; phylum Pseudomonadota; class Betaproteobacteria; order Burkholderiales; family Comamonadaceae; genus Delftia; species Delftia sp. WSY_16. The sequence continues at coordinate 301,908 of NZ_JBICKS010000040.1, read as the reverse complement.
CGCAGCTGCTCGCGCGATTCGTTCAGGCGCCGCTCGGACTCCAGCACCTTGTCGCCCAGCAGGGCATGGCGCTCCTGGCTGTCGGCCAGCTGCATGTCCAGTTCCTCGAAGCGGGCTTCGGCCGCCACGCGGCGCTCCTCGATGTCGGACAGCTGGGCCTCGACCTCGGCCAGGTCGGCGCTGATCTGGGCATTGCGCGCACGGGCCTGCTCGGCCAGCTGCGACAGGCGCAGGGTCTCGACCTGCAGCTCATGGGCGCGGCCTTGCGATTCGCTGGCCTCGCGCCGGGCGCTGACCAGGCGCTGCGAGGCCTCGGCATAGGCGCTTTCGGCACGCACCAGGGCCGTGCGCGATTCGTCGGAGATCAGCGCCTGGGCGCGCACTTCCTTTTCGAGGTGCTCGATTTCCTGGGCGCGTGCCAGCAGGCCGGATTGCTCCGAGTCCTGCGCATAGAAGCTCACGCTGTGGCTGCTGACGGCATGGCCCGTGGGCACATAGACCGTCTCGCCGGGCCGCAGCTCGCCGCGGCGCGACAGCGCCTCTTCCAGCGTGGGCGCCGTGTAGCAGTCCTGCAACCAGTCGCCGAGCACGGCGCGCAGGCCGGCATCGTTCACGCGCAGCAGATCGGACAGGTGCTGCCAGCGCCCCGGCGCGGGCGCGGGGGCGCCCTGCGGCGGGCTGAAGAAGGCCAGGCGCGCGGGGGGCGCATCGTGCCCGCCTGCGCCCAGGAAGCCGCGCACCATGTCGAGCCGGCCCACTTCCAGCGCGCCCAGGCGTTCGCGCAGCGCGGCCTCCAGCGCGTTTTCCCAGCCGGGCTCGATGGCAATGCGGCTCCACAGGCCCTGCATGCCGTCCAGGCCGTGCTTGGCCAGCCAGGGCTGGAGCTTGCCGTCGGTCTTGACCTTTTCCTGCAGGGCCTTGAGGGCTTCCAGCCGCGCCGACAGGTCGGCATGGCGCGCGGCCTCGGCATTGACGGCCTGCTGGCGCGTGCGACGGTCCTCATCGAGCTGGGGCACGGAGTCCTGCAGCTCGTTGAGCACGGCATCGGCCATTTCAGCCAGTTCGCGGGCCTCGTCCAGCTGGGACTGCAGATTGTGGAGGCGGGCCTCGTCGGGTGTCTCCAGCGCATTGCGGTCGGCGCGCAGTCGCTCGAAGCGGGTCTCGAACTGGCGGCGCTGCTCGTCCAGGCTGCGCTGCTCAGCGGCCAGCACCTGGATCTGCTGCTGCACCTGCACCACGCTGGCGCGCTGGTCGGCATCGGCCTTCTGGGCATTGCGCAGCGCCTCTTCCAGGTCGGGCAGGCGCATGCTCTGCTCCTCGACCTGGGCGGCCAGCATCTCGGCCTGTTCCTCGGCGTCCATACCGGCGCCGTCGAGATTTTCGATTTCGGCTTCGGCCTCCTCGCGGCGGCTGTTCCACAGCAGCACCTGCTCGGACAGCTGCTGCAGCCGCTGCTGCACGCGCTGGCGGCCTTCGAGCACGTAGCGGATCTCGGCCTCCAGCTTGCCGACCTCGGCCGTGGATTCGTAGAGCTTGGCCTGGGCCTGGTTGACCTGGTCGCTGGCGTCGTAGTGGGCCTGGCGCAGGGTTTCGAGTCCGCTTTCGTTGTTGCGGATGTCGGCCATGCGCTCTTCCAGCTCGTTGACGGCCTTCAGGCCCTCCACGCGCACGCGGTCCTGCTCGGCCTCGGCCTCGGCGCGCTTGAGAAACCACAGCTGCTGCTGCTTGAGCGTGACCTGGGACTGCAGCGCGTTGTACTGCGCCGCCACCTCGGCCTGCTTCTCCAGCCGGTCGAGGTTGTTGTTGAGCTCGCGCAGGATGTCCTCCACGCGCGTGAGGTTCTCGGTGGTGGCCGAGAGTCGGTTCTCGGTCTCGCGCCGGCGCTCCTTGTACTTGGACACGCCTGCGGCCTCTTCCAGGAACAGGCGCAGCTCCTCGGGGCGCGACTCGATGATGCGGCTGATCGTGCCCTGGCCGATGATGGCGTAGGCGCGCGGGCCCAGGCCCGTGCCCAGGAACACGTCCTGCACGTCACGGCGGCGCACGGCCTGGTTGTTGATGAAGTAGCTGCTGTTGCCCTCGCGCGTGAGCACGCGCTTGACGGCGATCTCACCGAACTGGCCCCACTGGCCGCCCGCACGGTGGTCGCTGTTGTCGAACACCAGCTCCACGCTGGAGCGGCTGGCCGGCTTGCGGTGCGTGGTGCCGTTGAAGATCACGTCCTGCATGGACTCGCCGCGCAGCTCGCTGGCCTTGCTCTCGCCCAGCACCCAGCGCACCGCATCCATGATGTTGGACTTGCCGCAGCCGTTGGGGCCCACCACGCCCACCAGTTGACCCGGCAGCATGAAGTTGGTGGGCTCGGCGAAGGACTTGAAGCCGGACAGCTTGATGGAATTCAGGCGCACGATGCAGGCACAAAGCGGTCCGCGGCGAACGGACAAACAAGGAGGTGGGGAAAGAACAAGGCAGCTCGGGATGATACCGCGCGCCACCCCCTCTCAAGAATGGAAAGCGGCCCGGGCGGGGCCGCTCCGAATGTCAAGAATGGTTTGAAGGGACCTCTGGCCCCGTGCTGGCGTCCGTGCATTCCACCACTTCGGGCCGGTGTTGCGCCGGCTGGGTCAGGCATGCGGGGCTCAAGGCCGGGGGGCGCTGCAAGGGGGCGGCCTCGCGCACCAGGGCCTCGAAGCTGCGCACGGGCACGGGCGGGCTGAGCAGGTAGCCCTGCCAGACGTGGCAGCTCTGGTCTTCGAGGAATTGGCGCTGCGCCTCGGTTTCCACGCCTTCGGCGATGACCTGCAGCCCCAGGCTGGTGCCCAGGGCGACGATGGTGCGCGCAATGGCCGCGTCGTTGGGGTCGCTGAGCACGTCGCGCACGAAGCTGCGGTCGATCTTGAGCTGGTCCAGCGGCAGTCGCTTGAGATAGGCCAGCGAGGAATAGCCTGTGCCGAAGTCATCCAGCGAGAAGCCGACACCGTGGGCCTTGAGCGTGGCCATCTTGGCGGCCGTGTCGTCCACGTCGGCCAGCAGCAGGCTTTCGGTCAGCTCCAGCTTGAGCAGGCGCGGGTTGGCGCCGTGCTCCTTGAGCGCCTGCAGCACCTGCTCCACGAAGCGCGCCTGGTGGAACTGGCGCGGGCTGACGTTGACGGCCAGCACCATGCAGGCCATTTCGGGGTCCGCCGCCCATTGCGCCAGCTGCCTGCAGGCCTCGCCCAGCACCCATTCGCCCAGTTGCTGGATCAGGCCGGTCTCCTCGGCCAGCGAGACGAAGAGCGAGGGCGGCACCAGCCCTTCGCGCGGGTGGTTCCAGCGCAGCAGGCCTTCGGCGCCCACGATGCGTCCGTGCGCCATCTGCGGCTGGTAGTACAGGACGAACTGGCTGCGCACCAGGCCCTCGCGCATTTCCTGCTCCATGGCCGTGCGCGAGCGCAGCACGGCCTGCAACTGCGGATCGAAGAATTGCAGCGTGTTGCGCCCCATGCCCTTGGCCTGGTACATGGCCATTTCGGCGCGGCGCAGCACCTCGTCGGCGCTCAGTTCCTGCTCGCCGAACAGGCTGGCGCCAATGCTCATCGTGATGTGGCAGGACTGGCCTGCCAACTGCAGCGGCTGCTGCAGCAGCGAACGCATGCGCTGGACCTCGCCTTCCAGTTGCGAGGCCGCATGCATGGAGTCCTTGCCCAGGTCCTCCAGCAGCACGACGAAGTCATCGCCGCTGTGGCGGGCCAGCGTGGCCTCGGGCCCCAGGGACTGCGCCAGGCGCTCGGCAATCATGCGCAGCAGCACATCGCCAAGCTCCAGCCCCAGGCTGTCGTTGAAGGCCTTGAAGTTGTCCACGTCCAGCAGCATGACGGCGCCGCAGCGCCCGCGCCGGCGGCTGGAGGCCAGCGCCTGCTGCAACCGGTCCACCAGCAGGCGGCGGTTGGGCAGGCCGGTGAGCGCGTCGTGGAAGGCCAGGCGGCGGATTTCCTCTTCGGCGGTCTTGCGCTGGCTCTGGTCCTGCAGGATCAGCAGGCAGCCTTCGTCCAGCAGCATGCCGCCTATCGATACGGAACGCGTGCGGCCATCGCTGCCCATGAGCTGGTATTCCTCGCAGTTGAGGGTGCCGCAGCTGTCGGACTCGCCGCTGTGCAGGCTCTGTGCCACGCGCGCCCTCGCCTGCGCGGCCTCGAAGCGGCGCTGCATGCGCAGGCGGCGGGCTTCATCGGGACACATGTTGCACCACCAGCCATCACCATCCATGCCGGCCGTGGCACCGTGGCCCGCCAGGCGCATGAATTCCTCGTTCCAGTAGGCGAAGCGGCCGTCGTCCTGAAGCATGGCCAGGCCCAGAGGCAGGCGCTGGATGACCATGCGCAGATGGCGCGATCCATCGCGCTGCATCTGCTGCAGGTGGCGCCGCGCGCTGATGTCCTGCACCAGCGCCATCAGCCGCCGGGACGGGCCATGGCCCAGCGCGGAGATATGCAGCTCCACCCAGACCAGGGTGCCGTCGCGGCGCCGCAGCTGCCGCTCGATCTGCAGGGCCCCGCGCTGGCCCGCCGTCAGTTCCTGCAGCAGCACCCGGTCGCCCTCCAGGGTTTCGGCCGCCAACAGGGCCAGCAGGGGCCGCTGGCACAGCTGCTGCGCCTCATGGCCGGTAATGTCGCAGTACCTGCGGTTCACATGCAGGACGTTGCCGCTGGCCGCATCGACCTGCACCACGCCCACGGCAGCCTGCTCGAACAGGGCCTGAAAGCGGGCATCGCTCTCACGCATGCTGCGGGAGGAGGCGCGCAGCTGGGCCCAGCTGGAAGGATGGCGCCGCCACCAGGCCGCCGCCAGCGACGCCAGCAGGGCCGACACGAGCATGCCCAGCGCGAAAAGAACCAGGGGCTGGACACGCTCGGTCCAGGACAGGGCCGTCCCCATGGGAATGAAGTTCAACCGCCACAGCCGGTCCTGGGCCTGCAGCGTCTGCTCCAGCACCACCTGGCCGGTGTCGCCCATGCCGGCCGCCTCCTGCCCGCGCTCCGGCCAGGCCGCGCCCAGGTACAGCGGCAGCGGCGATATGCCGGCCGGCGGCAGGGGCGAGGTCGGGCCTGCGTCATGCATGGCCAGCGCAAGCCGGCGCAGAAAGCCGCGTTCATGCAGGTCCTGCACCAGGTCGTGCACGCGCACGCTGACGTCGGCAGTCCCCAGAAACAGCGGCTGCGCGGCCTCCCCGTCCGGGGACTGGTGGTCCACAAGCGCAAAGACAGGCGCGCGCACCAGCACGGCGGTGGCATGCTCGCCGGGCTGCTTCAGCGCAAACGGTGCCGAGACCACGGCGGCCGCGCTGTCGCGGCTGCGCACCATGCTGGCCATGAGGCTGGGGCGGTCGTGCATGTCCAGGCCGGCAATGGACTCGTTGCCCTCCAGCGGCCAGAGATAGTCGATGAAGAAATAGTGGGGCCCGGGCCGGGCGGTGAAGGCCTGATCCTGGCCGGGCAGACCGCGCTGCGTTGCGGCCCGTGTAAAGGACAGCGCCTGCATGCCCGGCTGCGCCTGTATGCGCAGCGCCTGCGCCATGCGCGCGAAGGCCGATTGCCCCATCTCGGGAGAGGCGGCCAGCTGGTTGGCCACATGCTGGACCATGACCGCGTAGGCATCCAGGCGCATCTCCAGCGCCTGGCGGGCCGACTGGGCCTGCTGGGTATGGCGCTGCAGGTCGATACGCTCCAGCGCCCGCTGCTGCTGCAAGGCAAGCACAGCGCTCAGGCACATGCCCACCGCCATGACGGTTGCGGCTGGCCAGGCGGCCCGGATGGCTACAAGCGTGCGCTGGGCAAAAACTGACATGGAGCGGCTAAGGCGGAATAGGCGGTCACGGGAAATCGGTCCAGGAGCACGGAACCGCTCGTTGCCAGCCCCATGGCAGGTTCACCGGAAAGGGCAGTACAGGCCATGTGGAGCAGAGCGCGAGGATAAATGGATTTCGGCACGCGGCAGGCGAACCATGGATAAGACAAATCCTACAAACACCTTTCCTCTATCGTCTGCAAGCACACTTGCTGAAGGCTGGTCCGGGCAAACCCTAGAGATCTCCGCAGGCCGGCGTGGGACTGGGGGACCGAACCGTTGCACGCTCCCTCATCCATGAAATCAAAAGCAGCAATTTTGAAACGACAGTGAAACGAATGTTGCGGCGGCAGCCAGCACCGCAGTGCACACGCCCTGTGCTGGCGCGCTGCAAGGCTTGCACGGGTTTTCCCTTGATGCGGATGGCATGGCGCTTGCAACAAACCTGGCCTACTGCCATCGCCTGACACCGCAGGGGACACCGTCCATGGGCATCAACCGCCGCCAGAGGCTGCGCGCTCCGGCGATCGGCAGACCGCAAGAACAGACACAGATACGAACAACAGCACAGGAGGCCTGAGATGGGCGCGATCCCCGAAACCTTTCTTCCCCAGTTGCGCATCCCTGCCACCTACCTGCGCGGCGGCACCAGCAAGGGCGTGTTCTTTCGCCTGCAGGATCTGCCCGAGGCGGCCCAGCGCCCCGGACCCGTGCGCGACGCCATCCTGTTGCGCGCCCTGGGCAGCCCCGACCCGTACGGCAAGCAGATCGACGGCATGGGCAATGCATCGTCCAGCACCAGCAAGGCCGTGATCCTGGCTCCCAGTACGCGGGAAGGCCATGACGTGGACTATCTGTTTGGCCAGGTCGCCATCGACCAGCCGTTTGTGGACTGGAGCGGCAACTGCGGCAACCTCTCGGCCGCCGTGGGGCCCTGCGCCATCCACATGGGACTGATAGATCCCGCGCGCATTCCTCGCAACGGCACGGTCACCATTCGCATCTGGCAGGCCAACATCGCCAAGACCATCGTGGCCCATGTGCCCATCACGCAAGGCCAGGTCCAGGAGACCGGCTCCTTCGAGCTCGATGGCGTGACCTTCCCGGCCGCCGAAGTGGCGCTGGAGTTCCTGGATCCCGCCGATGAAGGAGACGATGGCGGAGCCATGTTCCCTACAGGCCACCTCGTGGACCGGCTGGACGTGCCCGGCGTGGGCAGCCTGGCGGCCACGCTGATCAATGCGGGCATTCCGACCATCTTCCTGAACGCCCAGGACCTGGGCTACACGGGCTGCGAGCTGCAGGACGCCGTCAACACGGACGACGAGGCCCTGGCCCGCTTCGAGGCCATACGCGCCCACGGCGCGCTGCAGATGGGGCTGATCAAGGACCTGGCCGAGGCCGCCAGACGGCAGCACACGCCAAAGATCGCCTTTGTGGCGCCACCGGCCGCCTACACGGCATCCAGCGGCAAGCGCATTGAATCGGGTGACGTGGACCTGCTGGTGCGCGCCCTGTCCATGGGCAAGCTGCACCACGCCATGATGGGCACGGCTGCCGTGGCCATCGGCACCGCAGCGGCCGTGCCGGGCACGCTGGTGAATCTGGCGGCAGGCGGCGGCGAGCGCAGCGCCGTGCGCTTTGGCCACCCCTCCGGAACGCTGCGCGTGGGCGCCGAGGCCCGTTTGGTGAACGGCCAGTGGCAGGTGACCAAGGCCCTGATGAGCCGCAGCGCACGCATCCTGATGGAAGGCTGGATCAGGGTCCCCGGCGAGGTGTTGAGCGCCGCATGAATGCGCGGGCCGGGACTTCAGGCCGCAGCCGTGCTCACGCCTCGGCTGCCAGCGCCGCCCCACGCCACGCCTGGAGCTGCTCCAGCGTGTTCGTCGTGCCGCCGCAGGCCACCACCAGCACGCGCTGGAAGCCTTGCAACGCAGGAGCGCGCCCGTAGGCCAGGGCCAGCGCGGCGCCACAGGCCGGCTCCACATGCAGGCGATGGTCGTCAATGAAGCGCAGGCAGGCCTGCAGCGCCTGCGCATCCGTCACCACGGCGCTGCGCACGGGGTGCACCTGCGCCAGATCGAAGGCCCGCTGGCAGACCTGGCGCGCGCCCAGCGAAGTAGCCACGCTGGTGATGCGGTCCAGCAGTACGCGGCGGCCCTGGGCCAGGGACTGCGCCAGGGAATCGGCGCCGGCCGTCTCCGCCGCGATCACGGGCACATCGGTCCAGCCATGGCGCTCCAGGCCCTGCACCACGCCGGCCAGCAGGCCGCCGCCGCCCACGGCCAGCACCACGGCGTCGGGCTTGAAGCCGGCAGTGGCCAGTTCGTCGACGAGGGTGGAATGCCCGGCCCACAGCAGCGGATCGTCAAACGGGTGGACAAAGGCATCGTCGGCACCCAGCAGGGACTGGGCCAGCGCATTGGCCTCGTCCCAGACGGAGCCATGCACGATCAGCTCGGCGCCCTGGGCGCGGATCAATGCCCGTGCATGCTCGGTCGTGGTCTGGGGAACGACCACGGTGACGGGCATCGACAGCTGCCGTCCCGCATAGGCCACGGCAATGCCGGCATTGCCGCCCGACGAGGCCACAAAGCGCTTCTTGCCCTGGCCCGCCAGGGTCTCGCAGGCATGGCCTATGCCGCGCAGCTTGAATGATCCGCAAGGCTGCAGCGCGTCCAGCTTGAGCCAGATGTTCTGGCCGCTGGCCTGGCCCAGGGCATTGGATTCGATGAGGGGAGTGGAGGTGTGCAAAGGCATGGAGCGGCAGTGTAGAACCGGGCTGCCATCGCGATAATCCCCCGGTATTCCAAATATTCTTTGCGCCATGAGCACAAATCAAGCCCTGCCCCTGTTCGGGGAAATGGCCATCTTCGTCAAGGTGGTGGACACGGGCAGCTTCTCCGAGGCCGCGCGCCAGTTGGGCAGCACGCCATCGGCCACCAGCCGGGGCGTGGCGCGGCTGGAAAAGGCGCTGGGCCTGCGCCTGCTGGAACGCACCACGCGCAAGCTGCGCCTGAGCGAGGCCGGCCGCGAAGTGCATGCGCGCTGCCTGGACATGGTGGGCGCCGCGCAGGCCGTCATGGCTGCATCCCTGCTTCAGGACGCGCAGCCGCGCGGCCTGGTGCGCATCAGCGTGCCCAAGGCCGTGGGCCGTACCGTGGTCCATCCCCACATGCCCGACTTCCTGGCCCTGTATCCCGAGGTCGACGTGCAAATGCGGCTGGAAGACCGCTACATGGACCTGATCGATGACCCCGTGGACCTGGCCATACGCATCACCAACCACCCGCCGCCAGGGCTCATGGGCCGCCACCTGATGGACATCGACCATCTGCTGTGCGCCTCGCCCCAGTACCTGGCCCGGCACGGCACGCCCGCGCATCCGCTGGACCTCAAGGCCCACAGCTGCATCTACCTGGGAGAGGAGCCCGGCGACGCGCACTGGAAGCTGCGCGGCCACGGCAAGACCGTCACCGTGGCCGTGCGCGGGCGCTATGCGGCCAACCACACCGGTGTGCGGCTGGACGCCGTGCTGCAGCACATCGGCATCGCCAGCCTGCCCCGCTTCACGGCACGGCAGGCCCTGGCGGACGGGCGCATCGTGCAGGTGCTGCCGGACTGGAGCTTCCTGCCCAACTACAGCGGCCAGCTGTGGATTCTTCACCCGCCCACCAGACATCTGCCACTGAAGCTGCGCGTGCTGATGGATTTCCTGGCCGAGCGGCTGGGTGGCCATGCACCCTGATCAGTCCGGCGCCCTGAGCCTGCGCCACAGCGTGGCCCGGCTGATGCCCAGGATCTCGCAGGCGCGGCGCTGGTCGCCCTGTACCTGCTCCAGCACTTCGCGCATGCGCTGGCGCTCGGCATCGCGCCGGGCCTCGCGCAGTTGCAGTTGCCGCTGCTGCGCTGGCAGGGCCTGAACGGTACCCTGCCCAGCCCCGTCGCATTCAGGAAACAGCTCCCGCAAGCGGCCCATGTCCACGCGGCCCGCGCTGTCGCGCAGGTCGTGGCGGCAGGCCAGCAGGCGTTCCACCCAGTTGTCCAGCTCTCGCGCATTGCCGGGCCAGCGGTGGCCGGATGCCAGCTCCAGCAAGGCCGCCAGCAAGGGCTCCAGCGATGGCCCTTCCGCCTGCAGCGACTGCGTGGGCAGGCGCCGCGCCAGCATGGCGCGGGCCAAGGCCTGGACATCGGCCGGGCCGCGTTCGTGCAGTCCGGGCATGGCCAGGCGCAGCACGGCCAGGCGGTAGAACAGGTCACGCCGGAATTCACCGCGCTCGACCAGGGCCGCCAGATCGGCGTGCGTGGCGGCGATGACGCGCAGGTCCACCGGCACGGGCGTGGTGGAGCCCACGCGCAGCACTTCGCGCTCCTGCAGCACGCGCAGCAGGCGGGACTGCAGGGCCAGCGGCATGTCGCCGATCTCGTCCAGGAACAAGGTGCCCGTATGGGCCGCCTCGATCAGCCCGGTCTTGCCGCCGCGCCGCGCGCCGGTGAAAGCGCCTTCGTCGTAGCCGAAGAGTTCGCTCTCCAGCAGGCTTTCCCCCAGGGCCGCGCAGTTCACCGCCAGAAAGGGCTGGGCGGCGCGCCGGCTGGCGCGGTGCATGCCCTGGGCCAGCAACTCCTTGCCCGTGCCGCTGTCGCCCTGGATGAGCACGGTGGCATCGCTGGCCGCGAACTGGCGCGCCAGGCGGCGCACGCGCTGGGCGGGCTCGCTGTCGCCCGCGTAGTCTTCGATGCGCCAGCGCACGCCCGCTCCGCGCAGGCTGCGGTTGGCGCGCAGGTGGCGGTCGGCGCGCTGGATGGTGGCGGGATCGCGGCAGACCAGCAAGGCGCCCGTGAGCTGGCCGTTTTCCACGATGGGCGCGCGCCGTACCACCAGGGTGCGCATGGCCAGCTGGACCACGTCTTCACTGCCTTCGGGCTCCAGGGACTGCGACTGCAGCGCCTGTGCCAGCGCCAGCGCGGGCGCCACCTCGTCCAGCAGCCGGCCATGCAGCGCCCTGGCGGGCGCTCCCAGCAGGGCTGCCATGGTGGGGTTCAGTGCCTGGATGCAGCCTTGCGTGTCCACGGCAACCACGCCGTCCTGCAACTGGCCGAGCACGGTTTCCAGCCGCTGGTGGCGGGCGCGCTCGGCATGGCGGTGGCGGGCCAGCAGCACGGCGTCGCGCAGGGCCTGCAGCACGGCACCGTCGGAGTACAGCAGCACGCTGGGAATGCCAGCCTGCTCGGCCAGGTCGGCCACCAGACCGGGCGCGACGACGGCGCCCACGCCGGCGGCCTGCAGCGCACGCACGCAGGCCTGGGCATCGTAGGGCCCGTGATAGCTGAACTGGGCAATGCCGGCGCCGAACAGCGCGTCGAACTGGGCCAGGTGCGGCGAGGGATGGTCGAACGACACCAGCCCGATGCGCGGCGTGCCGCCCGCCTGCGCCAATTCCCGCGCGCTGGCCAGCGCCTGCAGCAGATCGAAGCCGCGCACCTCGATCATGACCACGGGAATGTCGACATGCTCGCGCACCCAGGCACCACTGGCGCCGGCGGCCACCAGGGCGTCTATGGGCTCGACCGCCTGCAGCGCGCGCACGGCCTGCACAGCGTCGTCAAAGGCCGCGCTGACATGCTCCACACGCACCTGGTCGCCCACCGCCAGGGACATGCGCTCCAGCACGCGGCCGATGCGATGGCGGCCCACGGTGACGACGCGCGGCCAGGCTGCGCGGGGGCCGGCAGGGGTTGCATGCATGGAAGGCACAACTGATTCATTCATGCAACCGATTATTTCATTCATGCAACACCGCACCGGGCGAATCGGTGAATACCTGCAGAGCAGACTTTTCAAGAATCACAAAACCCATTCACATCAACAACTTGCGATATCAAGGGTTTACCCTTTGATCCGGTGGCATGCCACTTGCAAACAGGGCAGGCGTTTCAATCATTTCAAGCATTTCCAGGAGACCCCATGAACCAGCCATCCCGCCTGCCCCGCCGCACCGCCCTGGCCACCCTGCTTGCCGCCGCGCTGCCGCTGGCCGGCGTGACCTGCTCCGTCGCTGCACGGGCTGCCGGCGCCGCCGATGCCTGGCCCACCCGCCCCATTCGCCTGGTGGTGCCGTTCTCGGCAGGCGGCGCCAATGACCTGATGGCACGATCGGCTGCCGAAGGCGCGTCCAGGATCCTGGGCCAGCCCGTGGTGGTCGACAACCGCGCGGGTGCGGGAGGCACGGTGGGCGCCGACATCGTGGCCAAGGCCCAGCCCGACGGCTACACCCTGCTGGTGAGCGCGGCTGGCGTGATCTCCAACAGCATGATCAAGAAGACCATGCCGTTCAAGGACGATGCGCTGGTTCCGGTGGCCATGATCGGCCTGGCGCCGTCCGTGATCGTGGTTCCCAAGAACGCGCCCTACCAGAACCTGCGCGATTTCGTCGAGGCATCGAAGAAGGGCCAGGGCTTCAATTTCGCCACGGCCGGCACGGGCAGCACGCCGCATTTCGTGGCCGAGATGCTGAACGTGAAGTACGGCGCACAGCTGCAGCCCGTGCCCTACAAGAGCGGATCGGAAAGCACGACGGCCGTGCTGGGCGGGCAGGTGGAGGGCACGTCGGAGGCCAGCATCATCGCCCTGCCCCACATCCTCAACGAAGGCAAGTTCAAGGCCCTGGCCACGACCTGGACGCAGCGCATCTCGGCCTATCCGCAGCTGTCCACCGCCGTGGAGCAGGGCTTTGCCGAGCTGCAGATCGCGCACTGGGCCGGCATCCATGCGCCCAAGGGAACGCCGCCCGCCATCCTGGACAAGCTGGCCGCCGCCGTGGACAAGGCCATGAAGGAGCCGGCCACGGTGGAAAAGCTCAAGGGCCTGGGCATCGAGCCCATCGGTGGCACGCGCGCCGAGTTCGTGAAGTTCACAGACGCCGAACGCAAGCGCCTGGGCGAGATCGTCAAGGCCGCGAACATGCAGGAAAAGTGAACCGCTTGCGCCATCACCATCGATCCCAACCGAGACAAGACACCATGAATACCCGCCGCAACACCCTCCGCCTGGGCATGGGCCTGGCCCTCAGCGCCATCGCCACCGCTGCCGCCCTGCTCGCCGCCCCCACCACCGCCGTGGCCCAGGGCGCAGATGCCTGGCCCTCGCGCCCCATCAAGCTCATCGTGCCCTATGCGGCCGGCGGCTTTGCCGATACGCGGGCCCGCAAGATCGCCGACAAGATAGGCCAGAGCCTGGGCCAGCCCATCGTGATCGACAACCGCGGCGGCGCGGGCGGCGTGACGGGCACGGATGCCATCGCCAAGGCCACGGACGGCCATACCTTCGGTTTCGGCTCGCCGGGTCCGCTGGTGACCAATCCCATGCTGATGAAAAAGCTGCCCTACAACGCCGCACGCGACCTGCAGCCCATCATCCTGATCGAAGAGGCGCCGCTGATCCTGACCACGGCGCCCAACCAGCCGTTCAAGACCGTGGCCGAACTGGTCGCGGCAGCCAAGGCCAAGCCCGGCACGCTGACCTATGGATCGTCGGGCGTGGGCGGTGCCCACCACCTGTCGGGCGAGCTGCTGGCCTTCCAGACGCGCACGGAACTGGTCCATGTGCCCTACAAGGGCGGCGCGCTGGCGGCCACCGACCTGATGGGCGGCCACCTGGCCTTCATGTTCGAGATGGGCTATGCGGCCCTGCCCGCCATCCAGGGCGACAAGGTCAAGGCGCTGGCCGTGTCCAGCAAGCAGCGACTGAAGGTGCTGCCCGGCGTGCCCACGTTGGATGAGGCGGGCATCAAGGGCTTCGAGTCATACAACTGGCTGGGCATGATCGCGCCGGCCAGCACGCCGCCGGCCGTGATCGAGCGCCTGAACAAGGCCGTGAACGAGGCCCTCAAGGACGCGGAGGTGCGCGCCATGATCGAGAACACGGGCGGCATGGTCATGGGCGGCACGCCCCAGGCCTACGGAAAGTTCATCGAGGCCGAGCGCGCCAAGTGGGGCCCGGTGATCAAGAACGCCAACATCACGCTGGACTGAGCGCCCACCCGCGCAGCACTTTTCCTCATCCGACAGAACCCTCCATGAACACCAAGCAACAACTCAAGGCCCTGGCCGAAGCGCGCCGCGGCGTGCTCGTGCCCGGCGCATTCAACGCACTGTCCGCGCGCGTCGTGGCCGATCTCGGCTTCGAGGCCATCTATGTGACCGGCGCCGGCGTGACCAATATGTGGTTCGGCCTGCCCGACCAGGCCTTCATGGGCCTGACCGACATCGCCGACCACACGGCCCGCATCCGCGACGCCGTGGATCTGCCGCTGATCGTCGATGCCGACACCGGCTTCGGCAACGCGCTCAACACCTACCATGCGGTGCGCACGCTGGAGCGCGCGGGCGCCGACTGCATCCAGATCGAGGACCAGATCAGCCCCAAGCGCTGCGGCCATTTCAATGGCAAGGAAGTGATTTCCACCGAGGAAATGCTGGGCAAGATCAAGGCCGCCGTGGACGCGCGCCGCGACCAGGGCACGCTGATCATGGCGCGCACCGATGCCTGCGCCACGCAGGGCTTCGAGGCTGCCGTCGAGCGCGCCCAGCGCTTTGCCGAGGCGGGAGCCGACATCCTCTTCGTGGAGGCCGTGACCCAGGCCGAAGAAATCCGCGCCCTGCCCCAGCGCCTGTCCACGCCGCAGCTGATGAACATGGTGATCGGAGGCAAGACGCCCATCACCGACGCGGGCGAGCTGGCAGACCTGGGCTATGGCCTGGTGCTGTATGCCAATGCTGCGCTGCAAGGCGCCGTGGCCGGCATGCAAAAGGCGCTGGGCCAGCTGCGCAACGAGCGCAGGGTGGACGAGAACCCCGCTGTGGTCGCCCCCTTTGCCGAGCGCCAGCGCCTGGTCAACAAGCCGTTCTGGGACGCGCTGGAAAAGAAGTACGAGTGAAGCACGAGCGAGGGCGGGCTGGCGCAGCACCGCTCAGCCGCTCAGCCCCTCGCCGACGCCTTCCACCCCTTGAGCGTCAACTCCAGCGCCTGCAGCGCCTGCTGCAGGCGTTCGGGGGGTGCCCCTTCCTCGGCAATCCAGAATGCCGACTCCACCAGGCAGCCATTGAGCAGGCGCGACATGGCCAGCGGATTGGCACGCACGATCACGCCGCGCTCCATGAGCTGCTCCAGGTAGCCGGCCACGAAGGCGATGCAGGCACGGTGCTGCTCGCCCTGGTCCGTGCCCGTCAGCACGGCGCGCGCATCCTGCAGCACGATGCGGCGTATCTCGCCCTCCTGCGCCATGGCCAGGTAGGCACGGCAGTAGGCCAGGAACCCCTCCCATGGATCTGCATGGTCGGCCAGCACCTGCTCAAGGCGCGCGTCCATTTCGGCATCCATCTGCGCCACCACGGCGGCCAGCAGGCCCGGCTTGCCGCCGAAATGGTGGTACAGCGCGCCGCGCGTCAGGCCGGCCTTGGCCGTCAGTTCGTCCATGGAGGCCTGGGCATAGCCCTGGCTGCCAAAGGCCTCGCGCGCAGCCTCGATGAGCTTGGCGCGTGTCTCCTCGATCATGCTGGCCCGGCTTTTGCGCATGGCGCACTCCATTCACATACAAAACGTATGCCAATGATACGGCGCGTCACGGGCAGCCCGTAGAATCGCTGACATACGCCGCGTATGTGATTGCAGCGGCCTGTCCGTTTTTCCGAGGTTTCCATGCTCCACGCCTACCGCCAGCTGTTCACCCGGCCCGGCACGGCCGCCTTTGTGCTGGCCGGTCTCCTGGCCCGCCTGCCCCTTTCCATGACGGGCATCGGCCTGATCACCATGCTGTCCCAGCAGCGCGGCGCCTACACGCTGGCCGGCGCGGTCGCTGCCTGCTTTGCGCTGTCCATCGCGGTGCTGGCGCCCCGCATCTCGGCCCTGGTGGACCGCCATGGCCAGCGCAAGGTCCTGCCCTGGGCAGCGGCCGTGAGTGCTGCCGCCATGTTTGCGCTGCTGGCCTGCGCGCATTGGCAGGGACCGGAGTGGCTGCTGCTGGTGCTGGCAGCGCTGGTGGGTGCCCTGCCCAGCATGCCGGCCATGGTGCGTGCGCGCTGGACCGTGCTGCTGCGCGGCACGCCACAACTGCAGACGGCCTATGCGCTGGAGGCCGTGCTGGACGATGTCTGCTTCATCGTCGGCCCGCCCCTGTCGGTCGGCCTGAGCATGGTGCTCTTCCCCGAGGCCGGGCCGCTGGCCGCCTCCTTGCTGCTGCTGGTGGGCGTGGCGCTGTTCGTGGCCCAGCGCCGTACAGAGCCACCCGTGGACACATCGCAGCGGCGCACGCGCCAGCAATCGCTGGCCCGCCATCCCGTGGTGCGCACGCTGGCGCTGTTCATGCTGGCCCAGGGCATCATCGTGGGCACCATCGACGTGGCCAGCGTGGCCTTTGCCACGCAGCAGGGCCAGCCGGCGGCGGCCAGCATCGTGCTCTCGTTCTATGCGCTGGGCTCCTGCGTGATGGGACTGGTGTTCGGCACGCTGCGCCTGAAGGCGCCGCTGCACCGCCAGATCGCCTGGGTGGGCGCCTCGGTCTGCATCACGGCCGTGCCCCTGCTGCTGGCCACCAATGTGTTCACGCTGACCCTGGCCGTGCTGCTGGCCGGCATTACCTTCGGCCCGACCATCACCGTGGCCATGGGCCTGGTGGAGCAGCAGGTGCCGACCCAGCGCCTGACCGAAGGCATGACCTGGCTGCTGACCGGCATTGCCATGGGCGTGGCCCTGGGCGCGGCCGCCGCCGGCTGGGCCACCGACCTGTGGGGCGCGCGCATCTCCTTCGTGGTGGCGCTGCTGGCCGGTGCTGTCATGTGGACCCTGGGCGTGCTGGCCGCACGCCAGGCACGAGCGAAAGAGAGCCCGCCTGCCGAAGACGCAGCCGCTGCCTGCACCTGAACACGGCCCCAACGCCCGCGCCAGCCCAGACCGCTCAGGCCGTGGCCATCAAGGCCAGCAGCTCGGCCAGGCGCTGGCGCATCCACAGCGCTTCGACCCCGGGCGCCAGCCCTTCCAGCCAGAGCATGCGCACGGTCAGCGGCGGCAGCGCCAGCCCCTCGCAGGCGCGTTGCCGCAGATGCGGGCGCAGATCGCCGAACTCGGCAATATTGACTGGCAGGATGGCCCAGCCCAGGCCGTCGGCCACCATGTCGGCAATCACATAGAAGCTGTTGGAGCGCCAGACGGCGGGACTGAGCACGGTGTCCTCCACGCCCTCGATGTGCATCAGCAACTGGCGGTGCGCGGCCAGCTGCCTGCGCGTCAAGGGCTCTGCGCCATCGAGCACATGGCCCTTGGCCACGCAAATGGTCTGCGGCACGCTGCCGATATGGCGCTGGGCACAGGTGGCCGGCGCAGGCGCTCGGTCGAACTGGAAGGCGACCTGGGCGCGCTGCGCCGCCACATGCTCGGCCACTTCGGAGGCCGTGCCGTTCAGCACGGTCAGCTCCATGGCCGGAAAGCGTGCCGCCAGCTCCTTGAACAGCTGGGCCAGCGGCACATAGGGCAATGCCTCGTCCAGCGCAACGGCCAGGCGCGCCTGCCCGCCTGCGGCCAGGGCGCGTGCGCGGTGGTCCATGGCCTGGGCCTGGTGCAGCAGGGACCGGGCCTCCAGCAGCATGACCTCGCCTGCGGCCGTGAGCCGCACATGGCGTCCCACACGGTCGAACAGCTCCAGCCCCAGATCGGCCTCCAGCAGGCCGATGGCCGTGCTCACGGCCGATTGCGCACGGCCCAGGCGGCGCGCAGCCTCGGTCATGGTGCCGGCCTCGGCCACCGCCACGAAATGCCTCAGTCTGTCCAGTGTCCATTCCATCTATCAATTTTATGGATTGAATCAAACTTTGATAAAGCATTTTATTGATGGAAACTGCCGCTTTCATCCAAAGGAAGCTCCGGCCCACAAGGCCAGGGGCAAACAGGTGCTTTATGGCGTTCACGACGCAAACCCGGGTCCCCGCTGCGGGGCATCCCTCCAAATCTCTGGCGGCCGACCCGCGCCGCTGGCTGGTGCTGGCCATCGTCTCGGTGGCGCTGCTGCTCATCGTCATCGACATGACGGTGCTCTACACGGCACTGCCGCGCCTCACGCATGACCTGGCGGCCACGGCCTCCGCCAAGCTGTGGATCGTCAATATCTATGCCCTGGTGGTTTCCGGCCTGCTGCTGGGCATGGGCACGCTGGGCGACAGGCTCGGCCACAAGCGGCTGTTCATGGCCGGGCTGTGCGTGTTCGGCCTGGCATCGCTGTGCGCGGCCTTTGCGCCCTCGCCCGCCCTGCTGATTGCGGCGCGCGCGCTGCTGGGCGTGGGCGCGGCCATGATGATGCCGGCCACGCTGTCCCTGATCCGCCTGAGCTTTGCCGATGAGCGCGAGCGCGCGCTGGCCATCGGCATCTGGGCCTCGGTGGCATCGGGCGGTGCGGCCTTCGGCCCCGTGGTAGGCGGGCTGCTGCTGGAGTATTTCTGGTGGGGCTCGGTGTTCCTGATCAACGTGCCCATCGTGCTGCTGGCCCTGCCCCTGGCCTGGTGGCTGATTCCCGCAGGCGGCGCCACCTCGCAGCGGCCCTGGGACTTTGTGGGCTCGCTGCAGGTCATGGCAGGCCTGGTGGCAAGCACCTACGCGATCAAGGAGGCTGGCAAGCAATCGCCCGACTGGGCCCTGGCCGCCGTGGTCCTGGTGCTGGGCCTGGGCTTTCTTGCCCTGTTCGTGCGGCGCCAGCGGCGCAGCAGCGACCCGCTGCTGGACTTCGCCCTGTTCCGCAACCCGGCCTTTGCCACGGCCGTGGCCTCGGCCCTGGTGGCAGCGGCAGCGCTGATCGGCATGGAACTGGTCTTCAGCCAGCGCCTGCAACTGGTGCAGGGCCTGTCTCCGCTGCAGGCGGGCCTGGCCGTGCTGCCGCTGCCGCTGGCCGCCTTTGTTGCCGGCCCCGTCGCAGGCCACTGGCTGCCGCGAGTGGGTGGGGCCCGCATGCTGCCGGCCTCCCTGTTGCTGTCGGGCCTGGGCATGGGCGGCTACCTGCTGGTCCATGACATGGGCTGGTGGCCGCAGGCGGCAGCGCTGGCCCTGCTGGGCCTGGGCATAGGCGCGGCCATGACCACGGCGTCGAGCACCATCATGCAAAGCGCTCCCGCAGACCGTGCAGGCATGGCGGCTTCGGTCGAGGAGGTGTCATACGAGCTGGGCGGCGCCCTGGGCGTGACGCTGATGGGCAGCCTGCTGTCGGCCGTGTACGCAGGCTCTTTGCGCCTGCCTGAGGGGCTGGGCCTGGCCCTGCCCGATTCCGTGCGCGACAGCCTGGACGAAGCCCTGCTGGCCGCCGAACAGCTGAGGCCTCAGGCCGCGCACCAGTTGACCGAACTGGCACGCACGGCCTTCGGCCAGGGTTTCAGCGCCGTGATCGCCGGCGCCACGCTGCTGCTGGTGTGCACGGCGCTGTGGACGGGGTGGCGGCTGCGCGGTCAGCGCCGCTGAACGGCGGCACCCCGGCCTCAGCCAGAAAGCCAAAAAGCCCCTTTCGGGGCTTTTTGGGCGCTGCGTGCACGTTGCGCGTGCACATTGCTGGCAGCTGCTTCGATCAGGCGAAGTTCTGCTCGGCAAACTTCCAGTTCACCAGCTTGTCGAGGAAGGTCTCGACGAACTTGGGACGCAGGTTGCGGTAGTCGATGTAGTAGGCGTGTTCCCAGACGTCCACGGTCAGCAGGGCCTTGTCTTGCGTGGTCAGGGGCGTGCCGGCGGCGCCGGTGTTGACGATGTCCACCGAACCGTCGGCCTTCTTCACCAGCCAGGTCCAGCCGGAGCCGAAGTTGCCCACGGCCGACTTCACGAAGGCTTCCTTGAAGGCGGCATAGCTGCCCCACTTCTTGTTGATGGCGTCAGCCAGGGCGCCGGTGGGCTCGCCGCCACCGTTGGGGGCCATGCAGTTCCAGAAGAAGGTGTGGTTCCAGATCTGGGCTGCGTTGTTGTAGATGCCGCCGGAAGACTTCTTGACGATCTCTTCCAGGGTCATGCTTTCGAATTCGGTGCCCTTTTGCAGATTGTTCAGGTTCACCACATAGGCGTTGTGGTGCTTGCCATGGTGGTACTCCAGCGTTTCCTGGCTGTAGTGGGGCGCCAGCGCGTCAATCGCATAGGGCAGAGGGGGCAAGGTATGTTCCATGGTGTTTCCTTCGTGGTTGAAATCTTTTAGGACGGGCCAGCACCTGTTGCGCAGAGCGCATGCAGCGCCTGCCGTGACCGTCGCGCGGGGCCTGCATTGCGCGCATTGCTGCGAGCCCTGGCCCTCACGCACCCGAACGGGCATTGTAGGAACAAGTTCGTGACCCTGCGGCGAAAGCGCGCTCCAAATCGGCCATCTTGGCCCGCTGCCGCGAGGGTGGATGTGAATTGACCGCAATCCGGCCAATCGGCCTACACGGATACCGCCTGCCGCCCGCCACTCCCTGCACGCCGAACGCTGCACACAGCGGGCCGCAGTTCAGAGCAGGCGCGGCTGCGTCACCACCAGGTCCAGGCTGCCGTCCGCCAGTTGCGCCTGCAGCGCCGTGCCCGGTAGCGCACGGCGCGCCTCGGTCACGGGATGGCCCTCGGTATCGGTGAGCAGGGCATAGCCGCGCTGCAGCACCAGGCGCGGGTCCAGCAGTTGCAGGCGAAGCTCCATGCGCGCCAGGTGGTCCGCGCGCCTGTCCAGGCCGCGGCGCATGCCCGCAGGCAGCTGCGCCTGCAGGCCCTGCCCCGCGTGGTCCATGCGCTGCAGCCTCAACTGCATGGCATGGCGCAGGCGCTGCGCCTGGCGGCTGAGCTGCAGCCGGCTGCGCGCCAGCTGTTCGCTGGGCCGGCCCAGGCGCTGCGACGCCAGGTCAAGGCGCTGCTGCTGGCGGTCCAGCAGCCGTTGCACCCCGTCCTCCAGCCGGCCCTGCATGAGCTGCAGCGCACCCAGCCAGACTTCGCGCGGTTGGCTCACCAACTCTGCCGCCGCCGTGGGCGTGGGCGCGCGCAGGTCGGCGCAGAAGTCGGCAATGGTGAAGTCGGTCTCGTGCCCCACGCCGCTGATCAGCGGCACCGGGCTTTGCACGATGGTGCGGGCCAGGCGCTCGTCATTGAAGGCCCAGAGGTCTTCGATGGAGCCGCCGCCGCGCACCAGCAAGATGGTGTCGATGTGCGGCGCGCCGGCCACCGATCCCGCGCCTTCCTGCGCCAGCCCATAAAGCCTTTGCAGCGCGTCGATCAGCGAGGCCGGTGCCTGCGCGCCCTGCACCAGGGCCGGCACCAGCACCACGGGGATGTGGGGCACGCGGCGGCGCAGCGCGGTGATCACGTCGTGCAGCGCGGCAGCCCCCGGCGAAGTCACCACGCCAATGCCGCGCGGCAGCGGCGGCAGGCTGCGCTTGCGCGCCGCATCGAAGAGGCCTTCGGCCTCCAGCTGCGCCTTCAGCCGCAGGAACTGCTCGAACAGTGCGCCCTGGCCTGCACGCTGCATGCTTTCGACGACCAGTTGCAGATCACCGCGCTGCTCGTAGACACCCAGCCGGCCCCGCAACTCGACCAGCTCGCCATCGCGCGGCGAAAAGTCCATGAGCTGGGCCGCGCGCCGGAACATGGCGCAGCGGATCTGCCCGCCGGCGTCCTTGATGCTGAAGTAGCAATGGCCGCTGGCCGCGCGCGAGAAGCCGCTGATCTCGCCGCGCACCGCCACCGGATTGAAGCGCGCCTGCAAGGCATCGCTCACGGCGCGGCACAGCGCGCCGACTTCCCAGACCAGCGGCGCCGCTGCTGGATTCATTGCGCCAAATGCACCGCTCATGCGGGCTCCCGGTCAGCATGCAGTGCAACATTCTCCACAGGCCGGCAGATGCAGCCTTGAAGAGGCACTTTGGCGATGATTTGCACAAGCAATCTCAAGAATACCTCGCAAGCATTTGATTAATAAGAGATTTTTTACTGAAACAAAGAATTCACATTTGTCACAGTGGTCATTCGCCGTCGCCGCCGCATCTGCGCAGGCAGCTTGATAACAAAGTTATCCACAGAAAATTGTGCTATATGAGCAAGCCCGAGGCCAGAAACCGGGACACCGCCCGTTGCCTGGATGCTGCGCCCGGTCACAGTTTTAGGCCGATCGCGCAGCCGGGACGCCTGGACCGGCCACATGGCTGGGCCATAATCGTCGGCTGCAGTTAAACGCGGGGGGAAAACAACTTGCTGTCGATCATACAAGCCGCAGGCTGGCCGATCTGGCCACTGATTGCCTGCTCCATCCTGGCTCTGGCCCTGGTCTTTGAACGCTTCGTGGCGCTGAAAACAGCCCGTGTTGCGCCGCCTGCCCTGTTGGGCGAGGCGATTTCCGTGTCCTCGCGCGGCCTGCCCAGTCAGGAAGTCGTGCAGCAACTGGCACAGAACTCCACGCTGGGCGAGGTCCTGGCCAGCGGGCTGCGCGCACTGCAGGCCCATCCGGACAGCAGCGAGGAAGAGCTGCGCGCGTCCATGGAAGGCGCCGGCCGCGCCGCCGCCCACACGCTGGAAAAGCACCTGAGCGCGCTGGCCACCATCGCCTCTGCCGCCCCTTTGCTGGGCCTGCTGGGCACGGTGATCGGCATGATCGAGATCTTCGGCTCGCAAGGCGGCGCATCGGCCACCGGCGGCAGCAACCCCGCCCAGCTGGCGGCCGGCATCTCCATCGCCCTGTACAACACGGCCTTCGGCCTGATCGTCGCCATTCCGGCCCTGATCTTCTGGCGCTACTTCCGCGCCCGCGTCGACGGCTATCTGCTGGGCATGGAGCTGGCTTCCGAACAGTTCGTGCGCCACCTCACCCGCGTCGGCGGCAAGTGAACCAGCACGCGAGAGACCTGACATGAACTTCCGTCCCCGCCGCCGTGACGAGCCCGAGATCAACCTGATCCCGTTCATCGACGTGCTGCTGGTGGTGCTGATCTTTCTGATGCTGTCCACCACCTACAGCAAGTTCACCGAGCTGCAGCTGACCCTTCCGGTGGCCGACGTCGAGCAGCAGCGCGACCGGCCCCGCGAAATCATCGTCGCCATCGCAGCCGATGGCCGCTATGCCATCAACAAGACCGCCGTGGAAGACCGCAGCGTCACCGGCCTGACCCAGGCGCTGGCCGCAGCGGCCGTCGCCGGCAAGGACAGCGTGGTCATCATCAGCGCCGATGCCACTGCGCCGCACCAGTCCGTGGTATCGGTGATGGAAGCCTCGCGCCGCGCCGGACTGTCCCAGATCACCTTCGCCACGCAGACCTCGGCCAGCGCCGGGCGCTGAAGTCAAGGCCGCCATGCCCCGGACTGGTCCTGCGCCCTCAGCCCGGGGGCTTCGCGCGGCCTGGCGCCGCCGCGGTCCGCTGGCCTGCGCGCTCCTTCCCCTGTCCCTGCTGTACCGTGCCCTGCTGGGCCTGCATCGGCTGCCATATGCACTGGGCTTCAGGCGTGGGGGCCAGGCCGGCATTCCGGTCATCGTCGTCGGCAACGTGATTGCGGGCGGCGCCGGAAAGACCCCCGTCACGCTCGCCCTGGCCCGCCATCTGCGCGATGGCGGCTGGAGTCCCGGCATCGTCTCGCGCGGCTATGGTCGCAGCACGGACGACTGCCGCGAAGCCCGTCCTGACAGCGCCCCCGCCGACGTGGGTGACGAGCCCGCGCTGCTGGCGCGTGCCAGCGGCGTGCCGGTCTTCGTGGCCCGCAAGCGCATCGAGGCCGTCCAGGCCCTGCGCGCCCGCCACCCGCAGGTGGATGTGGTCATCAGCGACGACGGCCTGCAGCACCTGGCCCTGGCCCGCGACATCGAGCTGTGCGTCTTCAATGACGACGGCATCGGCAACGGCTGGCTGCTGCCGGCCGGCCCGCTGCGCGAGCCCTGGCCGCGCCCCGTCACCGCCGTGCTGCATGCAGGCGCAGCCCCCGACACCGATGCCCCCGCGTTTGCCATGCAGCGCCAGCTGTCCAGCGAAGCCGTCAATGCCCAAGGCGAGCGCATCGCACTGTCCGCCCTGCGTGCGCAGCCCGTGGAGGCCGTGGCGGCAGTGGCCCGGCCCGAAGGCTTTTTCTCCATGCTGACCCGCGAGCAAGGCCTGACGCTGGAGCATGTCCAGGCGCTGCCGGATCACTATAATTTTGAGAGCTTCCAGCGCCTGGGGCGCAACGAAGACCCGCTGGTCTGCACCGAAAAAGATGCCGTCAAGCTGTGGCGCACCCATCCCCAGGCCTGGGCGGTTGCGCTGCAATTGCAGCTGCCGGCGGATTTCTGGGCGCTGCTGGATGAGCGGCTGCAGGCACTGCGCCCCTGCCCCGCCTGACTATCATCTCCGTCTCGGCTGGCTGCCACGGCCCGCCCTTTCCCTTCAAAACACAGGATCCGCCATGGACGCCAAACTTCTCGAACTGCTGGTCTGCCCCGTCACCAAAGGCCCGCTGCGCTTTGACCGCGAGCACCAGGAACTGGTCTCGCGCAGCGCGCGCCTGGCCTACCCGGTGCGCGACGGCATTCCCGTGCTGCTGGAAACCGAGGCCCGCACGCTGGACGACGACGAGATCGAGGACTGATTTTTCCCATCACCTGCGCCGCCCCACGCCTTCGCCTCACTCCTGCACGCACCATGTCCTCCGCGCCCTTCACGGTTCTGATTCCCGCCCGCCTGTCTTCCAGCCGCCTGCCGGGCAAGCCCCTGGCCGACATTGCAGGGCTTCCCATGGTCGTGCGCGTGGCACAGCGCGCCAGCCGCAGCGGCGCCGCACGGTGCGTGGTCGCAGCCGATGACGAAAGCATCCTCGCCGCCTGTGCCGCGCATGGCGTGGCGGCCGTGCTCACGTGCAACGACCATGCCAGCGGCAGCGACCGACTGGCCGAGGCCTGCGCGCTGCTGGGTCTCGATGGCGATGACATCGTGGTCAATGTCCAGGGCGACGAGCCGCTGATCGCCCCCGAACTCATCGACGCCGTGGCCGCCCTGCTGCCCCGGCAACCTTCGGCCAGCATGGGAACAGCGGCGCATGCCATTGACAGCCTTGCCGACTTCGTCAACCCGAACGTGGTCAAGGTCGTCTGCGATGCCCAGGGCATGGCCCACTATTTCAGCCGTGCGCCCATTCCCTTCGCACGCGAGCATGCGGACCAGGCATGGTGGGAGACGGCATCGGCAGCGTTGGGCCACCCCGGCTTCGCACCGCTGCGCCACATCGGCATCTACAGCTATCGCGCCGGCTTCCTGCGCAGCTTCCCCCAGCTTTCCCAGGCACCCACCGAGGCACTGGAGGCCCTGGAGCAGTTGCGTGCGCTGTGGCACGGCCACCGCATCGCCGTCCATGTCACACCCCATGCACCCGGCCCTGGCGTGGACACGCGCGAGGATCTGGAGCGGGTGCGCGCCCAGCTGTCCAACCCGCCGGCCTGAATCGGCCGGCCGCTGAAAACGCACAAATGGCGATGCCGGGCATCGCCATTTGCAGCAACACCGCCCATGCGGTTTTGTCGGACAGCAAAACGCAGGTTTTGGCGATTGCACAGGCGACAGTTTTGCCCCGTGCGTGTAAGCCAGTGTTGGCCCTGTGCGTGCTATCCTTGCCCGCGACAAAAATATGACGCATGGACTGTCCGCCCCGGTGGGCCGATCCGGCAGACAAGAATTTCTACTCTCCTCAAGGACTTCCATGAAACTGATTTTGTTGGGCGCACCCGGCGCCGGCAAAGGCACGCAAGCCGCTTTCATCTGCCAGAAGTACGGCATTCCCCAGATCTCCACCGGTGACATGCTGCGTGCCGCCGTCAAGGCCGGCACGCCCCTGGGCCAGCAGGCCAAGGCCGTGATGGACGCCGGCCAACTGGTCAGCGACGACCTGATCATCAATCTGGTCAAGGAGCGCATTGCCCAGCCCGATTGCGCCAACGGCTTCCTGTTCGACGGATTTCCCCGCACCATTCCCCAGGCCGACGCCATGAAGGCCGCCGGCGTGAAGCTGGACTACGTGCTCGAGATCGATGTGCCCTTCGATGCCATCATCGAGCGCATGAGCGGCCGCCGCTCCCACCCCGCTTCGGGCCGCACCTACCACGTCACGTTCAACCCGCCCAAGGTCGAAGGCCTGGACGACGTGACCGGCGAGCCGCTGGTGCAGCGCGAGGACGACAAGGAAGAAACGGTCAAGAAGCGCCTGGACGTCTACAGCAGCCAGACCCGCCCACTGGTGGACTACTACCGCGCCTGGGCCGAGAAGGAAGCCGCAGCAGCCCCCAAGTACCGCGCCATCAGCGGCCTGGGCTCGGTGGAAGACATCACCCAGCGCGCCCTGGCAGCACTGGCTGAATGACGCAGGCCATGCGCCAGACCCCAGAAAAGCACCCGCCGGGTGCTTTTTTGTTGCCCGCCTGCATCTGAAGCGCCGGCGACGCCCGGAGGATCAGTCGCGCGGCTGCGCGGCCAGCGCCAGCATCATGGCAATCCGCGCCTTGGCCACGGGCAGTTGGACCAGATCGGCCTCTGCGGGGTCCGTGCCAAGCCCCGAGGCAACGGGCAGGCCTTCGGCGCAGCGCGTGCCCCGCCAGATCCAGACGCCTTTGTCGCGCGCACGCAGCAAGGCCGCTTCCATGCTTTCGTGAACGGTCGCATTGCCCGTGCCGGCCACCACGATGCCGCGCACGCCTGCGGCCACCAGCGCATCCACGCCGCAGGCTCGCGCCAGGGCACTGCTGAACACCACCTCGACCCAGGGCAGCTCATCCAGCGCCAGCAGGTCAGACAGCGCGGGAGCGGAAATCACCATCCGCGCAACGGGGGCGACCGGCGTGACCGGCGCATCAGGCACCAGCCAGCGCACGCGTCCTTCCTCCACCACGGCCTGCGGGCCACCTTCCATGGAGCGCATGGCCTGCAGTCGGTAAGGGTGGACTTTTTGCACCTGGGCCGCCGCATGCACTTCGCCGCCGGCCACCACCCACACACCGCTGCGCCCGCCGCTGGCGGCCACGGTCACGGCATCGCGCAGATTCTGCGGTCCGTCGGCCAGCAGGGCCGTGGCCGGGCGCATGGCGCAAGTGAGCACGATGGGCTTGGTGGCAGGCAGCAGGCTGTGCAGCAGCCAGGCCGTCTCTTCCAGCGTGTCCGTTCCATGCGTGATCACCACGGCGCGTGTGTCCGCATCCTCCAGCGCCTGCGTGCAGGCACGCAGCAACGCGCGCCACACGGGCCAGTCCATATCCTTGCTGTCCACCTGCGCGATCTGCTGCGTCTGCACAGGCCCCAGCGCCTGCTGCTCCAGATCCGGCACGGCATCGAGCAGCGACTGCACCGTGATCTGTCCGGCCTTGTATCCCACTGCCTGCGACTGCGAATCCGCCCGGCCGGCGATGGTGCCGCCCGTGCCAAGAATCACCAACTTTGACTGCCCCACTTGCACCTCTTGGAAAACTGGTTAAAAATACAGATACTGTATAAATCATCAGATGACTTCTCTGCCTGTCATCTGAATTCAAGGACCGGACGCACGCCATGCTCGACCATCCCAAGCTCACCGCCCGCCAGCAACAGATCCTGGACCTGATCCAGGCCGCCATCTCCCGCACGGGCGCGCCCCCCACCCGCGCGGAAATCGCCAACACGCTGGGCTTCAAGTCCGCCAACGCAGCAGAGGAACATCTGCAGGCCCTGGCCCGCAAAGGCGTGATCGAACTGGTCAGCGGCACCTCCCGCGGCATTCGCCTGCGTACCGACACCGTGCGCAACATCAATGCCGCACGCGGCACCAGCTTCGGGCTGCCGCTGTCGGCCCTGGCGCCGCTGATGCTGCCGCTGGTGGGCCGCGTTGCGGCGGGCTCGCCCATTCTCGCCCAGGAACATATCGACCAGACCTATTCCGTCGAACCCAGCCTGTTCCAGGTCCGCCCGGACTATCTGCTGCGCGTGCGCGGCATGTCCATGCGCGACGCGGGCATCATGGACGGCGATCTGCTGGCCGTGCAGTCCGCGCATGAAGCCCGCAACGGGCAGATCGTCGTGGCACGCCTGGGAGATGAAGTCACCGTCAAGCGCCTGCGCCGCACCACGCAGGGCGTGGAGCTCCTGCCGGAAAACCCCGATTACCCGGTGATCCGCGTCGCTCCCGAAGAGGCCTTTGCCATTGAAGGCCTGGCCGTGGGGCTGATCCGCAACAGCATGTCCATGTAAGCCGGACGGGCAGCCCTGCACGGGTTGCCACCCCCTATTTCATGCACCGCCCAGGTGGTAGGCGCGAAGCCTTGCAGCTTCGCCCTTGGCGGAGCTTTGCCCGCAAACCGCAATCCTGCCTGTGTCCATGCCTCTTTGAAATACGCCAACAGGAGTCGTCACATGGGATTCGCTCTGCCAACACTGTCTTCTCTGTCCTTCCTGCGCCTGGCACAGGGCATTCGCCTGCCCGCCGCCGCCATGGAGCCCGCCATGCGCACCATCCAGCCCGAATCGCCTGTGCAATCCGAGCAGGCGACCATCCTGTCCTTCAGCAAGGCACGCCGCCGCAGCCAGCAGCGGCGCAGCAAGTCAGCACGGCTGCCAGAACACAGGGATGCGCAGCTGCTGCTGCCCCTGCAACCCGAACTGCCCTCCCTTCCGGCAGATCAGGCCCTGCCTTCGGGTCTGCGCATCATCCAGCGCTCGCCGCAGGAGCAGCCCGAATGCCTGTTCATCTCGGGCCGCATGGCCGATGTCTGTGCCGCCCTGGAACGCATGGAAGCGCACGGCGCGCAGACACCGGCCTGAGGTCGCCCTGAGACCAACCCGTCCACCCGGTCTGCGAGAGCCCGGGCCTGTCTCTTGCCTTGCCCAGCGGCAGGGGCTGCGCATCAGGCCCTGACAGCCGCCGGTGCAGCACTTCCCTCGCTGCGCCGATTGCGCATGCACCACGCCTGCGCCGCGGCAACGCACAGAATGCACAGCACGACGCTCAACGAAAAACGCAGTCCGCGCGCATCGGACAGCATGCCGAACAACGGCGCCACCATGCCACCCATCGACATGGCCAGCCCCAGGGTCAGCCCGCTGGCCGTGGCCTGGTTGCGCGGCAGATAGTCCTGGGCCAGCGTGACCTGGGCGGCAAACGGAAGAAACATGCACACGCCCAGGGCCATGGTGCAGGCCAGCGCCATCCATGGCGTGGAGGCCAGGGCCAGGGCCGCCAGAGCAGGCAATGCCAGCAGGTAGCCGGCGCGGATGGCCTGCATGCGCCCCCGGCGATCTGCAAGCGTGCCCCCCAGCAAAGTACCCACCGCCGCAGCGGCTGTGAATGAGGTCAGCGTGGCCGCTCCCATGAAGTCCGAGCCGCCCAGCTCGCGCGTCACGAACATGGGCAGGGTGGACAGCACCGTCACATAGGGAATCGACCAGCAGACGATGACCCCGCACAGCAGGAAGAAGGCGCGCCAGTGGTTGGCGGGCAATTCGCCCTGCGCCACGGCCGGGCGCCGGGTGGCGCAATGGTCCTTGGCTCCATCCCGCCAAGTACAGGCATACCAGAGCACCAGCATGGCCGCTGCAGGCAGGGCCAGCATCCAGCTGCGGTGCAAGGCGCCTGCGCCCACCACGGCCGCAGCCAGCATGGGAGCGAACGATGCTCCCGCCGTTCCGCCCACCGAAAACACGCTCATCGCCTTCTGCGAGCTGCCGCCCGCCATGCGGGCCGCCACCGTTGCGGACGGATGGTAGGCCGCGATCCCCAGGCCGCACAGCACGGCAGCCAACCAGCTGACCCAGTAGTCCGGGCTCATGCCCACCAGGGCCAGGCCCAGGGCGGCCACCACAAAGCCGGCCGGCACCATCCAGGGCCGTGGCGACCGGTCGGCATACAGGCCGAACAGCGGCTGGACCATGCTCGACAGGCCCGTGGCCGCCAGCATCAGGCCGCTGGCTTCCGTATAGCTGTAGCCGCGCTCCAGCACCATGAAGGGCAACAGCGCAGGAACCAGTCCCTGGTAGAGGTCGTTGATGGCATGCGTGCCCGTAAGCAGCCCCAGACGTGCGCGGTTCATGCCCTGCCTCCTGTCACGTCCGTCATTCTCGAAAGGGAAATCATCTCCATACCTGCCACTTTCCTGCGGATTGAAAGTGGGTCATCGTAGGAAGTGCATGATCTGCATTCCTGCTACGAAGCAACAACAATCGTCGAGAAAATGACAACCCGGCAAAGTGGCCCACTTTCCCATGCCCGCACCCGCGCCTGCCTGGATGACGTGCCTGCGGCCGCTCCATTGCCCCCGCACGGCGAGCACACGGCCCGCCCGGTCGTGGCCTTTGCCACAGACATGGCGGCCGGCGCTGCCATCGCACCGCATGCCCACCGCCGCGGCCAGCTGCTGCATGCCACCGAGGGAGTGATGCTGATCCGCGCGGATTCGGGCAGTTGGGTCGTCCCCCCGGGATGCGCCGTCTGGGTTCCACCACAGGCCCTGCACGCCATCCACATGGCCGCCGGCCCCGTGGCCATGCGCACCGTGTTCGTGGAGCCGGGGCTGCGGCCCGGCCTGTGGCAAGACTGCCGAGTGATGCAGGTCACGCCCCTGCTGCGCGAACTCGTGCTGGAGGCCATCGAGCTGCCCATGGACTACCCGCTGGGCGGCAGGGAGGAGCGTGTCATGCAGTTGATCCTCGACGAAATGGAGCGCGCCCGCGCCCTGTCCTTGCACGTGCCCATGCCCCGGCATGGCGCCCTGGCCGCCTGCTGCCGCAGCTTTGTGGACGACCCATCGCAGGACGCCGGCCTGGCCAGTTGGGCACAGCGGCTGCACATGCATCCCCGCACGCTGGCACGCCTGTTCCTGCGCGAGACCGGCATGAACTTCGGCGCATGGTGCCGCCAGGCCCGTCTTCTGCTCAGCCTGCCCCGGCTGGCCGCTGGCGCCTCGGTCCTGGAAGTGGCGCTCTCCCATGGATACGACAGTCCCAGCGCCTTCACCGCCGTCTTCCGGCGCAGCTTTGGCGCTCCGCCCAGCGCCTACCAGCGCAATCGCCCGGCGCAGGGCCGGCGTGGAAGTTCCGCCAGCATCTCCCTGTAGCGCACATGCAACAGAAAGATACCCAGTCCTCAGGAGTAAAGCCTGCGTGAAAGATAATTGATAAGCATTCTTATTATCTTTTGCAACCGAGACCGCCACGTTGCCCATCTCGGCTTCTACGCCCGGCCTCCCCGCTTCTTTCGCACAAGCCCTCTCCGTGCACAGCCTCTACCAGAATCACCATCCCTGGCTGGAAAGCCTGCTGCGCAAGCGCCTGGGCAACCGTGACGATGCGGCCGACCTGGCCCAGGACACCTTCGTGCGCCTGCTGCGCTCGCCAGTGCCGCAGCAGGACATCCGCGAGCCCAGGCGCTACCTGGCCACCATCGCCCGCGGCCTGGTCACCGACCTGTTTCGCCGCCGCACGCTGGAGCAGTCCTATCTGAACTATCTTGCACAGCTGCCGCAGTCGCTGGCGCCTTCGCCCGAGGAGCAGGCCATCGTCCAGCAGACCCTGCTCGACGTGGACCGCATGCTCCAGGGCCTTGCACCCAAGGTGCGCGAAGCCTTCGTCCTGTCCCATTTCGAGGAACTGAGCTACCCCGAGATCGCCGAGCGCCTGGGCGTGTCGCTGCGCACCGTCAGCAACTACCTGACCCGGGCGATGGAGCATTGCTGCCTGGTCCTGGCATAGCCACATGGGCGAGGGATCTTTGGAAAGCAACGACCGACGGGCCTTGCATGAGGCCGCTGCCTGGCACGTGAAACTGCGCGGCACCGCGGTGACGCCAAGCCTGCAGCAGGCATGGACGGACTGGCACGAGGCCGACCCCGCCCACCAGCGCGCCTGGCTGCGCGTGCAATCCGTCACCGCACAGCTGTCGCATCTGCCCGCACCCTTGGCGCGCCAGGCGCTGGGCCGCCGCTCCGACCCCAATCGCCGTTCTGCGGTGCGTGCTGTGGCCCTTGGTCTGGGCAGTGGTGCCACGGCCTGGCTCGCCTGGAAAGGCGCGCCGCTCGAGCACTGGCAGGCAGCTCATCGCACCGCCACTGGCGAGCGCCGCGACCTGACGCTGCCCGACGGCTCCCTGGTGGCCCTGGATACAGCCACCTCCGTGGACGTGGCTTTCGACGACCGCCAGCGCCTGCTGCGCCTTTACCGCGGCCGCATCCTCGTCGCCACCGGGCCAGACGCACTGGGCCGCCCCTTCAGTGTGCAAACCCCGCAAGGCCATGTACTGGCCCTGGGAACGCGCTTCACGGTCCATGTCGCGGACGACGGCCTGTGCCATGTCAACGTGCAGGAAAAGACCGTGCGCCTGCAGCCCCTGGACAGCGAAGCCACCCCCACCGAGCTGCAGGCCGGGCAACACGCCGCCTTCTCGGCCAGCGCCGCCCAGCCACCCGCGTCTGCCGATCCCTTTGCCGCCAGCTGGCACGAAGGCGGACTGATCGCGCTGGACATGCCGCTGGGCCAGCTGATCGACGCCCTCGCCCGCTACCGGCCCGGCTACCTGGGCTGCACGCCCGAGGTGGCAGGCCTGCGTGTCTCGGGCGCCTTTCCCGTGGACGACACCGATCGCGCCCTGGCCGCGCTCGTCAGCCGCTTCCCCTTGCAGTTGAGCACCCGTACACGCTATTGGGTGCAAGTGCAGGCACGGTCTGGCGGGGATTGAGTAGGCGATCTAGGAGGCGTTCCAGTGGGCGAGCCGGCGGCCGCACGGCCTTTGCGGTCAGGCCCGCACATACGGGTGATGCACCACGTCGAAGCCCTCCTGTGCGCAAGGCGCGACAAAGTAGCTGGTGATCAGGTCGAACTGCTCATCGCTGGCCTGAAAGGGATGATCCCCCGCCGCATTGCGCGCACGCAGGCGCTGCTTGCAGACCTCATCGGGCACATCCAGGAAATGCAGGCGGTGGGAGGCACCCACCCTCTCGAACACGCTGCGCGCCCAACCTCTGCCTTCCAGCGTGTTGGCAGGAAAGTCCAGCACCACTGAAACGCCGGCATCCAGCAGCGCCTGCACATGCGCCCCCATCAATCCCTTGAGCCGCGCGCTGCAGCGCACATAGTCGGCCACCGACTGCATCTCGCCAGGATACAAACCGGCCAGCCAGGAATCCTCGCTGACCAGCACCGTGCCGGGCTGCGCCGCCAGTTGCCGTGCCAGCGTCGACTTGCCCGAGCCGATCTTGCCGCAGACCATGTGCAGCGTGGCCGGCCGCGCAGCGCGGGAATCGGCCTGGGCGTCGTCCGCATGGCGGGACGGTTCGAAAACCTGCATATCCATCTCCTGAAAGGCTTGTGAAAACCCTGGAGGCGGAATGAAAAAACCCGCCTCCTCTGGGCGGGTTGCATGGCGCCGAAGGCCGCTGGCTAACCCACCATCCAATGGATGGTGCGAATAATCTGCGTTGCGTTCAGGCGGGCCATGGCGCACAGCATAGCGCAATCAGGGCGCCTCAATGGGCCACCATCCGCACCAGCCCCAGCCCCGCAAACAGCGCGGCAACGCCCAGCACCAGCGAACCCAGCGCATACAGCACGGAAGCGAGCCAGTCGCCGCGCTCGTACAGCATGCCGATCTCCAGTGCGTAGGTCGAAAACGTGGTGAAGCCGCCCAG
Source organism: Delftia sp. WSY_16 (assembly GCF_043104415.1). Taxonomy (NCBI): domain Bacteria; kingdom Pseudomonadati; phylum Pseudomonadota; class Betaproteobacteria; order Burkholderiales; family Comamonadaceae; genus Delftia; species Delftia sp. WSY_16. The sequence goes on along the minus strand of NZ_JBICKS010000040.1, from coordinate 268,474 downwards.
AATGCCCGTGGTGATGAACAGCCTCGCACTCTGCGGCAGCGAAGTCTTGAGCGCAAACCACTCCACCACCACCCCCATCACGAAAGCGCCCAGCACATTGATCGCCAAGGTGCCCAGCGGATAGGCACTGCCCACCAGCCGCAGTGCAAGCAGGTTCGAGCCATGCCGTAGCGCGGAGCCGAGGCCGCCGCCCACGAACACCAAAATGAAACCGTAGATACCCATGACCGTCCTTTCATCAAACAACCGGGACGGGCGCGCCGGGCAGGATCAAGACACGGCCCTACCACCGGCAGGACACGCCCCACCAAGGCAGGAGCCATCAGCCCCTTGCAGGGCGGTTTCGGGAAGCTCCATTCCCATCGTGCAGCCAGTGCTGCGGTGGTCGAGTTTACTCCGGGCAAGCGAACACAGGCAGCCATCCCCTGGCGGCAATACCGACCCTGCATCCCTTGCAGCGGCCTATTGGAATAACTTAACCTCAACCGATTCACCGTACCGGGATACCATCACTCCCATTCATTCACCGAGATGCATATGCGCCTATTGACTCTGACAATCGTTGCGACATTTCTGGCTTTACCTGCCGCCGCCCAGGTCTATCAATGCAAGGATGTTTCTGGAAAACTGATTTTTTCAGACAGCCCCTGCAGCAGCGACCAATCCGGCGCACTGATACAGCGCAAAAAATCGGACGATGAAATCTACCGCGAACGGGCCGAGGCCGCGGAGGCCAATGAGCGAAAGCAGCAGCGCCAGATGAACGAAATGCAGCAGCGCCAGATCGAGAGCCAGCAGCGCGTCATCGAACAGCAGGCCCGCAAGGCGAATGCTCCTGCGCCGGAGCAGCTCGGCGCATCCTCCCAGTGCAAGGAGGCGCGCAAGGAGCTGGAATTCGTATCCAGCATTCGCACCCTTTCCCTGGATGAAAAACGGATACGCACCAATGCAGCAATCACCAGCGTCAATGCTGCATGCGGCTCCAATACGCCGCTGATGCAGGAACCACCGAAGCCGGTTTTCACACCGCGGGCGGCCCAGCCTGTTCCTCTATCCAGTTGCAATGGTGCACTTTGCTACGACAGCAATGGCGGAATCTACAACCGCAACGGCCAATTCATCAGTGACAGTCAAGGGCGGAGCTGCCGAATACTGGGTGGAACCATGATTGAGTGCGACTGAGCGCGGTCCATCACACTCTCGGCCTTCACCGGCTTCGCCGGCAGGTGGCAACCCCCAAGTCCCGTCCGACCAGGGGTCCGCAAGGCGTTGCAGGGTGTAATTCGCTGATACAGCTGCGCGGGCGACAGAGCGTGCCAGTGAGCGGCTTCACCTGCCAGGGCTTGCTGGCATCTGCGCGGCTTGTGTAACCATGGCTGCGCGATCTGGCGCGGGCCGAAGCCTTCAGCCTCAAGCCCGGGGCTGCTTGAACGACAATGTGACCGTCGGGCCTCGGGGCCCTGGCTGCGCAAGCGTCACACAATAGTCAGGCAGGCCGGTTCAGGTAGGCGTTGATGATGCCCAGGGCAAAGCGCAAAAGCGGATCAGAACATTTGCCGACAACCTCTTGCGCGGCAACCCGGAGATAAATCAAAGGCTTATGAGAGATTCACAGGCAATGAACATCATCATTCTTGACGACTACCAGGACGCCGTACGCAAGTTGGACTGTGCGCGGCTGCTGGAGCCGTTCAACGCCAAGGTCTTCACCAATACCGTCAAGGGTGTGGGCCAGCTGTCGGTGCGGTTGCGCGATGCGGACATCATCGTGCTGATCCGCGAACGCACGCAGATCAGCCGGCAGTTGCTGGAAAAACTCCCGCGCCTGAAGCTGATCGCGCAGACCGGCAAGGCCGGCGCCCATATCGACGTGCAGGCCTGCACCGACCAGGGCGTTGCGATTGCCGAGGGCGTGGGCTCGCCCATCGCACCGGCCGAGCTGACCTGGTCGCTGATCATGGCGGCCACGCGGCGGCTGCCGCAGTACATCGCCAACCTCAAGCACGGCGCATGGCAGCAATCGGGGTTCAAGGCGGCATCCATGCCCGCCAATTTCGGGCTGGGCAGCGTGCTGCACGGGCGCACGCTGGGCATCTGGGGGTATGGCCGCATTGGCAGGCTGGTGGCCCACTATGGCCATGCCTTCGGCATGAAGGTTCTGGTCTGGGGCAGTGAGTCCTCGCGCCAGAAGGCCCAGGCCGACGGCTTTTCGGCCGCTGCTTCGCGCGAGGATTTCTTTGCCGAATCCGATGTGCTGTCCATGCATCTTCGCCTGCATGAGGCCACACGCGGCATCGTCACCGCCCAGGATCTGGCGCGCATGAGACCCACAGCCCTGTTCGTGAACACCTCGCGCGCCGAACTGGTGGAGGCCGATGCGCTGCTGGGCGCGCTCAACCGTGGCCGCCCCGGCCTGGCGGCCGTGGATGTCTTCGAGAGCGAGCCCATTCTCCAGGGCCACGCACTGCTGCGGCTGGAGAACTGCATCTGCACGCCGCACATCGGCTATGTGGAGCAAGACAGCTATGAGCTGTATTTCCGCGCCGCCTTCGACAATGTGGTGAACTTCGCTGCAGGCCAGCCCAGCAACATCCTCAATCCCGAGGTGTTCTCAGGCCCGGCACGCGCAGGCTGAAGGCCGGGTCAGGCGGGCACCTCTCACCCTTCACCCGCCTACCCGATCACGGATCAACGCCCCCCGCCCTGTACAGCATCGCCGCGTGCGGCACTCGCCCGGTGGGCCAGTTCGTCGGCCACGGCCTCGTAGACGGCTTGGCGCACCACCGACTCCACCTCTTCGCGCAGGCGCACGACGATGGATCGCGTCTGCTGCTGCACCACCGTGGCGATGGCATCGCGCAGGCGCTGGTCCAGCACCAGGTCCACGCGCTGCATGAGGCGATGGACCAGATACTCCTCGGTGACCTGCTGCGCGTGGCTGTCCCAGATGGACTCCATGGTGGGCAATGCACAGGCGGGTGATGCCCCAGGTGCTCCAGGTGCCGCAGATGCCGGATCCGGCTCGACCCCTTGCGTGGCAGCGTCGGCCTGCACCACCGGCGCGGCAGGAATAACGTCCTCGATCGGTGCGGCCGGGGCCACCTCTGGCACATCGGCCGGTTCGGCAACTTCGGCCACTTCGAGCAGACGGCTCTCCTGGGCCAGCTGCATTTCCACGGACGGCGCACTGGGCGGCAGATAGTCGGAATGCACGGGCTGCACTGCAGGCCGCGGGCCCTGTCCAGGCGGCGCAGGCTCGGCGACCATGGACCGCTGGGGTTGCAGATCCAGGGGCAGCGGCGGCAGGGACGCGGGCATGGAAACCAGGCCGCGGCGTGGCGCAAGCATGCCTTCGCTCGCCCAGGAATCGGTCTCGCCGCTGTGCGGCAGTTCGGAAGCAGCGACAGCGGGCGGTTCTGCCACCGGCGACTGCACTGCATCGACCGGCACGACATCGGTGAGCGTGGGAACAAAGCGTGGCGGGGTTTTGGAGGGAGCACTCATGGCTTACTCCTTGAGGACCAGGTCATGGCGCTTGATGGAAATCCCCTGCGCCACGTAATGCTTCCAGCGCTGCCGGGCCAGATGCCGGTCTTCCTCATCGGTGGCAGACACCACTTCAACGACACGCGCAAAGCGCTCGAATCCTTCTGGCACATCGCCGCCCAGATTCACCAGCATGTCGTGGTGCGGCGCGCTGTCCAGCCGCTCCAGCAGCACGATGGGCGAGAAGGCCACAATGCCGGCCCCATCGCCTTCGACGGCGTGGGCAAGAAAATCGGTGGGCGAGACACTCCAGAGCCTGGGCGACAAGGCCTTGAGCGACGCGGAAGATCCCAGCACCACCAGTTGCGTGCGATGCCGCAGTGCCTTGCGCGCAAGACGGCACACATAGGCCAGCTTGTCAGGCGCGTTGAAATGGAACGCCACTTCAGTCAAGCGACGCTCCTTTCGCGCAGGCCCGTGCGGATGGGGACGATGCCATCAGGCCTGCTCCGGCTGGACTGCAGCGGCTGCCTTGCGGCGGCTGGCAGAGCCGGCCTTGGGCGCCGCAACCGACTTGGGCGCGCCGGCCCTGGATGGCGCCTTGCCGGCATCGACGCAGGCCAGCAGGTAGTGCAGCAGCAGGCCCACGGGGCGGCCCGTGCCGCCCTTGGCGGCGCCGCTCTTCCAGGCCGTGCCGGCGATGTCCAGATGAGCCCAGGGAATGTCTCCCACGAAGCGCTGCAGGAACTTGGCCGCCGTGACCGCACCACCTGCGCGGCCTGCCACATTGCCCATGTCGGCGAAATTGCTCTTGAGGCCTTCGCCATACTCCTCGTCCAGCGGCATGCGCCAGCACGGGTCGAGCGCGGCATCGCCCGCCTGCTCCAGCGCACGGGCCAGCTCGTCGCTGGGCGAGAACATGCCGCTGCGCAGCCCGCCCAGGGCGATGACGCAGGCACCGGTCAGCGTGGCGATGTCCACCATGGCGCGGGGCTTGAAGCGGGCGGCGTAGGTCAGCGCATCGCAGAGCACGAGGCGGCCTTCGGCATCGGTGTTGAGGATTTCTATGGTCTGGCCACTCATGCTGGTGACCACGTCGCCCGGCTTGACGGCTGCGCCTCCGGGCATGTTCTCGGAGGCCGGAATGAGCCCGACCACGTTGATGGCCGGCTGCAGCTGGGCCAGCGCCTGGAACACGCCCAGCACGCTGGCGGCACCGCCCATGTCGAACTTCATCTCGTCCATTTCGGCGGCAGGCTTGAGCGAGATGCCGCCGGTATCGAAGGTAATGCCCTTGCCCACCAGCACCACGGGCGCGGCGCCCTTGGCGCCGCCGTTGTAGTGCAGCTCGATGAAGCGCAGCGGCTGCTCCGACCCCTGGGCCACGGCCATGAAGGCGCCCATGCCGAGCTTGGCGACTTCGGCGGGGCCGTGGATCTTGCAGCTGATGCCGGGCAGCTTGGCCAGGGCACGGGCTGCGTCGGCCAGCAGCATGGGAGTGGCGTGGTTGGCCGGGCGATTGGCCCATTCGCGCGCCAGGGCCATGCCTTCGGCCTGGGCCACGGCGATCTTGAAAGCGGCGGCGATGCCGCCCTTGTCCCCGCTCTTGTCGCCGGACTTGCCGGACGCGGCACTGGCGCCCGTCGCCGCGATCACCAGCTTCTTGAGCGCCACAGGCTTGGCCTGGGGCTTGGTGTGGGTATAGCTGTAGCAGGCATCGGCCGCTGCCACCACCGCTGCTGCAACAGCGCCACCCGTGGCCTCGAAGCCGAAGCACAGCACGGCCTTGCCAACGCCGCTTGCCTTGAGGGCCGAGCCTGCGCCTGCCACGGCCTGGCGCACGTCGCGGGCCGAGCCGCTGCCCGCGCCCAGCAGCACGACGCGGCGGGCGGCCACGGCCGGCAGGCCGTACAGTGCCAACTGCTTGCCGGCTGCCGTTTCGAAATCTCCGGCCTTGACCGCGTGAGCGACCAGGGTGGACAGCGCGTCGCTGCCCGTGGCCGTGGCTTCGGTCACCAGCACCAACAACAGGTCACACTTTTCACGTACTGCAGCGGCAGTCGTCAACGGCTTCAGTTCAAAGTTCATAATCGGCGTTTTCCTTTCAGCCAATGTTATTCGATTCATCCATACGCAAAGAGCTGGCCCGCAGCTTCGGTGCCACGGTCGTGGTGCTGATCACGGTCGTCATGACCATGATGCTGATCCGCACGCTGGGTCAGGCTTACAAGGGCAATGTCAGCCCTTCCGACGTTCTGCTGGTCATGGGGTATACGGTGCTTGGCCAGTTGCCCACCATCCTGGGCCTGGGACTTTTCGTGGCCGTGGTCGGTTCGCTGTCGCGCATGTACCGCGACAGCGAGATGGTGATCTGGTTCGCCGCAGGCCAGGGGCTGGCCAGCCTGCTGCGCCCGCTGCTGCGCTTTGCCTGGCCGGTGCTGGCCGTGATCGCCGTGCTGGGCCTGGGCATCCTGCCCTGGGCCAATCAGCAGATCGAGCAGATCAAGACCCAGTTCGAGCAGCGCAGCGACATCGACCGCATCGCTCCCGGTGAGTTCCAGGAGTCTGCCGGCGGCTCGCGCGTGTTCTTCATCGACAAGGACGTGCCCAGCGCCACCGCTGCCAACAATGTGTTCATCGTGGCCAATGAGCGCGGGCGCGAGTCCGTGACCTCGGCGCGCGGGGCGCGGCTGGAAGTGGTCAAGGGCGAACGCATGGCCGTGCTGACCGACGGCCAGCGCATGGAGACGCAGACCAGCGACGGCTCGGTGAAGATCAGCGAGTTCAAGGAATACGGCACGCAGCTCGGCAGCGGCAACAATCTGGCCGCCGCCGAGGAAATGGCCGCGCGCAGCACGTACACGCATGAGCTGCTGCCGCGCACCGAACCCATCTACCGCGCCGAACTGGGCTGGCGCATAGGCCTGCCTCTGGCGGCGCTGAACTTCGTGATCCTGGGCCTGGCCGTGGCCAGCGTGAACCCGCGTGCCGGTGGCAGCGGCAGCCTCATGCTCGCGCTGTTCGCCTTCATCGTGTACTACAACCTCATGACGCTGGGCGAGAACTGGGTGGCCTCGGGCAAGCTGAGCATGCCCGCCATGACGGCCCTGCTGCACGGCGGCACGTTGCTGCTGGCGCTGCTGGTGCTGCTGGTGCGGCACAGGCGCTGGTCGCCGCGCGATCTGTGGCGCAGGCCTTGCAAGCCGACTGCCCTGGACGACGCGAAGGCGGTGCCATGATGAGAGTTCTGAGAAACCTGCTGTACCGCGACATCATCGCGGCCGTCGGCTATGTGACGCTGGCCTTCCTGGCGCTGTTCTTCTTCTTCGATCTGGTCGATGAGCTGCGATGGGTCGGGCGCGGCGGCGACAACGGCTACAAGATCACGCACGCGCTGCTTTTCGTGGTGCTGCGCATTCCCAGCCACCTGTACGAGCTGATGCCCATCACCGTGCTGATCGGCACCATCTACGTGATGGCGCGCTTTGCCCAGAGTTCGGAATTCACCATCATGCGCACCAGCGGCATGGGCCCCTGGCTGGCGCTGCGCACGCTGATGGTGCTGGGCCTGGGCTTTGTGCTGGTCACCTTCGGCACCGGCGACTACCTGGCACCTGCGGCCGAGAACGCGGGCCAGAACATCCGCGCCATCCACCTGGCCCAGCTGTCACGCGGGGCCACGGGTGCCTGGCTCAAGGAGCGCCAGGGCGATCATTCCATTGCCATCAACGTGCGTGCCATTCGCGGGCCGGGCGATTTCTCGAATGTGCGCATCTTCGACTTTGACGGCCAGGGCCGCATCTCTGCCCAGATCCATGCGGAATCGGCGCAGGTGAGCGAGGACGGCGAATCCTGGATGCTCCAGGGCGTGCAGGCCAGCCGCCTGACGGCCAAGCCCGACGGCGGCATGGTGCTGCAGCGCGAGAAAGAAGACAGCATGAACTGGAAGACGGGCATCAGCGCCGAGATGGTCTCGGCCGCTTTGCTCAAGCCCGATCGGATGTCCACCATCTCGCTGTTCCAGTATGTGCGCCACCTGGAAGCCAACGGCCAGGCTGCGCAGAAGTACGAGATCGAGTTCTGGCGCAAGGTCTTCTACCCGATGAGCTGCCTGGTGATGGTGGTGCTGGCCCTGCCTTTCGCCTACCTGCATTTCCGCTCGGGCGGCATCGCGGCCTATGTGTTCGGCGGCGTCATGGCCGGCATCAGCTTCTTCCTGCTGAACAACGTGTTCGGCTACATCGGCACGCTGCAGACCTGGTCGCCCTGGCTGACCGCTGCGGCGCCGGGCCTGCTCTACAGCCTTCTTTCATTGACGGCCTTCACCTGGCTGGTGCTGCGCCGCTAGGACCGTTGCCATGCAAAACGAGACAACATCTGCCGGCAGGACTGGACTGATCCTGCTGGCACACGGCTCGCGCGACGCCTTGTGGCGCCAACCCATCGAGGCCGTGCTGAAGGCCGTTCAGCAGACGCATCCCCAATCCCTGGCCGCCTGCGCCTACCTGGAGGCCTGCGCGCCCGACCTGCCCACTGCCGCGCGCGGGCTGGTCGAGGCCGGCGCCACGCACATCACCGTGCTGCCCCTGTTCCTTGGCACGGGCAAGCATGCGCGCGAGGACATCCCGAAGCTGGTGCAGGAGATAAGCGATACCCATCCGCAGGTGGCCGTGGACCTGCAGCCGGCCGTGGGCGAGCATCCGCGTGTCACGGCCCTGCTGGCAGAACTGGCACTGGTGGCCACGGAGCCCCGTGGCGCACCGGCAAGCTGAAATAACGAATCGCTTCTTTATATAAATGCAGCATAATGGCGCGCAGCACCCTGCTGTCACCGCCATGAACCTGCACCAATTCCGATTCGTCCAAGAAGCGGCGCGCCGCAACCTCAACCTCACCGAGGCGGCCAAGGCCCTGCACACCTCGCAGCCCGGCGTCTCCAAGGCCATCATCGAGCTGGAGGAGGAGCTGGGCATCGACATCTTTGCGCGCCACGGCAAGCGCCTCAAGCGCATCACCGAACCCGGGCTGGAGGTGCTCAAGAGCATCGAGCTCATCATGCGCGAGATCGGAAATCTCAAGCGCATCGGCGAGCAGTACAGCGCCCAGGACAGCGGCACGCTGTCGATTGCCACCACCCACACACAGGCCCGTTACGTGCTTCCGCCTGCCGTGGCACGGCTGCGCGACCTGTATCCCAAGGTCACGATCAGCCTGCACCAGGCCACTCCGGCAGAGGTGGCGCGCATGGTCATCGACGAGGTGGCCGACATCGGCATGGCCACCGAATCCCTGGCCGACTACCCCGATCTCGTCACCCTGCCCTGCTACGAATGGCAGCACGTGCTGGTCATGCCCACAGGCCACCCGCTGGCGCAGAAAGAGCGCATCACGCTGGACGACATCGCCCACGAATCGCTGATCACCTACCACCCTTCGTTCACGGGTCGCGGCAAGATCGACCAGGCCTTTGCCACGCGCCGCCTGCGTCCGCGCATCGTGCTGGAGGCCATTGACTCCGACGTGATCAAGACCTATGTGCGCCTGGGCCTGGGCATCGGCATCGTGGCCGAAATGGCCATGCGCGACGACCCGGTCAATGACCTGGTCGTGCGCCCCATGGGCCACCTGTTCGGCCAGAGCGTGGCACGCGTGGCCATCAAGCGAGGTGCCTACCTGCGCAATTTCGTCTACCGATTCGCCGAACTGCTCAGCGACCGCCTGACGCGCGATCTCATCATGCGCGCCATGAACGGCCACGTGCACGACTACGAACTCTGATCCTCCGCCCCACCGGACCTGCAGTGCGGGTCCGCTCCCGCTGTCCGCTGTTTCCGCCATGACTTCTGCCACGCCCCGCACGCCCGCCTTCCCCAGCCGCCTGCCCCATGTGGGCACGACCATCTTCACCACCATGTCGGCCCTGGCCGCCGAGCACCAGGCGGTGAACCTGGGCCAGGGCTTTCCCGATTTCGGCTGCGACCCCAGGCTGGTCGATGCCGTCACGGCCGCCATGCAGGCCGGCCACAACCAGTACCCGCCCATGCCCGGCCTGCCCCAGCTGCGCCAGGCCATGGCCGACAAGATGCAGGCGCTGTACGGCCGCAGCTACGATGCGGGCACCGAGATCACGGTCACGGCCGGCGCCACGCAGGCCATCCTCACCGCCATCCTGGCCACCGTGCATGCTGGCGACGAGGTCATCGTGCTCGACCCCTGCTACGACAGCTACGTGCCCAACATCGAGCTGGCCGGCGGCGTGCCCGTGCGCGTACCGTTGACGCCGGGCAGCTTCAAGCCCGACTTCGCCAAAATTGCCGCCGCCATCACGCCGCGCACCCGGCTTTTGATCATCAACAGCCCGCACAACCCCAGCGCCACCATCTGGAGCGATGCCGAGATGCTGCAGCTGCAGGAGCTGCTGGCGCCCACCGACGTGCTGCTGATCAGCGACGAGGTCTACGAGCACATGGTCTACGACGGCCGCCAGCACCAGAGCGCCGCGCGCTTTGCCGGCCTGGCGGCGCGCGCCTTCATCGTCTCCAGCTTCGGCAAGACCTACCATGTCACGGGCTGGAAGGTGGGCACCGTCGCCGCGCCGGCCGCACTCACGGCCGAGTTCCGCAAGGTCCACCAGTTCAACGTCTTCACCGTCAACACGCCCATGCAGGCGGGCCTGGCCAGCTACATGGCCGACCCCGCGCCCTATCTTCAGCTGCCCGCCTTCTACCAGGCCAAGCGCGACCTGTTCCGCCAGGGCCTGGAAGGCTCGCGCCTGCGCCTGCTGCCCACGGCGGGAACCTACTTCGTCTGCGCCGACATCTCGGCCGTGTCGGACCTGGACGAAGCCGCGTTCTGCCAGTGGCTGGTCAAGGAACACGGCGTGGCCGCCATCCCGCTGTCGGCCTTCTATGGCGACGGCTTCGACCAGCGCGTGGTGCGCTTTTGCTTTGCCAAGCAGGACAGCACGCTGCGCGCGGCACTGGATCGGCTGCGCAAACTCTGAGGTTTGTGGGCGAGCGGGCCTGCAGCCCCGGATAATGAGAAGCATTCTCGAATCCAGCTGCGGGCCATTTGTTCCGCTCACCCATGCCCTCCTCCTCCCAGCGCTACACCACGGCGCAGCTCGACGCCATGCGCCAGCGCCACGGTTTCAGCGTGCGCTTTCTCTCTGCCGTCTCCGAAAACGATTGCATCTTCGAGGGACAGGTGCAGGAGCACCAGCTGCCCTCGGGCCTGCAAATGGTCAGCTCCGACATCCGCATCGACCACGGCTATGAATCCACATCCGAGCACCCGCGGCGCTTCACCGCCGTGGTCCTGCTGGACGGCCAGGCCGAGCTGCAGTTGCCGGGCGCCCGCCGTGCACTGAGCGTGACGCGCCATGCGGCGGCGGCATTCTCGTGCGGCGACACCGAGATTCTCAAGGCCACCCATGCCGCAGGCCAGACGGTGCGCGGCTTCAACCTGTCCATCGAGGCGCCCGAGGCCTGCGCCGATGCCGAACTGGCCGAGCTGCTGCACCAGGCCCTGCGGCAACCCGGCCCGCCGCTGCATGCCTGGTCGCTGCCCGAGCATCTGGCGGTGTCGCTGCGCCAGTTGCTCGATGGCGTCTGGAGCGGCAGCCTGGCCCGGCTGCACCGCGAAGGCATTGCGCTGCAGCTGCTGGCCTGCGCACTGCAGGCACATGCGCAACCGCGGCCTGCGCCCTTGCCGCGCATCCATCCCCGGGACAGGCGCGGCCTGGAGCGCGTGCGCGAGTGCATGGATGCAGCGCCGGGCCAGGCGTACAGCCTGGACGACCTGGCGCGCCTGGCCTGCATGAGCCCGACCACGCTGCGCGAGAAATTCCAGGCCGCCTACGGCCAGACCGTGTTCGGCTGGCTGCGCGAGCGCCGAATGCAGCTGGCGCGCGAGCGGCTGGCACAGGGCTGGAGCGTGCAGGAAGCGGCCGACTGCGTGGGCTTTCAGCACGCCAGCAATTTCGCCACGGCCTTTCGCCAGCGCTTCGGCCACGCGCCCAGCCAAGGCAGCCTGCGTCGCAAGCCATAGGACTGGCGTCGCCGGGAACAGGCGGCGGCGGCGCACATTTCCCACAATCCGGGCTCACGCCCAGGACCATGGAAATGATGAGCATTCGCATCCAAAACCCCGCCCCGCGACACCCACAAGGCGCGCGGCCCCCCCTGTCCCTGCTGATCTGTGCCCTGTGTGCCGCCCCTGCGTCAGCAGTCTGGGCCGCCGACGAGGACAGGCCCCCTGCCAGGAAAGGCGACACCGAACTGGGCACCGTCACCGTGCGCGCCGCCGCCGATGCCGGCACCACCGAAGGCACGGCCCGCTATACCAGCGGCTCCACAGGCACGGCCACGGGCCTGCAACTGTCGGCACGCGAAACTCCGCAGTCGGTCAGCGTGATCACGCGCCAGCTCATGGACGATGCAGGCCAGCTCACGGTCTCGCAGACGCTGGAGGCCTCCGCGCCCGGCCTGTCGGTCAGCCGCAGCGACAGCAACCGCTACCAGTTTTCCTCGCGCGGCTTCGGCGTCAGCAACTTCCAGTTCGACGGGCTGGCCTCGCCCATCAACAGCCTGTGGAACTTCGGCGCCACCGACATGGACACGGCCTTCTACGACCGCGTGGAAATCGTGCGCGGCGCCACGGGCCTGCTCAATGGCTCGGGCGATCCGTCGGCCACGGTGAACTTCGTGCGCAAGCAGCCGCGCGAGACGGCGGGCGGCCATGCATCGCTGACGCTGGGCCGCTGGAACCTGCGCCGCGCCGAGGCCGATCTGTCCCTGCCGCTGGACCGCGAAGGCCGCGTGCATGGCCGCGTCGTGGCCGTGCAATCGGACAGCGACAGCTACGTCAGCCACTTCGGCCAGCGCAGGCAGGGCCTGTACGCCGTGGTCAGCGCGGCCCTGACGCCCGCCACCCGGCTCGTCACCAGCCTCGAATACCAGAAGAACACCAGTCCCGGCATGGGCGCCGGCTTTCCGCTGTTCTATGCGGACGGCAGCCGCACGGCCTTCGACCGCTCGGTGTCCAACAACACGCGCTGGTCGCATTTCGGCACGGAGAACACCACGGCCACGCTGGACCTGACGCACCGGCTGGACAACCGCTGGCTGCTGCGCGCCGCCTACAGCCGCAACGACGGCAACTACGACATGCGCTACGTCTACCGGGGCGGCGCGCCGGACGCCAGCACCGGCCTGGGCATGGCCAACTCCTTCATCAAGTACCGGGGCGACCGCTCGCGCGACAGCCTGCACCTCACGGCCAGCGGCCCGGTCGCGCTGTTCGGGCGCCAGCACGAGATTGCCGTGGGCTGGAACCATGTGCGCGACGACATCGACATCCGCCGCTACGCACCGCTGGGCACGCCGCCTGCCACGGACAACTTCCTCGACTGGCGCAACGGCAGCCTGGCCGAGCCCGGCTGGTCCGACGTCTCCAACGGCGGCGACGACAGCCGCATGCGCCAAAGCGGCGGCTATGCCGTGGGGCGCCTGTCGCTGGCCGATGGCTGGACGGCCGTGGCCGGTGCCCGGCTGAGCCGCTGGTCCACGCGCCAGAACTACTTCGGCAGCCTGCGCGACTACCGCTACAGCAACGAAATCACGCCCTACGCCGGCCTGCTGTGGGACATCGATGCCCGGCACACGGCCTACCTGAGCTACACGGAAATCTTCACGCCCCAGAACTACCGCGACAAGCAAGGCAGCATCCTGGACCCCATCACCGGCCAGGCCTTCGAGCTGGGCCTCAAGGGCTCCTGGCTGCAGGACCGGCTGCAGGGTTCTGCCGCGCTGTTCCAGACCCGCCAGGACAACCTGGCGCAGGACACGGGCGAATTCATCGACGGCACCACGGACCAGAAGACCTACCGGGGAGTCAAGGGCGCGCAGGTGCGCGGCATCGACCTGGAACTCAGCGGCGAGCCGGCCCGAGGCTGGCGCCTGGGCGCCAGCTACACGCACTACACGGCGCGCAGCGCCAGCGGCGCCGCCTTCAACACAACGCACCCGCGCAGCCTGGTCAAGCTCACGGCCATGCGCAGCTTCGAGGGTGCGCTGCAAGGCCTGAGCCTGGGCGGCAACCTGCGCTGGCAAAGCCGCATCTGGCAGAACGTGACCAACCCGCTGCGCCAGAGCGTGCAGGTAGGCCAGGGCAGCTACCTGGTGGTCAACCTCTCGGCCCACTACCGCCTCGACCCCACCTGGTCGGCCAGCGTGCAGCTCAACAACCTGCTGGACCGCCAGTACTACAGCCAGATCGGCTTCTACAACCAGGGCTGGTGGGGCGAGCCGCGCAACATGACGGTGAGCCTGAGGGCGGATTTCTGAGCTGCATCGGCATTGGCGTCGGCATGGACATCGGCAATGCCCGCCCCAACCCCGGCGCCGTAACGGGCGCCGGCCCATGCCATGGGGCGCATCGTGCACGTCCACGCAGGCGCCGCAAAGCCGCATGTTCGCGGGCAGTTGCACGGCAGCGCCGGAGGCGGATTCAGCAGCGGTGCGGTCCTTGCCACAGGCGAGTCCAGGAGCCTTGCGCCGTGATGGCAGGCGCAATGACGGGCGCATGTCAACGCAATCCTTCTCATTTGCCGAGCAAGGCCGGACAGGTCATTCGCCCGCCGCATGACGTCCTGCCAAAACATTGATTGACGTCAAGACAGCCACCGCCCAGCATTGGCCCGCCTGAAAAATCCGCCGCTGGCCCCAGCCGCTGCGCCACCAGAACATCGACAAGGAGACATCCCCCATGCCCCGTACCCTTTCACGCAAGCAATTCCTGCGCGCTGCCGCGCTGCTTGGCGCCACTACGCTGCTGCCCCTGCCCCAGGCCTGGGCGGATGCCTACCCGGCCCGGCCCGTCAAGCTGGTCGTGCCCTTCGCCCCTGGCGGCAATACCGATGTGCTGGCGCGCATGGTGGCACAGGGCCTGTCCGAGTCGCTGGGCCAGCCCGTGATCGTGGAAAACATCTCCGGCGCCAACGGCTCCATCGGCGCCAGCCGCGTGGCTTCGGCGGCCAATGATGGCTACACGCTGCTGTTCGGCACGGCCGGCACCCAGGCCATCAACCAGAGCCTGTACAAGAACCTGAGCGAGAAGAACCTGGGCGATTTCGAATACGTGGCCCTGGTCACCACCATCCCCAACGTGCTGGTGGTCAACGAGGCGCGCACGCCCGCCAGGACGGTGAAGGACCTGGTGGCACGCGCCGCCGCGCAAAAGACCGGCATGAGCTACGGCTCGCCGGGCAGCGGCTCCACGGTCCACCTGTCGGGCGAGCTGTTCAAGAGCGCCACCCAGCTGGACATGGTGCATGTGCCCTACAAGGGTAGCGCGCCGGCCCTGACCGACCTGCTGGGCGGCCAGATCGATTTCATCTTCGAGAACGTGACGCCCGCCCTGCCCTTTGTGCAGTCGGGCAAGCTCAAGGCCCTGGCCGTGACCTCGGAGCAGCGCCTGCCCGCCCTGCCCGATGTGCCGACCATGAAGGAAAGCGGCTACCCCGCCTTCGTGACCGGCACCTGGAACGGCGTGCTGGCGCCCAAGGGCACGCCGGCAGCCATCGTCAAGCGGCTGGAGGATGCCACGCTCAAGGTGGCGGGCCATGCCGACTTCAAGTCCAAGGTGACGGCGCTGGGCGGCGAAGTGCGCCTGCTGGACTCCAAGGCCTTCCGCGAATTCACGCGGGCCGAGTACCAGCGCTGGAATGCCATCGTTCAGACGGCGAAGCTGGAGCGGCAATAACGCCGGCTCCGTTCCCCGCCTCCGGCGCCCGCTGGCGGCGGGCCCAGAACGTCTCGTTCGCCCAGCGCGGCTCCAGCGCATAGTAGTGCTCGTGATGGCTGCGGTACGCGGCGCGTATCGACCGGATCCACGCATCCCAGGCAGGCAACGCACCGGCGTCGCCCGCCAGGCTGCGGCGCACGGCCAGGGCGGCCTCGCTGCCGGTGACCAGGCTGTTGAGCAGGCCCTGCGATGCCAGCGGATCGAAGGACAGGCAGGCATCGCCCACGGCCAGCCAATCCGGCCCGCTGGCTGCATCCAGCCATTGCTCGTGGGCGGCGGCCACCCGCAACGGCTCCAGCACCTGGCTGCCCACGCTGCGCGCGCCCACCAGGGCCGTGCGATCGGCCATGTCCAGCAGATCCGCCGTGCTGCGCAGGCGGCGGGCTTCGGGCAGGTCGATATCGGTCTGCCAGGCAATCACGCAACTGCCATCAGGCAGATCGGCGCTGTACCACCAGCCTTCGGCATCCGACTCGATCATGGTGGTGCCTGCATGCTCATGCGATGGCGGCTCCACCCAGGCGTGAAAACAGACCAGGCGGCCGTCGCGGCGGACCTCGGCACCCGCCTGCCGGGCCACCCGGGCCGCGCGGCCCGTGGCATCGACCACGATGCGGCAGGACAGCTCCAACGGGCCGTGCGCCGGGTCGCCCTGCGCCCTATCGATCAGGCAGCGCCAGCGCATGGGCGCGCCCGGTGGCTGGCGCTGCAGGCTGCGCAGCGTGGCGGGCACCAGGCAGGGCACGCCACGGCTGCGCGCAGCCTCCAGCAGCATGGCGTCGAAGCGCTTGCGGTCCAGGTGCCAGCCCGCGCCATGCGGGTCGAACAGTGCGTCCTGAAAGATGACCTCGGAGCTTCCCCACAGTGACCGCCGCGACCAGGCAGGACGGTGGCCCTGTGCCGCGAACGCATCCCACACGCCCAGGTCGGACAGAATCACCCGGGCCGCAGCGGGCAGGGTTTCGCCAATGGCCCGCCCAGCCTGCACGGCGCGTCCTACCAGCGCCACGCGGCAATGCCCTGCCAGCTGCGCGGCAACGGCCGCGCCCGCCGGTCCCGCGCCCACGACGAGCACATCCAGTTCATCCGGCAGCGGCGCGGTGGCCATGGCATGCGCAGACATAGACATGGCCGCCATTCAGCGCGGCAGCACCGGGCCGCGCTGCGTCAGGGCGCGCAGCTGCTCTTCGTTGTCTGCGTCGAAGGGCTCGATGCGGGGAGGCGCTTCCTGCCCGGCCGGTTGCACGGCAGTCTTGAGCATGTGCGACGGCGCCGGGGCGATGCGGTTTTCCACCTGCATCACCGGCGGGAAGTCCTTGTCGCCACGCGGGCCCGGCCGATTCTCGATGACGCCCATGTCACCGAAGTGGCTGATCATGCGGTTGATCTCGCTCTCATAGCCTCCCTCGCCCAGGGTGCGGAACCACGACTCGCGCCGGTTGAAGGCGGCGACACGCTGCTCGCGCGGCAGTTCGGTATCGATGACCTTTTCATAGGCCTCCTGCGTCAGCACCTGGTTGGGCACGCGGGCCGGCCAGAACGTGGGCAGGTAGGGGTCGTAGCGCGGGCCGTAGCCGGCGTAGTAGCCGCTGCGGCAGCTGGCGGTGTCGGTCTGCCAGGGAACGGCCATCCAGCGCGTGAGGTCGCCGGCCACCTGCGCATACAGCGGCCCGCTCTCGGACAGCGCCGCGGCGGGGGTGAGCCGCGAGCCGTAGAGCTGCAGCTCGGGCGGGTTCTCGGCCGCCTCGCGGATGCGAAATGGCGCCCGGTACATGCTGGCGTGGCGCATGGGCCAGGTGATCTCGCAACCCGGGTGAAAGGCATCGGCCAGGCAGTCGTCCATGGCGGCATGGTCGAGCATGGTGGGCTGCTCCTGCAGCGGCACATCGGACAGCTGGGCCGGGTACTTCTGGCCGGGCGTCCAGTCGGAGAGAAAGTGGCCTGCGGCCCACAGGTCCAGCATCCTCAGCTGCGTGGCCGTCAGCGCCGCATGCTGGCGCGGCGTGTCGGCCGGCGGCACGGCCATGGCGTCGCCATACAGCCAGGGCCAGGGCTGGGGGGATGCGCCGTCCCGGTCAAAGCGCCGGAAGGCATTGGCCACCTGCTGGCGCAGCTCGGCCCAGGTCGTGCCCGGGCTGTTGAGCCTGGCGATCCACGCCTCGTCATCCGCACTGGCGGCGGCACCCCAGCCGAACTGGGCGGCAAAGCCCTTGTTCGCCCACTGCAGGCTGCTCTGGCGCTGGAGTATGGGCAGAATGTGCCGGCTGAAGGAGACCTGCAGCGGAAACACAGCCATGCCCGAGCGGATGAAAACATCCTCCATCAGGTCCTTCATGGTGCGCACCGACTTCATCTGCGGGCCGTAGTTGGGCGGCGCAACCGTGACCCATGCCGCATCCACCGGCACGGAAACGCCGTCCACGACGACCTTCGCGCGCACCGGGCCGTCGGCCACATCGTCATGCCAGCCCTCGTTGTTCGCGAACGTGGTGGCCTTGCTGCCATCCACGGAGGCAGAGACGCCACGGCCTCCCAGCACGAGAAGCTGGCCCGTCTTTTCAATGCGCAATTCGCCCAGATAAACCGGCTTGCCGCAGAAACTGCCGCTATCGAATACCACCGGGGCCGAGCCTTTGGCAATTCGGCGGGCTCCCGGTCGAATGGCCAGGCTTTTCCGGTCCTTCACCGTGACATTGCGCAAAATCGTGGGATCGGCCGTTGCGGCTTCAGGCACGTCCAGCGCCAATTGGAATTGATACCAGGCGGCTTTGGTATTGGCCAGTTCGACTTCCCATTCGATTTCGTCCTGGTCGGCCGTGAGTTCACGCACCACTTCGCCTGCGGCGTTGTAGCCGTAGATGCGAAAGCGCGCAGCCTGGCGCTTGAGCGCGCCCTGCGCATCACGCAGGCTGCCCGGCGCCATGGGCGGCACATGCATCAGCTCGGGGCCGACATAGTACTCATCCGGGCTATTGCCAATACGCGCCACACCAATTCCCGGGTGTATGGCAGCACGCACAATGGTTGAGTCGATTCCCATTTGTCGCCCTTTCAGTTGCTGAGGCACTGATTGCAACAAACGGTATCAAAAATGCCGAGACAAAGTTAATTATCGGGAATCGACAATCCATAGCAACGCGCAAATCGATTCATATGAATCCATTGGCGCGAAAGATGCCGAATCGCTATTGATAATGAATTGGCAAGATAAATACCGGTTCACAGCAGCACGATGTCGTACTGCTCCTGTGCCATGGCGGTCTCGGCCTGCAGCGAGATGGGTTTCTTGATGAAGTCGGACAGGCCGGCCAGGTGCTGGCTTTCCTCGTCCAGGAACATCTCGACCACCTTGGGCGAGGCCACGATGCGGAACTCGCGCGGGTTGAACTGGCGCGCCTCGCGCAGGATTTCTCGCAGCACCTCGTAGCAGACGCTGCGCACGGTCTTCACATGGCCCTTGCCCTGGCAGACCGGGCAGGATTCGCACAGCATGTGGGCCAGCGATTCGCGCGTGCGCTTGCGCGTCATCTCCACCAGGCCCAGCTGCGAGAAGCCACCTGCCATGGTCTTGACCCGGTCGCGCCCGAGCTGGCGCTTGAATTCGGACAGCACCTCGGCCTGGTGGTCGTCGCGCACCATGTCGATGAAATCCACGATGATGATGCCGCCCAGGTTGCGCAGGCGCAGCTGGCGCGCGATCTGGTGGGCGGCTTCCAGGTTGGTCTTGAAGATGGTGTCGTCGAAGTTGCGCGCGCCCACGTAGCCGCCGGTATTGACGTCCACCGTGGTCAGCGCCTCTGTCTGGTCCACGATCAGGTAGCCGCCCGACTTGAGGTCCACCCGCCGGCCCAGCGCGCGGGCGATTTCCTCGTCGATGGCGAACAGATCGAAGATGGGCCGCTCGCCGCGGTAATGCTGCAGCTTGGGCACGGCCGCCGGCATGTACTCCTGCCCGAAGGTCATGAGCAGGGCGAACTGCTCCTTGGAGTCGATGCGGATGCTCTGGGTGCCTTCGCCCACCAGATCGCGCAGCACGCGCTGCAGCAGGTTCAGGTCCTGGTGCAGCAGCGACATGGGCGGCAGGCGCACCGAGGCCTCCTTGATGCGGCTCCAGGTCTTGCGCAGGTAGCGGATGTCGTCGGCCAGCTCGGCGTCGCTGGAGTCCTCGCCATTGGTGCGCAGGATGAAGCCGCCGCCCCCGCCGGTTTCCTTGGTGCCGACCAGGCCCTGCAGCCGGGCGCGCAGGGCATCGCGCTCGCCCTGCGGGATTTTCTGCGAGATGCCGATGTGGTCGTCCTGCGGCAGCAGCACCAGCAGGCGTCCCGCAATGCTGATCTGCGTGGACAGGCGCGCGCCCTTGGTGCCGATCGGATCCTTGATGACCTGCACCATGATGGTCTGGCCCTCGAAAACCTGCTTTTCGATGGGCACGACAGGCATGTCCTTGCGCGCGAACATGGGGGCCTCGCCCCCTTCCTGCCGCTGCCAGACATCGGCCACGTGCAGGAAGGCCGCGCGCTCCAGGCCGATGTCGATGAAGGCCGACTGCATGCCCGGCAGCACACGCGAGACCTTGCCCAGGTACACGTTGCCGACCAGGCCGCGCTCCAGCGGGCGCTCCATGTGCAGTTCCTGGACGGCGCCGTTCTCGATGATGGCCACGCGCGTTTCCTGTGGCGACCAATTGATCAGAATGTCTTGCTGCATGCTGTGCCTGTGGTGTGCTTTGTCGTTTGTATTTCTCGGCCGGAGCGGCCCGGCAGACATCTTGCCGTGCCGCGCGCTGCCATCGGCCTTGCGCGCCTGCCTGCACGCCCCTCGGGGCCCAGGTCGGGGAGCTGGCCTACAGCGCCCAGCCCAGCTCGCGCAACAGCGCCGCCGTCTCGAACAGCGGCAGGCCCATGATGCCCGAGTAGCTGCCTTGCAGCCACTGCACATGGGCCGCCGCACGGCCCTGTATGCCATAGGCACCGGCCTTGCCCATGGGCTCGCCCGAGGCCACGTAGGCATCGATCTGCTGAGCGCTCATGGCCGCAAAGCGAACCCGGGAGACCGACAGCGCAGCCAGGCGCCGCGCGCCATGCTGTATGGCCACCGCCGTCAGCACCTCATGCTCTCGGCCGGCAAGCCCCGTCAGCATGCGGCGTGCATCGTCGGCATCGGCGGGCTTGCCCAGAATGCGGCCGTCGAGCGCCACCGTGGTGTCCGAGCAGAGCACGGGAGCGGCAGCCAGCGCACGGCGCGCGTGGCGGGCCACGGCAGCGTCGAGCTTGAGTGCGGTCACGCGCTGCACGTAGTCGCGCGCTGCCTCGCCGGCCAGCTCGGCTTCCATGGCCTCGGCATCTTCGGCGATGTCGCCATCCGCATTGGGCAGCAAAAGCTCATGGGCCACGCCCAGCTGCTCCAGCAGTTGGCGGCGGCGGGGGCTTTGGGAGGCTAGGTAGATGAAGGGCGGCATGATGAAAATGAGAAATGCCTTCAGCCCTTTGTATCAAAGCGCCGAAGGCTATCAAAATCATAGTATCACGAGATCTTCCAATCCGCATGACACCGCCGCTGCCGCTATTCCCGGTGGTAGGGATGGCCGGCGTTGACCGACCAGGCACGGTACAGCTGCTCGATAAGGAGCACCCGCACCATGGCATGCGGCAGGGTCAGGTCCGACAGGCGGATGCGCTCGTGTGCGGCCTGCCTGAAGGCGGGGTCCAGACCGTCCGGGCCTCCGATGATGAGGGCCACGTCATCGCCCTCCAGCTGCCAGCCCTGCAGGCGCTGGGCCAGGGCCTTGGTGGTCAGATTGGTGCCGCGCTCATCGAGCACCACGATGCGCGTGCCGCGCGGAATGGCGGCCTCGATGCGCTTGCGCTCGGCCGCGTACAGGGTCTCGACCGTCTTGGAGCCGCGTGGCTCCGTCTTGACGGCCTTGAGCTCCACCTTGAGTTCCGGAGGAAAACGCTTGGCGTAGTCGTCGTAGGCTGTCTGCGCCCAGTCGGGCACATGCTGGCCCACGGCCACGATCAACAGCTTCATGCAGCGTCAGCCCTGAACCGCTCAGGCCTTGGCGCGGGGAGCGCGCTTGGCTGCCGGCTTGGCGGCAGGCTTGGCAGCGGCGCCGGCCTTGGCCTTGGCCTTGGCGGGGGCGCGGTTGACCACCACAGTCTTGATGGCCTTGGGCGCCGCCGTCTTGCCGGCCGGCGACTTGGCTGCGGCCGACTTCACAGCAGCCGACTTTGCGGCGGCCGGCTTTGCCGCTGCGGAACGGGGTGCAGCGGCCTTGGCAGGGGCCGCCTTCTTGGCAGCGGGCTTCTTGGCGGCGGCGGAGGCTGCGCCAGAAGCGGCCTTCTTGGCTGCAGGCTTGGCAGCGGTTGCCGCCGCCTTCTTGGTTGCAGCCTTCTTGGCCTTTTCTTCCGCCTTGTCGGTGGCAGCCGAGCGCGTGGGCTTGGGAGCGCCCAGCTTCAGGCGCACAGGCGTCTCGCCCCAAATCTCTTCCAGGCGGTAGTACTGGCGGATGGCCGGCTGCATGACATGGACCACGGCCTGGCCGCAGTCCACGATGATCCACTCGCCGTTTTCTTCGCCTTCCTGGCGCGGCACGGGGAAACCGGCCTGCTTGACGGCGTCGCGCACGCTGGAGGCCAGCGCCTTGGTCTGGCGATTGGAGGTGCCCGCAGCCACGATCACGCGCTCGAACAGCGGCGAGAGCTTTTCGGTATTGAAGACCTGGATGTCTTGGGCCTTGACGTTTTCGAGGCCGTCAACAATGGCGCGTTGCAGCTTGGTCACGTCGCGCTTGGCTGCGGAATCCGATTTGGTGGAAGTGGTCATCAGGCGGTGATCAATGGAATAGGAATGGGATCAATATAGCGCGAGCGCCGTGCGGCCCGTAGAGGGCTGGGCTGTAGCGGCGCTCCAAAATGCATGGAGTTCGCCCACAGATCGCCGGAAGATTTCGCGCCGAAGAAAGTGGAGAACGCAGCCAACGCTGCGCCTCAAGCTATTGAAATTATAGTTTTGCCGCCTATTCCCTTGCACGCGCGGATTTCGCCACGCCGCTCGGGGGGGCGGCTCTCGGGCTCAAAGCCAGTCGCGGGGCACCAGGAATTGCTCCAGCAAAGCGCGCTCGGGGGTGCCGGGCGCGTCCTCGCGCTGGTAGCTCCAGCTCGCATGCGGTGGCATGGACAGCAAGATGGACTCCGTACGCCCGCCGGACTGCAGGCCGAAGTGCGTGCCCCGGTCCCAGACAAGGTTGAACTCCACATAGCGGCCGCGGCGGTAGCGCTGGAAATCGACCTGCTGCTGCCCGTAGTCCATGGCCTGGCGGCGCTCGACGATGGGAAGGTAGGACTCCAGAAAGGCATCGCCCACCGAGCGCAGCATGTCGAAACTGCGCGCCTGGCCCAGTTCCGAGAAGTCGTCGAAGAAGATGCCGCCGATGCCGCGCTGCTCGTTGCGGTGCTTTAGGCGGAAGTACTCGTCGCACCAGGTCTTGAAGCGCGGGTAGAGCGTGTCGCCAAAAGGCGCCAGCGCATCGCGGCAGACGCGGTGAAAGTGCTGTGCATCTTCCTCGAAGCCGTAGACCGGCGTCAGGTCCATGCCGCCGCCGAACCAGCAGGTGGGTTGGTTGCCCGGCTGCCCTGCCGCACCTGAGCCGGCCGCACCTGAGCCGGCTGCAATCATTCGCACATTCATGTGCACCGTAGGCACAAAAGGATTGCGCGGATGGAAGACCAGGGACACGCCCATGGCCTCGAACGGCGCACCGGCCAGCTCAGGCCGGTGCTGCGTGGCCGAGGGCGGCAGCTGCGGCCCGCGCACATGCGAGAAGCCACAGCCCGCGCGCTCGAACACGCGGCCGCCTTCCATGATGCGGGTGATGCCATCGCCCTGCAGGCGCTCGCCGGGGCCCTTGCTCCAGGCGTCGGACAGAAAGCGTGCACCGCCCTCGCCTTCCACCTGTTCCAGCGCCTGCGTGATGCGGGCCTGCAGGCCCGTCAGGTACTCGCGCACCTGGGCCACGGGCAGCGCCTGCCCGGTCGATTGCTCTGCCATGGACTCAGTTCTTCACGGCACGGAAGCCGATGTCGCGGCGGTACTGGGCACCATCGAAATGGATGCCACGCGCCACGTCATAGACCTTTTGCTGGGCCTGCTTGACGCTGTCGGCCAGCACGGTGACGCACAGTACGCGGCCACCGCTGGTGACGGGCACACCGTCCTTGAGCTGGGTGCCGGCATGGAAGACCATGGCATCGGCGGCGTCCTGCGGCAGCCCGCTGATGGCATCGCCCTTGCGCGGGTCCTCGGGGTAGCCTGCTGCGGCCATGACCACGCCCAGCGCCGTGCGGCGGTCCCATTGCAGCTCGACCTGGTCGAGCTTGGCATCGGTGGCCGCCAGCATGACGTCCACCAGATCGCTCTTGAGGCGCATCATGATGGGCTGGGTCTCGGGGTCGCCCATGCGGCAGTTGAACTCCAGCGTCTTGGGATGGCCGGATGCATCGATCATCAGGCCCGCATACAGGAAGCCGGTGTAGGGAATGCCGTCCTTTTCCATGCCGCGGATGGTCGGCAGGATGATCTCGCGCATGGCGCGGGCATGCACGTCGGCCGTGACCACGGGCGCGGGCGAGTAGGCGCCCATGCCGCCCGTGTTCGGGCCCTGGTCGCCGTCCTTCAGGCGCTTGTGGTCCTGGCTGGTCGCTAGGGCCAGGACGTTCTTGCCGTCGCACAGCACGATGAAGCTGGCTTCCTCGCCGGCGAGGAATTCCTCGATCACCACGCGGGCACCGCCGTCGTTGTGGGCCACGCCGTACTTGTTGTCCACGAGCATGAAGTCCACGGCGTCGTGGGCTTCCTGCAGCGTTGTCGCAACGACCACGCCCTTGCCTGCGGCCAGGCCATCGGCCTTGACCACGATAGGCGCACCCAGGCGATCCACATAGGCGTGGGCAGCAACCGGGTCGGTGAAAGTCTCGTAGAGCGCCGTGGGGATGCCGTGGCGCGCCATGAAGTCCTTGGAAAACGCCTTGGAGCTTTCCAGCTGGGCGGCCGCCTTGGAGGGGCCGAAGATGCGCAGGCCATGGGCACGGAACTCATCGACCACGCCGGCCGCCAAAGGCGCCTCGGGGCCGACGACGGTCAGCGCGACCTTCTCGGCCTGCGCCCACTCGCGCAGCGCCTGCGGGTCGGTGATGTTGAGGTTCTCCACCTTGCCGCCGGCCAGGCCCGTGCCACCGTTGCCGGGGGCCACATAGACCTTGGTCGATTTCGGCGATTCAGCCAGTTTCCACGCCAGGGCGTGCTCGCGGCCTCCGCCACCAATCACAAGAATTTTCATAGTTCAGCGTTGTGGTAGACGTCCTGTACGTCATCCAGGTCTTCGATCATGTCCAGCAGCTTTTGCATGCGGGCTGCGTCATCACCTTGCAGGACGATGGTGTTTTCCGGGCGCATGGTGACTTCAGCCACCTCCGGCGTCAGGCCCTTGGCCTGCAGCGCGTCGCGCACGGTTTCGAACTCGGCGGGTGCGGTCAGCACCTCGATGGCCCCCTCATCATCGGTGATCACGTCCTCGGCACCGGCCTCCAGCGCCACTTCCATGATCTGGTCCTCGTCGCTTCCGGGAGCGAAGATCAGTTGTCCGACATGCTTGAACTGGAAGGACACGGAACCCTCCGTGCCCATGTTGCCACCGTACTTGCTGAAGGCATGACGCACATCCGCCACAGTGCGCACGCGATTGTCGGTCATGGTGTCCACGATGATGGCCGCGCCGCCAATGCCGTAGCCTTCGTAGCGGATTTCCTCGTAGGTCACGCCTTCGAGATTGCCCGTGGCCTTGTCGATGTTGCGCTTGATGTTGTCGGCCGGCATGTTGGCCGCCTTGGCCTTTTCCACCGCCAGGCGCAGGCGCGGGTTGGCGCTGAGATCGCCCCCTCCCGTGCGTGCCGCCACCATGATTTCACGGATGATGCGAGTCCAGACCTTGCCGCGCTTTTCGTCCTGGCGGCCTTTGCGGTGCTGGATATTGGCCCATTTACTGTGTCCTGCCACAGGCTGTCCTTTGATATTGATTTAACCTTGCGGCTGGGATTTTACTTTTGACCGCATGCTCCCCCGAGGAAACCCGAAATGGCCGCTCCACTTCTGATCGCCCGCCACTCTGCCACAGAATGCCTGCTGCTGCCCGCACTGGCCAATCGACATGGCCTGATCACCGGCGCCACGGGCACCGGCAAGACCGTGACGCTGCAGAAAATGGCGGAAGGCTTCTCCGAAATCGGCGTGCCGGTGTTCATGGCCGACATCAAGGGCGACCTGTCGGGCATCAGCCAAAGCGGCAGCACCGGCGCCAAGATGGCGGCTTCGCTGCAGGAGCGCGGCATCGAGATTCCTCAGCCCCTGGCCTGCCCCACCACGCTGTGGGACGTGTTCGGCGAGCTGGGCCATCCGGTGCGCGCCACGGTTTCGGACATGGGGCCGCTGCTGATCGGGCGCATGCTGGCCCTGAACGACACGCAGATGGGCGTGCTCAACCTGGTCTTCAAGATTGCCGACGACAACGGACTGCTGCTGCTGGACCTCAAGGACCTGCGGTCCATGCTCCAGCACGTGGGCGACAACGCCAAGCAGTTCACCACCGAGTACGGCAACATCAGTGCCGCCAGCGTGGGGGCCATACAGCGCGGGCTGGTGGCCATCGAGTCGCAGGGCGGCGACAAATTCTTTGGCGAGCCCATGCTCGACATCAACGACCTGATGCAGACCGATGCGGGCGGCAAGGGCGTGGTCAACATCCTGGCGGCCGAGAAGCTGATGAATTCGCCGCGCCTGTACTCCACCTTCCTGCTGTGGATGCTGTCCGAGCTGTTCGAGCGCCTGCCCGAGATCGGCGACCCCGACAAGCCCAAGCTGGTCTTCTTCTTCGACGAGGCCCACCTGCTGTTCAACGATGCGCCCAAGGTGCTGCTCGAACGCATCGAGCTGGTGGTGCGCCTGGTGCGCTCCAAGGGCGTGGGCGTGTATTTCGTCACGCAAAACCCGATGGACGTGCCCGACACCGTGCTGGCCCAGCTGGGCAATCGCGTGCAGCATGCGCTGCGCGCATTCACGCCGCGCGACCAGAAGGCCGTCAAGGCCACGGCCACCACGATGCGGCCCAAGCCGGGGCTGGACATCGAGGCCGCCATCACGGAGCTGGCCGTGGGCGAGGCCCTGGTGAGCTTCCTCGATGAAAAGGGCCGCCCCGGCATCACCGAACGCGCCTATGTCATTCCACCGGGCAGCCAGATCGGTCCGATCAGCGAGGAGCAGCGCAAGGTCTTGCTGGCGCAATCGCTGGTGGCAGGTGTCTATGAAAAGGCGGTGGACCGCGAATCGGCCTACGAAGTGCTGCGCGGACGCACGGCAGCATCCGGCGACGGGGCCTCGCCGGCAGGCCCTGCCGGAGCCGCACCCGCCGCCAGCGAAGGCGGCGGCGCCATGATGGACGGGCTCAAGGACCTTCTGTTCGGCACCACAGGCCCGCGCGGAGGCAAGCACGACGGCCTGGTTCAGACCATGGCCAAGTCCACCATGCGCACCATGGGCAATTCGCTGGGCAAGGAAATCCTGCGCGGCGTGCTCGGCGGCATCCTGGGCAACAAGAAGCGCTGAAGCGCTGGCGCACCGGCACTGCGCCGCATCAAACACCATAGCACCCAGCCGTTGCCATGCAACGGCTGGCGCATTTCAGGGCGCTGAAAGCCTGCGCATGCGGCTATGATCGAAACCGCCTCCATCCACTTTGCGGAACCGCACGCCATGACGACGAACAGCCCTCCCTCGCTGCCCACCTATGACGACGTTGCCGCCGCAGCCGGCCGGCTGGAGGGCGTGGCCCACCGCACCCCCATACTGCGCAGCCGCACCGCCGACGAGCTGCTGGGCGCCCAGCTGTTCTTCAAGTGCGAGAACCTGCAGCGCACGGGTGCCTTCAAGATACGCGGCGCCTACAACGCGCTGTCGCAGTTCACCCCCGAGCAGCGCAAGCGCGGCGCCCTGGCCTTCTCTTCGGGCAACCATGCGCAGGCCGTGGCCCTGGCCGCGCAGATGCTGGACATGCCCGCGCTCATCGTCATGCCCGAGGATGCGCCCGCCTCCAAGATGGCGGCCACGCGTTCCTACGGCGCCCAGGTCGTGACCTATGACCGCTTCACCGAGGACCGCGAAGCCATCTCCCGGCGCCTGGCCGACGAGCGCGGCATGACGCTGATCCCGCCGTTCAACCACCGCGACGTGATTGCCGGCCAGGGCACGGCGGCCAAGGAATTGTTCGAGGAGGTGCCCGATCTGGACTACCTGTTCGTCTGCCTGGGCGGCGGCGGCCTGCTGTCGGGCAGCCTGCTGGCAGCCGGACAGCTCGCCCCGCGCTGCAAGGTCTACGGCGTCGAGCCCCAGGCCGGCGACGATGCCCGCCAGTCGCTGCGCGCAGGCCGGATCGTGCAGATCCCCACGCCCCACACCATTGCCGACGGCGCGCAGACCCAGTCCATCGGCGATATCACATTCGCCATCATCCGCGAGCATGTCGAAGATATCCTGGCCGTGGCGGACGAGCATCTGGTGCAGGCCATGCGCTTTTACGCGGAACGCAAGAAAATCGTGGTCGAACCCACGGGTGCGCTCTCGCTGGCGGGCGCCCTGCATGGCGGGGTTGCGCTGTCGGGCGCACGCGTGGGCATTCTCATCAGCGGCGGCAATGTGGACCTGGCGCGCTACGCGCGCTTTCTGCACGACTGAACCGACCCCTGGCGCCGGCCCCAAAATACCGGCGCCCTTTTTTCCAGAAGAAAACCATGAGTACTCTGCACCTGATCGACCACCCGCTGGTCCAACACAAGCTCACGCTGATGCGCCGCAAGGAAGCCAGCACCAACAGCTTCCGCCGCATGCTGGGCGAGCTGTCCACGCTGATGGCCTACGAGATCACGCGTGACATGCCGCTGCAGGACATCGAGATCGAGACCCCGCTGGAGACCATGACCGGCAAGGTCATCGACGGCAAGAAGCTGGTGCTGGTGTCCATCCTGCGCGCCGGCAACGGTTTCCTCGACGGCATGCTCAACGTCGTGCCCGGCGCGCGCATCGGCCACATCGGCCTGTACCGCGACCCCGAGACGCTGCAGCCCGTCGAGTACTACTTCAAGATGCCCTCCGAGATGGAAGAGCGCGACGTGCTGGTCGTCGATCCCATGCTGGCCACAGGCAACTCGGCCGCCGCCGCCGTGGCGCGCCTGAAGCAGCTGAACCCGAAGTCCATCAAGTTCATGTGCCTGCTGGCCGCGCCCGAAGGCGTGGCCACCATGCAGAAGGCCCATCCCGACGTGGACATCTACACGGCCGCCGTGGACCGCCAGCTGGACGCCCACGGCTACATCCTGCCGGGCCTGGGCGACGCGGGCGACCGAATCTTCGGCACCAAGTGAGCCGCCGGGCGCTGGGCGCCTGCACCCACAAAAAAGCCGCACGATGTGCGGCTTTTTTGCTTGGCAGCGGGGACAGCGTCATCAATCCACCAGGCCCGCGTAGACGTTCTGCACGTCATCGTCGTTCTCGATGCCGGCCAGGAAGTCCTGCACTTCCTCCTGCTGCTCAGCCGACAGGCTGGCCATGCTGACCGGCGTCTTGGCCTTGTAGCCCAGCTTGGCCGACAGCACCTTGAAGCCCTGGGCCGGCAGCGCCTTGCTCACGGTATCGAGGTCGGTGGGGTCGGTGATGAACAGCGTCGTGCCCTCTTCCTCGCCGGGCTCGAAATCCTGTGCACCGGCCTCGATGGCGGCCAGTTCGGCATCGGCGCCGCCTTCGGGCTCGCCTTCGATCATGCCCACATGGTCGAAGTCCCAGGCCACGGCCGTCATCTGGCCCTTGCGGAAACACACGCGCATGTTGGGCGCCGTGCGGTTCACGTTGTCGGTCAGGCACTCGATCATCACCGGCACGCGGTTGGGGCCGTAGCCTTCATAGACCACGCGCTCGTAGTTGACGGCATCGGCACCCACGCCCGAGCCCTTCTTGATGGCACGCTCGAGCGTGTCCTTGGGCATGGAGGCCTTGCGTGCGGCTTCCACCGCCATGCGCAGGCGCGAGTTGCCTGCCGGATCGGCGCCGGCGCGCGCCGCGACGATGATTTCCTTGACAAGCTTGCCAAACAGCTTTCCCTTGGCGTCGGCGACCAGCGCCTTGCCCTTTGCTTTCCATTGCGCGCCCATGGCTGCTTTTCCCTTGCGGATTCTCTGGTGGGTAGGAGGCGCCGCCGCCCGCCCCCGCAGGGACCCGGCCCGGCGCCGAAAGAGCGCTGTTTATACACCCGCGCAAGTGGCTGCGCGGGCTTTTTGCACAGTGGTTGACAGGTCGCCGCAGGCTCTGGTGGCGTCGTGCATGATGCTGGCTTGTGCGAAGCCCCCTGCCTGCGCTGCACCGCCGCCGACGTCAACGGCGGTGCATCCGGCTTCCCGTCTTGTCCCCTCATCACAGGAGCATCGGCATGCCGCCATCCCTATCCGCCGCCCTCGCCATCAGCACCCTGGGCCTGTCCGGCGCACTGTGGGCCGCCAGCCCCAACCTCTCCACAGAAATCGTCGCCGAAGGCCTGGAGCACCCCTGGGCCATGGCTTTCCTGCCGGATGGGCGCTACCTGGTGACCGAGCGGCCGGGCCGCATGCGCATCGTGCAGGGCGACGGAAGGCTGGGCGCTCCCCTGGCGGGCCTTCCGGCCGTGGAGGCCGCAGGCCAGGGCGGCCTGCTGGACGTGGTGCTGGACAGCGACTTCGCGCGCAACCGCCAGCTGTACTTCTGCTACTCCGAGCCCGGCAGCGGCGCCGACAGCGGCAAGAACAGCACGGCGCTGGCCAGCGCCCGGCTGTCCGACGATGCCAGCCGGCTGGAGCAGGTGAAAGTGCTGTTCTCGCAGCGCCCCAGGTACGCGAGCGCATTGCATTTCGGCTGCCGCATCGTGGAGCGCAGGGTGGAGGGCAAGAGCGATGGCACGCTGTTCCTGGCGCTGGGCGAGCGCTCGCGCTACAAGGAAGAGGCCCAGAACCTGCAAAGCCACCTGGGCAAGATCGTGCGCATTGCCAAGGACGGCAGCGTGCCCAGGGACAACCCCTTTGTTGGCCGCGCGGATGCCTGGCCCGAGATCTGGAGCTACGGCCACCGCAACGCCCAGGGCGCGGCGCTGGCGCCCGATGGCAGCCTGTGGATGCATGAGCACGGCCCGCAGGGCGGCGACGAGGTCAACCGGCCCGAGCCCGGCAAGAACTACGGCTGGCCCGTGATCACCTACGGCGAGAACTATGGCGGCGGCAAGATCGGCGCCGGCATCACGCGCAAGGAGGGCATGGAGCAGCCGCTGCACTACTGGGTGCCGTCGATCGCCCCCTCAGGCATGGCCTTTGTGACCAGTGACCGGTATGGGGCGCAATGGAAGGGATCGCTGGTCGTGGGCTCGCTCAAGTTCCAGCGGCTGGAGCGCCTGACGATCAGGTCCGGGAAGGTGACGGCCAGCGAGCAGGTGCTGCCGCGCCTGGGCCAGCGCGTGCGCGATGTGCGCCAGGGACCGGACGGCTGGCTTTACCTGCTGACGGACGCCCAGGGCGGGCAGTTGCTGCGCGTCACCGCCACGCCCTGAGTCCCGTCACGCGCGGCGGCTCACTGCACGGTGATGCCGTTGGCCTTGACCACGGCATCCCAGCGCTTGCGCTCGGCGGCCACGAAGCCCGTGAAGGCTGCGGAGGAGCTGCCCACGGGCGTCAGGCCCAGTTTCTCCAGGCTGGCGCGCGTGGCCGGCAGGGCCAGGGCCTTTTGCACCAGGTCCTGCAGCTTCTGCACGGTCTCGGGCGCGGTGCCTGCGGGCAGGAAGAAGCCGTTCCACTCCGTCACCTCGAAGCCCTTGATGCCGCTTTCCGCCACCGTGGGCACGTCGGGCAGGTCCGGCATGCGCTTGGCCGAGGACACGGCCAGCGCCTTGAGCTTGCCGCCCTTGACATAGTTGATGCTGGAGGCCGCGTTGGCAAAGTACACATCGACCTGGCCGCCCATGACATCGACGATGGCGGGCGCCCCGCCCTTGTAGGGAACGTGGACGGCATCGAACTTGGCGTCTGCCTTGAGCAGTTCCGTCGCCATCTGGGCCAGGCTGCCCGGGCCGTAGGAGGCATAGGTGAGCCTGCCGGGCTTTTGCCGCGCGGCATTCATGAAGTCGGCCAGGCTGTTGTAGGGCGAGGATGGCGCGGCCACGAGAATGTTGGGCACGCTGATGGCCTGGGACACGGCAATGAAGTCCTTGGCCGGGTCATAGGGCAGCTTGCGCAACGCGGGGTTGATGGCGAAGGACGATGCGTCATACAGCACCGTATAGCCATCGGCCTTGGCACGCGCCACGAGGGCTGCACCAATGGCGCCGCTGGCGCCGGCCTTGTTGTCCACCACCACGGTCTGACCCGAGACCTCGCCCAGCGCCTTGGCGATGATGCGCGCCGCATTGTCCGCACCGCCGCCGGCCGAGAACGGCACGACGACCGTGATGGCCTGCGCGGCCGGATAGTCGGCCGCATGCAGCGTGCCCTGGAAAAGTCCCAGTCCCAGGCCCAGCCCCAAGGCCAGCACCGTCATGGCGGGCCGCAATGTCTTGATCTTCTTCACGTTTCTGTCTCCTGTTGCTCCATGGTGAAAACCTGGGCTGCGAGGCTTGCGTGCCCCGCGCCCTCAATCGAATCCGTACAGCTCGGCGGCGTTGTCCACCAGCACGCGGGCGCGCAGCGCCGCATCGGAAATCCAGCGTGACAACAAGGCCAGCAGCATCGGGGTCTGCGGCGGATGGGCAGCTTCGGTGACATGGGGCCAGTCGCTGCCCCAGACCAGGCGCTGCGGGGCCTCGGCCACCCAGGCCTGCGCCAGCGCGTCGCAGTCGGCATAGCCTGCGGCCAGGCCCGCCCGGCTGTTCAGATACGGGCCCGAGAGCTTGACCCATGCCCTGCCCTGCTGCACCAGCCCACGGACCACGCCGAAGGCGGGCTCGTGCACGCCAGCGCCGTCAGCACTGTCAGCGAGCCGCGCCATGTGGTCGAACACCAGGGTGCATGGCAGCCGCTGCAGCAGCGCCGCATGGGCCTCGATCTGGCTGGCCAGCCAGTGCAGCTGCACATGCCAGCCCAGCGCGGCAATGCGCTCGGCCAACGGCTCCAGCATGTCCAGCCGCACGGCTGCATCGTGCTCGGTGTGCAGCGAAAAGCGGATGCCGCGAATGCCGCCGTCATGCAGCGCCCGCAACTGTGCGTCGGTGATATCGGGGTGCACCACGGCAATGCCGCGCGTGCTTGCTGCGCCCAGCGACTGGATGGCGTGCAGCGTGGCCCGGTTGTCCGTGCCATGCGCACGCGGCTGGACGATGACGGCCCGCTCAAGCCCCATGGCGCCGCGCAGCTGCGCATAGTCGGCAGCCGTGGCATGGGCGCGCATGGCCTGCGGAGCCTCGGCCCAAAAACGCGTATCAAAACGCGGATCGAAGACGTGCAGATGGGCGTCGCAGGCGCCTGCGGGCAGTGCCTGCATCAGCGGCTCTCTTGCGCGGCGGCCTTCAGGGCCTCGGTATGCTGGCCCAGCGTGGGCGCGGCAAAGGCCGGCGGGCCGGGCGTGCGGTCGAACTCCACGGCGCCGGCAAAGCCCCGGTAGCTGCCCAGGGTCGGGTGCTCGAAACGGGTGACCATGCCCTCGGCCTGCACCTGCGGGTCGTCGAACATGTCTTCCACCGTGCGGGCCGCCGCGCAGGGCACTTCCTCACCGAACAAGGCCTCCCATTCCAGCGCGCTGCGCCCTGCCAATGCCTGGCGCAGCAGGGGCACCAGCACGTCGCGGTGCTGGGCGCGCTTGCGCACGGAGTCGTAGCGCTCGTCACCGGCCAGCTCGGGCAGCCCCAGCTTGCGGCACAGCGCCTCCCAGAAATGCGCGGTATTGGCCGAGATGTAGAGATAACCTTCGCGCGTCGGGTGGATGCCCGTGATGCCGCCGGAGCGCATGTCGCGCCCCACCTCGCGCGGCTCGCCCTCGGCCCAGACCATGCGTGCGGACTGCATGGTCAGTGCCGCGCGCAGCAGCGACACGCCCACATGCTGGCCCAGCCCGCTTTTCTCGCGCTCGTACAGCGCCGACGACACGCCGCCCGCCACCAGGGCCGAGGCGTAGTAGTCCACCACGGAGCCGTAGAGAATCTCGGGCGGCCCGCCTGCCTTGCCCTGCATGGCGCACATGCCGGTCATGGTCTGCAGCACCTGGTCGTAGCCCGCCTTGGCCTTGAGCGGACCCCGGCTGCCGTAGCCGGTGACGCTGCAATAGACGAGGCGTGGGTTGATGGCGGCCAGTTGCGCAAAACCGATGCCCAGCCGCTCGGGCACGCCGGGCCGGAAGTTGTGGACCAGCACATCGGCCTCGCGCACCAGGCGCAGCAGCACGGCGTGGTCGGCCTCGTCCTTCAGGTCCAGCACCATGCCCCACTTGCTGCGGTTCACGCCCAGGAAGGCGCGGCTTTCAGCCTCCAGCGTGGACGGGTACTTGCGCAGGTTGTCGCCCACGGGCGGCTCGACCTTGATCACCTCGGCGCCCTGGTCCGCCAGCAGCGAGCAGCCATAAGGCCCCGCGATATAGGCGCTCAGGTCCAGCACGCGCACGCCGCTGAGCGGGCCTTTCGGCCCCTGGCGTTCACCGGGCACAAAACTCATTCGTTTCTCCTGATAGGGAAGCGGGAAGGCCTGGGGCACCTCCCGCCAAAGGCCGGGTTCAATCGGCCTGGATATTGCGGTCCTTGGCGAGCTGCTTCCAGCGCGCCACGTCGCTGCGGATCACCTGTGCGAACTGCTGCGGCGTCACGGGGTTGGCAATGGCGCCTTCGCGCAGGAAGCTGGCCTGGATGGTCGGCTTGGCCAGCACCTGGTTCACGGCCTGGTTGAGGCGGTCCACGATGTCGGCGGGCGTGCCCGCAGGCGCCAGCAGCCCCCACCACAGATCGAACTCGTAGCCCGGGATGGCTGTTGCCATGGGCGTCAGGTCCGGCGCAATGGGGCTGGGCTTGAGGCTGGTGATGCCGATGGCGCGCAGCTTGCCGTTGCGCACCATGGGCAGGATGGACGGGCCGCTGGAGACCAGCATCTGCACCTGGTTGCCGATCACGTCGGTCACGGCCGGGCCCTGGCCCTTGTAGGGCACATGCATGATGTCCATGCCCGGCACCATGGAGCGCATCATCTCGGTCGCGAAGTGGTTGATGCTGCCGGTGCCCGAGGTGGCGTAGTTGAACTGGCCCGGGCTGGCCTTGATGGCGCGCACCAGATCCTGCGGCGTCCTGGCCGGGAATTCGTTGTTCACGGCCACCACCAGCGGGCCCTTGGCAAACATGGCCACGGGCGCCAGGTCCTTGACGGGATCGAAGGGCATCTTGGCCTGTACCGCAGCATTCGTGGTCATGCTGGACGAGACCGCCACCAGCGTGTAGCCGTCTGCCGTCGCCTTGGCCACCGAGGCCGTGCCGGTGTTGCCGCTGGCGCCGGGCCGGTTGTCCACGATCACGGTCTGCTTGAGCAGATCGCCCATTTCCTTGGCCACCTGGCGTGCGAACACGTCGTTGGAGCCACCCGGCGGATAGGGAACCACCATGGTGATGGCCTTGGACGGGAATGCGCCCTGCGCCATCAATCCCGGCGAAGCCAGCCCGGCCAGCGTGGCCACCGTTGTGGTGGCCGCCAGCGCCACCAGCCTGCGCCGCGTGCGGCAATGCGAAATGCTCATGTCTTTGTCTCCTGTCCTGTTTCTTGTCGTTGTGGTGCCCGGCATGCAGGACGCCGGTACACCGGAATGCCAGAACCCTATTCAGGCCACCAGCAGCCCCTGTGCATGCGCCGCAGCCACGATGGCCTGGGCACGCAGCACAAAGGGCTTGTCCACCATCTTTCCGTCCACCACATAGGCGCCCAGCGCATTGGCGTCAGCCTCGCGGGCCGCCTGGACCACCTTCAGCGAGTGGGAAATCTCCTGCTCGGTCGGCTGGTAGACCGCATTGGCCAGCGCAACCTGGCTGGGGTGTATGCACGTCTTGCCCAGAAAGCCCAGGCCGCGCGACAGCCGCGCCTCGGCGCTGAAGCCGTCGCTGTCGCGGATGTCGGCAAAGGCGCCGTCATAGGCATAGATGCCTGCCTCGGCAGCGGCCATGCGCACGGCAAGCAGTACCTGGGCAATGGCGGCGGGCTCGCGCCGGTTCACGCCAAAGGGCTCGAACAGGTCGCCCAGCCCCATCTGCAGGCCGGCCACGCTGGCGTGGGCGCCGGCCAGTTCGGCAGCGCAGCGCAGGGCGCGGGGTGTTTCGATGTTGAGCAGCAGGCCAGGCGCCTGGGGCACGCCGTTGGCATCTGCCGCATCGGCAATGCGCTGTGCGGCCTCACACACCTGCTGCACGGTCTCGGGCTTGGGCAGGTTGATGAGGTGCACGCCGTCGCGCACCATCTCGGCGATGTCGGCTCCGAAATGCGGCGTGTCCATGGCGTTGACGCGCACGATCAGCGTCTTGCCGTGGCCCCGGCTTTCAGGGCTGAGCAGGAAGCTGCGCAGCAGGCCGCGCGCCTCGTCCTTGCGGGCTTCGGCCACCGCGTCCTCCAGGTCGAAGGACAGCGCGTCGGCCTCGCCGGCCAGTGCCTTGGCGAACAGCTCGGGACGCGATGCGGGAACAAACAGTTTGCTTCTCATGGCCCGCATTGTGGGCGGCAGAAAGCCAAGAGAAACACAGGTAATATTTGTTCAAACCACACAAATTCTTTGTTTATGGAAACCAGCTACCTGCACAGCTTCCTGCTTGTGGTGGAGACCGGCTCCATGGCCGAGGCCGCGCGGCGCCTGGACATCACGGCCGCCGCCGTGGCCCAGCAGATCCGCATCCTGGAGCGCGAGTTCGACGCCCCCCTGCTGGCCCGCGCAGGCCGCACCGTGCTGCCCACCCCGGCCGGCCACCGCCTGGCCCAATCCGCGCCGCAGTTGCTGCGCGAACTGGCCAATGCTAAGACCCATGTCAGCCAGGAAGGCACGGCCGGGGAACTGGTCATAGGCACCATCAACACGGCGCTGCACAGCCTGCTGCCCGACATCCTGGCCGGCTTCGTGAAGAAGTGCCCTGACGCCAAGGTGTTCCTGCGGTCGGCCACCACGCGCGAGCTGTACGAGGCCGTGCGGCAGGGCGAGCTGGATGCGGCGGTCTGCCTGCACCCCTCGTTCGCCCTGGCCAAGACCTTCGACTGGACACTGCTGCGCGAGGAGCCGCTGGTGCTGCTGGTGCCGCGCCAGCTGGCGCACCTGGACCCGCACACGCTGCTGCGCACCCAGCCGCTGATCCGCTATGACCGCAGCCTGGGCGGCGGCCAGATGGTGGAGCGCTACCTGCGCGCCGCGCAGATCGCTCCCCAGGAGCGCTTTGAACTGAGCTCGCTGGTGGCGATTGCCATGATGGTGGACAGGGGCCTGGGCGTCTCCCTGGTGCCCGACACAGCCCTGAACCTGCCCGATGGCCAGGGCGTGGTGCGGCTGGCCCTGCCCGAGGAATCGCAGTCGCGGCGCTTCGGTGTGATGTGGCTGCGCTCTTCGGCACGCCTGCCGCTGATCCACAAGCTGGTGGAATGCGCGCGCACCGTGGTCAGGCAGCGCGGCGGTCCTCGCGCTGCCGCACGCGCAGCAACCAGGTCACCATAGTCCGCACCTTCAGGACTCCGCCACGGCCGCCGTGGCAACCAGGTCCTGGAACCTGCGCAGCACCGCAGACGCATCGCCCACGCGCGTGGCCAGATGCAGCGGAGCGGCCAGCCCCGGGCATTGCGACAGCGTGCGGTAGGCAATGCCGTCGCTGCGCAGGCGCTGCATGGAGGCCGGCACGATGGACAGCCCCAGCCCTGCCGAGACCAGGCTCAGCGTCGCCGTCATGCGCGGCGCCTCCTGCACCACGCGCGGGCTGAAACCCGCCTCCAGGCAGGCCTTGAGAATGGCGTCGTACAGGCCCTGCCCCACCCTGCGCCGGTACAGCACGAAATCCTCCGAGGCGAGCTGCGGCAAAGGCACGGGCCGGCGCAATGGGCGTGCCAGCGCATGCCCTGCCGGCAGGGCCAGCAGCATGGGCTCCTCCAGAATCGGCACGGCCTGCAGCCCCTGGCTGCCATGCAGGGGCGAGCGCACAAAGGCCGCGTCCAGCCGCTCTTGCAGCAATGCATCCATGAGCTCGCCCGTGCCCGCCTCCTCCAGCGCCACCGCGACGCCGGGCACCTGCTGGCGGAACATGCGCAGCACGCCGGGCACGAAGGGATGCAGTGCGGCAGAGCTGGTGAAACCCACGGCCAGCCGGCCCGTATCGCCGCGGGCGGCACGGCCCACCACTTCGGCCAGCCCATCGGAGCGGGCCAGCAGCGCCCTGGCCTCTTCCAGCAGCGCCAGCCCCGCCGCCGTGGGCCGCACGCCGCGCGGCAGGCGCTGCACCAACTCCACGCCCAATTCGTGCTCAAGGCCCTGCAGCAATCGCGTCAGCGGCGGCTGCTGCATGCCCAGGCGCTCGGCCGCGCGGGTGATGTGGCCTTCCTCGGCGATGGCGACAAAGGCGCGCAGTTGGCGAAGCTCGGGCACATCAATACTTTCAAGGTATGGGAAGGCTTCGATTGTGGCATTTGCAATCATGAATGGACGGATTTACGCTCGCGCCCCACAAGCACACCTACCTGAAAGGCAACACGATGACCTGGTCCGCAAAGCAGTACACAACGTTCGAGCAGGAACGCACCCGCCCCGTGCGCGACCTGGTGGCCGCCATTCCCGATCTGCCTGGCCGCGCCGTGCGGCTGGCCGTGGACCTGGGCTGCGGCCCCGGCAACTCCACCGAGGTCCTGGCCCAGCGCTTCCCCGGGGCCACCATGACGGGACTGGACAATTCCGAGGACATGCTGGATGCCGCACGCAAGCGGCTGCCGGGCACGGCCTTCTGCCTGGCCGACATCGCCACCTGGCAGCCCGACCAGCCGCAGGACGTGATCCTGGCCAATGCCTCGCTGCAGTGGCTGCCCGACCACCAGCAGCTTTACCCGCGCCTTGTCAGCCACCTGGCCCCCGGTGGCAGCCTGGCCGTGCAGACGCCGGACAACCTGGAAGAACCGGCCCACCGGCTGGCGCGCGAAGTGGCCGCCAGCGGCCCATGGGCTGCCACGATTGGCGATGTGCGCCACCCCGCACGTCACAGCGCGGACTTCTACTACGCACTGCTTCGCCCGCACTGCAGCAACGTCGATGTCTGGCGCACCACCTACTTCCACCCGCTGGCGGGCGGCCATGCCGCGGTGGTTGAGTGGTTCAAGGGTTCGGCGCTGCGTCCCTTCGTCGCGCCGCTGGACGAGGAGCAAAAGGCCGGCTTCTACGCAGCGTATCTGCAGGCCATCTCCCAGGCCTACCCCGCGCTGGACGATGGCAC
Source organism: Delftia sp. WSY_16 (assembly GCF_043104415.1). Classification (NCBI taxonomy): domain Bacteria; kingdom Pseudomonadati; phylum Pseudomonadota; class Betaproteobacteria; order Burkholderiales; family Comamonadaceae; genus Delftia; species Delftia sp. WSY_16. The sequence continues at coordinate 229,671 of NZ_JBICKS010000040.1, read as the reverse complement.
GGTGCTGCTGCCCTTCCCCAGGCTGTTCATCGTGGCCAGCCGCTGAAGCAGCGCGCCTTCGGCCCTCAGCGCGCCGGATGCAACTCGATGAGATCCCACAGATTGCCGTAGAGGTCTTCGAACACGGCCACGGTGCCGTGGGGCTTGCGCTGGGGATCCTGCACAAAGCGCACGCCGCGCGAGCGGTAGGCTTCGAAGTCGCGCAGGCAGTCGTCGGTCTGCAGGAACAGGAACACGCGCCCGCCGGTCTGGTTACCCACGCGCGCGGCCTGTTCCTCATTCGTGGCACGAGCCAGCAGCAGGCGCACACCGCCGCCACCGGGGGCCACGGTAACCCAGCGCTTGCCCTCGGACAGGGCGGTGTCCTCGATCAGCACGAAGCCCAGCGCGCCCACATAAAAGCGCAGCGCCTCGTCATAGTCGCGCACGGCGACGCTCACCTGTCCTATCACCTGGGGCATGGAATCCTTTGCAGCAATGGTGCGGTCCTCGGACCACGGGGCCGCGAGGATAACGGAGCCCTGTCAATGCCCTGCCGCCCTGGCCCGTAAGCCCTGCGGCTGGCCCCACAATGGCGGCTTGCAATTGCCTCGTGAGGGACGGGAATCCATGCTGAATGCCTTGTGGCTGGGCTTTTTTCTGGTGGCGGCCGTGGCTGCGCTGGCGCAATGGCTGGTCGGCGGCCAGGCCGGGATTTTCTCGGCCATGGTGCAGGCGCTGTTTGCCATGGCCAGGCTGTCGGTCGAGGTCATGGTGCTGCTGTTCGGCACGCTGACGCTGTGGCTGGGCTTTCTGCGCATCGCAGAGAAGGCCGGCGTGGTGGAGTGGCTGGCGCGCGTGCTGGGCCCGTTGTTCGCCAGGCTCATGCCCGAGGTGCCGCGCGGCCATCCGGCCCTGGGCCTGATCACGCTGAACTTCGCGGCCAACGGGCTGGGACTGGACAACGCGGCCACGCCCATGGGCCTGAAGGCCATGCGCTCGCTGCAGGAGCTCAATCCCCGGCCCGACACCGCCACCAATGCGCAGATCCTGTTCCTGGTGCTCAATGCGTCGTCGCTGACCTTGCTGCCCGTGACCATCTTCATGTACCGCATGCAGCAGGGTGCGCCCGATCCCACCCTGGTCTTTCTACCGATCTTGCTGGCAACCTCGGCCTCGACCCTGGTCGGCCTGCTGGCCGTGGCCGTCGTGCAGAGGCTGCCGCTGTGGAGCCCCGTGGTGCTGGGCTACCTGCTGCCGCTGGGCCTGGCGCTGGCGAGCTTCATGGCCTTTCTGGCCACGCTGTCGGCGGCCGCGCTGGCGCAGCTGTCATCGCTGCTGGGCAACCTGACGCTGTTTGCCCTGATCGTGCTGTTCGTCACCCTGGGCGCCTGGCGCAAGGTCGCGGTCTACGACAGCTTCATCGAGGGCGCCAAGGAAGGCTTTGACGTGGCCAAGGGCCTGCTGCCCTATCTGGTGGCCATGCTCTGCGCCGTGGGCGTGTTCCGCGCATCGGGCGCGCTGGAGTATGCGCTGTCGGGCATACGCTGGGTGGTCGATGCCATGGGCATGGACGCCCGCTTCGTGGACGCCCTGCCCACGGCCCTGGTCAAACCCTTCTCGGGCAGCGCGGCGCGCGCCATGCTGATCGAGACCATGCAGACCCAGGGCGTGGACAGCTTCGCCGCCCTGGTGGCCGCCACCATCCAGGGCAGCACCGAAACCACTTTCTACGTCCTGGCCGTCTACTTCGGCGCCGTAGGCATACAGCGCGCCCGTCACGCCGTGCCCTGCGCCCTCATCGCCGAACTGGCCGGCGTGGTGGCGGCCATCGTGGTCTGCTACAAGTTCTTTGGCTGAAGGCACAAATGGGCGCTGCGCCTGAAGCCGACGCGGCCCAAGGCGAGGAACGCCGAGCAAGGGCCTACGCCACCCGCCCCGCCTCGCCCCGCCGCGAGAGTGTCGCACCTCTCGGGAGAAGCCGCGCAGCGGCTCAGGGGGAACTAAAGTTCCGGCATGATCGCCTCGGCATAGTCATACAGCGCCCCCAGGATCTCCTCGCCGCGCTCGTCGGCAGTTTCCGATAGCTGATCGACCATGGCAAACATCTGCTCGGCCGTGCGAGCGCCGCCCTTGCCTTCGATCAGGCAGGCCGCGCAGTGCTGCAGCCAGCGCTGGCGCTCGGCCGGGTTCAGGCTGGCGGGGAAGTTGCGGGCGCGGTAGCGGAACAGCAGCTCGGTCAGGCGTGCATCGTCGAAGCCCGTGCGGTCCAGCACCAGCTCCTGCGCGGACAGGCTGCGCAGGTGGTTCAGGCGGCGCCGGTCCTCATTGCCCACGAAACCGCCGTACAGGTCCTGGTCGGCATCCAGCCCTTCCTGCGCAGGGCGCTGGTGAACGGCACGCCACAGCGCGCTCATGTCGGGCAGGTCCCGTGCAATGGCCGCATGGCCCATGCACTGCTCCACATCGATGCCCCATTGCGCGGCCATGGCCGGGCTCAGCGTCTTGAGGCTGCCGACCACCATGGGCGACTTGTTGACGTGGATGCTCTTGATGGGCAGGCGCTGCATGCCTTCGGGCAGGTCGGCCGCGCGCGAGAACAGGCGCAGGCGCAGCGTGTCCACGTCGATGGAGGCCAGCTCGGACGGGTCCTGCGCCAGATCCCAGCAGATGATCTCGTTCTTGTTGGTGGGGTGCGTGGCCAGCGGCCACATGACGGCGATGCAGCCGCGCTCGGGCCGGATCATGCCGCTGACGTGCAGGAAGGGCCTGGCATGCGTCGGCTCGGCCGGCAGGCCCATTTCCTGCAGCACACGGTCCTTCTTGTGCAGCGAGAAGGCGAAGTCGAACAATCTGGGCTGGACCTTGCGGATCAGCCGGGCCAGCCCGATGGTGGCACGCACGTCGGACAGGGCATCGTGCGCCTTCTCGTGCAGCAGGCCGTTGGCGCGGGCCAGGTCCTCGAGCTTGAAGCTTGGAGATCCATCCTCCTTTTTCGGCCAGACAATGCCTTCGGGGCGCAGCGCATAGACCATGCGCACCACGTCGAGCAGGTCCCAGCGCCCGCAGCCGTTTTGCCATTCGCGCGCATAGGGGTCGATGAGGTTGCGCCAGAACATGAAGCGCGTGATCTCGTCGTCAAAACGGATGGTGTTGTAGCCCACGCCCACGGTGCCGGCCTGGGCCAGTTCCGCCTCGATGCGGGCGGCGAACTGGGCCTCGGGCATGCCCTGCTCCAGGCATTGCTGGGGCGTGATGCCGGTGATCAGGCAGGACTGCGGATCGGGCAGGTAGTCGCCTGCCGGCTGGCAATACCACATGACGGGCTCGCCGATTTCATTGAGTTCCGCATCCGTGCGGATGCCCGCGAATTGCGCGGGCCGGTCATAGCGCGGCTGGGCGCCGAAGGTCTCGTAGTCGTGCCAGAAGAAGGTATGGGCCATCGGGCGAGTATGCCTGCGAAAAAAGTGCGTCCGGACATCACAGCAAGGGTGAGCAAAGGCGCGCGCCGGAGTCGAACAGGCGCAGTGCGAAGCCCAGGTCGCGCTTGAAATGCACGCGCTGCGCCTGCTCCAGGTCCAGCTCGAACTGGCGCGCCAGGTCGCCATTGAGCTGGGGCCCGTAGGCGATGGCGCAGACTTCGTAGTTCAGGAAGAAGCTGCGGTAGTCGAAGTTGGCCGTGCCGATGATGGAGATGCTGCCGTCCACCACCAGCGTCTTGGAGTGCAGCATGCGCGCCTTGTATTCGTAGACGCGCACGCCGCAGCGGATCAGTTCGTCGTAGTAGGAGCGCGCGGCCGCCGTGACCAGGGCCGAATCGGAGCGGCGCGGCACCAGCAGCTGCACATCCACGCCGCGCAGCGAGGCATTGGTGAGCGCGGCCAGCGCGGCCTCCGTGGGAACGAAGTACGGCGTGGTCAGCCAGACACGCTCCTCGGCCGCATTGATGGCCGCAAGATGGGCGCGGTAGATGGCCTGCAGGCCGTTGTCGGGGCCGGAGGTGATGATCTGCACGGGCAGCGGGCCCTCGGGCGCGTCCGGCAGCAGCAGGTCGATGTCGGCGGGCTCGCTCTTGGGGTCCTTTTCGAGGGCGTAGGCCCAGTCCTCGAGGAACACGGTCTGCAGCCAGTTGACGATGGCGCCCTCCAGGCGCAGGTGCACGTCGTGGTAGGCATCGGGCATGACACGCGCGTTCTCTTCGTCGGTCACGTTGACGCCGCCCGTGAAGCCCACCTTGCCGTCGCACACCAGGATCTTGCGGTGGGTGCGGAAGTTGATGACCGGGCGCAGCCGCCGGCCGATCTTGGTGCCATGGAACAGCGCGACCTCGGCGCCCGCATCCTCCAGCGGCTGCAGAAAGCGCCGCCCCAGCTTCTTGGAGCCCAGGGCATCCACCAGCAGGCGCACCTGTATGCCTGCGCGGGCCCGCTGTATCAGCAGGTCGCGCAGGGCCGTGCCGGTCTGGTCGGGCTCGAAGATGTAGTACTCGAGGTGGATGTGGTGGCGCGCGGCATTCACCGCGTCGATGATGGCGTCGAAGGTGGCCGCGCCACCGACCAGCAGCCGCAGGTCGGTGGCCGTGCTCACCGGAAAGTCGCTGGTGGCGGCCACCAGTCGCGCGACCTGGTGCAGGCGCTCGGGACTGCCGGGCATGCGCTCGCGCAGCCGCTGCACGCCCGAGCGCACGCGCGATGTCTTGCGCGCGCGCAGCCGCTTGATGCGCTGGCGCTTGAGCCGTTGCGGGCCGAAGAAATAGTAGATGGCCAGCCCGCCCACGGGAATCGCCGCCATGGACAGCAGCCAGCTCAGTGTGGCCACGGGTGCGCTGCGCTGCAAAAGGATCCACACCGCGACGATCACCACATAGACCGACCAGGTCACCGACAGCAGCAGCAGCGCATTCTCATGGGTCAGGTACTGACGAAGCCACTCCACAAAGACTCCTTCGGGCGGATCAAAGAAAAAGCCGGCAGCCCGGGGGGCTGTCGGCTTGCGCGATGGGCATCAGGCGATGCACATCAGTCGGCGGTGGCCTCTTTGGGCTCGGCCGGCTCGGAAGCCGGGTCCTGCCTGGGCTGGGGCGTGATGTCGAGCCTGACCTCGCCCTTGTCGGCATCGTCGGCGTCGGCCACCCAGTCCACTTCCAGGCGGCCACCGTCGACCAGCTGCCCGAACAGCAGCTCGTCGGCCAGCGAGCGCCGGATGGTGTCCTGGATCAGGCGCTGCATGGGACGGGCGCCCATGAGCGGATCGAAGCCCTTCCTGGCCAGGTGCTTGCGCAGCGCGTCGGTAAAGGTGACCTCCACGCGCTTTTCGGCAAGCTGCTGCTCCAGTTGCAGCAGGAACTTGTCGACCACGCGCAGGATGACCTGCTCGTCCAGCGGCTTGAAGCTGACGATGGCGTCCAGACGGTTGCGGAACTCCGGCGTGAACAGGCGCTTGATGTCGCCCATTTCGTCGCCGGCCTGGCGCGGGTTGGTGAAGCCGATCGAGGCCTTGTTGATGGTCTCTGCACCCGCGTTCGTGGTCATGATGAGGATCACGTTGCGGAAGTCGGCCTTGCGCCCGTTGTTGTCCGTCAGCGTGCCGTGGTCCATGACCTGCAGCAGCACGTTGAAGATGTCCGGATGCGCCTTCTCGATTTCGTCGAGCAGCAGCACCGAATGCGGCTTCTTGGTCACGGCCTCGGTCAGCAGGCCGCCCTGGTCAAAGCCCACATAGCCCGGAGGCGCGCCGATCAGGCGGCTGACGGCATGGCGCTCCATGTACTCCGACATGTCGAAGCGGATCAGGTCCACGCCCAAAATGTAGGCCAGCTGCTTGGCCGCTTCCGTCTTGCCCACGCCGGTGGGGCCCGAGAACAGGAAGGAGCCGATCGGCTTGTCCGGCTTGCCCAGGCCCGAGCGCGCCATCTTGACCGAGGAGGCCAGCGCTTCAAGCGCCTTGTCCTGGCCGAAGACCACGCTCTTGAGGTCGCGCTCCAGCGTCTGCAGCTTGCTGCGGTCGTCGTTGGACACGTTGGCAGGCGGAATGCGCGCGATCTTGGCCACGATGGCCTCGATCTCGGCCTTGTCGATGGTCTGCTTGCGCTGCTCCACCGGAATGATGCGCTGCGCGGCGCCGGCCTCGTCGATCACGTCGATGGCCTTGTCGGGCAGGTGGCGGTCATTGATGTACTTGGCCGACAGCTCGGCCGCAGCCTGCAGGGCGGCGGCGGCGTACTGCACGCTGTGGTGCTCCTCGAAGCGCGACTTCAGGCCCTTGAGGATGTCAACGGTCTCGGCCACCGTGGGCTCGACCACATCCACCTTCTGGAAGCGCCGCGACAGGGCCGCGTCCTTCTCGAAGATGCCGCGGTACTCGGTGAACGTGGTGGCGCCGATGCACTTGAGCTGGCCGCTGGACAGCGCCGGCTTGAGCAGGTTGGACGCGTCCAGCGTGCCGCCCGAAGCGGCGCCCGCGCCGATCAGCGTGTGGATCTCGTCGATGAACAGGATGGCGTTGGGCTTGTCCTTCAGCGACTTGAGCACGCCCTTGAGGCGCTGCTCGAAATCGCCACGGTACTTGGTGCCTGCCAGCAGCGCGCCCATGTCCAGCGAATAGACCACGGCCTCGGTCAGCACCTCGGGCACCTTGCCTTCGGTGATGCGCCAGGCCAGGCCTTCGGCGATCGCGGTCTTGCCCACGCCGGCCTCGCCGACCAGCAGCGGGTTGTTCTTGCGGCGGCGGCACAGGATCTGGATGGTGCGCTCGACCTCGTAGTCGCGCCCGATCAGCGGATCGATCTTGCCGTCCTTGGCCGCCTGGTTGAGGTTCAGCGTGAACTGCTCCAGGGGCGAGGCCTTTTCGTTGCGTTCGCCACCGGCACCCTCTTCGGATTCCGCAGGGTTCTCCGCCTTCGCAGGCTCGGGCGGCTCGCCCTTCTTGATGCCGTGGGCGATGAAATTGACCACGTCCAGGCGCGTCACGCCCTGCTGGTGCAGGTAGTAGACGGCATGCGAGTCCTTTTCACCGAAGATGGCCACGAGCACGTTGGCGCCCGTGACTTCCTTCTTGCCGTTGCCGGTCGATTGCACATGCATGATGGCGCGCTGAATCACACGCTGGAAACCCAGCGTGGGCTGCGTGTCCACTTCGTCGGTGCCCGCGACCTGGGGCGTGTTGTCCTTGATGAAGTTGGACAGGGCCGAGCGCAGGTCATCGATGTTGGCTGAGCAGGCGCGCAGCACTTCCGCTGCACTGGGGTTGTCCAGCAGGGCCAGCAGCAGGTGTTCCACGGTGATGAACTCGTGGCGCTGCTGGCGTGCTTCGACAAAGGCCATGTGCAAGCTGACTTCCAGTTCCTGGGCGATCATTGATGACTCCTTTTCGCTTGCTGGGGATTATTGACTGCAACCATAAATCAGGGCGGCCCGGGTTTATTCAACAGGCTCGAACATGGCCTGCAACGGATGGCCCGCTTTCTGGGCGGCCTGCAGCACCTGCTCGACCTTGGTGGCCGCCACATCGCGCGAGTACACGCCGCAGACGCCGCGGCCGTCGAGATGGATCTTGAGCATGATCTGGGTGGCCGTTTCGCGGTCCTTGCCGAAGAGTTCCTGCAGGACGATGATGACGAATTCCATGGGCGTGAAGTCATCGTTGAGCATCACGACCTGGTACATCTGCGGCGGCTGCACGCGCTGGCGCCGCCGCTCCAGCACCACGGCGCCGTCGTCATCGGACACGGGCCGCACTGTGGGAATGGCAGGAGGGGTCGAAGGGGGTTGGGTTGCCATGAAAATCATTCTAGCCATCGGAGCCACTGTTTTCCGGAAGGGATATGCGAGGCGTGCCTGAAGAATTCAAGCGCGGCGCCTGCCCGGGCTGGCCAGCACGCACCAAAGCAGTGCCTGCTTGCCGCCACCGGGCGCTGCGCCACCTTGCGCGTCATTCGTAGACCACCTTGACCTGGGCGCTGCCCGCCTGGGCATACCAGGCGGCCAGGGCCGCGTCGCTGGGATAGAAGCGGCTGCCGTCGCCCAGGGCCAGCTCGCAGCTGGCCGAGCCGCGCTCGTCCTCGCAGACCAGTCCCAGGCGCACTTTCATGCCGCGCTGCAGCTCGCCATGCTCGCCCTGCTCCACCACGGCGGGAAACTGGCGCAGCAGGCCGACCACGTCGGGCATCTTCTCGCCCACGCTGACCTGCAGGTAGCGCGCGAAGCGGCAGCGCGCATCGGCCAGGTTGAACAGCTGCTGTGCCTTCATGCGCAGGCCACCGCTGAAGTGGTCCAGCTGCAGGCGCCCGGTGATGACGACGAATTCGTCGTCCTTGAGCAGATCGCGATAGGTATTGAGCGTGTTCTCGTCCACCGAGGCCTCGATCACGCCCGAGCCGTCATCGATCTTGAACAGGCCCAGCCGCCCGCGCTGGCCATTGATGGCGCGGAAGTCGCTGATGATGCCGGCCAGGGTCTGGGGCTCGCGGCTGTCGCGCAGCTCGGCCAGCGGCGTGCGCACGAAGCGGCGCACCTCCTTTTCGACCTCGTCGAACAGATGGCCCGACAGGTAAAAGCCCACGGCGGTCTTTTCCTGGGTCAGCCTCTCCTTCACGCCCCAGGGCAAGGCATCGGCCAGGGGCGGCTCCTGGGTGCTGGAGCCCACGGCGTCCTCGCCCATCATGTCGAACAGCCCGCCCTGGTTGGCATTGGCCAGCGTCTTGTTGGCGAACTCGAAGGCATGGTCGATGGAGGCCACCAGGGCCGCGCGGTTCAGTTCGATGGCATCGAAGGCACCGCCCTTGATCAGGGCTTCCAGCGTGCGCTTGTTCAGGCGCGTGCGGTCCACGCGCACGCAGAAGTCGGCCAGGCTCTTGAACGGCCCCTTGTCGGCGCCGCGCGGGCCCACGCCGCGGCCTTCACGGGCCGCGATGATGGCCTCGATGGCCTGCTGGCCCGTGCCCTTGATGGCACCCAGGCCATAGCGTATGACCTTGTCGGTGACGGGCTCGAAGCGGTACATGCCGCGGTTGACATCCGGCGGCTCGAAGCTGATGCCCATCTTGAGCGCGTCTTCGTACAGCACCTTGAGCTTGTCGGTGTTGTCCATTTCCACGGTCATGTTCCCGCAGTAGAACTCGGCCGTGTAGTGCACCTTCAGCCAGGCCGTGTGATAGGCCAGCAGCGAGTAGGCGGCGGCGTGCGACTTGTTGAAGCCGTAGCCCGCGAACTTCTCCATCAGGTCGAAGACCTCGTCGGCCTTTTCCTCGCTGATGCCCTGCTTGGCCGCGCCCTCGCGGAAGATCCCGCGGTGCATGACCATTTCCTCGACCTTCTTTTTGCCCATGGCACGGCGCAAGAGGTCGGCGCCGCCCAGCGAGTAGCCGCCCAGCACCTGGGCCGTCTGCATCACCTGCTCCTGGTAGACCATGATCCCGTAGGTTTCGGCCAGCACCTTTTCGACCAGCGGATGCGGATACTCCACCACTTCCTTGCCGTGCTTGCGCGCCACGAAGCTGGGAATCAGGTCCATGGGTCCCGGGCGGTACAGGGCGTTCAGGGCGATCAGGTCTTCCAGCCGGCTGGGCTTGGCGTCGCGCAACATGCCCTGCATGCCGCGCGATTCAAACTGGAACACGGCCTCGGTCTTGCCCTCGGAAAACAGCTGGTAGGTGCGCGCATCGTCCAGCGGGATGTTCTCGAATGCGAAGTTCTCCTGGCCCTTGTGGCGCTTGATGATGAACTCGCGCGCAATCTCCAGGATGGTCAGCGTGGCCAGGCCCAGAAAGTCGAACTTCACCAGGCCCACGGCCTCCACATCGTCCTTGTCGTACATGGCCACGGCCGAGTCGCTGCCCGGCTGCTGGTACAGCGGGCAGAAATCGGCCAGCTTGCCCGGGGCAATCACCACGCCGCCCGCGTGCATGCCAATGTTGCGTGTCATGCCTTCGAGCTTCTGGGCCATTTCAATCAGTGTCTTGACGTCTTCTTCTTTGTCGATGCGCTCGGCCAACATGGGCTCGGCCTCGATGGCGTAGGTGTACTTGTCGCCCTCCTTCTTGGGGTTGGGCGGGTACTTGAGCGTGACGTGCAGGCCAGGCTTGTTGGGAATGAGCTTGGAGATGCCATCGCAGAAGGTGTAGCTCATGTCCAGCACGCGGCCCACGTCGCGGATGGCCGCGCGCGCGGCCATGGTGCCGAAGGTGGCGATCTGGCTGACGGCGTCGCGGCCGTACAGCTGCTTCACATAGTCGATGACGCGGTCGCGGTTGGCCTGGCAGAAGTCCACGTCGAAGTCGGGCATGGACACACGCTCGGGATTGAGGAAACGCTCGAACAGCAGGTTGTATTCCAGCGGGTCCAGGTCCGTGATCTTGAGCACGTAGGCCACCAGCGAGCCGGCGCCCGATCCGCGGCCCGGACCCACGGGACAGCCGTTGAGCTTGGCCCACTTGATGAAGTCACCCACGATGAGGAAGTAGCCCGGAAAGCCCATCTTGAGGATGGTGCCGATCTCGAACTCCAGTCGCTCGACATAGCGTTCGCGCTGGGCCTCGCGCTTGGCGGGGTCGGGATAGAGATGGACCAGGCGCTCCTCCAGTCCCGCAAAGGACTCCTGGCGGAAGAACTCGTCCATGGTCATGCCTTCGGGCACGGGGAAGTTGGGCAGCTGCGGCTTGCCCAGCACCAGCGTCAGGCTGCAGCGACGCGCGATTTCCACGGTGTTGGCGATGGCGCTGGGAATGTCGGCGAACAGCGCCTGCATCTGCGCGACGGTCTTGAAATGCTGGTCGCGCGTGAAGCGGCGCACACGCTTGGGGTTGGCCAGGATCTCGCCCTCGGCGATGCACACGCGCGCCTCGTGCGCTTCGTAGTCGTCGGGGCCGAAGAACTGTATGGGGTGCGTGGCGACCACGGGCAGGTTCAGGCGATCGGCCAGTTGCACGGCGGCCAGCACATGGGCTTCGTCGTCAGGCCGGCCTGCGCGCTGCAGCTCGATGAAGAAGCGGTGCGGGAACATGCTCGCCAGCCGCTGGGCGACGGCTGCTGCGCCGGCCTCGTCACCGCGCATCAGTGCCTGGCCCACCGGGCCGGCCTGGGCGCCGGCCAGCACGATCAGACCTTCGCCCAGCTCCTGCAGCCAGGCCCATGTGTGCACGGCCTGGCCCTTGACCACATTGCGGGTCCAGCCCCGGGCCAGCAGCTCGGACAGGTTGTGGTAGCCCAGCGGGCTTTGCACCAGCACGATGATGCGCGAGATCGCGGCGCCGTTTTCGCCCTCGATCTGGATTTCCGCGCCCAGCACGGGCTTGACGCCCTTGGCCCGGCCTTCGCGATAGAACTTGACGCCGCCAAACAGGTTGTTGAAGTCTGTGACGGCCAGTGCGACCTGCCCATCCTCGGCGGCGGCCTTGACGATGGCGTTGATGCGGTTGGTTCCGTCCACGACGGAAAATTCGGTGTGCAGGCGCAAATGGACAAACATATGGGCGCCATTGTAGAAAGCTCCGCAATGCCGGGACCCGTTCGCGGCCATGCCTTTGCCGCCGCCCCCGCCTGCGGGGCGGGCATCGCAGGCCGTTACAATGCCTCGGCCCGGTTGCGGGAAAATCAGGCTTCATGCGGCCCCTCAGCGCGGCCCGCGTCCCTGCCCGCCAACCCTCTCACCGCCCTTCGATTGCCCGAGAAACGTCCACCATGCAGCGTATTCCCCTGTCCATCGTTCCCGCCGTGCTGGTCGCAGGCGTCCTGACAGCCTGCTCCAGTACGCAACAAGACCCTACTGCCAAGTGGACCCCGGACCGCATCTATACCGAGGCGCGCGACGAAGCCGCGTCCGGTGCGTTCGACAAGGCCGTTCCGCTGTTCGAGAAGCTCGAAGGCCGTGCCGCCGGCACGCCCCTGGCCCAGCAGGCCCAGCTCGACAAGGCCTATGCCCAGTACAAGAGCGGCGACAAGGTCCAGGCCACGGCCACGCTGGACCGCTTCCTGAAGCTGCACCCGGCCAGCCCCGCCACCGACTACGCCCTGTACCTCAAGGGCCTGGTCAACTTCAATGACAACCTGGGCATGTTCTCCTGGCTGTCGCGCCAGGATCTGTCCGAGCGCGACCAGAAGGCCGCCAAGGACTCCTTCGAGTCATTCCGCGAGCTGGTGACGCGCTTCCCCGAGTCGCGCTACGCCGAAGACTCGCGGCTGCGCATGCAGTACATCGTCAACTCGCTGGCGCAGTACGAAGTCCATGTGGCCCGCTACTACTACGGACGCGGCGCCTACGTGGCCGCCATCGCACGTGCGCAGACCGCCGTCAAGGACTACCAGGGCGTGCCCGCCGTGCGCGAGGCCATGCAGATCCTGGTGAACTCATACGATGCACTGGGCATGACCCAGCTGCGTGACGATGCGCAGCGCGTGCTGACCGCCTCGTACGGCCAGGACGCCGACAAGGACGTCACGGCAAAGCAGAAGTCGTGGTGGAAACTGTGGTGACCTGCGGCGCAGGCTGCGCCAGCGCCTGCAGGGCCTGAACAAAGGCCGCCTCGTCCTCCAGGGTCCGCATGGGCGGCAGCGCAGCGCGCAGCCGCCGCCCATAACCCTTGGCGGTCAATCTGGGATCGCAGACCACAAGCACGCCGCGATCCGTCTCGCGCCGGATGAGGCGCCCGGCGCCCTGCTTGAGCGCCATCGCGGCCTCGGGCAGCATGTAGTCGGCAAAGGCCTGCCGGCCCACGGATTCCAGACTGCGCGAACGCGCCTCGACCAGCGGATCGTCGGGCGGCGGAAACGGCAGCTTGTCGATGACCACCAGCTGCAGCGCATCGCCAGGCAGATCCACCCCTTCCCAGAAAGTGGCCGATGCCACGAGAATGCAGCCGCGCCCCGCGCTGGCGCCCTTGCCTTCGCCTGCCGCAACAAAGCGCTCGATCAAGGTCAGCTTGGGCGCCTGCCCCTGGACCAGCACATCGAGTTCACCGAACAGCCCCAGCGACTGCTGCAGCGTGTCGCCTATGGCGTGCAGGGCACGCAGCGTGGTGGTCAGCACCAGGGTGCGGCCGCCCAGGCGCTGGGCCGCATCCAGCGCCAGGCGTGCCACCTCGGCGCTGTGGGCCGGGCTTCCTGCCTCGGCAAAAGGCCGCGGCACATAAAGCGCCGCCTGCCGCGCATAGTCGAAGGGGCTGTCCACGCGCAGCACCTGGGCCTCTCGCAGTCCGCAGGGCTCGGTGAACCAGCTCAGCCGCTCGTCGTCGCCCAGCGTGGCAGAGGTGAAGATCCAGGCGGTGCCCGCTGGCGGCTCGTACGGGGCGGTGGGTGCGTTTTCCTGCGGCTCGGCGTCTTGCCCGCTTCCTTCCTGATGCTCTTGCTCTTGCTCTTGCTCTTGCTCTTGCGCTTGCGTCGGACCCAGCAGCCGCGTGCGCATGATGTGTGCAATGGTCAGCGGAGACTCCAGCATGCGCATCTGCTGGCTGCCCAATTCCAGCCAGCGCACCGTGTCTTGCACGGCCGCCGCCGCGAAGGTGGCCAGGCGCCGCAGCAGTTCGCTGCCGCGCTCGAGCAGCCTGCGCAGTTCGGGATCGCTGACCTGCAATTGCACCAGCGGCTCCACCAGCGCCCGCAGGCTGCGCCCCAGCGTGACCAGGGCCGTGCGCCAGCTCTGGGCGTCCAGTCCCTGCGGCGTCACGCCCTGCCAGGACAGACGTCCGCCCACAGGGGGCTTGCCTGCGGCCAGGCGCAGCTCGCGCAGTGCCTGCTCCACACGCGCCGAGAGCATCATCCAGTCGGCCATGCCGCGTGCCAGTTCCTGGCCGGCGCGCAGCACATCGCGGGCATAGCCCGTCAATTGCTGGCCCGACAGGCTCAGGCCAGCGAACTGCACGCCGGTGTCGTTGAGCTGGTGGGCCTCGTCCACCACCACCACGCCCGCGCTGGGCAGCAGTTGGGCCACACCCGAATCGCGCACGTCGAGGTCGGCAAACATCAGATGGTGGTTGATGACCACCACGTCGGCGTCCAGCGCGGTGCGGCGGGCCACGTTGACATGGCAGTCCTGCCAATGCGGGCAGTCCGAGCCCAGGCAGTTGTCGCGCGTGGAGGTGACCAGGGGCAGCGCGGGCGAGCGCTCGTCCAGCGCGGGCAGCTCGCCCAGGTCACCTGTGCGCGTGGTGCGCGCCCAGCGCTCGACCAGGGCCACGCTGCGCAGCACCTGCGGGTCCTGCGGCGCCGTGCGGCCCTGGCGCACGCGCTCCAGCCGCTCCAGGCACAGGTAGGCGCTGCGCCCCTTGAGGCGCGCCATGCGCAGCGGCATGCCCAGGGCGGCCACCAGACGCGGCAGATCCCGTGCGAACAATTGGTCCTGCAGCGCACGCGTGGCCGTGGACACCAGCACGCGCTGGCCGCTGAGCAGGGCCGGCACCAGATAGGCATAGGTCTTGCCCACGCCCGTGCCGGCCTCCACGACCAGGGTCTGGCGCTCTTCGATGGCCTGGGCCACGGCCAGGGCCATGCGGGTCTGGCCTTCACGCGGCAGGAACTGCGCCTCGGCGCGCGACAGCAGGCCTTGCGGGGCGAAGGCCGCCTGCACGGCGGCGGTCAGGGAATGCACAGGACAGGTCCGGTTGTTGAAAAAGACAGCGCCACGGGAGCCGGGCGAGCCGGCACCGGGGGCAGCGCTCCGATAATATGCGCCATGCCACTGGTGTGCCCATCCACCGCCCCAAGAGCCCACCAAACCAGAGACCATGCAGCCAGCGTACCGACTCCAAGCCGCCACAGGCATCCATCGCGGTGACAGGCAATACCAGCAAGACCAGGTGATGCTCATGGCCCACCCGTATGTCCACGGCTGCCTGCTGGGCGTTCTGGCCGACGGCATGGGCGGGCGCAGCGGCGGGCGCAAGGCCTCCGACCAGGTCATGCTCACGGCGCGCCAGCTGTTCGAGCGCTTCGAGCCGGGCAAGGAGGACTGCACAGCGCTGCTGGAGAGCATCGTGCGCGAGTCGCACACGGTGATCCGTCTGACCGCCATTTCGGCCGAGCAGGAGCCGCACAGCACCATCGCTGCCTTCGTCCTGCTGCCCCAGGGCCGCTGCCACTGGGTGCATTCGGGCGATTCGCGCATCTACCACTACCAGGACGCGACCATGGTCCACCGCACCAAGGACCATTCCTATGTGCAGTCGCTGGTGGACCGGGGAGAGCTCACCGAATTCGAGGCCCATGTGCACCCCAAGTCCAACATCCTGCTGGGCTGCCTGGGCACCGAGGCCGAACCGCCCATGAGCCACCACGTGATCGAGCGCGTGTATCCGGGCACCACCCTCATGGCCTGCAGCGATGGCGTCTGGCACTACTACACGGCCGAGGAACTGGGCACCGTGCTCAACGCGCTCACCCCGCGCGAGGCCACGGAGTTCCTCATCGACAAGGCCCGCGTGCGCGCCCAGGGCGGGGGCGACAACCTGTCCTTGGTGGTGCTCAAGCTCGAGGCGCTGGAGTCGGCCCAGACGGCTTGAACCGGGGTTGGAGCATCCAGGCCCTCACGCCAGCCCCCACCCGGTTGGCCTGTTGGCGCGTGGCAGAGAAAAAAAGGATCAGGGAGCAGGCGGCGCCGGCAGCGGCGCAGCCTGGGGACCGCGCTCGCGGGCCGCTTCGGCGGCACGGGCTTTGCGCTCGGCCGCTTCCTTCTGCTTGGCTTCGAACTGCGCACGCGATGCCGCGCGCCGCTCCTGCTCCTGGGCGGACTGGCGCTGCTCCATCTGGGCCTGCCGTTCGCGCTGGTGGCTGGCCTGCTGGGCGGCGCGCTGCTGCGCCTCCTGGGCGCGCTGCGCGCGCAGGGCCTGGGTATCGCGTTGCACGGCCGGCGGCCGTTCCTTGGCCTCCATGGTGGAGGCTGCCTTCTGCGCCTTCTTGGCCTCGATGTCTTCCAGGCGCTGGACGGCGCGCTCCTTGCGCTCCTCGTCGTTGATCTGAAGCTCGCGTTCGCGCAGCGGACGATCCTGCTCACGGGCCTCTTCGCGCGCCTGCTTGAGGCAGTCTTCCACGGCAAAGCGCTGGTAGCACTCGGACTCCAGGGCCGTGCGCCGGCGCTCGATGACGGCGCGCTGGGCTGCGATGTCGGCACGCGCGGCCTTGCGTTCGGCCTGGGCCTGCCTGGCCGCCTGGCCAGGCTCCCGCGCGGCATCGGCCGCCACGGCCGGGCCCGCCAAGGCCAGGCAGGCCAGCGCGGCGCCCAAAGGAACGGGCAGTTTCTTCACAAGGGCAAAAGCAGAGGTGGGCAGTTTCAGCATGTACAGGTCCGGCAAACGACGCCAGGCGCGGCCACCTGCCTCAGGTCAGGCTGGTATCCACCACGCGGCGCTCCAGCGCCAGGAATTCCTTGGACTGCATCTCGTTCAGGCGCGAGACGGTGCGGGGGAACTCATGGGCCAGCGGGCCCTCAGTGTAAAGCTGCTCGGGCGGCACGGCGGCCGAGATGACCAGCTTGACCCTGCGGTCGTACAGCACGTCCACCAGCCAGGTGAAGCGCCGCGCGGGCGACGCCATGTTGACCGGCATATAGGGCACGTCGGACAGCAGCACGGTGTGGAACTGGCTTGCGATCTCCAGGTAGTCGTTCTGCGAGCGCGGGCCGCCGCACAGCTCGCGGAAGTCGAACCAGACCACGCCACCGGCGCGGCGGCGCGCACGGATCTCGCGCGCCTCGATGTGCAGCACCGGGTCCTCGTCCTTGACCTCGGCCAGCTTGTCGAAGGTCTCGGTCATGGCCGCATCGGCCTCGGCGCCCAGCGGCGTGTGGTAGAGCCTGGCGTTTTCCAGCGTGCGGCGGCGGTAGTCCGTGCCGTTGTCCACGTTGACGACTTCCATGCGCTCGTTGAGCAGGTCGATGGCCGGCAGGATGCGGTCGCGGTGCAGGCCGCCCGGGTACAGCTCGTCGGGCTTGAAGTTGGAGGTGGTGACAAAGCCCACGCCGTTGGCGAACAGCGACACCAGCAGCCGGTGCAGGATCATCGCGTCCGTGATGTCGGCCACGTGGAATTCATCGAAGCAGATCAGCTTGTACTTCTTGGAGATGCGCGCACCCAGCACGTCCAGCGGGTTCTGGGTGCCCTGCAGCACGGCGAGTTCACGGTGGACCTCGCGCATGAATTCATGGAAATGCAGGCGCACCTTGCGCCTGAGCGGCACGGCATTGAAGAAGCAATCCATGAGAAAGCTCTTGCCGCGCCCCACCCCGCCGTACATGTAGACGCCACGGGGAATCTCGGGATGGTTGATGAGCTTCTTGAAGGCATTGGAGCGGCGCTGGCGGTAGACCGTCCAGTCGTCGGCACAGCGCTGCAGCGCCTCGACGGCGCGCAGTTGCGCAGGATCACTGTGAAAGCCCTTGGCTACCAGTTCGGCCTCGTAGGCCTCTCGCACTGAAACGCTCATGCAGCATCAACCATTTGCTATGTATTCAGAAGCTGAAAGCGCTTGCAGAGCAAGCGCTTTCAGGTCTCGGATTGGCTAGATGGCTAGCCTGGCACTCAGAAGTTCAGAGTACGCTTGTCGACTGCCAGGGCAGCCTCCTTGGTGGCTTCGGACAGCGAGGGGTGGGCATGGCAGATGCGGGCGATGTCTTCGCTCGATGCCTTGAACTCCATGGCAACCACGGCTTCGGAGATCAGCTCCGAGACCATGGGGCCGACCATGTGCACGCCCAGGATCTCGTCGGTTTCGGCATCGGCCAGGAACTTGACCATGCCGGTGGTGTCGCCCAGGGCGCGCGCACGGCCGTTGGCCAGGAAGGGGAAGCTGCCGGCCTTGTACTTGACGCCCTGCTCCTTCAGTTGCTGCTCGGTGCGGCCCACCCAGGCGATTTCGGGGCTGGTGTAGATCACCCAGGGGATGGTGCCGAAGTTCACATGGCCATGCTGGCCGGCGATGCGCTCGGCCACGGCCACGGCCTCTTCCTCGGCCTTGTGCGCCAGCATCGGGCCGCGCACCACGTCGCCCACGGCCCAGACGCCGGGCAGGCTGGTCTTGCAGTCGTCATCGACCACGATGCAGCCGCGCTCGTCCAGGGCCAGGCCCACCGCCTCGGCATTGAGGCCGGCGGTGTTGGCCGTACGGCCAATGGAGATGATGAGCTTGTCAGCCTCCAGCGCCTGGGCTTCACCCTTGGCGTTGGTGTAGGCGATGGACACGCCCTTCTTGCCGGACTTGACTTCGCCGATCTTCACGCCCAGCTCGATCTTCAGGCCCTGCTTGTCGAAGGCCTTCTTGGCTTCCTTGGCGATCTGCTCGTCCACGGCGGGCAGGAACTTGTCCATGCCTTCGAGCACGATGACTTCGGTGCCAAGACGGCGCCAGACCGAGCCCATTTCCAGGCCGATCACGCCGGCGCCGATCAGGGCCAGCTTCTTGGGGGCCTTGCCCAGGCGCAGGGCGCCGTCGTTGGACAGGATGTTCTCTTCATCGAAGGGCACGCCGGGCAGAGCGCGGGCGTTGGAGCCGGTGGCCACCACGATCTGCTTGCCCGTCAGCACTTCCTCTTCCTTGCCGGCGACCTTGATCTCGTAGCCGCCTTCGACGGCCTTGACGAAGGAACCACGGCCGTGGAAGAACGTGACCTTGTTCTTCTTGAACAGGTACAGGATGCCGTCGTTGTTCTGCTTCACGACCGCATCCTTGCGGGCGATCATCTTGGCCACGTCCATCTCGACCTTGCCGGTGGAGATGCCATGGTCGGCAAAGTGCAGGTTGGCATGCTCGAAGTGCTCGGACGACTGCAGCAGGGCCTTGGAGGGAATGCAGCCCACGTTGGTGCAGGTGCCGCCCGGAGCGGCGCCGCCGGCGGCGTTCTTCCACTCGTCGATACAGGCCACATTGAAGCCCAGTTGTGCGGCACGGATGGCGGCGATGTAGCCGCCAGGGCCCGCGCCGATGACGATGACGTCGAATTGCTTGCTCATTTCAGGAATCTCTTGTCTGTGATGCATGAAAAAACCCACCGCAGGGCGCGCGGCCAAGGGTGGGTTTTCGTCGTGTCGAACCCTGTGGAATTACAGGTCGAACAGCAGGCGCGAAGGATCTTCCAGCGCGTCCTTCATGGCCACCAGGCCCAGCACGGCTTCGCGGCCGTCGATGATGCGGTGGTCATAGGACATGGCCAGATAGTTCATCGGGCGCACCACGACCTGGCCGTTCTCGACCATGGCACGGTCCTTGGTGGCGTGCACGCCCAGGATGGCCGACTGGGGCGGGTTGATGATGGGGGTGGACATCATCGAGCCGAAGGTGCCGCCATTGGAGATGGAGAAGGTGCCGCCGGTCATTTCTTCAATGCCCAGCTTGCCTTCGGCAGCCTTCTTGCCGAATTCGGCAATCTTCTTTTCGATGTCGGCGAAGCTCATCTGGTCTGCATTGCGCAGGATGGGCACCACCAGGCCACGGGGCGAACCCACGGCGATACCGATGTCGAAGTAGCCGTGGTAGACGATGTCGTTGCCGTCCACGGATGCGTTGAGCACCGGGTACTTCTTCAGGGCGTGCACGGCCGCCTTGACGAAGAAGGACATGAAGCCCAGCTTGGTGCCGTGTTCCTTGGTGAAGGCGTCCTGGAACTTCTTGCGCAGATCCATCACCGGGGCCATGTTCACTTCATTGAACGTGGTCAGGATGGCGTTGGTGGACTGCGACTGCAGCAGACGCTCGGCCACGCGGGCACGCAGGCGGCTCATGGGCACGCGCTGCTCGGGACGGCCGCTGAGGTCTTCCTTGGCGGACGGAGCCGACACCTGGGGCAGCGCCTTGGTGGGCACGCCGGTGGGAATGACGGCAGCGGTGGACTGCACGCCGCCCTTAATGGCGGCCAGCGCGTCACCCTTGGTCACGCGGCCATCCTTGCCGGAGCCAGCCACGCCGGCGGCCGACAGGTTGTTTTCGGCCAGCAGCTTGGCAGCGGCGGGCATGGCGACATCACCCTTGCTGCCACCGGTGGCGGCCGCGGCTGCGGGCGCTGCAGCGGGAGCGGCTGCAGCGGCGGGGGCGGCTGCAGGAGCGGCAGCGGCCACACCGGCCACGCCTTCGGTGTCGATCTTGGCGATCAGTTGCTCGGCCACCACGGTGGCGCCGTCACCTTGCACGATCTCGGCCAGCACGCCAGCGGCGGGCGCGGGCACTTCGAGCACGACCTTGTCGGTTTCGATCTCGATGAGGATCTCATCGACTGCAACCGCCTCGCCGGCCTTCTTCTTCCAGGTCAGCATGGTGGCCTCAGCGATGGACTCGGACAGCTGGGGAACTTTGACTTCAACGATAGCCATTTGTGATTCTTTCCAAAAGTGTTCTGTACTGATACGTAGCGGGTGGGGGCTGCCTTACTTGTTCAGGACAAAACCCTTGAGCTTGGAGAACGCGCCTTCCACCAGGGCCTTTTGCTGCTCCTGGTGCAGGTGGGCGTAACCCACGGCGGGCGATGCCGAGGCAGCGCGGCCGGAGTAGCCCAGCTTCTGGCCATCGAGCATGTTCTCGTGGATGTAGTGCTGCACGAAGAACCAGGCGCCCTGGTTCTGCGGCTCGTCCTGGCACCAGACGATGTCGGTGGCGTTGCCGAACTTCTTCAGTTCAGCGGCGAAAGCCTTGTGCGGGAAGGGGTACAGCTGCTCGACGCGGATGATGGCGACGTCCTTGCTTTCCTTCTCGGTGCGCTTCTTGACCAGGTCGTAGTACACCTTGCCGGAGCATGCGATCACGCGCTTGACCTTGGCCGCGTTCTTCACGACGGCTTCGTCCTGCTCGGGGATCACGGTCTGGAAACCGCCGCTGGTGAACTCGGACAGCGGCGAGGTGGCGTCCTTGTTGCGCAGCAGCGACTTGGGGGTCATGATGACCAGCGGCTTGCGCAGCGGGCGCACCATCTGGCGGCGCAGCACGTGGAAGATCTGGCTGGCCGTGGTCGGCTGCACGATCTGCATGTTGGCGTCGGCGGCCAGTTGCATGAAGCGCTCCAGGCGGGCCGAGCTGTGCTCGGGGCCCTGGCCTTCGTAGCCGTGCGGCAGCATCAGCGTCAGGCCGTTGATGCGGCCCCACTTGACTTCACCGGAGGCGATGAACTGGTCGATCACGACCTGGGCGCCGTTGGCGAAATCGCCGAACTGGGCTTCCCAGATCACCAGGGTGTTGGGGTCGTTCGACGCATAGCCGTACTCGAAGCCCAGCACGGCTTCTTCGGACAGGATGGAGTCGATGACGGTGAACGGAGCCTGGCTGTCGGCCACGTTCTGCAGCGGGATGTAGGTGCCTTCGCTCCACTTCTCGCGCTTTTGGTCATGGATGACCGAGTGGCGGTGCGTGAAGGTGCCGCGGCCGCAGTCCTCGCCCGACAGGCGCACGGGGTAGCCCGATGCGACCAGCGATGCGAAGGCCATGTGCTCGCCCATGCCCCAGTCCACGTTGACTTCGCCGCGGCCCATGGCTGCGCGGTCGTCATAGACCTTCTTGACCAGCGCGTGCGGCGTCACGGTCTCGGGGATGGTGGTGATGCGTTCGGCCAGGCGCTTCCATTCCGTCAGCGGGATGGCGGTGTCGCCGGCGTCCGTCCAGGTCTTGCCCAGGAACGGGCTCCAGTCCACGGCGTACTTGCTCTTGAAGTTGGTCAGCACCGGGTCCACGGTGTGGCGGCCTTCGTCCATGGCGGCGCGGTAGGCCTTGGCCATGTCGTCGCCCAGCGATTCGCCCAGGCCCTGTGCGGCCAGCTTGTCGGCGTACAGCTTGCGCGTGCCAGGGTGGGCGCCGATCTTCTTGTACATCAGCGGCTGGGTCAGCGCGGGGGTGTCCTGCTCGTTGTGGCCCAGCTTGCGGAAGCAGACGATGTCCACGACCACGTCCTTGGAGAATTCCATGCGGAACTCCAGGGCCAGCTGCACGGCCAGCGCCACGGCTTCCGGATCATCGCCGTTGACGTGCAGCACGGGCGACTCGATCATCTTGACGATGTCGGTGCAGTACAGCGTGGAGCGGGTGTCGCGCGGATCGGAGGTGGTGAAGCCGATCTGGTTGTTGATGATGATGTGCACCGTGCCGCCCGTGGTGTAGCCACGGGTCTGGGCCAGCGCCAGGGTTTCCTGGTTCACGCCCTGGCCGGCGAAGGCTGCATCGCCGTGCACCAGCACGGGCAGCACCTGCTTGCCGTGCGGGTCGTCGCGGCGGTCCATGCGCGAGCGCACCGAACCTTCGACCACGGGGTTGACGATTTCCAGGTGCGAGGGGTTGAAGGCCAGCGACAGGTGGACGGGGCCGCCTGCGGTGGAGACGTCGGAGCTGAAGCCCTGGTGGTACTTCACGTCACCGGCGGGCAGGTCCTCGGGGGCGGTGTGGTCGAACTCGGCGAACAGGTCCTTGGGCATCTTGCCCAGGGTGTTGACCAGCACGTTCAGGCGGCCGCGGTGGGCCATGCCGATCACGACTTCCTGCACGCCCTTCTGGCCGGCAGCGTTGATCAGCTCGTCCATGGCGACGATGAAGCTCTCGCCACCTTCCAGCGAGAAGCGCTTTTGGCCGACGTACTTGGTGTGCAGGTAGCGTTCCAGGCCTTCGGCAGCCGTCAGGCGGTCGAGGATGCGCTTTTTCCGGCTGGCATCAAAGCTGGGCTTGGTACGGCTGGTTTCCAGCTTTTGCTGCCACCAGCGCTTTTGCGTCTGGTCCGTGGCATACATGTACTCGGAGCCGATGGTGCCGCAGTAGGTTTCGCGCAGAGCGTTCATCAGCTCGCGCAGGGACATGCTTTCCTTGCCGAAGAAGGTGTTGCTCGTGTTGAACACCGTTTCCTGGTCGGCATCGGTGAAGCCGTAGAACGACGGCTCCAGCTCGGGAATTTCGGGGCGCTCGGTGCGCTTGAGGGGGTCCAGATCGGCCCAGCGTGCGCCGACATTGCGGTAGGCGGCGATCAGTTGCTGGACGGCGGTGCGCTTGCGGCCCAGCTCGGAGTCGGCGCCGGAAGCCACGACCACCTTGGTGCCGCCTTGCTTGGCGCGCTCGGCGAAAGCGTTGATGACGGGCTGGTGCGGAACGTCCTTGGCGTCGGTGCCATCGACTGCGGGCACATGTTGCAGTGCATCAAAGTACTCGCGCCAGGAATCCGGCACGCTACCGGGATTGGCCAGGTAGTTTTCGTACATTTCTTCGACGTAGGGGGCATTGCCGCCGAAGAGGTAGGTATTGCCTTGGTAGGCTTGGTAGACCGACGTCTGATCGCTCATATTGCGCTGACCTCAGCCTCCCTGAGGGAGGCATTAGCTGGTTTGTGGAACCTTCCGCGACACGGCTGTACCGATTGGCGGATGCGACTGTGGCTGGGGAAGGGCCTGGTTGCGACCGCCATTGTGCCACCGTTCAAACATCGCAGCAGGGCAGTTACCAAGTGATTACCTGAACTCTCCGGGAGTTCCCGCAGTCGCGTACATTGGCGCATCTTCCGAACGGACCGCCAGATGAACCTGCTGCCCCTACACAAACGCACTTTCATGCTGCTGCTGATTGCGGCAACCATAGGCTTCGGTGCCGTGCTCTGGGAGTTCATGGGGGCCATCTTCTGGGGCGTCGCCCTCGCCATCCTGTTTTCGCCGCTGCACCGGCGCCTGCTGGCGCGCATGCCACGGCGCACCAATCTCGCCGCCCTGTCCACCCTGCTGCTGTGCCTGGTGGTGGCCATCCTGCCGCTGGCGCTGATCGGCGCCTCGCTGGTGCGCGAGGCCTCGTTGATCTATGAGCGCGTCAACAGCGGCAACCTGGATGCAGGCACCTATGTGCAACAGATCATGGACGCCCTGCCCTCCTGGGTCACACCCTGGCTGGAGCGGTTGCACCTGGGTTCGCTGGCCGAGCTGCAGGACAAGCTGTCCAGCATCGCCATGCAGGCCTCCAAGCTGGCCGCCACCAAGGCGCTGGGCATAGGCCAGAACACCTTCGGGTTTCTGGTCGGCTTCTGCGTGATGCTGTACCTGCTGTTCTTCCTGCTGCGTGACGGCCGCGACCTGACACAGCGCATCCGCATGGCCATCCCGCTGCAGTCCGACCACAAGGCCGAGCTGTCGAGCAAGTTCACCACCGTGATCCGCGCCACCGTCAAAGGCAACCTGGCCGTGGCGGCCGCCCAGGGCGCGCTGGGCGGGCTGATCTTCTGGATTCTGGGCATCCAGGGACCCGTGCTGTGGGGCGTGGTGATGGCCTTCCTGTCGCTGCTGCCCGCTGTGGGCGCCGGCCTGATCTGGGCGCCGGTGGCCATCTACTTCCTGGCCACCGGTGACATGGGCAAGGGCCTGATCCTGATCGCCTACGGCGTGCTGGTGATCGGACTGGTGGACAACGTGCTGCGCCCGCTGCTGGTGGGCAAGGACACCAAGATGCCCGACTACATCGTGCTGATCTCGACACTGGGCGGCATGGCTCTCTTCGGACTGACGGGTTTTGTGATAGGACCCGTGATCGCGGCGCTGTTCATGGCAATCTGGGACATGTTCACGCGCATGCAGCTGCAGGATGAGGAAAGGCGCCGCCAAATGGCCCAAACGGTGAACCCATCGGTGAACAAGACGGGTTTGGCGCATGCTGAATATCAGACGTCGGATGATCTGGGCCTCAAGCATGCCCCGCGCGATCCAGGCCCGCCGGCACGCTGATCCACCCCGGCCTCCGCTCCCGGGGGAGGCCAAAAACCCCATTCGGCAATTCAATCGACGCAAATGGTTCGCATTCACCCAATAGACTGGATTGATCGACGCCATTCAGCCAGCCAATGAATACCGGATTGATATAAAACAAAATATCCGAAGCCTTCAAACCAGATAATCAATTCAACTGATGAATCAGCCGGACACCGGGCCGGCAAGCCCCGCGCAGCAAGGCGCAGCGGGGAGGCCGCGCATGAATGCCGCACAGGCCGACTCGGGATTAAGGGTTATTTCCCGGATTGTTTTCGGGGTGCACTCGTAGAATTTGCTTACAAGCGTCAATTTCTATTAGAAGGTACCCCACATGGTCCAATTCTCCAGACGCCAGTTCATGAAAGTGACTGGTTCGACTCTGGCCGGATCCAGCCTGGCGTTGATGGGCTTCTCGCCCACGGCCGCCCTGGCTGAAGTGCGCCAGTTCAAGCTGGCCGCCACCACGGTCACCCGCCAGACCTGCACCTACTGTTCGGTAGGCTGCGGTATCCTGATGTATTCGCTGAGCGATGGCGTCAAGAACGCCAAGCTGTCGGTGATCCACGTCGAGGGAGATCCCGACCACCCCGTCAACCGCGGAACGCTGTGCCCCAAGGGCGCATCGCTGCTGGACTTCGTCCACAGCCCGCACCGCCTGAAGTATCCCGAGTACCGCGCGCCCGGCTCCACCGAGTGGAAGCGCATGTCCTGGGATGAGGCGCTGACCCGCATCACCAAGCTGCTCAAGGACGACCGCGACGCGAACTTCGTCGAGCAAAACGACAAGGGCCAGACGGTGAACCGCTGGCTGACCACCGGCATGCTGGCCGCCTCGGCCTCCAGCAACGAAGCCGGCTACGTCACACACAAGGTGGCCCGCTCCTGGGGCCTGCTCGCACTCGATAACCAAGCACGTGTCTGACACGGCCCGACGGTGGCAGGTCTTGCCCCGACGTTTGGCCGTGGAGCGATGACGAACCATTGGGTCGACATCAAGAACGCGGACGTTATCCTGATCATGGGCGGCAATGCCGCTGAAGCACATCCCTGCGGTTTCAAGTGGGTGACCGAAGCGAAGGAGCACAACGGTGCGCACTTCATGGTGGTCGATCCGCGCTTCAACCGCTCCGCCTCCGTGGCCGATTTCTACGCCCCCATCCGGTCGGGCTCGGACATCGTGTTCCTGGGTGGCGTGATCAACTATCTGCTGACGAATGACAAGATCCATCACGAGTACGTGAGGAACTACACCGACTTCTCGTACATCGTGAAGGAGGAGTTTGCGTTCGACGAGGGCATCTTCTCGGGCTACGACCCGCAGACCCGCAAGTACGACAAGTCCAGCTGGGACTATGAACTCGACGCCGATGGCTACGTGAAGGTGGACGCCAGCCTGCAGCATCCGCGCTGCGTGTACCAATGGCTCAAGCGCCACTACGCCAGCTATACGCCCGAGAAGGTGGAGAGCGCCTGCGGCACGCCCAAGGAAAAATTCCTGCATGTGTGCGAGAAGCTGGCTTCGACGGCAGTGCCGGGCCGTGCCGCAACCATCCTGTACGCACTGGGCTGGACACAGCACACCACGGGTGCGCAGATCCTGCGCACGGGCGCCATGGTGCAGCTGCTGCTGGGCAACATCGGCGTGGCCGGCGGCGGCATGAATGCGCTGCGCGGGCACTCCAACATCCAGGGCCTGACGGACCTGGGGATTCTGTCGGCTTCGCTGCCAGGCTATCTGACGCTGCCCAACGAAGGCGAGCAGGACTACCAGAAGTACATCGACGCGCGCACGCCCAAGGCCATGCGCCCGGGCCAGATGAACTACTGGTCGAACACGCCCAAGTTCCACGTGAGCCTGATGAAGGCCTGGTGGGGACCGGCGGCCACGGCCGAGAACAACTGGGCCTTCAACTACCTGCCCAAGCTGGACAAGCAGTACGACATGCTGCAGGTGTTCGACCTGATGGCGCAGGGCAAGATCAACGGCTACATCGCCCAGGGCTTCAACCCGCTGGCGGCTCTTGCGAACAGCAACAATGTGCGCGAAGGCCTCAAGAAGCTGAAGTTCCTGGTGATCATGGACCCGCTGGTCACCGAAACGTCGGAGTTCTGGAAGAACCACGGCGAGTTCAACGACGTGGATTCGGCATCCATCCAGACCGAGGTGTTCCGCCTGCCCACGACCTGCTTTGCCGAGGAAGACGGCGCCGTCGTCAGTTCCTCTCGCGTGCTGCAGTGGCACTGGAAGGCGGCCGAGCCCCCGGGCGAAGCCAAGACCGACATCGCCATCATGTCGGCCCTGCACCTGCGCCTGAAGCAGGCCTACGAGAAGGACGGCGGCAAGTTCCCCGAGCCGATCACCAAGCTGTGGTGGCCGTATGCCCATGCCGATCATCCGACTTCGGAAGAGATCGCCAAGGAGTACAACGGCCGCGCGCTGGTGGACCTGTTCGACCCCAAGGACCCGACCAAGCTCATCCGCAAGGCCGGCGAGCAGCTCGCCGGCTTCGGCGAGATGCGCGACGACGGCACGACGATGGGCGGCTGCTGGATCTGGGCTGGCTGCTGGACCTCGTCCGGCAACCAGATGGCCCGACGCGACAACAGCGACCCTACGGGCATAGGCAATACGCTGAACTGGGCCTGGGCCTGGCCGGCCAACCGCCGCGTGCTCTACAACCGTGCCTCGTGCGACCGCAACGGCCAGCCGTTCAATCCCCAGCGCACGCTGATCCGCTGGAACGGCAAGACCTGGGGCGGCGCCGACGTGCCCGACATGGGTCCGACCATGCCGCCGGAGACCACCGATCCGTTCATCATGAACCCCGAGGGCGTGGCGCGCTTCTTCGCCCGCAAGGGCATGAACGAGGGACCGTTCCCCACCCACTACGAGGCCTTCGACAACCCGCTGGGATACAACCCCATGTATCCCGACAACAAGCTGGCTGTCATCAACCCGGCCGCCCGCATCTTCGACTCCGCCAAGGATTCGGCAGGCTCGCCCAGCGAGTTCCCGCATGTGGGCACGACGTACCGCCTGACCGAGCACTTCCACTATTGGACCAAGCACGTTCAGTTGAACAACATCGTTCAGCCCGAGCAGTTCGTGGAAATCGGCGAGGCGCTGGCCAAGGAACTGGGCATCGAGACGGGCCAGCATGTGAAGGTCAGCTCCAAGCGCGGCTTCGTCAAGGCCGCCGCCGTGGTGACCAAGCGCATCAAGCCCATGAAGATCGATGGCAAGACCATCCACCACGTGGGCGTGCCCATTCACTGGGGCTTCTCGTCGACGGGCCGCAAGGGCTACATGGCCAACAACCTGACGGCATCGGTGGGCGATGGCAACAGCCTTACCCCGGAATCCAAGACCTTCCTCGTGAAGGTGGAAAAGGTTTAAGGAGCAGCTGATGTCATCAACCATGTCTCTCGATATCAAGCGTCGCTCGGCGACGACGACGCCTGCTCCCAGTGCGCGCGAAACGCACAGCGGTGAGGTGGCCAAGCTCATCGATGTCTCCAAGTGCATCGGGTGCAAGGCCTGCCAGACCGCCTGCATGGAGTGGAACGACCTGCGCGACGAAATCGGAACCTGTGCGGCCGGCGTCTATGACAACCCGACCGATCTGACCGATCAGTCGTGGACCGTCATGCGCTTTACCGAGTACGAGAACGAAGCGACCGGCAACCTGGAGTGGCTGATCCGCAAGGACGGCTGCATGCACTGCGAGGACCCGGGCTGCCTGAAGGCCTGCCCCTCGCCGGGCGCCATCGTGCAGTACAGCAACGGCATCGTGGACTTCCAGCAGGACCAGTGCGTGGGCTGCGGCTACTGCGTCACGGGCTGCCCGTTCAACATCCCGCGCATCTCCAAGAAGGACCACAAGGCCTACAAGTGCACGCTGTGCTCGGACCGCGTGGCCGTCGGCCGGGAGCCTGCCTGTGTCAAGACCTGCCCCACGGGCGCCATCATGTTCGGCACCAAGGAGGCGATGAAGGACCAGGCCGAGCACCGCATCGGCGACCTCAAGCGGCGCGGCTATGCCGAGGCGGGCCTGTATGACCCGCAGGGCGTGGGCGGCACCCATGTGATGTACGTGCTGCATCACGCGGACAAGCCTTCGCTGTACAAGGGCCTGCCCGACGACCCGAAGATCAGCCCCATGGTGTCCCTGTGGAAGGGCGTGGCCAAGCCGCTGGCCATGGCCGCGCTGGGCGCAGCTGCCGTCGGCAGCCTGTTCCACTACATCACCAAGGGCCCGAACGACGTGTCCAAGGAACTGGAAGACGAAATGGACCGCAAGGACCAGGAAGCCGCTGAAAAGGAGGCCCGCCGATGAAACGCAACCCACGTGACCTGGTGCGCTACAACGCATCGGAGCGTGCCAACCACTGGGTGGTCGGCATCTGCTTCATCCTGCTGGCGCTGTCGGGCCTGGCGTTCTTCCACCCGGCCTTCTTCCCGCTCACGCAGCTGTTCGGCGGCGGGCCGTGGACACGCATCCTGCACCCCTACATCGGGGTGGTGATGGCGCTGTTCTTCATCATCATGGCGCTGCGCTTCTGGCGCCTGAACGTGGTCGAGCCGCGCGACATCGAGTGGCTCAAGAACGTCAACAAGATGATCGACGGCGACGACCACGACATGCCCGAGCAGGGCAAGTACAACGGCGGCCAGAAGCTGCTGTTCTGGGGCCTGGTCATCGGCATGCTGGCGATCACCGTGACCGGCGCGCTCATGTGGCGCGCCTGGTGGACGCTGCCCGTCAACGTGGTGCGCGCCGCCTCGGTGGTGCACGCCATCGCGGGCGTGTGGATGATCGGCCTGATCATCATGCACGTGTACGCGGCCATCTGGACCCGGGGCACCATCCGCGCCATGCTGTACGGCACGGTGACACGGGCCTGGGCCAAGCAGCACCACCGGGGGTGGTATCGCAAGATGACCGGAGACAACGACTGAGCCCCCTGAGCGGCTGCGCCGCTTCCCCCTCTCGCTTCGCGGGGGGGACGGCACCCTCGGTGCGGGGCGGCCCTTCCTCGGTGCCCCTGATCTGGGGCACGCCGGTTTCATAGGCAAAGGACAATGCGCAACCCCGTGTTAGCCTTTCGCCTGAAGCCACCAGCCGCCCGGCGTCCCTGGACGCTGGGCGATTGTCTTTTTGGAACATTCCAATGCAACGCATTCTTCAACCCGGCGATATCGAGTCGCTGGACCACACCAGTTTTCCGCGCGTGCTGCTGCCGCAGTTGCCGGGGCTGTTCGTCGAGCGGGCGGCGCGGCTGCGGCAGCTGGCCGAGGGCAATCCGATTGCCGACTACCTGCGGTTTGTGGCGCAGATCGTGGACGCGCAGGCCAAGGCGGCCGGGCAGCTGACGCTGGCCGAGCCCGATGCGGCGCTGATCGCGCGGGCGCAGGAGCATTCCATGCCGCTGCTGCCTGCCGCCGACCATATCGATGCCGCCTGGCATGGCGTGCTGGACCGCATGCTCGATGCCCTGTCGGGCGCCGACGGCCTGCCAGCGCCGCTGCAGCCGCTGCTGCAGGAGCTGCGCGCGCTGGACACGGCCGGGCGTGACGAGATCGCGCAGCGGCTGCTGCAAAAGGAAGTGGCGGCCCGCCACGTGGGCATGGCGCCCTTTGTGATGGCTGCGCTGCAGGTGGTGTTTGCCACGCGCGCCAGCGGCCTGAACGCACGCGACGTGCCCTATACCGATCCCGCCTCGATCTGTCCCGTCTGCGCCAGCGAGCCCGTGGCCAGCGTGTTGCGCATTGGCGGCAAGGCCGCAGGCCATCGCTACCTGCACTGCGGCACCTGCTGCACGGAGTGGCACATGGTGCGCGTCAAGTGCTCCCACTGCGAGTCGACCAAGGGCGTCGAGTACCAGGGCATCGATGGCGCAGGCGATACCGTGCTGGCCGAGACCTGCGAGGAATGCGGCAGCTACCGCAAGGTGGTCAACCAGGAAAAGGACCCCATGGCCGAGCCCCTGGCCGACGACCTGGCCTCGCTGATGCTGGACCTGCTGATGGGCGAGGAGACGCGCTTTCAGCGCGCCAGCGCCAATCCCCTGCTCTACGTGGCCTTTGCCGAGGAGCAGGACGAGGCCGGCGACGCGCTGATCGACCCCGCCACGCCTGCTGCCTGACCCTTTCGCACACCATGACCGATACCGCCGCCACCTCTGCCGCTTCCTCCACCCCGCCCGCGCTGCGCCTGCCTGCCGTGGACAAGGTGCTGCTGAGCGCCGACATGCTCGCGCTGCGCGAGCGCCACGGCCTTGATGCCTGCACCCAGGCCGTGCGCGAGACACTGGCACAGATGCGGGCCGATGCGCAGGAGCGGCTGCGGTCCGGCGAGCCCGATGCAGGCGCGCCCGGCATCACTGAGGTGATCCAGGCGGCCGGCCTGCGCCTGGCGCGGCGCTTTGCACCCCGCCTGCGCACGGTCTTCAACCTCACGGGCACGGTGCTGCACACCAACCTGGGCCGCGCCCTGCTGCCGCAGGAGGCCGTGGACGCCGTGGTGGCCGCCATGACGGCGCCGGCCAACCTGGAGTACGACCTGGAGGACGGCGGCCGTGGCGACCGCGACGACCTGATCGAATCCCTGGTCTGCGAACTCACGGGCGCCGAGGCCTGCACCGTGGTCAACAACAATGCCGCCGCCGTGCTGCTGACCCTGGCCACGCTGGCGGCCGGGCGCGAGGTCATCGTCTCGCGCGGCGAGCTGGTGGAGATCGGCGGGGCCTTCCGCATCCCCGACGTGATGACGCGCGCGGGCGCCACCCTGGTCGAGGTGGGCACCACCAACCGTACCCATGCGCGCGACTACGAAGGCGCTGTCGGCGAACACACCGGCCTGCTCATGAAGGTGCATTGCAGCAACTACGCCATCACCGGCTTCACCAAGGCCGTGAGCGACGCGGAGGTGGCATCCATTGCCCATGCGCACGGCCTGCAGATGGTGGTGGACCTGGGCAGCGGCACCCTGGTCGACCTGCGCGAATGGGGCCTGCCCTACGAGGTCACGGTGCGCGAGACCATCGAGTCGGGCGCCGACATCGTCACCTTCAGTGGCGACAAGCTGCTGGGCGGTCCGCAGGCCGGCCTGATCGTGGGCCGCAAGGACCTGATCGCCCGCATCAAGAAACACCCGCTCAAGCGCGCGCTGCGCGTGAGCAAGCTCACCCTGGCCGCGCTGGAGCCCACGCTGCGCCTGTACCTGCACCCCGAAAAGCTGGCCGAGCGCCTGACCACGCTGCGCCTGTTCACGCGCCCCCAGGCCGACATGCAGGCCCGCGCGCAGGCGCTGCAGCCGCTGGTGCAGCAGGCGCTGGGCAGCCGCTATGTGGTGGAAACCGCCGAGATGAACAGTCAGATCGGCAGCGGCGCCCTGCCCGTGGAGAACCTGCCCAGCTGGGGCCTGCGCCTGCATCCGGCCGACGGTCGCCAGGCCGGCCGCCAGCTCACCCGGCTTGAAGCGGGCCTGCGCGGCCTGCCCCGCCCCGTCATCGGCCGGCTGCATGACGACGCGCTGTGGCTGGACCTGCGCTGCCTGGAGGCAGCCGACGAGCCGGCCTTCACCGAACAGCTGCCGCTGCTGCACATCGCCTGAGGACGAACGCATGATCATCGGCACCGCCGGCCACATCGACCACGGCAAGACCACCCTGGTGCGCGCGCTCACGGGCGTGGACACCGACCGCCTCAAGGAAGAGAAGGCGCGCGGCATCTCCATCGAGCTGGGCTATGCCTACACGCCGCTGCCCAATGGCGAGGTACTGGGCATCATCGACGTGCCCGGCCACGAAAAATTCGTGCACACCATGGCCGCAGGCGCCGTGGGCATAGACCACGCCCTGCTGGTGGTGGCGGCCGACGACGGCGTCATGCCGCAGACGCGCGAGCACCTGGACATCCTGCAGCTGCTGGGCGTGCGCGAAGCCACCGTGGCCCTGACCAAGGCCGACCGCGCCACGCCCGAGCGCCTGCAGCAGGTGCGTGCCGAGATCGAGTCCCTGCTGGCGCCCACGGCGCTGGCCGGCGCCCCGGTCTTTCCCACCGCCGCCGCCCAGCCCGGTGACGCGGGCGTGGCGCAGCTGCGCGAGCACCTCATGGCGCGTGCCCAGTCCATTCCCGCGCGGGCCAGCGACGGACTGTTCCGCCTGGCCGTGGACCGCAGCTTCACGCTGCCGGGCCAGGGCACCGTGGTCACAGGCACCGTGTTCGGCGGGCAGGTGAAAGTCGGCGACACGCTGGTGCACTCGGCCTCGGGCACCGAGGTGCGCGTGCGCAGCCTGCATGCCCAGAACCAGGCCAGCGAACAGGGCCTGGCCGGACAGCGCTGCGCGCTCAACCTGTCGGGCATTGCCAAGGAAGCCATCACGCGCGGCGACTGGATCGCCGACGCACGGCTGCTGCAGGCCAGCGACCGGATCGACGTGCGCCTGCAACTGCTGGCCGATGCGCCATCACTGGCCCAATGGACGCCTGTGCATGTGCACATCGGTACGGCGCGCTGCACGGCCCACGTGGCCCTGCTGCAGGACCAGCCGCTGGGTCCCGGCGAGCAGGCCATCGTCCAACTGGTGCTGGACATGCCCGTACATGTCCAACCCGGCGACCGGCTCATCGTGCGCAATGCCCAGGCCAACCGTACGATTGCGGGCGGCAGCGTCATCGACCCCTTTGCTCCCGCACGCAAGCGCCGCAGCCCCGAGCGCACGGCCTATCTGCAGGCGCTGGAATCGCTGATTGCCACCGGGGACGCCAGCGCGCTGGTGCAAGGCGCGGCGCACGGCATTGCCACGTCGCAGCTCATGCGCCTGACAGGCCGCGCATCCGTGACCACGGACAACGGCGGGCACCGGCTGCACCGACTTCCACTGGCCGAGGGCGACACGCTGTTGCTGGGTGACGCACGCTGGACGCAGCTGCGCGGCCAGGTGCTGGACAGCATGGCGCGCTTTCACGAAAAAAACCCCGACGAGCCCGGCGTGAACGCGGCACGCCTGCGCCGCATGGCACTGTCCGGCCTGGTCCATGCAGGACATGACGCGCTGTGGAAAGGCCTGCTGCAAACGCTGCTGCAGGATGGCAGCCTGGCCTCCAGCGGCGCCTGGCTGCACCTGCCCGGCCACAGCGTGCAGCTGTCGGACAGCGAAACACAGATCGCCCAGAAACTGCTGCCGGCCATCGAAGCCGGCCGCTACGACCCGCCCTGGGTGCGCGACCTGGCACGCGACAACGCCATCGGCGAGGAAACCGTGCGCCAGCTGCTGCGCAAACTCGCGCGCCAGGGACTGCTGTTTCAGGTGACCAAGGACCTGTTCTACTCCGCCGCCCGCACGGACGAACTCGCCGCCCTGGTGCGCGAACTGGCCGCCGCCACCCCCAACGGCGAAATCCAGGCCCACGCCTTTCGCGATGCCACAGGCCTGGGCCGCAAGCGCGCCATCCAGATCCTCGAATTCTTCGACCGCATCGGCTACACCCGCCGCCTGCGCGACGCCCACCTGCTGCGCCCCGATGTGCAGTGGACCACTGGCGCCACAGCAAGAATTTGAGGCAAGGGGCCGCTACAATGGCCAGCTTTGCTTCGCCACGGCGCCAGCAACCGGCGCGGCCCAGGGCGAGAGACACCGAGCAAGGGCCGCCCCGCAGCAAGGGTGTCGTCCCCCTCCCCCGCGAAGCGGGTAGAGAGGGGGAAGCGGCGTAAGCCGCTCAGGGGGAGCTTCAATCCAGAAGGAAAGCATACGCACCCGGTGGTGCGCCCGGGCTTCAAACCCGGTCAGGGGCGTCAGCCGCTCCTGGGTAGGTTCGACTCCTGCTGCTTTCCGCCAATCCCCCGACTCTGATCCCAGCCAGGTTCCGGCTATTGCAAGGGCACGACGATGGCCACGCGGCGGTTCTCCGCCGCATCGCTGGGCACCACGGGCATGGCGCGGCCCAGGCCCTTGACCTCGATATCCTGGCGCGCCAGGCCGGCTTCGGCCAGCACATCGGCCACGGCTTCGGCGCGGCGCAGCGACAGGCGCATGTTGTAGGCATCGCTGCCGCGATCGTCCGTATGGCCTTCCACGCGCAGCCGCTCTATGCCCACGCCCTTGAGCGCCCGCCCCAGTTCCAGCACCTTGGTGCGCGCCTGGGCGCCGACTTCAGCCGAGTCAAAGCCGAACAGCAGCTTGCCCGACATCTGCAGCTCCCAGCCCTGCTCCGCCTGTGCAAAGCCCTGGCTGCGCAGCACTTGCTGCTGCTGCTCGGTCAGGCCCTGCGGCGTGGGCGGCGCCTCGGGCGCCGCCTTGCAGCCCGCCAGCGCAAGGGCCAGCACAGCGGCCGCACCTGCGCCGCACATCCGGGTCCAGCTCCGTCGTTTCAACATGTCATCCTCCTGTGACTCGTTCGGCCTGGCGCATGGCCTTGGCCTGGTACATGGCCTGGTCGGCATGGCGCATCAGCGTCTCCATGCTCTGGCCATGCTTGGGAAAAAGGGCCACGCCCGCACTGACCGAAGGCTGCAGCACCACGCCTTCGCTGACCACCAAAGGCTCATGCATGGCGGCCTCTATCTTGTCCCGCACCATCTGCGCATCGCCGCCCCCGCCCACGGGATA
Source organism: Delftia sp. WSY_16 (assembly GCF_043104415.1). Classification (NCBI taxonomy): domain Bacteria; kingdom Pseudomonadati; phylum Pseudomonadota; class Betaproteobacteria; order Burkholderiales; family Comamonadaceae; genus Delftia; species Delftia sp. WSY_16. The sequence goes on along the minus strand of NZ_JBICKS010000040.1, from coordinate 194,420 downwards.
GAGCAGGATGGCGAACTCATCGCCGCCCAGCCGCGCGACCAGATCGCTCTCGCGCACCTGCGAGCGCAGTCTTGCGCCTACGGCCTTGAGCAGCACATCGCCCACAGCATGGCCGTACGCGTCGTTGACCTGCTTGAAGCGGTCGTTGTCCAGAAACAGCACAGCCAGCTTCTGCCCGGTTTCGGCCGCATTGTCCAGCGCCTGCTGCAGGCGCTGCTCGAAATGCAGGCGGTTGGCCAGCCCCGTGAGGCTGTCTCGCGAAGCCTGGCGCTCCAGGGCCGAGTTTTGCTGCTGCAGCCGCTCGTGGCGTGTCTGCAGCTCGGCCAGCAGGGCATTGAAGTTGTCTCCCAACTCGCGCAGTTCGGCAATGCGCGCCAGCGGCACGCGCTGGTCCATGGACCGGTCATGGCGCACGGCGTGCGCCACGCGCGCCAACTGCTGCAGCGGTTCGGCAATGTCGCGCAGCATGCGGCGCGATTGGCGCAGCCCCACATAGCCGCTCACGCCCACGCACAGCACCAGCACGATGAAGCCTGCGCCCAGAAAGCGGACCAGGCCCACGCCATCGCTGGACAGCTGCACGCTCCCGACCAGGCGGCCATCCTGGCGCACATCGGCCTCGGCGCGCGGCAGGCCTATGCCTATGGCCAGCAGCTCACCCACGCTGGACAGCGCCGAGCCGCCATGGCCCGACCACTGCACGAACGGGCGCTGCTCGGCATCGAAAACCTCGGCATGGGCCACGCCTTCGCCGCGCAGCAATTGGTCCAGCACGCGGGCAGCCTCGTCACGGTCACCGAAGACCAGCGATGCCTCGACCGTATAGGCCAGCGAACGTGCCACCAGATGCAGGTTGTTGGACAGGTAAAGACGCAGGGTGGCCACGCCGACGATGAGCAGCAGCGCGCCCGCAAGCGCAATGGCCACCGCCGCCATGCGCATGTGCGCGCGGCGGATCACGTTGCGCAGGGAGGCGCTGCCGGACAGGAACAACTTCATGGCAACGTCCTGTGGCGCGCAAGCTGCAGCACCTTGGGATTGACGCGCAGGCCGCTGCGTGCCACGGAGTCGAGGCTGACCTCGAAGCCCGCGCCCTCGCCACGGCGGCGCAGGCAGAACATGGCGCCGATGCGGCACAGCTCGCCCCGCTCGCTGATGGTCAGCAGCGGCCGTCCGGCCAGTTGCTCCATGAGCTTGCGCCAGGCCGCTTCATCGAGCTGGCCGGCATAGATGCCTTCGCATTCGGCCAGGATGCGCGCATCGGAAAGCACGACGCGCCGGACTTCCAGCCGCTGGCTGCCCACGGTCTGCGGGGCACCATTGAGCAGATCATCGGCATATTCGGTGGAGCCCACCACGCACAGCCGCAGCACCGCGCTTTCCGTGGGCCAGCGCGTGTAGCCCAGGATGCCTAAGACTGTGCGTGTCACGCCCAGCTCATGCTCGTCGGCCGATGGTTCGGCATGCGCCTGCCCCACCAGCCCCACCCAACCCGTTTGCAGCGCCAGCAGGCACACGGCCACCCAGGCCCAGGCGGGCGGCAGGCCCTTGATCCTGCCACCCATGCACCACCTGCGGGATGGGAGAAGTGAGCGCTGCGAGCGCTGTGAGCGATTTATGCGAACAGCCAACCAAGGCTCCTTGAACGGGAAATCCATGCATTGCACCACGACGGCGCATCGAAGCATTTTTTCACATATCGCCCGCCTCGGAGCACCCGGAGTGTCGCGCTGGGTCATCATCCTTTCTTAGTCGCTGCGGCACATCAAGGCGCCACGGCAGGCAGGCGGTAGTGATAGGCGTAGAGCGGATGAAAGCCCAGGCTTTCATACAGCCCGCGCGCCACCCGGTTGGGAGCCCGCACCTGCAGCTCGGCCCATTGCGCCCCCTGCGTCCGTCCCCAGTGCAGCAGGCCGCACACCAGCGCACGGCCCAGCCCCCGCCCGCGCATTGCAGGTGCGATGACGATGTCATACAGGCCCACGCAGCCGCGCTCCAGCACGGCCAGGCCGAACCCGGCCACCTCGCCCCCGACGCGCAGCGTGGCAAAGGCGGCGGGCCAGGCAATGGACTGCAGCATGTGGTGATGCGCCTGCCTGTGCCGGGGCGGCACGGCGCCGGCCTCGGCAAAGCCTTGCAGCCAGGCCGCACCGGGCCGGGCATCCATGGCGAGGGTCCAGCCTTTTCCGTCCGCCGGCTGCGCCATGTCCGCCAAGGCTGCGCGCATCACGAGCGAAGGATCAGCCAGCAGGTAGCCGGCCTGCGCCAGCTGTGCATCGGCCTCGGGGCTGGCCAGGGGCGAGAGGCGGAAGACGGGCGGCAGGCCCTGGCGTTGGTAGAAGGCTTCGATCTGCGCCAGCAAGGCGCCAAGGCGGGCGCCGGGCTGATGGGCATTGGCCGAGTTGGCCCGCTTGGTATGGCCCTGCGCGGCGCGCAGCAGCCAGTCCCCGCAGAGCACGGTGCGCTGGGCTGGCCAGGCGTTGAAGCCGCGCTGCTCCACGCCGACCACCGTCTCGGGATCGCAGTCCACGGATGCGCGGTCATGAGCGAAAGACTTGGACATGCCCGCTTGTACCATGGCCGCACGCCGTGCCCGCCCATAATATGGCGCACCGCCGCGCTGGCGGCAGGCACTCTTTTCCACTACTGCGATCGCCCCCGTTCGCCGGATTGCTCCATGACCACAGACACCTCCCAAGCTCCCCGACTCACCTCGCTGTCCCATGGCGGCGGCTGCGGCTGCAAGATCGCGCCGGGCCTGCTGGCGGAGCTGATCGGCAAGAGCGCGCTGCCCAAGCAGTTCTTCCCGGACCTGCTGGTGGGCACGGAGACCGCTGACGACGCCGCCGTCTACCGCATCAACGACGAGCAGGCCATCGTGGCGACCACGGATTTCTTCATGCCCATCGTGGACGATCCGTATGACTTCGGCCGCATCGCCGCAACGAATGCGCTGTCCGACATCTACGCCATGGGCGGCCAGCCGCTGATGGCCCTGGCCATCGTGGGCATGCCCATCAATGTGCTGCCGCACGACACCATTGCCAAGATCCTGGAAGGCGGCGAGTCGGTCTGCCGCGATGCCGGCATTCCGCTGGCCGGCGGCCACTCCATCGACTCGGTCGAGCCCATCTACGGCCTGGTGGGCATCGGCATCGTCAACCCGCGCCAGATGAAACGCAACGCCGACGCCAAGGCCGGCGATGTGCTGATCCTGGGCAAGCCGCTGGGCGTGGGCATTCTGTCGGCCGCGCTCAAGAAGAACCTGCTGGACGAAGCCGGCTACCGCGCCATGGTGGAGGCAACCACCTTGCTCAACCGCCCCGGCACGGCGCTGGGCAAGATGGACGGCGTGCACGCGCTGACCGATGTGACGGGCTTCGGCCTGCTGGGCCACGGCCTGGAACTGGCACGCGGCGCGGGCCTGACGGCGCGCATCGACAGCCGCAGCCTGCCCGTGCTGCCCACGGTGCAGGGCTTTGCCGAGCAGGGCGTCATTACGGGCGCCTCGGGCCGCAACTGGGCCTCATATGGCACGCAGGTGGTGCTGGGCGCCGGCATCACCGATGCCCAGCGCGCGCTGCTGACCGATCCGCAGACCTCGGGCGGCCTGCTCGTATCGTGCACGCCCGATGTGGCGGACCAGGTGCTTGCGCTGTTTGCCGAACAGGGCTTTGGCGATGCAGCCATCGTCGGCCGCATGGAAGCGGGCCAGGCCCGCGTCGTGGTGGATTGAGCCAGGCAACCAGTCAAGCGAAACGGGGGCCTGGGCCCCCGTTTGCATTGCATGCCAGATGCAGCCCCTTCAGGCGGGCACTGCATCACGCCGGACAGCGGATGTCACTCGCTCACGGTCTGCGTCTTGTAGGCCGGGCTGGCCTGGATGGCGCTGTCGGTGAACGGCAGCTTGAGCCACTGGCGCGCACCGTAGGCCTTGGTGTAGTCCGCATAGTGGGCCGAGGCAGGATCGTCCGACAGCGAGAAGGTCAGGAAGGTATGGGCCTCCACTCCGGCCGCCGGGAAGCTCACCACCTGCATGTAGCTGTTGCCGTGCGGCTGCCCGTCCATGCTGTAGCCGCCCTGCTCTATCTTGTTTTCCGAGCAGGTGATGGTGAAGTAGCCCACCTCGCCGCATCCGCCATACAGCGCCGTCTTCTCTCCGCCACGCTGCGAGAACAGCACGGTGCCACGCACCGCATCCATGGCAAAGCCGCTGGCCTGCACGGCCTTCACTGCTTCGGCGAACGCCTTTTGCAGCGCCGCCTTGGCCGTGGGCTTGATGCCGCGCGGCGTGTTGACGGGGTCGGCCGCATCGAAGGGCACGGCATACAGGTCGGCCGATTTGATCTGGCTGGCCACGCGCTTCCAGAACTCGTCCCAGACATGGGAGCCCCTGGATGCCGCCGTGCCCGTGCCGTCCCAGGCCTGCAGCGCCGTGCAGGCAGCCGATACGTCCACCGTTTCACCCGCCGAGGACACGGGGCCTGGACAGACCTGGGCCAATGCCTCGTCCTTGAAACGCGCGCTGTACACACGGCTGTCCAGCACCATCTGGCGAACGATGTCGCTGGTGGCCAGCTTGCCCGGATAGCCGTCCGTGCCCGCCAGCCGCTGCAGCGCCATGGTGTGGCCCAGGCGCGTGCGCAGGCTCTGGGCAGAAGAGGTGGAGCCGAAGATGGCCGGATAGCCGGTCAGCGGTGCCGAGGCATTGGACAGCCAGTAGCTGTCGTTCATGTTGCCCACGTAGTCGCCACGCAGCAGGCTGGGCATGCGTGCCGGGCCGATGGCGCCGGCCTGCACCGAATCCGCATCCGAGCCCCAGTCGCACTGGCTGCTGCCGCCGGCCAGCACCGGCACCTGGGGCAGCGCCGCGTTGATGGCTGCCGAGGCCGGCGTGGCGCAGGCCTGCAGCTGCGCGGGCGGCACGTTGGGCACGGCGCCTATGTCGGCATACCAGACCTGGGCGTTGCCGCGTCCCGCAGCGACGGTGTTGACCCAGGGAATGGCCGACTCCTCCTTCTGGATGCGGATGAACTCGTCCAGCGACTTGGCCTGGTTCCAGCGCAGCCAGTTGCGGAAAGTGCGGTAGTTGTAGGCGTTGATGTCGCGGATGGCGAACACGCTCTGCGTGGTCCAGCCCAGCGCCGGGTCCATGGCGCCCAGGTTGACCACGGGGCCGTGCACGGTCTTGTACAGCGTGCGCGTGACCTGGTCCTGCCCGCCGGAGGCATTGCGCACGCTCACGGTGATCCTGCTGGCCTGCATGGCCTCGGTCTTGCCGTCGCGCACATAGCGGGTCGGATCATTGGGCGCCAGCTGGTACATGAACAGGCCGAAGCGCCGCGCCGTGGACACGGTGTGGCTCCAGGCCACGTCGTTGTTGAAGCCGATCAGCACCATCGGGATACCCAGGAAGCTGGCGCCACTGACGTCGATCTCGCCCGGAATCGTGAGCTGCGATTGGTAGAAGCGGTCCGGCCCCTTCCAGTACCAGTGCGGATTGCCGAACAGCACGCTGCTGCCGCCCGTGGCCTGCTGGCCGAAGCCGTACATGTTGCTGCCTATGCCCGTGGTGCCGCCCACCTGCAATGATGGCGCCACCACCTGGCCCGGCTTGAGCGCGGCCAGCTGCGTCGCGGCCGACCGGCCCTTCGCCGGCTTGGCCGAGGCCGTTGCCGCCGCAGCTGCTGCAGGCGGCACGGCATTGGCGATCTGGGCCACGAAATTGCTGTAGCCGCCGGCAAGATTGGCCGTATACATGCGCCGCCAGATGTCCTGGGCCGTGATGGCCTGCACCCAAGGCTGGCCCGCGCAGGCCGCATTGGTCTTGGCCCCGGCCGGGGTCTCGCGCACCACGCGGTTGTAGCCGGCCACGAAGCCATCGACCAGTTGCTTGAGCTTGTCGGGCTGGGCCTGGATCATGGCGGCCACGGCGTCATCGGAGACGACATGGCGGAAGAAGAAGTCCGAATCGATGTTGCGCGGCCGGTCGATGGTGCTGTCATAGACGGCCTGGGCATCGCCGCCGAAGTGGCGCGAACGCTCCCCGCGGTAGGTCAGGAAGGAGTCGGCCATGGTGCACAGGTTGTCCTGCGCCTGGGCATAGCCCGCACCATAGCCCAGGCCCGTCCAGTCCTTGGCCTTGATGTGCGGAATGCCCATCTCCGTGCGGCGGATCTCCGCGCTGTACTTGCTGCCGGAGCCGTCTCCCGAACCGCCGCAGGCCGCCAAGGCGGCCAGGGCTATCAATGACAAGGGTTTCCATCCACTGCGAAGCGCTGGGTGCATGCTTTGTCTCCTGGTGTTATGCGTACACAAAGGCCCCGGTCTGCCACGGGGCCCGCATCAGCATAGGAGCGAGGCAAGGCACTGCCTACCCGGCAGTTTCACTAGGAAATGTCTGATGCCCGACAGTCGATGCGGACAGCCACCCGGCTCTCCATCGGCCGGCACGGGCAGAAGACTCAGGCGGCAGATTCAGCCAGCTGGCTCAGCGCCGCCGTCATGCGCCGGTCGATCTTGCGGCTGAGCACCACCGAGGTATAGGTCTGCTGTATGCCGTCGATCAGGCCTATGCGGTCCAGCAGCGCGTCGAGCTTTTCGTTGCTCTCGCAGCGCACGAACACCATGTAGTCGTACTGGCCGCTGACGGCGGAGACCTCCTCGACCTCGGTGAAACGGTTGAGTGCCTGCATTACTGAAGTGGCCGTCTTGGGCTGCACGCGAATGCCGCAGTACGCGCGCACCGCAGACTGCTCCACGCGCGCACCCAGGCGAACGCCGTATCCGGCGATCACGCCTTCCTGCTCCAGCCGGGCAATGCGGGCCACCACCGTCGTGCGCGCCAGATTCATCTGCCGGGCCAGATGCGCGGTGGAAGCCCGCGCATTGGTCTGCAGCAGGCGCAGCAGTTGGCGGTCGGTTTCATCAAGACGGTATTCCATGCAGCTCCCTGGACGTCAACGGCAAGAGCCTATGGCGGCGGCTCGGACGTGTTCAACATTTCGGCAGATATATCCACCAATCCGGCAATTCTATGCGCTGCAAATCGTCGCTTTCATCAACAAGATCCTCGTTTCATCCGAAACCGCCGCATCTGGAGTGCATCCCCATCCCGCATCGCCCAGCAGCGACGGCACATGGGCACCACCAGGCAAGAGTAATGGCTATCAGAAACAAAAGTAACTAATTACAAATCCCCCGACACACCCCGATGCTCCGCCGCTGCATGTCACCCGGCTGGGACCTCGCATAAATACTTAGCATGCATCCCATCCTTCCTTTGGCGACGCTGCTCCGCGGGTAGGGCTGCCGCCTGCGGCCGTACTGGCCGGGCTCGACGGAACACGGCAAACCGCTTGGGAAGGCGCAGCACGCATGATGGATCAGTACTTGCAAATACATGCATTTCCGCTAGATTGGCCCCGCAGGCGTAAATTTTGTGAACTCAAGTTACCCCGCATCCGTCGGCTTCCGACGCATGGCCTGCCCGCAGTTACGCGGCTTGCCGCAGCACGCCAAAGGAGGGTTTTCCGATTTCCCGCTGCCCGCCGGACCGCTCGTTCCCCATGACAAGGGCATGCCCGGCATGCCCGACGAACGCGCGCAGTGTCCGGTGCCTCCATTCAGTCTCCACAGGGGAGACATATGTCATATCGCGCCGTATCTGGAGATCCGTGGATTTCACAAGCTGCAACGCCCTGGCGGGACAGCTTTGTGCTGGGCGGGGTGCTGTTTCTGTGCTCGGCCGTGGCGCTGGGCCTGCGCTCTCCGGGGCATCTGTCATCTCTGTGGCTGTCCAACGCCCTGCTCCTGGGCTGGATGCTGCGCAGCCCCGCCTACAGCCATAGACACTGCTGGACGGCGGCCGCCGTGGCCATGGCGTTGGCCGAATGGTTGTCGGGCAGCCCGCTTGACCAGACCCTGTGGCTGACTTTCGCCGATCTGGCAGCCGTGGCCTGCGGCTGGGTGATGATGCGGCGCCTGCCGCTGCGGGTGCGGCAGATGCGCTCCCCCTCATCGGTGCTGCACCTGGTGATGTGCAGCCTGCTTGTGAGCGTGGTCGGCGCCGTGCTGGGCTCGGTGGGCATGCACCAGCTGATGCATTGGCCCTGGCAGCCCATGATGGCCATGTGGTTCAGCAGCGAGCTGATGCACATGACCCTGTTGCTGCCCGTTCTGTTGAGCTTTCCCGCAAGCCTGGAGCCGCTGTCCTGGCGTGGCCAGCCGTTCAGGCAGATCGTGCAGGCCCTGCTGCCGCTGTTGGCCCTGGTGATCTCCGAGGCCATTGCCATCTACCTGGGCGGGCCGGGCGCGCTGTCCCTGAGCATGCCGGCCATGCTGCTGTGTGCCATGCGCTACCGGCTGTTCGTGGTCGCCCTGCTCAACCTCGCCAGCTGTGCCATCAAGCTGGCCACATTTTCAGATGTACTGCTCACCTCGCCCAGTTCCGAACTGGAGACCACGTTCTCGTTCCGCCTGGGCCTGGCCATGCTGTCCATAGGCCCGCTGGCCGTGGCCTGCACGCTCATGGCCTTCAAGGACATGCTCAGCAAACTGCGCCATGCAGTGAACCACGATGCGCTGACCGGCCTGCTGGCACGCACCAGCTTTCTGGAGCGCGCTCAGCGCACGCTGGAGCGCCTGCAGCGCGAGCACCAGTCGGGCGCCATGCTGATGCTGGACCTGGATCACTTCAAGCACACCAACGACCGCCACGGCCATGCCGCTGGCGACCGGGTGCTGCAGGAAGTCTCGGCCCGCCTGTCGCAGGCGCTGCGCCCGCATGAACTCATAGGCCGCCTGGGCGGCGAGGAATTCGCCGTGCTGCTGCCTGGCGCCGACTGCGCCACGGCCAGCGCCGTGGCCCAGCGGCTGTGCGAAGCCACGCGCGAAATCCACATCGAGACAAGCGATGGCGCAACCATCTGCCCCACGCTGAGCATTGGCATCGCCTGCACGAACATGGCCCAGCCTCCGCTGGGTTTGAGCGCCTTGCTGCGCACGGCCGACACGGCGCTGTACCAGGCCAAGGCCAGCGGCCGGGACCGGTATTTCGTGGCTGGCGAGCGGCCGGACGAGGCCGGTACACCGGCCTTTGCCTGCGAGCATTCCGGGGGCGCCAAGGCGGCCTGACACCAGGCGCCGCCTCGGCGTTTTGCCCGCGCTCAGCGCAGGCGGCGGGCGCCGTTTCCTTCGTCGAGCTTGAAGCCCGCCACGGCCTGGGCCAGCTGCACGGCCTGTTGCTGCAGCGATTGCGCAGCCGCCGTGACCTCTTCCACCAGGGCGGCGTTCTGCTGCGTGACCTGGTCCATCTGTCCAATGGCGCTACCCACCTCGGCAATGCCACGGCTTTGCTCCTGGCTGGCGTTGCTGATCTCGGCCACCAGCGTGCTGAGCTTGCGCACGCCGTCCACGGCCTGGTCGATGGTGGTGCCCGCATTGCGCACCAGCCGGCTGCCCGTGTCGATCTGGCCCACGGAATCGTCGATCAGCGCCTTGATCTCCCGCGCCGCCGTGGCGCTGCGCTGGGCCAGCGTGCGCACCTCGCTGGCGACCACCGCAAAGCCACGGCCCTGCTCGCCGGCACGGGCCGCTTCGACGGCAGCATTGAGCGCGAGGATGTTGGTCTGGAAGGCGATGGAGTCGATCACGCCGATGATGCTTTCGATCTTGCGTGCCGACGCCTCGATGCCACCCATGGTCTGCACCACCTGGCCCACGGCCTCACCGCCCTGCGTGGCGATCTGCGAGGCGCTGGTGGCCAGCTCGCTGGCCTGGCGGGCATTGGCCGCGTTTTGCTGCACGGTTGCCGTGATCTGCTCCATGGCGGCTGCCGTCTGCTCCAGCGAGCTGGCCTGCTGCTCGGTGCGTGACGACAGGTCCTGGTTGCCGCCCGCGATCTCGGCCGACGCCATGCGCACCGATTCCGACGATTCGCGAATGCGCAGCAGCACCGTGGCGATCTTGTCCACGAACTGATTGAAGGACTGGCCGATCTGCGCCAGTTCGTCCCGGCCTGCCGCCGTGAGGCGGCGGGTCAGATCGCCCTCGCCGGAAGCAATGTCCTGTAAGGCATCGCGCGCCACGGCCAGGCGCATGAGCATCCGGCGCAGCACCACGGTCAACAGCACGGCCGTACCCAGCACGGAAAGCGCGGTGATGAAGGCGGCCACCTGCAGCAGCGCGCTTACGGAATGCGTGGCCTGTGCGCGGTCGATCACCACGGCCAGCGTCCAGGGCGTGCCCTCCACCTTGGCGGCATAGACCATCTGCCGCTCTCCATCGAGCACCAGGTCGGCACGTCCGCCCTGCTCGGCCAGGCGCTTGATCAGGGCCGCATCGAGCTCCGGTGCAATCGCCGAAGCGGGCTTGAGCGCCAGCTCGGGCCTGGCGTAGGCCAGCAGACGGCCTTCGCCGTCCATCAGAAAGGCGAAGCTCTTTTCCTGGGGGCGTATGGCCGCCACTTTCCTGGACATGGCCGCCAGCCGCACATCGGTGCCGACGACGGCCGTGATCGCGCCCGAGGCCCCGACCGGATCGACAAAGCTGATCGTCAGCTCACCCGTGCTGGCGTCCACGTAGGCCGGCGTGACGCCCGGACGGCCTTCCCGCACGGCCTGCTTGAACCAGTCGCGCTGGGTGCCGTCGTAGTTCTCCGGCATGGGATGGGTGAACACGGCACGCTTGTCCGCATGCACGAAGTAGGCGTCATCGAAGCCGCCGGCCTGCTGGCCTGCCAGCAGGAAAGGAATCGGGTCAGGCTGTTGCACCGCCGTTTTCAGCGAGCCGGTGATGCGCTGCTTGTCCTGGACCCAGTCGGTCAATGCGACTGCATGGGCCTGCGTGAGCTGGCCGATGTTTTCGTCGATGCCGGACAGCGTGCTGCCGCGCGCCGTCCAGAAGGTGGCCATGGACAGCGCGAACAGCGCGGCCACTGTGATTGCCACGCAGATGAGGATCAGGCGGGCACGAAGTGTTTGAAACATGATGCGTAGTAAAGGCAAAAACGAGGGCTGTGGATGCCCACCGAGCCTATCCGAGACACACCGGCCGCCAGAGCTCAAAGAGTGCGTACTTGCCCTTGCAATTGCACGCTTCCTGGCTGCAGGTGATCCGCTGCCCCCTTCGAGCAAGCAGCGCTTTGCTCGCAACGCCACCGGGGCCTGAGTCGTCAGGTTTTTGCAAGTTATCGTCACATCCTGGACGGATGCATGCTATAGTGTCAATTTGTAACACAGACATTTCCCGCCCTGCAGGCGGGATCTTTTTGTCGCAAACGCCAGGGCCTTGCACCAGGGTCCTGCCGTTTGCGCCGCGCACCCTGTGTTTTTCCCTCCCTCATATTTTTGGGGTGCACCATGCGGCCTTTTCTTGCCCTTCCTGGACTGCCATGGATCCATGAAGGCCCCTGACCAGGATCGGCAGGGAGCAGGATACAAAATGTTTCATCTTGATGCAAAGATGCCGATAAGCAGGCAGACCTGTCATTCAAGGGGAGAGAAACATGAAGCGATGCATCATCAAAGTGGCCGGCGCCTGCTACACGGCCCTGTTTCCCAGCACCTGCGCAGCGGTGGCAGATGCGATGACCCGGTTTCCATACGCCACAAAAATCAGCGTCAGACTCGCCTAGACTCAGGCAACATGGGAACCTGTTCTCAAACAGGCTCTCTGACAATACGCCTGTCGTCATCCGGGTGTTGCGCGGCAGTGTAGGCTCACTTTGCCAAAAGCTCTCCCGGATTCCTTTATATTGGCAGATCAACATTCATTGATATACATGACCACAGACTACAAGACACTGCTGCAGCAGAAAGCCCAGCTCGAAGCCCAGATCGCCGAAGTGCTCAAGACCGAAAAGTCCGGAGCCATTGCCCAGGTGCGCACCATCATCGACCAATACGGATTGACCGAGGCCGATGTCTTTCCCTCGTCCAAAGCCAAGACTGGCGCTGGTTTCCGCGTGGTCGGCGTTCCCAAGTACCGCGATCCCGCCACCGGTGCGACCTGGACCGGCCGCGGCAAGCAGCCCCGCTGGATTGAAGGCAAGGACCGCACTCCCTTCGCCATATGAGATGCGGCCTGCCACGCCCTCCGGCAGCCACGAAGTTGCGACAGAGCCCGCCAAGTGCGGGCTTTTTGTTGCCAGAAGCAAGGGGTTAACCCTATTGCCCAGAAGTTACAAATTCTTCAATGTAGTGCTGATGTGTGAGCCGAGAGGTGCCTGCATGTTTCGGTACCCAAGCAATCACAACAAGGGAAACAGCAGGTATCGCACAGGGAACTGTCCTACACCTGCACTCTCCAAAATCATGATGCCCACTTCATTGCAGCACCCGCAAGCCATGGGCATCCCGTCACGCAACGGCAAGGCACCAACGGCCACTGGAGCAATCCGCCACCACCACGAACCATTTTCCAGCCGAGCCAGGGAGACTATCTCCTCCCTCCCCTCTCACTGACTTACCCTGGCAGGCCCGCAAGGGCCACGGCTTTTCTCTGCAACAGGACCGCCCCCGGCGGTCCTTTTTTTCTGCACGCGCTATCGCAGGGCTGGCACAGCGTTGCCAACCTTGAACACGGCCACCATGCCCGACAGGCGCTGCGCCTGGTCGCTCAGTGCGGCCGCTGCCGCTGCGGACTCCTCCACCAAGGCCGCGTTTTGCTGCGTCATCTGGTCCAGATGGCTGACGGCCTGGTTGACCTGGCCAATACCGTCGCGCTGCTCGGTGGAAGACGCCGTGATCTCGCCAATCATGTCCGAGACCTTGCGCACGCTGCCCACGATGTCATCCATCACCTGGCCGGCCTGGGCGACCTGGGCAGAGCCTTCCTGCGCGGCATCGACCGAGGTGCTGATCAGCCCCTTGATCTCCTTGGCAGCCTCTGCGCTGCGATGGGCCAGGGCCCGCACTTCGCCAGCCACGACAGCGAAGCCACGGCCCTGCTCACCCGCGCGGGCCGCTTCCACGGCGGCATTGAGCGCGAGGATGTTGGTCTGGAAAGCAATGGAGTCGATCACGCCGATGATGTCTGAGATGCGGCGTGCGCTGTCGCTGATGCGGTCCATGCTGGCCACCACATGGCCCACCACGGCGCCCCCGCGCTCGGCCGCCTGGGCGGCGCTGCCGGCCAGGTGATTGGCCTGGCGAGCGGTGTCGGCGGCCTGGCCCACGGTCGCGGTCAGTTGCTCCATGCTGGCGGCCGTTTCCTCCAGGTTCGACGCCGTCTGCTCGGTGCGCGAAGACAGGTTGTGATTCCCGGCGGCAATCTCGGTGGATGCAGTGGAGATCGAGTGCACGCTGTCACGCACCTCCGTCACCAGGCCACGCAGCCGTGCCGCCATGCCCGAGACCGAGCGCAGCAGATGACCGAATTCGTCCTTGCGGCTGTCCTCGGCCGACACGGTAAGGTCGCCCTGCGCAATGGCATCGGTCAGTTGCACGGCTCGCTCCAGCGGACGCGTGATGGCACGCGTCAGCACGAAGGCCAGCGCCAGTCCGGCCAGGAGCACCACGCCCTGGACAATCCAGGCCAGCACACTGGCCTGTTGGCGCGCGGCCTGGGCCTGCTCCATGGCCGCATCGCGCTGGCTGCGCTGCAGCTGCACGAAGACTTCCAGCGAGTCCACATAGCGGCCGATGGCACCCAGGTACTGTTGCTGGACGAACTCGCGGAACGCCGCGGCATCGCCCGTCAACTTGATCTCGCGGGCCCGCTTGTTCAGCGCCAGCACCTCGGCACGGATGCTGGCGATGCGCTCCAGCGCAGCCTTGTCGGCCTCGCTGGCACCCTTGACGATCTCGGCCTGCAGCTTGGTGATCAGGCCAGAGCCTTCCTTGACCCGGCCGTCGAGCAGGCGCGTCAATTCCTCATCGGTGGAGGCATTGCTGGCCAGCACCCGCTCGCCCGTGGTTTCCGTTGCGCCCTTCCATTGAATGGCCAGACCGATGCGGTTCTCATATTCGGACAGCGTCTGCATGCCCTGGTCCATGGCGCGGGCCGCCGCAAACTGTGCCCACAGCGATACCGCAAGCATCATCGCCAACAAGCCGCCCAGCGTGCCCCAAAGCTTGGCGGACACGCTCCATTGATCAAATTTCATTCGTAGAACTCTCGTCGGAAAAACTGAACAGAGGAAAGGTGAAACAACAGGCCACGCGCACTAGCGCCGGCCGTCTTCCGGTGAAAAGCCCCGCCATATCGACATGGCCCATCAATCCGGAAAAGATGACTTGCTTTTTCGTCAGAAATACCGGGAACTTGAGGCTGCGCGCGGGCAGACCCGATATCACCCGCTGTGCACAACGCGGAACAGTGCATATGCAGTGGCAAGCGCCGGTGACATCGGATGCAAAATGCAATGACGCTTGCGGCTGCCGCGCCATTGAATGCCTGGGCTTGGAAGCTGCCAGCCGCCGTCTTTCGCACCTGCAAGTGCATAACACGCTGTGGATGTGTCACTCGATACCGATCGCCTCTATGTACTGATTGCGCCGCTGAGCATTTTGCTGCTCAGTTGCACGCTGGCCGTGTGCTGGCTGGTGCAGCGTCGCCAGCGCTATCTGCTGTGGATTGCCGGCGGCTATGCCCTGGTTTCCCTGGCGCTTGCATGGCAGAGCATTGCCCCCCCCGAACAACTCCACCATTGGGCCGTGTACACAGGCGCCATGTACCTGTTTGGCACCTGGTGCTTTGCGCGCTGCATGGCGGGGCGTTACGGGGTCTCGGCCCATCCCGTGCTGGGTTTGCTCATAGGTGCGGTGGTTCTGGCCGCGCTGTACTACTACAGCCGGATCCAGGTCGATCTGTGGGTACGCGTGCATTGGCTCAACACAGGCCTGGGCCTGCTGCAGTTGCTGCCGGCGCCCGCCATGCTGCGGCGCCGGCCACCGCAGGATTGGCTGGAGAGAATGCTCTACTGGTCCTACGTGGTGTTTGCCGGCTACACCGCCGCCCGGCCGCTGCTGGTGCTGGCCCTGCGCAGCACCGACCTCAATGAGATTGCTCGCTCCACCTACTGGCTGGTGACTCTGGTCAGCACGCTGTCGTTTGCTCTGCTGTTCACCCTGATGCTGCTGGCCTGCACGGTGCGCGATGTCTTCACCGCTCTGCGCCAGGAGCGCAACCACGACTCGCTGACCAACCTGCTCAACCGTCGCGCCTTCCAGGAGGCCGCCGAGCTGCGCCTGGCCGATTCGCACATGGCGCCGGTTTCCGTGCTGATCGGCGACATAGACCACTTCAAGCGCATCAACGACAGCTGGGGCCATGACTGTGGCGACCGCGTTCTGCAGGCCGTGGCCAGGACCTTGCAGCAGCATGTGCGCAGCGACGATCTGGTCTCACGCTTTGGCGGCGAGGAATTCGTGCTGCTGCTGATGCGCACCACGCCCGAGGAGGCCGAGCGCGTGGCCGAGCGCATACGCGCTCAGCTCAGCGCGGACGGCTATGTGCTGGCAGCCGGCCAGCGGATCACCATCAGCTTCGGCATCGCCCCCGTGGCCGCCAACACCGCCCTGACCGATGCGCTGACGCGCGCCGACGCCCTGCTCTACTCCGCCAAGCAGGCAGGCCGTGACCGTGTGCACGTGGCCGCGGACCCCGGCCGCAAGCTGCCCCAGACCGCCTGATAAAGGAAGCAAGGAACGCCTTGCTCGGGCTTGCGCCCGTCAAAACTCGCTGAAAAGAAAAGCCCGCCAGGGAGTGGCGGGCTTGTTCGTCATCAAGGCAGCGTGGGCGCCTTACTTTTTCGCATCCTTCAGGGCTTCCTTCACATCGCCCAGCTTTTTCTGAGCCGTGCCTTCGACCTGCTTGGCAATGCCCTTGGCCTGCTGTTCGGGGCTGTCGATCAACTCGCCAGCCTTTTGCTGCACCTTGCCTGCGGCATCCTTGAGCGTGCCCTTGATCTGATCCGTGTTCATAGCTGCGTCCTTTGCTGCAAGAGCTTCTAAAAAAGGGATGGATCCTTGCAGACCCGACGCAACGATAAGCGCGCCCCGCAAGGACAGGCGCCAGCGCTCGGCAACGATGAGCGTGGTCTCAGGCCTACAGCCTCATCTCTTCCCCGGAGCGCGGCCTGCCGCCATGCCTGTTTCGGAGCGCAGGCGTTTCAGCGCCTCGTCCACCACCGCTTCCTTGTGCGCCTCGAACAGGCCTGCCGCAGCGTCCTTGTGCTCTTGCAGCAACTGGCACAGGCGCGAAATTTCCTCTCTCAATCCCGCCGCACCCTGCTCGACCCCGGCCTGGTCGGCATCGCCGGCTTCGTCCAATTCGAAGCTGCGCCGTATGCGCGCAACGATTTCTGCATTCATGGAACGGTGGCCGGCCTTTGCCGCTTCCGAGATGCGATCACGCATGCCATCCGGAAAACGGACGATGAAGCGCTCCTGGGTTTCGCTGGGAAAGGGTTTGCGTTGCATTGCGCGATGGTACCTGCCGGATGCAAATTCAGATTCATGCCTAGTTGACATGATTCCAAGTTGGCATAAAACTCGAAACGACCCGCCCGGGGCTGTGCAAGCCCACATCCACGCCCTCGAACCACCAGCCCTGAATCCAGGACACATTGCGCAAGGACAGAACCATGCCGGACACAGACATGCCAGCCTCCGTGCATCCTGCGCAGGCCGTCGCCAGCCCGCCCGACCCGGAGACCCTGGCAACAGACGCGCTATGCCACATCAGCGCAGCGCTGAGCGTGCTGGAAATGCATGTGGAAAGATCCAGCCGCGCCATGGTGATCGGTGTCCGCGACCTGCTGCGCGGCTATCACCTCAAGGCGGACCGCGCCGCTGCCGAGCAGCCGGTGGAGGCCCTGGCCAGCAGCGTGCTGCCACAAATGTCCGCCGATCTTCAGGGCCTGCTGGAAATCATTGACCGCGTGAACGACGACGAGACGGACGACCCCATCCTCTATGCCGTGAGCTACCTGCTCAGGGCGGCCAAGAGATTCTCGGATGCGGCGGCGCAGGCCTAGCAGCCTGCGCATCGCCGCTTTCCATCACTCCTCGTTGGTCCACTCCACCCGAGCGCCCAGACTGCGCAGGTTCTCCACGAAGTGCGGATGCGCCCGGCGGATCGGCGTGGCGTTGCGGATCTCCGAGCGGCCCTCGATGCTGCTGGCAACCATGAACAGCGCAATCGCCACGCGGATGATGTAGGGGCTCTCCACCACGGCCGGCGTCAGCGGATTGCCGCCGAAGGTGACCACACGATGCGGGTCCGAAGAAAACACATGGGCGCCGAACTTGGACAGCTCGCCCGTCCAGCCCAGCGCGCCGTCGTAGATCTTGTTCCAGAACAGCGCATTGCCCTGCGCATGCACGCCCAGCGCAATGAAGATGGGCAGCAGATCCACCGGAAAGTACGGCCACGGCGCAGCCTCGACCTTGGTGAGCACATTGCTGGTGAACGGCGTCTGCACCTTCAGCGGCCCCGAGCGCAGCGCGCGTGACCAGCCGTTCTTGTGCTCCACCTGCACGCCAAACTTGGCGAAGGTGCGGTCGATCAGCGGAAAGTTGTCCGGCGTGCTGTTGCGCACCTCCACATCGCCGCCCGTGATCGCGCCCAGCGCGAGAAAGGTGGTGATCTCGTGGAAGTCTTCCTCGAAGGTGAACTCGCCGCCGCTCAGCGGTGCGCCGCCACGCACCGTCAGCCGCGAGGTGCCGATGCCGTCGATGTCGGCGCCCATCATCACCATGAAGCGGCAGAACTCCTGCACATGCGGCTCGCAGGCCGCATTGGTCAGCATGGACTCGCCCTGCGCGGCCACGGCGCACAGCACGAAATTCTCTGTCGCCGTGACGGAGGCGTAGTCCAGCCAGTGGCGCACGGCCTTGAGCGGCTGTGCGCTGTGGATCAGCAGCGAGCCGCTGGCGCGCTCCACCTCACCTCCGAAGGAGCGGAAGATGTCCACGTGCGGATCGATCTCACGCACGCCCAGCGTGCAGCCCTTGACGTTGTCCTCCAGCCGCGCCACGCCAAAGCGCGCCAGCAGCGGCGGCACCAGCATGATGGAAGAGCGCATCTCCTCCGGCAGGCGATGCGACGATGCATCAAAGCGCGTATCGCGATGATGCAACTGCAGCGTGCGTGTGGTTTCGTCCAGCTGCACCTCGCTGCCCAGCGTGCGGAAGATGTCCAGGATCTTGCGCACATCGGTGATGTCCGGCACGCCATGCAGCCGCAGCGGCTGATCGGTCAATAGCGTGGCGCACAGGATCGGCAACACGGCATTCTTGTTGGCGGAAGGAACGACGCGGCCGCGCAAGGGCGTGCCGCCGTGGACGATGAGATTGGACATGGGGGTGCAGCGCAAGCAGCGAAAGGACAACGCGTGATTCTAGGGTTGCCAAGCCCCCCCGGCGGACCTGCATCGGCTGCGCGCACCCGCTGTTTCAACAGGTTTCTTCTCTGGATCGCCAACCCGACAACAAAGCGTCAGGCTCTGCCCTGGAGTTCGTGCCCGTAGACGATGAAGCCACGATGCTCGGCCACCTGGTCATACAGCGCACGGCCCGCTTCGTTGGAAGACTGCGTCTGCCAGTAGACACGGCGCGCTCCCGCCAGGGATGCCTGCTCGTAGACCGCGCGGATGAGCGACTTGCCTATGCCCTGCTTGCGCCGGCCTGCATCGGCAAACAGATCCTGCAAATAGCACACGGGCTCCAGCCGCGTCGTGCTGCGGTGGAACAGGTAGTGCGCCAGGCCCACCAGCTCACCCTCGCTCTCTGCCACCAGCGCAAACACCGGCTCCAGCGGATTGAGAAAGCGCTCCCAGGTCGCCTGCGTGATGTCCTCGGGCAGCGCCGTCTCGCCAGCGCGCCCGTAAAAGGCGTTGTAGCCCTGCCAAAGAGGAAGCCATTGCTGATGGTCCGCCTGTGCAACGGGCCGGATCTGAAGCGTGGGAACGGAGGACATGGAACTCCTGGCAAATGAGATGGGGATCCCGAATTCTAGGGACTGCCAGCCGCCGCAAAGCCGTTGCAGACGCGCTGCTCACACCTGTGAAGACCTGCGGACAGGCCGCACAGCGCGTGCGCAAAACACATACGCAGCGTACAGACCCGGCCTACATGCGGCCACAAACTTGACCCGCACGGAAACGCCGCGAAACCAATTGAAATAGATCCCGTCAGAGGCCGCGCTCCCCAAAGGCTTCCGAAATCACATGACGGAGATACAAGATGCATCGAGTCGTTCCCACAGAAAGCTTCAACCCGGACCCGGATGCCCGCTACCACCGCAGCCTGCTGGAAGCCTTTCCCGTGCGCGGCGGCCAGCAGCTGTTGCTGCTGCGCATGGAGCCACGGCCTCTGCTGCAACGCCTTTCAATGCTTGGGCTGCGCATTCTGAACCGCATCCGCAATTGAACTGGCAAGAACCACCAAACACTCCCGAGAGCTGCACGATGCGCCACCTCTTCCTCGTATTCCTGTGGTCTGCAATCTGCGCCATCTCCTTTGCGGTGGCGATGCTGGCCAGCCCCATGTTCAGCCACGCCATCTGACAGCGGTGCCCTCTGCACCCGCATGCGCGCAGGCCCATGCGCGGCATCTCCAATGACCGCCAGTTTGCCGGCCCGCCTTTTCACAAGGCGGCCATTTCTGACCTGGGTACGAATGACGCACTACACTGCGCCAGTCCAAATGCCTGCAAAGGAGTTGCCATGAAGAAACGCAGACTGCAGATTCACCCCGTAGTGGGCGCATTGCCGATGGGAATTGCCGGCCTTACGGCCCTGCCCAGCACCTGGGCCTGCACCCGCCTTGTCTTTCTTGGTGCGAATGGCCAGGTCGTCACCGCGCGCTCCATGGATTGGAAAAGCGACATCGTCAGCAATCTCTGGGTGCTCCCGCGTGGAATGGAGCGCTCAGGCAAGGCAGGCCCCAACTCGTTGCGCTGGACGTCCAAATACGGAAGCGTCATCACCTCGGGCTATGACGTCTCCACCACCGATGGAGTCAATGAAGCCGGCCTCAACGCCAACCTGCTCTGGCTGGTGGAGTCCCAATACCCGGCCTTCGGTGCGGGCAGCAAGCCTGGCCTGACCATTGCAGCCTGGGCGCAATACGTGCTGGACAACTTCGCCACCGTCCAGGAAGCCGTTGCGGCGCTGGAGAAAGAACCTTTCACCATCGTCTCCGACAACGTTCCCGGAGAGAACCGGCTGACGACGCTGCATCTCTCGATGTCCGACGCCAGCGGCGACAGCGCCATCGTCGAGTACATCAATGGCCGGCAGGTGATACATCACGGCCGGCAATACCAGGTCATGACCAATTCACCGACGTTTGATCAGCAGTTGGCTCTCAACACCTATTGGCAGCAAGTGGGCGGCACCACCATGCTGCCCGGCACCAATCGCGCCGCCGATCGATTTGCCCGCGCATCCTTCTACGTCAACGCCATCCCCAAAAGTCAGGACCCCAACAAGGCGCTGGCCAGCGTCTTCAGCGTGATCCGCAACGCCTCGGTGCCCTACGGCCTGAATACGCCGGAGGAGCCCAATATCTCGTCAACCCGCTGGAGAACCGTTTTCGACCACCAGCGCAAGCTCTACTTCTTCGAATCAGCGTTGACGCCAAATACCTTCTGGATAGACCTCAAGGCACTCGACTTCAGCCAGAAAACCGGCAAGGTTCTCAAGCTGGATCTGGGCCCAGACCAGAACCACACCTTCTCGGGCGATGCCACGCGGCAGTTTCAGGAATCATTACCGTTTCAATTTCTAGGCATCTAGGGAAAAAAAGCGAGCAGAAACACCAAATCAACAACGGCCGCTGGCGGCCCCCAACTTTGCACGGTGCCTGCAGGCATCACAACCATGACCGTTGCCGTCATCGGCGGGGGCGGCGCGATGGAAGGGCCCGTCATGGCAGGCCTCGGCACTGATCGGAGTTCTTCCTGCAAACCGCGCCCGTCGGGTGCGCCCAAGCGGAAAATCATCTGGTAGCCTGCATGCAAGCGAGGCGATCAGTGCCTCTTAGAAAGGATCAGCATGCTTTCCAGAATTTGCACAGCTGCATTTTTCGCTGCCATCACGCTTGTACAAATGCCGGCAATCGCCCAGGCGGACGTTCCGTCCACTGCGGTGACCTTCAAGAAAGGCACGTCGGGCGCGACTGTCCAAGGCAAGCTCCAAGGCAACAAGGAGCAGGCGCACGACTACATAGTGCGTGCGGTTGCCGGGCAGAAGATGACCGTGCACATGGAGACGAAATCCACCTCCACCTACTTCAACGTGCTGCCGCCCGGCAGCGAGGAAGCGCTGTACCGGGGCGAGGTGGCAGACGGCCCCACATGGACCGGTGCATTGCCCGCCAGCGGTGACTACCGTGTGCGTGTCTTCCTCAACCGCGCAGCCGCCCGCCAGGGCAAGTCTTCGGCGTACGCGCTCAAGATTTCCGTAGTGGATTGACGTAGCGCGGTGTCCAGACGGTCCACAACCTGCTCGTCCCGCAGACACGCGCAACACATGCTCGGCTTGTTTGAATCCTGCTCGGCCAGCTCAACGAAGCCGGCAGCCCCTGACCAAGAACATGCTCCGCGACCGCTTCGACGCCGCTCGGGATGCCGCCGGCATTCCCAAGGCGCAGTTCCAGCCTCGGGGCCTGCGCGCCACGGCCGCCAACACGTTGGATGACGACGGCGGGATACGGCTGGAGCACACGACGGAGCGCATGACCGCCCAGTACATCCGCCACAAGGTGGGCAAGAAGGTGAAGCCCGTTCGGTGAATTGCGGAACACGCCCAGAGTTGCGGAACGCGGCCTGGAAATTTCGGCCCCATCTTGCTACTTCTTCGATAGCGAAGAAAAAAGGCCTCGTATTGCTACGAGGCCTTGTGTTCTTTGGTGGGTCCTGCGAGATTCGAACTCGCGACCAACGGATTAAAAGTCCGCTGCTCTACCGACTGAGCTAAAGACCCGAACCACGCTTTGCATGCATCAGATGCTGCTCAGCGAAGACATAGATTCTAGCACCAAATTTTACGCCTCAATTCTTGATGCGGCTCAGTTGATCGATGATCCAGCCTGCGGCGCATTGGCCGAAGGTGGCGGTGACGGTTACCACCGAGCCGTAGCCGTGGCAGTTGAGCGTGCCGTCGCCTTCGATGGCGCAAGAGGCATCGGGCGGGGCGACGGCCTCGCGGCTGAAGACGCAGGCGATGCCGATGCGCTTGCCTTCCTTGGGTGCGCCATGCTCGCGGCGCAGGCGGTAGCGCAGTTGGGCCAGCAAAGGGTCGTGCGTGGTGGCGCTGAGGTCTTCGATGTCCACCTTGTGCGCCAGGCGCTTGCCGCCGGCCGCTCCGACCGAAATGAAGCACTGGCGCGTGGCGCGCGCATGGGCGGCCATGGCAGTCTTGGCCTTGACCTGGTCACAGGCGTCGATGACGGCGTCCGCGTTCTGGGGCAGCAGGCGCAGCCAGTTGTCCGGATCCACGAAGTCGTCGATGCAGTGCACGCGGCAGGCCGGGTTGATCTGGGCAATGCGCTCGCGCATGGCTTCGATCTTGGCCTGGCCCACGGTGGTGGAGAGCGCGTGAATCTGGCGGTTGATGTTGGACTCGGCGACATGGTCCATGTCGATGAGTGTGAGCTCGCCCACACCGCTGCGCGCCAGCGCCTCGGCAGTCCAGGAGCCCACGCCGCCGATGCCCACCACGACGACGTGCGCGGCGCGGATGCGCGCGGCGCCCGGCACGCCATACAGGCGCTCCAGGCCGCCGAAGCGGCGCTGCAGGTCGGCATCAGAAAAAACAGCGCCTGCTTCAGGCGCTGTCTTGTCTTCTCCCGCAGGGGATGAAGAGACCGTATCGCTCATCACTTGAGGCTGGCAAGACGGTTCTTGGCCGCGGCTGTGGCTTCGGCGTTGGGATAGGCCTTGATCAGGTCTTCCAGCGTCTTGCGCGCGCCCTTGGTGTCCTTCATCTCGATCTGGCAGTTGGCGATGGACAGCGCCGCCTCCGGCGCCCGGCCATGCATGGGGGCTGCCGCCAGCAGCGCGCGGAAGTTGGAGATCGCGTCCTTGTAGTTGCGATTGGCGTACTGCGCGTTGCCCAGCCAGAAGCGTGCCGAGGGCACGTAGCCGCTCTTGGGCCACTGGTTCAGGAAGGACGAGAATGCCGTGCCGGCTTCGGCAAAGCTGCCGGCACGGAACTGCGCCAGCGCGGCTTCGAAGTCGCGCTTCTCGGCCGGGTCGGCCGCGAATTCCTGGCCGTCCACCGTCACCGTGACCGGCTCGAACTGGCGCAGGCGCTCGTCCACGCCCTTGGCGATGTCGCGCTGGCCGCGCTGCAGCTCGGCCACATCGCGCAGCAGCTGCTCGTTCTGGCCGCGCAGCTTGGCTTGCTCGGACTTGAGCTGCTCGATCTGCGACTGCAGTTCGAGCAGGCCACGGCGCGTTTGCGCGCTTTCCTCGGTCATGCGCTGCTGCGACTGCTGCATGCTGTCGACACGCTGGCGCATTTCCAGGATGGCGCGGCGCGCCTCGTCATCGCCGAACAGCGCGGCATGGCCGCTGGCGGCGTAGCCGGCCATCAGGCCGGCAGCCAGCAGCGTGCGCAGCGCGGTGCGATGCAGGATCGGGGAGCGCTGCATGTTCATCAACGGTAGGACAGTTCAGCGCGGCGGTTTTGCGCGTAGGCGTCTTCGGAATGGCCTTCGGAGGCAGGCTTTTCCTTGCCGTAGCTCACGGCTTCCATCTGCGCGTCGCTCACGCCCAGCAGGCCCAGCGAGCGGCGCACGGCTTCGGCGCGCTTTTGGCCCAGGGCCAGGTTGTATTCGCGGCCGCCGCGCTCGTCGGTATGGCCTTCGATCTGGACCTTGCGTGCAGAAGACGCCTTCAGGAAGCGTGCATGGGCTTCGATCTGGGGCTGGGCATCGGCCTTGACGACGTAGCTGTCGAAGTCGAAGTAGACGATGCGGCTGACGCCCTGGGGACCTGCCTTGTCGGCAGCCGAGCCGGTCAGGTCCACGCCCGAGATGCCGCTTTGCGAGGTGCTGCCGGTGCCGGCACCGCTGCCCTGGCCCGTGCTGGAGGCGCCCGCGTCGGTGACCGGGGTTTCGTCGAGCTTGACGCCCGAGCTGCAACCTGCCATGAGTGCGGTGACTGCAAGTGCCAGGGAAAGTCGTTTGATGGTGATCATGAAAAATCTCCGTATGTCCGGATGGACTTCGTGCTGAGTTGACTTGTTGACTGAAAAGAAATCGAGGAAGCCGGGCTATCACTGGCGCTGGAACGGACCCCAGTCGGGCTCGCGGATGTCTCCGCCCTGCCCTGCCAGCCGCGCCTTGATCTTGCCGTCCAGCGTGGTGGTCATCAGGGACTCGCGGCCCTGCTGCAGCGTGGCGTAGACGATCAGGCGGCTGTTGGGAGCGAAGCTGGGGCTTTCGTCCGCCGTGGTGTCGGTGATGGCATTCACGGTGCCGGTGCCCAGGTCCATGACGTGGAGCTTGAAGCCGCCGCCCACGCGCGAGATGTACGCAAGCCACTTTCCATCGGGGCTGACACTGGGCGAGATGTTGTAGTTGCCGGTGAAGGTGACGCGCTCCGCGCTGCCGCCGGAAGCCGGCACCTTGTAGATCTGCGGGGCGCCGCCACGGTCGCTGACGAAGTAGATGGAGCGGCCATCGCTGGAGAAGTTCGGCTCGGTGTCGATGCCGCTGCTTTGCATCAGGCGGCGGGGCTCGCCGCCCTGGGCGCTGATCAGGTACAGCTGCGAACCACCATCACGGCTGAGCGTGACGGCCAGCGAGTTGCCATCGGGAGCCCAGGCCGGCGCGCTGTTGGAGCCCCGGAAGTTGGCGACCAGGCGACGGCGGCCGCTGGCCACATCGTGCACATAGACCACGGGCTTGCGCGACTCGAAGGAAACATAGGCCAGCTGGGTGCCGGTGGGCGACCAGGCGGGCGAGATGATGGGTTCCGGGCTGGACAGGGCGGACTGCGCGTTCTCGCCATCGGCATCGGCCACCCACAGGCGGTAGTTGCTTCCTGCCTTGGTCACGTAGGCGATGCGTGTGGAGAACACGCCTTTCTCGCCCGTGAGTTTCTCGTAGATGTAGTCGGAGATGCGGTGGGCCACCAGGCGCAGGTCGCCGGTGGTGACGGCAAAGCCCTGGCCGCCCAGGTCCTGGCCTTTGACCACGTCCCAAAGGCGAAAGCGCACGTCGTAGCGGCCATCGGCCAGGCGCGTGATGCTGCCCACGGCCAGGGAATCTGCGCTTTTCTGGCGCCACATGGCGACATCGGGGCGCGAGGTTTCATCGAGTTGCACGCCGGCCGTGTCCACGGCGCGGAACTGACCGCTGCGCTCCAGGTCGGCCTGGATGATGGCCGAGATCTTCTGGGGCGCCTGCCCTTCTCCCTTGAATGCTGCAATGGCGATGGGCAACTGGGTCAGGCCCACGCCCGTCACTTCGACGCGGAACTGGGCCAGCGCGGGAATTGCGGGAGTGGAGGCAAGAGCGGCCAGCAGGGTTCGGCGCGAAGGGCGCGGCACGGCCGCCAGGGAGGAAGGAGAAAGGAGTCGGTCAATAGTCATTGGCATTCATCAATATCTACGGGAAGACCCCGGTACTTGCACAGGTGCGAATGTTACACACACTGGATGCGTCACGATGTAAGAACGTGCACTGTAGGGTCTGTCGGCCCAGGCTTTGTCGATCCCCGCCAGCCGCATCGGTTCCCCATGGGGCAGCCCCAGGCAAGCCCGCCGTAAAATCCGCGCTTCATGCACGCACCATCCTCACCGCCGCCGGCCCCTGCGCCGTCCGCCGCACCGGCGGCCCATGATCTCGCCAGCACCCTGACCCTGTCGCAGCGCCTGAAGCGCCTGTCCCCCTATTTTGGTGGTCAGCGCCTGGCCTGGACGATGGCCGTGGCCGCCACGCTGGTGGGTGCGGTCACCGAGCCGTTGATACCGGCATTGCTGCAGCCGCTGCTGGACAGCGGCTTCACCGA
This sequence comes from Delftia sp. WSY_16, assembly GCF_043104415.1. Taxonomy (NCBI): domain Bacteria; kingdom Pseudomonadati; phylum Pseudomonadota; class Betaproteobacteria; order Burkholderiales; family Comamonadaceae; genus Delftia; species Delftia sp. WSY_16. Next base: position 168,449 of record NZ_JBICKS010000040.1, on the reverse strand, counting down.
CGGCACGCTGCCCCTGTGGTCGGTGCCGCTGGCCATCATCGGCGTGTTCCTGGTGCGGGGCCTGTCGCAGTTCGTGGGCCAGTACGCGCTGGCGCGCATTGCCAACGAGGGCATGCTGGCGCTGCGCAGGCGCCTGTTCGAGCGGCTGCTGGCGGCCGACATGGCCTTGTTCTCGCGCCAGTCGGCCTCATCGCTGTCCAACACCGTGGTCTATGAGGTGCAGACCGGCTCCACCCTGCTGGTGCAGGCCATGCTGGGCATCTCGCGCGATGGCTTCACCCTGGTGGCGCTGCTGGGCTACCTGCTGTATCTGAACTGGCAGCTGACGCTGGTGGTGGCCGCCGTGGTGCCGGGCGTGGCCTGGATCATGAAGACGCTGTCGCGCCGCCTGTACCGCATCACCAAGATCAGCCAGGAGGCCACGGACTCCCTGGCCTATGTGGTGGAGGAGAACGTGCTGGCCCACCGCATGGTGCGCCTGCATGGCGCGCAGCAGGGCCAGCAAAAGCGCTTTGGCGGCCTGAGCGGGCAACTGCGCAAGCTGGCCATCAAGGCCACCATCGCCTCTGCCGCGATGACACCGCTGACCCAACTGCTGGCCGCTGCTGCCCTGTCGGCCGTGATCTGCATCGCACTGTGGCAAAGCCGGGGCACGGGCGCCGCCGCGGCCAATGTGCAGGATGTGACGGTGGGCAGCTTCGCGGCCTTCATCACGGCCATGCTGATGCTGATTGCCCCCATTCGCCGCCTGGCCGATGTGGCCAACCCCATCACGCGCGGCGTGGCGGCGCTGGAGCGCGGCCTGCATCTGCTGGAGGGCTCGGGCGACGAGACCGGCGGCACCCAGGTGCCCGGCAAGGCGCGTGGCGAGATCGAGCTGCGCGACGTGTCCGTGCAGTTTGGCGAGGACAAGGCGCCCGCCCTGAGCCATGTGGATCTGCGCGTGCGACCCGGCGAGGTGGTGGCCCTGGTGGGGCCGTCCGGCGCCGGCAAGACCACGCTGGTGAACCTGCTGCCGCGCTTTCTGCAGCCCACGGATGGGCAGTTGCTGCTGGACGGCACCCCCCTGCCCGAATGGGATCTGGCCGCCCTGCGCCAGCAGTTCGCCATGGTCAGCCAGGATGTGGTGATGTTCAACGACACCATTGCCGCCAATGTGGCGCTGGGTGGCGTGGAAGACGAGGCACTGCTGTGGGCGGCGCTGGACGCCGCCAACCTGGGCTCGCACGTGCGCGGCCTGCCCCAGGGCCTGCAGACGGTGGTGGGCCACAACGCCAGCCAGCTGTCCGGCGGCCAGCGCCAGCGGCTGGCGATTGCGCGGGCGCTGTACAAGGATGCGCCGGTCCTGATTCTGGACGAGGCCACCTCGGCACTGGACAACGAATCCGAGCGCCTGGTGCAGGAGGCGCTGACACGGCTGATGCAGGGCCGCACGACCCTGGTCATCGCCCACCGGCTGTCCACCATCGAGCATGCCGACCGTGTGGTGGTGATGGAGCGCGGCCGCATCGCCGAGCAAGGCACGCATGCCGAACTGCTGGCGCGCGACGGGCTGTATGCCAGGTTGAGCAGGAACCACGCCACCTGAGCGGACAGGAGTGGGGGCGGCCATGCCGCTTTCGCTTGCGGCTTGCAGCTGGCGGCTACCAGCTCCCGCGCGAGGGCTGGGTCTTGCGTTCGGCCTTGATGGCCTTGGTGAGTTTGTCGACCATGTATTGGCGGTCCACCTGCCTGGCGAAGTCGGCGGCGGTGAAGCCGCGCTGGTTGCGCAGGATGACGTCGGCGCCTTCGGCGATGAGCAGGTCCACCACGGCTTCGCTGCTGTACTGGGCAGCCAGCATCAACGGCGTGGTGCCGTTGGGCGATTCGGCGTCGATGTAGGCGCTTTTGTCCAGCAGCAGCTTGATGATGTCCAGCGTTTGGGGCAGGTCGGCCGAGGTGGCGTAGTGCAGCGGTGTCCAGCCGGGGCGGTTGACATCGGCGCCCCGGCGTATGAGTTCCTTGGCCAGGTCCAGGTGGCCCTTGATGCAGGCCATCATCAGCGGCGTTTCGCCCTGCTGCGAGGCTTCGTTGACCTTGATGCCTGGGGACTTGAGCAGCACGTCGAAGACGCCCAGGGAGCCCTGGTGCAGGGCCGCAACCAGGCCCGGGCGGCCGCGCGTGTCGCGCGTGTTGGGATCGAAGCCGCGAAAGATCAGGTTGACCATGGCGCGCTCGTTGTCGCTGACGATGGCACGCACGTAGTCGTCGTACTGGCTGGCGTGCGCCAGCCCGGCACCGGCTGCAGCCACGGCCGTCAGGGCGCGGCCGGCCCGGGCCAGCCAGCGGCGACGGTCCACGCGGCCGACGGCCGCAGCATTCAGTCTCATGCGACAACCCCCTTGAAAAGCTGATCGAAGTTGGCACTGGTCAGGGCCGCCACCTCCTCGACCGGAATGCCGCGCACCTGTGCAATCTGCTGGGCCACGTACGGCACATACGACGGATTGTTGGTCTTGCCGCGATAGGGAACGGGCGCCAGATAAGGGCTGTCGGTCTCGATCAGCAGGCGGTCGGCCGGCACGAAGGCGGCCACGTCGCGCAGGTGCTGGGCGTTCTTGAAGGTGACGATGCCCGACATCGAGATGTAGTAGCCCAGGTCCAGCGCCGCGCGCGCGACCTCCATGGTCTCGGTGAAGCAGTGGAAGACACCGCCGGCCTGGCCTGCCGAGCCGTCCTCGCCTTCTTCGCGCAGGATGGCCAGCGTGTCGTCCGAGGCACTGCGGGTGTGGATGACCAGGGGCTTTTGCGTCTGGCGCGCCGCGCGGATGTGCACGCGAAAGCGCTCGCGCTGCCATTCCAGGTCGGCAATGGTGCGGCCGCCCTTGCGGTCTTCCATGCCGTAGTAGTCCAGGCCCGTCTCGCCGATGGCGACCACGCGCGCCAGCGCGGCGCGCTCCACCAGGTCGCCCACGCTGGGCTCGGTCATGTGTTCGGTATCGGGGTGCACGCCCACGGTGGCCCAGAAGTTGTCGTGGTCCAGCGCCAGTTGGTGCACATCGCCGAACTCCTCCATCGTGGTGCAGATGCACAGCGCGCGGGTGACACGCGCGGCCGCCATGGCCTCGCGGATCTCGGGCAGGCGGCTTTGCAGCTCGGGGAAGTTCAGATGGCAATGGGAATCGGTAAACATGGAATCTCGTGGTTCAGAAACAGCCATGCCGACCCGGGAGCTGTCCTCCCTGTCGGCATGCATGGCAGGCAGGTGCACCTGAAACAGGTGCAGCCATCAGACCGTCTGCGTGGCCTTGTCCGAGCTCAGCGCCGCGCCCAGGATGTTCTCGATCTTGGCCTTGAGCTCGGCGGATTTCTCGTCCTTGGGAAACTGTATGCCTATGCCCTGCGTGCGGTTGCCCGAGGCGCGTGCGGGCGTGATCCACGCCACGCGACCGGCCACGGGATAGCGCTGGGGCTCGTCGGGCAGGGTCAGCAGCACGTAGACATCATCGCCAAGACGGTACTCACGCTGCGTGGGCACGAAAACGCCCCCTTCGGCGAACATGGGAATGTAGGCGGCGTACAGCGCGGCCTTTTCCTTGATCGCCAGTTGCATCACGCTGGGACGGGGTGTGGAGGGTGCGGTGCTCATGGATGGTTTGCAGACATTGGTTCGGTGAGCGGCCGGCGCAATCGGCACCGGGCCCAGGGCCGTAGGTTAACAGGCCGGGCTTTCATGTGGCGAAAAGCGCCTGGCCATGTTCTCCCGTGCCCCGCCCTTCATGCCCGGCGCTGGCGGGCAGGCTGGCCGGACATGAGCACGCGCCGCGCCTCTGCGGCCAGGGCTTCTGCCATGAGGCCTGCGTTGAAGGGATGGTCGGCCGTGCGCGCGGCCTGGGCCAGGGTTCGCGACCATTCGGCCAGCAGGCCCATGTCCAGCGGCCGCGAAGGCAGGTCGGCTGGCGTGAAGTAGCGCGGCGCGGCGCCTGCGGCCAGTGCCATCAGGTCGTGGCAGATCTTTTGCAAGGCCTCCACGGCATGGGGCGGCGCGTAGGCGGCCAGGGCCGCCACATCGCCCTTGGCCAGCGCACGCGGCAGCTGTGACCACGACGCCATGTCGCTGCCGCCACCGCTTTGCGCCAATGCCAGTGCATCGCCGGGCCGCCCGCCTGCTGCGCGCAGCGCCACGGCGGCCGCTTCAGGGGGCACGCCCTGCGTGTCCAGCCAGGAAAGGGCCTCTTGCTGATCCGGCCAGGCCATGGTGTGAATCAGGCAGCGGCTGCGAATGGTGGGCAGCAGCTGGTGCGATGCCTCGCTGGCGAGCACGAAACGCGCATCGCCTGGCGGCTCCTCCAGCGTCTTGAGCAGCGCATTGGCCGTGATGGCATTCATCTGCTCGGCCGGATAGACCAGCACGGCCTTGCCGCGCCCGCGCGCACTGGTGCGCTGGCAGAACTCCACGGCGTCGCGCATGGCCTCGACACGGATTTCCTTGCTGGGCTTGCGCTTCTTGTCGTCGATGTCGGCCTGGGCCTTCTCGGGCAGGGGCCAGCCCAGCGCCATCATCTGCACCTCGGGCATGAGCACGCACAGGTCGGCATGGGCGCGCACGTCGATGGCATGGCAGCTGCCGCAGTGGCCGCAGGCGCCCTGCGGCGACGGCGACTCGCAGAGCCAGGCACGCACCAGTGACAGCGACAGCGCGTACTGCCCCAGGCCCGAAGGCCCCTGCAGCAGCCAGGCATGGCCGCGCTGTGCGAGCAGGCGTGTGCGCTGTTCGGCAATCCAGGAGGTGTCGGTCTCGGCCGGCTGTGGCAGGGCTTCGTTCATGCCGCACCTCCCTGGCCGCCGACCATGATGGCCAGCCAGCCCCGGCGCACCATGACCTGCGTGATCTGCTGCCAGACCGCATGCCGGCTGGCGTTGGAGTCGATGCGGGCAAAGCGCTGGGGCGCTGCTGCAGCGCGCGACGCATAGCCCTGGGCCACGCGGGCGAAGAAGCTGCCGGGTTCGGACTCAAAGCGGTCCGGCACGCGGGCCGAGGCCAGGCGCTCGGCGGCCACCTCGGCGGGCAGGTCGAACCAGAGCGTCAGGTGGGGCTCGCGCAGCAGATCGGGCTGGGGGGCGGTGCCCGTCTGCACCATGCGCTCCAGCGTGGCCAGCGGCTGCAGGTCGAAGCCACGGCCTGCGCCCTGGTAGGCAAAGGTGGCATCAGTGAAGCGGTCGCAGAGCACGACCTCGCCGCGCGCCAACGCGGGCTCGATTACCTGCACCAGGTGGTCGCGTCGCGCGGCAAAGGCGATCAGCGCCTCGGTCAGCGGGTCCATGGCGTCGTGCAGCATCAGCGCGCGCAGCTTTTCGGCCAGCGGCGTGCCGCCGGGCTCGCGCGTGAGCGTCACCGTGCGGCCCTGGTCACGGAAAGCCTGGGCCAGCGACGCGATGTGCGAGGACTTGCCGGCGCCATCGATGCCTTCGAAGCTGATGAACAGGCCGGCGGGGGTTGCATTGGTCATATGGAAAGAGAGGATACGCAAGCGCCGCGGGAACCGCAGCAGCCCTGGGGAATATCTCAGGGCTTTTGCTCAGGGCTTTTGCTGGCCGCGCTGGTAGCGGTTGACGGCGCGGTTGTGCTCGTCCAGCGAGGCACTGAAATGGCTGGTGCCGTCTCCGCGCGCCACGAAATACAGCGCCTTGGTCTGGCTGGGCTGCACGGCGGCCATGAGGGCGGCCTTGCCGGGCATGGCGATGGGCGTGGGCGGCAGGCCCGCGCGGGTGTAGGTGTTCCAGGGCGTGTCGGTCTGCAGGTCGCGGCGGCGCAGGTTGCCGTCGAATTTCTCGCCCAGGCCGTAGATCACGGTGGGATCGGTCTGCAGCAGCATGCCGATGCGCAGGCGGTTGGTGAACACGCCTGCGATCTGGGCACGGTCGGCCGCACGGCCGGTTTCCTTCTCGACGATGCTGGCCAGGGTCAGGGCCTCGTCGGGGCTCTTGAGTGGCGTGTCGGCCGAGCGCAGCGCCCAGACATCGGCCAGGCGCCGGTCCATGGCATGCAGGGCCCGGCGCAGCACGGCCAGGTCGGAGCTGCCCTTGGCATAGGTATAGGTATCGGGGAAGAACCGGCCCTCCGGCGCCACCCCGGGACGGCCCAGGGCCTGCATCAGGGCCGCATCGTCCATGCCCGCGCTTTCCTGGCGCAGGAATTCCTCGCGGGCCAGGGCTGCGCGCACCTGGCGCCAGTTCCAGCCCTCGACCAGGGTCAGCGCCTTGAGCGATTCCTCGCCACGTGCGAGCTTTTGCAGCAGAACATAGGGGGTCAGGCCCGTGGTCAGTTCATAGTTGCCGGCCTTGATCTGCCGGTCCTGGCCCGAGACGCGGAACCAGGCGTACAGCAGCCGCGCATCGGTCTGCACTCCGGCCTTGACCACTTCGCGGGCGACGCCGCGCGGCGTGGTGCCGGGTTCGACCTCCAGCTCCAGCGTGGGCTGGGACAGCGGCAGGGGCTGGTTCAGCCACCACCAGCCGGCACCGGCCAGCACGGCTGCCAGCACCAGCAGCATCATCAAAGCGCGAAAGATAAAGCGCACAACCTCGGTCCAAGCAAGCAATAGAGCGGCTGATCATAATTCAGCCATGACCCAGCCTTTACTGAACGGCATCGCCCCCGTTTCCCATCTCGGCGTGATACGCGCCCTCGGCGAAGACGCCGCCCCATTCCTGCATGGCCAGCTGACCAACGATTTCGCGCTGCTGGATCTGCAGCATGCGCGTCTGGCGGCGTTCTGCACGGCCAAGGGCCGCATGCTGGCCAGCTTCATCGGCTTCAAGCGCAGCAAGGACGAGATCCTGCTGCTGTGCGACCGCAGCCTGCTGGCACCCACGCTCAAGCGCCTGTCCATGTTCGTGCTGCGCGCCAAGTGCAAGCTCAGCGACGCCACGGCCGAATTCACGCTCCACGGGCTGGCTGGCGATGCCGCCGTACAGGCCCTGGGCCCGGCAGCCGTGCCCTGGACCAAGACCGATGACGGCGACGCCAGCCTGATCGCCCTGTACCCGGCCGCCAGCCAGCCGCGCGCCCTGCGCGTGGCCCCTGTCGGTGCGCCCCTGCCCGAAGGCCCCGCACTCAGTGAGGCCGATTGGCTCTGGAGCGAAGTCGCCAGCGGCATCGCCACGCTGTCGGCACCCGTGGTCGATGCCTTCGTGCCGCAGATGCTCAACTACGAATCGGTGGAAGGCGTGAATTTCAAGAAGGGCTGCTACCCGGGCCAGGAGGTGGTGGCCCGCAGCCAGTTCCGGGGCACGCTCAAGCGCCGCGCCTACATCGCCCATGCCCAGCAGCCGCTGGCAGCCGGCATGGAAGTCTTCACGCCCGAGGATCTGGAGCAGGCCACCGGCACCGTGGTCCAGGCCGCCCCGGCGCCCGGCGGGGGCTGGGACGCCATTGTCTCCATGCAGATCAGCTCGGCTGAGCAGCGCCTGCTGGCCCACGCCGCCCTGGGCGAGGGCCAGCGCGCCGATGCCGCGCAGGCCGTGGCGCTGCAGCTCAAGCCCCTGCCCTACGCGCTGCGCGAGGACATTTGAGATTTGGGCCTTGCACCGCCTGAGCTGCCTGCAGCTCAGGCGGTGAGCACTTTCCTCATGGTGATGTGGGGAATGCCGGCCTCTTCATAGGACTCGCCCTCGGGCGTGAAGCCCGCGCGCAGGTAGAACGACTCGGCATGGCGCTGCGCGTGCAGCACGACTTCGCGGTCGCCGCGCTGGCGGGAGGCCTCCACCAGGCTGTCCAGCACGATGCGGCCCCAGCGGCCGCCGCGCACGCTGCGGTCCACGGCCATGCGGCCGATCCTGCCCGCGCCGGGGCTGTCGCTGACCAGGCGGCCGGTGGCAATGGGCTGGCCCAGGCCGTTGTAGACCACGGCGTGGCGGGCCACGGGGTCGAACTCGTCGATCTCGATCTCGCGCGGCACGCCCTGCTCGTGCACGAACACGGCCAGGCGCAGGCGCTCGGCGTCGCGGCCCAGGTCGTTCCAGCTGCCCGATGCCACGCGCACCACGCTCTGGCCTGCCTCATAGGCGGTGAGCACGTCGCGCAGCTGCTGCGGCACGGGCAGCGGCTGGCGCGTGGTGGCATCGGCGAACACATAGACCAGTTCCACGGTGTTGAGCAGTTCCATGCCCCGGAAGATGCCGGCCTCGAACAACAGCGAGGTATTGCCCTGCCTGGCACAGCGTATGCCCACATGCAGCACGTCGCCCAGCGTGGCCGATGCGTGGTAGGTGGTGGTGGCCTTCTTGACGAACAGCTCGCCGCCCAGGGCCGCGAAGGATGACTCATAGGGCATGCCCAACTGGCGCCAGTAGTCGGTGACGGCCACGTCGGCGTACATCAGGTAGTGGGCGTTGAAGACGATCTTCTGGGCGTCCACTTCGGACCAGCGCACTTCGATGCGTTGCAGCGTGCGGAAATCTTGGCGTTGCATGGGTTTTTCTCTCCTGTTGTCTTGGGTGTCTTGGATGCCCTGGCTCTCAGGCCGCGAAGGCGTCGGCCAAGGCGCGCGCCATGTCGGCATGTGCACGGCGCGCTTCGGCAATGGCGCGGCCCATCTTGACGAATTCATGGGTCACGCCCCGGTAGATCTCCAGATCCACGGGCACGCCCGACATGCGCAGCTTGTCGGCGTATTCCACGCCCTCGTCCACCAGCGGGTCGCATTCGGCCAGGCCTATCCAGGCCGGGGCCACGCCGTCCACGTCAGGCGCCAGCAGCGGGGCGAAGCGCCAGTCCTCGCTGTCGGCAGGGCTGTTGAGGTACTGGGCAAAGAACCAGGTGATGGCCGGCTCGTCAATGACCAGCCCGTGGGCGAAACGGCGGTGCGAGTCAGTGTCCTGGTGGGCCGTCGTGCCCGGGTAGATCAGCAGTTGCAGGGCCAGCTTCAGGCCTGCATCGCGCGCATGGATGGCGCAGGCTGCGGCCAACGTGCCGCCCGCGCTGTCGCCGCCCACGGCCAGGCGTGCAGGGTCGGCGCCCAGCAAGGCGCCCTGCGAAGCCAGCCATTGCAGCGCATCCCAGGCGTCGTTGTGGGCCGTGGGGAATTTGTGCTCGGGCGCGCGCCGGTATTCCAGCGAGATCACCATGGCGCCCGAGAGGTGGGCCAACTGGCGGCACAGCACGTCGTGCGTGGCCACGCTGCCCACGGTGAAGCCGCCGCCATGCAGGTACAGCAGCACGGGCAGGCCAGAGGCCGGTGCCTGGGCACGCTCCTCAGGCGCATAGAGCCGAGCGGGCAGCAAGGCGCCATCGCGCGCGGGAATCTGCAGGTCCTCGACACGCGGCAGGACGGGCTTGGGAATTTCGAGCACGCCGGCGCCCGCCTCATAGGCGGCGCGCGCACCCTCGGCGCCCAGCTGGTGCATGGGCGTGCGTGCGGCGCGCTCCATACGGCGCAGCACATCGCGCATCTGGTGGGTCAGGGACGCCGGCAGCGGCGTGGCGTGGGGGCGGGATTCGGGCTGGGGCACGTTCAGGAGCAAGTTCAGGGACAGGTTCGATCGGAGCCATCTGGCAAGGCAATGCGGCGCGGCCGGCAAGGCACGGCAGGCGCCGCTCAGCAGGCATTGTGCCGCGAGCACAAGGCCCTGGCAGCCATGCGATGGCAGTGCACGCCCGTGCTGTCGCCCTCGTGACCGCGCAGGCGCCCTCTCAGGGTTTGCTTTGTTTGCAGTGCAGCACGCGCGGTCTAGATTCGGCGCACTCCCCCTGATCCCCACCACGGGCCGCAGCGGCCCGCAACGAGTCACCGACCATGGCTTTCATCAACTACGTCACCCAGATCCAGTTTGACTTCGGCGCCGTGCGCCTGTTGCGCCAGGAGTGCGAGCGCGTGGGCATCACGCGGCCGCTGATCGTCACCGACCAGGGCGTCAAGGCGGCCGGCGTGCTGCAAAAGGCGCTGGATGGGCTGGGCGACATGCCGCACGCAGTGTTCGACCAGACGCCCTCCAATCCCACCGAGGCCGCCGTGCGTGCAGCCGCTGCAATCTACCAGGAGCAGCGCTGCGACGGCCTGATCGCCGTGGGCGGCGGCAGCGCCATCGACTGCGCCAAGGGCGTGGCGATTGCGGCCACGCACGAAGGGCCGCTGTCGCACTACGCCACCATCGAGGGCGGCTCGCCGCGCATCACCGAGCGCGTGGCACCGCTGATTGCCGTGCCCACCACCAGCGGCACGGGCAGCGAGGTGGCGCGCGGCGCCATCATCATCGTGGACGACCACCGCAAGCTGGGCTTTCACAGCTGGCACCTGGTGCCGCGCGCCGCCATCTGCGATCCGGAACTGACCTACGGCCTGCCCGCCATGCTGACGGCCGCCACGGGCATGGACGCCATCGCCCACTGCATGGAAACCTTCATGGCAGCCGCCTTCAATCCGCCTGCCGACGGCATTGCGCTGGACGGCCTCACGCGCGGCTGGGCGCACATAGAACGCGCCACCCGCAATGGCCAGGACGCCGAGGCACGCCGCCAGCTGATGAGCGCCAGCATGCAGGGCGCCATGGCCTTCCAGAAGGGTCTGGGCTGCGTGCACAGCCTCAGCCACAGCCTGGGCGGCGTGAACCCGCGCCTGCACCACGGCACGCTCAACGCCATGTTCCTGCCCGCCGTGGTGCGCTTCAATGCCGAGGCCGAGAGCGTGCGCGCCGAACAGCGCCTGCAGCGAATGGCCCACGCCATGGGTCTGGCCTCGGGCAGCGACATTCCCGAAGCCATACGCGACATGAACGCCCGCCTGGGCCTGCCCACGGGCCTGGCCGCCATGGGCGTGGAGCGCGCCCAGTTCGCGGCCGTGATCGGCGGGGCGCTCAAGGACCATTGCCACGGCACCAACCCGCGCCTGGCCAGCGCCGACGACTACGAGCAGATGCTGGCCACCTCGCTGTGAGCCGCCGTAGCCGCTGTGAGCGGGCTCAGTGGCCGGGCGGTGACTGGGCCGGTGGCGGCGCCGGTACAGACGCGGGAGCGGGAGCGGGAGCCGGCGCCGGCACTGCGCCGCTTTCCATCATGCGGCGCACTTCCACGGTCTGCATCAGCTGCTCGGCCATGACGGCCAGCAGCTCCAGATCTGCCGGCGAGACCTCGCGCGGTGCGTCGTCCATGATGCAGAAGCTGCCCAGCACCGCGCCGTGGCGGTTCCTGAGCGGCACGCCTGCGTAAAAGCGCAGCCGCATGGCCTGCAGTGCGGGGTTGCCGGCAAACCGGGGGTCGCGCGCTGCGTCGTGCACCACCAGGGGCTCGCCGCCGTGCACCACATACGAGCAGATGGACTGCCCGCGCGGCATCCCGGCCGATGCGGGGTCGCCCTGGTCCGCCACCAGCAGGCTGCCGGGCGTGTGCACGCGGTCGGCATCGACCCATGAGACCTGGGCCCATTTCACGTCGAAGGCATTGGCGGCCTGCTGGGCTGCCTCGTGGTACAGCGGCGGCAGGCCGGGCCCGAGCACGCCGCTGTCGCGCAGCTGGCGCACGCGCTGCTCATCGTCATCGGGAATGGGCGCGGCCAGGCCCTGGCCTGCCGCGTCGGGCAGGCGCAAGGCGTCCACCCACAACTGCAGCTCGCGCAGGCTGGACACGCAGGCGGCGGCGCCGCAGCGGCGCGCGAACTCGGGGTCGGACACCACGGCCGGCGCATTCCACAGCGCCAGCACCACGCGCAGATGCGGCCAGTGGCGGCGCACCCGCCGCATGATCTGGCGCGCCACGGTCTGGGGCTGGGCGCTGAAGACCGAGAGCACCAGCAATTGCGCCTCGGCAAGGGCCTGTGCGCCTGCATGGCCCTGGGGCAGGCCGCCGCCCTCGCCCTGCCCCAGCTGGCGCCATTGCGGATCGGCCGCCAGCGCCCAGTCCGAGCAGCTGACCACGTGGCCGCGCAGCGCCTCGCTGTGCGCCACCATGGCCGCTGCCAGGGCATCGACCTCCCAGCGCGCGCCCACGCAATGGATGCGCAGGGCCCGCGAGGACAGGTCTGCGGGCGCGGGATGGCTTTCCCGCAGCTCCTCGACCAAGGCATCCATGCCGCTGGACAGGCGCAGCCGGTGCTCGGCCGTGGCCGACTCCAGGTGCTGCTGGGTGGCCAGGCGCAGCGCGGGGATCGCCACCTCGTCATAGAAGCCGGCCACTGCGGCCGAGCGTTCGTCCGCCGAGGCCCGCGCCGGCAGCCTTGCGTCCACCAGTTCATGCGCCAGCGTGACCGCATCTTCCACATCGTCGGCCAGCAGGCGCTGGTACAGCCGCTGGGCCGGACCCAGCACGGGGGAGCTGCCCAGCAGCACCTCCATGAACTGCAGCGCCGGTATGTAGCGGCCCAGCACCAGCAGGCAGACCGTGAGCGGCGTGGACAGGATCAGCCCTATCGGCCCCCACAGCGCCGTCCAGAAGGTCGCGGCCGCAATGATGGACAGCGTGGACAGGCCCGTGCTGCTGCCATACAGCCAGGGCTCGATGAGGTTGTTGCTGATCAGCTCCAGCGCCATGATCAGCCCCAGCGTCATCAGCAGCATCTGCCAGCCCGGATCCACCGCAAAGGCCAGCGCCAGCGGGAAGGCGGCAGAGATCATGGCGCCCACATAGGGAACGAACCGCATGATGGCCGCCAGCACCCCCCAGAGAATGGCGCCCGGCACGCCGATGAACCACAGCCCCGCCGCCATGGGCAGTCCATAGGTGATGTTGACCACGAACTGCATGCGCAGGTACTTGCCTATGCGCTGCGAGGCCTCGTCCAGCGCGTCGGTGGCCACATGCAGGTTGCCGCCCATCAGGCGCAGCAGCCGGTCGCGCAGGTCATCGCGGTCCAGCAGGATGAGGATCACGAACAGCAGCACGATGCCGGCCGTGGTCACGGGCTCAGCCACTCGGCCCAGCCACTGCAGCATGCGCGCCGTGGGCTTTTGCTCGGGCGACTGGATCTCCACCTTCTGCACGCGGGGCGTGGTGGCGCCGCGGGAGATCTCACGCTCCACCGTGTCATAGGTGCGCAGGGCGCCGTCCCAGGCGCTGGGCATGTTGGCATTCCTGCGCAGGCTGCGCAGCTTGTCGCGGATGGTGCTCTGGTAGGTGGGCAGGTCGGCGCTGAGCTGCTGCACCTGGCTGCCCAGATAGGTACCCATTCCGGCCAGCGTTGCCAGCGCCATGACCACCACCAGCAGCGTCGCCGCCATGCGCGGCAGGCCCCAGCGCCTGAGCCGGGAGACCGCAGGATCGAGCAAAAAGCCGAACAGCAGCGCCAGGGCCAGCGGAATCAGCAGTCCCTGCCCGAAATACAGGCCCGCGATGATGATGCTGGCCACCAGCAGGCCGGTGAGCAGGCGCAGCGCAGGCACCATGTCGGCCAGCTGTGCCAGGCCCGGCAGGGCCGAACGCACGCTGCGTGCGAAAGCCGCGTCGGCAGCGGCCGCGTTGCCGGCCGCATCGGCTGCGGCGTTCTCAGCGCCTGGTTTTCTGGAAGGCGCTGGTGTGAGGTCGGGATGTGGATTCATGGGGGGACAGGCATCAGGGCTTGGATACGTGCGTGGATGCTGCCGCACTTGCGCCCATCGTGGGATTGCACAGCGCGCTGCGGGCCGGCCCTGTCAGCGGGCACCGCAATCGCTGGAACTCCGCCGCCGCCGCTGCCACAGCGCGCCAGCTCACCAGCTCACCAGCGCACACGCACCACCGTGCCGCCGCCAGCACGCGGCGCCAGTTCCAGCGTAGCCCCTATGGCGTGGGCACGGCGGTGCATGCCTGCCAGGCCCATGCCCTGCGCCTCATCGGGTGTACGGGGCGGCAGGCCGCGGCCGTCGTCTTCCACGCGCAACTCCCAGCGCAGCTCGCGGCGCGCGCCGGGATGGGCGCCGTTCGCCCGCGCAATACCCGGCTCCAGGGGCTGCAGCACCAGCCACAGCGTGCTGGCCTGTGCGTGCTGCAGCACATTGCTCACGGCCTCCTGGGTGATGGCAAGCAGGTGCTGGGACGACTGGCCTCGAGGAAGATCGGGCAGATCGGGCAGGCCCGGCTCGGACTGCGGATCGGCCACGCTCCAGCGGATCTGCATGCCACGGCGGTCCAGCACGGGCTGCAGCCGGTGGCGCAGGCGCGCCAGGCGCACGGGCAAGGCGTCCTCCACGGCGTCCATGGCGTCCACCAGCAGGCGCAGGTCCAGCAAGGCCTGCTCCAGCAACTCCTGCGCCTGGCGCTGCCGGGTTTCGCTCGGCTCCAGCAAGGCCATGGCATTCACCAGAAGGCCGCCCACGCCGTCGTGCAGATCGGCGGCAATGCGCCGGCGCTCGGCCTGCACCTCGCGCGAAGGCCGGGGGCTGCGCCTGCGCCGCCACAGCAGCAGCCTGCGCAGGCGCGAGGCACCCATCGCACACAGCAAGGCCGTCAAGACCAGCAGGGCCAGGCTGCACAGGCGAAGCCACAGCGGAGCCTGGTCGCCCTGCTGCCAAAGCCAGGCGCAAAGCGCCAGCATCTGCAGCAGGCCCAGTGCCAGGCAGACTGCCAATGCGCGAAGGGAGTCCTTCATGGCCATGCGGTGGGAAGCGGCGGCGGGGCGGGCCGCACAGGCCCCTGCGCCGCCAGCCAATCAGAACAGGCCGCGCAGCGATGCAAAGCGCACCGCCTGGGCGCGTGTGCGCACCTGCAGCTTGCGGTAGATGTTCTTGATGTGCGTGTTGACCGTCATGGCGCTGATCATCAGGCGCGAGCCGATCTCGGCGCTGGTGTAGCCGCTGGCGACCATGCGCAGCACCTCGCGCTCGCGGGTGGACAGGCGGTCCGCCTCGTCGGGCGAGCGGCGCTTGGGCTCGGCGCCCTGGGTCTTGTCGAAGCGCTGCAGCAACCTGCGCGCCAGGCTGGGAGTGACGGATGCGCCGCCATTGGCCACCTGCAGCACGGCCTGCGGGTAGTTGCCGAACCAGGAGTTCTTGACGAGGTAGCCCGTGGCACCCAGCTCGAAGGCGCGCAGCACCTGCTCGTCGTTTTCCATCACGGAGATGATGACGGCCTCGGCCGTGGGCCGCACGGTCTTCATCATGTCCAGCAGTTCGAAGCCCTCGCCGTCGCCCAGGTTCAGGTCGACCAGCATCACGTCGAACTCGTGCTGGCGAATGGCCTTGCGACCCTCTCGGACACTTCCGGCCTGGGCCACGACCAGGGTGCGCGGGTCGTTCATGATTTCCTGGGCAATGACCATGCGGATGTGGGCATCGTCATCGACCAGCAGCACGCGCACGGGCTTGTCGGGCTGGCCGGCCAGATAGTCTGGCCACATGGCGGAACTCAGACCCGTGCCCAGCATGGCCTGGGCGCGCGAGGAATCGGCGATCAGGGGACGGGCATCGGCGGGAACGTCGGATGGATTCATGCTGTTCTCCTCAAATGTCACGTCATGTATATGACGCAACCGATCACATACGCGCCTTTCACATTAAGAGAAATCGCCACCGATATCCACAATCTTTGACGAAGTTTGTGAAAGATTGCGTAGCTTGCAAATTAACACATTTGTGTGAGAAGCCGGGTCCGTACTTTCTTGATCACCTGACCGGCAGGCCTGTCGGGCCTGGCAGGCCATGCCCTTCCCGATGCCCGCCATCCTCCCCTTGATCCAGCCTCATGACAGCCCCCGGTTCAACGCCTTCCTCCTGCGCCTGCACCGAGCGTATGCAATTCGATACACCGGGTTGTCTGGATGGCCCCATGCCCGCCGGATCAACGGCCTGAAGCGAAGCTGCAACTGCAAATTTTCTGTCGTTACACCTTGAAACTACCCAACTCCATTCACCTCCCAATGCCGCTGCTTTAACGCGATGCAGCCCGCCAGCCAAAGGTTTGCACGGGTAAGTACCCGCCACGTGGATCAGCGCTCACGGCTACCCCGTACAAGAGATGGAACGGCAGGGGCACCCCAAGCACATTGGAGTCCAGACAACGAGCTGGGGTCCAGGGAGACAAGGCCGGAAACCTCCGCAAAGTGTCTGAAAAACGGGTGCTTACACACCTTTTCCTGGTAGTCCGATTCCTTATCAAGGAGCCATCATGAAATCGCTTGCAATTCTTTCCCTGAGCCTGATCGCAACAGCAGCCATGGCTGGCCCCATGGGCGGTGGCGGTGGCGGTGGCGGTGGTGGCGGCGGCGGCGGCGGCAGCAGCAGTTCCCAGATCGAAATCAACGGCCCCAGCGTTCAGGTCACCCTGCTGAACAGGAGCGGCGTGCTCAACGTAGCAACGGGCGGTGGCAAGGCCTCCCAGAACCTGGCCAGCAATGCAGGCAACGTCACCATCGACCGCAGTGGCAGCTCTCTGCAGGTCGTCGCTGCCACCGGCAGCGGCATCTTGAACAAGGCCGATGGCTACGCAGCAGTGGCCGTCAACAACCTGGCCTCCAACTATGGCGAAGTGGAAGTCAAGAACACTTCGATCCAGGTGGTGGCTGCCAAGAACTCGGGCATCGTCAACTATGCCGGTAACGGTTCCATGGCAGTACAGAACATCTCCAGCAACAACGGCTGCGTGACCTGCTACAACAACCACTGAGCCTGACTGCCGGACGAAGGACACTGCCGGACGGCCCCAGGCCTTCCGGCAGCACCTTCCCGGCGAATAGCCAGCTCACCGCACCAGGAGAGCCCACCATGCACACCGCCGCCCATCTCTGTTCGGCTGCCCTACTGGCCTGGCTCGCACTCGGAGCGCCCGCCCTTCATGCAGCAGCCCCCGGCGAAGATCCAGTGGTGCTCAGCAAGCCTGTCGACTATCTGAGACTGCCCACGGCCAAGCAGCAGACATCGTCTGGGCTGGACACCGTCACTGACATCCCCATCAACGTCAAGGCCAAGATCGCGCGCTACGAAGCCATGTCCATGACCAATGCTCCCGGCATCTCCACCGAGGCGAACGTGGTGACCACGACTACGACGAGCAGCACGGGCATGCAGCGCACCTGCACCCAGGACCTGGCCAGCAACACCAACGCCAGCGCGTTCAACCGCTACGGGCCACAGACCAAGGACCAGATCGTGGTCCTCAAGGGCGACCTGATCAACGTCTGCCGCTAGTGCGGCCAGGCGGCCCGCGACCCGGCCGCCTTTCATTTCCAAAACCCATTTCCGGTGCCGGTGCCCCTGGGCGCCAGTGCCCTGGCTCGCCGTTTTCCAGCAGAGGTCCATCATGCGCAACCGCCTTCCAACGCCAGGACTTCCCCGCCCCGATGCCGCGCTGCAGCCGGCATTCGGCGGACATGCGGACAACCGAGGGACTTTCCGCCAGCGATGGGCTGGCAGACAGGGCTGTATGCGGGTGGTGGCCTGCGCGGTATCGGCATCCATCGTGCTGCTGTCGGGTTGCGCGCCGCTGGATGCGCGCAAGGATTCCAAATACCTGGAAAAAGTCTATGCGGCCGACCGCCCGGTGGTGCGGCCGGTGCGCTCCATATCGAGCTTCTCCGATTCGCTGATGTGCATGGACAGGATGTTCCGCAACAGCCACATGCCCACGGTGCTGATCACCAGCAAGCAGTTGCCCGACTATTCGGGCCGCGTGGCCGTGGCCGCCAAGGAGATGGTGGTCACCGCCCTGTCCCAGATGTCGCGCGTCAGCAGCGCCTTCCGCTACGTGGACTATGAGGTGGACATCGCCCGCCAGGACACGGTGCAGAACCTCACCACCATCTTGCTCAACAACAACCAGATCCAGCTGCAGCGCCCGGCCCTGTATGTGTCGGGCGCCGTGTCCTTCATGGACCAGAACGTGCTGCGCAACAACGTGGACATAGGCACCAGCGCCTCGCGCCTGGAAACCGGCTACAGCGCCAACCGCAGCGGCGCCGTGCTGGGCATGGAGCTGCACCTGGGCGACTTCCGCACGCGCACCATCATTCCGGGCCTGGATTCGGCCAACGAAGTCGTCATCGGCAACGGCAGCCAGGGCCTTGACCTGTCGGGCCGTATCGGCAACTACGGCGTGCAGTTCAGCGTGGGCCGCGACTATGCCCAGGGCTCGGGCCCGGCCGTGCGCACCCTGGTCGAGCTGGGCATGATCGAGCTGCTGGGCAAATGGTCACGCCTGCCCTACTGGCAGTGCCTGACGCTGGACCAGACCCATCCCGACTTCCAGCGTCAGCTGCGCGACTGGTATGAGGAAGGCGAAGCCGGCATCCACCAGGAGCTGGTGCGCCAGTCGCTGATCAGCAAGGGCTATCTGCCGCCCGACGCACCGGCCTTCACCGCAGGCAACCCGCAGTGGCGCGAGGCCATAGGGCGCTTCCAGGCCGACAGCGGCATGGTGGTCAATGGCGTGGTGGACTTCAGCACCTACGAGCGCGCACTGCGAGACTTCGTGGCCGTCAGCGCCGATGGACACATGACGCGCATCGGCTGGAACACCAAGAGTGCGGCACCGGTCACCACCGCCTCCGAGAACGTGGCCGTGGCCACGGGTGACTACCGCTACGGCGCCCCCGCGCCCGACCGCAAGCTGGACCTGTGGGTGGAGAACATCACGCCCACGCGCACCTCTTTCGAGACGGGTGAGCAGCTGTTCCTGTCCACCACCGTGTCGCGCGCCTCCTACCTGTCGTGCTTCATGGCCGGTGCCGATGGAGAGGTCACCCGGCTGGTGCCCAACGATGTGAACCGCTCGGGCTGGATCACCGCCGCCCAATCCGTTCGCCTGCCAGACTGGATGAGTCCCAACCCCGGCTACGTCATCAACGCCGGGCCTCCCGGCAAGGAAGGCGTGGCCTGCTTCGCCACCGAGCAGAACATGACCGACAAGCTACCCACGCTGCTCCAGGGCAAGGCCTTCATCGCCATCCCGGGCATGCGCTCCCTGGAGGATGTCAACCAGTACATGGCCAACTCTCTGGGCGCCGACCAGTACACCGGCTCGGCCCGCTTCTGGCAGGTGGTTCCGGCCCAGGCCAAACGCTGATGAGCGGTGCACGTCACAAGCCAAACAGAGGCAATTGCCATGCCCTCCAGCGCTCATGAATCCCCGCCACGGCGGCGCATCGGGCTGCGCCTGACCGCAAGGCTTGTGCTGCCCGGACTGCTGGTGGTGCTGCCAGGTCTGGCTCCCGCCGTACTGCCGCATGTGCAGGCGGCGGCCCGCTTCACGCCGGTCATGCCCATTCGGGTGGCGACGGCCAGCGTGTACGGTTCCCAGCCGGGCACCAGCAACATCACCTCGACCTCGGACACCGCCCAGCAACGGGCCCTGTCCCAGCTACGCAGCCGCGCCGAAGGCAAGGGCGTGAGCCTGGCCACGCAGCGCGAGGCGCAATGGGTGATGGGCCTGCTGGCACTGCATGGCATTGCCATGGCGCAGGACGGGCCGCAGGCCAGGCAATGGTTCGAGCGCGCGCAGCGCGCCGGCCATCCGCTGGCCAGCGCGGGACTGGCCTGGTGCGCCATGGACGGCTGCGGCCAGCCCCCCGATCCACCGGCTGCAAGGCCCTGGATCGCCCAGCTGGCCAAGACCGACCCGGCCCGCGCCCAGTACCTGGAATGGCTGCTGGCCCGGCGCCTGGCGCCGCTGTCCACGGCCGAGCCCGTGGGCGAGGCCTTGGCCGTGGCAGGCACGCCCGACCAGGAACTGCTGCAGCGCGCGGCACGTTCGGGCAGCCCTGGCGCCCAGCTGGAATGGGGCCTGGCCCTGCTCGCGCAGGACGAGCCCGAGGCAGCGCTGCGCCAGTTCCGCGCGGCAGCGGCGCGCTCATCCAGCGCCGCGACCAATGCACAGATGCTGGGCGAGCGCCTGCGGCCCGCAGGCCAGCTGGTGTCGGCGCAGGGCAGCTCCACGCCTGCAGCGCAGGGGCCGCAGGCCATGCAGCGCACGCCGCAGCTGAGTGGAGCGCCCAGCGAGCAGGACATCCAGGTGCGCCAGCCCGTCACGGCCCAGCAGCAATGGGAGCAGGCGCAGCGCTACCACCGCGGCGACGGCGTGCCGGCCAACTACACCGAGGCGCTGCGCCTGTACCAGCAGGCCGCTTCCCACGGCCATGTGGCATCGCGTCGCATGCTGGAGCTGATCTACTCGCGCCCCGCACCGGGCGGCGGCGTGGACATCGGATGGATGCAGCAGCTGGCGCGCATAGACCCCATGACCATGCAGCCCATGGCGCCCGTCAGCCCCGCGCCCTACCGGCGCGATCCCACGCCGCTGTTCGACATGGTGCCGGCGCCCTGGCACAGGCACTGAGGCAGGAGCGAGGCGCTACAGCACCACGTCCAGGCCGGTGTCGGCCATCCAGTCCACCGGGTCCTGGCGCAGGACCATGTCGATGTCCAGGCCCAGGGCCACGCCCACTTCGCCGGGAAAGCTCACGGCCAGGGCACGCTCGTCCCACTGCGCCTCGCGCGAGCGGGCGCGCCAGGCAGCGATGTGCAGCACGCAGGCCAGCGGATCGAAGCCCGGCTGGGCCAGCGGCGCGTACAGGTGCTGCAGCGCATCGGCCAGCAGCGGCGGAAGGTTCCAGCGGCGGGCCAGGCCCGCACTGACATGGCTGTATGTGTAGCCGCAAAGCCGCATTTCCAGCTCGGCGCGACGCGGGTCCAGCGGGCCGACCAGTTCGGTGATGGTGGCGGCGCGGCCGGGGTCGATCATGTGCATGGCCAGCTCCCCCAGGCCATGCATCAGCCCTGCGGCATAGGCCGCCGTGGGGCTGGCCTGCACGGTGCCGGCCAGCGCTCGCGCCACGCGGGCGGCTTCCACGCTGTAGCGCCAGAAGGCCGGCATGGCCATGCCCGGCACGGCATGGGCGCCCACGCCCAGCGGTATGCCCCGCACGATCTGGCGCAGCTGCGCGGGCGCCAGCAGGGCCAGCGCCTCGGGAATGCCGGTGACACGTCCCGCCATGCCGAACACCGGGCCGTTGGCCTGGGCCAGCAGCCCGGCGGCCAGCGCAGGATCGGCTGCGAAGAGCTGGCTCAGCCGGCGCAGGCTGGGCTGCTCGGGCACCAGCTCGCGCAGCAGCAAGGCCACGATGCGCGGCTGCGCCGGCAGGGCCAGCGCCTGTGCCAACAGCGTCTGCAGGTCCAGTGCATGCGCAGCCATCGCGTTTCCTGCCTTGCCGTGCGCGGGACTACTTGCGGGTCTGCAGCTTGGCGAAGGCCGAGGCCATGGCCGATTGCTGCACCGGCTCGGGCGCACGGCGCTGCCCGCCCTGGCTGCCGCGGCCTGCGCTCTCGAAGCGGTTGTCACGGGGGCCGTCGCGCCGCGCCGGTGCCGCATCCAGCTTCATGGTCAGGCTGATGCGCTTGCGCGCCACATCGACCTCCAGCACCTTGACCTTGACGATCTGGCCGGTCTTGACCACCTCGCGCGCGTCCTCGACGAACTTGTGGCTCATCTGGCTGACGTGGACCAGGCCGTCCTGGTGCACGCCCAGGTCCACGAAGGCGCCGAACTGGGCCACGTTGCTGACCGTGCCCTCCAGCGTCATGCCTTCCTTGAGGTCCTTGATGTCCTCCACGCCGTCATTGAAACGGGCCACGACGAAGTCCGGACGCGGATCGCGGCCGGGCTTTTCCAGCTCGCCCAGGATGTCCTTGACGGTGATGGCACCGAACTGCTCGCTCACGAACTGCTCGGCCTTCAGGCCCTTGAGCACTTCGGAGCGGCCCATGAGCTGGTCCACGCTCTTGCCCGTGGTGGCAATGATGCGTTCGACCACCGGGTAGGTTTCCGGGTGCACGCCCGTCATGTCCAGCGGATTGTCGCCGCCGCGGATGCGCAGAAAACCCGCCGCCTGCTCGAAGGTCTTGGCGCCCAGGCCGGCCACGTCCATCAGCTGCTTGCGGCTCCTGAAGGAGCCGTTGGCATCGCGCCAGCGCACCACCGACTTGGCCACGCTGCCCGACAGGCCCGAGACGCGCGACAGCAGCGGCGCCGAGGCCGTGTTCAGGTCCACGCCCACGGAGTTCACGCAGTCCTCGACCACGGCGTCGAGCTGGCGCGCCAGCTCGCTCTGGTTCACGTCGTGCTGGTACTGGCCCACGCCAATGCTCTTGGGGTCGATCTTGACCAGCTCGGCCAGCGGGTCCTGCAGGCGGCGCGCAATGCTGGCGGCCCCGCGCAGGCTCACGTCCACGTCGGGCATTTCCTGCGAGGCGAACTCGCTGGCGGAATACACAGAAGCGCCGGCCTCGCTGACCACGACCTTCTCGATCTGGCGGTCGGCCTTGCTGGCGATCTTGATCAGGTCGGCGGCCAGCTTGTCGGTCTCGCGGCTGGCCGTGCCGTTGCCGATGGCGATCAGGTTGACCTGGTGCTTTTCGACCAGGCGGGCCAGCACGGCCAGGGAGCCGTCCCAGTCGCGGCGCGGCTCGTGCGGGTAGATGGTGGTGGTGTCCACCAGCTTGCCCGTGCTGTCCACCACGGCCACCTTGACGCCCGTGCGGATGCCCGGGTCCAGGCCGATCACGGCGCGCTGCCCCGCAGGGGCGGCCAGCAGCAGGTCGCGCAGGTTGTCGCCAAAGACCTTGATGGCCACCTTCTCGGCGTCTTCGCGCAGGCGCGAGAACAGGTCGCGCTCGGTGGACAGGCTGAGCTTGACGCGCCAGGTCCAGGCCACGCACTTGCGGATCAGGTCGTCGCTGGCGCGCTTGGCGTGGCTCCAGCCCAGGTGCAGGGCAATCTTGCCTTCGGCCAGGCTGGGCTGGCCGGGCTCGGGCTCCACGGGCTGGACCAGCTTGGCCTCGAGGATTTCCAGCGCGCGGCCGCGGAACACCGCCAGCGCGCGGTGCGAAGGCACGCGGCCGATGGGCTCGTCGTATTCGAAATAGTCGCGGAACTTGGCGACCTCGGGGTCGTTCTCGTTCTTGGATTCGACCTTCTTGGAGCGCAGCAGGCCGTCTTCCCACAGCCATTCGCGCAGCTTCTGCACCAGGGCCGGGTCTTCGGCCCAGCGCTCCGACAGGATGTCGCGCACACCATCGAGCACGGCCAACGTGGTCGAGAAATCGGGGCCCGGCTTGCCGTCGTCCAGGGTGGTGGCCGGCTTGCAGAAGGCCTCGGCCTCCTTGTGCGGGTCCAGCGTGGGGTCGGCAAACAGCTTGTCGGCCAGCGGCTCGATGCCGAATTCCTTGGCGATCTGTCCCTTGGTGCGGCGCTTTTGCTTGAAGGGCAGGTAGATGTCCTCCAGCTCCTGCTTGGTGGGCGCATTGGCAATGGCCAGGCGCAGCGCGTCGGTCAGCTTGCCCTGCTCGTCGATGGCCTTGAGCACCGCGCCCCGGCGGTCCTCCAGCTCGCGCAGGTAGCCCAGGCGTTCGTCGAGCTGGCGCAGCTGCGCGTCGTCCAGTCCGCCCGTGACTTCCTTGCGGTAGCGCGCGACGAACGGAACCGTGGCTCCGCCATCAAGCAATTCGACCGCGGCACCCACCTGCTGCGGCTTGACATTCAGTTCTGCGGCGATTTGGGCAATGATTTTTTGCATTCGAGAGGCGCCCCGTGGCGTGGAATCCGGAAAAGCGGCCAAGTGTGCCACACGCGATTCGGGCCGGGCCGCTAGCGGCCGACCCGCAAATGCAAGCATTTCTTGCAGGCCAATGAATTCAAGGGCTTGCAAAATCAATCCACTGCCTGCTTTTGCCGGGGCCCTGCGGCAGGCAGGCACCCTCTGCCACAATCACCAGCTTCGAATGCAAGACGATCTGTTCGGTTCTCCCCCACCATCGGCCCCTGCCCCGCCGCCCGCGCCTGCCGGCCGCACACCGGCACCGCGCAAGGCCGCCGGCGCCGTGCAGCTGGCGCCCCAGGCCCTGCAATGGCAGGCGCTGGCGGACCAGCTTGCGCAGGGCCTGCGCATGGGAGTCTCCACCTGGTCCTACCCGGGCTGGGAAGGTTTGATCTGGGATGGCGCCTATGACAAAAGCGTGCTGGCCAAGAAGGGACTGGAGGCCTATGGCCGGCATCCGTTGATGCGAACGGTCTGCGTGGACCGCAGCTTCTGGAGGCCGTTGACGGCCAGCCAGTACCTGGCCTTCGCGGGCCAGGTGCCGGCTGATTTCCGCTTCGTGGTCAAGTGCCCATCCGTGGTTACCGACGCGCAGGTGCGTGACGAGGACGGCAAGGGCATGTCGCTGAACCCGGTGTTCCTTCAACCCGATCTGGCCGTCACCAGCTTCGTCGAGCCCACGCTCGAAGGGCTTGGCGAGCGGCTGGGCGTGCTGGTGTTCCAGCTCAGCCCGATGACCTGGGGCCTGCTCAGCCGCCCCACCGAACTGCTGGCGCGGCTTCAGGCCATGCTGGAGGCGGTGCGCGCGGCGCTGGCCGCCCATCCGCTGGGCGCGCAGATCATCGTGGCGGTGGAGGTGCGCGACCCGGAGCTGCTGACGCCGCAGTTGGCCGACACCCTGCGCGCCAGTGGCGCCACCTTCTGCCTGGGACTGCACGGCAAGATGCCCCCCATCGAGGAGCAACTGGTTTTTCTGCGCGGGCTGTGGCCCACCCCGCTGGTCTGCCGCTGGAACCTGAACCGCGAGTTCGGTGCCTACGGCTATCCCGATGCGCAAAAGAAGCACGACCCCTTCGACGAGATCCGCACGCCCGATGCGCACACGCGCGCCATCCTCGCCAAGACCATCGATGGCATCACCAGCCGCGGGCTGCCCGCCTTCGTGACGGTGAGCAACGATGCAGAGGGCTGCGCGCCGCGCTCCATCGCGCTGCTGGCCGAGGCCGTGGTCCAGGCGGAGGCGGCCCGGGTTCAGCGCTTGCCGTAGGCGCGCTCCACGCGGGCCACGCGCAATTCATAGTGCTCGTACCAGGCGTCCTTGCCCAGTTGCTGGGCGACCAGGTGCTCGGCATCCTGCTTCCAGCGCGCGATGGATTCGGCCGTGGACCAGTAGGACACGGTGATGCCGAAACCGTCCTCGCCGCGCGTGCTTTCCGCACCCAGGAAACCCTGCTGCTGCGCGGCCAGGTCCACCATGCGCTGGGCCATGAGGCCGTAGCCATCATCGTCGTCCGGCGTTCTGCGCGACGAGAAGATGACGGCGTAGTAAGGCGGCTCGGGGGTGTTGGCAAAGGGGCTCATCGTGGTCGGGCGGCAAGTTCTGCGGGCCCGCAGAATACACCGCCCGCGCTCAGGAATTCGCCGGCTCAGAGGCGGACGGCGCCTGCACCTGCTCGCCGCCCAGCACCTTCCACAGCGTGACGCGGTTGAGCTGCTCGGACAGGCGCAGGCCGATCAGGGTCTGCTGGGCCGTGTAGAGGCTGCGCTGCGCATCCAGCACGGTGAGGTAGTTGTCCACGCCGGCCTTGAAGCGTGCCTCCGACAGGTCGAAGGCCTTTTGCGTGGCCGCGACCATGCTGGTCTGGGCGGCCAGGCGCTCGTCCCACTGCGCGCGGTCGGCCAGCACGTCGGCGGTCTCGCGGAAGGCCGTCTGCACGGCCTTCTCGTACTGGGCGATGGCGATGCGCTGGTTGGCCTCGGCCACCTGCACGCCCGCACGGTTGCGGCCACCGTCGAAGATGGGCAGGCGCACCAGGGGGATGAAGCTCCAGGTGCTGCTGCTGCCGCCAAAGAGGCCATCGAGCTCGCGGCTGCCCGATCCCACGCTGGCCGTGAGGCTGATGGTGGGGAACATGGCTGCGCGGGCGGCGCCGATGTTGGCCTCCATGGCGCGCAGGTTGTTCTCGGCGGCCTGGATATCGGGGCGCACCAGCAGCACGCTGGAGGGCAGCGGTGCAGGCACGGGCTGCAGCGCCGCCGCAGGCTGGGCGCCGGCGCGCAGCGTGGCGGCGCCGGGCAGCAGGCTGTCGGGCAGCGGACCGCCCACCAGCAACTGCAGGGCGTTGCGGTCACGCTCCACCTGGGAGGTGAAGCTGGCCACGTCGCCGCGCGCCGTGTCCACCGTGGTCTGGTTCTGGGCCAGCACCAGGCCCGAGGTCGAACCTATCTCATGCATGCGCCGCGTCAGCTCGTAGGCCTTCTCGCGGCTGGCCAGGGTGTCGCGTGCCAGCTGCAGGCGGGCCTGGTCGGCGGCCAGCGTGAGCCAGGCGTTGGCCACGTCGGCCACCAGGCCGATCTGCACATTGCGCCGGTTCTGCTCGCTTTGCAGGAACTGCTGCAGCGCGGCCTCGCTGAGGTTGCGCACGCGGCCCCAGAGGTCGATCTCGTAGCTGGCAAAGCCCAGCTGGGCCGTGTACTGGGTGCTGACCGATGCCGATTGCGTGGCGCTGGTCATGCCGGCGGCCGTGCGCGCACGGCTGGCCTGGGCCTGGGCGTTGACGCTGGGCAGCAGGTCGGCGCGCGTGATGCCGTACTGGGCACGCGCGCGCTCGATGTTCTCCACGGCCACGCGCAGGTCGCGGTTGTTGGCCAGGGCCAGGGCAATGACCTCGCGCAGCTGCCGGGACTGCACCCAGTCCAGCGCGGCGGCCGCCTGCAGGCTGGCCTCGTCGGCCTGTGCCGGATTGGCTGCGGTGCTGCCCACCGTGTCGGGCACGGGCATGTCCGGCGTGCGGTGCTGCGGCGCAAGATTGCAGCCGGACAGCAGGGCCGCCAGCGCGGCCGCAGCGGCGAGGGTGGAACGGTGCATTCGGCGCCTCATGCTGCGCTCTCCTTGGTGGTATGGGGTGAGTCGGTTGCCTGCTGCGGGCTTTCTTCATCCGTGCGCGAGTGGCTCTTGAACCAGCTGCGGATCAGCAGGAAGAACACCGGCACCAGGAAGATGCCCAGCACCGTGGAAGCCAGCATGCCGCCGAGCACGGCCGTGCCGATGGCATTGCGCCCGCCCGCGCCGGCACCCGTGCCGATGGCCAGCGGAATGACGCCGAAGCCGAAGGCCAGCGAGGTCATCAAAATGGGCCGCAGGCGCAGGCGCACGGCCGAGACCACGGCGTCGAAGATGCTCTTGCCCTGCTCCTGCAGCTGCACGGCAAATTCCACGATCAGGATGGCGTTCTTGGATGCCAGGCCCACCGTGGTCAGCAGGCCCACCTGGAAGTACACGTCATTGGTCAGCCCGCGCGTATAGGTGGCGGCCAGCGCGCCCACCACGCCCAGCGGCACGGCCAGCATCACGGACAGCGGCACGGTCCAGCTCTCGTACAGCGCCGCCAGGCACAGGAACACGAAGAGGATGGAGATGGCGTACAGCAGCGGCGCCTGCGCGCCCGACTGGCGCTCCTGCAGCGAGGCCCCCGTCCACTCGTAGCCTATGCCGGCCGGCAGCGTGCGCAGGATGTCCTCGACGATCTGCATGGCCGTGCCCGAGCTGACGCCCGGCGCGGCGCGGCCTTCCATTTCGTAGGCCGGGTTGCCGTTGTAGCGCATGAGCTGGGGCGAACCGTAGGCCCAGTAGCTGCTGGAGAAGGCGCTGAACGGCACCATCTCGCCCTTGCCGTTGCGCACCGTCCATTTGGCGATGTCCTGGGGCAGCATGCGGTGCGGCGCATCGCCCTGGATGTAGACGCGCTTGACGCGCTCGTTGTTCAGGAAGTCGTTGACATAGGTGCCGCCCATGGCGCTGGACAGCACGCTGTTGATGTCGGTGTACGACAGGCCGAGCGCAGCGGCCTTGCGGTCGTCGATGTCCAGGCGCAGCTCGCTGGCGTCCTCCAGGTTGGTCATGCGCAGATTGGTGAGCTCGGGGCGCTTGCGGGCCTCGGTCAGGAATTTTTCCTTGGCCTGCAGCAGCGCCTGGTGGCCCAGGCCGTTCATGTCCTTGATCATGAAGTTGAAGCCCGAGCTGGAGCCCAGGCCGCGCACGGCCGGCGGCAGCATGACCAGCACGCGCGCATCGCGGATGGAGGCCAGCTCCCGGGTCGCCCGGTGCGCGATCTCGGAGGCCGACTGGCCCGGCAGCGGGCGCTCCTCCCAGGTCTTCAGCCGCACGAAGGCGCGTGCCGAGGCCTGGTCGCCGTTCAGGCCAGAGACCTGGTAGAAGCTCAGCACGTCGGGCTGCCTGGCAAAGTAGTCGCGCACCTCGTCGAGCACGCCCTGCAGCCGCGTGTCGGCCGCGCCCGAGGGCAGGTTGATGTTGACGAAGACAAAGCCCTGGTCCTCGTCGGGCAGGAAGGACGTGGGCAGGCGCGCCATCAGCAGCCAGACCACGCCGCAGACGGCCAGGAAGATCAGCATCATGCGCTTGGCGCGGCGCAGCGAGTACGCCACCGTGCCCTGGTAGCGCGCGGCCGTGGCGTCGAAATGGTGGTTGAACCAGCGGAAGAACCGGTCGTTCACCCCCAGGATGCCGCTGCGGATCGGGCGGTCATGCCCTGCCCCGCCCGCTGCGGGCGGCTTGAGCAGCGTGGCGCACAGCGCCGGCGTGAGCGTCAGCGCCACGAACACCGACAGCGCCATGGCCGCGACGATGGTGATGGAGAACTGCCGGTAGATCACGCCCGTGGAGCCGCCGAAGAAGGCCATGGGCACGAACACGGCCGACAGCGTCACGCCGATGCCCACCAGGGCCGGCGTGATCTCGCGCATGGACTGGCGCGTGGCCTGCTTGGGCGACATGCCCGTCTCGTGCATCACGCGCTCGACGTTCTCCACCACGACGATGGCATCGTCCACCAGCAGGCCGATGGCCAGCACCATGGCGAACATGGTCAGCGTATTGATCGAGTACCCGGCCAGCGACAGCACGCCGAAGGTGCCCAGCAGCACCACGGGCACGGCGATGGCGGGGATCATCGTGGCGCGGAAGTTCTGCAGGAAGATGAACATCACGATGACCACGAGGATCATGGCCTCGCCCAGCGCGCTGACCACTTCCTTGATGGAGGCGCGCACGAAGGGCGTGGAGTCCGAGCTGACGAAGTAGTCGATCTCGTTGGGAAAGAAGGGCTTGAGCTCGGCCAGCTTGGCGGCGATGGTGTCGGCCACGTTCATGGCGTTGGCGCCATCGGCCAGCACGATGCCCATGCCCGCGCCCGGCAGGCCGTTGAGCTTGGCCTTGATGGTCAGGTTGTCGGCGCCCAGCTCCACGCGGGCCACGTCCTTCATGAGCACCACCGAGCCGTCCACGGACGACTTCAGGACGATGTCCTCGAACTGCTCCACCGTCTTGAGCTTGGTGCGCGCCGTGATGGTGGCGTTCAGCTGCTGGTCCGCGACGGCGGGCAGCGCGCCCAGCTGGCCGGCCGAGACCTGGGCGTTCTGCGAGTTCAGCGCATTGACCAGGTCCGACGGCATCAGCGCGTACTTCTCCATCTTGGCCGGGTCCATCCAGATGCGCATCGCATAGTTGGTGCCGAAGACGTTGACATCGCCCACGCCGTCCAGCCGGCCGATCACGTCGACCAGGTTGCTGGTGAGGTAGTCGCCGATATCGACCGCGGTCATGGCCGGGTCCTTGGAGAAGAAGCTGTAGGTGACCAGGAAGTCCTGGCCGCCCTTGTTCACGAACACGCCCCGGCTCTTGACGGCGTCGGGCAGGCGGTTCACGGCGGACTGCAGCTTGTTTTGCACCTGCACCTGGGCCACGTCGATGTTGGTGCCCGGCGCAAAGGTCAGCGTGGTGCGCGCGCGGCCCGAGGCGTCGGACGTGGAGCTCATGTAGAGCATGTTGTCGATGCCCTTGAGCTGCTGCTCGATGATCTGGGTCACCGAGTTCTCGACCGTCTCGGCCGAGGCGCCCGTGTACTGCGCGCCGATGGTCACGCGCGGCGGCGCGATGTCGGGGTATTGCTCCAGCGGCAGCGTGAAGATGGACAGCGCGCCGCCCAGCATGATGACGATGGCGATGACCCACGCGAAGATGGGCCGGTTGATGAAGAACTGAGCCATGTGACGGGTTCCTGCGGCTTACCGGGCCGCAGGGGCCGGAGCCGCTGCGGGTGCAGGAGCAGGTTCAGCGGCCGCGGAAGCCTGGTCGGCAGCGCCAGGCGCGGCCGCCGCTGCCGGGCCATCAGCGGGCTTGCCCTTGCGGGCCTGGGCCTTGGCGCGCAGGTCCACCTCCACGGCGCGCACCTTGTCGCCGGGCTTGATGCGCTGGAAGCCATCGACCACCACGCGCTCGCCGGCCGACAGGCCGTCCTGCAGCAGCCACATATTGCCCACGGCGCGGTCGATGTTCACGGGCCTGCGCTCGATCACGTCGTCGGCCTTGGCCACCAGCACGCTGGCCTTGCCGGTCAGGTCGCGCGTCACCGACTGCTGGGGCACCAGCAGCGCCTCGGGCGCCAGGCCCGTGGGCAGCAGCGCCTGCACATACATGCCGGGCATGAGCAGGCCCTGCGGGTTGGGCACCACGGCGCGCAGCGTGACGCTGCCCGTGGTGGCATTGACGATCACGCCTGCAAACTGCAGCTTGCCCTGGTGGCCGTATTCCGTGCCATCGTCCAGGCGGATACGCACGGCGACCTTGTCGCCCTCCACCTTCTGGAAGCGCCCGGCATCCCAGTCGCGCTTGAGCTGCAGCAGCTCGCTGGTGGACTGGGTGAAATCCACATACATGGGGTCCAGCTGCACGATGGAGGTCAGCGCCTCCGTCTGGTTGGCCGTCACCAGCGCGCCCGGCGTCACCGTGGACAGGCTGATGCGCCCGCTGATGGGCGCCTCGATGCGGCTGTACTTGAGGTTGATGCGCGCGGTCTCCAGGTTGGCCTTGGCCACGGCCACGTCCGAGCGCGACTGGGCTGCGGCGGCCTGGCTTTCTTCAAACGCCTGCTGGCTGATGGCATCGATCTTGACCAGCTCGGCATTGCGCCGCGACGTGGCCTCCAGCGTGCGGGCGCTGGCCTCGGCCTTGGCCAGGGCCGCCTGGGCGCTGGCCTCGGTGGCGCGCAGCGAGGCCGCGTCGATCTGGTAGAGCTGCTGGCCCTGGCGCACCAGGGCGCCTTCGGTGAACAGGCGCTTTTGCACGATGCCCGAGACCTGGGGCCTCACCTCGGCGGTCAGCGAGGCGCGTGTGCGGCCCGGCAGCGTGGCCTCCAGCTGCTGGCTCTGCTTTTGCAGCGTGACCACGCCCACCTCGGGCGCAGCCTTGGCTGCGGCGGCGGGCGCTGCATCCTGCCTGGAGCAGGCGGCCAGGCTGGCGGCCAGTGCCAGCGCGCACAGCACGGCAGCACCGGGGCGCTTGCTGCGTGCAAGCGAGGCAGAAGGTTGTGCGTGCCCTGCGCCGGGCTGGGAATCGAAAGGCGCCGCAAGGCGCGTACTCGGCGAAAGAGGCACGTCAAAATTCATAGGAACAGCGAAGTCGTTGGGGGCATCGCACGATTGTGCAGTGCCCATATTTCTTGTTTGTAAAGTGGATGGCATGCCACCGCAGTCTCGTGGCAAGACCATCCAGGATGATGCAGGTGTCGGAGCGCGCCGACACATGCAAGTTCAATGCCATTTGCCGGTCTGTTCAGTGCCTGGCGGCGGGCGCCGTGCGCACGCGCAGCATGCTGAACACGCCCGCCATGGCCGCAAAACAGCCCGCCACGGCCAGGGCCACGATTTCGGCATGGCCACCATGCCCGCCCGAGACGGTGAAGATGGTGGCCAGCACCACGGCCCCCAGCGTCTGTCCCGTGAGCCGCGCCGAGCTCAGCATGCCGCCGGCCGCGCCGCTGCGCGCCAGCGGCGCCGAGGTCACGATGGTGTGGTTGTTGGGCGACTGGTACAGCGCAAAGCCGCTGCCCGCCAGCAGCATGCGCCAGACCATGTCCAGGGTCGAGGGCGCATCGGGCATGGCCGCCAGCGCCCACAGGCCGCAGGCGAACATGGCCATGCCGATGCCGCCCAGCAGCCCGTCCGCATAGCGGCCGATGAGCCGGCCCGCAATGGGAGCCGTCATCACCGTGGCCAGCGGCCAGGCCGTGATCAGCAGCCCGGCCTCGATGGGCGACATGCCGTGCGACTCCAGCAGCAGGAAAGGCAGGGCCAGGTAGGCCAGCATCTGCGCGCAAAAGGCGCTCACCGATCCGCACATGGACAGCGCGAACACCGGAATGCGCAGCAGGTCCACCGGCAGCAGCGGCGCAGGCAGGCGCCACTGGCGGCGCACATACCACAGCCCCACCAGCAGGCCCGCGCCCAGCAGCCACCAGCCCGAAGGCAGGGACGACTGGGCACCGCCGGCGCGCATGCCCAGCTGCTCGCCGCCCAGGAAGATCAGGCTGAACATGAGGATGTTGAGCAGCACATCCAGCGGCGACAGCCGCGCGCCCGCGTGTGCCGGCACCGCATTGGCCGGCAGCGCCCGGCGTCCCAGCCACAGCGTGAACAGGCCCAGCGGCAGGTTGGCCGCAAACAGCCAGGGCCAGCTGGCCACCGACAAAATGGCCGCCGCCACCGAAGGCCCGGCCATGGATGCCGTGGCCACCACCAGCGAATTGACGGCCATGCCCCGGCCCAGCAAGGCACGCGGATAGATCAGCCGCACCAGAGCGGCGTTGACGCTCATCACGCCCGCAGCGCCCAGGCCCTGCAGCGCCCGCGCAGCCACCAGCGT
The DNA here is from genome assembly GCF_043104415.1 of Delftia sp. WSY_16. Lineage (NCBI taxonomy): Bacteria > Pseudomonadati > Pseudomonadota > Betaproteobacteria > Burkholderiales > Comamonadaceae > Delftia > Delftia sp. WSY_16. The sequence goes on along the minus strand of NZ_JBICKS010000040.1, from coordinate 136,046 downwards.
GGGCAGCGATGTGGCCAGGATGGCTGCCAGCGAGGCCAGGGAGAACACCAGCATGCCCACCAGATACACGCGGCGGTAGCCCAGGCGTTCGCCCAGGGCCGCCAGCGGCAGCAGCAGCACCAGGCTGGCAAGCTGGTAGGAATTGACCACCCACAGCGTATGGGCCGAGCTGGCCTGCAGCTCGCGCGCCATGGCTGGCAGTGCCAGATTGACCAGGGTGCTGTCCAGCACCGACAGCGTCAGCCCCAGGATGATGACCAGCATGGCCTGGCCGCGGGGGCCGGACGCAAGTCCGTCGGGTACAGGCCCACCAGCCTCTGCTGCGGGAGCCACGCTCATGAATGGCCCTTTGCACCCACGCGGTGGGCACGTGCGCCGCCCAGCGTGATCCAGGCCAGCGCCACGCCGATCAGCGCGCCCGTGGCCATGCCCACCACCATGGGCAGGGGCTTGCCCGTGGAGAACAGGCCCACGATCTGCATGGCCGCCGCACCCGACAGCATCTGCAGCGTGCCCAGCAGCGCCGAGGCCGTGCCGGCGATGGCGCCGTGCTCCTCCAGCGCCAGCACCGAGGTCGTCGGAATCACCAGCCCCATCAGCGCGCTGGCCACGAAGTACAGGCCGATCAGCACGGCCAGCCGCTCACCGCCCAGCAGGTAGTACGACAGCAGCGACAGCATCACCAGGCCCGAGCCGGTGGCCGCCACCTTGACCACGCGCACCAGGCCGAAACGCTGGCCCAGCCAGCCCGTGAACTGCGCCGCGCCGATGAAGGCGATGGCGTTGAGCCCGAAGGCCAGGCTGTACTGGGTGGAGCTCAGTCCGTAGTAGTTGATCAGCACAAAGGGAGAGCCAGCCAGGTAGACGAAAAAGCCCGCCATGGCGCAGCCGCCGATGAAGACCAGGCCCAGGTAATGCCAGTCGCGCAGCAGCACGCCGTAGGCGCGCAGTGCGCCGGCCACGCTGCTGTCCAGCCGTGCGGCGGCCCCGCGCGTTTCCTTCAGGCCCATGAACACGGCCGCCAGGCCGATCACGGCCGCCACGGCCACGGCCCAGAACACGCCGCGCCAGCTGCTCACGGCGATCACGCCGCTGCCGGCCAGCGGCGCCAGGATGGGAGAGACGCTGAACACCAGCATCAGCAGCGACATCATGCGGGCCGCCGCATGGCCGGTGTGCAGGTCGCGCACCACGGCGCGCGGCACGGCCATGCCGGCGGCCGCGCCCAGGCCCTGGATGAAGCGCAGCACCACCAGCGTCTCGATGCTGGTGGCCATGGCGCAGCCCACGCTGGCCAGCGCGAACACGGCCAGGCCGAAGTACAGCGGCGGCTTGCGCCCCACCATGTCCGAGACCGGCCCGTACAGCAGCTGGCCCACGCCCAGCGAAAGAAAGAAGGCCGTCAGGCTGGCCTGCACCGCGCCCACCTGGGCACCCAGGCTGCTGCCGATCTGGGGCAGCGCGGGCAGGTACATGTCGATGGCAAACGGACCGATGGCCGAGAGCAGGCCCAGGATCAGCACCAGGCGCAGCGTGTGGGAATCAGGGGAAGCGGGAGACGAAGAGGGAGAAGGCATAGACGCAGACATAGACGCGCCATTGTGGCGGCAAGCGCTGTGGGCTGCAGGGCGGTGCTCACATTTCCTGGGCAGGCAGGCCGGCGCGTGCGGCGCTGGCGGCTTGCCGTGGCACAAGTTTGCGGGGCCGCAACCCTGTTACGCTCGGATACGAGATTGCCAACACAGCAGCATAGACACCCCATGCACTCAACCACGCCCCTCTTCCTGCCGACCCTCAACGCATTGCCAAGGCCCCTGCTCGCCGCCCTGCTGCTGGGCGCGTGCATGCAGGGCCCCGCCCATGCGGCGCCGCCGCAGGCCCGCGGTGACGCCAAGGCCGGCGCCACTGCCATGCTGGAAGTGTCCGAAGACGGCCGCGACGTGATCGACCGCCGCGCCCGCCTGCTGTGGCCGCGCTGCGTGGAAGGCATGCACTGGAATGGCAAGACCTGCGCGGGCCTGCCGGAGCTGTTCACGCACAAGCAGGCGCAGGCCCTGGCCGCCGAGCGGGCCAAGCAGGACGGCGTGCGCTGGCGCCTGCCGCGCGTCAACGAGATGCGCCGGCTGATCTCGCGCGATATACGGCCGCAAGGCCTGTCGCCCGAGCTGTTCCCGGGCGCGCCGCGCGGCTGGCACTGGACGGGCACGGCAGCGTTGAACGCACGGCCCCTCAATCCCTACAACTACAGCAACATCTCGGGCAGCGCCGGTACGCAGCTGTCGGCCCAGCAGGCCTGGGCGATTGACCTCGACAGCCTGGAGACGCGGCCCGACATGGGGCGCGGCAACCAGCTCATGGTGCGGCTGGTGCGGCCCCTGCCCTCCGCGCCGCCCGATGAAAAGGCCGAGGCTCCCGCCAGGCCAGCCCCCCACCGGCCGGACCCGGACGAAGAGGACTGACGCTCAGGCCGCGCGCAGCGAGGCCTTGAGGCTGGCGCCCAGTTCGGGCTTGTGCGCGAACGGGTCGGTGGGGTTGCGGCCCTGCACCACATCCTCCATGCGGGTCTGGACCGAACCCAGGGCCTGCGGATGGCTGTAGATGTAGAACTGGTTGGCCGCAATGGCGTCGAACACCTTCTGCGCCACATCGGGGGCCGTGACCTTGCCCGAGCCCACGGCCTTCTCGCTCATGGCCTGGCCGATCTTCTGGCTGGCCGTCAGCGGCTGGGCGGCCAGATGGCTGGGCCGGTTGCGCTCGCTGTGGCTGATGCCCGTAGGCACGAAGAAGGGGCACAGCACGCTGGCGCTGATCTGGTCGGAGACCAGGGCCAGGTCCTGGTACAGCGTCTCGGTCAGGCTGACCACGGCATGCTTGCTGACGTTGTAGATGCCCATGTTGGGAGGCGCCAGCAGCCCGGCCATGCTGGCCGTGTTGACGATGTGGCCCTCGAAGGACGGATCGGCCTTGGCCGCCTCCAGCATCATGGGCGTGAACAGCCGCACGCCGTGGATCACGCCCCAGAGGTTGACGCCCAGCACCCACTGCCAATCTTCCAGCGTGTTCTCCCAGACCAGCCCGCCCGCGCCCACGCCTGCGTTGTTGAACACGAAGTGCGGCGCGCCGAACTGCTGGCGCACCTCGTCGGCCAGGGCCTGCATCTGGGCTGCGTCGGACACATCCACGCGCCGCGCCAGCACGCGCACGCCCTGCCCTTCGAACTCGGCGGCAGCCTTGTCCAGCGCCTCCTGCTGCACATCGACCAGCACCAGGTTCATGCCCAGCTTCGCGCCAATGCGCGCGCACTCCAGGCCGAAACCCGAGCCCGCGCCCGTCAGCACGGCCGTCTTGCCCTTGAAGTTCTTGATCATTCCCTTGTCTCCTGGTTTTTTGTGGTGGTTCAGATCAATTTGACGAGTTGCTTTCCGAAGTTCTTGCCCTTGAGCAAGCCCAGGAAGGCCGAGGGTGCGGAGGCAATGCCTTCGGCAATGCTCTCGCGCGGGCGCAGCTTGCCGGTGCCCACCAGGCGGCCCAGTTCCTGCAGCGCCTCGGGCCAGACTTCCATGTGCTCGCTGACGATGAAGCCTTCGATGCGGATGCGGTTGACGAGGATGAGCGCGGGATTGGTCATGGGCAGCGGCGTGCCGTCGTAGCCCGCGATCATTCCGCACAGCGCGATCCGCGCAAAGGCGTTGGTGCGCAGCAGCACGGCGTCGAGGATGTAGCCGCCCACGTTCTCGAAGTAGCCGTCGATGCCCTGCGGGCAGGCGTCCTTGAGCGCCTTGGCCATGGTCTTGGTGTCGGGGTGCTCGCGGTAGTCGATGCAGGCGTCGAAGCCCAGCTCCTCGGTGGCGTAGCGGCACTTCTCGGGGCCGCCCGCAATGCCCACCACGCGGCAGCCGCGCGCCTTGGCCAGGGCCGCGAACGCGCTGCCCACGGCGCCCGTGGCGGCGCTGACCACCACGGTCTCGCCGGCCTTGGGGGCGATGATCTTGACCAGGCCGTACCAGGCCGTCACGCCGGGCATGCCCACGGCGCCCAGGTAGTGCGACAGCGGCACATGGGTGGTGTCCACCTTGCGCAGCATGCCGGGCGCATCGCCATCGACCACGCTGTATTCCTGCCAGCCGCCCATGCCCACGACCTTGTCGCCAACGGCAAACTTGGGATGGCGGCTTTCCACCACCTCGCCCACGGTGCCGCCGATCATGACCTCGCCCAGCGGCTGGGGCTGGGCATAGCTCTTGCTGTCATTCATGCGGCCGCGCATGTAGGGGTCCAGGCTCAGGTAGTGGTGGCGCACCAGCACCTGGCCTTCGGCCAGCGCCGGGGTCTCGGTACTGACAAGGCGGAAATTGCTTTCCACGGCTTCGCCCTCGGGGCGGTTGTCGAGCAGGATCTGCTGGTTCACGGGCATGGGAAAACCTCCGGTGGCATCACAAACAATGGAACCAGTTCCCGGTGCTGCCGGGGCTGGCGTGTGGCATTGGGTATCTGGCAAATTCGCCGTGCGGATCAGTCCGTGGCGAGGGTTGTCTCGGCGGCGGCCGGCTTGGCCACGCGCGGCATGTACTTGAACGTTCCGGTCGCATGGCTGCACAGCCGGCCCGAGGCATCGAACACGCGCGCCTCGGTATAGGCCATGGAACGCGTGCGGTGCAGCACCACGCCCTTGGCCACCAGGGGGCCGCGTGCGGGCTGCATGAAGCTGGTCTTCATCTCGATGGTCACGCAGCCCATGTCGCGCTGCAGGCTGCGCGCGGCCACGGCCATGGTCACGTCCAGCAGGGTCATGGTGGCGCCGCCGTGGGTCACGTCAAAGGTGTTCAGGTGCTCGGGACGCGCCTCGAAGCGCAGTTCGGACTCCCCGTCCTCCATGCGGTGCAGGGTGAAACCCAGGTGGTCGACGAAGGGGATGGGGTGGCCAAAATCCAGCACGAAATTCTCCAGTTCAGATCGCAATGCAGGCGAGCATAAGGGCGCCCGAAGGCACCATGGCGCGCGGCGGCACGATCTGCGGGAAAAACTGTCACCTCGGCAGCAGCGCCGCCGCGTTCAGCCGCCCACCAGGGCGCTGACGCCGCCGTCCACGGCCATCCACTGGCCCGTGATGTGCTTGCCCGCGTCGCTGGCGTACAGCAGGGTCAGGCCCTTGAGGTCCTCGTCGTCGCCCAGGCGGCGCAGCGGGGCGTGGGATTTCATCTCGTCCTCGCCCAGGGTCTCGATCAGCACGCTGGCCATCTTGGTCTTGAAAAAGCCCGGGCAGATGGCGTTGACGTTGATGCCGTGCACGCCCCACTCGCCGGCCAGCGCGCGCGTGAAGTTGATGACGGCTCCCTTGGAGGTGTTGTAGGCAATGGTCTTCATGCCCAGCGGGTTGCCGCCCAGGCCTGCGATGGAGGCCAGGTTGATGATGCGCCCGGTCTTGCGCGGGATCATGCTGCGCCGCGCGATCTGCTGGCTCAGCAGGAAGTAGCCGCGCACGTTGAGGTTCATCACCTTGTCCCAGGCGGCCACGGGGTGCTCCTCGGCCGGCGCGCCCCAGCTGGCGCCCGCGTTGTTGATGAGGATGTCCACCTGGCCCAGGCGCTCCAGCGTCTCGGCGGCCAGGCGCTCGATATCGGCCTCGTTGGCGCAGTCGGCGGCGATCCAGCGGGCGTCGATGCCGGCGGCCTGCAGCTCGGCGGCGGCTTCCTCCAGGTCGGCGGCCTTGCGCGAACTCAGCATGATCCTGGCGCCCGCCTCGCCCAACGCATGGGCCATCTGCAGGCCCAGGCCGCGCGAGCCGCCGGTCACCAGGGCGGTCTTGCCGGTGAGGTCGAAAAGTTGCTGCACATTGCGAGTCATTCGTCTGTCTCCTGGTCCGGGTCTTGTGTGCCGGTCATGGGTGGAATGGAGGGCGGCCCTCCCCTGCCGGGACGGCCTGCAGCGGCGATTGTGCAAGCCGCCCCGCCGTGCCGCATGTCACATGCGTGTCCGGCCCGTCAATCCCCGAACAGCGAGCGCGTGCCGCCCCAGGCCGCACCCTCGATCTCCAGCATGCGCAGCTTGGTCAGCGCACCTGCGCCGCCCGAAAAACCGCCCGGCTGGGCGCCGGCGGCCAGCACGCGGTGGCAGGGAATCACGGGCGCGAAGGGGTTGAGGCCCAGCGCCTGTCCCACGGCGCGCGACAGGCCCACCTCGCCCAACTCGCGCGCGATCTCGCCATAGGTGCGCGTATGGCCGGGAGCGATGGCACGCGTCAGCTCGTAGACGCGGCGGTGAAATTCCGACACGCCGTGCCAGTCCAGCGCCAGCTCGGCCAGATCCGGCAATGCCTGGCCTGCGGGCAGCATGCGCCGTGCCCGCAGATCGGGCAGCACCGGGCCGTCACGCAACTGCTGCGCGCTGGGCGCGGAAGGCTCCACGGTCCATTCGCCATGGCCCGCCATGAGCACCTGCACGCCGGCGATGGCCTGTGCCACGCTGGCCGGCAGGTCCTCGGCGCGCACCGCTGCCGCATAGCTGCCGGGCCTGCGCGATTGCACGCCGCGCAGCATGCGCGTGCGCGTGGCAACCGGGCCGTCCACCTCGGGCAACTGAAAGGCCGCAAGGCCGCATTCGCCCCAGGCCACGCCGCAGGGCCCCAAGCGCGTGGCAAACAGCGCATGGCCCGTGGCTTCGGGGTCCCAGGCCGGGCTGCCCGTGGTCGATTCGTTCGTCATGGCGGTGGTTTTCTCCTTGCAGGCGATTGTGGCCGCATGGCTGCCGCCGCTGCCCGCAGCGACCCCACCGGCACGACACTGTAAAAAAACACTGGATAAGTACTGGATGTGCAGCCAGTTATTACTGTATATTTCGCCAGTCATCATCCTCATCTCATGAACCATGGACATGCAAGAAGCCGCCTTCACCGTCACCTTGTGTGACTACCCCAACCTGCCCGAGCAGGAACGCAACAAGGCCGAGGCACGCTATGCCCGCGTGCTGGAACGCCAGCTCGGCAGTGCCGAGCAGGTCAGCGAAACCCTGTCGCTCGTACAGGGGCTGGAGGACATGCCTCCAGAGGAAATCAGCGAAGACGCCAAGCTCGCCTTCACCCGCTGGATGAAAGCCGCCCGCGCCGCCACCGAGGCCGGCATGCAGGGCCTGGGCGACGGCGAGTGCAGCTTCTTCGAGGTGCGCCGCGGCTGGCGGCATTGAGCCTGCCCGCAGCACCGCTGAATGGGGCCTGAGCCCGGGTTTGCCTGGGCTGGGCCCCAAACTGCATACACTGGCAGACCTTTTCGTCGGCCCCTGCCTGGTTCCAAGCGGTTCCACCGGGCATGCCCGGCGCCCCTGCCAGACCCAGCCTTTCCCATGCAAGCCCTGCTCGACGCCATCGCCCGGATGGCCCTGCCCTCCGACGCCCAACGCATCTTCCACGGCCGTGGCGGCCTGTACCCGGGCTGCGAGCATCTGGTGCTCGATGCCTTTCCGCCCGTGCTGGTGCTCACCAGCTTCCAGCCGCTGGACGAAGACGCCCTGGCCGCCATCGGCACGGCGCTGTCACTGCGCTGGAGCGAACTGGCACCGGGCCAGCCCCTGAACTGGGTCTACCAGCTGCGCCAGCCCGCCGCGCCCGCCGAAACCCGGCTCATGGCCGGCGAAGTGCCAGACCCGCACATCGTCACCGAGGCCGGCACGCGCTACCGCGTGCAGGTGCTGCGCGGCCAGAACCACGGCCTGTTCCTGGACATGGCCGAAGGCCGGCGCTGGGTGCACGCGCATGTGGCCAACCATCCCGAGCACCGCCATGGCATCAAGGTGCTCAACCTGTTCGCCTACACCTGCGCCTTTTCGGTGGTGGCCCTGCAGGCCGGGGCGCGCCATGTGATGAACATGGACATGGCCCAGGGCGCGCTGGCCACGGGCCAGCAGAACCACCGGCTCAACGATCTGTCGGGCGCCAGCTTCCTGGCCCACGACATCTTCAGCAGCTGGGGCAAGATCACGCGCGGCGGGCCGTACCACCTGATCGTGGTGGACCCGCCCAGCTACCAGAAGGGCAGCTTCGTCGCCACCAAGGACTATGCCCGCCTGATGCGCCGCCTGCCCGACCTGCTGCGCCCCGGCGGCCATGTGCTGCTGTGCCTGAACGCGCCCGAGATGGGCACGCAGTTCCTGACATCGCAGATGCAGGAAGTGGCGCCCGAGCTGGAGTTCGTCGAGCGCCTGGCCAACCCGGCCACCTTCGCCGACATCGACGCCGAGCGCAGCCTCAAGGTGCTGGTCTACAGGGCGCCCGCAACCCCCGCAACCCCCGCAACACCCGCAGCGGCCGACACGGCTTCCTGACCCGCCCGGCCCTTGAGCGCACGGCGCCCCGCATAGACGGCGGCCGGGCCCAGTTCGCGCTCGATGCGCAGCAGCCGGTTGTACTTGGCCGTGCGGTCGGCGCGCGACAGCGAGCCGGTCTTGATCATGGCGCACTGGGCCGCCACGGCCAGGTCGGCAATGCTGGTGTCCTCGGTCTCGCCCGAGCGGTGCGACATCACCACGCCGTAGCCGGCGCCATGCGCCAGGCGCAGCACGTCCCAGGTTTCGGTCAGCGTGCCGATCTGGTTGATCTTGACCAGGATGGCATTGCCCACGCCCCGGGCAATGCCGCTCTCGAACAGGCCGGGGTTCGTGCAGAACACATCGTCGCCCACCAGCTGGCAGCGTCCGCCCAGGCGCCGGCCCAGGGCCTGCCAGCCCTCGATATCGTCCTCGGCCATGCCGTCCTCGATGGAGACGATGGGGTAGTGCTCCACCAGTTGCGCCAGGTAGTCCACCTGCTGCTGGCGGCTGCGCACCAGGCCCTCGCCCGCGTAGCGGTAGCCGTCCTCGCCATGGAATTCACTGGCCGCAGGGTCCAGGGCCAGGGCGATGTCCCTGCCGGGGCGCAGGCCGGCGCGCTCGATGGCGGCCATCAGGTGGTCCAGCGCCTCGGGCGCGCTGCGCAGGGCGGGCGCAAAGCCGCCCTCGTCGCCCACGTTGACGCTGTGGCCTGCGGCCTTGAGCGCATGGCGCAGCGTGTGGAAGACCTCGGCGCCCATGCGCAGCGCCTCACCGAAGCTGTCCGCCCCCACCGGCAGCAGCATGAACTCCTGGAAGTCCAGCGGATTGTCGGCATGGGCGCCACCGTTGATGACATTGATCATGGGCACGGGCAGCACGCGCGCCTGGGCACCGCCCATGTGCCGCCACAGCGGCATGCGCTGGCTGGCCGCCGCCGCGCGCGCCACGGCCAGCGACACGCCCAGCAGCGCGTTGGCGCCCAGCCGGCTTTTGCCGGGCGTGCCGTCCAGCGCCATCATGGCCGTGTCGATCCGGCCCTGGGCGTCGGCCTGCATGCCGCGCAGCAGATCGCGCAGCTCGGTGTTGACGGCCTGCACCGCCCCCAGCACGCCCTTGCCCAGATGGCGCGAGGCATCGCCGTCGCGCCGCTCCAGCGCCTCATGCCGCCCCGTGGAGGCGCCCGAGGGCACCAGGGCCAGGCCGCGCGCGCCGTCCTCCAGTTCGACCTCGACCTCCACGGTGGGGTGACCCCGGCTGTCCAGCGCCTCATGGGCCGCGATATCGGTGATCTGCATGGAAACTCCTTTTCGTCAATAAATTGAACTGTGCAAAGGAGCTGGCAAGCCTGCAAAACTCCAATACACAGGCACCCATGCTAGAAATCACGGCGATGCGGGACAATGCAGTTTTTCTGCCCATGCGTCAGCTTTTCTGACGAATTGATTGCCATGAGACAACTGCCACCGCTGGCCGCCCTGCGCGCCTTCGAGGCCATTGCCCGCACCGGCTCGGTGACCCGCGCGGCCGAGGAACTGTGCCGCAGCCACGGTGCCATCAGCCGCCACCTGCGCCTGCTGCAGGAGCACGCGGGCGCGGCGCTGTTCGAGAAAGAAGGCACGGGCCTGCGCCTGACCGAGGCCGGCGCCGCCTTCCATGCCTCGGTGCGCACGGCCTTCGACCAGCTGGAGACCGCCTATGCCCAGCTGGCGCGCGACGCCCAGGCACCGGGGCTGCATGTAGCCTGCAGCGCCACCTTTGCCATGCGCTGGCTGGTGCCGCAGCTGGCGGTGTTCTACCGCTGCCACCCGCATATCCGCATCCGCCTGTCAATGACCTCGGCGCGCGAGATGCGCAATGAAGGCGCCGACCTGATCATTGCCTGGGACCTGTCCACCTACGGCGAGGCAGACCGCCGCCGCGCCATCGAACTGGCGCCCGTGCACTTCGGCGCAGTCTGCACGCCGGCCTATGCCCGGCGCCGGCCCGCCAACCGCGCGCGCATTGCACATGAGTACACGGCCAGCGCCTGGAACCAATGGGAAGCCCTGACGGGCCAGCCCGTGGCCCTGGGCGAGACGCTGGCGTTCCCGCACACCCACCTGTGCATAGAGGCAGCACTGTCGGGCCTGGGCGTTGCCCTCGTGGAGCAGCGGCTGATCGCACGCGAGCTCCAGGAGGGGCTGCTGGTGGCGCCCCATGGCTTCGTGCCCTTCGAGGGCGGCCTGCGCGCCGTGCCCGCCGCAGGGCGTGCGCTGCCCGCCCAGGCAAGGGTCTTCATCGAATGGATGCGCAGCGCGCTGGCCAGCTAGAGCCGCCCCCACTCCCGCAGGCGCCGGTACAGCAGCCCGCGGGAGACGCCCAGCATGCGGGCGGCCTGCGAGATATTGCCCTGGCAGCGGGCCAGGGCCTGCTCGATCAGCTCGCGGCTGGCCTCGCCCAGGGAGGACGGTGCCTCGGACGGCGCCTCGGCGGGCGGCGGCAGGGCCTCGATGGCCAGCAGCCCCTCTTCGACCTGGGAAGATGCCTCATCCAGCCTCGCCTCCATCCACAGCGTCAGTCCCGTGGGCAGCATCTGCGGGCGCGCCTGGCCGTGGTGGGCCAGCTCCAGCAACTGGTTCAGGCCCAGGCCGAAGACTTCCTCTGCCGCCATCCCCTCGGCGGGCCGGCGCGGGCTATCGAACAGTTGGGCACCCACGCCGTTGAACCAGCGCACCATGCCGTCGCCATCCACGGCGGCCAGCCCTTCCAGCGGCGTGCCGAACATGCTGCGGCTGGACTGGAAGCGCAGCAGCAGGTGCATGCGGGCGGCGCCCACCAGCAGCCGGTTCTCGATGCAGGTGGCGTACATGTGGGCCATGGCGCCCGCATCGAAGCGAAAGGGGCCCGCCTCGCTGCTCAGGTCCAGCATGGCCACGGTGCGCCCGCTGGCGTCGCGCACGGGCGCGGCCGCGCAGTGCAGCGAGGCCAGGCAGCGAAAGAAATGCTCGCCGCCACGCACATGGCAGACCTCGCCCGTGCGCACGGCCACGCCGGGTGCGCCCGTGCCCACGGCATCCTCGGCAATGTTCACGCCCACGCGCGCGGCCGTCAGCAGCAGCGGGCCGTCGCCCGGCGTGGGGCGCGAGGCGATCAGCACCACGCCCTCGCTGCAGGTGAGCATGGCGCGCGCCTGGCTGCCCGCGATCACGGTTTCGAGTTCGGCGATGGGGTCGCGCGCCGCCTCGATCAGCGCGCGGTTGTGGGTCAGCAAGGTGGCCGTGCGGATCTTGCTGACCGGGTCGAAGCTGATCTTCTCGTCGGGGCTGCGGCTGGCGCCCAGGCAGCGCGTCCAGGACTGCAGCACGGGCTCGGACACCAGGCCCGATGGGCGCTCGCCGCGCTCGAAATAGCGCTCGCGCGCCAGCGCCACCCGGTCCTGGCGCGAGGCATAGAAGGGATTGGAGGGCAGTGGGGCGGGAGGCGGCTGTTGCATGACGGACATCAAAACTGCCGCGATTGTTGTTCCGCCACGGCACAGGACAGCACTAGGGAAATCACCCGTGTTGGAACGGCTTGCCGGGCTCGGTAACCTCGGGCATCGCCACAGGCCCGCCCGCAATGACACGCTCCCCACACAGCACAAGACACCCCCGGCCCGCCCTGCCCACCCTGGGCGCCGCACTGGCCTGTACGCTGCACGCCCTGCCCGCCCACGCGGCGGACGCAGCGCAGGACTCCAGCGAGGCCCTGCTCGCCCCCGTGGTCATCACGGCCAGCCAGCCCGGCGCCGGCCCCGACCTGTGGCGTGCCACGGCCGCCATCGACAGCGTGGAAGGCGCCGTGCTGCGAGACGGGCAGATGCAGATCAACCTGTCCGAGAGCCTGGCGCGCGTGCCGGGCCTGGTGGTGCTGAACCGCCAGAACTTCGCACAGGACCTGCAGATCTCGGTGCGCGGCTTCGGTGCGCGCTCCACCTTTGGCGTGCGCGGCCTGCGCCTTTACGTGGATGGCATTCCGGCAGGCGCGCCCGACGGCCAGGGCCAGGCCGCCAACTTCACGCTGGGCAACGCCGCGCGCCTGGACGTGGTGCGCGGCCCGGCCGCCGTGCTCTATGGCAACAGCGCAGGCGGCGCACTGCTGCTGTACACCGAAGACGGCGAGGAACCGGGCCTGTGGCGCAGCGGCATGGCCGTGGGGCCGGACGGGCTGTGGCGCCTGTCCACCCAGCTGCGCGGCACGATCGGGGGCGGAAAGCCGGACCAGGCGGATGGCGGCTCCGCCCCATGGCGCTATGCCATCCACATCGAGCGCTTCGCCACCGACGGCATGCGCCCCCAATCGGCCGCCGACCGCAGCACGGCCCACATGAAGCTGTCACGCAAACAGGGCGACGATCAGTGGCTGCTGCAGTACCAGGAGCAGCGCGCCAGCGCCCAGGACCCGCTGGGCCTGACGCGCGCCGAGTTCGAGGCCGACCCCGGCCAGACCACGGCCAGCGCGCTGCGCTTCAATACGCGCAAAAGCGTGCGCCAGCGCCAGCTGGGCGCCGCCTGGCAGCACCAGTTCGGCGCGGGCCAGCGCCTGGAACTCATGGCCTATGCGGGCACGCGCTCCGTGCTGCAGTACCAGTCCATTCCCGTGGCCACGCAGGCGCCGCCCTCGCATTCAGGCGGCGTGATCGACCTGGACCGCGACTACGCGGGCATGAACCTGCGCTGGCGCAGCACCCATGAGGACGTGGCCGGCGGCCGGCTGGACTGGTCGGCGGGCCTGGCCTACGACTGGCAGGGCGAGACCCGGCGCGGCTACGAGAACTTCATCGGCAGCCAGCTCGGCGTGCAGGGCCGGCTGCGCCGCGACGAACGCAACCAGGCGCGCTCCGCCGACCCCTATCTGCAGGCCGAGTGGAGCACGCAGAGCCTGGCCCTGAGCGCCGGCCTGCGCCAGGCGCGCGTGCGCTACCGCTCCGAGGACCACTACATCACAGCCGGCAATGGCGACGACAGCGGCAGCATGGCCTGGCGCGGCTGGCTGCCCTCGCTGGGCCTGCGCGTGAACCTGCTGCCGGACCTGGTGGCGCACGCATCGGTGGGCCGGGGCATGGAGACGCCCACGCTCAACGAAGTGGCCTACCGGCCCGGCGGCCAAAATGGGATGAACAGCGGCCTGAACACCGGCCTGGCCGCCAGCGCCCACAACACCGTCGAGGTCGGCCTGCGCGGGCGCCACGGCAACGCGGGCTGGAACCTCACGCTGTTCGAGACCCATACCCAGCGCGAACTCACCGTACTGTCCAACACGGGTGGGCGCGCCACCTACCAGAACGCAGGCCGCACGTTGCGCCGGGGGCTGGAATTCTCGGGCAACGCGCAATGGGGGCCGCTCACGGCCAGCACCGCCCTGACCTTGCTGCAAGCCCGCTACCGCGACAGCTTCCTGACCTGCGAGGCCACGCCCTGCACCACGCCCACCGCCCCGGTGGATGCCGGCGCGCGCCTGGCCGGCACCGCGCCGCGCCGCCTGTGGAGCGAGCTGGCCTGGCAGCTGTCGCCGCAATGGACCTGGACCGTGGACATGCTGCACAGCGGCCCCGTGGCCGTGAACGACCGCAACACCGACCGCGCGGCCGGCTACACCGTCTGGGGCTCCAGCCTGCGCTGGTCACGGCAATGGCAGCAGTGGAGCGCCCAGACCTTTGTGCGGCTGGACAACCTGTTCGACCGGCGCTTTGCAGGGTCGGTCATCGTCAACGAGGGCAACCAGCGGTACTTCGAGCCGGGTGCCGGACGCGGGCTGTCGGCCGGGGTGACGGTCAGCCGGACGTTCTGAGCTGTTCCACGGCGGTACACATCCGCCCCCGGGAAAGTCCGAATGTTGTGACCGAAGGCCGCTTTTTTTATCGTCTCCCCCATGGTGCCCTTGCCCCCAGCGCCATGCACGCAAAAACAAACCACACAGGAGACGAGACAACATGAAGACCCACGTGCTTTCCTCCACGCTGCTGGCCGCCGGCCTGGTGCTGGCCCTGCCGGGCGCCACGCTGGCACAGGCCGGCCTGCCAAGCAAAGGCTCGCCCGAGCACATACGCGCCGTCACCTCGCGCATCGACTCGCAGAGCATCCGCGACAACGCGCGCAGTTCCAAGGACTGGCCCAGCTACGGCATGGACTACAGCGAGACGCGCTTTTCCAAACTCAGGCAGCTGGACACGGCCAATGTGAAGCGGCTGGGCCTGGTCTGGTCGTATGACCTGGAATCCACGCGCGGCGTGGAGTCCACGCCCGTGGTGGTCGATGGAATCATGTACGTCACGGCCAGCTGGAGCGTGGTGCATGCGGTGGACGTGCGCACCGGCAAGCGCCTGTGGAGCTACGACCCCGGCGTGGACCGTGCCAACGGCTTCAAGGGCTGCTGCGACGTGGTCAACCGCGGCGTGGCGGTCTACAAGGGCAAGGTGTATGTGGGCGCCTTCGATGGCCGCCTGGTGGCGCTGGACGCGGCCACGGGCCAGAAGGTCTGGGAGCAGGACACCATCATCGACCGCGCCTTCTCGTACACCATCACGGGCGCACCGCGCGTCATCAAGGGCAAGGTGCTGATCGGCAACGGCGGCGCCGAGTACGGCGTGCGCGGCTATGTCACGGCCTATGACGCCGAGACCGGTGCCCAGCAATGGCGCTGGTTCACCGTGCCCGGCGACCCGTCCAAGCCCTTCGAGAACGAGGCCATGGCCCGCGCCGCCAAGACCTGGGACCCGGCCGGCAAGTGGTGGGAGGCCGGCGGCGGCGGCACGGCCTGGGACACCATGGCCTATGACCCCGAGCTCAACCTCATGTACATCGGCACGGGCAACGGCTCGCCCTGGGCGCAAGCCAAGCGCAGCCCGGCCGGTGGCGACAACCTGTACCTGGCCAGCATCGTGGCGCTGAACCCCGATACGGGCGAGTACGTCTGGCACTACCAGGAGACGCCGGGCGACAGCTGGGACTTCACCTCCACCCAGCCCATGGTGCTGGCCGACATCAAGGTGGGCGGCAAGCCGCGCAAGGTCATCCTGCATGCGCCCAAGAACGGCTTCTTCTTCGTCATCGACCGCACCAACGGCCAGTTCATCTCGGCCAAGAACTTCGTCGACGTGAACTGGGCCAGCGGCTACGACGCCAAGGGCCGCCCCATCGAGACACCGATTGCGCGCAGCGGCGACCGCGCCCGAGACGTGATCCCCAGCCCCTTCGGCGCGCACAACTGGCATTCCATGTCCTACAGCCCCGACACGGGCCTGGCCTACCTGCCGGCCCAGCATGTGCCGCTGACCCTGCAGGACAACAAGAACTGGAAGTTCAACGGCGGCTCCCTGCCCGAGCCGCACAGCAATATCGGCTGGAACACGGCCACACTGGTCAACATGGAGCCGCCCAAGAGCACGCCCTTCGGCCGCCTGATCGCCTGGGACCCGGTGGCACAGAAGGAGCGCTGGCGCGTGGAGCATGCCTCGCCCTGGAACGGCGGCACGCTGGCCACGGCGGGCAACCTGGTGTTCCAGGGCACGGCCGACGGCCGCTTCGTGGCCTATGACGCGCGCAACGGCAAGAAGCTCTGGGAAAAGCCCACGGGCACGGGCGTGGTGGCCGCACCCATCACCTATGAGGTCGATGGCCGGCAGTACGTCTCCATCGCCGTGGGCTGGGGCGGCGTCTACGGCCTGGCCGCGCGCCACACCGAGCGCAAGGGCCCGGGCACGGTCTACACCTTCGCGCTGGACGGCAAGGCCGAGGCGCCTGCCTTCGTCGCCTACCAGCAGGGCAAGCTGCTGCAGGGCGTGCCCTACGACAAGAGCCTGGTGGCCGAAGGCACGGCCCTGTATGTCAGCAACTGCGCCTTCTGCCACGGCGTGCCCGGCGTGGACCGGGGCGGCAACCTGCCCAACCTGGGCTACCTGGACCCGGCCTATATCGAGCACCTGGACAAGTTCATCTTCAAGGGCCCGGCCATGTCGCGCGGCATGCCCGACTTCACGGGCAAGCTGAGCATGGACGACGTGGAAAAGATCAAGGCCTTCATCCAGGGCACGGCCGACGCAGTGCGGCCCAAGTAGCCAGCGCGAGCCGCCCTCCCCCTCCCCCAACCTCCCATTCCCCTCCCCGGCCCTGCTGTCCTGCAGCAGGCCTGGGCAGGGCTTTGCCTGAAAACACCGGACCGGACTCTTCGCCATGCCATCCAAGCCCTTCACCCGCGCATCCCTGGCCCTGGCAGCCATGGCCGCATGCGCCACCTTCAATGCCCACGCCGTCGATATCGACGCGGGCGACTACACCGCCCTGCCGCCCGGCACCACGCTGGGCATGGTCTATTACCAGCACGCCACGCGGGACAGCCTCTATGCCAATGGCGACCAGGCGCCCATACGGCCGAGGCTGACCTCGGACATCGGCATAGCGCGCGGCGTGCACTTCATGAAGCTGGGCGACTACGTGATCGACCCGCAGTTCCTGCTGCCCTTCGGGCGCCTGTCGGCATCGCGCGATATCGCGGCCATGGGCAGCAACACCGGCGTGGGCGACCTGATGCTGGCCGCCACCCTGTGGCTGACCAAGCCCGGCGACAAGGAGCACTTCGGCATCACCCCCTTTGTCTGGCTGCCCACGGGCCAGTACAGCCGCAACGATCCGCTGAGCCTGGGCGAGAACCGCTGGAAGGCCGCCCTGCAGGCCGGCTGGATCAAGCCGCTGGGCAAGCGCGTGACCATGGACCTGGCGGCCGATGTCACCGTCTTCGGCAAGAACGACGACTTCGGCGCCCACAGTGCCACGCTCAAGCAAAAGGCGCAGTTCCAGTTCCAGGGCCTGCTGCGCTACCACCTGTCGGACACATCGGACCTGCGCCTGGGCCTGTCGCACCTGACGGGCGGCGAAACCCAGGTCAACGGCGTGTCGCAAGGCGACCGCCAATCCACCACCAAGGTCTCATTCGGCGGCGCGGTCTTTGTCGCGCCCAAGACGCAGCTGCTGGCCACCGTGGGCCGCGATCTGCATGTGCGCCAGGGCTTCAAGGAGAACGCCCGCATCAACCTGCGCCTGCTGCAGGTTTTCTGATCCCACACCCCCCTTTCTCCCGTTCACCCCCAAGGAGCACACCATGAACCTCAGCGACATCCAGCACCAGATCACCGAGCGCGCCAGCGCCTTCCTCAACCGGGGCACGCATGACCTCTTCATCGACGGCCAATGGGTGGCGGCCCAGACCGGCCAGCGCCTGTCCACCGTCAACCCGGCCACCGAAGCCGTGATCGCCGAAGTCGCCAGCGCCGGCCCGGCGGACGTGGACCTGGCCGTGCGCGCCGCGCACCGCGCGCTGCACCTGGGCCCCTGGGGCCGCATGCGCCCCGTGGAGCGCGAGCGCCTGATGCTGCGCCTGGCCGACCTCATGGAGACCCATACCCAGGCCCTGGCCGAGGTCGAATCGCTGGACAACGGCAAGTCCGCCGCCATTGCGCGCGCCGTGGACATCGCCATGGCCATAGACTCCATCCGCTACATGGCCGGCTGGGCCACCAAGATCGAGGGCATGACGCACGAGCACTCCGTGCCCTTCGCGCCCGAGGCCCAGATGTTCACCTACACCCGGCGCGAGCCCGTGGGCGTGGTCGCCGCCGTCGTGCCCTGGAACTTCCCCCTGCTCATGGCCAGCTGGAAGCTGGCGCCAGCGCTGGCCGCAGGCTGCACCCTGGTGCTCAAGCCCGCCGAGCAGACGCCGCTGACCGCGCTGATGCTGGCCGAGCTGATCCAGGAAGCGGGCTTTCCGCCCGGCGTGTTCAACGTGGTCACGGGCGACGGCCCCGGCACGGGTGCGCCCCTGGTCTCGCACCCGCTGGTCAACAAGGTCAGTTTCACGGGCTCTACCGAGGTGGGCAAGCTCATCGGCCATGCCTGCATGGACAACATGACGCGCATCACGCTGGAGCTGGGCGGCAAGTCCCCCGTCATCGTGCTCGACGACTGCGACCCCGCCACGGCTGCGGCGGGTGCGGCCAATGCCATCTTCTTCAACCACGGCCAGGTCTGCTGCGCGGGCTCGCGCCTGTACGTGCACAAGAGCATGTTCGACCGCGTGGTGGCCGACGTGGCCGACCAGGCCGCCCGGCTCACCCTGGGCCATGGCCTGGACCCCCGCGCACAGATGGGCCCGCTGGTCTCGCAGGAGCAGATGGAGCGTGTCTGCAGCTACATCGACATAGGCCGCAGCCAGGGCGCCGAGGTGGTGACGGGCGGCGCCCGCGCAGGCCAGCGCGGCTACTTCGTGCAGCCCACGGTGATGACCGGCGTGCAGCACGACCACCGCGTGGCACGCGAGGAAATCTTCGGCCCCGTGCTCGTGGCCATGCCCTATGACGACCTCGACGAAGTCGCCGCCTGGGCCAACGACACGCCCTACGGCCTGGGCGCCAGCATCTGGTCCAACAACCTGTCCAAGGTCCACCGGCTGATCCCCAAGATCCAGTCCGGCACGGTCTGGGTCAACTGCCACAGCACCCTGGACCCGGGCATGCCCTTCGGCGGCTACAAGCAGTCCGGCATGGGCCGCGACATGGGCCGCACCGCGCTGGATGCCTATCTGGAGACCAAGTCGGTGTTCATCAATCTGTGAGGGGGTGCGGCGGGCTGCCCCCGGGCCCGCCTGCTCCTGCTCTACGGCGTTTCCGAATACCCCTTGGGCCATCCCCCCGGCCGGTCGCAACACTCCTCCCAGCCCAGCTTGCGCGAGGTGTGGCCTATTCCGGGGTTGAAGGTGTTGGTGGGGTCCAGCTCACGGTAGAAGCCTGCCAGCGCGGGCTTGGCCACGTACAAGTGGCCCACGTTGTGCTCGGCCGGGTACTCGGCGCGGCGCGCGTCCAGCAGTTCCCACATGCGGTGCTCCATGGCCAGCGGGTCCACGCCCTTCTTGACGATGTAGTCCTGGTGGAAGACATGGCAGAAGAAGTGGCCGTAGTAGAGCTTGTGGACCATGTCGCGCTCGACCTCGGCGGGCAGCTGCTCCACCCATTCGCGGTCGTTGCGGCGCAGGGCCACGTCCAGGGCCACGATGTCCTCGACCTGGGCGCGGTGCACCTCGCGGTAGCGGATGGCCGCGCCCGCGATGGCGAAGCGGTGCAGGAAGGCCTTGCGCCCCTCGTCGGCATCGCACTCGAACCAGCCGCCCGTGGTGCTGCCGCTGAAGTGCCGCGTGAGGAATTCACGCGTGGCCTCGGCCGTGTCGTTGGACACGCGCACCAGCAGGTGGTGCTCATAGCGGTCGCGCCACTGGCGCATGCGCGCGGGCAGGTGGCTGGGCAGCAGGTTGGTCAGCGCCTGAATCACGCGGTCGGTGACGCCGCGCAGCCCGAAACGCTCGAAGAAGCCGTCCATGCGGCTCTTGAGGGCGAAGGCGGCCGGCACCCTGGCCGTGCCGAAGCGGTCGATCAGCAGGAAGGTGTCCTTGCCGTATTTCTCGCCGATGTCGTAGGCCGTGCGGTGGATGTACTCGCCGGCAATCGGCAGGCGCGGCAGCGCGGTCAGCAGCTCGCGGCGCACGGCCGTGAGGTCGTCGGGCGCATTGCTGCCTATATAGAAGACGGTGCTGGGCTCCTTGGGGAAGGTGTCCAGCCGCACGGCGAACAGGCACAGCTTGCCGGCCGAGCCCGAGGCCTCGAACAGGCGCGAGGGGTCGGCGTTGAAGCGCGCGGGCGTGTCCTCGTCCACGGCGCGCACGGCATCGGCATAGCGCGGGTCGGAGGCGGCGCGCTGCGCATCGTGAGCGATGTCGGACTCGGTGTAGTCGCCGTTTTGCAGCCGCGTGAGGATTTCCTCGGGCGTGCGGCCCAGGGCGATGCCCAGGTGGTTGACGAGTTCCAGCGAGCCGTCGTCGCAGACGCGCGCGTACAGCGCCAGCTCGGTGTAGGCCGGGCCGCGCCGCACCAGGGCGCCGCCCGAGTTGTTGCAGATGCCGCCCAGCACCGAGGCGCCGATGCACGACGAGCCGATCACCGAATGCGGCTCGCGCCCCAGCGGCGCCAGCGCCTGCTCCAGCCGGTCCAGCGTGGCGCCGGGCAGGCACACCACCTGGGCGCCGCCGCCAATGACCTGCACGCCGGTGATGCGCAAGGTGTTGATGAGCACGATCTCGCGGTCGTAGTCCGCGCCGTCGGGCGTGGAGCCGCCCGTCAGGCCCGTGTTGGCGGCCTGCATGATGACGATGCGCCCGGCCGCCACGGCGGCCTGCACCACCTTCCACTGCTCCAGCAGCGTCGCGGGCCGCACCACGGCCAGCACCGGGCCCTCGCCCGTGCGGTGGCCTTTGCGGAAGCGGCGCGTGGCCTGGTCGTCGGTGAGCACATGGGCCGCGCCCACGGCCTGGCGCAGCTGCTGCAGCAGGGTTTCGCGGGACACCTGGGGCATGGCGGAGATGGACGGCGCGCTCATGCTTCGCGCACCAGCAGGTCACCGGTGATGTCTGCCACCTTGCTGACGCTGGTCAGCGTCATGGCCACGCGCATCTCCTTTTCCAGCAGCTCCAGCAGGTGCTTGACGCCGGCCTCGCCGGCAGCGGCCAGCGCGTAGATGAAAGCGCGGCCGATCATGGCGCAGTCGGCGCCCAGGGCGATGGCGCGCACCACGTCCAGGCCGTTGCGGATGCCGGAGTCGGCCAGGATCTTGATCTGGCCCTTGACCGCATCGGCAATGGCCGGCAGCGCGCGGGCCGAGGACAGCACGCCGTCGAGCTGGCGGCCGCCATGGTTGGAGACGATGATGCCGTCGGCGCCAAAGCGCACGGCGTCCTTGGCGTCCTCGGGGTCCAGGATGCCCTTGATGACCATGGGGCCCTTCCAGAAGGCGCGTATCCATTCGAGGTCCTTCCAGGAAATGGAGGGATCGAAGTTGGCGCCCAGCCAGCCGATGTAGTCGGCCAGGCCCGTGGGGCTGCCCCGGTAGGCCGAGATGTTGCCCAGGTCATGCGGGCGGCCCAGCAGGCCCACGTCCATGGACCAGGCCGGATGCGTGACCGACTGCCAGTAGCGGCGCATGGCGGCATTCGGGCCGCTCATGCCCGAATGCGCATCGCGGTAGCGCGCGCCGGGCACGGGCATGTCCACGGTGAAGACCAGGGTGGAGCAGCCGGCCGCCTGGGCACGCTCCAGCGCGTTCTGCATGAAGCCCCGGTCCTTGAGCACATAGAGCTGGAACCACATGGGGCGCTTGATCTTGGGCGCCACCTCTTCGATGGGGCAGACCGAGACCGTGGACATGGTGAACGGAATGCCATGGGCGTCGGCCGCGCGCGCGGCCTGCACTTCGCCGCGGCGGCGGTACATGCCCGTCAGGCCCACGGGCGACAGCGCCACGGGGATGGACAGTTTCTCGCCGAACAGCTCGATGCTGGTGTCCAGCCGGCTCATGTCCTTGAGCACGCGCTGGCGCAGCGCCACGGCGGCCATGTCCTCGACATTGCGGCGCAGCGTCTGCTCGGCATAGGCGCCGCCGTCGATGTAATGGAACAGGAAAGGCGGCAGGCGCTTTTGCGCCGCCGCACGGTAGTCGGAGGTAGAGGAGATGATCATGATGGGTGTCTCATGTCTTTCGTATCAGGTCTGAAGTGGGCAGCAGCGCAGGCGCGGCGTCCAGCGGCAGCCGCATGGAGCGCTCGCGCCGCGCGCGGTCCTCGTCCAGGCGCTGGATGGTGGTGCGCACATGCTCCAGGTGCTCGCCGATGCATTCGCGGGCGCGCTGCGGGTCGCCGTCCAGGATGGACTGCATGAGGCTCTGGTGCTGCACGGTCAGCTCCTGCAGGGTCTGGGGCGCGCTCAGGCGGAACATGTCGTGGCGGTTGCGTTCCACCGTGGACAGCACCACGGTGAACAGGCTGTGCATGACCTGCACCAGCACCAGATTGTGCGAAGCCTCGGCAATGGCCAGGTGGAACTGCGCGTCGGCGCGCGCCGCCAGCTCGGCGTGGCCGCTTTGCTGGTGCTGGATCATCACCTCGAAGCAGCGCTGGATATGGTCCTTGTCCTGCGGCGTGGCGCGCTGGGCGGCCAGCCAGGCCGTGCTGGTCTCCAGCGCGTGGCGGGTTTCCAGCACGTCGTAGCGGTAGTGGGAGTCGGACTCCATCAGGCCGGCCAGCGGCCGCATGGCGTCCTTGAGCCAGTCCGCAGGCTCGGCAGCCGGCGCCGGCTCCTGCAGGTAGGTGCCATCGCCGCGCCGCGCCACCAGCACGCCCTGGCTGGTGAGTTTCTGTATCGCCTCGCGCACCGAGGTGCGCGAGACGCCCAGCTCGGCCGCCAGTTGCCGCTCCGCGGGCAGCCGCTGTCCGGGCTGCACTCCGCTGGCCTGCACCAGGGCAAGCAATTTCTCGACAACTTGATCGGCAACGCGCATGGGGATTCTCAGAATTGGTTTTCAGTGATTCACGGCGCTATGCGCCAGCCTCATCGCATGAAACCCGCACTGCCCAAGCCAGGGACACCGAGCAAGGGCCGCCCCGCCGCGAGGGTGTCGTCCCCCTCCCCCGCGAAGCGGGTAGAGAGGGGGAAGGCGCGCAGCGACTCAGGGGGTGTTTCATGTCAATACCCCGGAATCATCCACGTAAACACATAGGCTTGCAGCGTCGTGATCACCCCGATGATCACGGCGAACATCAGGCTGTGCTTGACCGTGAAGCGGAACAGGTCCGACTCACGCCCTGCCAGGCCCACGGCTGCGCAGGCAATGGCGATGGACTGGGGCGAGATCATCTTGCCCGTCACGCCGCCCGTGGTGTTGGCCGCCACCGTGAGCACCTGGGGCAGGCCCAGCTGCTGCGCCGTGGTGGCCTGCAGCGCGGCGAACAGCGCGTTGGCCGAAGTGTCCGAGCCCGTGAGGAACACGCCGATCCAGCCCAGGAAGGGCGAGAAGAACGTGAACGCCTGGCCCGTGTGTGCCAGCGCCAGGGCCAGCGTGGCCGACAGGCCCGAGTAGTTGGCCACGAAGGCGAAGGCCAGCACCATGCCGATGGAGTAGATCGGCACGGCCAGTTCCCTGAAGGTCTCGCCCAGCGTGGCCACGGCCTTGGCCGGCGACAGGCGCGTGAAGGTGATGGTGATCAGCGCCGCGATCAGGATGGCCGTGCCGGTGGCCAGCAGCCAGTTGAAGGTGTAGACCGCGCCGTAGGGCGCAGCGGCGGCCACGACGGGGGGCGTCTTCTCCACCAGGTTGTGCAGGAAGGGCACGGGGATGTTGATGACGGTGGAGGCCAGCGGGCCGCCTGCGGCGAACAGCGCCTTGAAGGGCTTGATGCTCCAGATCGTCACCATGGCCGTGAGGATGATGAAGGGCGACCAGGCCTTGATGACGGCGCCGGCCGTCAGCGGTGCACCGGAAGCGGCGGCGGGAGCCTTGACCGCCGTGGCTGTCTTCGCAATGGCAGCAGCCTTGCCGCCCTCGCCTTCCGTGTCGAAACGGAAGATGCGCTTGGGCTGCCAGACCTTGAGGAACAGCGTCAGCGCCACCAGCGAGACGATGGCCGAAGTGATGTCCGGCAGCTCCGGGCCGATGTAGTTGGCCGTGAGGAACTGCACCAGGGCAAACGAGCCGCCGCCCACCAGCACGGCAGGCCAGGTTTCCTTGACGCCGCGCCAGCCGTCCATGATGGCCATCAGCCAGAACAGCACGAGCACGGTCATGAAGGGCAGCTGGCGGCCGGCCATCTGGCCGATGGCGAAGGCGTCCACGCCCGAGACCTGCCCCGCCACGATGATGGGAATGCCCATGGCGCCGAAGGCCACGGGCGCCGTGTTGGCGATCAGGCACAGGCCCGCCGCATACAGCGGCTTGAAGCCCAGGCCCACCAGCAGCGCGGCCGTGATGGCCACGGGCGCGCCGAAGCCGGCCGCGCCCTCCAGGAAGGCGCCGAAGCAAAAGCCCACCAGGATGAGCTGCAGCCGCTGGTCGGGCGTGACCGACAGGATGGACGAGCGGATCACGTCGAACTGCCCCGTCTTGACCGAGATCTTGTAGAGGAACACGGCCGCCACGATGATCCAGGCGATGGGCCACAGGCCGTAGAAGAAGCCGTACACGGCCGAGGCCAGTGCCGCGCTCACGGGCATCTTGTAGAACAGCAGCGCCACGCCCAGCGCCAGCGCCACGGTGACGGTGCCGGCCTGGTAGCCCTTGAGACGGAACCTGGTAAGCGCCAGGAAGAAAAAGATGATGGGAATCAGCGCGATCAGCGCCGAGATCCAGATGTTCCCGGCGGGATCGTAGTTCTGCTGCCAGATGGTTTGCATGACCGTGTCTCTAGATGATGGGGAGGGCGCGGTAAGCGCCCCTTGTCGGCCACTCCCTCTCGTTGCAGCGTTGGCATGCGGTGCGATCCGCACAGGATGTCTGCTGGCTGGCCGCAACGATGACCGGGAGTGTTCCCCGCGCTGGCGCCTTGTGGGCCATTGGCAAATTGGTCCAACCAATTAAACCAAAATTCAGACCATTGCGCGAAGTGGTGGGATTCTCAGAGCTTTCAAGTGAGCAGATGAACAGGGTAAACACCTAAAAAAGTGCAGATAATGCACCACAATGTTTATTGGTCAGACCAATCATGGATGTTTTGGTGCAACGCATGTTCAAGTCCCCGCCAGGCAAGGCCCCAGGCGGTGCACAAACGCAGCGCACGCGGGAGAAAGATCGGCGGCAGCGCTGTGCCCGCAGGTCCGGCGCTCATGCCTGACGTCCCCAACGGAAAAGCCCGCTCCCTACAATGCAGCCTCAGCGGTCGGTGTACCGCCCTTGTACCTTCGGCGCCCGGGTCAGCCCCGGGCGCCTTATTAAACCGCCGTGTATCCGGACGGCGGTGGCTGATTGAACGGAGCCCATCCATGAACCACATTCCTGCGCGCCGCTCGGCGCTGCGCCAGGCGGCTGCCTGCGTGCTGGCCGCCTCCACCCTGTCCAGCCTGCCTGCGCTGGCCGCCGAACCCGCCGTGCTGCGCGTCTCGGCCATCCCGGATGAAGCTCCCACCGAGCTGCAGCGCAAGTTCGAGCCGCTGGGCAAGTACCTCTCGGCACAGACCGGCATGAAGGTGGTGTTCACGCCCGTGACCGACTACGCCGCCGTGGTCGAGTCGCTGGCCACACGCAAGCTGGACCTGGCCTGGCTGGGCGGCTTCACCTTCGTGCAGGCCAAGATCCGCACCAACGGCACGGCCATCCCCATCGTGCAGCGCGAGGAAGACGCCAGGTTCACCTCCAAGTTCATCACGGCCAACCCCGCCATCAAGACCCTGGCCGACCTCAAGGGCAAGAGCTTTGCCTTTGGCGCGCCCTCGTCCACCTCGGGCAGCCTGATGCCGCGCTTTTTCCTGCAGCAGGACGGCATCAACCCCGAGAAGGACTTCAAGACCGTGGCCTTCTCCGGCGCGCATGACGCCACCGTGGCCTTCGTGGCCGCAGGCAAGGCCGAGGCCGGCGTGCTCAACGCATCGGTCTGGGACAAGCTGGTGGAGAGCAAGAAGGTCGATACCAGCAAGGTGCGCGTGTTCGCCACCACGCCGCCCTACTTCGACTACAACTGGACCGTGCGCGGCGACCTGGACCCGGCCCTGGTCAAGAAGCTGACCGACGCCTTCCTGGCGCTGGACCCGGCCAAGCCAGAGCACAAGGCCATCCTGGAGCTGCAGCGTGCCGCGCGCTTCATTCCCACCCAGGCCTCGAACTACGAAGGCATCGAGGCCGCCGCCAAGTCGGCCGGCCTGCTCAAGTAAGCCGCGGCAGGCGCAATCCATGAGCTTTGAACTGCAAGGCGTGGGCCTGACCCACGCCGGCGGCGGCATTGCGCTGCGCGGCGTGACGCTGGCCGCACGCCAGGGCGAAGCCATTGCGCTGATCGGCCCCTCGGGCGCGGGCAAGACCACGCTGCTGTCCGTCATCGGCACGGCGCTGGCGCCCAGCCAGGGCCGGCGCAGCGTGCTGGGCGACGAGGTGCCTGCGTCCAGCGCGGGGGCTCCCCGGCTGCTGCGCGCGCGCATCGGCACGGTGCACCAGGCGCCGCCCGTACCGCCGCGCCAGCGCGTGGTCACGGCCGTGCTGGCCGGGCGCCTGGGCCGGTGGCCGGCGTGGAAGGCGCTGGCCTCGCTGCTGTACCCACAGGACACCGCTGGCGCGCGCGAGGCCCTGGCCCGCGTGCAGCTGGCAGACAAGCTGTTCGCGCGCTGCGACCAGCTCTCGGGCGGGCAACTGCAGCGCGTGGGCATTGCCCGCGTGCTCTACCAGCAGGCCGAGCTGATCCTGGCCGACGAGCCCGTGGCCGCGCTGGACCCGGCCCTGGCCCTGTCCACCGTGCAACTGCTGGTGCACGAAGCCGCCGCGCGCGGCGCCACCTTGGTCGCCAGCCTGCATGCCGTGGACCTGGCGCTGGCCTGCTTTGCGCGCATCGTGGGCATCCGCGATGGCGCCATCGCCTTCGACCTGCCGGCGGCAGAAGTCACGCAGGAACATCTGCGTGCGCTGTATGGGTCCGAGCATGCTGGCGATGATCCCTCCCGCCCTGCGTGGACACCCGCGCCCGCCGCCTTTGCCGCACCGCTGTCCGCATCCGCATGCCGTTGAGTTCCGATCTGCACGCGCTGCGTGATCCCGCCGCGCCCCGCCGCCTCGGCGCCCTGGTGCTGGCCGCCGTCGTGCTGTGGCCGCTGTTCCAGGGCGCGGGCTTCAGCCTGGGCGCGCTGTTCGATCCCGGCAACCTGCAGGTCATCGGCCGCTTTCTGGCCACGTTTCTGCCGCCCGAGACCGGGCGCGACTTCCTGGGCTACCTGGGCCGCGCCACGCTGGAGACCCTGGCCATTGCCACGGCCGGCATGGCCCTGGCCTTTGTGCTGGCCGTGCCGCTGGCCTACCTGGTCACGGGCGCCGCGCGCGAGCGGCGGGCGCTCAACCCCGTCACGCGCGGCCTGCTCACCATCCTGCGCGGCGTGCCCGAGCTGGTCTGGGCCCTGGTCTTCGTGCGCGTCTTCGGCCTGGGGCCGGCCGCTGGCGTGCTGGCCCTGGGCCTGACCTATGGCGGCATGCTGGCCAAGGTCTATGCGGAAATCCTGGAATCGGCCGACCCCGCACCCGCGCGTGCCCTGGCGCAGGCCGGCGCGCGCCGGCCGCTGGCCATGCTCTACGGCCTGCTGCCCCAGGCCGCGCGCGAACTGACCTCGTACACCGTCTACCGCTGGGAGTGCGCCATACGCGCCTCGGTGGTCATGGGCTTTGTGGGCGCGGGCGGCCTGGGCCAGCTCATGGACCAGGCCATGAAGATGCTCAACGGCGGCGAGGCCTCCACCATCTTGCTGACCTTCATGCTGCTGGTCTGGGGTGCCGACCTGCTCTCGCGCGGCCTGCGCCGCGCGCTGGACACGCCACCCGCCGCACGCGCCAGCGCCTGGGGCTGGCGCAGCGCCCTCACCTGCGCCGCCCTGGCGCTGGGCGTGGCCGCCAGCTTTGCCATGCTGGAGATGGACCTGCCCTCGCTGTTCACCGGCGCGGCGGGCCGGTCCATGCTGGAATTCGTCATCAGCTTCTTCCCGCCCGACACCAGCGCCGAATGGCTGCGCAAGGTGGCCGTGGGCGTGTGGGAGACGCTGGCCATTTCCGTGGTCGGCACCCTGCTGGCGGCCGTGCTGGGCCTGCTGCTGGCGCTGCCGCGCTGGCGCGCTCCCTGGAGCCTGGTGCTCAACGTGCTGCGCTCCGTGCCCGAGCTGGTCTGGGCCACCATCACCGCCCTGGCCGTGGGCCTGGGCCCGTTCGCAGGCGCGCTGGCGCTGGCGCTGCACACGGCCGGCGTGCTGGGGCGCCTGTATGCCGAGGCCCTGCAGAACCAGCCCGCCGCCCCCACCCAAGCGCTGCGCCTGTCCGGCAGCGGCCGCGCCATGGCCTTCCTCTACGCGACGCTGCCCGGCGCCGCGCCGCAGTTGCTGGCCTATACGCTGTACCGCTGGGAGATGAACATCCGCATGGCCGCCATCCTGGGCTTCGTGGGCGCGGGCGGGCTGGGGCAGCTGCTGTACTTCGAGCTGTCGCTGTTCCACTATGCCCAGGCCAGCACCGTCATCATCGCCATGCTGGCGCTGTCCGTGGCCGTGGACTGGGCCAGCGCGGCGCTGCGCAGGCGCATGGGTTAGGTGGTGGAGGCCGCGGCGCCCTCGCCTTCCACCTCGACCAGGTAGTCGATCAGCGCCCGCAGCTTCAGCGGCACATGGCGCGTGGGCGCATAGACCGCATGCACCACGCGCGGCGCGTACTTGCCGCACAGCGCCCAGCCCGGCAGCACGGGCGCCAGCTGCCCGGCCTGCAGCGCCGCCTGCGCCGCAAAGTCCGCTACCACGCCGATGCCTGGCCCCTGCTGCAGCGCCTGGATGATGCCCAGGCTGCTGGCAATGGTGATGGGCGTATTCACCAGCAGACGCGTAGCGGGCGCGTCCGGCTGATGCCCAGCGCGCTGCGGACGCAATTCGACCTCGTTCTGGAACTGGCCGTAGCCCAGGCTGATGAAGGGATGCGCCAGCAGTTGCCCGGGCTCCGTGATCTGCGCATGCTGCGCCAGATAGCCGGGCGTGGCCACCAGCACATAGCGGATGGTCTTGAGCGGCCGCGCCACCAGCCCCGGCGCGATCTGGCCCGGCACGCTGATGCGCAGGCCCAGGTCCAGCCCCTCGGCCACCAGGTCCACCATGCGGTCCGTCATGTCCACCTGCACCTGTACCTCGGGCCAGCGCGCGCAAAAACCCGGCAGCAGTGGCGACAGCCAGAGATCGCCCAGCACGGCCGGCGCGCTGATCTTCAGCAGCCCGCGCGGCTGCTGGCGCAACTGGCCGGCCAGCGCCTGCACGGCCTGGGCATCCTCCACCAGCCGCAGGCAGGCCTGATGGATCTCGGCCCCCGCCTCGGTCAGCGACAGCGAGCGCGTGGTGCGCTGCAGCAGCCGCAGCCCGAAATGCGCCTCCAGCCGCCCCACGCTGCGGCTCACGGCCGAGGTCGTCAGCCCCAACTGCCTGGCCGCGCCCGCAAAGCTCTGGTGCTCCACCACACGGGCGAAGACCAGCATTTCATCCAGGGGCATGGCGGTATCGGGCAAGGCGCTACTCCGGTCTTTGTTGCATGGTAGGCAATATTAATTTGAATGACTCATGGATTGTTGATTGATTGCAAGGTCCGCAAGATACGGCCATGCGCTCCATACCGAAGCGCGCCCAGGAATCGACACCATGTCCCACAGCCCCAGCCTCACCTCTGCAACCTCAACCACACGGCCCCGAGCCAGCCAGGGCGGCACCTGGCGCATGCTGCTGGCCATGGCGCTGTCGGGCACCATCGGCCTGCTCGTCGTGGAAAGCGCACTGCCGCCGCTGCTGGTCGTATTCGCCCGCTGCGTGCTGGGCGCACTGGGCCTG
This sequence comes from Delftia sp. WSY_16, assembly GCF_043104415.1. Taxonomy (NCBI): domain Bacteria; kingdom Pseudomonadati; phylum Pseudomonadota; class Betaproteobacteria; order Burkholderiales; family Comamonadaceae; genus Delftia; species Delftia sp. WSY_16. The sequence continues at coordinate 106,333 of NZ_JBICKS010000040.1, read as the reverse complement.
GGCCTGTGGCTGGCCTGGCGGCGCGAATGGGTCGCCCCTCAAGGCCGTGAATGGCTGTGGCTGGCTGGCGGCGGCATCGCCCTGGTGCTCAACTGGGTCGCCCTCTTCAGCGCCTACCACTACAGCTCCATCGCCGTGGCCACCGTGGTCTACCACGTGCAGCCCTTCATGTTGCTGGCCCTGTCGGCGCTGCAGGGCGAGCCCGTTGAACGCCGCAAGCTGCCCTGGCTGCTGCTGGCCCTGTTGGGGGTGGCACTGAGCAGCGGCCTGGTCGGGCTGGATGGCGTGGATGCATCGCATGCTGGAACAGGCGCCTGGATAGGCGTCGCCCTGGCCCTGCTGGCCGCCGCTCTCTACGCAGGCACCACGGTCGCCACGCGCCGCCTGGGCCACATGCCCTCGGCCCAGATCGCCATGCTGCAGATGCTGGCGGGCGGACTGGTGCTGAGCCTGTGGGCCCTGCCGCTGCTCACCCATATCGCCGCAGCCAGCCCGCAGTTGCTGTCAGCGCGGGCCGCCTCCATGGTGCTGACCCTGGGACTGGTCCATACGGCCTTCATGTACACGGTGATGTATGCCGCATTCCAGCGGCTGCCGGCGCCCGCCATTGCGGCACTGTCCTTCGTCTACCCCGCCATGGCCTTGCTGGTGGACCTGGCCTGGTTTGGCGCTGTTCCGTCGGCGGCGCAGTGGGTGGGAATGGGCTGCATTGTGGTGGCGGTGCTGGGGCACCGGCTCACGGGCCAGTCCTAACGGTCCAGCGCAAACAAGCCGAACGTAATCTGGTGCGAACGCCCAGGTTTTCCGGAGCAGGATCAGAATCGTTTTCGGCCTGATCGGAAAAACATGATCGACATCAAAACCCCAAAACCATCATCCTCGTCAAGAGAAATCCACTACCCCAATAGCGGATTCTCAAAATAGACGAGAGAGTTCAAATTTACCGTGCGGAATAGCATGCACCCTGCGAAATTCGTGCAATAGAGTAACTGCAGGATCAGAGACAAAGGTCTTTACCCCAAGATCCTGAAGTTACCACGGATTTTAAGGAAACCAGATCAACCGGAAACTGTCAATCATCAATTTTTCTTGATGATGTAGCTGGGGCTGGTAACAATGTTCGCATAAGGATCAATCCTCATGCAATTGGAGGATGAGGGGTTTGTGCTCAGAGTCGTCCATCCGGCAGGACCTGGCTCACAGGCCTCAAGCTGGTAACCCGAGGGCGCATTGCTGATGAAGGCATGTGTCGTGTTCAGAGCCCACGTGATACCGCCTACACTACTGTGCAGTGTGCACTTTCCGCCAACAGCTTTCTTGACCCAATGCCCCGGCGCAGGATTGGCTCCATTACACTCAGTTCTTGTCTGCAACGTATATCCGCCATCCAGCCACATATAGGCATGGTTTTGCAGCAACAACGGTGGCTGTCCATTTTCGTTGATGAAGTAGGCTACGATTTTATGCCTTTTCCCATCACGTTCGGCATATGGCACATCCAGAGTTCCACTGAAACCGTGCACACCGGAGTCTCCGCATATATTTCCTACCGCCTGCTCGCGTGGGATATTTGCATGCAAAGCACCTAGGAATTTATTATCTGCACTACCGCTCCAGAAGTGAACCCATCCGGAAACGCCAGGCGTTGCCGGATTACACGCCCATCCTTCTATGTGAGCGCCATCGGTATAGGTATTGGACGTGGAACCGATCCACCCTTCCGCCAATGCATTCGACGACAAGAAAGAAGCAAAAACTACCGCACAACCAACATATGCAATCTTCATTACGGAAATCTCCTCAAGTACAATAATTTTAAAACCACACCGACTTAATTTTATTTTTTCAACTCCTTTCATTTCATGCGCTCAGTATATTTTCCCATATACCATTCCCACTGAGTTTCAAAAATTATTTGGCACACTCACTTAAGACACCGAACAAGCATCATTGCTCTGTCGTATTTTTCTCAACTGCGTCGAGGCGACAAGCCTAACTCGGTATGAAGATTTTTGCAAACCCCCATTTTTTCCCTGGACAAACAGTTAGCAAGCCAATAATTATCCAACATGCAAAATAAGCACTCACTCACCACAATACAATCTATAGCCTTGACTGTGGGTGCCACAAGCACGAATGCAATGCAAGCCCCATTCACTCATCGTTTCCTTACCAAAGGCGAAGTGGGGGTATCGAGGGCGAATGGCACGACCATGCATCTCACGTCCCTCATGGAGATGGTCATGTTGAGGTCATGTTGATGAAAGAGATTCTCTATGAATACGATCGGTGCGATCGACGAAGAGATACAACATCTCACTTTCAGGCCAGCCAATGACATGGGCATCTGCCGCAAATATGGTGGTGCACTGCCTCAGTTCGCCGGGCACAACAATAGGACAACTGATTTCACGGGGCGACGAGGTTATGGCAAGCGCCTTGTACCGTATGCACATTTCACCATGCCCTCCCACGTGCATCTCTTCATCTTGCTCTCCCGCTGAATGTGGCTCTACGCACGATCTCTACGCAGAGGGGCGGCACGGATACTTCGCGTGCCGGATGCGGTGCGTGCCCGATCCAGCCTGCCGCACTTTCCTTTATCTATCCGGCCATGATATTGCTGGTAGACCTGACCCGCTTCACCGTCGGGCCATGGGCCACGCAATGGGCCGGCATGGCCAGCACCATGGCAGCAGTGCTGGCGGCCGGCTGGTGGAAATAACTGAAAGCCGACACCCCAAGACTGCGTTGCGGGAACACCAGGACAATCTGAGCCAGCCATAGAAACCGTTGAAATCTCTGAACCTTCTTGGTGACCACCGGGTTCCAGGCAAAAGCCAATACTTATAAAGGCCCGTCCATGTTCTGCCTGAAGCGAAATCCCCCGTCTGAGGCCGCGTGCTGCGCGGCGCCGCCGCCCTTGCCTCTTGCTCGCCGCCATGATGCTGGACAAGCTGCCCCTTCTGCCCAGGATCGCTGCTTTAATGGCGCCCAATGGCTGCTGTCCGGACGTTCTGCGCGCTGGCTGATGGGTCTTCTTCAAACCTGTTAGCAAGACGACTGCAAAAGCTCAGGCCCGGATGCAACTTCCCGGCCTGCGAAAGCGTCCTTGACAGACTGGATATCAGGTACCGGCACCATATCCAGGACTGCACCTGCGGCTTGCAAGGCGAAATTTATCTAATACAACTAGACGTGAACCGACAATAGGTTGTTTGCAGATTTGAGCCTGGACATCAGGACGACGCCTCCGATGTCGCTGTGCAATCTCTGCCTGTTGTAGGTGCTGCCAGATAGAAAAGGCATTAGTCCACTCGGCTGAGTTCAGGTACGCCCAGCCATAGTCTCATTCGCGAAGCATCCACTGAATGAACTTCTCGACCTTGCCATTGGTCTGCTGCCGGCGCATCCAATTGCGGCGCTTTCATGGGTCACCGCGCAGGCCGGTGCACTTCGCTGCCGCTGGGCGTGACGGAATGCAGGACATTTCTGCGATTCATCAATCCTTCATGAACCCAAGTCAATTGTTTCAACATATTTCAATCAACAAAGTCTGTCGTACATTTCGAATTATTTCTATCTAATAAACCTGTATGCTGTGCCGGTTTTCCAGCCAGCCGCAACCAACCAGTCGGAATAAAGAGGGAGAAATAATTGGCCACTATCGAAAAAGGATTGATGGTAGACAAAAGCGTCGAAGTCAAGACCTATCCGTCCATAGAGCACGGCGCTTTGCTGTCCGTCACATCCATCGTGCTGCACCGCACTGACTCGTCCACAGCCGCCAGCGTGCTCAATGCCTACAAGAGCGGCCAGAAGACGGGGGCGCACTTTCTGATCGAGAAGGACGGCAAGATCTACCAGACGGCCAGCCTTGAGCGCATCTGCTGGCATGTGGGAATTCTTCAGCCGCGCTGCGTCAACGAGAGCACCTGCGATCCCACGGAACTCAAGAACATCAATGCCCTGCTGCACCAAAAGGGCCTGAGCTTCAGCAAGCGGGCCAAGAATGTGTCATCGCACGAGAACACAAAGGCCTATCCGTTGCGTTATCCGGCCAACAGCGACTCCGTGGGCATCGAGGTGGTGGGCCGCTTCCTGCCATCGACCAAGGATTACGAGGCGCCCACCCAATCGCAGCTGTTCCAGACCAAATGGCTGACCCAGCAATTGGTGGACCACTACAAGCTCAAGCTGCTGTCCGATGTCTACTCCCACGGCGCCATTGCCCGCAAGGAAGCGACCGAAGGCGCCCAATTGCTGCGCTACATCTTCACGGGAGCCTGAGCCATGCCATCCAGCCAGCTTTTCAACAATCCCTCTCGCAGCCTGCGCATTGCCGCCTGGGCTGCCGTGATGCTGTGCCTGCATGCGCCGCTGCAGGCCTCATCTACATCCACATCCACGCCCACGCACAAACACGCGGCCAAGGCGGCGCCCATTTCCGTCATCGGCCCGGTCACCCGTTCCGTAGGCACGGGCGAGACCATGGGCTGCGAGAAAGTCAGCCTGGACGCCACCGACGTGGCCCGCTATTTCGCGACGGCAAAGCAAGTCTCGGCTGGCAGCTTCCACGAGGAATCCATCATCCTGCCCTGCAGTTTCAGCGGACGGCTGCTGCGCTCGGGCAAGGTCTATGAATGGAACATCAACGCCGCCGGCGCCGGCTACCTGCGCAGTGAAGATGGTGAACAGGACCTGCGCTACCTGTGCCGCAAGGCCTGCGAGAAGGCATTGCCGCAGTTGACGGGGCTTTGACCTGTTGTTCAGACATTGTCTGCACGGGCGTCTTATCGCTCCCATTGAGTGGTGCCACATCCTCCTGTCAAACACAGCGGATACGATGGCGCCTCCCACAATATTCCCAACAGACCATGGAACGACTGATTTCCCAAGGAATGCATGCCTTCAGCCAGGGCGACCACGCGCGAATGCATGCGCTATGGTCTGGCACCACGGTTTTCAGCCATCTGGACAATGAAGCGATTGCCAGCCTCTTGGCCAGCATTCAGGCCACTGCCGAATCAGGCCAGGGTAGCGAATGGTCATGGCTGATGCTGTGCCTGGTGTATCTCGATTCCAGTGACCAATTCACCGAGGACCGCGGTATGGCATTGCGCCAGGTCGGCGAATGGGCGCAGCGCGCACTGGCAATGTCACCAGGCAATGCCTATGGACACCGCTATTTGGGCAGTGCCCACTATTGGCTGGACGAACCCGAGCCCGCGCTGGCCGCCTACCGCAAGTCTCATGCCTTGCAGCCCCAGGTGGACTTGCAAGCCCGCATTTTCGAGATGGAGCATGCCGTGCCCTGGCGCAGCATCTTTTCCTATCCCGAGTTGGCTGATAGCCCGGCGGCACCCGACTACTACACGGCCGGCGTGACCGTGGGCAAGTGGAAGCGCCCCGACACGGATGCAGCGGCCCTGCAGGAAATCGAGCGCCTGCAGACCACACTCTACGAACGCTGTCTGGAGCGCTTCGCCAGCGCCGGCACGCCGGCAAACGGCCAGGAGGCCGCGCCCGCCGCGCTGGACATCCACACCTATGCCATGTGCTGCAACAACCTGGGCGTGCTGTACAACGCGCAGGAACAGTACGAGCAGGCGGCCGCCGTCCTCGAAGCCGGGCTGCAGCAGACCTGTTTCCGGGCCCTGCTGGAAAACCTGCGCCATGCCTATCGGCAACTGGGGAACCGCAAGCAAGCCACCGACCTGTCCCTGCTGCTGATGGAGGACTACGCGCTTGATACCGGCCTGTATCTGGACTGCGCGCAGACCGCATGCGCCTATCTCAACGAGACCAGCCACCACCAGGACGTCCTCGACATCGTGGCCGAAGCCGAGCGCCGCTATGCGCAGCTTTCGTCTCAGCAACAGCAAGCGCCATGGGAAGTTCGCAGCATGAGCTTCGTTCATGCGCACAAGGTCACCGCCCTCAGGGCCCTGGGCCAGCTCAAGGCCTCGCACCTTCAGCCTGAACTGGTCGAGATCGCCCTGCGCCACGATCCGGACGATGCCCAATTGCTCGGCATACGCGCCCACATGCAGGGAGCCCGGCAGCAGGTGGGTGGAAAAGGCGGATTCTGGTCGCGCCTGTTCGGCTGAGCCACACCGGGCGACCGGGCCACCAAGAAATGTAGGGCACCCAAGATGCTGGCAACCCTCAAAAGACTCCCAGCGCCAGCCCGGCCCCCATCGCCTCCCCCAACGCCCGGCACTGCTCCAGCTCAGCTGAGGCAATCCGCTTGGGTGCCAGGATGGCTTCGGTGGTCTGGGCGTGGGTGCAGATGATCAGGGGCTCGGCCACGGGCTTGAGGCGCCAGCCGGTGGCGATGCGGGCGATCTGGCGGGCGGCATTCTGGCCGTCGCTGCCGGCGCAGATGAGGCTGGCATAGGGCCGGCCGTTGATGCGGTCCAGCGCCGCGTAGTAGCTGCGGTCGAAGAAGTCCTTGAGCTGGCCGCTGATGGCGGCCAGGTTTTCCGGGGTGGCGAAGAGGTAGCCGTCGGCGGACAGCACATCGTCGGGGCCTGCCTCGCAGGCGTGCAGCAGGCGCACCTGCACGCCCTGGCCTTCGGCCGCTGCGCCGTCGCGCGCGGCCTCGGCCATCTGGCGGGTGCCGCCGGTCATGGAGTGGTAGACGATCAGCAGGGTCTTGCTTGCGTTCATGCCTCAAGCATAGAGCGCGGCCCGCCCAGCCACCGCGCCGACCTCAGAAATCCATCGATGCCGACACCACGAAGGTGCGCGGAATCATCGGCGAGACGGCACCCCAGGACGTGACACCGGCCCAGGCCTTGCGGTCGGCCACGTTCTGCACCGTGGCGCGCAGCGTGGTCTTGCGGCCCGCGATGCGGGTGGCATAGCGCAGGCCCAGGTCGGTGCGTGTCCAACCCGGGATGCGCAGGCGGTTGGCCTGGTCCACGAACTGGGCGCCGGTGTAGGCCAGGTCGCCGACCAGGGTCAGGCCCTCAAGGGCGGGCACATCCCATTCCACGCCCAGGTTGGCCAGCAGGCGCGAAGTGCCGATGGGCCGGTTGCCCACCAGCGCAGGCGTGGCCGAGCGCGTGATCTCGGGCTTGAGCCAGGTCACGCCACCGAGCAGGCGCAGGCCGCGTGCGGCCTCGCCGTAGGCATACAGCTCCATGCCCAGGTTGCGCTGCTCGCCGTTGGTCTTGTAGACGCCCTGGTCCAGGCCACCGCTGGGTTTTTCAATGCTGAACAGGGCGGCCGTGGCCATGAAGCTGCCGAAGTCGTACTTGCTGCCCACTTCGTACTGGCGGCTCTTGTAGGGGCGCAACACCTCGCCGTAGTTGCTGGCGGCGGGCGGCGCAATGTCGCCCTTGCTCAGGCCTTCGATGTAGTTGGCGTAGAGGCTCCAGTTGGGCGCCTGGCGCCAGACCACGCCCACGGCGGGCGTGGTCACGCTCTCGTCGTAGACATTGGCGGCGCCGCCCGTGAGCACGTTGTAGTTGGTGGACTTGATGGCCTGGTGGCGCAGGCCCAGCGACAGTTGCAGCCTGTCCTGCAGCAGCGAGAGCGTGTCCACCAGGGCCAGGCTGGTGTTGCGGTTGTCATGAATGCGCGGAATGGCCGAAGGCCGCGCAATGCTTTGCGGCGCATGGGCAACAGGCGCATAGATGTTGGACGCCACCGCCGAGCCCGCCTGCAGCGCACGGTGGAAATCCTCGCGGTAGCTGGCCAGCTGCAGCGTGACCGAATGCTTGACACCGGCCAGCGCAAAGCGCGAGCGCAGGCCTGCGTCGATGGTGCTGCGGTCCACGTCGAACACCGCATAGGTGGGCGTGATGCTGGTGGCACCCGCAGCACTGGTCAGGCGCGGGGCGGAGTCATAGATGCGGTCCACATTGGCGCGCGACTGGCCGATGTTGGCGAACAGCGTGAGCTGCTGCGTGAGGTCCAGCTCGGTGCGCAGCAGCACGGCGCGCTCGCGATTCCTGGACCATTCCCAGGGCTGGGTCACGTTGAGTGTGCCGTCGGGCGCAGCAGGCATGGAGGAGAGCCCCGTGGGCATGATGGGCCGACCCACGCCGTCGATGCGCTCGTCCTGCGAGAGCAGGTCCAACGTGGCGCGGAAGCGCTCCACCTCGTAGTCCAGCGCCACGGCCAGCACATGGCCGTCGGTGCTTTGATGGTCCATGGACGTATCGCCGCCGTACTTGCTGGCGTTCACACGGATGCCGTACTGGGCCTCGTCGCCAAAGCGCCGGCCCACGTCGGCATGGGCACGCCAGAGGCTGTCCGAAGTCCAGCCCGTGGTCAGCCGCGCCACATCTTCATTGGCGCGCTTGGGAGCGATGTTGATCACGCCGCCCACCGAGCCGTTGGGCGACATGCCGAACAGCAGCGCGCCCGGCCCCTTGACCACCTCGATGCGGTCCACGTATTCGGTGCGCACGCGGTAGTTGGGGGCAATGCCGTAGATGCCGTCAAAGGCGATCTCGCCCGAGTTGCCCTCCCAGATCGGAAAGCCCCGGATATAGAGGTTGTCCACGTTGCCGCCCGGCAGCACGGTGTAGCGCACGGAAGGGTCGCGGTTCACCGCCTCGGCAATGGTGCCGGCCTGCTGGTTGCGCACGGCCTCGGACGTGTAGCTGGTGGTGCTGAACGGCGCCTGCATGTTGCCGGTATTGCCCAGCACGCCCAGGCGCACGCCCTTGGCCACCTGCCCGCCGGCGTAGGGTGCGGGCAGCAGGCTCACATACTGGTCACCGGCCGTCACGGTGATCTCGGACAGGCGGTGCGCATTCTCAGGCGCGTTGGCCGCAGCGGGAAGCAGCGTCAGCGTGCCGCCCTCGATGCGGCCCTGCAGGCCGCTGCCCTGCAGCAATGCCGCCAGGCCCTGGCGCACATCGTGGCTGCCGTTGAGCGCCGGGGCCTGCCGGCCCTGCACCAGTTCGGAGGAGTAGGTGAGCTGCAGCCCCGCCTGGCGCGCAAACTGGCTCAGCGCCTGGGCCAGCGGCTGGGCCGGCACGTCGAAGGACACCGATTGCGCGGCGGCCAACTGCAGTTGCAGGCCCAGCACCAGGCCTGCACATGCATGAAAAACCGCTGTGCGGCGGAGGCGGAGGCGGAGGCGGAATCGGAATCGGGAGGACTTGGGAGCGGACATAAGGACTTTCTGGAAGACAGGCTCATTGCGAATCGCCGGCACAGGCAGGACGCCCGGCCTTTCATATGCAAATACGAGTCACTCCCAAAAACCCTGAAAAAAACTTCACGGCTCCGCGCGCCCGCCGCGCCGCGCAATCCGCAGCCCGCCGTCGTCCAGCACGCTGACCTGCACCGGCGCGAACTGCGGCAGCCCGCGCAGCCAGCGCTCGGTCTGGGCAATGCGCACATGGCCGCTGATGGCCAGTTGCGCCGCGCCCTCCTCCACCACCAGGCGGCGCCGCGTGTAGCGGCCCAGACGGTGCACGACGCGGCCCAGCGGTTCCTGCTCGAAGACCAGCTCGCCCTCGCGCCAGGCCGCGGGCCGTTGCTGGAGCTGCGGCTGCCAGGCAGCGCCATCGGCATCTCCCGCACCGCCGTCCAGGGGAATGCGCAGCGACTGGCTGTCCTGCAGCAACTGGCTGCGCCCGGTGGCCGCATGCTCCACCCGCACCTGGCCCGACTCCACCTGCACGCGCACCGCATCGGGCTCCAGTTCCACACCAAAGCGCGTGCCCAGCACGGTCACGCGCAGGGGGCCGGCCTCCACCACAAAGGGCCGTGCCGCATCGCGGGCCACGGCAAAGAAGGCAGCGCCTTCCAGCAGCTGTGCCTGTCGCAGGTCGGCACGGTAGGTCAGCGCCACGCGGCTGGCGGCATCCACGCGCAGCACGCTGCCATCGGGCAGCTCCAGGCTGCGCTGCACGCCCGTGGCGCTGGCCAGTTCACCTTGCCACAGCACGCGGCGGCTCCACATCTGCCAGGCGGGCCAGGCCGCGCAGGCCATGCCGGCCACGCCCAGCAGTGCGCCAAGGGCACGCCGCCGCCGCTTTCTGGAAGAGGCCTGCAAGCCCGCATCCACCCCGCCGCGCCAGCGCAGCAAGGCGGCTTCCAGGCAGGCATCGGCCTGCATCAGGTCACGCTCCACGGTGTTCAGGGAGACCTGCAGGCGCCGGGCGATGTCGGCCTGCCGCTCGCCATGCAGGCGGTGGGCCAGCAAGGCGGCCTGCATGCGCTCGGGCAGGTCTGCAATCGTGCGCTCCACCACAGCCAGTGCCTGCCGGTACATGGCTCGGTCGGCCACATCGCCTTCGGCCTCGGGCTGCAATTGCGCCCAGTCGTCCATGCAGCGCTGCTGCGCACCGCGCTGGCGCAGCCTGTCTATCGCCAGATGCTTGGCCGTGGCAAACAGGTAGGCCCGCGCGGCTTCGAGCGTGGGCGAGCTGCCATCGGGCAGCTGCGGCGGCGCATCGGCCAGGCGCAGCCAGGTTTCCTGGGCCAGCTCCTGCGCCTCATCACGGCTGCCGGTCTTGCCGGCCAGATAGGACACCAATTGCTGCTGGCAGGCACAGAAAAGCTGGTGCCAGCGCGCAGCGGTCCAGGAAGCGGAAGGGGTGGGCATGGCCGGGGGGAGGTGATGAATCGATAACGAGAATGACTATCATTCTAGTTTTGTTTGATCCAGGCAGGCCCGGCGGACTGGCCATCGAAGGCAAACTGTCCACCCATCAACATCCGGACCACATGCCCATGATCTTCCTGGCGATCACATCTACCGGCTTGGCACAGGCACTTCTCGCCGCCACCGAAAATGACTCCGTCTGGTGCGGCAGCGATGCGATTTCCGAGGCCGACTACGCCGCCCGACAATGGCCCAACCTCAGCCGCTTTGCCTACTCGCTGGAGGACCGCGTTTTGATCGACGATGCCGTGTCCACCATTGAGGAGCACCATCCGGGGCAGACGATCTGGGTCGAGGCCACGGCCGTGCGGTAGCGAAGTCTCGGCCCCGCTACCACTTCAACGCCGCCACCCGCAGCGCATCCACCGCCATATCGATGAACGCCCGCACGCGGTGTGCGGCGTGCCGTCCTTCCCTGTGCACTACATGAATCGGTAGCGGCGGCCGCTCGAAGGGCTCCAGCACCAGGCGCAGTGCGCCGTCCTGCACGGGTTTGGCGATCTGGTAGAGCGGCAGGCGCGTGATGCCTTGCCCGGCCAGGGCGCAGTCTGCCGCAGCCTCGTTGGTCATGGACATGAGGCGCGGCTGCAGGCGCACGGCCAGGGCCTTGTCGCCTTCGAGAAACCGCCATTCGGGCGTGGAGGTGAGGCCGGATGCGGTGATGGTGGTGTGCTGCGCAAGCTCCTCGGGCCGCTGGGGCACGCCGTGGCTGGCCAGGTATGCGGGCGAGGCGCATAGCACCTGTCGCACGCTGCCCACGCGGATGGCCTGCAGCGAGGAATCGGGCAGATCGCCGATGCGCACGGCCACGTCCACGCCCTCGTCCACCAGGCTGACCACGCGGTCCACAAACCAGCAGTTGACGTCCACCTCAGGAAACCGGCCCAGGTAGTCGTGCACCACGGGCAGCACGTGCATGCGCCCGAAGTTCACGGGCGCCGTGAGCGTGAGCCGGCCACGCGGTGCGGCGTGGGCGCTGGCGGCATGCTCGTCGGCCTCTTCCAGCTCGGCCAGGATGCGGCGGCAGCTGTCGGCGTAGGCCGTGCCGGCCTCGGTCACGCGCACGAAGCGTGTGGTGCGCGTGAGCAAGCGCACGCCCAGGCGCTCCTCCAGGTCGGAAACCGCGCGCGTCACCACCGAAGGCGAGACCTTGAGCCGACGTGCAGCCGAGGCGAAGCCGCCCGTGTCCACCACTGCGAGAAATGCCGTCATGGACTGGAAGCGATCCATCTGTGCCTGCCTTGTCTGTGTCGTGTATCTGCCCGGCTGCGAGCGGCCCGCGCAGGACTGCCCAGGTTTGTGCCGGCGCTTTGTTCGCGTTCCCGCAAGAGTGACTTGCCGTCGCCGGGGATTCTAAAGATGCGGACGGAGAAGGAGGATACGTCCCGTGGCGCCGACAACCGGCGCCTTCACCACCCCCAAGGAACCGCAATGAAGCTCTACCACTTTCCCCTGTCCGGCCACGCCCATCGCGCCCGCCTCTTCCTCGGCCTGCTGGGCGTGGAGCATGAGTTGGTCCACGTGGATCTGGCCAACGGCGCGCAGAAGAAGCCCGAGTTCCTGGCGCTGAACCCGCTGGGCCAGGTGCCGGTGCTGGATGACAACGGTACGGTGATTGCCGACTCCAACGCCATCCTGGTCTACCTGGCGCGCAAGCTGGACCGCCAGGACTGGATGCCCCTGGGCGCCCGGGCCGAGGCCGAGATCCAGAAATGGCTGAGCATCGCCGCCGGCCCCATTGCCTTCGGCCCGGCGGCGGCCCGGCTGGTCACGGTGTTCAAGGCCTCCTTCCAGGCCGCGGAAGTGATAGCCCGCGCCCACGCCATCCTCGGCAAGATCGAGGCGCAATTGACCACTCGCCCCTTTCTCACCGGCAGCGCGCCCACGATTGCCGACGTGGCCCTGTACAGCTACATCGCCAGCGCGCCCGAGGGCAATGTGGACCTGCAACCCTACCGCGAGGTGCGCGCCTGGCTGGGCCGCATCGAGGCGCTGCCGGGCTTCGTGGCATTCGCCCAGACACCGGCCGGCCTGCGGGCCTGAGTGCCTGAGCCACACCTCACCTGAAACCCCGGCAAAGGAGCGCACCATGCACCCGCAACCCCTGCAAAACCCCGCCTCGCCCTGGCATGCGGGCGAACTGGCAATCCAGCACAGCGTTGGCGTCGTGGACCGCATGGACATGCCGGGCCGCAAGTTTGTGCGCCCCTTCCTGCTGGACCAGCACCGCGAGTTCTACCCGCTGCTGCATTTCGTGGTGCTGGGCAGCGTGGATGCGCAAGGCGATGCCTGGGCCACGGTACGGGCCGGCGAGCCGGGCTTCCTGCGCTCTCCCGATCCATCGACCCTGCATGTGGCGGCGGGCCGTGATGCGGCCGACCCGGCCGAGCCGGGCCTGGCCGATGGCCATGCCGTGGGCCTGCTGGGCATGGACCCCATGACGCGCCGGCGCAACCGGCTCAACGGCACCGTGCGGCGCAAGACAGGCGTTGATGGGGCGGGCGTCTTCGACATCAGCGTGGTCCAGAGTTTCGGCAACTGCCCGCGCTATATCCAGAACCGCAGCGTCCGGTTTGTCCGGCCTGCCGGGGAGCCTACGCAGGTGCCGGCGGTCGAACTGGCATCGCTGGACCCGCGCGCACAGGCCCTGATTACGCAGGCGGATACGTTCTACGTGGCGTCCTACGTTGATGGGGAGGATGGCCTGCGCCAGGTCGATGTCTCCCACCGTGGCGGCAAGCCGGGCTTTGTGCGGATCGACGCCGATGGAACGCTGACCATCCCCGACTTCTCGGGCAACCTGTTCTTCATGACCCTGGGCAACTTCCTGGTCAATCCCAAGGCGGGCCTGCTGTTCATCGACTCCGAAACCGGGGAAATGCTGCAGATGACGGGCGAGGCCAGCGTCATCCTTGACTCCCCGGAAATCGCCGCCTTCGAGGGCGCCGAGCGCCTGTGGACCTTCAAGCCCCGCCGCATCGTGCGCCGGCCCGACGCCCTGCCGCTGCGCTGGAGCATGGCGGCCGACAGCTGGTCGCCCCACCTGCAGATGACCGGAAGCTGGGCCGATGCCAGCCAGCGCCTGGCCGCCGCCCGGCTGGGGCGGCAGTGGCGACCGTTCCGGGTGGCGCAGGCCGTGGATGAGAGTTCCACCATCCGCTCGCTCTACCTGGAGCCGACCGATGGCATGGCCACGGTGGCCCCCCTGGCCGGCCAGCACCTGCCGCTGCGCCTCACGCTGGCGGACGGCAGCCATCTGCAGCGCACCTATACGCTGTCGCTGGCGCCTTCGGACGGGCGCTTGCGCATCAGCGTCAAGAGGCAAGGCCGCGCATCCAGCCATCTGCATGGCCTGAAGCCCGGCGATCTGGTCGAGGCCCGCCCGCCCGCTGGCAGCTTCACCGCCGATGCGGCCCTGCGCCGCCCCGCCGTGCTGCTGGCCGCGGGCATAGGCATCACGCCCTTGCTGGCCATTCTGCGCCACATCGTCCACGAAGGCCGGCGCACCCGCAGCCTGCGGCCCACCTGGCTGTTCCAGGCGGCTCGCACGCGCAGCGAACGGGCCTTTGACACGGAGATTGCCGAACTGGTGAAGGCCGGCAATGCCGAGGTGCACTGGGTGCGAACGCTCAGCCAGCCCGGCACGGCAAAGGCCGGCCGCGACTACGACCATGAGGGCCACATCGACATGGCCCTGTTGAAAGCCACCCTGCCCTGGGACGACTACGACTTCTACCTCTGCGGCCCGGACGCCTTCATGCAGGCCGCCTATGACGGCCTGCGCGAACGCAATGTGCCCGACGAGCGCATCCACGCAGAAGCCTTCGGTCCCTCGGCCCTGAAGCGCTCCGTGGCAGGCGCAGCACCCGCCGCCAAACTGCCTGCACCCGCCACACAGCCTGTCCGCATCATCTTTGCCGACTTGGCCAAGGAAGCGCGCTGGAAGCCCGGCGACGGCAGCCTGCTCGAAGTGGCCGAGGCGCGAGGCCTGGAGCCCGCCTTCGGCTGCCGGGGCGGCAGCTGCGGCGACTGCCGCACGCGTGTGCTGCAGGGCGGGGTGACCTATGCCTCGCCACCCTCCTTCGCCGTGCCAGCGGGCGAGGCCCTGATCTGCTGCGCCGTGCCTGCGCAGGGGACGGGGGAGGCTTTGCATCTGGCGTTGTGAGGAGCCTGTCTCTGCGCGCTTTCCACATCAGGACATACCGACGGCAAAAGGCACATCAGCGATTGCTGCCCAATGCCTCGCTGCATCTAGCTTTCTATCTGGACGAGTATCGATTCATCAAGCTCTATGACTTCAAACAGGCCCTGACCCCGCTCATAGACCTCCCCTGACAGGAACCGAACCACTTTCTGGCCGATGTGCATGCACATCTCCACGACAAAGCCATCTGCATCCCGGCGCATGTCTTTTATCCGCACAAGACCCAAGGGCAACTCAGCCAGCAGTCGGTCACGGTAACCAATGGATGCAGGCACGCCGGGACCCGACTCAGACGCCTCTGGAGTCACAAGGTACAGGCCGTGAAACCCGCTGCCATCGTCGATACGGGAAAGCAATGACCAGACACGTCCGTCCATCAGTTGGATCCAAATCTCGATGAACTGGAGATAGGGCACCTGCGGATGGCTCCAGACTGCTTCGCCAGGTACCCAGTGATGCCGACCTGATTCATCCATATCCCAGCGGCCGCCTACGGCCAACGCCATCTCGCAAGCTCGCCAGCCCACAATCACCTGCTGGTCGAGATCCTGAAAGGACGGGAACTGGCGCGGCCCCATGGGCTGGATGGAGCTCCCGGGGGCCGGCTCGTTGTCGTCGATATGGACTACCGCGAACCCTTCCTGCTCACTCGGCGGCTCGAACATGGCAAACACGCTGCGAATGGCCTGCTCCGGCACTTGGTGATCGGCTCGCCGCTGCGTGTTCCTCCGCAAGGCGGTCTGCAAATCGGCTTTGAGCCAAATACAGACTACGGGCACGCCATGTGATCTGGCGATCTGAATGGCACGCTCACGATGCACCGTCTTCGGAAGGGCGGCATCAAAGAACACCGCATCACCACCCAACGCTGCGGCGTTCTGTTGAATCCAGCTGCTCTTTCCTGCAGCTTGCACCCCCACCACCACATAGAGCTTGGTCGCGGGCGAGCTGGCAGACAGTGCTTTGTCCAAGTCCCGGTACGCCAACTCCCATGCGGCAGCACTGCGTTCCGGGGTGAACAGGCGCCCTTGTTCGGTTTCCAGATAGTGGTCTGGATTGATGTGCTTTGTAGTGTCCATGGTGAGCTGCAAGATTCTGGATCACTGTAGCTGGGCACGGCGCCGTACCGTCCGCAGACAAACGAACCCGCCATGCAAAACGGCCTTGATCGATACACTCGCTGCAATTCCTGCGCCCTCGTACACGCCGCAAATCCAAAGCCCTGCCCATGCAACTCACCAACTGCCTGCTCCGCCTGTCGCCCTTGGTCCTCACCTGCCACATCGGCCTGGCCTGCGCACAGATCACCACGCCCTCAGCAGGCACCTATGTGCGCAAGGGCGGGGGTGGCGATCTGGTGGTGCGGGCCAATGGCAAGTTCCATATCCAGACCGTCGGTGCCAACGGCCATACCTGTGAGCTGGAAGGCACCATCACCAACGGCCGGGCCAGGATGGCGAATTCGGCCTGCGCCGTGGACTTCACGCCTGCAGGCCAGCGCGTAGGCGTCGACACGGCCACCGCCGAGGCATGCCGGGACTTCTGCGGCATGCGGGCCTGGTTCGGTGGCGATTACCTTCGGCCCACACCCGGCTGCACGGACAAGGCCATTGCCGCATCGCGCAGAAACTTCAAGCGCGCGTACGACGCCAAGGACTACCGCCTGGCGCTGACCACGCTGGCGCCGGTGCTGCAGGACTGCGATGAGGTGCTGACCGGCGTTACCAAGGGCTGGCTGCGCAACGACCTGGCGCTGGCGCAGCTTCGCTCGGGCGACGCAGCCGCCTGCCGCCAGACCCTGGCCCCGCTGGCCGAGGAAGCCGGCAAGACGGATCAGGAACTGCGCGAGGCCTATCCACCCACCGATGCCGATGTGGTGCTGCCCATGCTCAAGGCTGCGCGCACCAATCTGCGCTTGTGCAGTTGAGCGGAGCCATCGCCATGAAAGATCCCGCATCGCCCAACGCAGGAGTCTCCGGGCATTTCCGGCGTGAGGCGAAGTGGATGCTGTGGGTGCTTGGCGTGCTGCCCTCGGCGCTTGCCTTGCTGGCAGCGTGGCTGGCGCCGCTGATCCTGAACCATGTGGAGAAAGACAAATGCCTGAAAGCTGGAGCACAGATCTCCAGGCAAACCGGCAGGTGCGAAAGCACTGAACAGGCGCCCCTGAAGGAGTGACTTGCGGGCTATACCGTTGCCAGCCTGGCGCACGACGATGCCCTGTGCTTGGGCATGGTGCCCATGCTGTAGCGGATCGGCGGCGGCCCGGGCGTCTTGCCCTATCCTTGTGCGCTTTCATTCCAACTGAGCAGCGCCCTTGAACAGGGCTTGACCCCTTGCCCCCATGACCGATATCCGCCCCGCCCACTTTCCCGAAGACCTCGACGCTGTGGTCCGCATCTTCCGGGAATACGTGGCCAGCCCCACCGTGAGCCTGGACTTCCAGGACTTCGAGACCGAGTTCGCCGCCCTGCCCGGCAAGTACGCCGCACCCGAGGGCTGCGTGCTGCTGGCCTGGAAAGACGGCCAGCCCGTGGGCTGCGCCGCCCTGCGCCAGGTGGATGCGCAGACAGGCGAAATGAAGCGCGTCTACGTGCGCCCCACGGTACGCGGCGAGAACCTGGGGCGCCGCCTGGTGGAAGGCATCCTGGACGCCGCACGGCATGCGGGCTACACCCGCATCTGCCTGGACGTGCTGCCCGAGTTCCAGGCTGCGCAGCGGCTGTATGAAAACCTGGGTTTTGTGGATGCGGAACCGGTGAGCTTCAATCCCGTGCCGGGCACGCGTTATCTCGGACTGGATCTTTGAGGCATGCGCCCTCCGGCAGGCGGCCTTCAGCGCCTGCAAGGCTTCCGATGCGCTGACACCCGGTCCCTGAGTCCTCGTCTGCAAGCATTCGGCACGATAAGTCCCTAGCCCATACCCCGGTCCAACAGCCTGCCCGCAAGCGCAGCGGCGGTACGGACCACCTCTCCCCGCCTCCTTCACCGCAAATGCCCGTGGCCGAGCCGGGCAGCCTGCGCTTGTGCCCCGTGAATACCGCCCATGGCGAATGGCGCTGCCTGGGACCAAACGCTCATTGGCAGCATCTCTATTCACCTGGCATTTCAAACCTGATTTTAGGAATTGTCCTAAGGAAAATTCTGAAAATGATCTGCGGGCGACTTCTTTGATTGACCTCGTGCAGGCCATGAAATCAAATGGGGACTCTTGGCACAGCAAACATCAGAAACCCGCTTGGACACTGACAGCGGATTATTCGCCTGCTTGCAACCACTCATTTCTGTCAAATTTCCTTTATTGATCAAGGCGCATTGGGTGGAATCATCGATTCCGCTTCCGATCCAGCGTCTCCATACACCATGCCAGCCTCCATTGCCGCCACCTTCTATCAGATTGGCTATGCCGACATGCTTGCTCGCCAAATGGAGCAAAAACAGATCGATGCCATTGTGCTCACGCCACAGGAATACGCGGACATACTGAGCGACAAGGCGCGTAACAATCCTCGCCTGGCGGCCACACTCCATGCCATGCTGGCCCACAGTGCGCTTGGGCAATATTGGACACACACCGCCAGCCCGACTGCAGGCAAACCCTGGGTCGCTCCCGCCTCCCTGATGGTCAGCGACGCGTACCTGATCACCAAAACGCTGATTGCATTGGGCCTGGCCGGTGCCCGCTCCTATATCAAGACAACCGCCACAGGCACCTATATCATCATCACAGGCTACGCGGGACTTCGCCGCCAGCTGCTGCAAGGCACGCGATTCCTTGCCGCCAATCCACGCATGGTCCAGATGGGCCTGGGTATTCGCGGTCTGCAGAATGTGGCCAAGGGTGGGTTCCTTCTGAGCCTGGTGGTGGGCACCGGGATAGAGACACTGGACTTCATCTTCAATGACGAGAAGACCATGCATGATCTTGTGGGCGGGATTGGGGTGGAGGCGGCCAAGGCGGGATTGGCGACGATGGTGGGCCTTGGCTTGGGAATAAAGCTTGCAACGGCAACGTCCCTTGCAATTCTTCCTTTGGCTGCTGTGGCAGTGGCCGTACTTGTCACAGGAATTATCTTGAATCAAATAGACGATGATTTAAAAATCAAACAACATGTGATCAACATGCTACGCATTTCCACAAGCAGCATGCCTCAAGGAATATATCGAATAAATATCGACAAACTCAATCTGGAGAATCATAAAACAAATCATCAGATAGAGTATAAACTTAACGAGTGTTCCACAGAAATTTTCAAAAATGAATTTATGTGCCGCACAAATCGCAAAAACTAATCAATAAAATGTTGGACGCAAAAAAAATAAGGAAAACCTTGACTTGGGGCATCCCTTTAGATGTTTTCGTTTTTATTCTTTGCATTTGGTACATTAAGCATGCAATATTTAATGACATTAAGGATCTCGTTGAATTATCAGCATCAATAAGAATAACACCCGGAGCACCAGTCGTAGCATATTTTCCCGTAATATTGGCAGTTGGTATAATTTCTTCATTATCCAAGGCAATACCATGCAAAACATCAATTTTAAAGGTAACCGAACGCAGCTTTAACGCAACCATGCTGGCAGGATTAATAATCATGGCCTCTTGCCTTGCCCTCATAACTCCCTTGCAATACTATGCAATGCCCAAACTTGGCTATACACGCTGCAATATCCTGGAAGGGCACCCCACCATATATTTCACGGACTGGGTCAAAAACCCCGAATGGTGCGTTCGCGGAAAAACCAGGGAATGGGTCAAGGAGCAGGCCAGGCTCTCCGGCAACCTTGAAAATCCCTGAAATAAAAAAAGCGCAGACCACATGGTCCGCGCTTTTTTTGCATCCTCCGGCAGCCGTGCTGCCAACTCCCTCAGAACGCCTCTTCACTCATCTGCGCGCAAGTCATGTCGCGCTCACGCACGACCTTGAGCCAGGCGCCGATCTTCGGCAGTTCGTAGCCGAAGAAGTAGCGCATGGCGGCCATGCGGCCAGCGTTGGCGGGTTCGGCCAGGGTGGCGTCCTTGGCGAGCACGGCCAGGGACACGTCCAGCCAGGTCCAGGCCAGCACCGTGTGGCCAAAGGCCTGCATATACGGCACGGCATTGGCCAGGGCCTGCTGAGGATCGTCGGTGGCCCATGCGGCCTTGGTGGTGGCGCCGACTTCCTGCAGCGCCTTGGCCAGTTCATTGGCATGGCCGGCCAGTTCGGGCCGGGCCATGGCGCGCTGGATGGTGTCGTTGATGCGCGTGGCCAGCAGCTGCAGGCCCTTGCCGCCTTCCATGAGCACCTTGCGGCCCAGCAGGTCCATGGCCTGGATGCCGTGCGTGCCTTCGTGGATCATGTTCAGGCGGTTGTCGCGCCAGTATTGCTCCACGGGGAAGTCGCGCGTATAGCCGTAGCCGCCGTGGATCTGGATGGCCAGGGAGTTGGCCTCCAGGCAGAACTCGCTGGGCCAGCTCTTGGAGATGGGGGTCAGCACTTCCAGCAGCAGCCGGGCCTCGGCCACGGATTCGGGCGTGCCGGTGTGCTGCTCATCGACCAGGCGCGCGCAGAACAGGTTCAGCGCCAGCGCGCCTTCGCAATAGGACTTCTGCGCCAGCAGCATGCGCTTGACGTCGGCGTGCTCGATGATGCGCGACTGGGGCCGCGTGGCATCCTTGCCGGCTGCACCCGGCGCCCCCTTGATCGGCCGGCCCTGCGGGCGGTTCTGCGCGTAGTCCAGGCTGGCGTGGTAGCCCGCCATGCCCAGCATGGTGGCGGCCATGCCGATGGAGATGCGGGCCTCGTTCATCATGTGGAACATGCATTTGAGGCCCTCGCCGGGCTTGCCGACCAGGTAGCCCACGGCCCCGGCGCCGCCGCGCACGGGAAAGCGCCCTTCCCCGAAGTTCAGCAGCGTGTTGGTGGTGCCGCGCCAGCCCAGCTTGTGGTTGAGGCCGGCCAGGGCCACGTCGTTGCGCTCGCCGGTCAGCTGGCCTTCGGTGTCCACGAGCTTCTTGGGCACGATGAACAGCGAGATGCCCTTGACGCCGGGCACGGGCTTGCCGTCCGGCCCCGGGATCTTGGCCAGCACGAGGTGAACGATGTTCTCGGTCAGCTCATGATCGCCCGCGCTGATCCACATCTTGTTGCCCTTGAGGCGGTAGCGCGGGCCCAGCGCATCGCTCTCGAAGTCGGCGCCATCGGGCTCGGCACGGGTGGCTATATCGCTCAGCGAGGAGCCGGCCTGGGGCTCCGACAGGCACATGGTGCCGGCCCAGCGGCCGTTGAATTCATTGGCGGCGAAGACCTGTTTTTGCATGTCCGTGCCGTGGGCCATGATGGCGTTGGCATTGCCCGAGGTCAGCATGTTGGAGCCGATGCTGATGGAGGCCGCCGCGAAGAAGCTGTTGGCGGCCGCCTCCACCGTATAGGGCAGCTGCATGCCGCCGATGTCGTAGTCCTGGGCGGCGCTGAGCATGCCCGAGTCGGCATAGGCCTGGCGCGCATCGTGGGTGCACCGGGGCAGGATGACTTTCTCGCCATCGAACTGCGGCTCCTGCGTGTCCACGGTGCGGTTGAAGGGGGCGTATTTCTCGCGGGCGATGCGCTCGCAGGTGTCGAGCACGGCATCGAAGGTGTCGCGCGAATGGTCGGCAAAGCGCTCGCGCTCGCCCAGCGCATCGGCGCGCAGCCATTCATAGAGCAGGAAATCGATGGTGGAACGCAGGCGCATGGTGGGGTCCGGAATCAAAAAAGAAGCCGCAGGCGCCGCCAGAGGGAGCGCGTGCGGCCAACAGGAGTAACGGGAACAGGCGGTGGCGGCCGCAGCCGCCACCTGTACTTACAGCACTTCGAACACGCCGGCGGCACCCATGCCGCCGCCGATGCACATGGTCACGCAGACACGCTTGGCACCGCGGCGCTTGCCTTCGATCAGGGCGTGGCCGGTCAGGCGCTGGCCCGAGACGCCGTAGGGATGGCCCAGGGCGATGGCGCCGCCGTTGACATTGAGGCGGTCGTTGGGGATGCCCAGCTTGTCCCGGCAGTACAGCACCTGCACGGCAAAGGCTTCATTGAGCTCCCACAGGTCGATGTCCTGCACCGTCAGGCCCAGCTTCTTGAGCACCTTGGGCACGGCGAAGACGGGGCCGATGCCCATTTCGTCAGGCTCGCAGCCGGCGACGGCAAAGCCCAGGAAGCGGCCGATGGGCTTGAGATTGTTGCGCGATGCATAGTCCTCGCTCACCACCACGCAGGCGCCTGCGCCGTCGGAGAACTGGCTGGCATTGCCGGCCGAGATCACACCGCCGGGCAGCGCGGGGCGGATGCCCGAGATGCCTTCCTTGGTCGTGCCCTCGCGCACGCCCTCGTCCTTGCTGCAGGTCACTTCCTTGGTGATCAGGCCGCGCACCTTGTCGGCCACGCCCATGGTCACGGTGATGGGGGCGATCTCGGCATCCAGCAGGCCGGCCGCCTGGGCCGCGCAGGCCTTTTGCTGGCTGGCGGCGCCGTATTCGTCCATGGCGTCACGGCCGATGCCGTAGCGCTTGGCGACCTGTTCGGCGGTCTGCAGCATGCTCCAGTAGATCTCGGGCTTTTGCTTGGCCAGGGCCAGGTCCTGGATCATGTGCAGGTTCATTTCCTGCTGCACGCAGGAGATGGATTCCACGCCGCCGGCCACGTAGACATCGCCCTCGCCCGCGATGATGCGTTGCGATGCGGTGGCAATGGTCTGCAGGCCCGAGGAGCAGAAGCGGTTGATGGTCATGCCCGATGCGGTGATGGGCAGGCCGGCCTTGAGCGCGATCTGGCGCGCGATGTTCATGCCGGTGGCGCCTTCGGGGTTGGCGCAGCCCATGATCACGTCATCGACGGCGGCGGGGTCAACGCCTGCGCGCTGCACGGCGTGCTGCACGGCATGGCCGCCCAGCGTGGCGCCATGGGTCATGTTGAAGGCACCCTTCCAGCTCTTGGCCAGGGGGGTGCGGGCGGTGGAAACGATCACGGCGGATGTCATGGATATTCCTTGTATGGCGGGTTTGCGGTGGTTCGCAAAAAGTTCGTGCGCCGCACGTCTCAGCTGAATTGCTTGCCTTCGGCCGCCAGCTTCGCCAGCAGCGGGGCCGGCTGCCAGAAATCGGCGTCGTCGTTGGGGTTCCTGGCGAAGCGGTTCATGGCCTGGACCACGTTGAACAGCCCGACCTCGCCCGCGTAGTGCATGGGGCCGCCGCGCCAGATGGGAAAGCCGTAGCCGGTCAGGTAGACCATGTCGATATCGCCCGACTTGCCGGCGATGCCGTCTTCCAGGATGTGGGCGCCTTCGTTGACCAGGGCGAAGACCAGGCGCTGGACGATTTCCTCATCGGAGATCTTGCGCGGGGTGATGCCCAGCTCCTTGCGATGCGACTCGATCATCTGGTTGACCAGCTCGGACGGGATGGCGTCGCGCTTGCCCGCCTGGTAGTCGTACCAGCCCGCACCGGTCTTCTGGCCGAAGCGGCCCAGCTCGCACAGCTTGTCGGCCGTGCGGCTGTACTTCATGTCGGCGCGCTCGACAGCGCGGCGCTTGCGGATGGCCCAGCCGATGTCGTTGCCGGCCAGATCGCCCATGCGGAACGGGCCCATGGCGAAGCCGAACTTCTCGATGGCCTTGTCCACCTGGGCGGGCGTGGCGCCTTCGTCCAGCAGGAAGCCGGCCTGGCGCGAGTACTGCTCGATCATGCGGTTGCCGATGAAGCCGTCGCACACGCCCGAGACCACGGCGGTCTTCTTGATCTTCTTGGCCAGCTTCATCACGGTGGCCAGCACGTCCTTGGCGGTGTGCTTGCCGCGCACCACTTCCAGCAGTTTCATCACGTTGGCGGGGCTGAAGAAGTGCATGCCCACCACGTCCTGCGGGCGCTTGGTGAAGGCGGCGATCTTGTCCACGTCCAGCGTGGAGGTGTTGGAGGCCAGGATGGCACCAGGCTTGGCCACCTCGTCCAGTTGCTTGAACACGGTTTCCTTGACGCCCAGTTCCTCGAACACCGCCTCGATGATGAGGTCAGCGTTCTTGAGCGCGTCATACGACAGCGTGGTGCTCAGCAGGGCCATGCGCTGGTCGTACTTTTCCTGGGTGAGCTTGCCCTTCTTGACCTGGGCTTCGTAGTTCTTGCGGATGGTGGCCACGCCACGGTCCAGCGCTTCCTGCTTGGTCTCCAGGATGGTCACGGGGATGCCCGCGTTCAGGAAGTTCATGGAGATGCCGCCGCCCATGGTGCCCGCACCGATGACGCCCACGGTCTTGATCTCGCGCACTGGCGTGTCCGAGGGCACGTCGGCGATCTTGGAGGCCGCGCGCTCGGCCATGAACAGGTGGCGCAGCGCGCGCGACTCGGGCGACCACATCAGTTGCATGAAGGCTTCGCGCTCCAGGGCCATGCCTTCGTCGAACTTCTTGCGCGCGGCGTTCTCCACCGTGTCCACGCAGCGGGCCGGGGCCGGGTAGTTCTTGGCCATGCCCTTGACCATGTTGCGTGCGAACTGGAAGTAGGCGTCGCCCTGGGGATGCTTGCAAGGCAGGTCGCGCACGCGCGGCAGCGGACCACCCGCCGCGTGCTTGTCGGCCACTTCCAACGCAAAGGCCTTGGCCTCGTCCAGCAGGGTTTCAGCCGAAGCGGCCATCTTGTCGAACAGCTTCTGGCCGGGGATGGAGGCCAGCAGCTCGCTCTTGACCGGCTCGCCGCTGACGATCATGTTCAGCGCGGTCTCCACGCCCAGCACGCGCGGCAGGCGCTGCGTGCCGCCTGCACCGGGCAACAGGCCCAGCTTGACTTCAGGCAGGGCCACCAGGGTGCCGGGAGCGGCCACGCGGTAGTTGCAGCCCAGCGCCAGCTCCAGCCCGCCGCCCATGCAGACGGTATGGATGGCGGCCACCACGGGCTTGCTGCCCTGGTCCAGGGAGTTGATCAGCGAGACCAGGTGCGGCTCGCGATACGCCTCTTCCTTGCCGAACTCGTTGATATCGGCACCGCCCGAAAAAGCCTTGCCGGCGCCCGTGATGACGATGGCCTTGACGGCTGGGTCGGCGTACGCCTTGTCCAGCCCCTCGACGATGCCCCGCCGCGTGGATAGTCCCAGGCCGTTGACCGGCGGATTGTTCAAGGTGATGACGGCGATGGCACCGTCCACTTTGTATTCAGCAGTCATGCTGTTGTCCCCTATGCGATAGAAAAAGAACGATCGTGCGATTTTGATTGTAAAAAAAACGCGGGCCGGCGCCACTGCGGTTTGTCCCAAGCGGGACAAGCGCCGTGGTCCGGGCCGCCTGCCGGGCAGCATGCCCAGCCTTGTACGGCATCAGACCTCCAGCCACTCCTTGCGCACCTTCTGATCGGCGCGCAGCCCGTCGGGCGTGCCGTCGAAGACGATGCGCCCATGACCCATGACCAGGGCCCGGTCCGAGATGCTCATGGCAATGGTGAGCTTTTGCTCGATCAGCAGCACGGACACGCCGCGCTGCTTGATCTTTTGCAGGTACTCGCCCACCAGCTCGACGATCTTGGGAGCCAGGCCCTCGGTGGGCTCGTCGATGATGATCAGGTCCGGGTCGCCCATCAGCGTGCGGCACAGGGTCAGCATCTGCTGCTCGCCGCCCGACATCACGCCGGCCTCGGTGTGCTGGCGCTCCTTCAGGCGCGGGAACATGGCGTACATGTCGTCGAAGCCCCAGCGGCTGTCCCGGCCCTTTCCCTTCTGTCCCAGCAGCAGGTTCTGGTGCACGGTGAGATTGGGGAACACGTCGCGGCTCTCGGGCACGTAGCCCAGGCCCAGGTGAGCGATCTCGTAGGCCTTTCTGCCAGTCAGGCTCTGGCCCTTCCACTCCAGCGCGCCCTCCCAGTGCACCAGTCCCATGATGGCCTTGGCCGTGGTGGAGCGGCCCGAGCCATTGCGCCCCAGCAGCGCGACGATCTCGCCGGGCTGTACGGAAAATTCCACGCCATGCAGCACATGGCTTTTGCCGTAGTAGGCATGCAGGTTGTTGATGTTCAGCATCCGCGCTCCCTCAATGTGCACCAGCTTGTTGATCCGCCACGGACGAGCCCAGATAGGCCTCCTGCACGCGTGGATTGGCACGCACGGCCTCGGGCGTGTCGTAGGCGATGACTTCGCCGTAGACCACGACGGCGATCTTGTCGGCCAGGCCGAAGACCACGCCCATGTCGTGCTCCACGGTCAGCAGGGTCTTGCCTTCGGTGACCTTCTTGATCAGCTGGATGAAGTGGGCCGTTTCGCTGTTGCTCATGCCGGCCGTGGGTTCGTCCAGCAGGATGACGCCGGCGCCGCCGCCGATGGTGATGCCGATCTCCAGCGCGCGCTGTTCGGCATAGGTGAGGTTCACCGCCAGCGTGTCGCGCTTTCTGTGCAGGCCGATCATCTCCATCAGCTCATCGGCGCGGGCGTTGGCATCGCGCAGCTTGGACAGGAAGCGCCAGCAGCTGTAGCGGTAGCCCAGGCTCCACAGCACGCTGCAGCGCAGGTTCTCGAACACGCTGAGCTTGGGAAAGATGTTGGTGATCTGGAAACTGCGCGACAGCCCCATGCGGTTGATTTCATAGGGCTTCTTGCCGTCGATGCGCTGGCCGTTGAGCAGCACCTGGCCGCTGGTGGGCTCGAAGCGGCCGCTGATCAGGTTGAACAGGGTGCTCTTGCCCGCGCCGTTGGGGCCGATGATGGCCACGCGCTCGCCCGGCTTCACGGCCAGTTGGGCGCCGCGGATGATCTCGGCCTTGCCGAAGCGCTTGTACAGGTCGCGCAGCTCCAGCGCGTAGGTGGCCTCGCCGGTCGCGGCAGGGGCGGCAGTGCCTGGTCGTTCGATTGCAATGCTGGACATGGTTCAGCCCTCCCCGCGCTTGATGGCTTCTTCGATCTCTTCCTGGATACGCTCCCAGCGCCGCAGGCACCAGCGCCGGGCCACTTCCAGCAGGCCCAGGCCCACGACGAAGACGGCAACGGCCAGAGTCCAGGTGGAGGCCGAGCTGGTATCGAGCTGCACGCCCATGAACGAGACCTGGGAACCCAGGGCCGCGTTGAGCTGCAGGTGGTAGATCATCTCGACGATGGCGGCGCCGCCCACGATCATGACCAGGGCGCTGGCGGCGATGGCCAGGTAGGGCTGGGCCAGCCGGCGCCACTTGCCGAAGCGCGCCACGCGCAGGTTCATCATGATCAGGCTGGCAACGCCACCGGGCGCATACATCACCATCAGCAGGAACACCAGACCCAGGTACAGCAGCCAGGCCTTGGTCAGCTCCGACAGCAGCACCGAGGCCAGCACCAGCAGCACGGCGCCGATGATGGGTCCGAAGAAGAAGGTGGCGCCGCCCAGGAAGGTGAACAGCAGGTACGAGCCCGAGCGCATGACGCTCACGCTGTCCATGGCCGTGATGATCTCGAAGTTGATGGCCGCAAGCCCTCCGCCCACGCCCGCGAAGAAGCCCGCGATGATGAAGGCGAAGTAGCGCACGCGCTGCGTGTTGTAGCCCACGAACTCCACGCGCTCGGGGTTGTCGCGCACGGCGTTGAGCATGCGCCCCAGCGGCGTGCCCGTGAAGGCGAACATGGCGGCCGTGCAGACGAAGCAGTAGGCGGCGATCAGGTAGTACACCTCCATGCCCGAGCCGAAGGTCAGCCCGAAGAAGGGCTTGCCGTAGACGCGGTCGGTGGTGATGCCGCCCTCGCCCCCGAAGAACTCGGGGAACATCAGCGCCATGGACGCCACCAGCTCGCCGATGCCCATGGTGATCATGGCGAAGGTGGTGCCCGACTTCTTGGTGGTCACATAGCCCAGCAGGGCCGCGAAGAACATGCCGCCCAGGCCGCCGATGACGGGAATCAGCACCAGCGGAATGCCCCAGTCGCCGGAGCTGGCCCGGTTCATCGCATGGATGGCGATGAACGAGCCCAGCCCCGTGTAGACCGCATGGCCGAAGCTCAGCATGCCGCCCTGCCCCAGCAGGATGTTGTAGGACAGGCAGATGATGATGAGATAGCCGATCTGGCTGAGCATGGTCAGCGCCAGGCTGCTGGTGAACACCAGCGGCGCGACGATCAGCGCCAGGGCGAAGGCGCCCCAGATCAGGATGCGGCCGATGTTGAGCGGCTGGAAGCTGTAGTGGCGCCCCGCGCCCGCAGCCCCTGAAGCGCCCGAAGCGCCTTTTGCGGCAGTGGATGTCATGGTCGTTTTGGTGATCGAGGACATGGTGTCAATCTCCCCGCGTGCCCAGGAGGCCCTTGGGCCGGAAGATGAGGATCAGCACCAGGAACAGGTAGGGCAGGATGGGCGCGACCTGGGAAATGGTGAGCTTGAGCAGCGGCCAGCCGAAGGTCTGCTCGCCGACCGGGCTGCCCAGCGAGGTCAGCAGGCTGGCCAGCGACCAGTCGATGGCCACGGCAAAGGTCTGCACGACGCCGATCAGCAGCGAGGCCACGAAGGCCCCCGCCAGCGAGCCCATGCCGCCGACCACCACCACCACGAAGATGATGGAGCCGACCGACATGGCCATGGCCGGCTCGGTCACATAGGTGTTGCCGCCGATGACGCCGGCCAGCCCCGCCAGCGCGCAGCCGCCGCCGAACACCATCATGAACACGCGCGGCACGTTGTGGCCCAGCGCCTCCACCATCTCGGGGTTCTTGAGCGCGGCCTGGATGACCAGGCCGATGCGCGTGCGCGTCAGCAGCAGCCAGACGGCCACCAGCATCAGCATTGCCACCAGCATCACGAAGGAGCGCGAGCGCGGGAACTGCGTGCCGTACAGCGTGAACAGCGGGCCCTGCAGCGCGGGCGGCAGGCCGTAGGGCACGGTGCCCCGGCCCCAGACCAGCTGCACCACCTCGAGGATGAGGTAGGACAGGCCGAAGGTCACGAGCAGTTCTGGCACATGGCCGTACTTGTGCACGCGGCGCAGGCTGTAGCGCTCGAACATGGCGCCCAGCGCGCCCACCAGCAGGGGCGCGACGAACAGCGCACCCCAGAAGCCGATGATGCCGCTGAGCGTGTACCCGAAGTACGCGCCCAGCATGTAGAAGCTGGTGTGGGCGAAGTTGAGCACGCCCATCATGCTGAAGATCAGCGTCAGCCCCGAGCTGAGCATGAACAGCAGCAGTCCATAGCTCACGCCGTTGAGCAGCGATATGGTGAAGAACTCAAGCGTCATCGAAAGGCCTTGGTTTCGGTGCGTTGGGGACAGGAAGCGGTGCGTGCCGGTCTCAGGACGGGCGCTTCATCTGGCAGGACGTGGGCGTGCTGGCCACGTAGGGCTCGTAGTACTTCACCGGGGCGAAGGTGTAGCCCGTGTTCTCGGCGTCATAGGGGTTCTTGCCGCCGGCCTTTTCCCAGCGCGTGATGTACAGGCCCTGCTGCAGCTGGTGGTCGGTCTTGCGCATCTCCACTTCGCCGTTGAAGCTCTTGAGCTTCATGCCCTCCAGCGCGGCTGCCACCTTGACGGGGTCGGTGCCGCCGGTCTTGGCAAAGGCCGCATCCAGCAGCGCGAACACGTGGTAGATCGAGCTTTGCGTGAGGTCGTCGTTCATCTTCTTCTTGAACTCGGCCATCAGCGGCTGGATGGCCCCCCCCATGTTGTAGTGGCCGTAGCCCACTGTGTAGACCTTGCCGTCGGACGCCGCGCCCATGGCCGTGGGCGAGCCCGAGCCGAAGGCGTAGTAGGTGTAGAACTTGACGTTGTTCAGGCCCGCGTCATTGGCCGCCTTGAGCAGCAGCGACAGGTCAGAGCCCCAGTTGCCCGTGATCACCGTGTCGGCGCCCGATTGCTTGATCTTGGCGATGTAGGGTGCGAAGTCGCGCACCTGGGCCAGCGGCGCGAAGTCATCGCCCACCACCTGCACGTCGGGCCGCTTGGCCTTGAGCATTTCCTTGGCGTACTTGGAGACCTGCTGGCCGTGCGAGTAGTTCTGGTTGATCAGGTAGACCTTCTTGACCTCGGGCACGTCCTTCATATAGGTCGTCAGCGCTTCCATCTTCATGGAGGTGTCCGCATCCAGGCGGAAGTGCCAGTAGCTGCACTTGCTGTTGGTCAGGTCCGGGTCCACGGCCGCGTAGTTGAGGTAGACGACTTCCTTGCCCTTGTTGCGCGCGTTGTGCTTTTCCAGCGCATCCATGATGGCCAGGGCCGGGCCCGAGCCGTTGCCCTGCACCACGTAGCGTGCGCCCTGGTCCATGGCCGAGCGCAGCACGGCCGTGGTCTCCTGCGGGCTGAGCTTGTTGTCCAGCGGGATGATCTCGAACTTCACGCCCGAGGCATTTTTCTTGTTGAACTCCTCGGCCATCAGCTGGAAGGTCTTGAGCTGGTTCGTGCCCACGGCGGCCATCAGGCCCGACAGAGGGTCGATCCAGCCGATCTTCACCGTCTCGCCTTTTTGCGCCCAGGCGCCCGAGGCACAGGCCAGCATGGCCGAGGCGGCCACCGAATGCACGATCCACTTCATTTTTCTGTCTCCTTTTTCCGGTTGATTCGGATATCTGTATTGGCGCCAGACTAACGCCTGAATGACAATTTCCCTTCGGGGAATGCCTTAGAAACTATCGCGCATGCGACTTCGCCGCAGTCCGGGACACATTGGCGACAGATCGCCATCGATCAGCCCATGAACCCGTGTTTTGACCGATTTCAGGCAAAAGAAAGGGGCGCCTCGCGCCCCTTGCGAAGTCAGCCTGCCTGCCTGGGCGTCATGAAGGACGCTTCATCTGGCATGAGGTGGGGGTACTGGCCACATAGGGCTCGTAATATTTCACGGGCACAAAGGTGTAGCCGGTGTTCTCCGAGTCCATCGGGTACTTGCCGCCGGCCTTTTCCCAGCGCGAGATGAACAGGCCCTGCTGCAGCTGGTGGTCGGTCTTGCGCATCTCGACTTCGCCGTTGAGGCTGTTGAACTTCATGCCCTCCATGGTGGCCGCCACCTTGGCCGGGTCCGTGGTCTTGGCGCGCAGGAAGGCCTGGTCCAGCATGGTCAGGCCCGAGTACAGCGAGCCGGTGTACATGTCGTCGTTGAACTTGGCCTTGTAGCCCTTGGTGATGCGGTCCAGCGGGCCGGGCAGGTTCAGGTGGCCGTAGCCCACCATGTAGACCTTGTCGGCGGCGGCCGCGCCCATGGCCGTGGGCGCGCCCGTGGCAATGGCGTAGTAGGTATAGAACTTGACGTTGTTCAGGCCCGCGTCGCTGGCGGCCTTGATCAGCAGCGCCAGGTCCGAGCCCCAGTTGCCCGTGATCACCGAGTCGGCGCCCGATTGCTTGATCTTGGCGATGTAGGGGGCGAAGTCGCGCACCTGGGCCAGCGGCGAGAAGTCGTCGCCCACGATCTCCACATCGGGGCGCTTGCGCTTGAGCATCTCCTTGGCGTATTTGGAGACCTGCTGACCATGCGAGTAGTTCTGGTTGATCAGGTAGACCTTCTTGACCTCGGGCACGTCCTTCATGTACGTGGTCAGGGCCTCCATCTTCATGGAGGTGTCCGCATCCAGGCGGAAGTGCCAGTAGCTGCACTTGCTGTTGGTCAGGTCCGGGTCCACCGCCGCATAGTTCAGGTAGACGACTTCCTTGCCCTTGTTGCGCGCGTTGTGCTTTTCCAGTGCGTCCATGATGGCCAGGGCCGGGCCCGAGCCATTGCCCTGGAAGAC
This sequence comes from Delftia sp. WSY_16, assembly GCF_043104415.1. NCBI lineage: Bacteria > Pseudomonadati > Pseudomonadota > Betaproteobacteria > Burkholderiales > Comamonadaceae > Delftia > Delftia sp. WSY_16. Next base: position 74,837 of record NZ_JBICKS010000040.1, on the reverse strand, counting down.
GTAGCGCACGCCCTGGTCCATGGCCGAGCGCAGGGCCGCCGTGGTTTCCTGCGGGCTGAGCTTGTTGTCGATGCCGATGATCTCGAACTTCACGCCCGAGGCCGTGCCCTTGTTGAGCTCCTCGGCGATGTACTGCAGGCTCTTGAGCTGGTTGGAACCCAGCGCGGCCATGAGGCCGGACAGCGGGTCGATCCACGCAACCTTCACCGTCTCGCCCTTCTGGGCCATGGCGCCCGTGGCGCAAGCCAGGGCCAGGGATGCCGTCAATGCCTTGATCGCAAACTTCATGAAGCGTCTCCTCTTGTGGTGGTTTCTGGGCGAGGCTCAGAGTAATGGTCCCCTTGCCCCGCACCGATCGGTGATTGCCCCTAGCGGCTATCGCCGACGAGACTCGGACCGGCCGCCCTATCAGCACATGCCCCCGCATGCCCTGGCACGGCGGCTGGCCCGCAGCGGCTCACAGCCCCGGCAGCCGGTAGCCGGCCAGTTGCTCGCGCAGCCGGGTCTTGAGCATTTTTCCGGTGGCGCCCAGCGGAATGGCATCGACGAAGACCACGTCGTCGGGGATCTGCCACTTGGCGGTCTTGCCCTCGTAGAACTTGAGCAGTTCCTCGCGCGTGACCTCGGCACCGGGCCTCTTCGCCACGGCGACGATGGGGCGCTCGTCCCACTTGGGATGTGGCATGCCGATGCAGGCGGCCATGGCCACGGCCGGATGGGCCATGGCGATGTTCTCGATGTCGATGGAGCTGATCCATTCGCCGCCGGACTTGATCACGTCCTTGCTGCGGTCGGTGATCTGCATGAAGCCGTCCGGGTCGATGGTGGCCACGTCACCCGTGGGGAACCAGCCGCGGCCCTGCGCGTCCTTGACCAGCGGGCTCTCGCCCTTGAAGTAGCTGTCCACGATCCAGGGGCCGCGCACCAGCAGGTCGCCGTAGCTCTTGCCGTCCCAGGGCTGGTCCGTTCCATCGCTGCCCACGATGCGCATGTCCACGCCGTAGATGGCGCGGCCCTGCTTTTGCAGGATCTTCATCTGCTCGTCCTTGGGCAGCTGCAGCTGCTTGTTCTTGAGCGTGCACAGCGTGCCCAGCGGGCTCATCTCGGTCATGCCCCAGGCATGCAGCACCTCCACGCCGAACTCGTCCTGGAAGGCCGTGATCATGGCCGGCGGGCAGGCGGAGCCGCCGATGACCGTGCGCTTGAGCGTGGAAAACCGCAGGCCGCCCGGCCTGATGTGGCCCAGCAGCATCTGCCAGACCGTGGGCACGCCGGCCGCGTAGGTGACGCCCTCGGCCTCGATCAGCTCGTACAGCGACTTGCCGTCCAGCGCCGGGCCGGGGAACACCAGCTTGCAGCCCGTGAGCGCGGCCGAGTAGGGAATGCCCCAGGCGTTGACGTGGAACATGGGCACGACGGGCAGCACCGAGTCGCGCGCCGATATGCACATCACATCGGGCAGCGCGGCCGCGTAGGCGTGCAGCGTGGTGGAACGGTGGCTGTAGAGCACCGCCTTCGGGTTGCCCGTGGTGCCGCTGGTGTAGCACATGCTGGAGGCCGTGTTCTCGTCGAATTCGGGCCACTGGTACTGGTCGGACTGGCCGGCAATCCAGGCCTCGTAGCTGACCAGGCCCGGAACGCCGCTGTCGGCAGGCAGGCGGTCCGCATCGCACAGCGCCACCCACTGGCGCACCGTGGGGCACTTGGCATGCACGGCCTGGATGATGGGCAGGAAGGTCAGGTCAAAGCACATGACGCGGTCTTCCGCGTGGTTGATGATCCACGCCACCTGGTCGGGGTGCAGGCGAGGATTGACCGTGTGCAGCACGCGGCCCGAGCCGCTGACGCCGAAGTACATCTCCATGTGGCGGTAGCCGTTCCAGGCCAGCGAGGCCACGCGGTCGCCAGGCTGCAGGCCCAGGCCGTCCAGCGTGTTCGCCAGCTGGCGCGAGCGCCGTGCCAGGTCGCGGTACGTATAGCGATGGATATCGCCCTCCACCCTGCGCGAGACGATCTGCGCATCGCCATGGTGGCGGTCGGCGAAATCGATCAGCGACGAGATCAACAGTGGTTGGCTTTGCATCAGACCCAGCATCTATAGGCTCCTAAGGTGATTGAACTTCGTGAACGTCGTGAACTGCGGACCGCGGATCCGCGCAAGGCCAAGGCCCTGGTGCGCGATGCCGCAGCCCGCATGGAGGGTGGCTCAGGCCGGCGCCCTGGGTCCGATCCCCGCAGGGACAGGCGCATCGTTTTTCCGGCATGGTTGACGCATTGTCTTGTCGCAACTCGGCAGCGTCTTCGCATGCTCGTATGGGATATACCCTAGGACGATGCTGGAGGCATGCGCTGCGTCATGCCACAGCGTGTTCGTGGACGGCGTCTTGTCGTTGCCGAAGATCCAGTATCCGGTCTGCGATGGCGAATCCACTGTCACGCGAATGCTTGAGCCGGCGCGGAACACATGCGCGAATTTCTGGATATCTACGCGCAACAGTTCGGGCTTGCCCGACACCATGGGCACGTCCTTGTCCCGCGTGAACGCGCCCCACGGCCTCAGCGTCGTGGAGCGCGCCGTGTCCAGGGCACGCTTGGACGCACGCAGCCAGCCACGCTGCACGAACATCTCCTGCCCGTCCGGCCTCACCTCGGACACGGTGACCTGGATGTCGGTGTTGGCGGCCGTGGCGCTGAGCCACAGGTCGGCCGAGCCTTCGCCATAGAAGCTCAGGTCCTGCGGCAGGGCTGCCGTGGTGAAGACCAGCTGGCCATCCTTTTCCGACGCGGGCACGGCGGGCCAGCCTTCGGCCGCCGGGTTGTTCACCTGCGGACTCAGGGCCGGATAGCGGTAGCTGGACGAAGCCGTGCCTGAGGTGGGTGCACTGTCGCCCAGCGCCTGGCCGGGCTGCATCCACAGGCGCAGGGGCTTGACCTGGACAGGCAGCCGGTCAAACCGTGCCTCGCCCGTGGGCATGAGCTTGGCGCCGCCATTGGGGGCCTTGGCGTCCGTGGTCTGCATCTCCTGCAGCAGGCGCACGCGCGGCTCCTTGTCGAAGCCGTTGTCCTCGCCCTTGACGAAGCGCGCCAGGAAGCGCTTCAGCGTCTGGTCGATATGGTCCGAGGTGATGTTCGTGTGGTGGTCGCCGTTGGAGCTGACCAGCCACATCCTGTCGGGCGCAATGGTGTCCTCGTAGTAGCCCGAGCGCGGGCCGATCTGCTCGTCCTGCCAGGACTGCGTGCCCAGCGTGGGGATATTGATCTTGCCGCTTTGCAGCATGGCGCTGCGCTCCAGGTACAGGCCATCGGCATAGGGGTTGTCCAGCCACTTGATCAGATCCAGCTCGGGCCGCTTGATCTTCTCGATGTTGTCGGCCACGGTCTTGGCGCATTCCGTGTCGCCGCCGTTCTTCGCCGCCAGGTCGGCGGCCGTGCGCCAGATGCGCGGGAAGCCGTTCCACCACTGCGCCGGAAAGCCGATGTTGGCAATGCCGCCCGGATAGCCCACGTCGCGGTAGGGATCGCCCACATTCTTGCTGGGCGTGATGGCCATCAGCCCCTTGGGTCGGTGCGCCGCCACCCACAGCTGGTTGTAGCCCGAGTACGAGTAGCCGATCATGCCGATGCGGCCGTTGGACCAGGCCTGCCGCCCGGCCCACTCGATGGCGAAGGCTCCGGCCGCACCTACGCTGGCGTCAAACACCTTGTCATCCCCCGTGGAGCAGCCCGTGCCCGGCACGTTCAGCCCCATGACCGCATAGCCTTCCTTGGTCCAGGGACTGCTGATGTTGGGGTACGAGCCCGAGATATAGCCGTCGTACTCGACCAGCAGCGGGAACGGACCCTGTCCCTCGGGCAGCAGCAGCGAATAGCGCATCCTGTTGCCGTCCGGCAGGGTGATGTAGCCCGATTGCTGGCCCGGCCCCATGGGCGCGGGCATGCCCGACGATCCCCCTCCGCAGGCGGCCAGGCCCACGGCGGCGGCGGCAATGGCGCCCGCCAGCGGCCAGCGCCAGGCCTGTGTGAAAACGGTCTTGGCTGTCATGGGTACCTGTCTCCTTCGTTGTTGTTGGCTATCTCTCGGGGCTTGCCGCGGCAAGCCCCTGCTCGCTCATCTACTCGCTCATCTGCTCGCTCACTGCAGCCGGATGCTGGTCGCGCCCAGCTCGGCGTCGAAGACCAGGCTGGACGGCCAGGGCTTCCATGTCTGGCCCAGGGCCGCGTTCTGCGGGTCGCCCGTCTGCATGAAGGCCTTGAGGCTGGCCATCATGGCGTTCGACAGCGCCAGCCGCCCCGGTGCATTGGCCGTGCTGTTGGTCACGCGGGAGAACACGGATGGCCCGAAGTTGCCGAAGAGAAACGGCAGATCGAACGCATGGGCCGCACCGTAGACCGTGTTCCAGGGCGCGGGCTGGCGCGCCCAGTCGAAGCGGTAGCTCCAGACCTCGGCCTGCCGGGTGCGCAGCGTATTGAGCAACTGGTCGCGGCTGGGATCGGCGAACAGATGGGTCAATTGCGCCATGCGGGCGTTGTAGCCGGTGACCGGCGTATCGACGGGCAGGTAGGCGGCATCGATGATGTCGACCAGGCCCGGCGCATTGGGCGACTGCGCATCGAAGGACTGCATCATGCGAAAGCGCGCCGCATCATCGATCCTGAAGCCCGGCTTGCCGCCCAGCGCAGCCAGCAGGGGCGCGAACAGCTTGCCCTCCTCGGCCGTGTAGCCGGCCATCACAGGCATGCGGTTGTATTGGCCCGCAGCCAGCGCGGCCATGGGGTCGGTGGGCAGCAGCAGGCCGTCGGGAATCGGCCCCGCGCCCGTCAGGCCCTTGGCCACCAGGGTCTGCAGCAGCACGCGCGCATCCTTGCCGCGCAGGTAGGCCGCAATCTGCGCCGGTGTCCAGCCGGCAGCCACCGTGGCCGCAGCCGCCACATCGGCAGCCATCCCATCGGCCACCATCAGATGGGCCAGCAGCAGCGCGGACTGGGTGGCGTAGGCCGAAGCCGGCTTGAGCGTGGCCAGCACGCCGGCCGGCAGGTTGGACGGCAGCGACAGCCCGCCGCTGATGGGCACCAGCCTGTGGAACAGGCCGCGCGCCGACTCGGCCGCCAGCAGCGCCAGCACATTGGTGGCCCCCGCCGACTGGCCCATGAGCGTGACATTGCCCGGATCGCCGCCAAAGCCCGCGATATTGCGCTGCACAAAGCGCAGCGCCTGCAGGTTGTCCAGCAGCGCGAAGTTGCCCGTGGCCGGCGCGCCGGCCTGCATCTGCGGCATGTGCATGTAGCCCAGGATGTCCAGCCGGTAGTTGGCCGTCACCACCACGGCATTGGCAGCGCGTGCCAGGGCCGCGCCGTCATACAGCGGATCGGCCGTATAGCCCGAGATGGCGCTGCCGCCATGGATGAACACCAGCACCGGCAGCTTCTCGGCGCCGCTGGCCGGGCGCCAGATGTTGAGCGTCAGGCAGTCCTCGCTGCCCACGGGCTGGCCCAGGGTGGAGGCAATGGTGTCGTCGAAGCGGTTGTTGGCGCCCGGGCCGTACATGCGCCCGATCTGCAGGCAGGCATTGCCGAACTGGCGCGCCTCGCGCACGCCCTCCCAGGCCTTGGGCTCGGCCGGCGGCTGCCAGCGCAGCGCGCCCACGGGCGCCTGGGCAAAGGGCACGCCCTTCCAGTAATAGGTGCCCGTGGCGGCGCCGTCGTCCACGCCGCGCAAGGGGCCGTAGGCCGTCTCGCGCAGCTCGGGGCCGCCGCCGCCCGAGCCGCCGCAGGCCGCGAGCCACAAAGCCATTGAAGCCACGGCCAGGCGTATGCCGCCAGCCATCCACCGCTGTCCTGTGCGCATGCTTGTCTCCTATGATTTTGGGGTTTCCCGTATGGGCCGTGCCCGGCCCTTGGGCCACACTGCGCAGTCGTTCGCCGCGCTGCAAAAATTCTAGGAACAGCGCGCCCGCACGCCGCTATCGCAACCAAGCCAAAAAAGTGACTTCAGAACGCAAAAGGCGCCCCGGACGGCCCAGGAAAACCCGGCCATGACAACGCAGCGCAGCAGCTCCGCCGCATGGGTGCGGGGCATCCTGGACATGATGGCCGCCGAGGGGCTGGCCGTGGAAAGGCTGAGTGAGGAGGCAAACATCGACCTTGCCGCACTGCAGCATTCGCAGACCCGCATCGATGTGGACCGCGTGAGCCGGCTGTGGGAGCTGGCAGTGGCGCAGTCGGCCAATCCCACGCTGGGCCTGGACCGGCAGCTGGCCGCGCGCCACGGCAACATCGACCTGGTGGGCTACTCGCTGGCTTCGAGCCCGCACCTGCTGGCGGGCTTTCGTGACCTGGAGCGCCACATGGCCGTGATCTCGGACGCCACCGCCTTCACACTGGAGCGCGATGCGCGCGGCCACTGGCTGTCCATACACCACATCGGCGCCACGCGCGCCGTGCCACGCCAGCGCGTGGAGTTCGCCGTGCTTACGCTGCTGGTGCTGTGCAGCTGGCTGACGCGGCGCGATGTCCAGCCGCTGGCCGTGGAATTCATGGCCCAGGCGCCCTTGCCCCTGCACGAGGCCCGCTACCGACAGGCCTTCGGCCTGCTGCCGCGCTTTGGCGAGCGCGCCAACCGCTTCCTGCTGTCGCAAGACGACCTGCTCGCGCCCATCCCGACACACAACCCCGAACTGCTGGCCCTGCACGAAAAACTGGTCGAGTCCGAGCTGGACCAGCTGGGCCAGGCCGGCGTGGGCGCCCGCGTGCGCCATGAGATTGCGCGCCTGCTGCCCCAGGGCGAGCCGCGCCGCGAGGAAGTGGCCGCAGTGCTGGGCCTGACCGACCGTACCTTGCAGCGCCGCCTGCAGGCCGAGAGCACCAGCTACCAGCAATTGCTGGATGACACCCGCCGCGAGCTGGCCCGGCAGTACCTGGGCGAGCCGCGCCACAGCCTGGCCGAGGTGGCCGACCTGCTGGGCTTCGTGGACCAGAGCAACCTCTTTCGCGCCTGCCGCCGATGGTTCGGCATGCCGCCGGGCCAGTACCGGCAGCAACTGCGTGCGTGAATGCATGCGGTGAATGCGCGCATGAACCTTGCGTCCCACGGGGCATAGGCGCTGGGGGACAATTCCCGCATGAACCTGCACGCTGCCGCCGAAGGCCGGGCTCCGGCGACCTCCCCGCGCCTTCCCATCTCCTGGCAGGATGGCTTTGCCGCCCTGGGCCCCGACTTCTTCACCCATCTGCGCCCCACGCCGCTGCCCGAGCCGCACTGGATCGCCACCAGCACCGGCACCGCCGAGCTGCTGGGCCTGGACCCGCAATGGCTGGCCTGCGATGAGGCCCTGCAGGCGCTCACCGGCAATGCCGTGCTGCCCGGCAGCCATCCGCTGGCCAGCGTCTACAGCGGCCACCAGTTCGGTGTCTGGGCCGGCCAGCTCGGCGACGGCCGTGCCATCTTGCTGGGCGAGACCGCCTCGGGCCAGGAAATCCAGCTCAAGGGCGCGGGCCGCACGCCCTACTCGCGCATGGGCGACGGACGCGCCGTGCTGCGTTCGTCCATCCGTGAATTCCTGTGCAGCGAAGCCATGCACGCCCTGGGCATTCCCACCACGCGCGCGCTGAGCGTGACCGGATCGCCCGCCCCCATTCGCCGCGAAGAGATCGAGACCGCCGCCGTGGTGGCGCGCGTGGCGCCCAGCTTCATACGCTTTGGCCACTTCGAGCACTTTGCGGCGCGCGACCAGATGGCGCCGCTGCGCCAGCTGGCCGACTACGTGATCGACCGCTACTACCCCGAATGCCGCACGGCCGAGGCACTGGCCGGCAACGCCTACGCCAACTTCCTGCAGGCCGTGAGCGAGCGCACGGCGCGGCTGCTGGCGCACTGGCAGGTGGTGGGCTTTTGCCATGGCGTGATGAACACGGACAACATGAGCATCCTGGGCCTGACCATCGACTACGGTCCCTTCCAGTTCCTCGACGCCTTCGACCCCGGCCATATCTGCAACCACAGCGACACCCAGGGCCGCTACGCCTTCAACCGCCAGCCCCAGGTCGCGTACTGGAACCTGTACTGCCTGGGCCAGGCCCTGCTGCCGCTGATCGGCGAAGAGGAGCTGACCATTGCGGCGCTGGAGTCGTACAAGCAGGTGTTTCCGCAGGCCTATGGCTCTCTCATGCTGCGCAAGCTGGGCCTGCCCGAAGATGCTCCCGGCACGCCGCCTGCCGAGGCGCGCTTTGCCGCCCTGGTGAACCCGCTGCTGCAGCTCATGGCCGACAACGCCGTGGACTACACCATCTTCTTCAGCCGCCTGACCGATGCCGTGGCCACAGCCGGCGGCACCGAGCCCGACCTGGAGCCCGTGCGCGACCTGGTGCTGGACCGGCCCGCCTTCGACGCCTGGGCGGCAGGCTACGTACGGCAGCTTGCGACCGTGGATGGCACGGCAGCGGCCGCGCTGATGCAAGAATCGAATCCGCGCTTCGTGCTGCGCAACCACCTGGGAGAAATCACCATCCGCGCAGCCAAGGCGGGCGACTTCACCGCGGTGCGCCAGTTGCTGGCCGTGCTGCAGACCCCGTTCGCCCCCCACGCCGAGCATGCCGAATGGGCAGGCTTCCCGCCCGACTGGGCTTCCTCCATCGAGATCAGCTGTTCATCATGAGCTTTCCCATCCACAAGACCGAGCAGGAATGGCAGGCCGAGCTGCAGGCCAAGGGCGCCGAGCCCGCCGCCTTCCAGGTGACGCGCCACGCGGCCACCGAGCGCCCCTTCACAGGCCGCTATGAGCAGTTCTGGGCCGATGGCAGCTACCACTGCATCTGCTGCGGCGCCAAGCTGTTCGACTCCGATAGCAAGTTCGACGCCGGCTGCGGCTGGCCCAGCTTCGACCGCGCCATCCCAGGCGCCATCACCGAAATCGTGGACCGCAGCCATGGCATGGTGCGCACCGAGACTGTCTGCAGCCAGTGCGGCGCCCACCTCGGCCATGTGTTCCCCGATGGTCCCTCCGACACAGGGCTGCGCTACTGCATGAATTCCGCGTCGCTGGAATTCGAGCCACCCAAGGCCTAGGCCCCAGGCCCGCAAAAACCCCAGCCGGCGCGGCCCTGCACCGATGCCGGGCCGCGCCGGCTGCGCCACAATGCGCCTGCCAAGCGCTCAGGCACCATGCCTGACTCCAAGCCCATCGAAATCTTCCAATGAAGTTACTGATCGACTTTTTCCCCATCATCCTGTTCTTCGTCGCCTTCAAGGTCTGGGGCATCTACACGGCCACGGCCGTGGCCATCGTCGCCACCATCGCGCAGATTGCCTATCTGCGCGTGCGCCATGGCAAGGTCGAGCCCATGCAATGGGTCAGCCTGGGCGTGATCGTGCTGTTCGGCGGCGCCACCTTGCTCGCCCACAACGACACCTTCATCAAGTGGAAGCCCACCGTGCTGTACTGGCTCATGGGCGGCGCCCTGGTGATTGGCCAGCTGGTGTTTCGCAAGAACCTGCTGCGCTCCGTCATGGGCGCGCAACTGCAACTGCCGGACAACGCCTGGCGCACCATGAACTGGAGCTGGGCAGCCTTCTTCGCGGTGATGGGCGCGCTCAACCTGGTCATCGCCTACCGCTTCGACACCGACACCTGGGTCAACTTCAAGCTGTTCGGCGGCATGGGGCTGATGCTGGTCTTCGTGATCGGACAGGCCATCTACATGAGCCGCTTCATGCAGGAAGACAAGGGCGAGGCAGCCGCCGCCACGCCCGACGCCCTGCCCCCGTCCGGCGTGCAACAGGACAAGCAGCCATGAGCGCACCCGCCCATCCGCTGCCCATCACCGCCGAAGCCATGCAGGCCGTGCTGCGCGAGCGCCTCGCCCCCGATCACCTGGAAGTGATCGACGAAAGCCACCAGCACGCCGGCCATGTGGGAGCCAACGGCACCGGCTTCGGCACGCATTTCCGCGTGCGCATTGCGTCACCTTTGTTTCAAGGCAAGCCGCGCGTGGCACGCCACCGCCTTGTGTATGATGCGCTGCAAGAATTCATTGACCAGGGCGCTCACGCCATCGCCATCGAGGTTCTTTGAACTTTTACAGGCTCCGAAGATTCGGAGCCTGTTGCGTATCCACGCTATAGAATCAATTTTTCCTTCATCTCTGGAATTCGCATGAAAAAACAGCTTCTGACCAGCCTGGTGACTGCCGCCGTGCTGAGCACCGCAGCCCTGTCCGCCTCGGCCCAGAACATCGCCGTCGTCAACGGCAAGGCTGTGCCCAAGGCACGCGCCGAAGTGCTCAAGCAGCAGATCGAGCAAAGCGGCCGCCCCGTCACGCCCGAGATGGAAGGGCAGATCAAGGAAGAAGTCATCGCCCGCGAGATCTTCATGCAGGAAGCCAACAAGCGCGGCCTGGCCAACAGCGAAGCCTACAAGCAGCAGTTGGAACTGGCCCGCCAGACCATCCTGATCCGTTCGCTGTTCGAAGACTTCCAGAAGAAGAACCCCGTGACCGACGCCGAAGCCAAGGCCGAGTACGACAAGGCCGTCGCTGCCAACAGCGGCAAGGAATACAAGGCCAGCCACATCCTGGTCGAGTCGGAAGACCGCGCCAAGGCCATCATTGCCGAGATCAAGGCCGGCAAGAAGTTCGAAGACATCGCCAAGAAGGAGTCCAAGGACCCCGGATCCGGCGCTCGTGGCGGTGACCTCGACTGGGCCAACCCCGGCAACTACGTGCCCGAGTTCTCCGAAGCCCTGATCAAGCTCGAAAAGGGCGGCATGACACAGGAGCCGGTCAAGAGCCAGTTCGGCTACCACATCATCCGCCAGGACGACGTGCGCCAGGCCGAACTGCCCAAGTTCGAGGAAGTCAAGCCCCAGATCGTGCAGCAGCTGCAACAGCAAAAGCTGGCGCAATTCCAGGAATCGCTGCGCGAAAAGGCCAAGATCCAGTAAGATGCTTGCGTGTCGGCGGTTTTTGCCGTCGGCCTGACCATCACCAGCCCGCCTTGTGCGGGCTCTTTTTTTGCCCCAGGCAAGGTGGCCGCCAAAGAAAAGAGCTGCCCCTGGGGGCAGCCCGATTCAAGCCTGATTCATCCTGTCCCGGCGCCCACGGCACCGGAGACCAGGCCATCGTGCTTCTCAGAACTGGTATAGCGCGGTCAATCTGACCGTGCGACCCTCTCCGTACTCCACGGCTGAAGAACGCGACTGCTCGCCCAGGCGCTGGCGCACGCCGGCCACATAGGCCTTGTTGCCGATGTTTTCGAGATTGAGCCTGAGCTTCCATTGCCGGTTGAGTTCATAGCCGACCATGGCGCTGTGCACCCAATAGGCAGAGAGCTTCCCATCGCCTGCCGAGGTGACATTGCGCGTGCCCACGAAGCGCACCCCATAGCCCACCGTCCAGCCTTGGGGCAATGCATAGGTGGTCCACAGGTTCAGCGAATGGCGCGGCGTATTGCCCAGCGCCTGGCCCACACGCGCAGGCTCGTTCAATGACTTGAGGGTCTTGCTGGCCATGAAGGTGTAGTTGGCGAAGACATCCCATTGCGGCGTCACCTTGCCTGCGGCACCGAGCTCCAGCCCGCGCACGCGCTGCTCACCGGCCAGCAGATAGCTGCCATCGGCCATCTGCTCTCGGGCATTGGTCTTGTCCACCTGGAACAGGGCGCCGGTCAGCGCCAGCTGGCGGTCCCGCACATCCCACTTGGTTCCCAGTTCCAGGCTGGTGTTCTTCTCGGGTGCCAGCGAGGCCGTGGCCGCATCCAGGCCCGAGCCCGTGGAGACCAGGAATTCGGCGGAAGGGTTGAAGGCCGTGCCGTAGGCCAGGTAGATGCGGCCGTTGTCGGCGGGCTTGAAGCTCAGGGCCGTGCGGCCGCTGAGCCGGCCGTCGGAGCTGTCCACCGCGGTGCGCACGCCAGCGGCCGTTGTGGCGTTGGAGCGCCCGTCGATCCAGTCATAGCGCAGGCCCAGGTTCAGATCCCAGCGCGGACCCAGCGCAATGGAGTCGGTGGCATACAGCGCGCGGGTGTCCAGGCTGGTCTCGTTCCTTCCGCTGTTTTGCAAGTCCGTCGTGCCCGTCCAGTATCCGGGCGGACGGGCCAGCGGATAGCCGCCGGCCGGGAACTGCCGGTTGATGTTGTAGGAAGAGGTGGTGCGGTCATAGGTCTCGCGCGCGATCTCGAAGCCCGTGATCAGCGTATGCCCCAGCACGCCTGTGTCGAAGCGCTGGGTCAGGTTGGTCTGGTTGATCCACAGGGTGGTGGCCGCATCGCGGCCATAGGCCTGGGGCCCTGCGGGCCGGTAGTAGCCAGGCTGCATGCCCCGGAGATCGACATGCGAGGCAGAGATCACGGTATCGCGGCTCAGCCGCGAGTAGCGCGAGAGGTTCTGCAGCTTGGCGCCCGAGGCGAAGTCATGCTCGATCTTCGCGGTCAGGGCATCCTGGCCGATCTTTTCCCGATCAAGGTTGCGCCAGCCGAAATAGGCATTGCGCGAGACGCCATCGAGCATCTTGCCGCGAAAGGCCGGCACGCCATAGTCGGGAAGATTGTCATCGCTCTGATGGAAGAAGCCGAGGGTCAGGCGCGTGGGCGAATTCAGCCCCAGGGCCAGCGAGGGCGCCACGCCCCAGCGCCGCTTGAAGATGGTGTCGCGCCCGGCCACGTCGCTGTCATGGCCCATGAGGTTCAGGCGCATGGCGGCCTTGCCGCCAGCCAGCACCCTGTTGGCGTCGAGCGTGACGCGCCGGTAGCTGCCCGTGCCCAGGCCAGCGTCGGCCTCGGTGAAGTCATGGGCCTTGGGCTGCTTGCTGATCATGTTGATGCTGCCGCCCGAGGTGCCCGCGCCGCCGAAGACCGAGTTGGGTCCCTTGATGACCTCGACGGATTGCGTGTTGAAGAGATCGCTTCGGCTCTTCTGCCCGCTGTCGCGCAGCCCGTCGATCTGCAGGTTGGCGTTGGCGCTGAAGCCGCGGATGTTGATGCTGTCGCCCGAGCCTGCACCGCCCTCGCCCGCATTGAAGGTGATGCCGGATACATTGGACAGCGCCTGCTGCAGGCTCAGGGCGTTTTGCTCCTGCAGCACCTGCCCGGGCACCACGGTGATGGTCTGCGGCACATCCAGCAGCGGCTTGGCGTATTTGGCCGATTCGGATGCCTCGGTGCGCGAGCCGGTGGAGCGCTGCCCGGAGACGGTCAAGGGCGCCAACTGCACCTGACGCTCATCGGCAGTGGCGTCCTGCGCATAAGCGGGCGTGACCAGCGCCGCAGCGAACACCGAAAAAAGGCACGACTGGGGGCCGGAGACGAAGGGTCGAGATAGCAAATGTGCTGTGCGCATGGCAAAGATCCACGTTGAAAATGGGAATCATTTGCAACGCAGCCTTTCCAAAGCAATCAGACCCGTCTGAATCTGGCGCATCACCCCTGGTTTCAGGCGTTTTCACTTGTTTTCACTTGCGCCGATCAGCGCGCTCCCGCCTCCTGCAGCAGGCGCTCCACCTCATGCTGGCTGCGCTGGCGGGCGTGGACGACGGCGGTCACGCCATCCTTGTCGGGCAGATTGAGATCGGCCCTGGCCGCGATCAGCTGGCGGACGATGTCCTGGTAGCGCGGGCCTCCGTCGCCCAGCAAAACGGCTTCGAGCAGGCAGGTCCAGCCCAGCCGGTTCACATGGTCGGCCCGTACACCGGCAGCCAGCAAGGCCTGCACGGTATCGACGTGGCCGCGCTCGCAGGCCGGGATCAGCGCCGTGCCGCCGTAGCGGTTGGTGCTTTGCAGATCGGCGCCGTACGACAGCGTCATGCGCAGTATCTCCAGGCGGCCCAGGGCACCGGCCAGCAGATAGGCACTGTCCTGCAGGTCATTCTTGAGATTGGGGTTGGCCCCATGGACCAGCAGCGAGCGCGCGACCTCGACATGGTTGCCGCGCACGGCCAGCAGCAGCGGCGTATTGCCCTGCCGGTCACGCACATCGACAGGTGCGCCGCGCTTGAGCCAGTCGCGTACCTGCAGCGCTTCGCCGGCCTGGGCGGCCGCCAGCAGCGCGGGACCGAATTCCGGGCGATTCACCGCACCCTCCTGCGCCCTGGCCGCATCGCGGCCCTCGGCGGCTGTGGCCACAGCCTGCGCCTCCTGCGCCTGCGTCTCTGGTCCCTGCGCATCCGCCAGTCCCGCGGCAAGACAGGCCGTCAGGATTGCAGCGTGCCGGACATGGGCGCCGGATCGGGAAACAGCATGGTGCATATACAAGCCCTCCTGGAAAACACGGTTGTGCGGCAAGCGTAAGGCAAGCTTGCCCGGTTGCGCATGAAGCCGGGGCGTCGCACGTCAGTTTCATTCAGGAACTATAGCTACATCGCCTGATCCCACGCGCTTTCCCCGGGCTCGCGCCGGAAAGTCTCCGCGCGCCAGCCTTTCTCAAACGAAAGGAGACCTGTTCCCGTGTCTTGCAACAAAAGCCGTGCCGCCCGCTGGCTGGCCACAGCCGCCACCGCCCTCGCCGTCCTCACCACCACCCTGGCCCCGGCCGCCGCCCATGCGCGCGAGTTCGTCAGCGTCAAGGGCGCCAGCGTCAATGTGCGGCAGCAGCCCACCACGCGCTCGGCCACGCTGTGGGAACTGGGCAAGGGCTATCCGCTGCAGGTGGTGCAGCGCAAGGGCCAGTGGCTGCGCGTCAGGGACAACGAGAGCACGCTGGGCTGGGTGCATGCGCCGCTGACCGGCAAGACCCCGCACATGGTGGTGACCGGGCGCACCGCCAATCTGCGCGCTGGCCCGGGCCAGAAACACCGCGTGGTGGGCAAGCTGGCTGAGCTGGAGGTGGTGCGCACGCTCAAGAAGCAGGGCTCCTGGGCCCATGTCCAGCGCGACAACGGCCAAAAGGGCTGGGTGGCGCGCAGCCTGACCTGGGGCTGGTGAACCAGGCGCTGCGCCGAACGTTCAGCCGTTGACCACGACCTGCGCGCGCGGCGCATAGCCGTGGTTCAGCGGACCGTGGCCGGCGCCCGTGAACACATCGGCACCGGCCGCAATCGCGCCCAGGATGTACTCGCGCGCCTGGGCCACGGCCGCCTCCAGCGGCAGGCCCAGCGCCAGGTGCGAGGCAATCGCCGAAGACAGCGTGCAGCCCGTGCCATGGCCGTTGTGCGTGGCAATGCGCTGCGACTGCAGGCGCAGCCGCTGGCCGTTGCCATGGCCCAGCAGGTCTACCACCAGATCGCCGGACAGATGCCCGCCCTTGAGCAATGCGGCCGGCGCGCCCAGCGCCAGGAGTTCCTGCACGGCGCCGTCCAGTGCGTCTATGCCATCAATGGAGTGGCCCAGCAGCAGCGCTGCCTCGTCCAGATTGGGCGTGACCACGGTGGCCAGGGGGAACAGTTCGCGCACCAGCACGGAGGCGGTTTCCGGCGCGATCAGCCGGTCGCCGCTGGTGGCCACCATCACGGGGTCCAGCACCACGTTGCGCAGCTGGTGGCGGCGGATGGCATCGGCCACCACCTGCACCACCTCGGGCGTGGCCAGCATGCCGATCTTGACGGCGTCGGCGCCGATGTCCTCGACCACCGCATCGATCTGGCCGCGCAGTATGTCCACGGGAATGCCGTGGATGCCGCTGACGCCCAGCGTGTTCTGCACGGTGATGGCCGTGATGGCCGTCATGCCGTAGCAGCCCAGGGCGCTGCAGGTCTTGAGGTCGGCCTGTATGCCGGCGCCGCCGCCGCTGTCGGAGCCCGCGATGATGAGCACGCGTGCATAGCGCTTGCGCGCGGCGGGAGCCGGTTCGGGGGATGCGGCGGTCGAAGGGGAGTGGTCGGCAGTCATGGGCGAAAATTATCACCCATGCGCATGGTCAATACCGGCAGCTGCGGGATGTGCTGTAATGCCTGCTGACGGACGAAACAGGGGTGTCCCGTCGGTGAAACAGGGCCTGGCCCGCCTCGCCGATGCGTGACTGAGAAACACCCTGGGGCCCCGGGGCGACCAGCCCCCTGCCGCACAAGCCTGCACCACAGGCACCTTGCCGCGCAGCGCCCCTGCACCCGATCCAGGTCATGCTGGCGTGGGGAGTTTCAATCAATCGGGGTGGTACGCCGCGTTTTGTCCAGCACATGCCCTGTGCGCGGACAGCCGGCCGGCAGTCCCACGGGCATGGGCGCACTTGACCACCAGATGCACATGTCCGTTCTACAAGCTTCTTCCCGCATCGCCATTCTGGGCGGCGGCCTCATGGGCCGGCTGCTGGCATTGGCGCTGGCCCGTCGCGGCCACGGCATTGCCGTATATGACGCCCACGGCCCCGAAGGCGATGGCGCAGCGGCCCGCGTGGCCGCCGCCATGCTCGCGCCCCTGGCCGAATCGGCCATCACCGAGCCCGGCGTGGTGCGCATGGGCCAGCACGGCCTGACGCGCTGGCCCGAACTGCTGGCCCAGCTCGATGCGCCCGTGTTCTTCCAGCAAAACGGCACCCTCATCCTCTGGCACCGCCAGGACGCGGGCGATGCCCAGCGCTTTTTCGGCCTGCTGGAGAAAAACCGCCGCATCAACCCCAGCCTTCCCGCGCTGCAGCCGCTGGCCGACCAGGCCCTGCACGACTGCGAGCCCGCGCTTGAGCGGCGCTTCGCCCAGGCCATGTACCTGCAGGGCGAGGGCCAGCTGGACAACCGCCAGCTGCTGGCCTCACTCCACGCCACGCTGACCCGCCTGGGCGTGGAGCAGCACTGGAACCAGCCGCGCGAGCTGGCCGACTTCCGCCCCGGCTCGCCGGGCCAGCCCGACTGGGTGCTGGACTGCCGGGGCCTGGGCGCACGCGGCCAGTGGCCTGCGCTGCGCGGCGTGCGCGGCGAGGTGGTTCGCATCCATGCGCCCGAGGTCACGCTGCAGCGGCCCACGCGCCTGATCCATCCGCGCTACCCGATCTACATTGCGCCCAAGGAGGACCACCTCTTCGTCATCGGCGCCACCGAGATCGAGTCCGACGACATGTCGCCGGCCAGCGTGCGCTCCACGCTGGAGCTGCTGAGTGCCGCCTACACCGTGCATCCGGGTTTTGCCGAGGGCCGCATCGTCGAGATCGCCACCCAGTGCCGCCCCACCCTGCCCGACAATCTGCCGGCCGTGCGCTGGAGCGCGCCGCGCGTGATGGAGGTCAACGGCCTGTACCGCCATGGCTTCATGATCGCGCCGGCCATGCTGGACGTGGTGCTGGAGCTGCTCGACGGCGGTGATTCCGAACTGGCCCGCCGCTTCGATGTTGCCGTCGAGCATGCGCCATCGCAGCACAAGGCAGCCGCCTGAACGGCACGCACGGCACTTTCACGCACAACAGACCGGACATGCATGCAGGGCCGACAAGACCGGCCCTGCCTAAGATCGAACAAGCCCCCGTACCCGCCTTTCGTTTCCCCTCAGCCGCCATGAACATCACCATCAACCAGCAAGCGACCGAACTGAGCGACGGAGCCACCGTGGCCGACGCGCTGGCCCAGCTTGCGCCGCGCCCGCCCTTTGCCGTGGCCATCAACACCGTCTTCGTACCCAAGGCCCGCTATGCCGAGCAGGCGCTGAACGACGGCGACCGCCTCGAAGTGATCTCGCCGGTGACCGGCGGCTGATGCCCCATCCGACTCTCCCATTGCCTCACGCCATGACGACTTCCGCCCCTTCCTCCGACGACAGCCTGGTCCTGTACGGCCAGCGCTTTGACAGCCGCCTGCTGCTGGGCACCTCCCGCTACCCCTCGCCCGCCGTGCTGGAAGCTGCCGTGCAGCGTGCCCGCCCCGCCATGGTCACGGCCTCGCTGCGCCGCCAGGGCAGCAATGCCGCCGAGACCGGTGCCAGCTTCTGGGAATTGCTCAAGAAGCTGGCCGTGCCCGTGCTGCCCAACACGGCCGGCTGCATGACCGTGCAGGAAGCCGTGACCACGGCCCAGATGGCACGCGAAGTCTTCGAGACCCCCTGGATCAAGCTGGAGCTGATCGGCGACGACTACACCCTGCAGCCCGACACGCTGAACCTGGTCGAGGCCGCCTCCATCCTCATCAAGGACGGCTTCCAGGTCCTGCCCTACACCACCGAGGACCTGGTGCTGTGCCAGCGCCTGGTGGATGTGGGCTGCCAGGCCGTCATGCCCTGGGCGGCGCCCATCGGCACGGGCCGCGGCCCCGTCAACCCCTATGCCATGCAGACACTGCGTGAGCGCCTGAAGGTGCCGCTGATCGTGGATGCGGGCCTGGGCCGCCCGTCCCATGCCTGCCAAGTCATGGAGTGGGGCTATGACGCCGTGCTGCTGAACACGGCCGTGGCCCTGTCCGAAGACCCGGTGGCCATGGCCGGCGCCTTTGCCGATGCCGTGAATGCCGGCCACGCCGCCCACCGCGCCGGCGCCATGGCCGAACAATCGGCCGCCCAGCCCAGCACGCCCGTGCTGGGCACGCCGTTCTGGCACCACGGCTGAGGAGACCGGCCATGAGCAACGACTCCATCCAGTCCTGGGCAGATGCCATCGTGCGCCTGCACGGCGCCACCTTTGCCCCTGAAGGCTCCGCCCTGCCCTCGCAGCCCGTGCCGCAGGCACAGCGCCAGGAGCCGGCCTATCTTGCGGCGCTGCAGGCCTGCAGCGCCCTGGGTTTCATCGCCATCGACGCCGAGACGCTGGCCTGTGCCTGGCAGGCGCAGACGCTGCGCAGGGGCCGCTTCGAGGCCACGCTATGGCCCGACGATCCGCGCGACTTCGGCCTGGAGGGCGCCGATCCCGCACTGGCCTTCCCGGAGTGCCCAAGGTCCCTGGGCCTGTACGGCGTGCTGCCCGACGCGCAATGGGTGGGCCGCATGGCCCGCGCCGGTGTGCCCACCGTGCAGCTGCGCTTCAAGTCCGAGGACCGCGACGCCATCGCGCGCGAAGTGCGCGCCGCCGTGGCCGCCGTGGAAGGCACGAGCGCCCTGCTCTTCATCAACGACCACTGGCGCGAGGCCATCGATGCCGGCGCCTATGGCGTGCATGTGGGCCAGGAGGACCTGGACGCGCTGGCCGGCGCCGACCTGCAGGCCATCCACGCCTCGGGCCTGCGCCTGGGCGTGAGCACGCATGGCTATGCCGAAATGGTGCGCGCCCATGCCGTGCAGCCCAGCTACATCGCGCTGGGCGCCGTCTTCCCCACCACGCTCAAGAAAATGGCCACGGCTCCGCAGGGCCTGGCGCGCCTGGGCGCCTATGTGCGCCTGATGCAGCGCTATCCGCTGGTGGCCATCGGCGGCATCTCGGCCGACCAGTTCCCGGCCGTGCGCGCCACGGGCGTGGGCTCGGTGGCCGTGGTGCGGGCACTGGTCAATGCCGAGGACCCGGAAGCGGCGGCGCAGCAGTTGCTTGCAAGCATGCAGGCTGCCGACTGAGGTACTGGCCAAGTGCCAAGGCAAAAAGGGAGCATGTCAGGCTGTGTAAAAAGTCTTCAGCTGTCCTAGTCGCGATGCCCTCCAGGAAGTTAGCCTTGAGGGCATCGTTGTTTGTGGAGCAGCTCTACGGCCCGCCGCAGTGGAGAGAGCCGGCACAAGCCGCCCTGTTACCAGTAATGCTCGATGAGTTTGTCGCGCCAGATGCCCTTGTCCGCGTCATCGACGGCTGGATTGCCGCTTTACCCATGGCTTATCTGGGCTTTGCCAAGTCCATCCTCCAACGCATGGGCGCGCCGCCATATGACACTGCCGATCTGCTGCGGCTCTATCTCCAGGGCTATCTCAACGCGACACGTCCCTTTCGCTCTTTGAGGCGCGAGTGCCACCACAACGCCGAGTGCATGTGGCTGCTCGGTCGCCTGGCTCCAGACTACAAGACCATCGCCGAATTCCGCCGAGGCAATCTGCAGGCATTGGTTTCCACCAGTGCTGCCTTCGTGCAGTTCGCCCGCACGCAGTGCTTGATCGCCCCGACGACTGTGGCCATCGACGGCTGCAAGGTGCAGGCCGTCGCCTCAAGCAAAGCCATCGTCGGCCCGCGCCGGGCCTGGTACAAAAAGCCCAGTGCAATGCCCAGCAGATAGAGAGATACCTCGCCTTACTCGAAGAATCGGCCCGGCAGGAGACGTCAACGCCCGGGCAGGGCATTCGTGTGTGCAAGGCTTTGGCACAACTGCAGGCCAACAGCGAGGCAACTGCAGGCTAGGCAAAGGCCCTGGCCGCCAGTGGCAAGACCATGTACATCACCATCGAGTCCGATGCCCAGGTCATGCAAAGCCTCAACAGTGTGCCGGGCTACAACCTGCCGACCGCTGTGGAGGCCGAGAGCCACCTGATAGTGGCCCACGAGGGCTGTGCCGATGCCAACGATCAGAGGCAGATCCAGCCAATGGCCCAAGCCGCAAGCGATGTACTGCTAGCACCCTGCACCGCTGATGCGGGTTATGCCAATGCAGCGCAGATCACCGCACTGCAAGCCCAGGGCATACGGTGTTATGTGCCGGCCAAGCGCACGATCAACAACCAAACTGGAGGGCGCCGCAGCGGCCTGCCTCCTTGGAGTACGGATCGATGAGAGCTATCAGGCCTGCTCATGGCACCACTTGATCCATCGATTCCAAGCACTCACTCTTGTGTGTGCACTTGTTGGACTGCGGCTGGGCTAGGCTGATTTGCTTCATGGGTGATGAGTATGGTCGCCGTCGCTCAACGCAAGCACGTCTCGCATGGATTCTTGCAGACCCTCTTTAGCGTGCGCACTCCCTCGCATTCGAGAAACCAGGACGATGCCCAATAATCCTGAAATGACAGCATCTGAGCGCGCGCCTGCAATTCCTAGGAGAACTCTGATTTTCCAAAAAGGACTTGCCAAGCGATAGGCATGTGGAAAAAAATAAATCTCAGTTGCAAATCTCCAGGGATCCAGGATTTTGGTCCGACGCTCACTGTCATCCCGAGAATAGAGATTCTTACCGACGCAACAAATCTGCCCCTCATCATTTTGGGCGCCAAAGACGGCGTCTCCTTTTCGCTTAAGCGCCGTCAGCGGATGCTCGATTCTTCAGAAGCCTCGGAGTAACAAGCAACTCCAAACCGCATACTACCTGCAGGGAGAGGTCAAGTTTAATGAAAACGGAACATAGTATTCTCATCTGCCATTCGCCTGAGGAAGCGTTTCAGGTAAGCCTCAACGTTGCTAAATGGCCCGAAATTTTCCCTCCCTGCCTGGAAGCCAACGTCCTTTCGGAAACGGAGACGGAGCAGGCTATCGCGCTAACAGCCCTGGCCAACGGTCAAATCCTATCCTGGCAGTCGGTCCGGCAGATTGATCGCAAGCGTCGCTTAATCAAATTTCGCCAAAGTAAACCTTCACCCTTGGTCAAGTCGATGGTGGGCTCCTGGACCTTCGACCCGCTCCCCAAAGGCTGCAAGATTAGCCTGATGCATGAATTCGAGATCGCAGATCAGGTGAAAGGATTCGTTCCTGAAGTCGAGACCAAAGAACAAGCGATGCAATTCATGGAACGGAGTATCGAGGCAAACAGCAACCGCGAGCTATCTGCAATTGCAAAGCACTTGGATCAGAAAGCCTGGTATCACAGTTTCTCGGAGACCATGATTTTCTATGCCCCCAAAAACCTCATTCTAGACCTGATCTGGGACGCAGAAGAATGGCCGAACTTGCTGCCGCACTGTTCGAATATAAGAATGATTTATTCCGATAGCGTGAACCAAGAGTTTGTTATGACCGTAAATGTTACCAATGGGACTGAAGAGATTCGGAGCATTCGCAGGAAAGATGTCGACGCGATTTCATACTTCCAGCCCTCTCCCCCAGAGGTTCTCCTGGAACATCGTGGTTCGTGGACATTTTCGTCTGTGAACGAAGGCTCTGGGATAGCGGTCACCTCGCACCATGAGGTACTACTCAATCCTTCACTCTGGGCCGCGAAAGGATCGCGGAACGACGCCAAGCAAAAGGTCGAAACCGCGATCAATCTTAATAGTTTCGGCACTATGAAGGCCATCAAATCAAGGTTGGAAGGCAGATCAAATGCGTAATGCAATCGTGACTGGCGGAAGCCGCGGCATTGGCTTATCGATAGCGCATAGCCTCGTAAACGCAGGCTACAACGTTGCAATCGTCGGGCGTAGTCAGTCCAATCTCGATGCCGCCGTGAAACAGCTCTCTGGGAATGGTCGGGAGGTAATCGGAATACGATGCGATGTAACAGATTCCGATGAAATTACCCAAATGACATCGTCCGCTGTCGAAAAATTTGGTCCTATCAAGGTTCTCGTGAACTGCGCGGGTCGCAGCGGCGGCGGTGTGACGGAGAATATCGATAATGAGTTATGGTTATCTGTTATCAATACAAATCTGAATTCTGTTTTCTTCGTAACGAAAGAAATCCTCAGGTCCAAGGCAATGGGCGCTGGCGGTGCCATCATCAATATTGCTTCAACAGGGGGCAAGCAAGGAGTTGTGCATGGTGCCCCCTATAGTGCTTCGAAGCATGGTGTTATTGGGTTCACCAAAGCACTTGGATTGGAGCTCGCGCGCAAAAGGGCGGACATCACCGTCAATGCAGTGTGCCCGGGCTTTGTCGAAACCGAGATGGCCGCGACTGTCCGTCAAAACTACGCGAAGCTCTGGAGCATCACCCCCGAGGAAGCCAAGCGACGGATTGAGGAACGTGTGCCGCTCGGACGGTACATCGAACCCGGCGAGGTCGCCAGCATGGTTATCTACTTGGCATCCGACCAGGCGCGCGGGATCACGGCCCAGGCAATGAATGTCTGCGGCGGTCTTGGAAATTACTAATTCAAGAGGGTTTATGAAAAAGAAGCGTGTGGCCGTCACGGGCCTGGGTGTCATTGCACCCAACGGATGCAATGTTGAAGATTTCTGGACCGCAACGTGCAATGGCAGAAGTGGTGTGCGGCCAATCACGACTTTCGATGCTTCACCGTTCAAGGCCAAGGTGGCCGGGATCGTCGACTACTTCGACGAGGAAGACTGCGAGGTCTCTGCCGCTTCTCAGGCTGGATATGATCGTTATGTCCTGTTCGCTCTGGCCGCTGCCTCGGAAGCAGTCAATATGGCCAAGCTCGATTTCGACAAACTTGATCCTCATCGTATCGGAGTTTGCGTTGCAACCGCTATCGGTGCGACGAAGTATCTGGAAGAAGAATTTCTGCACCTCACGGATGGCGGGCATGGTGACGTCGATGCGGAAAAGGCGTCACCAGTACTGCTGTCAGGCCTTGGCTTTCACGTCGCATCTACGGAGATCGCCCGTCGCTACGGCGCATCCGGACCGGTCTCGACATTGGCAACGGGCTGCACGGGCGGTATTGACGCTGTCGGCGAGGCGTTGGATATGATCCGGTCCGGCAATGCGGACATTGTCATCGCGGGAGCGTCAGATGCACCGATAACTCCTATCGCGCTCGGTGCTTTCGATATCATCGGCGCCGTTACCAATGATCGGAACGACAAGCCCGAATCCGCCTCCCGGCCATATGATGCATCGCGCAGCGGCTTTGTAATCGCCGAGGGCGCTGGAATATTCATTCTGGAAGACATGGAACACGCGATTGCTCGCGATGCACATATTTTCGCGGAAATCTCTGGTTTTGGGTCGACATGCAACGCCCATCATATGACAGACCTCAAACCTGATGGCGAGGATTTACATCGGGCCATGATTTTGAGTCTTGCCGATGCGGGGGTTGCTTTCTCAGAGATTTCGCATGTCAATGCTCACGGAAGTTCGACGCCACAGAATGACATCAACGAAACCAATGCGATCAAGCGAACCTTCGGAGACTATGCATATCGCATACCTGTTACCTCCATAAAGTCGATCGTAGGGCATGCTCTGGCGGCGGCCAATGCAATTGAGCTGGTCGCATCTATACAGTCGATTGTCCACCAAGAGGTTCCACCGACGCTCAATCTGCACCAGCCCGACCCAGCCTGCGACCTCGACTATGTACCCGGCAAGGGGCGGCCGGCGGTGCTGGGACATATTCTCAAGGACGCAAGTGGCTTCTCCGGAATTCATAGCGCCTTGATCATCTCGCAAATCGTCCCCTAACGCAGAGGATTGCATAACCATGGAGCGTAATGCTGTCATCACGGGCATTGGAGTCATCTTACCTGGCATACGAACCAAGGAAGATCTCTGGACATCCCAATCAAATTCCAGCATCTTTTTCAGGCAGGTCTCAAAAAATATCAGCGGAGCCAGCATCGACCCATCCGAATTCAAGGGAGAGATTTCAGGCCGAACGGCCATAAAGATCGACGTTTTCACAAGCTATGCTCTAATCGCAACTCAGTCAGCAATTGCAGATGCTGGGATAGATATAGAGATAATCGACAGGCAAAGAACTGGCGTGTTTGTCGGAAACTGTTTTGGCGGCTGGCAATTCACGGAACGCGAGTTGCGGAAACTATATCTCCAGGGGCCACGAGCTGTCAGCCCATTCCAAGCCACCAGCTGGTTTCCCACTGCACCTCAGGGACAAATCAGCATCCTTCACGGTCTAAAGGGCTTCAGTAAGACCTATATGGCTGATCGAATGAGTAGCCTCTTATCTGTAGCGGCAGCAGCAGCAAAGATCCGCTCAGGTATCCTGGATGTGGCAATCGCTGGTGGGACTGAAAGCACCAACACCGGTTTTATCTATGCCGGCCTCGACTTCGTTCCGTCAGCGCACGCGGTGGATGGCAGCAAACACGGGTTTCGAATTTCTGAGGGCTCGACATTCCTCGTGCTCGAAGAGGAGGAGGCAGCGCGACGGCGCGGTGCCCGAATCTATGCCCGCATAGGCGCTTTCTCACAGGCCAACAGCCCGAGCAAGGCGGACCGATACCCTACGGATGCCGATGCATTCCGCCGCACGATGCGTTCCGTGATCGGTAATCGTCAGCCGGAGATCGTGATCTCGGACGCAAGCGGTCTCGATTGCGTCGAGAACGCTGAACATGAGGCCATCGCCAACATCGCCTCGAAGTCGATTATTGCTCGCCCCAAAGAACGTATCGGCCACACCTTCGGTGCGGAAAGCGCAGTCGACATCGCGTTTGGCTGCCTTATGCTTGAAAAGCAGCAGCAATCTCCGCATATCATCGGTCAACCAGTCTCGATTGAACGTATTGTCATAAATGCCGCTGCCATGGGTGGCGGAGTCGCAAGCCTAATCATTGAGCATGGGAGCACATCATGAAAGATCATGTATCCATTGAAGCAATCGTGATTAATTCCTTGAAGGCCCTTGTCGAAAGCGAGGGGTTGAAAGTCGAGATCACGCGGACAAGTATTATGGCAGATGACCTTGGGGTTGACTCCACAGAGTTGGTTTTCATCCTCCTCGAAATCGAAAAGCAAACAGCTCAAGCGTTGAAAGACATTGACTACGGCCGGATTAGCACCGTTGGCGATCTGATTGATGCAGCCCAAGAGGCTGCCGGTGTATAGGTTTGACCAGCAACCTAGCTAGGCCCTGCGGCTTCTCGATTACAGCTGTTGCAGAAGGGAGCTCTGACCAGTGCCTTGTACGTTTAACTTCTATAAGTCCGTCTCAGAGGTTGGCCTGACTGAATCCACATATCGGGCAGGACAACTGATCGCTATCGCCTCAAGTGCGAAATTGGAGCTGCAGGGCTACGCCCAGCCTAGCTATGAGGCGATGGTGATCAGCAGCCGTCGAAATAGCATTGCTCAGCCTGCAGCGCTCAACTTTCGGACCCAGATCATCAGGCGTGGATATGGCGGGCGGCCCATGGCCGATGCGCCCAGCATCTTGCTGGTGACTTTGTGCTTGATGCGAGCGGCCGATCAGAGCCAATTCCTGAACCAGTTCGACCGCGCTTTGTCATTCATTAAGGGAAAACCAGGATTTTTCACATCACGCCTTTTCCGCGAATGCGACGCCATCGACCTGATCAGGTTCGTCAACATAGCTCATTGGTCCGACCTGAATAGCTTTCAATGCGTTTTCCGCAATCCTGCGTTCCACAAGATCGTGAGTACGACCTTTCGCCCGACCAGCGAATTGATGTTGGCGGAAATTCCATCGACTTCGAAACACAAACTCCAATGATGCTTGCACGTATAGATATACTGACATCAGCTCAGATCGAGGAATGCTCCTCGCGTTGGCTTGAGCAGACCAATGAGGCTCTAAAAACCAGAAGCATAGATGCCGCTTGCCTTCTGAAAGTATTTAGACGCGTCAATCTTCCGGGGTACGCAGCAGTCAGCATCGCAATTATTAATGAACCGCCTGACGACATGGCATTCAATTCTGTTGACCAGGGGCTAGGAGCTGCAAATCTGTTCAGGCCCGTCGACCGCTGCCACGGACCTTGCTTTGTCGGCGACGTCCGTGAGCGAATGATAATTGTGAACCCGTATCGCATTTCCGTCGAGGAAGCGCCCGCCAATGCCGAAATGTGGCTTGAGACGGCCACGATGATGAAAGATAAGCTTGGCTTTATGTCGGCAACCCTCTTCCAGACTATTACGCCTGGTCAGGGCGATTATCACTTTGTCAGCATGGCCGAATGGGCATCGGAGGATGCTTTTCTCTCGATATTTGGCGGCGAAGACTACCACGCCATCGTCGCCCCCTATCAAGAAAAATTTCAAATTTGCTTCGCTCGCACGGCCTATGCCAGCGAGGACGACACTTATTCTCCGCATGCGGTGATGACAGGAAAATCTTCATGATCATGGCACTTGACTTCATCCAAAGTGACCACCCTGCCGAAGCTGCTTCCATCTGGAACCTTATTGCGACGTATTTTTCGGGATGTGATGGTTTCGACAGGGCTCAGCTGGTCAAGGTCGATCAGGAGTATCAAACACGTTCGCGGTATGCGTTTGCCAGCCTTTGCAAATGGTCATCCGCGTCGGCATGGATCGCAGCGCGTGACCGAGCGCGACAGGAGCTCGCCATCATCGAGGCCCTACGCTCTGGAAAGGTCAGGTTCTTTGGCCATACCATGAGGCTCGTCGATGGGGACGACTATATTTTCTCCTCGGATACAAAACGATGCATATTGCTCGATGTCATTTATATTCCGAACGCGCGCGTCAATAACTACGAAGAAATGTGGAACCAGTGCAACGCGTACATGCGGACACAGCCCGGCTACATCAACGCATCGCTCTACCAAAATCAATCCGACGCTGATGAAGTGAAATTCATCAATATTGCGGAGTGGAATCGAACCAACGACCTTATCGACGCAACGCACACAAATCGATTCAGCGAAATTGTCGCTGACTTCAAAGAAGATTTCGCCCTCTATTTTTCTCATCGTTTGAGCATCGGACCTAAGCGCCTTCTCGGGGAGAGCGGCGCATGAATTATCTTATTGAAATTGTGCGAAGCAATGCGCAATTTAAGGACTACTGGCTCGCACGAGCTGACGAGCTTAATGCCATGAGCGCCGGCATTGTTATGGAGCTTTACTCGTTCAACGAGGATATCCGAAACGCGGACTATAGCCATTTGTCGATATTGAAGTTCGATTCACCAGAGCAGCGAGCAGATTTTCTATTTCATCCGACACGTCTGTTGGAACAGAAATTCGGGACTGACAGCATCGAGTGCGATCTCGATATCGAGATCGGATTACTTAGTGACGCGGCCAGCGGACACGTTTTCTTGATCAATCCATTCGAGATCCAGCAGGAAGACATCCCCGCTGTGCTCGACATGTGGCACAAAGCAAAGGGGCACATGATTGCCCATGAGGGCTTCATAAATGCCAGACTTTTCCGATCTAGTGATCCATCGGCTAAATACGGCCTCGTCAACGTGGCACATTGGCGGTCGTCAAAGTCGTTTAAGGATGCGCTCAACGACCAGGCATATGACAGCCATCGTGAACGATCCCTGAACTACAAGTTGCATCCGTCGCTCTGCAAATTCGAAGCCAGATTCCCCACTTAGCAGGGAATCTTGGTCACAATTAAACCAGCACATATCCACACAGGAAATGAAAATGGCGAAATCCTTAGCTCTAATAACAGGAGCCAGCCGTGGCATTGGAAATTCGCTAGCATGCGCATTTGCTGAAGATGGCTTCAACATTGTCGCGGTTGCGCGGGATGGGGAGAAACTTGAGCAGCTTGCGGAAAAGTTGAAGCGTGAGCACGGAACCAAAGTCATTCCGATCACAGTCGATCTAACTGATAATATAGCCACCGCAACTCAGATTGAAGCGGTGCTCTCAAAAGAAAAGCAACTGGATGTACTGATCCATTGTGCTGGGATCTTCCGCTTTGGCACTGGAGATCTGAGCGTGGCCGATTTTGAGCTCATGCTCAGAACCAACGCAATAGCGGCCCATAATATCACAAAAATCAGTCTCCACTATCTTCGACAGGCAAAGAAGGCCCATATTTTCGCCGTCGCCTCAATAGCAGGCATGGAGCCATTCGCACCGGTAGGCGGATATGCTGCGAGTAAACATGCACTGGTTGGCTACGCCCGTTCAATTGCCCGACAAGAGATATTGAACGGCATTCGAACGACCGTGATCTGCCCTGACGTGGTGAACACCGAAATGGCCTCCGGCAGTGGCATGACACCAGAACAGATGATTAAATCGGAGGATATTGTCCGAGCGGCTCGTTTTGCCATGTCATTGTCTGACGCCGCAACACTAGAAACCATCACTATTGGATGCCGGCCGGTTCACGGCAGCATCCGTCATCAATTGTGAATTCAACCGGTCAATGCAACGCAATAACTACACTTGGTGCAAGTAGTGCTGGCAGGAAGCAACGATCATGGATTTACATCACCAAAACACTGAAGGCGATGAGGAAGATCGCTGTAGCAAGGGCGAGACCCTGCACCAGATCGGCAAGCTATCGGCCTATCCATTGTCCGCCTTCGCGCCACCCCGCATCTTTTACAGAATTTCTGGCGTGGCTGGCATTTTTAACCCCCGATACCGGATCACGGCAGGAGAAAGTAATGCAGCTCTTATTCAAAATTCTGGCGATTATTGGATCGGCTATGTTCGCGGGCGTCATGCTCGCTATCGGCGTGATCCTGGGTGGCTACTGGAAAAATTTGCCGCCCGCTGAATTTTTAGATTGGTTTGCGCAGCACAGTGGCCTAGTCATGCGCGCAATCCCATTGGTCGTCGCCCCGACCTTGATCGGCTTGGTCGGCGCATTCTGGTACGACTCGAAAAAACCTGCCACGCGCTGGCTTTGGCTTGCGTCCCTCGCCTGCATCGTCGTTGTCCTAGGCTTCACAATTACCTATTTCATGCCGATCAATACCGCCTTCGCCAGCAAGGTGGTTGCGATTGATCAGGTAGCCGCGATGCTCGAATCCTGGCTTCTACTCCACAATATCCGCATTGCCCTCGCATTGGCCGCATCGGTGCTGGGAATCTTGGCTATCAACCACTAAAGAGAAACACGATGCTCAGAATTATTCACCCGATTGCCGGTCTGGTCGCCATCCTCACAATAGCGACGTTCTGGCTCTCAACAGCCATTTCCGAATTATTCGCCTCCCAGGCCACGATGATTTTCATCAAGACGGCTATTCCCTGGGGCTTCATCCTGCTGGTGCCAGCCCTTGCCGCCACGGGCTGCTCCGGCTTCCTCCTATCGAAAGGGCGACGACAAGGGTTGGTCAATACCAAACTCAAACGCATGCCCTTCATCGCTGCAAATGGTCTGCTGCTACTGATACCGGCGGCATTTTTCCTTGCGTCCAAGGCAAAGGCTGGCGAGTTCGATATTGCGTTCTATGCGGTGCAGGCACTAGAACTGGCTGCTGGCGCGTTGAATATCACCCTGCTGGGCCTGAGCATGCGCGATGGGATAGCGCTTACGCAATGGCGGCGCAAAAAGGTATCTTCCAGCGCTACGCATAGGAGCATTCGCAAGTGAACCGGCTTGAATCGCCCCAGGAATCGAGGAGGCTCCTTCAAATGCTCCACCGAGGTTGTTGAGCGCCCCGTGCGCATGGTCCTTGAAAGTGAGGACCTTCATCGACGAGCAGTGCAAGCGCTTCGGGTTCAAGCCGATCTGCAAGGCCTCGCAGATTGCCCCGTCGGGCTACTGCCGCCGTGCGGCGCGTCTGCGCAATCCGGCACTGTTGCCAACCAGAACGCAGCGCTATGCCAGCCTGGCACCGCAGATCGGGCGCGTCTGAACCAGCAATTTTCAGGTCTACGGCTATCTCGCAAGGTCTGACGGCAAACGCGTTGCGGTGGCGCGCCAGTCAGGCCATACCTGCCTGAATCACACCAACTAACCTCCACGAATGCCGGGGCGATTCACTTTCTAGCCCGAGCAGGCAGACTATTTACACAGCCTGACGTGCTCTCTTTTCGATGCACACCGTTCAGTCCTTGGACGGCTCCTTGCCGTCACCCTGCGGCGACGGAGCCTGTGGCGTGGTCCGAAAGGCCGGATCGGTCTCGCGCGACAGCAGCATGTCCACTGAGCGGCTCAAGGGCTCGTCCAGGCCGCGGTGATCGCGAAGGGTTTCGGGCGGTTGCAGTTCCCAGTTCTCCAGCGCCAGATCCATGCTCAGCGGCGCCTTGAGATTGTGCTCGCTGAAGCCCACGGGGCCTGAGCCGGGCGCCGACAGCACCACGGGCGGAAAGCGCGAAGGCACGTCCACCGTGGGCAGTTCATCCTCGCCCAGCGCGGTGAGGTCTATGTCCAGCAGCGGTGCCGCCGCATCGTGGATGAAGGACGGCGTCTCGCTCAGCGGAACGGCACGCACCTGGCCGGCAGGCAGCTGGCCTGCCTGATCCAGGTCGAAGTCCAGCGGCTGCATTTCAAACTGCAGCGGCGCGGACAGGGAGTCCGGCGCGCGGCTGTCGGCAGCCTTCTCACCGGCTGTACCGGAGACCGTGGACAGCGCCTGCGTGTCCATGGGCGTGAACTCCAGGCCCGAATCCTGCGGCGACAGGGAAGAGGCAGCCTGCTGCGGTGCGGCCTCTACCGGAGACGGTTGCAGCTCGGCCATCCAATCCACATCCATGAAGGCGGCAGCGGCGGCCGGTGCGGGAGCGGGTTCCGCGGCCGATGCGAGGACGGCTGCGCCGGCCGTGGCTGCGCCGGCTGCGGCCGTGCCCGCCACCATGCGCGGCGTGGTGCGCTCGCGCGGGCCGGGCTCGCCGCGCGTTCCGGCGGGCGAGGTGCGCGCGATGGACAGCAGCAGCAGCAGGTCATCGAAAGCGGCCAGGTCGAAGGGGGCTGGCGCATCGGGGTCGGGTGCACCGTCCTGCTTGAACAGGTAGTGCGCCAGGCAGTCCTCGACCTCGTCCACAGGCCACAGCGCCTCGATGCGTGCCAGCTGCTCGGGATAGCCCTGCAGCAGGCTGCTGCCCTTGTCGGTGAAGCCCGGCATGGCCGGCACGCGGGCGTTGAAATGCTTGGCAAAGCGGGCGCGCAGCTGGTCGAAGTCGTCTCGGCGGCTCAGCGTGTAGTACAGGTGCAGCAGCTCCAGATAGGCCAGCGGCGAGGAATCCTCATGCGTGGCGATGTGCGAGCGCAGCAGCTCGATGGCCTGCTGGTGCTCGCCCACCGAGATGAAGAATTCCGCCTGCTGCTGCACGTCGAACATTTCGCCGGGCTGCACCATGCGCCGGGCCTTGATGGCCTCGGGCGCAGGCGAGCGCGCTGCGGTCTTCTCGCCCTCCGGCTCGGGCAGCTCGGCCTGCACGGACACAGGCACGGGAATGGTGGCCGGGCCGAAGTCGCCGGGGTCCACGTCCTCATGCAGCTCGTACGTCACGCCAGGGCGCATCTGCGCGCCGCGCTGCACATAGGGCGAGGCCAGGGTATCCGGGCCACGGCGATCATCGGGCGACGGCGCAGGCCGGTGTTCACGCAGGCTGGGTGCCATGGGCCGCGTGGGCCGATGGGGGTCCAGGGAATGCGGCAGGGTGTTGATCCCGTCATCGTGCGAATGCGGCGGGCTCGACGGCACGGGGTCCTGCGACGAACGCTCCACCGATTCCCGCCAGGCATCCGGCTCGCGCGAGAACAGCGAGGCGCCCGAGCGCATTTTCCAGGCCATCCATGCGATCACGGCCACGGCGGCGATCAGCGCCAGCAGCAGCGCATTGAACAGCCACGACGAGCCGCCCGACTCCTGGCGCATGGCATCCAGTTCGGCCCGTAGCTGGGCCAGTTGCCCACGGTCGGCGGTGTCGCGCTTCTTGAAGGCCGCCATTTCGGCCTCCAGCGCCTGCACGCGCTTGTTGGCCTCGGCCAGCTGCTCGCTGCCCACATCGAACATGGGAGCCGCAGATGCGGCGGCGCCCTCGGGTGTCCCGGGTGTTCCGGCTGCGCCAGCGGCGCCCGGGGTGCCGCCCGTGCCCAGCCATTCCTCCACCGGCTCCATGCGCAGGCGCGGTTCTATGCGCAGGCCCGCCTGCAACTGCCCGGCCTGGGCCTGGGCGGTCACGCCCACGGGCGGCCTGGATTTCTCGGCCGCCGCCTTGGGTTTGGCCTGGGGCCTTGGCTGTGTCTTTGGCTTGGACTGGGGTTTCGGTTCCTTGGCAACGGGCACCGCTGCGGGCCTGGAATCGGCCCGGGCGCTGCGGCCAGCGGCCGGGCGGGAGGAAGTCGAAGATGGGTCGGAAGCAGCACCCGCTGCCCCCGCTGCACCGGCACCCGCGGCCGCCAGCGCCGGTTGGGCTGCCGCCAGTTCCCGCACATTGATGGGCTGATTGCCCGTGGCATCCACCGACTCGGGCAGCTGCGCCAGCAGCGTATAGCTGCGGCTGATGCCGCCGCCTTCGCAGCCGGCCCAGAGCTTGAGCGTCACCACAGGCTCGTCCACTGTGTAGCTGGCCTGCACACGAACGGCCTTGCCCGATGTGGTCGGGCTGACGCGCACACGCGAGGATTCGATGGGCCTGTCACCGGCCAGCAGCTCGGCGCGCACGCAGGAGCTGCCGGCGTCATTTCCGCTATCGGGCTGCAAGCCCACCACCAGGTCGAACGGAGCGCCCAGCACCACGTTGCCCCGGGGACTGCCCAACGACAATGCGGACGCGTTCCAGGCCATGGAGGACAGGGCGACGCCGAGAATGGTGCTACAAATTCTCACATCAGCCTTTCTTTGAACGCTTGCATTTTTGCATAGACACCTGTAGGACACCTCCTCTATGTACATGATCCAAAACAACATTTCTCCTATCAGGAACGTCGGATTGATAGGCGCAGGCATCATGGGGCAAGGCATCGCCCAGCTGGCCGCCCAGGCAGGCGCCGGCGTGCTGCTGCAGGACGCTCGCCCGGGCGCTGCCGCGCAAGCGCAGCAACAGCTGTTTGCGCTGTGGGACCTGCTTGAGAAGAAACAAAAAATAACAAGTGAGCAGGCCGCAGATTGCAAGGCCCGGGTGACGGTGGTGGACGGTCTCGATGCCTTCAGGAACTGCGACCTGGTGATAGAGGCCATCGTCGAGCGCATGGATGCCAAGCAGGCCCTGCTGCGCGAGCTGGAGGCCATCGTTGCGCCCGGGACCCTCATCGCCAGCAATACCTCGGCCCTGTCCATCACCACGCTGGCCACGGCGCTCGAGCACCCGCAGCGCTTTGCCGGCTTTCACTTCTTCAACCCGGCGCCGCTGATGAAGGTGGTGGAGATCGTGCGCGGCCTGGCCACGGACGAGGCCACCTGCGCCACGCTGGCGCAGTTCGCGCGCAGCTTCGGCCACACGCCCGTGCGCGCGCAGGACACGCCGGGCTTTCTGGTCAACCACCTGGGCCGCGGCTATGTGACCGAGGCGCTGCGCATCGTGCAGGAAGGCATTGCCGACTTCGCCACCATCGACCGCATCCTGCGCGAGCAGGTGGGATTCAAGCTCGGCCCGTTCGAGCTGATGGATCTCACCGGCCTGGATGTCACCCATGCCGTGATGGAGCACATCTACCACCAGTACTACCAGGAGCCGCGCTACCGCCCCAGCCCCATTGCCGCGCAGCGCGTGGCGGCCGGCCTGCTGGGCCGCAAGACCGGCCAGGGCTTTTACCGCTATGCCGAAGGCCGCGCCGAGCAGCCTGCCGAGCCTGCCGTGCCGCAGGTGCAGACGCTGCCACCGGTCTGGGTGTCGGCACGCGCGGCCCGGCGCAACGAGATCTACCAGTTGCTCAAGAGCCTGGGCGCGCGCATTGAAACCGCGCAGGCACCGACCGAGCAGGCCTTGATCCTGGTGGCGCCGCTGGGCCTGGACGTGACCACGGTGGCTGCCGTGGAAAGGCTGGACTGCACGCGCACCATGGGCATCGACATGCTGATCGCCGACGCCGACACGCGCCGCCGCGTGCTGGCCACCACGCCGGCCACGCGCACCGACATGCGCGATGCCGCCCATGCGCTCTTTGCGAGCGACGGCAAGGCCGTGAGCGTGATCCGCGACAGCGGCGGCTTTGTCACGCAGCGCGTGGTGGGCTCCATCGTCAACATCGCCAGCGACATCTGCCAGCAGGGCATCGGCAGCCCGGCCGACCTGGAAAAGGCCGTGACCCTGGGCCTGGGCTATCCCATGGGCCCGCTGGCCATGGGCGACCGCTGGGGCCCCACCAACATGCTGGAGGTCCTGTTCAACCTGCAGACCGTCTACGGCGACCCGCGCTACCGCCCCAGCCCCTGGCTGCGCCGCCGTGGCGCGCTGGGACTGAGCCTCACGCACGAGGAGCCATAAGCCCTGCAAAGCCGGCGACCCGACGCACGACGGGTCGCCTTTTTTTCGCCGCCCTGCCCCGTTTTCGGCAGGCCCAGACACCGAAGTGACAGGCCCGCCGGCGGCATGCTGCGCCGCGGCGGTCCCACACGCGACAATGTGACCGTCATCAGTCACGCAAAAGACAGGCCATGGACGACCCGATTCTTACCATCGAAGAACGTGAAGCGATCAATTCCGGTCGCTGGTTTTCATCACTTTCTCCATCGCTTCGGCACGACATTCTTCGATGCGCTTACGTCAAACGGTTCAAAGATGGCACGCTCATCTGCGCACGCGGAGAACCGCCCGAGGAATGGATCGCCTGCGCCCGGGGTGCGGTGCGCGTGAGCTCGACCTCGATCACGGGCAAGCAGATCACGCTGGACTACGTGGAGCCGGGCATCTGGTTCGGCGACGTGGCCATCCTGGACGGGGACAAGCGCACGCACGATGCCTATGCGCACGGCGAGACCACGCTGCTGTGCGTGTCCAAGACCGACTTCAAGAAAATCCTGTCCATGCATGTGGAGTTCTCGGAAGCCATGCTGCGCCTGCATGCGCGGCGCATCCGCCAGCTCTACGGCCTGGTCGAGGACCTCAACACCCTGCCGCTGCGCGCGCGCCTGGCCAAGCAGCTGCTGCACCTGGTGCGCAGCTATGGCGTGACCAGCCTGTCGGATGGCAGCGAGATCCGCATCGGCCTGCACCTGGCGCAGGAGGAACTGGCGCAGTTGCTGGGCGCCTCGCGCCAGCGCGTGAACCAGGAACTCAAGGCCATGGAGCGCGAGAACGCCATCCGCATCGAGCCGGGCGGCCTGGTGGTCTGCGACCGCGACACGCTGCTGCGCATCGCCGCGCCCGACGCCTGAACCTGCGCGGCTCGCGCCGCGCCCCCTCCCCTTTTCTTGCACCGACCGGACGCTCTCGCCGGCCGGTGCCTTGCCGCGCCCGTGCTGCGCGGCTGTTCCCGTTTGTTGAACCGATTCTCGAACCGATCACAGGACTGACTGCCCCATGAGCACTTTCGACCATTTCGTAGGCACACGCGCCGTCTCCGACCAGCACGCATTCGACGTGCCCGCGCTCACCGCCTGGATGCAGGGCCATGTGCAGGGCTTTGCCGGCCCGCTGCAGGTGGAGATGTTCAAGGGCGGCCAGTCCAACCCCACCTACAAGCTGATCACCCCGGGCCGCAGCTACGTGATGCGCTCCAAGCCCGGCCCCGTGGCCAAGCTGCTGCCCTCGGCCCATGCCATCGAGCGCGAGTTCCGCGTGATGAAGGGCCTGGCCGGCACCGACGTGCCCGTGCCCCACATGTATGCGCTGTGCGAGGACGAGTCCATCATCGGCCGCGCCTTCTACATCATGGAGTGCATGGAAGGCCGCGTGCTCTGGGACCAGTCCCTGCCCGGCATGGAGCCGGCCCAGCGCGCCGCCATCTACGATGAGATGAACCGCGTGATCTCGGCCCTGCACACCGTGGACTTCGCGGCCCAGGGCCTGGCCGACTACGGCAAGAGCGGCAACTACTTCGAGCGCCAGATCGGCCGCTGGAGCAAGCAGTACGTGGCCTCGGTCACCCAGCCCATCCCCGAGATGGACCAGCTCATGCAGTGGCTGCCCGCCCACATGCCGGCCAGCGCGCTGGATGCCTCGCGCGTGTCCATCGTGCACGGCGACTTCCGCCTGGACAACCTGATGTTCCACCCCACCGAGCCGCGCGTCATCGCCGTGCTGGACTGGGAGCTGTCCACCTTGGGCCACCCGCTGGCCGATTTCAGCTACCACTGCATGAGCTGGCACAT
This sequence comes from Delftia sp. WSY_16, assembly GCF_043104415.1. Lineage (NCBI taxonomy): Bacteria > Pseudomonadati > Pseudomonadota > Betaproteobacteria > Burkholderiales > Comamonadaceae > Delftia > Delftia sp. WSY_16. Next base: position 38,356 of record NZ_JBICKS010000040.1, on the reverse strand, counting down.
CCCCGCCACGCTGGGCCGGGGCATCGCAGGCAAGGACCTGGCGGCCCTGGGCATTCCGGACGAAGAGGAATACATCCGCCGCTACTGCGAGCGCACGGGCCTCAAGGACGTGGACACGCTGCGCGCCGACTGGAACTTCTACATGGCCTACAACATGTTCCGCATCGCGGCCATCCTGCAGGGCATTGCCAAGCGCGTGGAGGCCGGCACGGCCTCCAGCGCCCAGGCCAAGGCCTCCGGCGACACCGCCCGGCCCATGGCCGAGCTGGCCTGGTCCTTCGCCCAGCGCAGCTGAGCCATCCAGACCGCCCCCATCACTCACCGATCACCCCGTTTCCACCACAAGCGACAAGCCAAGAGAAGGAGCGCATCCATGGACTTTGAATATTCGCCCAAGACCAAGGACCTGCAGGAACGCCTGCTGAAGTTCATGGACGAGCACATCTATCCCGGCGAAAAGGACTATGCCGCCGAGATGGAAGCCAACACCGCCGCAGGCAAGCGCTGGACGCCGCTGCAGACCATCGAGAAGCTCAAGGTCAAGGCCCGGGAGCAAGGCCTGTGGAACCTGTTCCTGCCCGTGGACAGCGCCGAGGCCGCTGGCTACAAGGGCGGCGGCCTGACCAACCAGGAATACGCGCCGCTGGCCGAGATCATGGGCCGCGTGCCATGGTCCAGCGAGGTGTTCAACTGCTCGGCGCCCGACACCGGCAACATGGAAACCATTGCGCGCTACGGCAGCACCGAACTCAAGGAGCGCTGGCTCAAGCCGCTGCTGGACGGCAAGATCCGCTCGGCCTTCGCCATGACCGAGCCCGAGGTGGCCTCCTCCGACGCCACCAACATCTGCACCCGCATCGAGCGCCAGGGCGACGAGTACGTGATCAACGGCCACAAGTGGTGGATCTCGGGTGCCGGCGATCCGCGCTGCCAGGTCTTCATCACCATGGGCAAGACCGACCCTGATGCGCCCAAGCACTCGCAGCAAAGCATGATCATCGTGCCCGGCGACGCGCCCGGCATCCGCATCGTGCGTCCGCTCAACGTCATGGGCTATGACGATGCGCCGCACGGCCACATGGAGATGTACTTCGAGAACGTGCGCGTGCCCGTGGGCAACATCCTGCTGGGCGAGGGCCGTGGCTTCGAGATCGCCCAGGGCCGCCTTGGCCCCGGCCGCATCCACCACTGCATGCGCCTGATCGGCCTGGCCGAGCGCGCGCTGGAGCTGATGTGCAAGCGCGCCAGCTCGCGCATCGCCTTCGGCAAGAGCGTGGCCCAGCAGACCGTGACGCAGGAACGCATCGCCGAGGCACGCTGCCGCATCGACATGGCGCGCCTGCTCACGCTCAAGGCCGCCTGGCTGATGGACATCGCCGGCAACAAGGTGGCACGCAGCGAGATCGCCATGATCAAGGTCGTGGCCCCCAGCATGGCCTGCCAGGTCATCGACTGGGCCATGCAGGTGCACGGCGGCGGCGGCATGAGCGACGACTTCCCGCTGGCCAGCGCCTACGCCCACGCGCGCACGCTGCGCTTTGCCGACGGCCCGGACGAAGTGCACCGCAACGCCATCGCCAAGTGGGAGCTGGGCAAGTACGGCGCCTACGGCAAGGATGCCGGCGTGCCCATCACGCGCGGCAGCTGAGCAGGCATCAAGCCTGAGGCCTGAGGCCGCACACCCGACAGGATCGGGGGCGGCCCTGCCCCTCCCCTCTCAGCCAGGTGGCAATGCCTCCTGGCTTTTTTGTGCCTGCCTTTCCGGCATTTCAGCGCCCAGGGCAGGCGCCTCCCATCCCCCGCCCAGCGCCCGGTACAACGCCACGCGCGCCTGCAGCTGCAGCAGGCGCTGCAGCACGGCATCGTCCTGGGCCGCGTACAGCGTGGTCTGGGCCTGCAGCAGGGACAGCAGGCTTTCCGCCCCGGCCTTGTAGCGCAGCTCGGCCAGCGACACGGCCTGGCGGGCCTGGGCCAGCACCTCGGCCTGGGCCTCGGACTGGGCCTTCAGGCCGTGGACGGCGTTGAGCGCCAGGTCCACATCGCCATAGGCCGCGACGATGGCCTTGTGGTAGCCGGCCAGCAGCTCCTCGCGCCGGGCCTGGGCGCCATCGCGTTCGGCCGCCAGACGGCCGCCGTCGAAGATGGGGCCGGCCAGTCCGGCCAGCAGCGAATAGACCGGCTCGCGCAGCCAGTCGCTGGCGCGGCCCGCGCTGGTGCCTGCACTGCCCGTGAGGGTCAGCCGGGGCCACAGCGCCGCACGGGCGGCCTGCAGGTTGGCGCTGGCGGCGGCCAGCTGCGCTTCCGCATTGGCAATGTCGGGCCGGCGCTGCAGCAGCTGCGTGGGCAGGCCTGGGCCGATCTCGGGCAGTTGCAGGGCTTGCAGCGAGTCCGTGGCCAGCGCGGGGCGGCGGGCCTGGCCCAGCAGCACGGCCAGCGTGGCATCGGCATCCTCGCCCTGGCGGCGCAGCGTGGCCAGGGACTGGCGCTGGCTGGCCACCAGGCCGCGCTGCTGGGCCAGCTCCAGCTGGGTGGCGGCGCCTGCGCGCGCGCGGGACTCCACCAGGCCCAGCAGCCGCTCGGCATTGGCCACGTTGCGCGCCGCAATGGCCTGGCGCTCGCGCAGCGCCACGGCCTGCAGCCAGCCATGGGCCACCTGGGCGGTGACCGTGAGGCGCACCGTGTCCTGGTCAAACCGGCTGGCCTGCCAGGCCGCCGCCGCCGCATCGCGCGTGGCGCGGTTGCGGCCCCAGAAGTCCACCTCATACGAGGCCGTCAGCGCAGCGCCGTAGACGCTGGCCTGCCCGCCCGCCACCTGTGCATGGTTCATGCGCTGGGCGCGCAGCTCGCCGCTGAGCGACGGCAGCAGCGCCGCGCCTGCCTGGCGCGTGGCCGCCTCGGCCTGGCGCACGCGGGCCATGGCGGCAGCCATGTCCAGGCTCTGGTCCTGGGCGGCCTGCACCATGCCGCCCAGCTCCTCACTGCCAAAGGCCTGCCACCACTGGGGTGAGACGGAGGCAGGGACGGCTTCGCCCTGCTGCTTCCACGAAGCGGCCAGCGCAGGCGCTGCCCTGTCCGGCACCGTCTGCTGCGCGGCGCAGCCGCCCAGCGCAGCCAGGGCCAGGGCCATGCAGCCCAGGCGCGCCGGCGCCCGGCGCGTCGGCATCGTCTTGTCGTTCATGTCTTTCATCTCACTCTCCCGCCAGCGCGCGCACCGGGTCCAGCCGCGCCGCCGTCTTGGCCGGCATGTAGCCGAACACCAGGCCCGTCACCACGGCGCAGGCAAAGGCGCCCAGCATGGCGCGCACCGAAAACACCACGGGCACGCCCGCCACGATGAGCACCACGCCCACGGCCAGCCCGGCCAGCAGGCCCACCGTGCCGCCCACGAAGGTGACCAGGCTGGCCTCGGTCAGGAACTGGCGCAGGATGTCGCGCTGGCGCGCGCCCGTGGCCATGCGGATGCCGATCTCGCGCGTGCGCTCGCGCACCGTCATCAGCATCACGTTCATCACGCCGATGCCGCCCACCACCAGGGAGACGGCGGCAATCAGGCCCAGCATCACCGCCATGCTCTGGCGCGTGGCCGCCTCGGCCTGGATGCGCGCGGCCGCGTTGCCGATGCCGAAGTCCTCGCGCCCGCCGTGGCGGGCCAGCAGCAGCTTGCGCATGGCCTCTTCCGCCTCGTGCACCACATCGGAGGACATGGCCTCGATCACCACATAGTCGGGCTGGGTCTGCGACTGGTAGACGCGCGCCCGGCCCGAGCGGTAGGGAATGAAGACCATGTCGTCATAGTTCTGCGCGCCCGAGTCCGCGCCGCGCTCGCTCATCACGCCGATGACCTCGAAGGCCGATGTGCCGATGATCAGCTGGCGGCCCAGCGGGTTGGGCGTGTCGGGGAAGAAGTGCTGGTGCGCCTTGTGGCCCAGGACCACCAGGGGCGCCAGATCGCGGTCCTCGGCCTCGGTGTAGTAGCGGCCCTGGGCCACCTTCCAGTGGTGCACCAGGGGCATCTCCTCGCTGGCCGCGAACACGTAGATCTGCTTGTCGGCTTTGCCGTAGCGCACGGTGATGGGGTCGCCGATCACGGGCATGACGCGCCGTATCTCGGGCAGTTCGCGCACGGCGGCCAGGTCTTCCTCGGTCATCTGCCCGGCCGGCCCGCCCGTGGCCGGCGGCTTGCTGCCCATGTAGAGGATGGCCGTGCCCATGGTCCCCATCTGCTCGACCACCTTGCGCCGCGCGCCCTCGCCAATGGCCAGCATGACAATCACCGAGGCCACGCCGATGACGATGCCCAGCAAGGTCAGGCTGGTGCGCACGCGGTTCATGCGCATGCCGCGCCAGGCGCTGCGCGCGGCCTCGAACAGTTCGGCCAGCCAGGGCGCGCCGGCGCTGCCGCGCTGCGGCGTGAGCGGCAGGGCAGCGGCGCCCGCATTCACCCCATTTGCGGCATCGTCGCGCTGGCTGTCGCTGGTGATGCGCCCGTCGCTGATCTCGATCACGCGGCGCGCCTGGGCGGCCACAGTGCGGTCGTGGGTGATGAGGATGATGGTGTGGCCCGCGTCGGCCAGGTCGCGCAGCAGGGCCATGACCTCGGCGCCGCTGTGCGAGTCCAGCGCGCCCGTGGGTTCGTCGGCCAGGATGATCTGGCCGCCGTTCATCAGCGCGCGCGCAATCGACACGCGCTGCTGCTGGCCGCCCGACAACTGGTTGGGCCGGTTGCCCAGGCGCGAGCCCAGTCCCAGGCGCTCCAGCAGCGCACGGGCGCGGCGCACGCGCTCCTCCTTGGGCAGGCCTGCGTAGATGGCAGGCATTTCCACGTTCTCGCTGGCGCTTTCGCTGGCTATCAGGTGGTAGCCCTGGAAGACGAAGCCGAAGGCCTCGCGCCGCAGCCAGGCCAGCGCGTCCGAGTCCAGCGTGGCCACGTCCTGGCCCTGGAAGTGGTAGCTGCCCTCGCTGGGCCGGTCCAGGCAGCCCAGGATGTTCATCAGCGTGGACTTGCCCGAGCCCGAGCTGCCCACCACGGCCACGAACTCGCCCGCGCGTATCTCCAGGTCGATGCCGTGCAGCACGGTGACGGCGGGCTGGCCGCTGTCGCCGCCGCCGTAGTGCTTGGTGATGCCGCGCAGCTCTATCAGCGGTGCGGTCAGCGGCGCGCCGGCCTGCATGCCCTGCGCCATCACCATTGCAGCCACCGCGGGCCACGGTCCAGAGGCGTCTCGCCGACGATGACGCGCTCGCCTTCCTGCAGGCCCTCCAGCACCTCGGCCTGGTGGCGGCTGCGCACGCCCAGGCGCACGGTGCGCTGCTCGGGCTGGCCCTTGGCGTCCAGCACGCGCACGGTCTGCGTGCTGCCGGCCTTCTCGGCCTTCTCGGCGTTCTCTGCCTTTTCCGCCTTGTCAGTCGTTCCCGCCTTGTCGGCCACGGCCATCAGCGGCACGGTGAGTGCCTGCGCGGCCTGGCCGGTGACGAAGACCACCTGGGCCGTCATCTGGGGCATCAGCTCGGCGTCCTCGTTGTCCACATCGAACAGCACGGTATAGGCCACGGCCTTGGTGGCGGGCGCAGGCGCCTGGCCCGCATTGCCGCCGGCCGGCGTCTGGCTGGTAGAGGGCGAGGGCAGCACCTGGCGCACCTTGCTGGACCAGCGCCGGGGCCTGGCCTGGTCGGCGCCGCCCAGCGTGGTGAAGTACACCGGCATGTCGTCGCGCACGCGGCGCACGTCGGCCTCGGACACTTCGGTCCACACCGTCATGGCCGACAGGTCGGCAATGCGCAGGATGTTGGGCGTCTGGTAGGTGGCGTTCAGCGTCTGGCCCTCGCGCGCCTCCACCGACACCACGGTGCCCGCCATGGGCGCGTAGATGCGCGTATAGCCCAGGCGCGCCTCGTCGGCCTTGAGCGTGGCCTGGGTCTGGTCGATCTGGGCCTTCAGATGCTCCATGCGGGCACCGGCGGCGGCCAGGTTGGCTTCTGCGGTCTGCAGGTCTTCCTCGCGCGTGGCCCCGTCGCGGGCCAGCTGGCGCTGGCGCGTGAGCTGCTGCTCGGCCAGCTTGCGCAGCGCCTGCTGCTCGGCCAGTTGGGCGCGCAGGCCCGCCAGCGAGGCACGCCCCGCATCCACCGTGGCGCGCTGCACGCTGGGGTCGATCTCCACCAGCAGTGCGCCCTTCTCCACCTGGGCGCCGGGCTCCACGCGCAGCCGGGTGACCTGGCCCGACACCTGGGCGCCCACGTCCACATAGCGGCGCGGCTGCAGCGTGCCGATGGCCGTGACGGTGGACTCGATATCGGTGCGCGCCACGGTCTCGGTCTGGTAGGCCACGGCAGGCCGGCTGGACCACCAGGCGGCCGCGCCCCCGGCCGCCGCCAACAGGACCACCGCCACGGCGATAGCTTTCCAGCGTTGCTGCGTGCGCGTCATGCTTGCCTCCCGACCACACACACCCCGAACTGGAACGAAAGCAGGAAACTCATCTGAAAAACCCCGTAGTACCGAAACTGAAAACAATCCACGCCAAATCCGCCACGGCAAGCACGCCAGCCAACCAGGCCAGCCGCGCCGCCCAGCGCGCATGGGCGCTGATCAGGGCCACGGCCATCAGCGCGCCGGCGGACACAAAGCCCAGCCAGGCCACCGTGCCCACCGTGCCGCCCCAGCCCGAGACAACGGGCACAAGGGCCAGCGCCAGCAGCGCCGTGCCCAGGCCGCGCAACTGCGGGCCACGGCGGGCCGGCAGCTCGTGCGCGCCGGTCAATTGTTCGTAGTGGCGGTCCATGGCAAAGGCCAGGGCCGCCATGCCTGCAAAGGCCAGGGCGAGTGCGGCCAGGGATGCGTGCAACGTGCTCATGCCTGCACCTCCGACGGGCCGGCCACGGCGGCCTGCCCCTTGGCCGTCCTTGCCTTGGCGGCGGCACCCGCGCCGCGCCGCGCCAGCCAGCGCCAGGCCCAGGCGGCAGCCAGCCCCGTGGCCAGGCAGAACAGCTCCACCCCGGCGCTTTCCCAGTCGCCCTCCCGCATGTGGGCCCACAGCGGCTCGCCCACGGTGATCCAGTTGAGCAGCGGCAGCAGCAGGCACAGCATGGCCAGCAGGCCCATCTGCTGGCGCCAGGCCGTGGCTGGCGCGCAGGCCAGCGCATGCACCAGCGCCAGGCCCCACAGCCCGAAGAACACGGCCAGCTCCCAGTCATCGCGGTGCGCCAGGCCCACGGGCACCAGGCGGTTGGCCCACAGGTAGCCGATGCAGCCCAGGCCCAGCCCGGCGATGGCCGCCACGTTCAGGCCCTCGATCAGCCGGTACACGCGCGCCGTGGCGCTGCCGAACTCGCCCTGGTGGCGGCTGCGGCGCTTGACCATGAAGAGGATGGCGCCCGTGGCCATCATGGCCGCGCCCGCCAGGCCGCACAGAAAGTACAGCCACTTCATGGCCAGCCCGCCGAACTTGACCATGTGCAGCCCGCCCATGACCGCCTGGGCCAGCGAGGGGGCGCCGCCGTCGGCACCGCCGGGCAGGCGTACCTGCAGCACCTCGCCCGTGGCGGCCGAGAACATGGCCATGCCCGAATTGGGGCTCAGGCGCTGATGCGCACGGTCATCGCTGTTCCAGCCGTAGACGCCGATGCGTGCCAAGGCATCGCCGGGATGGTCGATGACCACCGCGCGCACCGCCTGGCCCATCAGCTCCTGGCCGCGCCGTGCAAAGGGCTCCAGATCGGGCACCGCCAGGGGCTTGCCAGACAGCGCGGGCGGCCCGGCCTCGTTCATGTCGGCGATGAAGGCCGTGCGGGCGGCCTGGTCCGTGCCATAGACCGTCCAGACGCCAACGGGCATGAAGCTCAGGCTGGAGATGGCGATGCCGGTATAGGCAATCATGAACTGGAAGGGCAGCGTCAGCACCGCCACGGCGTTGTGCGCGTCCAGCCAGCTGCGCTGGCCCTTGCGTGCGCGAAAGGTGAAGAAGTCCTTGAAGATGCGCTTGTGCGTGATCACGCCGCTGACCAGGGCCACCAGCATGGCCATGGCGGCAATGCCGATCACCCACAGTCCCACCTGCCCTGCATGCAGTTCATAGTGGAAGTCCACGAAATGGTTGCCGCCCATGGTGGCGCGCGCGGCACCGTGGCCATGGCCGTGGCCGGCCCCCATTTCCTCGCCCGTGGCGGTGTCCAGCTCGGCATCGGCGTACTGGCGGTTGGCGTCGAACCAGTAGACACGCAGGTCGCCGCCGCCCTTGTCGTCGGACGGCCAGATCTCCCACATCTGCGCGCCCTGGTGGTGCTTTTGCATGTAGGCCGCGCCCCAGGCCAGGCGCTGGCCCAGGTCCGCACCCTGCCCGGCCGGCGCGGCGGCGCGCGCTGCCGCCTCGGCCGCCTCCTCGGCATGGTGCTCGGGCGTCATCCAGTGCGTGATGGCTTCCTGGAACACGGCCAGCGAACCCGTGAGGAACACCGCGAACAGCAGCCACGAAAACCACAGCCCGCACCAGGTATGCAGCCAGGCCTGGGCCTGGCGGAAACCGCCCGTGGCAGCGCCGCTGCCGGGGACCTTGCTGATCTGCTCCTTTGCCATCTCAGCCTCCCGCGCCATTGCGCGCCAGCAGCAGCGCGGCGCCGCCCATCAGCGCCGCAGGCACCAGCAACCCCAGCCAGACCCGGCCCGCCGAAACCGGCGAGAACGCCCAGATCACCGCCAGCGCGTGCAGCGCAAAGCTCCACTGCATGCCGGCGATCACGGCATCGACACGCGCGCCGGGCAGCGCAGCGGCCAGGAAGGCCGCCAGCGCACTGGCCAGCGCATAGCCGCCGAAGACGGCGGCCAGCAGGCGGGACAGGACAAGCAGGCCCGGATGGGTGGGTTTGGCGGAATGGCCGGATTGGCCGGATTGGCCGGATTGGCCGGAATGGGAAAGGGACATGTAGTGGGTTGTTCAGAAAAGCGGCAATGCAAATGCCGAAAGCAATGGCCGTGACGGCCCTCCTGATACATGACAAACGAGATTGAAAAAAAGGCCAGCCGCAATGGACAGGGGCCTGGGTGGTTGCCGGCCTACGCCCGGTGTTGCTGTGCCCGCCCGCAGGCCGGCATGGGGCTGGCGCTCACCCTGCACGCGGAGTGCGGTGAAGGAGGCGGACAAAACCATGGGGCTGGATCATAACCGCGCAAAGAAGAATCATTCTCAATGAACGCAACGCATGCCGGGCTCTTTCAGCGGTCCCTGGGCCATTCCTGAAAGGGCGAGATGGCAAGGTGCAACGGGCCGCAAAGCGACTTTGCGCACGCCGCACGCGCTATCATCCGCACCAGCCCCCTGTCACGGGGCCGGTGCTTCAAAACACCCATTTAGTAAGCGGTGCTGCCTCCCCGAAAGCGAGGCCTTATCACGTCTGGATTCCGGGCTGTGGACGCTCGTCCACGCCCCTGCGGTTTCGGGCGGGATGGGGCTACCCGTAAGGGCGTCCGCACATCTTGCTGTGTGTTTTGAACATCCCGTCCACCTGTTTCGTGCTTCAAAACGCGGAGTCGGTGGTTTCAGTCTCAGTAAGGAGCACGGAAACATGACTGCCGTTTCTCTGGCACTCGCCTGCGCGCCCTCTTTTGGCGCCGCCCTTTCCACACGGAGGGCCCAGGCATGACCCCCGCCCAGCCCAAATCCGCCACGGACAGCCACACCACCCGGCAGCTGTCCAATGCCCTCACCCAGGTGGACCATCTCGTGCAGCAAGGCTGTGCAGAGATCTCCTCCATCGCCCAGCTCGCCCTGGCATGGCTGGAGACGCCCAAGGGCCATCGCCACATGGACGTGGTGGCCCGCGCCCTGCAAAGCATCCGCGACAGCGCCGAGACATTGGCCGACTACGCCGGCACCGAGGCCCAGGCCATGGGCTGCGGGTTTGAAGACGCGGCCGAGATGCGCCGCGCCGAAGCGGCCGAGGCAGCCGCCAAGGCCATGGCGCAACTGCTCGACTGCCGCACCCATGAGCCGGTGCGCCCGCAGGGCTGAGGCATGGCCATGGACAAGGACATCCCCAGAACACAGCCCCCCAGCCTGCACCAGTTGACCAGCGCCATCACCGAGATCCACAGCAGCGTGCAGGAAAACTGCACCGAGATCTCGGCCCTGGCGCAACTGGCCCTGGTGGCAGTGCATGCACCGCAGGAGCACCACAGCCAGCAGGCCCTGGCCCATGCGCTGCGCGCCATCCGCGACAGCGCCGACCTGCTGGCCGGCCATGTGAAGGTGGAGGCCCGGCGCGTGGTGTAGCCCCCATCCGCCGCCTACCCCGCAATGGCTCTGCAAGGGCTGCTGGCTCCGCAATGGGCGCCAGCGGCCTGCACCGCCGTCCTCGGCTGCTGCCGCGCCAACTCCACCCCATCCTCACAGGGAAAGCTTCACCACTTGTAGTTCAGCACCGCCATGGCCTGGCGCGGCGTGCCGAACTGGCCCTGGCCGTCGATGTTGACGTAGTACTTCTTGTTGAAGAGGTTGTTCAGGTTCAGCTGCAGCGAGAGCCTGGGGCTGAAGGCGTAGCGCGCCATGAGGCTGGCGGTGGCGAAGGATTTCTGCTCGAAGACCAGGTCATTGCCCGCCACGAAGACGCTGGCGCGGGTGCGGCTTTGCCATTGCAGGCCACCGCCCACGGTGAGCTGATTCCATCCACCGGGCAGGCGGTAGGAAGTGAACAGCTGGGCCTGGGTCTTGGGCGCCCAGGCGTTGATGGACAGGCCCTGGGCGTCACGCGCGACGGTGTGGGCAATGCCGGCCGACAGGTTCCAGCCCGTGGCCAGCTCGCCCGAGAGCTGGGCCTCGAAGCCCTTGCTGGTCACACCCTTGGCGCCGTAGTAGGCGAAGTCGGTGGTGCCGGGCACGACCTGGCCTTCGTCCAGCTGGGCCACGTTGTCCTGCTGGATGCGGAAGACGGACAGCGAGCTGTTGAGCCTGCCGTTGAGGTGCTCGCCCTTGATGCCGATCTCGAAGCTCTTGCCCGCCACGGGGTCCAGGTAGCTGCCGCCACGGTCGCGGTAGTTCTGGGGCTGGAAGATGTCGGTGTAGCTGGCATAGGCCGAGAAGCCTTCGCTCAGGTCCAGCACCAGGCCTGCGTAGGGGATGAAGACGTTGTGGTCGCGCACCTCGCTGAGGCTGCGCACCTTCCAGCTGCTCTGGCGCCCGCCCACGATGAGCTTGACCGGATCGGCCAGCGACAGGCGCAGCGCGCCGTACAGCGCGTCCTGGCGCGTGTGGTCCAGGCTGCTGGTGGTCAGCGGCCCCCAGGTGGGCTCGGCATAGGAGCCGTCCCATTGGTAGTAGTTGCCCACGTCCTGCAGGGGGCTGGTGCGCGCATGGCCGGCCTTGTGTTCGCGGGCACGGCTGCTGGTCAGGCCGACCACGGCCTCATGGCGGCGCCCGCCCAGTTCCCAGCCGCCCGTCACCTGCAGGTCGGCGCTGTTTTGCTGGAAGCTGTATTCGGAGTAGTTGGGCAGGGCCGCCATGCCCAGGCCGGTGGTGATGTCGGGCTGGCGCATGAGGTACAGCAGCTTGGCGTCGTAGGCGCTGTCGCGGTGCACGAAGTTGGCCTTGAGCTTCCAGTCGTTGCCGAAGCGGTGCTGCAGATTGGCGAAGATGCTTTTGTTGGTGCTGTTCCAGCGCGTCCAGTTCGCGGCCGTGGTCTTGGAGGTGCTCCAGTCGGCCGGCATGCCGTTCATGAAGACCAGCGGCAGACCGCCCCAGGTCGAGCCGGTGGGCCGGTTGGCCTGGTAGTCGGCGCCCACGCTGAGCGTGGTGTCGGGCGTGAGGTCGGCATCGATCACGCCGTAGAAGACCTGCTTGCGCGCGTGGTAGAGATCCACATGGGAGTCGCGCTCTTCGGCCATGCCGGCGACGCGTGCGCGGATGCGGCCGTCCTGCGTCAGCGGCATGGACAGGTCCACCGTGCCGCGATGGTGGTTCCACGAGCCCACGCTGGCCGAGGCCGAGCCCGTGAACACCTTGCTGTTGGCGTGCTTGCGCACCATGTTGATGGAGGCCGACGGATTGCCCGCGCCCGTGAGCAGCCCCGTGGCGCCGCGCACCACTTCGACGCGGTCATAGATGGTGGTGTCGTTGCCCGATTCGCCGTAGAACGACAGGCCGATGGAGGTGGGCACGCCGTCGTACTGCAGGTTGTCCACGTAGAAGCCGCGCGAGTAGAAGTCCGAGCGGTCGCTGTCCGAGCTGACGACATGGATGCCGGTGACGCTGCGCATGGCGTCGTTGAGCGAGAGCAGGCCCTGGTCCTCGATCTGCTGGCGCGTGAGCACGCTGACGGACTGCGGCGTGTCGCGCAGCGACAGGCTCAGGCCCGTGGCCGCCGCCGTGGCCGGCGTGGTGTAGGAGCCCGAGCCTTCGGTGGTGGGGCTGGCCTGGGCCGAGGCCGTGACCAGCACGGTCCTGAGTGTCTGGGAGGACGGCGCGCCTGCCGCACCCGCAGCACCCGCCGCGCCGGAGGTGGCCGGCACCACGGGCATCTCGCGCAGGGTGTAGCCGCCGCCGGCCGAGCGCACGGCCGCCAGCGGCGTGCCCAGCAAGGCGCGGTCCAGTGCCTGCTCCACGGTGAAGCGCCCGCTCACGCCGCCGCTGCGCAGCCCTTCGGTGACGGCCGAGCCGAAGGTGACCAGCACGCCGGCCTCGCGCCCGAGCTGGTTGAGCACGCTTTCCAGCGGGCCGGCGGCAATGTCGTACTGGCGTTGCTGCGAAGCACCGGCAGCCGGCTGCGCCCAGGCCTGTGCCGGAGCCAGGGCGCCTGCGGCAGCCAGCCCCGCCAGCGTGCCCGCGCACAGCACCTGCAGCGCCAGCGCCACGGGCCGCAACGCCGGGGCCGCCTGGGATGGGCGGACAGTGGGGGCGGCAGTCTGCCGCATGGAGTTCTGGCGCATGGTCTGAGGGCGCATGGAAAGGCCTTGTTGCAATGGTTGTAGAGAAGCGTTGGCGCACGCTGCGGTGCGCTCCTGTCTCTGTTGACAGCCATCGCCGGCAAATCAGCTCAAATTTTTTTCAGGAAAGTGCGAAGGCCTTCATGCCGGCCGTGCCGCTCATGCCTTGCCCGCCCCGGCAGGCCGCACCATCACCCAGTAGCGCGAGAAGGAGTGGATTTCCACGGGCAGCGAGGAAGTCAGCGCGGCCAGCACGCGGTCGGTATCGGCCAGCGGATAGGCGCCGGAGACGTGCAGGCCGGCCACGGCCGGGTCGCAGCCCAGGCGCCCGCGCCGGTAGCGGCCCAGCTCGGCCAGGAAATCCTCCAGCCGCATGCGCGAGGCCACCAGCATGCCTTCGGCCCAGGCGCTGGCCGCCGTGTCCAGCGCGCCGGAGTGCACGGCCTGCTGGGCCGTGAACGTGCCCTGCTCTCCCGCATCGACGCGCTGCGCGGCATGCGGGGCATGCGCGGGCCGCAGTTGCACGGCGCCTTGCAGCACGCCCACTTCGATGCCGGGCTCGCGCTCGCGCACCGTGAAGCGCGTGCCCAGGGCCTGGACGGCGCCCATGGCGGTCTGCACGATGAAGGGCCGGTGCAGGCTGTCCGGCGCGGTCTGCACGAGGATTTCGCCACGCACCAGCTCCAGCACGCGCTCGGCCGCGCCGTAGCGCAGGTTGAGGGCGCTGCCGGTGTTGAGCACCACGCTGCCGCCATCGGGCAGCGGCAGCCGGCGCTGCTCGCCCACGGCCGCGACCTGGTCGGCCGTCCAGCCGCGCCAGGCCTGCGAGCGCACGACGGCCGCGGAGCCTGCGCCCGAGACCAGCAGCACGGCCAGCGCCTGCACCGCACGGCGCCTGCCGGCCGAGCCGGGTGCGGCCAATGCGGCCCGCGCCAGCGGCATGGGGATGCCGGCCATCTGGCTGCCCATGGATTCGATGCGCTGCCAGGCGGCCTCATGCTCGGGGCTGGCCGCACGCCAGCGCTGCAGGCCATCGTGCTGCCGGGCCTGGGCCTGGCCGGAGTTCAGTTGCAGCCACCATTGCACGGCCTGGCGGGCCACTTCGGCAGAAATGGGGGAAGAAGCGGAAGGGAACGCCTGCATGCCGCCTACTCCGGGAAGAAGCAGCGCATGGCCGCCTTGGCCAGATGCCGCTTGACCGTGGAGATGGAGATGCCCAGCTCGGCAGCGATCTCGCCATGGCCGAGCCCTTCGAGCTGGGCCAGCAGGAAGGCCTGCTTGGCCAGCGCGGGCAGGCGGCCCAGGCGCCGATCTATCTCCACCAGGGTCTCCAGCACCATGAGCCGGACCTCGGGCGGCGGCGCCACGGGCTCGGGCATGGCGGCCAGGGCATCGAGATAGGCCTGCTCGATGGCGCGGCGCCGCACCTGGTTGATCAGCAGGTTGCGCGCAATGGTGGTCAGGTAGGCGCGCGGCTCCTGGAGCTGGTCCAGGCCCTTGGCGCCCAGCACCTTGAGGAAGGTGCTCTGCGCCAGATCGGCCGCGTCGAAGGCATTGCCCACCTTCTTGCGCAGCCAGCCCTGCAGCCAGCCGTGGTGGGCCAGGTACAGGGATTCGACATGGGCGGACAAGGAAGGCGATGGGCTGGACACGCGGCGACCCGAGATTGAGAATAATTCTCAATTATAGGCAACTGCGCCCCTCTTGCGGCCCAGCTCTGCCGCCTGCTGCTGCAGTCCGTTCCTCCTGGCCGCGTTTCAGAACTTGCCGCGCAGGGTGAGCGTCGCGCTGCGCGGTGCGCCGTAGACATTGCCCCAGGCCGGCGCGCCTATGGTCTGGTAGTAGGTCTTGTCGAACAGGTTGGCCACGCTCAGTGCCACGGACCAGTTGCGGTCGATCCGGTAGCCCAGGCGGGCAGACCACACGGCATAGGCTGGCTGCACATCGGTGATGGCGCCCACCGCGCGCGAGCTGGCGGTCTGGAAGTTGACGCCGCCGCCCACGTTCCAGGCGCTCCATTCGCCCGGCAGGCGGTAGTCGCTCCAGACCCGCAGCATGTGCTTGGGCGTGTAGGTGCTGGCGAACTCCACGCCGGCATTGGAGGTGTTGTCCAGGTACTTGAAATGGCTGAAGGTGTAGCCGGCAAACAGCTGCCAGCCGCGCGCCACCTCGCCGCTGATCTCGGCATCCAGCCCCTGGCTGCGGACCTTGCCCACGGAGACATAGCAGTAGGTGCTGGCCGAGCAGGGGTTGACCAAGTCCTCTTCGGCGCGGTTCTTCTGGTCGATGCGGAACAGGGCCACGGCCGCGTTCACCCTGCCGTCCAGCAATTCGCCCTTCATGCCCACTTCCAGATTTCGCCCCTTGATGGGTGCCAGCAGGTCGCCGGCCGCCGTCACGGCGTTCTGGGCCTGGAAGATGTCGGAGTAGCTGGCATAGGCCGACCACTGGTCATTGAGCGCATAGACCAGGCCGCCATAGGGCGTGATGACGCCGCTTTCCTTGTACGGGTCGTTGTAGGCCTCGCCCGTGTTGCGGTAGTTGCTGCTGCCCGTGAAGCGGGTGATGCGGGCGCCGCCGATCAGGGTCAGCGCATCGGTGAGGCCCAGCCGCGCCACGCCGTAGGCGCCGGACTGGGTCATGCGGGTGCGGCTTTCATCGCCGCGATAGCGGTTGGCCAGGAATTCCGCGCGGGACGGCTCGCGGATGGCGGCGCTCGGGTCGAACACGTTGTTGGGCAGGCCCATGCGGATCAGCGAATAGTCGCTGTCGTTGACCATGCGGCCCGTGTTGGCGCCAAAGCTCAGCGAATGCCGGCGGCCGAAGGCGTCGAATTTGCCGTCCACCGCCACGTCCAGGGTCTTGTTGTCGGTGGTGACATCGAACAGGCCGGCATACATCTCGTTGCCCGCCAGCGTGGCGGGATTGATGGCCCCCAGGGCAAAGGCGTACTTCATGTCGTGCTTTTCCCGGGTGTAGCCTGCCGTGGCCTTGACGGTCCAGTCCGCGTTGAAGCGGTGCTGCAGCTCGGCAAACAGCGATGTCTGCTCGCTGTCCCAGCGGTTCCAGTCCGCGCCCAGGAAGGTGGAGCGCGGCAGCCGCAGGTCTGCCCCGTCGGCATAGCGCGGCAGGCCCTGGAAGAACGGCGTGGAGCGCAGCCGCTCGTGGGTGGCGCCCACCGTCAGCCGGGTCTGGGAGCTGAGGTCGTACTCCAGCACGCCGTAGAGCACGCCGGTGCGGCTGCTGGCCACGTCGTAGAAATAGTCGCGGCTGTTGAGGCTGGCGACCACGCGCCCGCGCAGCGTGCCGGCCTCGTTGAGCGGGCCCGTGGCATCGATCTCGCTGCGCAGGTTGTTCCAGGAGCCCGCACTGGCCGAGACCTCCAGCTGGCGCTCTGCCAGGGGGCGCTTGCGCACCATGTTGATGGCGGCGCTGGGCGAGCCCGCCCCCTGCAGCAGCCCCGTGGCACCGCGCACCACTTCCACGCGGTCCAGCGTGGCGGCGTTGCTGGTGAAGTTGTCGGCCTGCGGGTAGTAGAAGGCGCGGTTCACGCCATCGAACTGGTAGGTGTCCACGCGGAAGCCGCGCGAGTAGACATAGCGCCCGCCCATGGGGCTGTCGTACATGGTGATGCCCGTGGTGCTGGCCAGCACGTCGTCCACGGTGTGGAGGTTCTGGTCGTCCATGCGCTGGCGCGTGATCACGCTGATGGACTGGGGGATGTCCTTGATCGCCTGCTCGCCCTTGCCCACCGTGACCGCGCGGGCCGCGTAGCTGCCCGTGCCTTCGCTGGTGGCGCTGCGCTCGGCGCGGGCCGTCACCTGCACTTCGTTCAGGACCGTGGTGGAACCGGCAGCAGCGCCGGCCGGTGCGGCCTGCCTGCGCAGCGTGTAGCTGCCATCGCTGCGCGCCACCATGTCCAGCCCGCTGCCGGCCAGCAGGCGCTGCAGCGCCTGCTGCGGCGCGTAGTGGCCGGACAGGGCCGGGCTGGTGAGCCCTTCGGTCAGCGCTGGATCGAAGGACAGCGAAATACCCGCCGCCGTGGCCACGCCGGCCAGCGTGCGGCCCAGCGGCCCGGGCGCGATCTGGTAGGTCTGGGCTGCGGGAGCGGGGGCAGGTACGGAAGCGGGGGCCGGTTCGGCCGCCTGCCCGGCGCCTGCGGCCAATGCCATGCCCAGCAGGGCCAGGCGGGCGGCATGCGCCAGGGGATGGAAGACGGGATGCGGCATGGGTACGGCAGGCATGGAAATCGGTCCTTGGAGGCGGTGAAGAAAGAAGCTCTTCCTCCGTTGCCAGCCGAGATCCGAAAAAGTGTCACCCTGCCTCGATTTTTTTAGTTCCTGGCGACCACGGTGATCCAGTAGCCGCGCATGCGCGTCTGCACGTCGACGGGATAGGTGGAGGCCAGCATGGTCAGCGTCCGGTCCGTATCGCCCAGCGGAAAGGAGCCGGACACGCGCAGGGCGCGCACCTCGGGCGCGCACTGCAGCAGGCCGGGCCGGTAGCGCGACAGTTCGGCGCAGAACGCGGCCAGCGGCATGGCGTCGGCCATCAGCATGCCGTGGGTCCAGGCCGTGGCCTCGGGCTGCAGGGGCTGGGGCGAGGTCACCTCCCCCGCTCGCAATACCGTTTGCTGACCGGCTTGAACGACCAGCGCCGGGCTGGCGGCGCCACGCAGCGTGACTTCCACGGCGCCCTCGGTCACGGCCAGGCGCACGGGGCCGCCGTCCGCCCTGCCCCCCTCTTGCCGCACGGTGAAGCGGGTGCCCAGGGCGCGCAGCCGGCCATGGGCGGTATCCACGACAAAGGGGCGGTGCGGCGTGGCGGTATCGGCCGCCGTTTCTATGGAAATCGCGCCCTGGCGCAGGGTGAGCAGGCGCAGTGCGCCATCAAACCGGATGTCCACCACGCTGGCCGTGTCCAGCAGGAGGCGGCTGCCATCGGCCAGATGCTCGGTGCGGCGCTCGCCGGTGGCGGTGCGCAGGTCGGCGCCCCAGCCGCGCTGGTCCGCCGCACTCCATACCAGCCAGCCTGCAGGCGCCACGGCCAGCAGCGCGGCCAGCCGGGCCACGGCGGCGCGGCGCTGGGCGCGGTGGCTTCGTGGCCGGTCCAGCGCCGGCATGGCCAGCGCTGCAGGCAGGCCGCCCAACTTGCCCAGCAGCCGCTCGGCGCGCTCCCAGGCCAGGGCATGCTGTGGGTCGGCCTGGCGCCAGCGCTCGCAGGCGGCGCGGTCGGCGTCGGTGGCGCCGCTGTCGTGCAGGCGCATCAGCCATTCGGCGGCCTCGTCGAGCACGCGCGCTTGCAGGGGCGTCTCCATCACGCCATTGCCACCAGGCATTGGCGAAACGCCTGGGCCATGTAGCGCTTGACGCTGGTGAGCGAGACCTCCAGCTGCTGCGCGATGTCCTCGTACTTCATGCCGTCCAGCTGGGACAGCAAAAACGTGCGCCGCACGATGGGCGGCAGCGCGTCCAGCATGGCGTCTATCTCGTGCAGGGTCTCCAGTACCAGGGCGCGCTGCTCGGGCGAAGGCGCCACGGGCTCGGGCAAGGCGGCCAGGGCTTCGAGGTAGGCGCGCTCCAGCGCCTGGCGCTTGTACCAGTTGACGAGCACGCCCTTGGCCACGGTGGTCAGGTAGGCACGCGGCTCCTGCACACCGGCCAGGTCGCGCACGCCCAGGATGCGCACGAAGGTGTCCTGCGCCAGGTCCGCCGCATCCGCCCCGTTGCCCAGCCTGCGGCGCAGCCAGCCCTGCAGCCAGCCATGGTGGCCGGCATAGAGGGTGGAGATTTCGCGGTGCAAGGGGCTGGAGGCGGCGCTGGAGGCTGGGGCGGATGGCATGGTAGGACCCGATGGCTTGAAGGCGGGAGTCACCATCAAACAAGAATCATTCTCAAATCATTGTAACCAGCGGAATCACTTGCCTAAGAGTGCCATCAGGCGGACCATCCAAAGGCGAACAGTGGGAGCAAGTGCGACCAGAGTGGCTGACATCCAGCTGCTGCGCCGGATCGGTATCATTTAGAAACAATCAATCATCAGCTCAGCATCCATCAGGAGAGCGAACCATGTTCGAAACGCGGGTAGCAGGCACGGCAGGACAACAGGCGCTGTGGAGCACGCTGGACAAGGCCATGGCGCTGGCGGAATTCACGCCCGAAGGCCGGCTGATGCGCGCCAATGCCAACTACGAGGCCATCCTCGGCTATCCGGCCACGGGCGCTGAAGGTCTGCTTCACAGCGATCTGTGCACGCAGGCCCAGGCCGACCCGGCCGCCTACGGTCAGTGGCGCCAGCGCTGGGGCGCGGGCGAGACGGTTTCGCGCGTGGGAGAGCACCGGCGCCGCGACGGAAGCACGTGCTGGCTGGAGGCCACCTATGCGCCCGTGCTCGATGCGGCCGGCGCCCTCAGCCATGTGCTGTGCATTGCCACCGATGTCTCGGCCCGCATGCTGGCCGACCGCCGGCGGCAGGAGCACATGCGGCGCCTGTCCCTGGTGGCCGATGCCACCGATGCTGCCGTGGTGATCGCCGATGGCAACTGGACCATCAGCTATGTGAATGCGGGCTTCAGCCGCATGTTCGGCTGGACCAGCGAGGAAGTGGTGGGCCGTGCGCCCATCGCCCTGCTGGTGCCCCATGCCTCGCCCGAGTTCACGGCCGCCTACCGTGCCGAGCTGGACGCGGGCAAGCCCGTGTACCGCGAGGAGATCCTGGTGGGCAAGGACGGCGAGCGCTACTGGGTCAGCGCCCAGGCCAATCCCGTGATGGGGCCGGACGGGCGGCTGCAGACCACGGTGACGGTGATCACCGACATTACCGAAGCCAAGATGCATGAGGTGCTGCAGCGGCGCGCCCTGGAGGCCATGGCCCGCGACCAGCCGCTGACCGAGGTGCTGGACCTGGTGTGCCGCGAGGTCGAGCGCATTGCGCCCGATATCGCGGTCTCGGTGCTGGAAGTCGATGACCAGAACCGCCTGCATCCGCTGGCCGCGCCCAGCCTGCCGGCCTCCTATTCGGCGGCGCTGGACGGCGTGCCCATCGGCCCCAATGTCGGCTCCTGCGGCGCGGCGGCCTTTCACAACCGGCCCGTGCTGGTGGGCGACATCGCCACCGACCCGCTGTGGGCCGACTACAAGCACCTCATCCTGCCGCTGGGGTATACGGCCTGCTGGTCCACGCCCATCTGCGGGCTGCAGGGCGGCGTGGCCGGCACCTTTGCCTTCTACTACCGCCATTTCAACCGGCCCGGCCCCGATCCCTTCCACCAGCGGCTGGTGGAGGCCTGCACCGACCTGTGCGCGCTGGCGCTGGAGCGCGAGCAGGCACGCCGCCGCATCCGGCAGCTGGCCTTCTACGACGGGCTGACCACCCTGCCCAACCGCAGCCTGCTGCTGGCCCAGGCCGAGCAGGCGCTGTCCGTGGCGTCGCACGAGGGCCACGAGCTGGCCGTGGTCTTCATCGACCTGGACCGTTTCAAGCAGGTCAACGACTCGCTGGGCCACCCGGCCGGCGACCGGCTGCTGTGCAGCGTGGCCCAGCGCATTCAGGCGGAGCTGCGCACGGGTGACATTGCCGGGCGGCTGTCGGGCGACGAGTTCGTCATCGTGCTGCCACACTGCGGCGGTGCGCAGGCGGCCGAGGTGATAGAGCGGCTGCAGTCGGCACTTGGCGAGCCCTGCATGATCGACGACGTGTCCCTGGCCAGCACGGCCAGTTGCGGCATTGCCGTGTTTCCCGCCGACGGGCGCGACATGGAGACCCTGCTGCACCGCGCCGACATGGCCATGTACCAGGCCAAATCCGGCGGGCGCGGGCTCTACAGCTTCTTCAGCCCCGAGATGAACCGCCTGGCCCAGGAGCGCCTGGTGCTGGAGACGGCGCTGCGCGATGCCCTGCGCAGCGGCGGCCTGCGACTGCACTACCAGCCCCAGCTCGACCTGAAGGACGGGCGCCTCTACGGCGTGGAGGCCCTGGCGCGCTGGAGCCATGCGGAATTCGGCGAGATCTCGCCCGCACGCTTCATTCCGCTGGCCGAGGAATGCGGCCTGATCGGCGAGCTGGGCACCTGGGCACTGCGCGAGGCCTGCCGCCAGCTGGGCGAGTGGCGCAGCCGGGGCATCGACGTGCCGGCCATGTCGGTCAACCTCTCGCCCACCAGCTTTCACAACCTGGACCTGCCGCGCATGATTGCCGACACGCTGGAGCACAACGCGCTCAAGCCGCAGGACCTCACGCTGGAGATCACCGAAAGCCTGCTGCTGGACACCAACCCGGGCACCATGCGCACGCTGCAGGCCGTGCATTCCCAGGGCGTGCGCCTGTCCATGGACGACTTCGGCACGGGCTACTCCAGCCTCAGCTACCTGCGGCGCCTGCCGGTCAGCGAACTCAAGCTGGACCGCAGCTTCGTCGCCGACCTGGAGCACGACGAGGCCGCGCAGGCGCTGAGCAACGCCATCCTGGGCATAGGCCGCAGCCTGCACCTGACCGTGGTGGCCGAGGGCGTGGAGACGGCAGCGCAGAACACCATCCTGCGCGAACAGGGCTATCCGGTGGCACAGGGCTATCTGTTTTCTCGCCCGCTGCCGGCCGCTGATCTGGAACGGTGGCTGCAGGCATCGAGCGCGCAGGCTGGCCTGGCGACGGACGTGTGAGCGGACGTGTGAGCGGACATGTGAACGGGCATGTGAGCGGACCAGGCCATGCGCGCGGAGACCTTGGCCGGCAAAAGTAACAATCCGCAATAAATATTCGGACTGGACCTATTTTTCCCTAAGCCTCGCCGGCAAGTGACCGATATCTGCGGCATGGCGGCGGCTGAGTGTCGGCCCCGCTGATCGCCACAGATCGCCACCGTTTCCGCCGACTCCCAGCCCCAGCCGCTCATCCGCTTCCGCTCTTCGCCATACGGCACTCCCCCACCATGATGTTTTTCCGCAATCTGAAGCTGGCCCCCAAGCTGCTGGCCTCCTTCATCGCCCTGCTGCTGCTGACCGCAGGCCTGGGCCTGTTCTCCGTGGTCCAGCTG
The DNA here is from genome assembly GCF_043104415.1 of Delftia sp. WSY_16. Lineage (NCBI taxonomy): Bacteria > Pseudomonadati > Pseudomonadota > Betaproteobacteria > Burkholderiales > Comamonadaceae > Delftia > Delftia sp. WSY_16. The sequence continues at coordinate 16,418 of NZ_JBICKS010000040.1, read as the reverse complement.
GACCGCGTCAACCAGACCGCCACCGACCTGGCCCACCACTGGATGCCTGCCGAGCGCGTGCTCCTGGAGATGCGCTACCAGCTGCAGCGCTACCGCTCGCAGACCATGCAGCATGTGCTGGCCACCTCCATGGAAGAGATGGCCGTCTACGACAAGAACATGCCCGCGCTGTGGTCCGAGCTGCTGAAGAACCAGCAGGCCTTCGAGCGCTATGCCAATACGGCTCGCGAGCGCGAGCTGATGGCCGGCATCAAGGACGACCTGGGCCAGTACGCGCAGCACACGGCAAAGATCGTGGACCTGTCCCACGCCCTGCGCACCGACGAGGCCTCCGAGCTGCTGCGCGGCGATTCGGTCAAGACCAGCCGCGCCATCAACAGCAAGCTCGATGAACTGATCAAGCTCAACGCCCAGGGCATCGAAGATGCCAACCAGGCCGGTGACGACATCTTCACGGCTGCGCGCTGGTGGGTGATCGCCCTGCTGGTGGGCGCCGTGGTCTTCGGCCTGGCCATGGCCCTGCTGATCGCCCGCAGCGTGGCGCGCCCCCTGCAGCAGGCCGTGAGCCTGGCGCAGGCCGTGGCCGCAGGCGACCTGGGCAGCCGCATCGAGGTGCATGGCAAGGACGAGACCGGCCAGCTGCTGCTGGCCCTGCAGCACATGAACGAAAGCCTGCAACGCATCGTGGGCCAGGTGCGCCAGGGCACGGACTCCATCGCCACGGCCAGCGGCCAGATCGCATCGGGCAACCAGGACCTGTCGGCCCGCACCGAGGAGCAGGCCAGCTCGCTGGAGCAGACCGCCGCCTCCATGGAGGAGCTGACCTCCACCGTCAAGCAAAACGGCGCCAACGCCCAGCAGGCCAACCAGTTGGCCGCCGCCGCGTCCCAGGTCGCCGTGCGCGGCGGAACGGCCGTGGCCCAGGTGGTGCAGACCATGTCCGCCATCAACGATGCCTCGCGCAAGATCGTGGACATCATCGGCGTCATCGACTCCATCGCCTTCCAGACCAACATCCTGGCGCTGAATGCCGCCGTGGAGGCGGCCCGCGCCGGCGACCAGGGCCGGGGCTTTGCCGTCGTCGCCTCGGAAGTGCGCACCCTGGCCCAGCGCTCGGCCGCCGCCGCCAAGGAGATCAAGCAGCTGATCGACGACTCGGTGGGCAAGGTCGAGGAAGGCAGCGCCCAGGTCGATTCGGCCGGCAAGACCATGGAGGAGATCGTGGCCAGCGTGCGCCGCGTGACCGACATCATGGGCGAGATCTCGGCCGCCAGCCATGAGCAGACGGCCGGTATCGAGCAGGTCAACCAGGCCGTCACGCAGATGGACCAGATGACCCAGCAGAACGCGGCCCTGGTCGAGGAATCGGCGGCGGCCACCGGCGCCCTGCAGGCCCAGGCCAAGGCTCTGGCCGAGGTGGTGAGCGTGTTCAAGCTCTCGCCGTCCACCGGCATGCTGGGCAGCAGCCGCGGTGTCAACCACGCCGCCGCCGTGGCAGCGCCCCGCCAAACACCGGCGGCGCCCCGTCCGCATCTGGCGCCTGCCGCTCCCAAAGGCGCTGTGCCCGCACGCGCATCGGCCGCCCTGCCTTCTGCAACTGGTGCGGCCGGTGCAGCCGGTGCAACCCCTGCTCCGGCAGGCGCCGCGCGCCCGGCCCAGCCGGCGCAGCCGGCCCGGCCTGCCGTGACCGCACCTGCAAGGGCCAAGGCCAAGGCGGCCAGCACGGCCTCCGACGACGATTGGGAAACCTTCTGAACCAGGTTTTCGCCCGCCCCGCCGGGGGCGGACACACCGGCCAAGGCCCGACCAGCTCCTGCTGGCCGGGCCTTTTTTCCGGGCGCCTCGCAGGCGGATCACGCCCCTGCCATGGCCAAGCCCTTCAAATCTGCCATGATCGACCGCTGCAAGCCCTTGTTTTGAAAGCCCTCGCCAGTCTGCAGCCCTCCCGCAGCCCCGCGCGACAGGCGCTTGGCCCGGCACGGTGCCCCAGCATGAGAAAATCGGCGATTCAGCCAAGAACACATTCATCAGAAGACGGAACACATCATGGAAGCAGAACGCATCAACCTCATCGGCAACACCCTCGAAGATCTGTCGCAGCGGACGGCAGATCTACGGAGGTATCTTTGACTACGATGCAAAGTATGAACGACTGCGCACGGTAAATGCCTCGCTGGAAGATCCCAGCGTCTGGAACGACCCCAAGAAGGCCCAGGAACTGGGCAAGGAAAAGAAGCTGCTCGACGGCGTCGTGCTGACGCTGCAAAAGCTCACCACCGAGCTGGCCGACAACGCCGAGCTGTTCGAGATGAGCAAGGAAGAAGGCGATGAGACCGGCCTGCTCACCATCGAGGGCGAGACCGCCAAGCTGCAGCCCCTGATCGAGGAACTGGAATTCCGCCGCATGTTCGGCAAGGAAGCCGATCCGCTGAACTGCTTCGTGGACATCCAGGCCGGCGCCGGCGGCACCGAAGCCTGCGACTGGGCCGGCATGCTGCTGCGCCAGTACCTGAAGTACGCCGAACGCAAGGGCTTCAAGGCTACGGTCGAGGAAGAAACGCCGGGCGACATCGCCGGCATCAAGAGCGCGACCATCCACATCGAAGGCGAGTACGCCTACGGCCTGCTGCGCACCGAAACCGGCGTGCACCGCCTGGTGCGCAAGTCGCCCTTCGACAGCTCGGGCGGCCGCCACACCAGCTTTGCCTCGCTGTTCGTCTATCCCGAGATCGACGACTCGATCCAGATCGAGATCAACCCCTCGGACGTGCGCACCGACACCTACCGCGCATCGGGCGCCGGCGGCCAGCACATCAACAAGACCGATTCGGCCGTGCGCCTGACGCACATCCCGACCGGCATCGTCGTGCAATGCCAGGATGGCCGCAGCCAGCACAGCAACCGCGACGTCGCATGGCAGCGCCTGCGCTCCAAGCTCTACGAGCACGAGATGCAAAAGCGCATGGTGGAGCAGCAAAAGCTGGAGGACACCAAGACCGATGTGGGCTGGGGCCACCAGATCCGCTCGTACGTGCTGGACAACAGCCGCATCAAGGATTTGCGCACCAACGTCGAAATCTCGGCCACCCAGAAGGTGCTGGACGGCGACCTCGACGCTTTCATCGAAGCCTCGCTCAAGCAAGGCCTCTGAGTTCCAAGCCCCTGGGCGGCACCCGCCGCACAGGGGCTTGGACTCTGTCCCCTGATATTGGCATAGGAAGGAATCTGTATGCTGCAACTGCGTGACGGGCAGGCCCCTGCCACCGCCATCCACCGCGCCGACTACCAGGCTCCTGCCTGGTGGATCGACACCGTGGACCTGACCTTCGATCTCGATCCGGCCAAGACCCGCGTGCTCAACAAGATGCGCGTGCGCCGCAACACCGAGGTGCCGGCGCAGCCGCTGCGCCTGGACGGCGATGAACTGAACCTTGCGCGCGTGCTGGTCAACGGCGGCGGCACCTCGTTCAAGATGGACGGCGACCAGCTCGTGCTGGAGAACCTGCCCGAGGGCGGCGACCCCGTCGATCTGGAAATCTTCACCACCTGCGCGCCCGCCAAGAACACCAAGCTCATGGGCCTGTATGTGAGCCAGGGCACGTTCTTCACCCAGTGCGAGGCCGAGGGTTTCCGCCGCATCACCTATTTCCTGGACCGTCCCGACGTGATGGCCATGTATACCGTGACGCTGCGCGCCGACAAGACCGCGTACCCGGTGCTGCTGTCCAACGGCAACCTGGTCGAGCAAGGCGCGCTGGAAGACGGCCGCCACTTCGCCAAGTGGGCCGATCCGCACCGCAAGCCCAGCTACCTGTTCGCCCTGGTGGCCGGCAACCTGGTTGCGCGCGAGCAAAAGATCAAGAGCCGCGCGGGCCGCGACCACCTGCTGCAGGTCTTCGTGCGCCCCGGCGACCTGGAGAAGACCGAGCACGCCATGAACTCCCTCATGGCCAGCGTGGCCTGGGACGAGGCCCGCTTCGGCCTGTCGCTGGACCTGGACCGCTTCATGATCGTCGCCACCAGCGACTTCAACATGGGCGCCATGGAGAACAAGGGCCTGAACGTCTTCAATACCAAGTACGTCCTGGCCAGCCAGTCCACGGCCACCGACACCGACTACGCCAACATCGAGTCCGTCGTCGGCCACGAGTACTTCCACAACTGGACCGGCAACCGCGTCACCTGCCGCGACTGGTTCCAGCTGTCGCTCAAGGAAGGCCTGACCGTCTTCCGCGACCAGGAATTCAGCATGGACATGGCGGGCAGCCCCTCGGCGCGCGCCGTCAAGCGCATCGAGGACGTGCGCGTGCTGCGCACCGCCCAGTTCCCCGAGGATGCAGGCCCCATGGCCCACCCGGTGCGGCCCGACAGCTACATCGAGATCAACAACTTCTACACCGTCACCATCTACGAAAAAGGTGCCGAGGTCGTGCGCATGCAGCACAACCTGGTGGGCCGCGAAGGCTTCGCCAAGGGCATGAAGCTGTATTTCGAGCGCCATGACGGCCACGCAGTGACCTGCGACGACTTCGCCCAGGCCATGGCCGACGCCAACCCCGACAGCGAACTGGCCCGGCGCCTGGACCAGTTCAAGCGCTGGTACAGCCAGGCCGGCACGCCCCAGCTGCGCGCCGAAGGCAGCTATGACGCCGCCGCCCGCACCTACACGCTGACCCTGAGCCAAAGCTGCGCGCCCACGCCCGGCCAGGCCGAGAAGCTGCCCTTCGTCATCCCCGTGCAGATGGGCCTGCTGGGCCAGGACGGCCGCGCGCTGACCCTGCGCCTGCAGGGCGAAGATGCGCAGGCAGCCGGCGACAGCCGCCTGCTGGTGCTGTCCGAACCCAGCCACAGCTTCGTCTTCACCGACGTGGACCAGGAGCCCGTGCCCTCGCTGCTGCGCGGCTTCAGCGCCCCCGTGGTGCTGCAGCACAGCGACAGCGATGCCGCCTTGCTGACCCTGCTGGCCCATGACAGGGATGCCTTCAACCGCTGGGAAGCCGGCCAGCGCCTGGGCCTGCGCATCGCGCTGCAGGCCATTGGCGACACCTCCATCACGGCAGACGCCAGCGGCCAGATCGCTGCTGCCCTGCTGCCGGCCTCCTTCGTCGAGGCCATGCGCGGCGTGCTGCGCCATCCGCAGCTGGATGCGGCCTTCAAGGAACTGATGCTGACCCTGCCCGGCGAAAGCTACATTGCCGAGCAGCTGGCCGTGGTCGATCCGCAGCGCGTGCACGCCGTGCGCGAAGCCATGCGCCAGCAACTGGCCACCGAACTGCAGGCCGACTGGCAGCAGGCATGGCAGGAGCACAGCGACACCGGCGCCTACCGCCCCGACCCCGTCAGCTCCGGCCGCCGCGCCCTGTCCGGCATGGCACTGTCCATGCTGTGCCTGGCCGCGCGCGCCTCGGGCGACACGGTCTGGCCCGGCAAGGCGCTGCAGCGCTTCAAGGACGCAGGCAACATGACCGACCGCATGAGCGCCCTGACGGCACTGGTGCAAAGCGGCCACCCGCTGGCCGCCCAGGCCCTGGCACGTTTCCACAAGCTGTTCCAGCACGATGCACTGGTCCTGGACAAGTGGTTCGCGCTGCAGGGCGGCGCCTGCGACCGTGGCGGCAACGTGCTGCCGGCCGTCAAGCAGCTGATGAAGCACCCCGACTTCCAGATCAAGAACCCCAACCGCGCGCGCAGCCTGATCTTCAGCTACTGCAGCGCCAATCCCGGCGCCTTCCACCGCGCCGACGCGGCGGGCTACGTGTTCTGGAGCGAGCGCGTCATCGAGCTGGACGCCATCAACCCCCAGGTCGCCGCCCGCCTGGCGCGTGCCCTGGACCGCTGGAGCAAGCTGGCCGAGCCCTACCGCACGGCTGCACGTGAAGCCATCGCCCGCGTGGCGGCTCGCGCCGAACTCAGCAACGACGTGCGTGAAGTCGTCACGCGCGCCCTCGCGGATTGACGAGCCACCCCCTGAGTCGCTTCGCGCCTTCCCCCTTGCAGGGGGACGACACCCTCGGTGCGAGGCGGCTCTTCCTCGGTGTCCCCGGCTTGAGCAGCGCCGGTTTTATGCTGCAAGCCAGGAATCACTGAAATGCTGTTCATCAGCAGATGCATACGCCATGCCGCATCTGCTCCCGGATTTTTAGGAGTTGAACCCATGAAGAAAAACGTCAGCCTGACCCGCTACCTGGTCGAGCAGCAACGCGTGGACGGCCTCATCCCCGGCCAGCTGCGCCTGCTGCTGGAAGTCGTGGCACGCGCCTGCAAGCGCATCAGCCAATCCGTCAACAAGGGCGCCATCGGCGACGTGCTGGGCACGGCCGGCAGCGAGAACGTGCAGGGCGAAGTCCAGAAGAAGCTGGACATCATCGCCAACGAGGTGCTGATCGAGGCCAACGAATGGGGCGGCCACCTGGCGGCCATGGCCTCCGAGGAAATGGAAGGCATCTACCTGGTGCCCAACCGCTACCCGCACGGCGAGTACCTGCTGATGTTCGATCCGCTGGACGGCTCGTCCAACATCGACGTCAACGTCTCCATCGGCACCATCTTCAGCGTGCTCAAGAAGCCCGAAGGCCACCCCGGCGTGACCGAGCAGGACTTCATGCAGCCCGGCACCCAGCAGGTCGCCGCCGGCTACTGCATCTACGGCCCGCAGACCACCCTGGTGCTGACCGTGGGCGACGGCGTCTCCATGTTCACGCTGGACCGCGAGCAAGGCTCCTTCGTGCTGGTGCAGGAAAACATCCGCATCCCCGAGGACACCAAGGAATTCGCCATCAACATGTCCAACATGCGCCACTGGGACACCCCCGTCAAGCGCTACGTGGACGAATGCCTGGCCGGCGTGGAAGGCCCGCGCGGCAAGGACTTCAACATGCGCTGGATCGCCTCCATGGTGGCCGACGTGCACCGCATCATGACCCGCGGCGGCATCTTCATGTACCCCTGGGACCGCCGCGAGCCCAACAAGCCCGGCAAGCTGCGCCTGATGTATGAAGCCAACCCCATGGCCTGGCTGGTCGAGCAGGCCGGCGGCGCCGCCACCAACGGCAAGCAGCGCATCCTCGACATCCAGCCCACGCAGCTGCACGAACGTGTGAGCGTCATCCTCGGCTCGAAGAACGAAGTCGAAAAAGTGACGCAATACCATTCCGAGGCATGAATTTGCCGTTATAATTTTTTTCTGTCGCCGGTGTAGCTCAGTTGGTAGAGCAGCTCATTCGTAATGAGAAGGTCGAGGGTTCGATTCCTTTCTCCGGCACCAAACAGGAAGCCCCTGGTTCGCAAGAGCCAGGGGCTTTTTTCATGCTGCCGCGGGCATACCCCCCTGCGTCCTGCCGGTAGGAGCGCTGCCAGCCCTCTGTCGCGCAACGGCTCGCAGGCAGGGCCGGCCTCTGCCATTGCTTCGGGTCGCAGCCGGGACCCGTCATTTGCCGCCTGCGCCGCCTGCAGCCCGTTCGGGCGAAATACACGCAGCGGTCCTGCTTCCAACCTCCATCACACGTGACCTGCCGGCGCCGGACGGAAAAAGGGCTGCGGGCCCGTGCACGCGCAGGAACGCTCGGCAGCCGATATGAACTTGATGCCGGCAACGGAGCGTCCCATACAAATACCTATTTCCAGTGATATACCACTTTCCGTGCGTCTCCTATGATCGCGGCTTCCTCTCATTTCAGCGATATTCATTGGAGCAAATGGTATTAATGAAAATGAAAAATCATTTCAACAAGAATCTCATTTGCGAGAATAGTCGATAAACGTTTTCAGGAAAAGCTATTGAAAACACCTTCTTGAGACAAATAAATAGCCAACAACCATCGCCAATGGCTATTGACACTCCCCACTCCCCTGACAGGACGCTACGACACGTATTTCCCAGGGGAGACGGATGCGTTCGCATTGCGAAGCAGCGAATGGTGCCGTCAGTAATTTTTCTTGAAATTTCTTAACAATTCGTAGATATTCGCCCTGTCCGATTGACCCGTCTTTCGTTTTCCCGCTTTCCCATCCAAGCCATGCCATTTTCCGGCCATACCCCACCGCCCGACGTACATGCACAACCGTTTTGCATTACAAGGCAAGACAGGGAAAATCTGCATGGACACAGGGCATGCGCCATATGGCTCACCGGTCTTTCCGGATCTGGCAAATCGACAATCGCGAATGCGCTGCAGGCCCGCCTGCATGCCGCCGGCAGACGCACCTATGTGCTTGATGGCGACAACATCCGCCAGGGCCTGAACCGCGATCTGGGCTTCTCCAACGAAGACCGTGCAGAGAACATCCGCAGGGTTTCAGAGGTCGCACGGCTGTTCGTGGATGCGGGAACCATCGTGATCGCCGCCTTCATCTCCCCTTTCCGGGCCGAGCGCGATGCTGCACGGGCCTTGTTCGACAAGGGCGACTTCTTCGAGATCTTCGTGGATGTCCCCCTGTCCGTCGCCGAGCAGCGCGACCCCAAGGGCCTGTACAGGAAAGCGCGCCGCGGCGAGCTGCGCCAGTTCACCGGCATCGACTCTCCTTACGAGGCCCCCCCGGCTCCGGACCTGGCCTTGGCCACGCACCAGCTCAGCATCGCTGCCTGCGTCTCGCGCATACAGGCGCTGCTGCAGATGGAGCAGGCGGCCGAACCAGGCCCGGCAGCATGTGGCGTGGTGCCGCTGGTGAACTCACCCCTGCCGCTGGCCAAGGCACTGCAATGAATGCCAGGGCCATTCCGTCTTGCACACCTGCCGACGCATGCGCCGACGCACCCTTGTTTGCCCGGCTGGAGGCCGAGGTACGGCTGCAGGGACTGCGGGACGAGGTCGATGCGCTGCTGTCCTCACACTGGTGTGACCATGTGAACCACCGCGGCTACGAAGGTGCATGGCGCGTGGTGCCGCTGCGCTGCCAGCGCCAGCATGTGGCGGCCCACCCCCTTCTTCAGAGCTTCTCCATCGAGGCGCCTGACGAAGAATGGGACGATCTGCCCTCGCTGCAGCACAGCCCGGCGATGCGCGAGGTGCTGGACCAGTTGCAATGCCCGCTGCGCTCCGTGCGCCTGATGCAGCTGAAGGCCTGCTCATCCATCAAGCCCCATCGCGACCATGGCTTGAGCCTGGAGCATGGCCAGGCGCGACTGCACGTGCCCGTCTACACACACCCCGATGTGCGATTCATCGTGGAAGGCCTGGAGATCCCCATGGCCCCAGGAGAGCTCTGGTACTTCAATGCCGACGCCACGCATGAAGTGCTGAACCAGAGCACGCAGGACCGCACCCATCTGGTCATCGACTGCATTGCCAACGCCTGGCTGGCCGACCGCATCGGCAAGGGGCAGGCCTATGCATGAGCTGCAGGTCGCTTTTGCCGCACTGATCGCAAGCCCGTCGCAGCAGGCCTTGTTTGAGCGGGCTGGAAGTGTGGAATCGGTGCTCGCCCAGTTGCGGCTGCTGTGGCGTCTTCACGGCTGGGGCGATGCCCGGCTCATCCAGACTCTGGAGCAGTTGAGCAAGGAGGCTGCCGTGCCAGCCACCGCGCTGCTGGCCGGTGGCTGGCTTCCACACAGGTATGAGGCACGCACGCGCAGCATCCAGTGGTGCCTGCCGGACGGTCCTGCCACCGAGCCGTTCCATGACGAGTACATCAGCCGCTGCCTGCAGCGCAGGCTGCTGAATCAGTTCATCCGGCCACGCACGCCGCTGGCCGAGCTGTGCGCAGCCAGCGCTCCCAGGCGCTGGGGCCATCGGCCTGCCGGCTTCATCTTCCACCTCTCGCGCTGCGGCTCCACCCTGGTCTCGGGCAGCCTTTCCGAGCTGGACAGCACGCTGGTTCTGTCGGAGCCGCCGGTGTTCACCGAGTTGCTGCTGGACACCTCGCTGGACCGTGCGCAAAAGCGCGAGGGCATTGCCGGTCTGGTGTCGGCAATCACCGTCGCCGTGCCTGGGCGCCATGACCTTGTGGTCAAGTGGAATGCCTGGGACATCTTCCAGTGGGAGCTACTGCAGGACCTCTACCCCGAGGTGCCCAGCCTGATGCTGGTGCGCGATCCTGTGGAGATCCTGGCCTCGCACCACAGGCAGGCCGGCCGGCACATGTCAGGCGACCCGTCGCTGGCTGGCGCCAGTCCGGTGTTCTGTTGCGGCAGGAGCAGCCAACCCTTTGTCTCTATGCTCGACCATCGCATGCGCGTGCTGCAGGCACTGATGGAGCAGATGCGGGGCCTGCACGAAAGCCAGGGCGTTCCTGTGCTGCACTACAGCCAGCTGGGTGCCGGGGCCATGGAGCAGATAGCCCGGCGCTTCGGCCTTCATGCGAGCGAGGCCGCACGCCAGCGCATCGCCGTGCGCCTCAGCCAGCATGCCAAGGCGCTGGACCAACGCTTCTCGCCTGATGGGCAGGACAAGGCAGCCGTCTTTGGCGCAAGCGATCGCCAGGATATCGAAGCGCGCCTGGGCCCGCTGCACGCACAGCTGCTGCAGTGCGCACAACCCCTGATGGATGCGGAGGCCCTGCATGCTGCTTGAAGCGCTGCGCCCCCCCGGCCTGTTCACCCGTCCCGCTGAACCCGAAGACCGCAACTTCCAGCGCGCACTGTTTCTCTCCGCGCGCCCGCACCTGCAATCCCTGCCACTGCCCGGGGCCGCCCTCGCCCAGCTGCTGGACCAGCAGTACGACTTCCAGCAGGCCGACTACCAGCGCCGCTTTGCCGGCGCACCCCGCCTCATCGTGCAGGAAAGGGGCGTGCCCATAGGCGCACTGACGGTGCATGACAACGGAGCGGACCTGCACATCGTGGACATCGTGATCACGCCTGCCGTACGCGGACAAGGATACGGCGCGGCTCTGCTGCGCTGGGTGCAAGGCAGTGCCGCCGTGCTGGGCCGCCGGGTCACGCTGAGCGTCGATGCAGCCAACCACGGCGCGCAAAGGCTGTACGCCCGGCTGGGCTTCGCGTCATCGGGCATCGATGCCGTTCAACTGGGCATGGCCTGGCATCCGCCTGCCGCCTGAACACCTTCATACCCCTCCTGCACCCCCACAAAGCGATAACAGAAAGGCAACGCTTCCATGGAAAACTTCATTGGAGAAATCCGCTTGTATCCCTATGGCTGGCCTCCCAAGGGATGGGCGATGTGCGCCGGACAGATTCTGGCCATCAACCAGAACCAGGCACTGTTCTCGCTGCTGGGTACGCAATTCGGCGGAAACGGCAGCACTACCTTCGCGCTTCCCGATCTTCGTGGCCGGGTCGCACGGCACACGGGCGGCGGCTTGCAGCAAGGCTTGCCCGGTGGCGTGGAAAGCGTCACCTTGGTCGCCAACAATCTTCCCCAGCACACCCACTTCGTCATGGCAAGCACGGACAGCGGGGATGCGCCCGCGTTCAGCAACAACAGCATGGCCACGGCCACGCTCGTGGCCACCAGCGCCCCCACCAATTTCTATGCACCAGGCACCGCTGGCCAGCAGCCGATCGCGCCGGCCAGCGTCTCCAACACCGGCGGCAATCAGCCGCACGAGAACTGCCAACCCTCGCTGGTGCTGACACCGTGCATCGCGCTGACCGGCATCTACCCTTCGCGCAACTGACACGCGCCCACAGGAATACGCAATGGACTATTACCTTGGAGAGATCCGCCTGTTCGCAGGCAGTTTTGCACCCGCAGGCTGGCACCTGTGCGATGGCGCGACGCTCAACATCTCTGAATACGACGCCCTGTACTCGCTGCTGGGAACGATCTACGGAGGAGACGGGCAAACCACCTTCAAGCTGCCGGACCTTCGATCCCGCGTGCCCGTGGGGCAGGGAGCAGGCCCGGGGCTGACCAGTCGCGCCGTGGGTCAGCAGTTCGGAGTGGCACAGGTCTCGCTCACGACAAACCAGATCCCCACCCATTCCCACGGTCTTGTCGCCAGCACCTCCCTGGCTACCGCAGCACAGGCCACAGGGCTGGTGCCTGCACAAAACGGGTCCGATCTCTTCTATGCGCCACAGCCGGTGGCAGGGGCCAACCCACAGACCATGGCACCCGCATCGGTCACGGTCGCAGGCAACAGCCAACCGCACGACAACATCATGCCCAGCATGGCGATGAATTACATCATTGCGCTCTACGGCATCTACCCCTCCAGGAACTAGGACAGCACAATGGACGCTTTCATCGGCGAAATTCGCCAATTTCCGTTCAACTTCGCCCCCAAGAACTGGGCGCTGTGCAATGGCCAGTTGCTGGCCATCCAGTCCAACCCCGCATTGTTTTCCATCATCGGAACCTTCTATGGCGGCAACGGAACCACAACCTTCGGCCTGCCCAATCTGATAGGCCATGTCGTCACCGGAGCCGACCCGCAGCAGTCCTGGAACATCGGCTCCACGGAAGGCACTGATTCCGTCACGCTGCTGACCACTGAAATGCCCCAGCACAACCATTTGCTGACCGGGCTGAACAATCCAGGCACCCAGGCAGCGCCTGACAGCACGTCCTACCTGACGTTCGACGGTCGGGGGGGTACTGGGGTCGTGCGGTACATGCGAACCAACGGCACGCCCAGCGCCGCCATGGCTCCCAACATGCTGACTCCGGCCGGAGGCAACACCGCGCATGAGAATCGCCAGCCCTTTCTCGTGCTGAACTTCTGCATTGCGTTGCAAGGCGTCTTCCCCTCACGTAACTGACGTGCCGCAGCCCATGCCACGCACACTGCATTTCATCTCTGGCCTGCCGCGCTCGGGCTCCACGCTGCTCGCGGGCATCCTGCGGCAGAACCCGCGCTTTCACGCCGCGATGAGCAGTCCCGTGGCGGGGCTGGTCAACGGCGCCCTCGAGCAGATGGGCGCCGGCAGCGAATCCCACGCCTTCTTCGACGAGGCCCGGCGCAAGGCCATCTGCCGGGCCATCGTCGATGCCTACTATGCCGGCCAGCAGCAGCCCGTCCTCTTCGACACCAACCGCCAGTGGACGGCACGCATGCACCAGCTCGTGGAACTGGTGCCCGACTTCAGGATGGTGTGCTGCGTGCGCAATCCGGCATGGGTCATGGACAGCTTCGAGACCATCTACCGCAGGAACCCCTTCGACTACAGCCGCATGTTCAACGCGGCCTCGCGCCAGACGGTGTACAGCCGCTGCGAGTCGCTCATCCATGTGGCCGGTGCCGTGGGCAGCGCATGGACCGCGCTCAAGGAAGCCTACTACGGCGAGTTTTCCGAGCGCCTGCTGATCGTGGACTACGACCTGCTCACCCAGCACCCCCGGCGCACGGTGGAACTCATCTACCAATTTCTCGGCGAAGAGGCCTTCGCCCACGACTTCAATGCCGTCGAGTACTCCGAAAGCGAGTTCGACCTGCAACTGGGCGTCAAGGGCCTGCACGACGTGCGCCGGAAGGTGGCCTTCAAGCCGCGCCGCAGCATCCTGCCGCCCGACCTGTTTGCCAGGTACCAGGCCATGGACTTCTGGCAGGACACCACCGGCACCTCGGCCCACATCATCGCCAGCAAGAGAGCGTCCGCGACGGACACCGAAACACAGAGAGGAACACCATGATAGGCACCACATTCCTTGGCGGCTTCTCCGCCGCACTGCTTCCGCTGGGCCTGCTGGGTTCCGCAGGCCCGGCAGCGGGCTCGTACCTGCGCTCGTACCTGAGATCGCCCCAGGACTATGGCGAGCAGACCGCCCTGCCCCTGTCCCGCAGTGCCGCGCCGGCGCGCGACCTGCGGCCTCGCCCCCCGGGAGAGCTGGAGATCGTCGTGGCGTCGCCCGTCAGCGAACTGGTGATCGTGGACTCTGCCGTGCAGGACCGGGCCGTGCTGCAGCGTGCGCTCAAGCCCGGCGTGCAGATGGTGGAGATCGATGCCTCGCGCCCCGGCCTGCCCCAGTTGGTCCAGGCCCTGGCTTCGTTCAAAAATCTGTCAGCCATCCACGTGGTCTCGCATGCCGAGGCCGGCGTGCTGCTGCTGGGCAGCAGCCGCATCACGGCCGAAAGCGTCAAGGGCGAGATCGAATCGCTGGCCGCACTGCGCAATGCCGTGCGTCCCGGCGGTGACCTGCTGTTCTACGGCTGCGATCTCGCAGCCACGCCCGAAGGCGAGCAACTGCTGGACATCGTGCAGCATGCAACGCAGCTGGACGTGGCGGCGTCCAGCAATGCCACAGGCAACCTGGCCCAGGGTGGAGATTGGCAGCTGGAGGTGCGGCGCGGCCACGTCGATACACAGCTGGCGTTTTCGGACAAGGCTCTGGCTGATTTCTCGGGCGTGCTGCTGGCCAGTGACGGACCAAAGTCTTTCTCCAGCTTCAGCGTCAACAGCCTCGATCTAGTCCAGACGGATTTTCGCGTCTCCGCCTGGGACAGCACACATACACAACTGGGACTGCAAATATATTCAGCTGCGCCCTTCGCCGCCTACATCCAGAACGGAGGGACTGCGACCGGCACCTACTTCTATCTCAGAGCGGACGATATCAACACCACAAAGTTCGAGCTGACGGGCCTGTCAGCCGGTGAATATGGTGCCGTCAGCCAGTTCACCAACGTGCGTATCGTGGGGATGCTGGCATCCGGTGGCACGGTCACGTCCAGCACCATCAACGGCAGCGCCACGCCAGGAGAAGCGTTCACCTTCACGGCAACCCAGCTTGCCGATTTCAGTGGCAAGAAACTCAAAGGCTTCAAGCTCTATGTGGATTGCGGCGGGGACGGTGGCGCCTGCCCGGCAAACAAGTTCGCCGACTTCGAATTCCGCGGCTTCACGATCGCAGGGGCGCAGAACTCGCCACGCATCTCCATTGACCACATAAGCCTGACAGGAGCCACGGGAACAGGCGGAGCGTTCAAGATAGGTGACACCGTCACGGCACGCTGGAACAACACTGCCAGCGGAGACTACAACGCCACACCGATCACAGGCGTCAACTTCGATTTGTCCCAGTTCGGTGGCGGCGCTTCGGTGGCGGCTCTCAATTCTGCAGGCATCTGGACAGCGACCCATTTGCTGTCGGCTGGCGCCATCGATGCCACGAATCGCAACGTATCCGTCACGGCAAGCAACAGCAATGGTCCCGCAACAACGGCAGGCACGAACAATGCCACGGTAGACACCATTGCTCCTGTCGTCACCCCTGGCAACATCGCCCTGTCGGGAGCGTCCGGCGTGGGCGGCGCCTTCAAGGCCGGTGACACCGTGACCGCCCAGTGGAACAACACTGCTGCGGGCGACAACAACACTGACACCATCAGTGCAGTGTCCATCAACCTGTCCGCCTTCAACGGCCCGGTGGCCATACCGGCCACCAACGCCGCCGGGATCTGGACAGCCACCCACCCGCTCCAGGCTGGCGTTGCAGGAAACAACCTCAATGCGAGCATCAGCGCCGCGGATAACGCCGGCAACATCACCACCACGGCAAGCACCGCCAACGCCACCGTGGACACCCTGATCCCCACCGTCAGCAGCATCGCCGTCAGCGGCTCGCCAGCCCCGGGCGATGCCAGCGTGGCGTTCACGGCAACCTTCAATAAGCCAGTCACCAACATCTCCACCGACGACTTCACCCTGATCGGTACGGGCACGGCTTCAGGCACCATATCCAGTGTCTCGGCCAGCACGGGCAGCTCCGTCAACGTCAACGTTTCGGGCATCACGGGCACCGGCACCATCAAGATCAACCTGAACGGCAGCACCAACATCGCCGACAGCGTGGGCAACGGGCCGCCTGCGTCCTTCAACAGCGGCGGGACTCACACGGTCGCCGTTCCGGTGGCCCCCGGTGCTCCCACGGGTGCCACGGCCACGGCCGGCAATGCCCAGGCCTCCATCACATTCGCTGCCCCGGCCAGCAACGGCGGTTCGGCCATCTCCACCTATAACGCAGTGGCCAGCGGGGGCGGAGGCCAGACCGGATACTGCACGGGGCCGACAGCCTGCACCATCACCGTGCCCGGCCTGACCAATGGCATCAGCTACAGCTTCAACGTCACGGCCACCAACGGCGCCGGCCTGACCAGCGCAGCAGCCACGACCAATACCGTCATCCCCAAGGGCACGCAGACCATTACCTTCGCCAATCCCGGCGCCCAGAACTTCGGCACCACGCCGACACTGGCGGCCAGCTCCAGCGCAGGGGCCAGCTATCCGGTGACCTTCGCCTCGTCCACCATGGGCGTGTGTACCGTCACTCCGACAGGCGCACTGACCTTCGTGACCGCAGGCACCTGCACCGTTGCAGCCGACCAGGCCGGCGATGCCGCCATCGGCGCCGCACCCCAGGTCGCGCAGAGCTTTGTCGTGAACGCCGTCGCCCCCGGTACGCCCACCATCGGCACGGCCACGGCCGGCAATGCCCAGGCCACGGTGAGCTTTACCGCGCCCGCCTTCACGGGGGGTGCAGCCGTCACCTACACCGCCACATCCAACCCGGGGGGCATCA